>JAXMFJ010000007.1:0-890268 GCA_046347855.1 Burkholderiales bacterium
CGCAACCGCACCCACTACGCCATCGGGTACCCGCACCTCGAGCTCACGCTGACCGACAGCCAGGACCAGGTCGTCGTGCGCCGGGCGCTGGCGCCGGTCGAGTACGCGAGCGGCACGGCCAACCTCGCGCAGGGCATCGCGCCCAACGCGGAGGTCCCGGTGAAGCTCTTCATCGACGCGAGCGCCACCACCCAGGCGGGCTACCGGCTCTATCTTTTCTTTCCGTAACGCGGGATACTGGATTGCTGCGACGCGCCAACGGCGCCGAGCGCCTGCCCAAATCTGGTGCGCCAACGTTGTGCAGCCGCACCGAACGGGTGCACAATGGGTTCGCTATCTGCACCGGGAACCGGCATTCGCCGGTAACTCGTTGAATCGCAGGGGCGTCGGCACCGGGCACGATTCTCGCTAAACGCTGCAACGTCTGCACGCACACCCGCCTTCCTCACCATTGCCCAACAGGCGCCGCGGTGTCGCGTCGCCGCATCCGGCTTTTTCCAACGAAGCGAGCTCAGGAGAGATTTGCATGGCAACACCCGCTGACGTCCTCAAGATGATCCAGGAGAAAGAGGTCAAGTTCGTCGATCTCCGCTTCACCGACACGCGCGGCAAGGAGCAGCACGTGACGGTGCCTCATCACCAGTTCACCCAGGACAAGTTCGACCACGGCCATGCGTTCGACGGCTCGTCGATCGCGGGTTGGAAGGGCATCCAGGCTTCCGACATGCTGCTGATGCCGGATCCGGGCACGGCCAACATCGATCCGTTCATGGACGAGACGACGCTGCTCCTCACGTGCGACGTGATCGAGCCGTCGGACGGCAAGGGCTACGAGCGCGACCCGCGCTCGCTCGCCAAGCGCGCCGAGGCGTACCTCAAGTCGTCCGGGCTCGGCGACACGTGCTACTTCGGGCCGGAGCCCGAGTTCTTCATCTTCGACGCGGTCGAGTGGAACGTCGACATGTCGGGGAGCTACAGCAAGGTCTTCTCGCAGGAAGCGGCGTGGTCCACCGGCGACAAGTTCGAAGGCGGCAACATGGGCCACCGGCCCACGGTGAAGGGCGGCTACTTCCCGGTGCCGCCGGTCGATTCGCTGCAGGACATCCGCTCCGCGATGTGCCTGGCGCTCGAGCAGATGGGCGTCGAGGTCGAGGTCCATCACCATGAAGTGGCGAACGCCGGCCAGTGCGAGATCGGCACCAAGTTCGAGACGCTGGTCAAGCGCGCCGACTGGCTGCAGATCCTGAAGTACGTCGTGCACAACACGGCGCATGCCTACGGCAAGACGGCCACGTTCATGCCGAAGCCCATCGTCGGCGACAACGGCTCGGGCATGCACTGCCACCAGTCGGTGTGGAAGGAAGGCAAGAACCTGTTCGCGGGCGACGGCTACGCGGGTCTCTCCGAGTTCGCGCTGTTCTACATCGGCGGCATCATCAAGCACGCAAAGGCGCTCAACGCGATCACGAACCCGGGCACCAACTCGTACAAGCGGCTGGTGCCGGGCTTCGAGGCGCCGATCAACCTCGCGTACTCCGCGCGCAACCGCTCGGCCGCGATCCGCATCCCGTACGTGTCGAACCCGAAGGGCCGCCGCATCGAGGTGCGCTTCCCGGATCCGACGGCGAACCCGTACCTCGCATTCGCGGCGATGCTGATGGCGGGCCTCGACGGCGTGCAGAACAAGATCCATCCGGGCGACCCGATGGACAAGAACCTCTACGACCTCGAGCCGGAGGAGGCCGCGAAGGTGCCGCACCCGTGCGCGTCGCTCGACGAGGCGCTCGACCACCTCGACAAGGACCGCGCGTTCCTCACGCGCGGCGGCGTGTTCACCAACGACATGATCGACGCGTACATCACGCTCAAGATGGAGGAAGTCACGCGCTTCCGCATGACGACCCATCCGGTCGAGTTCGACATGTACTACAGCCTGTAAGCGGGCCACACGATGTCAGCGCCCTTCGTGGCGCGCGCGTTACGTGGAGCAAGGGGGCAGGCGTTGCGCCTGCCCCTTTTGCTTTTGCCGCCCCCGCGCGGGGTACGCTACACTGCGCCGCCATGCGAACGACCCGGTCCGTTGCAGGAAATCGGTGCACCCGCGCCCTCGCGTGGTGCGGCGTCGTCGCATTCGCGGCGGCCGGCGGCATCGCGCAGGCGCAACCGCTCGCGGCCAAGGCGCGCGAATCGGGATGCGTCGACAAGCCCGTCGTGGTCGAGGGCTCCACGTTCAAGTGCAAGACAGGCAGCGGCGTGGCGGCGTACTTCAACGTGCCGGGCCTCGAGGGATCGCCGCCGCCACGCACGTCGTCGTCGTCATCGTCCGGCGGCAGCCGCAGCACGCCTACGCCTGCGGGCTTCCCCAAGGTCGATGCGGAGACGCAGCGCGGGCGCGACGACATGCGCCGCAAGGTCCTCGCCGACGAGCTCGCCTCCGAGGAGAAGCTGCTCGCCGAAGCGAAGACGAGCTACGCCAACGGCGCGCCCGTGCCGTTGCCCGAGGAGCAGTCGAACGCCGCCAAGTACCAGGAGCGCATCGGGCGCCTGCGGCAGGCGGTGCAGCTGCACGAGCGCAACGTCGAGGCGCTGCGCAAGGAACTCGCGTCCGCGCGGTAACTCGCGCATTGCCGGTGCAGCGCGCCGCTCGGCGCGAAACTTGCTAAATCGCAGGGGAATCGTCGCGGCGCGCGACGCGCTCCGGATTCGCCTGCCATGAAGCTGCGCCTCTTTCCGTCGTCGGCGCCGGCACCTGCGGCAGTCGCGTATCCCGGGCTCGACCTGCTCGCCGCGGCCGTGCTGATGCTGCGCCCCGACCTGCGCGTCACCTACGTGAATCCCGCCGCCGAAAACCTGTTCGAGATGTCGCGCCCGAAATTCATCGGGCACACGCCGCAGGAGCTCTTCGGCGATTGCGGCACGCTCGAGAGCGCCATCGCGAAGGCGGTGGTGAGCGGCGCGTCGTACACCGAGCAGGAGCTCGAGCTCGGCGCGGTGGGCAAGGGCAAGCTGCACCTCACGTGCACGGTGTCGCCGGTCGACACGCGCGACGCGTCGCTGCTCGTGGAATTCCGCCACATCGACCAGCAGTTGAAGATCGCGCGCGAGGAGCGGCTGCTGGAGCAGCAGCAGGCCAACCGCGACCTGATCCGCAGCCTCGCGCACGAGATCAAGAATCCGCTCGGCGGCATCCGCGGCGCCGCGCAGTTGCTGGAGGCCGAGCTCGACCGCCCGCACCTGCTCGAATACACGCAGGTGATCATCGGCGAGGCCGATCGCCTGCAGTCGCTCGTCAACCGGCTGCTGACGCCGTCGCGTTTGCCGACGTTCAAGCGCACCAACATCCACGAGGTGCTGGTGCGCGTGCGCAACGTGGTGCAGGTCGAGTTCCCGGCGATCAGGTTCGTGTCGGACTACGACATCAGCATCCCCGAGTTCGACGCCGACTGGGAGCAGCTCACGCAGGTGGTGCTCAACATCGTGCGCAATGCGGCCGAGGCATTGTCGACCGGAACGCCCGATCCCGAGATCAGGTTCACGACGCGCATCGCGCGCGGCGTGACGCTCGCCAAGCGACGGCACCGGCTCGCGCTTGCGCTGTCGGTGACCGACAACGGGCCGGGCGTGCCGCCCGCGATCCGCGACAAGATCTTCTATCCGCTGGTGTCCGGCCGCGAAGGCGGCAGCGGGCTCGGCCTCACCATCGCCCAGACATTCGTCGCGCAGCACAACGGCACGATCGAATGGACGAGCGTCCCGGGACAGACCGTGTTCACGATCCTGCTCCCGCTGGAAATGCCGCGCGCGACACCCGACGCCCGCGAGAAGGGAACCGCCTGACGATGTACGCCTACGACTACGAGCCGCCGCGCGGCGACGCCACCAAGGCCGTCTGGATCGTCGACGACGACCGCTCCATCCGCTGGGTGCTGGAGAAGGCGCTGGCGCGCGAAGGCATCCCGTACAAGACGTTCGCGACCGCGTACGAAGTGCTGCAGGCGCTCGCGGTGAGCGAGCCGCAGGTGCTCGTGTCCGACATCCGCATGCCCGGCGAATCGGGGCTCGCGCTGCTGTCGAAGGTGAAGGAGCAGCATCCGCAGATCCCGGTCATCATCATGACCGCGTATTCCGACCTCGACAGCGCGGTGGCGGCGTTCCAGGGTGGCGCATTCGAGTACCTGCCGAAGCCGTTCGACATCGATCACGCGCTCGCGCTCATCCGCCGCGCGACCACCGAGACCGCGGTGGTGCCGCCGGCGAGCGCGGCGGTCGCGGAGACGCCCGAGATCCTGGGGCAGGCGCCCGCGATGCAGGAGGTGTTCCGCGCGATCGGGCGCCTGTCGCAGTCGAACACGACGGTGATGATCACGGGCGAATCGGGCACCGGCAAGGAGCTCGTCGCACGCGCGCTGCACCGGCACAGCCCGCGCGCGGCGATGCCGTTCGTCGCCATCAACACTGCCGCGATACCGAAGGACCTGCTCGAGTCGGAATTGTTCGGGCACGAGCGCGGCTCGTTCACCGGCGCGCAGGCGATGCGCCGCGGCCGCTTCGAGCAGGCCGAGGGTGGCACGCTGTTCCTGGACGAGATCGGCGACATGCCCGCGGACCTGCAGGTGCGCCTGCTGCGCGTGCTGGCCGACGGCGAGTACTACCGCGTCGGCGGCCACGCGCCGCTGCGCGCGAACGTGCGCATCATCGCGGCCACGCACCAGAACCTGGAGGAGCGCGTGCGCCAGGGCCTCTTCCGCGAGGACCTCATGCATCGCCTCAACGTCGTGCGCCTGCGGCTGCCACCGCTGCGCGAGCGCGTCGAGGACATCGCGCCGCTCGCGCGGCATTTCCTGCAGAAGAGCGCGCGCGATCTCGCGGTCGAGCCGAAGGCGCTGTCCGAGGATGCGCAGAAGGTGCTCACGCAGTTCGCGTTCCCGGGCAACGTGCGCCAGCTCGAGAACGTCTGCCACTGGCTCACGGTGATGGCGCCGGGCCAGCGGATCGAGGTGGCGGACCTGCCGCCGGAACTGCGCGAGGCGCCGGTGGCGAGCGGCGAGGCGGGCGACGTCGACTGGCAGCACGCGCTCGACCGCGAGCTCGCGCTGGCGCTGGCCCGCGGCGAGCGCAACGTCGGCGACCGGCTGGAGCAGGAGTTCGAGAAGACGCTGATCCGCCGCGCACTCACGCACACCGGCGGTCACCGCATGGAAGCGGCGGCGTGGCTCGGGTGGGGCCGCAATACGCTCACGCGCAAGATCCAGGAGCTCGGGCTGGAGCCTGAGCTGCGCAAGGGCGGCATCAGGGGCTAGCGCGGAATCGGGAACGCCGCCGGCGCGTGCAGGTTGCGCTCGACCAGCTCCTCGATGACGATGTCCGGCTTCTCGCGCTCGATCATCGCGAGGTCGAGCGCGCGGCTGCTCACGTAGACCACGCGGCTGAAGTTCTCGGACAAGAGCGGGATCAGCGGGATCGCCATCGAGTCGCGCAGCACGACGGCACGCGGCAGGCCGGGCTTGTCGCACGCGTAGAACTCGAAGCCGGGAAACTCGTCCTTGTCGGTGCGCTTCGCGCAACGGTGCGCGGCTTCCGCGAGCACCTTGCCGAGCGGCGCCACGTCGTCCTCGCGGATGCGGCCCGGCAGGCCGAGCATCTGGATCAAGTCGCCGCTGTAGTAGTCGACGCCGGGCGTGTACGGAGGCCGCGCGGCCGGCACGATCGCGGGCAGCTTCGCGCCGAGGGCCGCCTGCACCGCGCGCATCAGCGTTTCGTAGCCGACGATCGCGCCGTTGAAGTTCCAGTGCGAGTCCGTCATGTAGTACACGCGATCGCGCGTTTTCGCCGCGCGCAATGCGGGACGCAGGTCGAGGAGCGTCACGCGGCCGTCCTTCGCCACGGCCTCGACGACGCGGTCGTAGGGCGTGGGCGGATTCGCGGGCGCGACCCACGCGGGCAGGTGCTCGGGATAGATCGTGAATTTCTCGGGCACCACCATCACCACGTAGGCGATGCCGCGCGCGGCGAGCCAGTCGCGCCGACGGGCGAATTCCGCGACCGTGTTGTCGACGTCCGCCTGCGGGAACGGCAGCGTCTGCCGGTAGTGGCGGTCGAGCGAGTGGCCATCCTCGCCCAGCCAGTAGAACCAGCCGTCGTCGGCGCGCATCACGTTGGGCAGGCTCGACACGCCGAAGAGGCCGAGGAGGCCCGCGTGATGCAGGCGCACGAGCGCGTCGCGGCCGCCGAAGCGATCGGAGAATGCGCGGTCGAACGCCGGCGCGAACTCCCGCGAGAGCGCGGGCGCGGGCCACGGTGCCATCGGGCGGTTCTCGAAGCGCGTGAGCGTGCGCGACCACGTGAAGACGAGTGCGCACGCAGGCCACGCGATCGCGATCGCGAACAGCAGCGTGAGCATGCGGTCGCGCAGGCGATGGCCGTCCGGCGCGGGCGGCGGCACGGCGGGCAGGGCGAGCGGATCGGCCATGTCAGCGTGCGCGGGACGATGGGGGGCGCGGCATCGTCAGAAGCGGAAGTAGATGAACGGATTGTAGGTGCCGGCGGCGAGGAACGCGCTCGCCACGACGAACACTGCGGCGAGCCACACCACGTCGAGGGTGAGCACCGCGTGGCCGGCGGCACCGCCGCGCGCGCCCATGCCGTCGCGCCAGCGGCCGATCGCCTTCGCGAGCGGCGTGGCGAACACGACGCCGGCGGCCAGCGTGAGGAGCACGAACGGATCGAGGAACTCCGCGACCGGATGGCGCAGCGGATCGCCGGCCGCGTGGCCGAGCAGCGCCGCGTAGTAGCCCGTCGCCTGCGCGAGCGTCTCGCAGCGGAACAGCACCCAGCCGCCCATCACCGCGAGCATCGCGTAGACGTGCGACAGTGGGCCGATGCGCCGCAGCGCGCGGTCGACGCCCATGCGCTCGAGCACGAGGAAGAGGCCGTGCCACGCGCCCCACAGCACGAACGGCCAGCTCGCGCCGTGCCACAGGCCGCAGAGCAGGAACACGATCACGAGGTTCGCGTACGCGCGGCGCTCGCCGCGCTGGTTGCCGCCGAGCGGGATGTAGAGGTAGTCGCGGAACCAGTTCGACAGGGAGATGTGCCAGCGCCGCCAGAACTCGCGGATGCTGCGCGCAATGTACGGGTAGTTGAAGTTCTCGAGGATGCGGAAGCCGAACATGCGCATGAGGCCGATCGCCATGTCCGAGTAGCCCGAGAAGTCGAAGTAGATCTGCAGCGTGTAGCAGGCGAGGCCGAGCCACGCGAGCGGCGTGGTGAGGTCCGCGGCCGGCAGCGCGAAGATCGCGTCGGCGATGCGGCCGAGCGTGTTGGCGATCAGCACCTTCTTGCCCAGGCCCAGCACGAAGCGGCGGATGCCGTAAGCCACGTCCGCGATGCGTTGCTCGCGCGCGGGCAGTTGCGCGGCGATGTCGCGCCAGCGGATGATCGGGCCGGCGATCAGCTGCGGAAAGAGCAGGATGTAGAGCGCGAAGCGCGGCAGGTTGCGCTCGGCGTGCGCGTTGCGCTTGTAGACGTCCACGACGTAGGAGATCGCGTGGAACGTGAAGAACGAGATCCCGAGCGGCAGCGGGATCGCCGCGACCGCGAGCGGCGTGATCGCGAGCACCGGCGCCAGCGCGTTCATGTTGGCGACGGCGAAGTTCGCGTACTTGAAGATGGCGAGCGCGCCGAGGTTGCCGGCGACGCCGACCGCGAGCCAGCGCTTGCGAGCGGGGATCGCCTCGGTGCGGCCGATCGCCCCGCCGATCGCGTAGTTGAAGAGCACCGAGCCGATGACGAGCGCGAGGTACGGCGCCTCGCCCCACGCGTAGAACACGAGGCTCGCGACGAGCAGCACGCCGTTGCGCCAGCCGCGCGGCGCCGCGAAGTAGGCGGCGAGCGTCAGCGGGAGGAACAGGAAGAGGAAGATGGGTGAAGCAAAGACCATGGCGGCGCCGAGTCTAGCAAATGGAGTTTGCCGGACTGGGGCGCTGCGCGGCTTTGCTGAGCGGGTGCGTGGCGCCGCCCCTCACCCCAGCCCTCTCCCCGCAAGCGGGGCGAGGGAGTCATCTCAGAGCGGGCGTCGCGAGCTTGCGTTGCCCCCTACCGAAGAGCTCCCTCTCCCCGCTCGCGGGGAGAGGGCTGGGGTGAGGGGCAGCCGCTACGCGTCGCGCAATTCGACCAACACAGGCGCGTGATCCGACGGCTTCTCGCCCTTGCGCATATTCCGATCGATGCGACTCGCCGTGCACCGCGCCGCCAGCGCCTCCGACAACAGCACGTGATCGATGCGCAGCCCGTGGTTCTTCGGAAAGCCCAGCATGCGGTAATCCCACCACGAGAACGTCTTCTCGGGCTGCTCGAACAGGCGGAAGCTGTCCTTCAGGCCGACCGCGAGCAGCGCACGGAACGCGGCACGCTCGGGCTCGGAGCACAGCACCTGGCCTTCCCACGCCGCGGGATCGTGCACGTCGCGGTCCTCGGGTGCGACGTTGAAGTCGCCGGCCACGACGAGCTGCGGATGGCGCGCGAGCTCGCTGCGCAGCATCTGCGCGAGCGCGGCGTACCACGCGAGCTTGTACTGGTACTTCTCCGACCCGACCGCCTGCCCGTTCGGCACGTACACGCCGACGACGCGGACGCCGGCGACGGTTGCCGCAATGACGCGCTTCTGCTCGTCGGCGAAGCCGTCGATGCCCATGCGCACATCCTCGACCGCGAGGTCGCGGCGCGCGAGGATCGCCACGCCGTTGTACGTCTTCTGCCCGCAGTAATGCGCGGCATAGCCGGCGTCGGCGATCGCCTGCACGGGAAACTTCGGGTCCTCGAGCTTCGTCTCCTGCAGGCACACGACGTCCGGGCGCACCTCCGCGAGCCACGGCAGGAGCCGCGGCAGCCGGATGGTGAGGGAGTTGACGTTCCAGGCGGCGATGATCACGGGCGCGTTCCAAAGGGTGTTACTACGCAGTTGGCACCCGAACGCGGGTTGGAGCCCGGATTGGGCCTGTCGGGGGCGGTTGACGCCAAAACTGCCCCCTATACGCGGGTATGCTGAGTCGCATGCCCGCACGAATGACCAAAACGAATTCCTACCTCAAAGGACTTGCGGAGACACGTGCTCGAGCGGACGGCGATGTTCTGCGTCTGGAACGGCTACTTGCGGAAATAACGGCTGACCTTTCGCGGGCTAAGAGCGACCGAGATGCATGTGACCGTCTGATTAGGAGGTTTGACCCCGCTCTGAACCCAGAGGCCATTGAGCCGATTCAGGCACAGAAGGGCCTGTACGGGAAGCATGGGGCCCTCAGGGCGACCGTCGTTGACGCAGTAAGGTCGGCAGCCCCTGAAGCCATCACAACGTGGGAGGTGGGCCACTACGTGGCAATGGCTCTATCGTTGGTGTTCGTGTCGCGAAAAGACCGCGGCCGCTGGCTAAACGATGCCCTCGGCCGATGCCTGCGTACGGCGGCAGCCCAAGGGTACATCGAACGAGTAAACGACGCCCTCGACGAGGACGACAAAGCGAGGGTCCGGTGGCGGTGGACCAGAAAGTCGTGTGAGACGCTTGACGACCTGCGGCGTCAAGCCGCCGCGCGTGGAGCTACCGTGGTGGCGCAGGCGCCCGTGACCGACGACTAGCGCGGCGGTCGCCCGTTCTGCATGGAGATGGGGCTATGGCCCTTGGGCGGTCCGCTGGCCGGCGCTGCCTGGTTTTCAGGGTGCAGGAACTCAAAGTCGCGGTGCTTGCCATGGGTGAAGCCCGCCCAGAACAGCGACTTGCCGACGCTCATCGCGACGTGCAAGGCAAGCTTCAACTGCTTGCCATTGGAGAGACGTCGCGTATCTGAACGGAAGGCAATCTCAGAGGCATAATCCAAGATGTACTTGGGCTCGATGTTGAGATAGATGCCTTTCTCCGCACGGTCGTACCGCCAGTTGTATTCCTCAGCTTGATTGTTGTTCTCTCCGTTCGGACCGCGGAACGTCGTGGAGTGCTCGACCGTGCGATGCTCGATGAACGACTTGCCGAGTTCGTTGTACGCCTTGACCGTGTCCGAATTCAGAATGCTCTCGGGGACCGCCACATAGTGGTTGACCATCGACTTCGCCTCTACGTCCCCTTCAATCTTGCCAACACCCACCCGCGTTGCAACGGCTCCCTTGCCGCGCACGCCGGAGCGCTGACGAATGGCAAACAGGATGCGGCGCTCGCCAGGCAGCTTCTTGCGAAAGTCGGGGTCTCGTTGGCCGGCGGCCTTCTCGGCGCGCGCTTTGCGCTCCTTCTGCTTACCTCTCTGGGTCAGCGCACGTTGGCTCTTCTCACTGTCCTCCGGAGTGTTACCCACAGGTTGGGAAATCTGCGGCTTGCCTCGTTTCTCCTCTGAACGCCGGCCAGCCTGATGGGCGCCATCCATCTCGATATCGCCGTTCACCAACCCAACGTTGTGTCCACGGAGCATCCCTTCACGAAGCTTCTGCTGCAGCACGTAGACCGTGTTGTAGGCACGCTTGAGATGCCGTCGAAGCTCCAAGGCCGGTTGCCCGGCGGCCGAGTTGGTGAATAGCATGGTCGCGGCAACGATTTCCCTCAGCGGCAACTTATGGCCGCTGAAGATGGTGCCTGAGGTAATGCTGAAGGAGGTGCGGCATCCAGTGCACCGCCAGCGGCGCTCCTTCGCCTTCCAGCAATGGGGGCCCACCGTGCCGCACTTCGGGCAGCGCACGGTCTTCCACCCGCCGAAGCGTGTCGTGACCAGGTAGTCAATGCACTGCAGTTCCGTCCAACGCAGTACGGTGCTGACTGACAAGTCGACCGCTCCGGTCGACAAATGCCATGTGGCGGTGCCGCTGCGCCGTCGCGTGGGCTTCGGCGGCGAGCACGGCTTGTTGTCGGCGGCTGCAGTGGTCACACCGCGGTCCTCAAGAACAGCGCGTAGGTTGGCTCCGGCGCGATGCCCTCGGGCGCGTTGGGATGCTTCTCTGGCGGTTCGCTGTTGCGCTCGAGCCAGCGGGCGAACCCGGTGCGTGCCGGCTCAGGAAGCTTGTGAAGCGGTACGTACTTGCGCCCGTCCTTCTCGAGCTCGGGAACGACCAACGAGGGTCGCGGTGGCATCACGTCATGCTGCCCCGACAGGCGCAATACGGCGGCGTGGAGAAGAAGTTCAACCGGTCGCATACGCTCGGGTCGGAAGAGGAAGTTGTCGACTTCCTTGACCGGCATGGTGTCTTCCTCGAATCGAGCGCGGTACATGCCCCTGGGACGGCCGAACCGCCACACCTCGGCGCTGGCCAAGAGCCGCTTCCGATTCGCGGTGCCCGCAGGGTAGTGCTCAACCACCGCGGAGATTCGGTTGGCGAAGGCAACATGCTTGGGCTTCTCGGGAAGCGCGGGAATCGTCTCTGACCGGTGGTCGGGGTCGGGTGCCAAGGCCAGTGCTACAGCGCGTGCCACCAAGTCCCACAGGCTCGCTGACCAACGCGGGTACGCGTTGATGGCAATCGGAGGCCCGGCCCCTTGGCCAGCCGTAAACAGCAGGGCCTTGTAGTTCGCGATGGGACCCAAATCGGCGTACCCGATATCGAGCCAGTCGACGCGGTTAAACACCGACATCTTGGCGAGTGGGCCCGCGTGAATACTGACCCGGAGCATCAGACCACCGTCACTTCCCAGGTCTGACCATATGTGACGCCTTCCACCACTTCCAAGCCGCGAATGCGCATCTTCTGGTCGTCCACCCAGATGAGCTCGGCGTCCACCAGCTCGGGCACCACGGGTTGCTCCATGCCATCCACCATGGTGACCACGTTTGCAGTCTTGGTGATTCGGCCGAGCGTGTGGATGCGGCGCTCCAGAAATTTCAGCAGCCCTCGCGACTCAGGCGGTGCCTTGCGCTTGGCTGCCGGCACCGGCCGACCCATTTCGAAAATCGGATTCACTGACACGCGCATCGTTTGACTCCAATGGCCTCGAATAAGAACTGGACGTGCAACCACGTCAGGGGTGCTTGCGTGTAAGCATCCCGTTTCCGCAATCGCACACCACGACCACGCATCGTCGGCATCCCAACCGGCCGGTCAGTTAAAAATCCCCATGCATGAGGATTTTGTGGAATCGGCAAGCCGGTTTCCTTAGCCTTTGTCCGCATGGCTGTTCAAAAGAAAGAAGCGTCGCCGCCGACGTTTTGGGAGCGTGAAGCCGGCGCCTTCATGCGCGACCTGCTCCGCAAACGACGCGTCAAGTACAAGGAGTTGTCCCGCGCGCTCGAGTCGTTCGGCGAGGATATTCCGCCCACGACCCTGAGCAACAAGGTCAATCGCGGCAAGTTTCCGTTGGCGTTCTTTATCCAGTGCTTGTACGCCATGCATCTAGCTGACGTTCGCTTCGTGCTCCCGGGAATGTCGGAGGCAGAGTTGGCCGAGGTGCGGGCCGCGGCGAAGAAGCGAACCAAGCGAAAGCCACCCGAATCCAAGGTCAGCATGACCGGCACCACCAACTCTGTGCAAAGGCGGCGTCGCTGATGTGCTCGATGCCCGTCAGCATGCAGCCGTAGCCGCCTATCCACAGCAACTGGACGTCGCGCAGCGGAGGCAGTAGTACCGGGTCGCGCGGGCGTTCCGGCGCCAGCCGCGCGATACGCAAAGTGCGGCCATGCACTTCGTCGACGTGCTCCTCCACATAGAGGTCGCCGACCACTCCCTCCGCCGAACGCAGTTTGGCGCGGTCGAGCGCTACGCCGCGCTCCCGCATGCGCACGACACGCATTCTCATGCCTGCGGTTCACGCGGGAGCAACCCGGTCACGTGTGCAACCACAACCGCTACTTGCGCCAGTTGGGGCCAGGCGTCGACGTCGTAGCGCGAGGCTTCCCAGAGGTCCACCATTATCTCGTCATGACCGTCACCGATGCCGGCCAGGCACAGGCACTCCAACGCACTCATCGCTGCGGAGTACCGAGTATGCGTAGAACAGCTGACGTTCGCGGCATCGCGCAAGTAGCGCCGGGCTTTCCACACGAGTTGTTGCGGGGTGAGAGCTGGGCTTGGATTCATTGCAGGGCAAGGGTGAGCACATCCATCGCACGGCAAAAGGCCGCGCGCTTCGGTTTGTTGGGATGCCGGCTACGCCGGCGGTGCTATGTCAGGCTCGTCGCCGATAACGGCGAAGCGAACCGATTACGACGCCCATGATTTCGAGTGAGCCCCGCGGACGGATGGACTCATAGGTTGCGTTGGCTGGTTCGAGGTAGAACTGCCCCTTTCGGTCAAGACGGAGCGTTTTGACCGTCATCTCACCGTCGACGACGGCGACGACGACGTCCCCTGGCCTGGTTGCGGAGTTGGTTTCCACGACCACGAGGTCGCCGTCGAGCAACCCAGCGTCCTTCATTGAGTCGCCGCGAACGGTCACGAGCGCCGTCCTGTTGGGGTCGTCGATGAGGTAGTCATCAATCGTCAGGACCTCTGGCTGCTCCTGGCTCGCGGGCTCGGGCTGTCCAGCCCTGACGCGACCCAAGACCGGCCGGGCGAAGAACTTCCGGGTGGGCGCAATGCGCCCTTCTACGCGCTCGAGGTAGCCAGCTTCCGTCAGGCGGCCGACCAGGGCGAAGACGCTGGAGGTCGATGACAGGCCGACGACCTCCGTGAGTTTGGCCATGGATGGGAAGGCTTGGTGTCGCTTCCAGTAGGTGCGGAGCTTGGCAAGGTAGGCGCCGTCGTCCATATCGTTCTTTGTGTCGAATGAATGTTCGACGCACAATACACGGTCAGCAGCCGTCATCGAACGACCGTTCGTCAGTATCGTTTAGTGGAGCGTCGCACATCATCATGTCGACGATGGGCATCATGATGAAGGTGCCGGGCCAAGTGAATGTTGCGTGGGAGGTGAATTTTCGGAGGCGGCAGGCCCTGCACGTCCTTGAAACCACCAGTTCGGTCCAGTGGGCACCCGCTATAGACACACGTGGGTCGGGATAGAGGTTAGAAGTAATCGAAAAAACGGTTTAAACCAACTTTATCTGGCTTTAGAACGGCTTGACCCGTTTTACTGCTTGACGCCAAACCGCTTATCTGGCATACTCAAACCGTTCTTAAAGCACTTACGGACGGTTTCACCATGCCGCAGCAACTAAGGCTCGCGCATACCGCACCAAACGCTGTACTCATTCAGGCGCGCCTGCTAGGCGTCCGCCTTCGCTTTGCTCGCAAGCGGAGGCGTCTCACGCTGCGTGAGCTCGCCGCAAAGGCTGGTATCGCGTACGACACGGCACGCGCGGTCGAGGCCGGCAACGTCCAGACCGGCATTGGTGCCTACCTTGCGTTGGCTTGGGCCATGGGCCTTGAGAACATGTTCACCGAAGTCTTGAAGCCCGAAGACGACCACGAGGGCGGCACTCTGGAAATCGCCAACTTGCCAGAGCGTGTGAGGCATTCCAAGTCGAAGGCCGACGATGACTTCTGAGCAGCGCATCTTCGTCTACCTGCAGATGCCTGGCTCGCTTGAGACAGTCGCCGCGGCTTACTACCGGCAAACAGTGCGCGACGGCATATCCGTCGGCACGTTCGGCTACGGCCGCCAATACCGCGCGCGGCCCGACGCCGTCCCGCTGGAGCCGTTCGAGCTGCCGCTTACCGACCGGGTGATGACCACCACGAGGCTGAACGGCATTTTCGGCGCTCTGCGCGACGCACTACCCGACTCTTGGGGCCGCCGGGTCATTGAGCGCGAGGTGGGTCGTACCGTCCTCGATGAGCCTTTCCTACTCCTGCACTCGCCCGACGACCGCGCCGGCGCTCTGTCTTTCGGCCTTGGCCCCAAACCTCCCGGTCCATTCCGCGGCTACAACCGTGCCATCGAACTCGAAAAGCTTCTGCGCCTCGCCGAGCAAATCCTTGGCGACGACGATGACGCCGAGCCCGACCCCCAGCTGGCTCAGGCCGAAGCGCTGTTGCGTCCTGGAACCTCAATGGGAGGCGCTCGTCCTAAAAATGTCGTCGAGGACGCGGATGGACTCTGGATAGCCAAGTTCCCCGACCGTGGCGACCGCTGGTCCAACGCGCGGGTCGAACACTCGATGCTGAAGTTGGCGCATGAGTGCGGCCTGCACCCAGCCGAGTCCAAGCTCGTGCGTGTCGGCAACGCCGACGTCGTGCTCATCAAGCGCTTCGACCGAGAGAAAGTCGATGGCGGCTACTTGCGCCATCGCATGGTGAGCGGCCTTACGGTACTCGACACTGAAGATACCGCGCAGTCGCGCGAGCGCTGGTCGTACCTATTGCTCGCTGACGAGCTGCGCCGGCGGAGCTCGCGCCCGAAAGTGGACTTGGCCGAGCTCTACGGTCGCATGGTCTTCAACGCGCTCATCTCCAACACCGATGACCATCCGCGTAATCACGCTCTCATCGCACCTACGCGCGATTTTCAGCTCTCGCCCGTCTACGACCTCACCCCCAATCCACTGGTCAGCGTCGAGAAGCGCGACTTGGCGCTCGTAGTCGGCACGTTCGGCCGCTACGCCAACCGAGCAAACCTGTTGTCCGAGACGGTCCGCTTCATGTTGACGCGCGAAGAGGCGACAACCATCGTCGACAAGATACAGGCCGTCGTTCGCCAGCGTTGGTATGCTGTATTGCGTGAGAACGGGACTTCTGAGGCCGACTGCGAGCGAGTAAGCGGCGCATTCGACTATCAGGGCTTTGAGCTTGACCCCGCACTTGTCCTCGGAAACACCGCCCTCCGCCCTGCATGATGGTTGGTTCGTGCCTGGAGACACAGGCACAGCAACTTCGAGGACAACCTGTAAGCGTTACTTACGAGTTCGGCCGGAGCGCCAACGCTGGGTCCGGCGCACCGTGAAGTTTTCACAACCGCGACGCCATCCTGTAATTGCAAAGCGCCGCGTACGGGAGCATCATTGACCGCGGAGGCATTCGGGCTACCCCACCTCCGTTGTGGCCTGTGCGGTCATTGCCGCCTGGCTTCCCCGCGATGCCACTTACGGGCGAGAGGGGCTTTCCAATCCATTGGAGGCTCCATGCCCTCTCAACTCGCGAAATCTCGCCGCGCCGCCTTTCTTCGCCAATGCGGTCGTTGTTTCTACTGTGACATGCCCATCTGGCTCGATGAGCCGGATGCGTTTCGCGCCAAGTATCCTCTGACCACGCGACAGCACGCGCTACGCCGCTGCACCGCGGAGCACTTGGTCGCAAAGCAGGACGGCGGCGATGACCAGCCCAACAACATCGTCGCCGCGTGCTGGCTGTGCAACTCACGACGTCATCGAGGAGGCATTGCGCGGAGCCCTCAGGAGCATCGTCACCGCGTCCAACTCCGAGTTCGGCAAGGAGGATGGCTCCCGCATGGGACAGTCGATGTTTTCACGGGCATTAGCTCACGAGACCTTCGCGCAGCCATGAGGCCGATTGACGCTCCGTAGCGGATTCTAAAGGGAAGGCGGTTGTGAGCCGGTAACCCGGTAACGGCCCTCTCAACCCGCCTGCGCGGGGCGCGTCGTAGAGCGCTGCTGCGCGTCCGAACTCGCCGTTACCGTTTAGCTGTGTACTGCCAGTCCCCAGTCTTCCGTCGGGGGACGGCACGGGCTCCTATAGGCCAGCTATGCGGGTTTCGCCCAATCAATCAATTGGTTACTATCGGCGGCGGACGGCTAAACATCGTGCCGACACTGCCCATTGACGGCCGATATGTCCGAAAGTCACGGTCTTTGCTTCTGCCGGGACCGCACTTCCCTGTAACCACAAGAACTTATGAGCTTCCAGGAACTCGCCTCATTCCTTTGGTCCGTCGCCGACCTGCTGCGCGGCGATTACAAGCAGGCCGATTACGGCAAGGTCATCCTGCCATTCACACTCCTGCGCCGGTTGGACTGCGTCCTTGAGCCCACAAAGGAGGCGGTTGTCGCCGAGCACGCTAAACGGAAGAACGAGGGCGTCAACCCGGACGTCTTCCTCCGCCGGAAGAGCAAGCAGACGTTCTACAACGTCAGCCGCTTCACCCTGCCGGGTTTGCTCGCGGACCAGAAGCACATCCGTCAGAACCTGGTCGCGTACATCGGCGACTTCTCACCGGACGCCCGGGATGTCTTCGAGCGCTTCAAGTTCATTGAGCGCGTGCGTGAGCTTGACGACAAGAACCTGCTGTTCATGCTCGTCCAGAAGTTCGCGGCCGTCGACTTGCACCCGGATAAGGTGCCTAACGAAACGATGGGCCTCGTCTTCGAAGAGCTCATCCGGCGCTTCGCGGAAGCTTCAAACGAGACAGCGGGTGAACACTTCACCCCCCGCGAAGTTATTCGGCTGCTGGTCCACATCCTTTTCGCCGGCGACGATGAGGCGCTGGCCAAACCGGGTGTCGTCCGTTCGTTGTACGACCCCACTGCCGGCACCGGCGGGATGCTCTCGGTGGCAGCAAACACCTTGGCCGAGATGAACGCCTCCGGAAAGCTCGCGCTCTTCGGGCAGGAGCTCAACGATGAGTCGTACGCCATCTGCAAGGCAGACATGCTCATCAAAGGGCAGAACCCCGAGAACATTCACTTCGGCAACACCCTCTCACACGATGCATTCGCCGGCGAGAAGTTCGACTACATGCTTTCCAACCCGCCCTTTGGCGTGGAGTGGAAGAAGGTAGCCGAGGCAGTCAAGACCGAGCACGAGAAGAAGGGCTTCGCTGGCCGCTTCGGACCGGGTCTGCCGCGCATCTCCGACGGTTCGATGCTCTTCTTGCTACACCTCATCTCGAAGATGCGGCCTGTCGCCAAAGACGGCACTGGAGGTAGCCGTATCGGCATCGTTCTCAACGGCAGCCCGCTTTTCACCGGTGACGCGGGCTCCGGGGAATCAGAGATTCGTCGCTGGATTCTGGAGAACGACCTCCTTGACGCCATCATCGCGCTGCCTACCGACCTCTTCTACAACACTGGCATCGCGACCTATGTTTGGGTGCTCGATAACAACAAGCCGGCCGAGCGCGCAAGGAAGGTTCAGCTAATCGACGCTACGCGCATGTACGCCAAGATGAAGAAGAGCTTGGGCAACAAGCGGGTGTACGTGACGGACGAACAAATCGACCAAATCGTCAGCGTGTACTCGTCGAGGAAGAAGGACGCGACCTTCAGCCTCGAGTACCGCGAGCCGGTGAAAGCCAATGGCGGCGCCGTCGAAGCGAAGGAGGTAGAACCGCCGCGTATCGTGAACAAGGAGTTTCCCACCACGTTCTTCGGCTACCGCAAGGTAACTGTGGACCGTCCGCCGCAGCCCGGCGTGGAGGTCAAGGTGAAGAAGGGCCAGAAGCCCTACGACCCGGAGCTGCGCGATACCGAGAATGTCCCGTTGAGTGAGTCCATCGAGATGTACTTAAAGCGCGAGGTTCTTCCACACGTTCCCGACGCTTGGGTGAACGCCGACATCGTAGACGAGAAGGACGGCAAGACCGGCAAGGTCGGCTACGAAATCAATTTCAACCGATACTTCTACGTCTACAAACCACCGCGGCCGCCGCACGTTATCGCGAAGGAGATTCGAGAGATGGAGAAGCGGTTTGTGGAGCTGATGAAAGGAGTGTTGGCGTGACTAGTCGGCCAACAACCCGGCTACGGTACGTTGCCGAGTTGAATCCACATATCCCGGCCGACCTCGCTGCGGACACAGAGCGAATTGTTAGCTTCGTGCCGATGGAGGCAGTTGGAGAAGATGGCCGCCTCTCTCTCGAGAACAGCAAAACCGTAGGGGAAGCGAAAGCTGGCTATTCCTATTTCGCCGATGGCGACCTATTGATGGCCAAGGTTACGCCATGCTTTGAGAATGGCAAATCGGCTATCGCCCGGGGACTGCAAGACGGACACGGATTCGGGACAACCGAGCTGACCGTGCTCCGCCCGAGACCCGCCCTCGCGTCGCCGCGCTACCTCCACTACTTCGTTCAAACGGACTCATTCCGGCAAGAAGGCGCCGCGTCGATGCTCGGCGCCGGTGGCTTGAAGCGAATTCCGGACGGCTTTATACGGGACTTCAAGTGCTCTTGGCCACCCCTAAGGGAGCAAGAGCGCATCGCCGACTTCCTAGACGAGAAGACGGCGCGGATTGATGCGTTGATTGCGGAGAAGAGGCTATTAGCGGAGCGGCTTTCGGAGAGCTTCGCCTCGCAGCTACTGGCGCTCATTAGTGGACACAGCCAGGGTGGCAGCACTCAACTAATCCCCGGCGACCGCGACGCCGATTTGCCGGCAGGCTGGAAGTTTCCGCAATTAGCGCGGCTGACGACAAAGCTCACAAACGGATACGTTGGTCCTACGCGAGACATTCTTACAACAGAAGGAGTGCGATACCTGCAATCACTCCACATAAAAAGCGGCGCCATCGACTTCACACGAGGCGAGTACTACGTAAGCGAAGATTGGTCGAGAGCTCACTCGAAGTCCATATTGCAAGCAGGCGACATACTCATCGTCCAAACCGGAGACATTGGACAGACAGCGGTCGTGCCGCAGGAATTCGTTGGTTGCAATTGTCATGCACTGATTATTGCTCGCCCGAAAGTCGGTGCCGTCGACCCTCGGTATTTAGAACTCGTATTACGCAGTTCGTATGGCAGGGCTTGCTTCATCATGTATTCAACGGGTGCGCTGCATCCGCACCTAAATTGCTCCAATATCCGTGACATTCATATACCGCTGCCGCCGCTGGGCAAACAGCTTGAAATCGTTCGAACGGCTTCTATTTGCGAACAGCATCATCTAGCGCTGCTTAACCATGTGCGAAATCACACTTGTCGCCTTGAGGAGTACCGGTCTGCACTGATTAGCAGCGCTGTCACTGGTCAGATGAGTATCGACGAGCGGCGGGTGTTGCAATGAAGCGGTTCACGTGGTCCGCCATCCCGGAGACTGCCGCGGATTTCGAAGCGCTGATGTCCGCCGCCGATAGCGCCTTAGCTTCGCAGGGAGTCGAAGTCGTCGGACGGCCTCTCCATATCGCGCATACGTTGTACGGGGCATTCGGCTGGGGCGGCAACATATTCCCACCCCGGGAGCTTGCTGAGCGTCCCGGGTTTTCTGGCGAAGTGCTCATAGCCAAAGCGCTCAAATGGTACGAGGAGGCCTATGGCGACCAGCTCAAGACGGACATGGCACTTGGCTCAGCACCGGTCGTGCTGGGGAATGCAGTGTGGGAGCTGAGGGCAAAGCGCTATTGGGGACCAGTAAGGTATTTCGTCGACCGCGACTTGGGAAATCGTGGTGTGACGGTTGGCGGTCGAGGCGTGGATTCGAGTTTTAACGTCTTATGCGCTGTCGAGAAGCTGCCGCAAGGGCTTGCGGACCGACTCTCGGATGCTGCCCTGGCGCACATGTTCCAGTTCTATATTTCGACGCTGCATTCTCTCGAATGGGCTAACCAGCTGCCCGACACCCCTCTTCTTAGCATGGCCGTTACCGACTACCTGGAGTCCACCGCAGCTGTGATAGGTGGGCGCTATGGTCAGGCACGATGGGCCGCTGAACAAGCGGTTGAGAAGACGATGAAGGGCGTCCTCGACGTTGGGGACAAGCGCTTTCCAACCGGCGGCGCAAAAGGCCACGACCTTGAGCACTTGCGGGGACTCTTGCAGGAGGAGCTCGGAATTGTCGTTCCTCCAGGGGCCGTCGTGGCCGCTAATTGTTCGGCTGATGTGAGATACGGCAAGGTCACATCGTCACAAGCTGAGGCGCTGGCCGCCAATCATTCGGTGCTAGAGGTCTTTCATCACTTCAGCAAGTCACCCCAAACCGCGCAGGTGTTACGTGCACAAAGGCCGGCGCGCCTTCGTGCGTAGGCATGTCGACGTACGATTACTGGAGACCGTGTGGGCCCTAGACCTCAAACCATCCAGATTTTCTTGCCGACTGGCGACCCGCGGGGGATTCGCGTGGCGGAAATCACGACGCGGATTGTTCGAGTCGTCGAGGTCCCGAGGAGTCTACTCGGTGAGTTCTGCAAAACGCCGGAAGCTCAGCAAGTGGGCGTTTACCTCCTCGTAGGCGGCAACGCGGACGCTGAAGTTCAGCAGGTCTACGTTGGCCAGACAGGTGCGCTACCGGGTCGACTCGCGCAGCACAACCAGAACAAAGAATTCTGGAACAAGGCGTTGGTGGTCGTATCTCTCACCAATAGCTTGACCCAGACCCACGCGCTGTATCTGGAGTGGCTGTTTATCAAGGCAGCGACTGAGGCCGCGCGGTTCTCCATTGAGAACGGCAACAGTGGGGCCAAGCCATACACACCTGCGCCAATGGAAGCTGATTGCCAGGAGATTTACGAGACGGCGAAGACGCTTGTCACGACGTTGGGCTATCCGGTCTTTGACCCGGTCGCTGTTGTGAACGCGGAGAACAAGGGAGAAGGAGAAGTCTTCTACTGCCGCCGCGGCGGTGCGGATGGCAGAGGTCTGTACACGGAGGAAGGGTTCGTCGTACTCAAAGGGTCCATCGGCAGACTCGAGAACGTGCCATCCATCGTCGGGGCAGCGGGGGAGCGGCTACGACTTCGACTTTTGCAAGAAGGCGTAATGACGCCGCAGGGAGACAAAGTTGTCTTCCAGCGTGACCACCTCTTTGGCTCGCCCAGCGTCGCCGCGTTAGCGTTGATGGGACGCACTGCCAACGGGTGGTTTGAGTGGTCCGACAAAGATGGGCGCACCCTGAACGAATTGAAACGCCAGCCGACAGCGTAATGGACGACAGACAACCATACCAATAAGAACATGGCCAAACTCACCAACGTCCATACCGAGCGCATCTTCGAAGATGAGCTCACAACGCACCTGAGCGCCCACGGGTGGTCCGTTCGCACGCACCTCAAGGATGCCACGGACTACAGCCGTGAACTCGCGTTGTACCCGGACGACCTGGTGGCCTTCATCAAGGAGACGCAGAAGGACGAGTGGGAGAAGTTTCGCAAGTGGCACAACGGCGACTCCGAGAAGATGCTGGCGAAGCGTGTCGCGGAACAACTCGACCGCTGGGGAACGTTGCACCTGCTGCGGCATGGCTTCAAGGACAGAGACGCCCGATTCTTCCTGTGCCAATTCATGCCTGCGAACCGCAAGAACGAGCAACTTTGGGACTGGTACGGCTCCAATCGCCTTACGGTTATCAGGCAGCTGCACTATAGCCTGCACAACGAGAACAGCATTGACTTAGTGCTCTTCGTTAACGGTTTGCCCGTTGCCACAGCTGAGCTCAAGACTGACCTGACCCAGAATATCGCGGACGCGGTCGCCCAGTACCGCCAGGACCGCCCGCCCAAGGACTCCAAGACCAAAGAGGCTGAGCCGCTGCTCCAGTTCCGTACGCGCTGTCTTGTGCACTTCGCGGTCTCAACGGACGAGGTGTTCACCACGACGAAGCTTGAGGGCCCCGAGACTTCGTTCCTGCCGTTCAACCTTGGCAAACCCGATGGGCTCGGTGGTTCCGGTGCGGGCAACCCGCCGGCGCCTGCCGGAAAGGGATACCCGACGTGGTACCTGTGGGAAATCGTGTGGTCGCGCAATGTATGGCTCGACATCCTAGGAAACTTTCTTCACCTCCAGCGAAAAGATATTGAGGTCGGCGGAAAGAAGGTGACGAAGGAATCGCTCATCTTCCCGCGCTACCACCAGCTCGATGGTGTACTGAGACTGACGCTCACGGCGTCGCAAGAGGGGGCCGGTCACTGCTATCTCGTTCAGCACTCCGCGGGGTCCGGCAAGTCGAACTCCATCGCCTGGACGGCCTATCGGCTGGCCAATGTCCACGACGCCAACGACGAGCGTGTGTTCCACTCGGTCATCGTCGTCACGGACCGGCGCGTACTCGACCAGCAGCTGCAGGCGACCATTGCCCAGTTCGAGCACAAGGAGGGAGTCGTCGAGAAGATTGACGTTAACAGCGAGCAGCTCGCGAAGGCGCTGCGTGACGGCGTGCCGATTGTAGTCACGACGCTGCAGAAGTTTCCCTTCATCCTCGATAAAGTGGGGGAGCTCAAGAAGCGCCGTTTCGCGGTCATCATCGACGAGGCCCATTCCAGCCAAACCGGCTCGGCCGCGCAGAAGCTGCGGCAGGCACTGACTACTGGCAATGCGGAGGCACCGGTCGCAAGGGATGCCGCGACGGAACTCGATGCCGACGTGCTGATTGACCCGGAAGACGTGACGGCCGAAGACGTCATCAACAACGTTGTCGCTGGTCGCAAGCGTCCAGAAAACGTGAGCTACTTCGCTTTCACCGCCACGCCCAAGGCCAAGACGATGGAGCTCTTTGGTCGACCTGGTGTGAACGGCAAGCCGGAACCGTTCCTACTGTACTCAATGCGGCAAGCCATCGAGGAAGGCTTCATTCTCGACGTGCTCAAGAATTACACGAGCTACCAGGCGTTCTACAAACTCGGCTCCGCCGCCGAAGAGAAGCTAGTCCCAGAACAGAAGGCGCGCAAGGCCCTGGGGCGTTACGCCACCCTGCACTCGTACAACATCGCCCAAAAAGTAGTCGCCATCGTCGAGCACTTCCGCGACCACGTTATGGCCAAGATTGGCGGACGTGCTAAGGCAATGGTGGTGACATCTGGTCGGCTAGCGGCCAAACGCTACAAGGTCGCCATCGACAAGTACATCAAAGAGCGGGGCTACACCGACCTGCGAACGCTTGTAGCGTTCTCCGGTTCTATCGTAGACACAGAGGACGGCAGCGAGAGCAGTGAGACTAGCCTGAATCCGGAGATTGGCGGCGCCGAACCGGCGGAGGCGTTCAAGGACGACCAATACCGCGTGTTGCTCGTCGCAAACAAGTATCAGACGGGCTTCGACCAGCCTCTGCTGCACACGATGTACGTCGATAAGCGGCTATCTGGCGTCATGGCGGTGCAGACGCTTTCTCGCCTGAATCGAACATTCCCCGGCAAGGAGGACACGTTTGTCCTTGATTTTGTCAACAAGCCGGACGACATCCTCAGAAGCTTTCAGCCTTACTACCGCGGAGCCCAGCTCGAGGAAACCACCGACCCCAACATCGTTCACGAGCTGCAAACCAAGCTCGGCCAGGCGGGCGTTTACTTCCCGAAGGAGGTCGAGGGATTCGCTCAGGCGTTCTTCGACCCAAAGCGCACCCAGGCATCCCTTCATACGTACCTGAAGCCGGCCGCGGACCGCTTCTACGACCTCGATGAAGAAGAGTCCGACCAATTCCGTAAGGACTTGGGCACGTTCCTGCGCATGTACGACTTCCTGTCGCAAATCATCGCCTACAACGACCCAGACCTCGAGAAGCTCTATGCCTTCGGTAAGAACCTGATGCCGCGCATCGCCGAGCACGGTTCATCGAGCATCCTGGACCTTAACTCGGCGGTCATCCTTACCCACTACCGGCTGCAGAAGCAAAGCGAGCAGACGCTTGACCTCGAGGCTGGGGAGGTGGTGAAGCTCAAGCCCGCTAGCGAAGCCGGCTCCGGAAAGGCTATGACCGAGGAGCAGCGTCAGCTTAAAGAAATCGTGGCCAAGATGAACGACCTATTCGCCGGCGACCTTACTGAAGCCGACCTCGTGGGCTACGTGACGACTATCCAAGGGAAGCTGATGGAAAGTCCCAAGCTAGCGGAGCAAGCGGCCAACAACAATGAAGAGCAGTTTGCGATGGGAGACTTTAAGGAAGTGCTGACGGACATCATCATCGACAGCCAGGAGAGTCACAACAAGATTGCCGAGCAATTGCTGAAGGACGAGCGCATTTTCGCGGCCATACAAGGTCTGCTGATGTCAAACGTCTACAGCGCCCTTACGTCGCGAACCTCTCGCCAATAGGTTCGCTATAAGCATCAGCCGTACACTCGGTGTCAGTGCGCGCCTCTGCCAATCGAAAAAGCACAAGAACAGCTCATAAACACTATGACGCACAAGCATACAAGTGAAAACCTTGCCAAAGGATTTCAGCGCGTAACGCCTTTGCCGAGCACAAATCTCGAGCAGTTGTGGCAGTCCATCGTCATTGAAGAAAGCCTCAAAGACCAGCTGGTATCTCAAGCGGTCTTCAACTTTACCGTGCGACCTAAGGTGCCACGGAGCGTTCTTCCACTTCACGGCGTGATACTGCTTTATGGAGTCCCAGGGACCGGAAAGACCTCGCTGGCGCGCGGGCTCGCGAGCAAGACGGCCGAATTCTTTCCGAAGCAGAAGTTCAAGCTCATCGAAGTAAATCCACATCAGCTTACGAGCGCAATGATGGGCCAATCGCAGAAGGCCGTCTCCGAACTCTTCAGTCAAAGCATCCTTGAAGCTGCGATTGGCGGCCCGACCATCGTCTTATTAGACGAGGTCGAAACCTTGGCCGTGGAACGAACAAAGCTGAGTTTGGAGGCGAATCCCATTGATGCCCACCGGGCAACCGACGCGGTGCTCGTCCAGCTAGATAGCCTCGCCGACCAGAACACAAATCTGCTCTTCGTGGCGACGAGCAACTTCCCACAGGCGGTCGATTCGGCGTTTGTGTCTAGATGTGACTTTCTAGCAGAGATACCGCTTCCGGACGAAAGGGCTTGCGCCGACATAATCGCGAAATGCCTGGCTGGGCTCGCTGAATCGTTTCCCCCCGTGGGAAAGCTCGCATCTCCTGCAAATGTCGCCAAGCTCGCAGCAATCTTCTCAGGGCTCGACGGAAGGGCCATTCGAAAGGCGATTTCTAGCAGCTTCACCGTCCGGCGAGAGGTGGCCGCTTCACCCGAGCTACTCTCGTTCGACGACCTTCTTAAGTCGGCGAAGCGAGCACAGCAGGCTATCAAACGACGGGGACATCTGTAATGGCTGCGACCGTAATCAGTAGGACAGTTCGCAGTACACCCTTCCGCGACTCTTCGGCTACGTGGCAATTCATAGTCGATTTGCTAACAAAAGGCGTCACAAGTCCGGCAAGAGCTGAGCTGCTATCCGTCGCGGGCCTCGCCGCCTCAGTCATTGCGGATGAGGTTCTTACCGACGCATGCGTTCTCGTGACCGGGGATGGTCCGCGAACTCGTATTTACTGCGCCTATGGCGAGAAGGCGCTCGATGGGTCCGACGCATCCGAGGACCCCTTGGGCTACGACGCTCTCGCTGGCAACTGGGCGGTTTCCATTCCATGCAATAAAGCAGACCTGACTTGGATTTCGACCGCACTCGCAAAATCGAGTCAACGGATAACCGCGCGAGACGCCGCGGAGGCTTTCAGCATTGTGGAGGCTGAGGCTCAGGGAACAGCCGGCCTTGAACTGGACGTGAAGAAGTTCCTTCAGTCATGACCGCCGTCGCCGTCTACTCATATGCGCACTCGGTGACGTATGTCGCCGACAACATCCTTCGACATCTGAAGGAAATCATCCGCCTGAGCGGACTCGACCCGAGCAAACTTGCGGGCGAATGGACCGTCCTACTCGCAGGTATAAGTGCTTGGATAGCATCCAAGCACCTTGAAACGGTGAGTCTTGAAATCTATAACCCGAGCACCAACGCGCTCATTCTGCGGTGGGATATCTCCGTCTCATACTCATGGAGCGCCGAGGCGGGCTCCTTCTGGACCGACATTGATGCCCTGAAGTATGAAATCAAAAAAATGGGGCTTTTGCCGTCGCAAGTCGCGTATCGGGTGTTGGTCAATAACAAGGACGGGAGGCCGGACGTGGTGGGCTGGTCGAAAACGGCTTACCGCTCAACGGATGGAATGGTCCGTCAGAGTTTGGGGAACACAATTGAGCACAACGGTTTGGGAGCGGGGACGAGCTACTTGAGGAGAGCCAGCTGATGTTGACTATCGACGAGGCATTCAGAAAGTTCAAGAGTCGGCTGGAGCTCAATTCCAGGGAGCAGGAGAACGCGAGCGCGCGTCAAAAGGAAGTGCGCGAGTTTGTCCAAAGCAAATTTCCCATCGAGACCGACTTTCTAACGGGTTCCTATGGGCGGCACACAAAGACCAAGCCGCTAAAGGACATCGACATATTCTTCGTAATGAAGGAGTCAGCGAAGCATTACCGCGATGAAAAAGCTTCTGTGGTGCTCGATGACTATTTGGCTGCATTGCAAGATAAGTACGGAAAGGAAGCTGTCCGCCGGCAAAGTCGTTCGCTCAACGTCGATTTCGGGGTGCTCGTCAAGGATGAGGACAAGACAGACTACAAGGTTCTCAGCGTTGACGTTGTGCCAGCCTTTGCGAAGGGTGACAACTTCGAGATTCCAGACGGTGACACGGGTCAGTGGATATTGACGAACCCCAAGGTGCATGCGGAGAAAGCCAAGAACGCCCACGCCGCGTACTCTCAGGAGTGGAAGGCGCTGGTACGGATGATGAAGTACTGGAACAACAACCCGAGTCATGGTGAAAAGCCAATCAAGCCGTCCTTCCTCATTGAAGTCATGGCTCTCGACTGCCTCCACGGCGGTTGGGGTGGCCAATTTGACCGCGAGATTCAGGGCTTCTTTGCGACGCTGGAAGCCCGCATCGGTGAAACCTGGCCGGACCCTGCGGGCCTTGGCCCCCCGATTAGCGATTCCATGGATGCGGCGCGCGTTGAGCGAGCAAAGCAGCTTCTTCGCGAGGCGTCTCGGCAAGTGGCCGAAGCCAGACACTTGGTGAGACAAGGGAATACCACCAAAGCACTGAGCACTTGGCACGCTCTTTTCGGTCCAATGTTTCCGCGGACGTAAAGAGCACTAAGAACGAGTACGGGAGGTAGCGTGGCGAAAGCAATCACTGCTCGGCGAGAGGGAGACGCGTTCCAAGCTCGCATCTTCTGGAAAAAGGCCGCTGCACTGCTCGACGATTCGGGCAATATCGTAGCCGTTGGCTTCGAGAGCGGTCCGAAGGGATTTGACGACGTCTTCGTCGAGTACGCCTCCGCCAATCGGCCGATTGACCACTTTGGCCAACCCATAGACATTGAGCGCTTGCAGTGCAAGTGGCACGTCACGCATGGCGCATACACACACCTCGACTTAACGTCCCCTGACTACATCAATGCCTCAAGCAAGTCGTTTCTTCAACGGGCACTTGACGCGTATCGGTTGGACGCTCAGGCAGCGCGGCATTCCACTATCTGCCTGGTAACGAATCATCTTCCCGCGAGGGACGACTTGTTACACGCTATCGTACGTACGAAGTCGTTCGGCCTGGACGTCGACAAACTATTCGAGGGGAGAACATCGAAAAGCGCTACCGGGAGGGTTAGGCAGGTTTGGTCTGAACACCTAAATCTATCAGGTGATGAACTGCGCGAGTTTTGTAAACGCTTGAGGCTTCATAAGAGTTTTGACTCGCTTGACCAGCTGCGCGAACGTCTCGATGAGGTCTTCAAATACTACGGTCTCATCCCTACTGGTGTCGGTCGCAGCGTCACGGAGTACGACGATTTGGTGTTCCAATGGGCGGCACAGGGCAGGAATCGTTTCGACCGCAAGTCGTTTAAGGCGGTGTGCAAGGCGGAAGGTATCTTGGGCTCGCCGAAGCCACGGGTGCAGGTGTTCGGTGTTAAATCATTTGAACACGCGATTGACCGATTGGAGGACCGGTGCACAAGTACGCTGAATCTCGTCGGCGAGTTCGACGGGAGAGCGATACGCAACCCAGGGGACTGGGGAGTTAAATTAGTTCCTGACCTTAAGGCGTTTCTCGCGAGTTCGGCCCAACAAGCGGGTTCTAGCTTGCGCCTGGCGATGGACGCGCACGTTACACTCGCCTTCGCAGCGGGCGCGGTGCTAAATACCAAATCAGGGAGACGGGTTGAGATAGAGCAACGCTCTCCTGACCGGATGGTCTGGGCAGCCGACGATGCGCCGGTGGACCCGGCGTGGCCGGGTTGGGACTTTGAAGTGGAGCAGCTGTCTGCCGAGTCGGCGGACATCGCGATTGCCGTGGGGTTGTCACGGCCAATTGTCGCTGATGTCGAAGCGTTTATTCGTACATCCGTTCCCAACGTCGGTAGGTTACTGGTCGCCTCACCTGAAGGTGGCGCTGCGCAGACTTCGGTCAAATGCGGAGCGCACGCCAACATGCTTGCCGAGCGATTGGTCGGAGAGGTCTCAACGCTACGTCGGCAGAATCCTGGCGTGGCATCGCAAGTTCATCTATTCATTGCAGCACCTAACGCCTTCACTTTCTTCCTGGGTCGCCACGCTCCGACGCTGTGGCCGCTGACTTTGTACGAATACGACTTCGAGAAGCTACATACGGGTTCATACGAACCATCGCTGTGCCTGCCGTAGCTCCTGCCGCGCACGCGGCATCCCAATGAGTAAATGGCGTACTCATGCTTACTTACCCAAGGCCCGGGCGAGATAAGTCCGAATTGGCGTTCGTCGATGGTATTCGTTCAAGAGCTCTTGACGTAGGTTCGGCGCGCTGCCCGACGCGCCATCTGTGCTTGAACGCGGATGAAACGTTCAACAGCACGGCTACGCGCAGGCTCGGCCATCACGAAGTCCAAAAGTCCTCCTAGCGCCTGTTGGGGCGAGACCTCGGCTTGCTTCGCCAACGAAAGTAACTTGGTCCACACTTGCTTATCTACGGGTCTTCGTTGGACGCTCGGACAGCGCTCGCGGTAACTCGCTTGATGAAGTGCTCGCAAACACTTTTGGCGTGCCTCAGAGGTCACCCAGCGACCCAGCCAGTCGGTGACGTCGCCGGTTAGCTGCGCTGGCGACCGTCTTGCCAAGGCAGCATCCAGTTCTTGCCTCGCCTCGTCGATTGCAGCCCCTGGCCGTAAGGCATCCGCAGCCGTACGCGTAGCCAAGGCACGGCGGAAGTAGAGCGCTACGGCTGTCGCTCGTTCTGGCGTTAGCGGTGCAAGAGGTGTTGGCCATTGGGTAGTGGCGGTGTTATCGTTAGGCGCTAACGATTATATGCTGGTCTTGGTTTCCAGACGACCACGCACCAAGTAATGGCCCGACCCAAACGAAGATGGTCAGCGCAGCACATGCAGCTCGCATCCGACGCGGCAGACTACTTCAATCGCATGTTCGAGAAGGAGTCGAAGTACGTCGGAACGGCCATCGTCAAAACGAAGGTCTCGGCCGCACGTGAGGCTCTTGGAGCTCTGCCCTCGCTGGCGCGGTTCGACTACGATGCCAAGACGAAGAGGCGTGTCGCACGTGCACCAGAGGAGACCGCCGCATCACTTGATGCGTTTCGCGCGTGGACCGACGAGTTCGTCACGGATGTGGGCTGGTCTCGGTGTCTCAACAATCTCCGCCAGGCCCGGCATCGAAGGCCGGGTGAGGCCAAGTTCACCTCGCTCAAAATTCCCTTCAGCACGCACTATGGCTTGAAGCGATGGGCGGCCGAGAGGTCGCTGACCCTCAACGAAGCCTTGCTTGAGCTCTTGAAAATCGCGAATGCCAAAGCGACGAAGGGATAGCGTTAGGCGCTAACGGTAACCCGAACTGCTCCAGGGTCGTTTTTCCTCAGCGCCAAACATTTCCAACAGCCCAAAGTGGCGGCAACCTATTGAACAAAAAGTGAAATCTGGAAGTCTGGTGCCAACTGCGTAGTAACACCCGTTCCAAAGAAAAGCCCCGCCTCGATGCGGCGGGGCCTGCAGGCTCGAACGGACAATGCTACTTCGGATAATCGCCGCCGCGCGGCGGCGGGGCGAGCGACTGGGTGCCCGGCGTCGGAGGCGGGGGCGGCGGCTCGGCGCGCGCGGCGGCCGGCGCCTGCCCCGGGCCCTTGCGCCCCGACGGCGCCTTCGGATAGCCGGCCTCGTCGAGCGCGGCCTGCCAGCGTGCCTCGTTGAATCCCTTGACCACCACCTTGTCGCCGAGCGTGAGCACGGGCGCGCGATCCTCGCCGGTGATGTTGCGCAGGCGGAGCATCGCCTGCTCGTCCTTCTGCACGTCGATCATCGTGAACGGCACGCCGCGCTTGTTGAGCAGCGCCTCGGCGTTCTGGCACACCTCGCCGCACTCGAACGTGTAGAGCGTGGCGGGGAAGCGGTCGGCGGCGATCTGCGCGGTGAGCGACGGCTCGCTCGATTCCACGAAGTTGCCGTCCACGCGCTTGGTCTGCACGCCCTTGGCATCGGCGGGCGGCGGGCGATCGGAATACACGACGCGGCCCGTCGCCGGATCGACGTAGCGATACACCTGCGGGACCTGCGCCAGCGCGCCCGCGGCGACGAGCGCGACGGCCAAACCCGTTGCCGTGCGCGCGATTCGCGTCAGCATGGCACCCCCTCTGTCAGGACGAAACGACCATTCCATTATGCCGCAGGAGCGCGTCCAGTTGGGGCGGGCGCCCGCGGAACGCGACGAACGATTCGAGCGCGGTGCGGCTGCCGCCACGCGCCAGCACCTCGTCGCGGAAGCGTGCGCCGGCCACGGGCGAGAGCACGCCTTCCTCCTCGAACAGGCTGTACGCATCGGCCGACAGCACCTCGGCCCACTTGTAGCTGTAATAACCCGCCGCGTACCCGCCTGCAAATACGTGCGAAAACGAACACAGGAACCGGTCGTACGGCGCGCGCGGCGTGACCGCGACCTCGCGGCGCACCGCGTCGTGGATCGCCTGCGGGCTCGCCGGGGCCGTGTTGGCCGCGTCGTACTCGGCGTGGATCAGCATGTCGGTGAGGCCCATCTCGATCTGGCGCACCGTGGCCATGCCGCTCTGGAAGTTCTTGGCCGCGAGCATGCGGTCGAAGAGGTCGCGCGGCAGCGGCTCGCCGGTGTCGACGTGCCGCGTCATGTGGCGCACCACGTCCCATTCCCAGCAGAAGTTCTCCATGAACTGCGACGGCAGCTCGACCGCGTCCCACTCGACACCCTGCAGGCCGGTGACGCCCGGCACCTCGACGCGCGTCAGCAGCAGGTGCAGGCCGTGGCCGAACTCGTGGAAGATGGTGATGACCTCGTCGTGCGTGAACGTCGCCGGCTGGTCGCCGACGGGCGCCGACAGGTTGCACGTGAGGAACGCGACGGGATGCTGCACCTTGTCGCGCTGGCGGCTCCTGTTGATCGCGTCGTCCATCCACGCGCCGCCGCGCTTGCCTTCGCGCGCGTAGAGATCGAAGTAGAACTCGCCGACGATGGCACCCTGCGCATCGCGCAGCGTGAAGAAGCGCACCGTCGGGTGATACACCGGCGCCTTGCTCTCGCGGATGGTGATCCCGTAGAGGGACTCGACCACGCGGAAGAGGCCGGCCAGCACGGCGTCCTCGGGAAAGTAGCGGCGCACCGCCTGCTCGTCGAATGCGTAGCGGTGCTCCTTCAGCTTCTCGGAGGCGTACGCGAGGTCCCACGGCTCGAGCGTCGTGAGGTCGAGGTGCGTGCGCGCGAACGCGGTGAGCTCCTCGAAGTCGCGCTGCGCGAACGGCTTCGCGCGCTGCGCGAGGTCGCGCAGGAACGCGATCACCTCGTCCGGGTGCTCCGCCATCTTGGGCACCAGCGACACGTGCGCGTAGTTGGGATAGCCGAGCAGCGTCGCCTCCTCCCGCCGGCCGGCGAGAATCCTGCCGATGAGCGGGCCGTTGTCCCACTCCGGCTTCGCGCCGAGGTCCGAGGCGCGCGTCGCGTACGCCTCGTGCAGCCGCGCGCGCAGGTCGCGGCGATGCGCGTACTGCATCACGGGCAGGTAGCACGGCATGCGCAGCGTGAGCTTGTGGCCCTCGCGGCCTTCGGCCGCGGCCGCCGCGCGCGCGGCCGCGATCACGTCGGCGGGAACGCCGGAGAGCTCCTCCTCGCTCGCGTAGTACGCCCACGCGTTGGTGGCGTCGAGCAGGTGCTCGGAGAACTGCGTGGAGCAATCCGCGAGCTCCTCCTGCAGCGCCTTGAAGCGGGCCTTGCGATCCTCCGGCAGTTCCGCGCCGCCGAGCTTGAAGTCGCGCAGGTCGTTCGCGATGACCTTGCGCTGCGCGTCGTCGAGCGTCGCATACGCGGGTGCCGCGCGCAGTGCGCGATACCTGTCGTAGAGACGCAGGTCCTGGCCGATGTCGGTGTACAGCGCGACGACCTTCGGCAGCGCGGCGTTGTACGCCTCGCGCAGCTCGGCCGTGTCGAGCACCGCGTTGAGGTGGCGCACCGCGCCCCACGCGCGATCGAGGCGGTCGAGCGCGCTCGTGGTCGGCTCGATCACGCTCGCCCACGTCGGCTCCGCGGTCGACGTCGCGACGCCTTCAACCGCCTGCCGCACGTCCGCGATCAGCGCCTCCACGGCGGGCGCCACGTGGACGGGGCGGATCGCGTCGAAGCGGGGCAGGCCGGAGAAGTCGAGCAGGGGATTGTCGGTGACGGACATGGGTAATCCTCGTGGGAGAAATGGGCTGCTACGCGTCGTGCGCGCGCAGCCGTGCATCGAGCGCGGCGAGGTCGTGGGGGGTGCCCACGTTGGCCCAGGGGCCGTCGAAGCGCTCGCCGGAGACGAGGCCGCGCGCGATCCACTCGTGGTAGAGCGGCAGCAGTTTGAGCTTGACGCCGCGCGGAAGTTCGCGGAACAGCGCGGAGTCGTAGAGGCCGATGTTGCCGAAGGTGAGCATGGGCCCGCCTTCGCGCCGGATGCGGCCGTCCGCCAGCGCGAAATCGCCGGCGGGATGGTAGGGCGGATTCGGGACCATCACGAGGTGCACGCGCGGCCCGGCAACGTCGCGCGCCATCCGCTCGCCGCGCGCGCGCAGCGCGGCGTAGTCGAAGCGCGTCCAGATGTCGCCCGAGACGATGGCGATGGGGCCCTCCGGCAACAGGGGCATCGCGGTGGCGATGCCGCCGGCGGTCTCCAGCGGCTCGGGCTCGATCGACCACGCGATCGACACGCCGAACGCGCGGCCGTCGCCAAGCGCGTCGACGAGCTGCGCGCCCAAGTGCGCGACGTTGACGACGAGCCGGTCGTAGCCCGCGCGCGCCAGCGCCTCGACCTGCCACGCGATGAGCGGCTTGCCGCCGACCTCGAGCAGCGGCTTCGGCCGCGCATCGGACAGCGGCCGCATGCGCTCGCCGCGCCCGGCGGCGAGGATCATCGCGGTGGGCATCAGAACGTGTAGCCGACGACGGGCGCGCGATCCTCGAGCGCGTCGAGGAGGACCAGCAGCGGCGCGAGCGCGCTGTAGCGCCCGCATGCGCTGCGCAGGTAGCGCATCACGAGCGGCATGTCGGCGAGGTAGCCGTCCTTGCCGTCGCGATGGCAGAGGCGCGCGAAGATGCCGAGCACCTTGACCTGCCGCTGCACGCCCATCCACTCGAAGTCGCGCCAGAAGAGGCCGAAGTCCGCGTCCACCGGGATGCCCGCGGCCTTCGCGCGCTCCCAGTAGCGCACCGCCCAGTCGATCTGCCGCTCCTCGCTCCACTCGACGTATGCGTCGCGCAGCAGCGACACGAGGTCGTAGGTGACGGGGCCGTACACCGCGTCCTGGAAGTCGAGCACGCCGGGATTGGGCGTGGTGACCATCAGGTTGCGCGAGTGGTAGTCGCGATGCACGAACACGCGCGGCTGAGCGAGGTTGTTGGCGAGCACCTGCGCGAACACGCCCTCGAGCGAGGCGCGCTGCGCGTCGGTCAGCGTGCGCTGCACGTGGCGTGCGACGTACCACTCGGGGAAGAGGTTCAGCTCGCGGCGCAGCAGCGCCTCGTCGTAGTCGGGCAGCTCGCCGGGCCGCGACGCCTTCTGGAAGCGGATGAGCGCGTCGATCGCGTCGAGGTAGAGGGCGTGCGCGGAATCGGCGTCGAGCGCGGCGAGGTAGGTGACGGTGCCGAGATCGGTGAGCAGCAGGAAGCCCTGCTCGACGTCCTGCGCGAGCACGTCGGGCGCGTTGACGCCGGCCGCGCGCAGGAGGCGCGCGACGTGCACGAACGGCCGGCAGTTCTCCTGCGGCGGCGGCGCGTCCATCGCGATCAGCGTCGTCGCCCCGCCGGCGCACGGATGCGGCGCGGCGAGCGTCACGCGGAAATAGCGGCGGAAGCTCGCGTCGGCGGAGGCCGGGGCGAGCGTGAACGGGACCGGGGCGAGGCGCTCGTCCAGCCAGCGGGACAGGGCGGCGAGGCGTACGTCGGAGGGCGCGGTCATCGGCAGCATTGCGCCCCTCGCGTCACGACCGATCGCGCGGGGAGCGATGCGGAGGCGGCGCGGCGATCGGGCGGGTCGGCGTGGCAAGCTAGAATGGTGCATTTTAGCAAACCCGCCCCGCGTCGCTCCCCCATGAAGTCCCGCCGCCAACGCCGCCTGCCGCTGGTCGTGCCCTGTGCCGCCGCGGCGCTCGCAGCGGGGCTCGCCGCCACCTCCGGCGCGCAGGAGCTGTCGCTGCGGATGTCGCGGTCGATCGAGTCGCCCTACGGCCGCGCCGGCACGGCGCCGGTGCCCGACAATCCCGATGCGCCCGCGTTCGTGCCGCCCGCGCGCACGCCGCAGAAGGAGAAGGAGGAGACGCGCGGTGCCGTGTTCCTGCGCGCCGACCGGCTCGAGGGCGTGGCGCAGCAGCGCATATCGGCGTCGGGCAGCGTGGAGCTGCGCACGCGGCGCGAGACGGTGCTCGCCGATTCGCTCGACTACGACGTGCCCGCCGACGAGGTGCACGCGAAGGGCGGCGTCACGCTGCGCAAGGGGCTCGACTGGATCAGCGGCCCCGAGGTGAAGTTCAAGCGCGACACCGAGACCGGCTGGTTCGACGCGCCGAAGTTCTTCATCTCCGAGAACCAGTCGCACGGCGAGGCGAAGGAGATCCGCTTCGCCGGGCCGAACATGTACGAGGCGACCAACGCGCAGTACACGAGCTGCATCGCGCCCAACAACGACTGGTACCTGCGCAGCGACGAGATCGAGGTCGACAAGCTGCGCAAGGTCGGCACCGCGCACGGCGCGAAGGTCTACTTCCTCGACGTGCCGGTGATGTACACGCCGTGGCTCGAGTTCCCGCTCTCCAACGAGCGCAAGTCGGGATTCCTGACGCCGACGATCGGCTCCACGCAGACGCGCGGCTTCGAGTTCGCCGCGCCGTACTACTTCAACCTCGCGCCCAACTACGACGCGACGGTGACGCCGCGCATCATGACCAAGCGCGGCATCCAGATCGCGGCGCAGGGGCGCTACCTCTTCCCGCAGACCTCGGGCGAGGTGATCGGCGAGATCGTGCCCGACGATCGCCAGACGGGCGACATGCGCTGGGCGTTCGCGGCCAAGCACAACGAGCAGTTCCTGCCGTGGCTCGCGGGCTACTACAACTACAACCGCGTGTCCGACGGCACGTACCTCGCGGACTTTTCCGACCGCGTGTCGGTCACGTCGCAGAAGACGCTGCCGATGGAAGGCGGCTTCATCGTGAACTACGGGCCGTGGAGCGGGCTCGTGCGCACGCAGATCTTCCAGACGCTGCAGGACCCGAACCCCGCCGCCGCAGTAACGCCGCCGTACAACATGCTGCCGCAGGTGAAGGCCGCGCTCGCGGAGACCGACTGGCTCGGCCTCACGTGGAACGGCACCGCGGAGTTCGTGAACTTCTCGCAGCCCGCGCTCAATCCCACCGGCTATCGCTCGACGCTGTACCCCGGCGTGCGCTGGAACCGGCAGGGCAGCGCGTGGTTCGTGAGCGCGCACGGCGCGGTCGCGGCGTGGCAGTACGACCTCGACCAGCCCAATCCCGGCATGGGCAGCGCCCACGAGAGCATCGCGGTGCCCATCGCGAGCCTCGATGCGGGCCTCGTGTTCGAGCGCGACTGGGACCTCTTCGGCAAGACGTTCGTGCAGACGCTCGAGCCGCGCGCGATGTACACGTACATCCCGTACCGCAGCCAGAACGCGCTGCCGGTGTTCGACACGGTGCAGGACGATTTCAACTTCACGCAGCTCTTCTCCGAGAACCGCTTCATCGGCGGCGACCGCGTAGGCGACGCCAACCAGCTCGCGCTCGCGGTGACGTCGCGGCTCCTCGATCCCGCGACCGGCGGCGAGCGCTTCCGGCTGGCGGTGGGGCAGCGGTTCTACTTCGAGGACCAGAAGGTCAACCTGCCCGGCAGCACGCCGCAGAAGTCGGGTTCGTCCGACTTCCTCGTGGGCGCGGAAGGGCGCATCGCGGACGCGTGGTCGCTCATCGGGCTCATGCAGTACGACTTCGGCTCGTCGCAGACCAACCGCTTCAACTTGGGCACGCGCTACAACCCGGCGCCGGGCAAGGTGGTGTCGCTGACGTATCGCTACTCGCGGGAACTGGTGGACCAGGTCGGCGGTCAGTCGGAGCTGAAGCAGACCTACCTCGCCGCCGAGTGGCCGATCTACGACAACTGGACGTTCGTCGGGGCCTGGAACTACTCGATCCCCGACCGGAAGACGCTGGAGGCGGTGGTGGGGCTGGAGTACAATGGCGGGTGCTGGGCGTTGCGCGTGGTAGGACAGCAGCTCATCACAACGACCGAGACCACGACGCGCTCGATCTTCGTCCAGCTGGAGCTCAATGGATTGGCGCGGGTCGGGACGAGCCCGCTCGAGCTCCTGCGGCGCACGGTGCCCGGGTACCTGCGCACGAACGATCCGGTGCTCCAGCAGCGCGATCGCAGCTTCGATCCCCTGCCCGAGTTCTGAACACCACTTTTCGGAAGGCCGACACGATGGTTCGTCGCCGTCTCGCTGTTCCTTTGGTCGCGCTCTCTCTCTCGCTCGCGCTGTCCGGCGCCGCGCATGCGCAGGTCAATTCGCCCGGCGTGCAGGTGCCGGGTGCCGGCGCCACGCCGCGTCCGGCGCCACGCCCGGCTGCCACCGCGCCCGCGCGGCCGGCAACGCCGGCGCGCTCCTCGGCGGCCACGGTGCCGCTCGATCGCGTGATCGCCGTCGTCAACGACGAGGCGCTGACGCAGTACGAGCTCGAGGACCAGAAGCGCATTCTCTTAGGCCAGATGCAGGCCGCGAAGGTGCGGCCGCCGGCGCCCGACGTGTTCGAGGCGCAGGTGCTCGAGCGCCTCATCATCGATCGCGCACTGCTGCAGTTCGCGAAGGAGAACGGCGTGCGCGTCGACGACCAGATGGTCGAGCGCACGATCCAGCGCATCGCGCAGGAGAACAAGATCAGCTCAGACGAGCTCAAGAAGGCGCTCGACCGCGAGAAGATCAGCTACGCGAAGTACCGCGAGGACATCCGCCGCGAGGTGACGATCCAGCGGCTGCGCGAGCGCGAGGTCGACAGCAAGGTGCAGGTGTCGGAGGCCGAGGTCGACAACTACCTCGCCACGGTCGCCGCGCAGGCGGGCGGCGAGAGCGAGTACCAGCTCTCGCACGTGATGGTCGCGGTGCCCGAGCAGGCCACCCCCGACCAGATCGACGCGCGCAAGCGGCGCGCCGAGGAGGCGCTCGCCAAGATCCGGGACGGCAAGGACTTCAAGGAAGTGGCCGCCGAGTATTCCGACGCGCAGGACGCGACGCAGGGCGGCGACCTCGGCTGGCGCACGCCGGCACGTCTGCCGAGCGTGTTCGTGACCGCGGTGAAGACGATGAAGAACGGCGACGTGTCGCCGGTGCTGCGCAGCGCGGCGGGCTTTCACATCGTGAAGCTCAACGACTCGCGCAGCCGCAACGCGCCGACGGTCGTCGAGCAGACGCACGTGCGGCACATCCTCGTGCGCGTGAACGAGACTACCTCGGAGTCGGAGGCGAAGGCGAAGATCGAGCGCATCAAGGACCGGCTCGACACCGGCGCGAACTTCGTCGACCAGGCCAAGCTCAATTCCGAGGACGCGTCGGCGTCGAAGGGCGGCGATCTCGGGTGGATCAATCCCGGCGACACCGTGCCCGAGTTCGAGCAGGCGATGAACAAGCTGAAGATCAACGAGATCTCGGCGCCGGTGCGCTCGCCGTTCGGCTGGCACCTGATCGTCGTCGAGGAGCGGCGCACGCAGGACATCACGCAGGAGCGGAAGCGCGATTTGGCGCGCCAGGCGATCCGCGCGCGCAAGGCGGACGAGCAGTTCTCCGAGTTCACGCGGCAGGTGCGGGATCGGGCGTTCGTCGAATATAAGGTCGACGAAAAGTAACGACGCCTGCGCGAGGTTGCAGTAACGACGTCTGCGCGAGGTTGCCCCTCACCCCAACCCTCTCCCCCTCCGGGGGCGAGGGAGGTCTTCGTTGCAGCGATAGCGTGACTCCGCAGCGCCCCAGAAGCTCCCTCGCCCCGCAGCGCCCCAGAAGCTCCCTCGCCCCGCTTGCGGGGAGAGGGTTGGGGTGAGGGGCGGCCGCCTCAACTCCCCGGAATCGCCGCAATCCTCCCCAGCACCTTCGCCGTATTCGCCGCGAACGCCATCTCGATGCGCAGCTGATCCCACTGCGCGACGCGCGCGCCCGGATTGCGCGCGACTGCGATGCCCGCAGCCGTCTCGCGCAGCGCGGCGCCCGAGGCTTCCGCGAGCGTCTCCCATCCGCTGTCCGTCGCGCGCCGGCCCTGCACGCGCACGCGGCGCACCCCCGCGTGCGCATCGAGGCCGAGCACGAACGTCTCGGCGTCCTTCACCGCGGGCGGCAGCCCCTTGGGTGAAAGGACGGTGACGCGGCCATTCGCGTCCGGGTCGAGGCGCACGAAGCCCTTGCCGAGCGCGAGGCCGCCCACTTCCGCGGTCCAGCCGTCGCCGTCGGCGAACACGGGCGTGCCGAACGTGTACAGCAGCGAGCCGAGCGGCAATCCGGCGCGCGTCAGCATGAACTCGCGCGCGGCTTCCTCGAGCGGCGTATTGCGCCACGCGGTGAACGTCGTGTAGCCGGGTTGTCCCGCGGCGAGGCCATTGCTGCCGTTCCATGCCATCGGCGAGACGTAGCGCGCGCCGAAGTTCCACAGGTCGCGCAGGCCGCGGTAGCCCGCGGCGTAACCCGGCGACGTCTCCGGATGCCGCAGGTCGCTCGTGTTGTACTCGACCACCGCCCAGCGCGGATCGACCTGCGCGAGCGTCATGAACAGCGACCTGCCGTTGTCCATGCGCACGTCGTTCACCGCGGCCTCGCCGTAGAGGATGACGCCGAGATGGCCGAGCGTGGGCTTCGCGCCCATCACCGACATGCCGCCGGTGTCGTAGTTGCGCGGCGGGCTCGTGATGTCGATCGCGAACGGCATCGCCTCGCCCTGCGGCGCCATCAGGCCCTGCGCGGACCAGATGCGCTCGGGCGCGATGCCGACCTCGACCAGCCACTGCGCGAGCTCGTCGTAGTGCAGGTGCACGAGGTGGCGGCGGAACACTTCCCACTCCGCCACCCACGGGTCCTGCCAGAACGGGCGCGGGCCCTCGCCCTTGCCCGGGAACGCGCGCGGCGGATCGACCTCCTGCCACGAGCGCCAATGCCTGCCCGCGATGCGGTTCACGTCGGCCAGCGTGAGCGGCCTGGGACGGCGATACGCGGACAGGTCGGGCACGCCCGGTGCCGGCTTGCCCGCGTACGGCCCGGCGCCCGCGAGCCACTCGCGGAACTGCCGCAGCGTGCCCGGGTTGTAGTCGTACCACTGCTTGCCCTCGAAGAACGGGTTGAGGTACGTGTCGGGATCGAGGCTCACGCCGACGAAGAGGTCGGGGTGCGCGCGCGCGAAGTCCGCGAGGATGCGCCCGGCCTGCTGCAGGTTGCGCTTCTTGTAGTGGCGCACGCTCGCCGCGTACACGTTGAACGTGAGCGAGCGCGCGAGCTCCGGCGCCTCCATCGAGCCCGGCAGGTGCTTCAGGTAATCGTCGGGCATCACCTCGTTGCGGTCGTTCCACTGGTCGTTGGCGACGTCCTGCTCGAGCTTGTCGTTGACGTCCCAGTCGGGCACGTCGCAGTACGCATCCGCCCAGATGCCGCCGTTCAGCGTGACGAGCACCGGCAGCGACTTCGCGGTGCTGTGCGCGATCACCGTCGTGAGCGAGTCGTCGCCGATGCGCCGCGCGCCGCACTTGCGCGTCGCGTCCCAGTCGGGATCGAAGTTCCAGTCGTGCGCCGCGCCCTTGGTCATGCGCATGTAGAGGATCGGCACGCGAAAGCCCGCGCGCACGGTCGGCGAGCGGTACGGCTCGTAGATCCAGTCGAGCTCCGACGCGCCGTTGAGGTCGATGCCCGACAGTGCCGGCAGCACGTAGAACGGCGTCGTCGTCTTCGGCGTGAAGTCGGCCCAGCGCGCGAGCGCGGCGGACTCGACCAGGCTCTTGCGGCCGAGCACCGTCTCCTTGCCGTCGTTGGCGACCGCGACGATGGTGATCACGCGGCGATTCACGCCCGCGGGCGGCAGGTCGCCGGTGAAGTCGCCGACGAATTCCCAGCCGGTGTCCGTCTTGCTGCCGAGCTCTGGTCGGATGCGCACGACGTCGAGGCGCGTCACGCCGAGCTTGGCGGGAAACACGCGGCCGTCCATGCGCAGCTCCACCGCCTTGATGCCGGACGGCGCGGTGGCCCAGCCGGTGACGACGATCTTCGGGCCGACGACGGCTTCCGTCGGCGGACGCTCGACGTCGCCGACCGGCGCGCCGGTGGCGTTCGCGGTGAAGGCCGCCCCGGGCGGTGCGGCGGTCGCGGGCGCGGTCGTCGCAACCGGCGCCAGCGCATGATCGCGGTTGTGCGCGTAGAGCGCGTAGAGCTCGATGCCGGCCAGCGCCGCGACGATCGCGAGGAAGCCCAGCACCCACGCATACGTGCCGCCGCGTGCAGGGCGCGCGGTGCGGTCAGCGAGCTGGGGGCGGGTCATGGCGGGCGGGTCGCGGGGCGAGCCGCATTGTAGACAATGTCCGTCGCGCGCCCGGCGTGGTTTACGATGCGCGCATGACGTTCCGCCGCGAATCTCGCGTGGCACCACGACGCAAGCCATGACCGCGACCACCGATCCCGCGATCCTCGCCGAGCAGGTCGAGTACTACCGCCGCCGCGCGGGCGAGTACGACGAGTGGTGGCTGCGTACGGGACGCTACGACCGCGGGCCCGAGCTCAACGCGGCGTGGCACGCCGACGCGCGCGAGGTGGAGGACGCGCTGGTCGCGACGCTCGACCGGCGGCAGCCCGCACGCGCGTTGGAGCTCGCGTGCGGCACGGGCCTTTTCACGCGCTTCGTCGCGCCGCGGGTCGGGCATCTGCTCGCGCTCGATGCGTCGCCCGAGGTGCAGGCGATCAACGCCGCGCGCGTGGCCGCCCCCAACGTCGAGTACGAGCTCGCCGACCTCTTCGCGTGGCAGCCGCGCGAGCGCTACGACTTCGTGTTCATGAGCTTCTGGCTGTCGCACGTGCCGGACGATCGCTTCGCCGCGTTCTGGGCGCGGGTGCGCGACGCGCTCGCGCCCGGCGGCGTCGCGTACGTTATCGACTCCGGCTGGGACACGACGTCGTCCGCGGTGAACCACGTGCGGCCCGATCGCGAAGGCGGCATCGCGCAGCGCAAGCTCAACGACGGCAGCGAGTTCCGCATCGTCAAGGTCTTCCACGAGCCCGACGCGCTGGCGCGGCGCCTCGCCGGGCTCGGGTTCAGCGCGCAGATCGCGCACACGCCGCGCTACTTCATCCACGGCGCGGTCGCGCCGGCCTGATCCGATCCTTCGCACGCCACGGAACGCCCATGCCGCACATCGATTCCTCGCTCGTCGCCACGCTCGCGCCGTCGGGCGTGCTGCGCGCCGCCATCAACTTCGGCAACCCGGTGCTCGCGCAGCGCGCGCCGGGCAGCGACGAGGCGCGCGGCGTCACGCCGGCCATCGCGCGCGAGCTCGCGCGGCGGCTGGGCGTGCCTCTCGCGCTCGTGCCGTTCGCGCAGGCGGGCGAAGTCTTCGCGGCGATCGCGCGCGACGCGTGGGACGTTGCGTTCCTCGCGGTCGATCCCAAGCGTGCGCAGGAGATCGAATTCACGCCGCCGTATGTGATCATCGAGGGCGGCTACGCGGTCCGCCGCGACTCGCCGCTGCAGGCGATCGCCGATGTCGATCGCACGGGCGTGCGCATCGCGGTCACCGCGAACAGCGCGTACGACCTCTATCTCACTCGCACGCTCGCGTCGGCACAGATCGTGCGCGCGCCCACCAACGACGCGGCGATCGCAACGTTCGATCGTGAACGGCTCGACGTGCTCGCGGGCGTCCGCGCGCCGCTGGCGACGCTCGCCACCGCGCGCGGCGACCTGCGCGTGATGGACGGCCGCTTCATGGCGATCGAGCAGGCGATGGGCGTGCCGAAGGCGCGCGCGGCGGGCGCCGCGTACCTGCGGGGGATGCTGGAGGAGCTGAAGGCGTCCGGCTTCGTCGCCGGGGAGCTCGCGAAGAGCGGCCAGCACGACGCGAAGGTCGCGCCGCCGGCCTGAAAGGCTACTCGGTCTGGTAGACGTACGCGCCCTGCGGAACGCGGCCCTCGTCCATGCGCCGGCGCAGCGCGAGGTCCTCGGGCGACTTGTCCCACCAGATCGCGCGGCCTTCGCGCTGCTTCTCGGGCAGGTCGGGCTTCTTCGCCATCAGCTCTTCGATGAACCGTTCGTGATCCGACACGTAGTGCCGGGCGGGCAGCATGGGCATGGGGGCGCGACTGCGGAGTTCGGGACGAGGCTCGATTCTACCATCGGGGTCTGACCCCGCTGGTGCGATGGCGGTGCCTCACATGCGGGGTCAGACCCCGCTCGTGTGGATCGGCGCGTGAAGCGCGCGGCCTGCCTGCGGGATCTGACCCCTCACGCCCCGGCCGGGGCGTCAGTCGGCGGGGCGCTGGTGCCGGCCCGCCACCATCGGGAACTCGAACAGGCGGCACTCGAGCGGCCCGTTGAAGAGCGGCGTCTTGCGCGCGACCTTGAGGTGGATGAGCTTCGGCAGCCGCAGGTCGCCGGTGAAGAAGTACGCGGTCCAGCCGGTGAAGCGCTGCTTCAGCGCGTCGCCGAGCTTCGGGTAGAGCTCGGCGAGCCGCGCCTGGTCGTCGAGCCGCACGCCATACGGCGGATTGGCGAGCAGCACGCCGTGGCCGGCCGGCGCCTCGCGCGTCAGCATGTCGGCGATGTCGGCATGCACGAAGCCGTCGACCTGCGCGGCTCGCAGGTTCGACTCCGCCTTGTGCACGGCACCCGGCACGCGGTCGCTCGCGAAGATGCGCGGCGCGGCCGGTGCGGGCCGGATGCGGTCGCGCGCGGCCTGCTTGATGCGTTGCCAAGCCGGCCCGTCGAACCACGCGAGCTTCTGGAAGCCGAACGTGCGCGCGAGCCCCGGCGCACGATCGGCCGCGATGAGCGCGGCCTCGATGGCGATGGTGCCGCTGCCGCACATCGGGTCGAGCAGCGGCATCTCGGGCGTCCATCCGGTGAGCGTGATGAGGCCGGCGGCGAGGTTCTCGCGCAGCGGCGCCTCTTCCGTGTCGCGCCGGTAGCCGCGCTTGAACAGCGGCTCGCCCGACGTGTCGACGTAGAGCGTGGCCTCGCGCTCGGTGAGGTATGCGCTGACGCGCACGTCCGGCATCCGCTTGTCCACCGACGGCCGCGCGCCCACGTCGTCGCGGAAGCGGTCGCACACCGCGTCCTTGACGCGCAGCGTCGCGAACTCGAGGCTCGTCAGCGGCGAGCGCGTGGCGGCGATGTCCACGCGCAGCGTGCGCTGCGGCGTGAACAGGCGTTTCCAGTCGATCGCCTTCGCGAGCGCGTACAGCGTGTGCTCGTCGCGGTACGGACCGCCGCCGACGCGCCACAGGATGCGGCTCGCGAGCCGCGACTCGAGGTTCGCGTGATACGCGAGCGTGAGCGGGCCGGCGAACGCGACGCCGCCGTCGGTGGTGGCGGGCTCGACGGCGCCCAAGCGCGCGAGCTCCGCCGCGAGCGCGCCTTCGAGCCCGCGCGGGCAGGGAGCGAAGAAGCGCTCGGCCATCGCGTTACTTCAGGAGCCGCCGGCGGGTGAGCACCAGCGCGACGTAGTACGCCGCCGCCGCGTAGGCGCAGAGCACGACGACGTGCAGCACGACGTTGTCCGGCACGTGGCCGAGCAGCAGCGGCCGCGCGAGGTCGATCGCGTGCTTCAGCGGCAGCATGCCGGCGATGACCTCGAGCCAGCCCGGCATCTGCGCGACGGGGAAGTACACCCCCGACAGCAGCAGCATGGGCGTCAGCACCAGCGTGAAGAAGTACGTGAAGAAATCGTAGTTGGCGGCGAGCGCGTTCATCACGAGGCCCGCCGCGCCGAACACGAGGCCCACGAGCAGGCCGATCGGCAGCACCCACACCGCGAGCCACGTGTGCCCGTAGCCCAGCACCATGATGACGCCGAGGATCGCGGTGGTCGAGATCACCGACTTGGTCGCGCACCAGATCCACTCGGCGAGCACCACGTCGTCGAGCGCGATCGGCGCGTTGATGATGCCCTCCCACGTGCGCTGCACGTGCATGCGCGAGAACGCGGAGTACATGCCCTCGAAGCTCGCGGTGAACATCGCGCTTTGGCACACCATGCCGGTGCCGATGAACGCGACGTAGCTCATGCCGTTCACCTCGCCGATCAGCGAGCCGATGCCGAAGCCCAGCGCGACCATGTACAGCAGCGGATCGGCGATGTTGCCGAGCACGCTCGCGATCGCGAGCTTGCGCCACACGAGCACGTTGCGCCGCCACACCGGGACGAAGCGCAGCGACAGCAGCGGCGGCGCGAGGAGCTTGGCTGTCGTCATGCCGGAATCCTCGAGGGTGTCGTCCGCGCGCAGGCGAGGACCGAGTGTCGTTGGACCGCAGTGTCCGGTGCGCGCAAAGCCGCTGGGTTCCCGCCTTCGCGGGAACGACGATTTCCGACATCGGAGCCGATCCGGTCGGCAACGTCGGGACAGGTTCTAGTCACGCAGCTCGCGCCCGGTGAGCTTCACGAAGAGATCCTCGAGGTTCGCCGGGCGGTGCAGGTAGCGCACGCCGGCACGCGTCGCGAGATCGGCCAGCATCGGCTGCGGATCGTGCGCGTAGCAGAACGCCGTCTCGCCCGCGATCTCCATGCGCTGCGCGAGCTCGCGGCCGCGGCCCTGCGCCCACGCCTTGGCGTCGTCGCCGTAGACCTCGACCACCTCGGGCTCGACGTGCGCGGCCAGCAGCGCGCGCGGCGTGTCGCTCGCGATCAGCGTGCCGTGGTCGATCACCGCGAGCCGCGTCGCGAGGCGCTCGGCCTCGTCCATGAAGTGCGTGGTGAGCAGGATCGTCTTGCCCTGCGTCATGAGCTGGCGCAAGCCGTCCCAGATGAGGTGGCGGGCCTGCGGGTCGAGGCCGGTGGTGGGCTCGTCGAGGATCAGCAGGTCGGGGTCGTTGACGAGCGCACGGGCTAGCGTGAGCCGCCGCTTCATGCCGCCCGAGAGCGTGCGGATGCCGACGTCGCGCTTGCTCGCGAGCCCTGCGAAGTCGAGGAGCTGCGGGATGCGCTCGTCGAGCACCGCGCGCGGCAGGCCGAAGTAGCCGCCGTAGATGATGAGATTCTCGCGGACCGTGAAGTCCGGATCGAGGTTGTCCATCTGCGGCACCACGCCGACGCGGAGGCGCGCCTCGCGCGCGGCCTGCGGCACCGGCTCGCCGACCATGCGGATGGTGCCGCCGTCGGGCTCGATGAGGCCGAGGCAGCAGCGCAGCGTCGTGGTCTTGCCGGCGCCGTTGGGGCCGAGGAGACCGAAGCACTCGCCGCGGCGGATCGCGAACGAGAGCCCGCGCACGACCTCGAGCTCGCCGTAGCGCTTGCGCAGGCCCTCGACGCGCAGGATGTCGTCGTCGGCCGCGCCGGCGGCGTTGGGCCCGCGGGCATCGCCGCGCCCGGCCGTCGCGTGAGCTGCGCTGCCCGGCATGCGCTACCCCGCCTCGCGCGGCGCGTGCCACATGCCCATGACCACCTGCTGCAGCTGCGGCAGGCGGCCGTGGAAGAAATGCCCGCATCCGGGGAACACGACGACTGGCAGCGACTGTGGTCGCGCCCAGGCGAGCACGTCGGCGAGCGGCACCACGTCGTCCTCCTCGCCGTGGATCACGATGGTGTCCGCCGGCACCTCGCGCACCGGGAAGCGTCCCACCGCGGGACCGACCAGCACCATGCGCTGCGGCGTGACGGTCTGCGCGACGCGCGTCTGCACGTAGCAGCCGAACGAGAAACCCGCGAGCACCACGGGCTGGGCATCACCCCACACGCCGCGGGCGTGCGCGAGCGTGGCGAGCGCGTCGTCGGTCTCGCCGTTGCCGTCGTCGTACGCGCCTGCCGACGCGCCGACGCCGCGATAGTTGAAGCGCGCGACGCCGTAGCCCAGCGCGAAGAATGCCTTGGCGAGCATCTGCACGACCTTGTTGTGCATCGTGCCGCCCTGCACGGGATTCGGATGCGCGACGAGCGCGATGCCGACGGGCGCGCGCTCGGGCAGGTTGAGGACGATCTCGAGCGGGCCGGCCGGCCCCGCGATCGTCTCGTGGCGCGTGAAGCGCGGCGTCAAATGCGCAACCGCTCGACGACCTCGCCTTTCACGAGGTGCCGGTCGATGATCTCGTCGATGTCGTCGCGGTCGACGTACGTGTACCAGACCGCGTCCGGGTAGACGACCAGCACCGGCCCTTCCTCGCAGCGGTCGAGGCAGCCGGCCTTGTTGATGCGGATGCTGCCCTTGCCGTTCAGGCCGAGCGCCTTGATGCGGCTCTTCGCATACGCCTGCAGCTCGGCCGCGCCCGCATTGGCGCAGCACTTCTCGGGCGGGTCGCGCTGGTTGAGGCAGAAGAACACGTGGCGCGCGAAATAGCTCATGGCCAAATTATAGCGGACGGTCAGTCGGGCTCGCCCCAGCGCGGGCGCCCCGCGAGCGCGAACAGCCACAGCGCCGCGAGCACCGGCCACACCAGCAGCACGGTCTGCGTGAGGCCGTTGAAGTTGAGGAGATGCCCGTAGCGCCAGTTGAAGAGCGTCAGCGGCGCGCTGGCCGCCGGCACGTCGGCCACCGTCACCGGCAGCAGCAGCGATGCGAGCAGCGCGATGGCGCATGCGGCGACCTGCACGGGCCGCGGCGCGAAGATCGTGACCAGCAGCGCGAGCAGGCCCGCGGCCATCCCGAACGACACGCCGGGCTTCATCCACGTGTCCCACACGGCGGGCTTGATCACCAGCATCGCGGCCACACCCTTCGCGAGCAGCGCGAGGCCGAGCAGCGCGAACACCGCGCCGCCGATGTAGCGGCGGTCGCGGAGCAGCAGCGCGAGGAAGAGGCCCACGCCGACGAGCTGCAGCGCGGAGGCCGCGGCCTCGATGAGCGTGGCCGCGCCGTCGGCGACGGGCGGCACGGCCGCGGTCACGCTCGCCGCCTGGTCGACGTCGAACGTGATGGCGAACAGCGGGATGCCGGGATTGGTCTGCGCGACGAGCCACAGCACGAGGAGCGCGCAGCCGATGTCGCCCAGGCGTCCGCCGAGGAACACGCGGTAGCGCGCCGCCGACAGGCGATGGCGCAGGCGGTCGGCGCGCACGAGCGAGGCGCCGGCCATGCCGCCCAGCAGCGCGCCGGTGGTGTTGGCCGCGAGGTCGACGAGGTTCGCGTCGCGCGGCGGCACGAACATCTGCAGCGTCTCCATCGCGAACGAGAGCACGAGTCCCGCCGCGAATGCGAGCGCGGTGCGCGCGCGCGGCGTCGCGCGCCGCGGCGAGAGCGCGATGAAGAGCCCGAACGGCGCGTAGGAGACGATGTTGGCGAGCACGTCGAAGCGCGTCCAGCGCAGCGGCCAGCGCGCGAACGGCCAGAACGGCGTGTCGGCCTCGGGCACGATCCACGGCGAGAACGGCTGCAGGCTCGCGAACACGATGGCGAGCGCGTACAGCACCGCCAGCGCGTGCGGCAGCAGCGTGCGGGGACGGCCGTGCGTCATCGACGGATCAGCGCAACATCCTGCGCACGACGGTGACGTTCTCGTGCGTCGCGAGCGGCACGAAGCCGGCGGCGGTGAACATGGACAGGCTGCCGTGGTAGTGATCGGTGGGCTTGGTGTCGCCCGGGCCGCTGTTCCACGGGAAGGCGTCGACGAGTGCCAAGCCGCGCGCCGCGAAATCGGCGACGCCGGCCGCGAGCAGGGCGGTGGCGATCCCCTCGCGCCGTCGCTGCGGGTGGATCACGAAGCACACGATGGCCGCGGCGTCGTGCGCCGGGACCGGCATCCCGGGCTGCGCGATGCGCAGGCGGGCGCACGCATGCATGAGCTTGTGATACGGCTGCGCGTTCATCCAGCCGACCACCTCGTCGCCGTCGTAGGCGAGGTAGCCCTCCATCTCGCCGGTCGCGATGCGCGCCGCCATCGCCGTGCGGTTCATCGGGCCGTCGAACGTGCGCCAGTCGAGCGCGAGCGGCACCTCGTAGTAGTGGCAATAGCACGTGCGCCACTCCGGGTTGTCCGCGAAGGCCGGGCCGTGCTCGTGGTCGAAGAAGCGCAGGTAGTCGTCGCCGCGCTCGGGAACGAGGCGCTCGATGCGCACGTGGGCGGGGGAGGGCATGGCGAGATGATGGCACGCGGGCCGCGCGCGGGCCAACGGGAGGGGCCCGCGGGCCGTCGCGCCGTGCTATCGTCCGCGCGCCGCTCCACCGGCATGCCGTCCCGCGCCGCCGCGGCTTTCCAAGGAGGATTCGCCATGAAACTGCATCGTTACCTGCTGCCCGCAATGCTCGCCGGCGGCCTGGCCGGCGCGGCCGGCGCCCAGGAGGTGGTCCTCAAGGTCCATCACTTCCTGCCCGCCGGCTCGTATGCGAACACCATGTTCATCCAGCCGTGGTGCGACCGCATCGCCAAGGAATCGAACAACAAGATGAAGTGCCAGATCTACCCGTCGATGCAGCTGGGCGGCACGCCGGGACAGCTCATCGACCAGGTGAAGGACGGCGTGGTCGACATCATCTGGACGCTGCCGGGCTATACCGCGGGGCGCTTCCCGCTGTCGGAAGTGTTCGAGCTGCCGTTCATGATGACCAACCCCGAGGCCACCAGCAAGGCGCTGTGGGACTTCAACACGCAGGTGGCGGCGGCCGAGTACAAGGACGTGCATCCGATCGCGTACCACGTGCACGGGCCGGGCGTGTTCCACATGCGCGATAAGCCGATCAAGACGGCGGCGGACCTGAAGGGTACGAAGGTGCGAGCGCCTACGCGCCAGACCAACCGCTTCCTCGCGGCGCTCGGCGCCACGCCGGTCGCGATGCCGGTGCCGCAGGTCAGCGAATCGGTGGCCAAGGGCGTGATCGACGGCGCCGTCGTGCCGTACGAGGTCGTGCCGTCGGTGAAGCTGCAGGAGATTACCAAGTTCCACTCGGAGACCGACCCGGCCGACAACGCGTTCTACACGTCGACGTTCATGTTCGTCATGAACAAGGACAAGTACGCGAGCCTGCCGCCCGACCTCAAGAAGGTGATCGACGCCAACAGCGGGCAGGCGTTCTCCGGCGAGATCGGCAAGGTGTTCGCGGCCGCCGATGCCGAGGGCAAGAAGCTCATTGCGAAGGACTCGATCAACGTGATCCCGAAGTCGGAGCTCGAGAACTGGAAGAAGCTCGGGCAATCGGTGACCGACCAGTGGATCGCCGACGTCAACGCCAAGGGCGCCAACGGCAAGCAGGTGCTCGACACGGCGAAGGGCCTGATCGCGAAGTACACGACGGCGAAGTGAGCGGCCGCGGGGGCGCCGCACGGCCCCCCGCAGGATGGCGAATCGGATTCCGACTGCAATGGCACTGACCGGCATTTCCTCGATGGCCACCCGCGCGCTGCTGGCGGAGCTGGCCGCGGCGTACGCGCAACGCGCGGGAATCGCGGCCGTGTTCGAATCGGTGGGCGGCGTGGACGCGGCGAAGCGCGTGGGCGCGGGCGAGGCGTTCGACGTGGTGGTGCTCGCCTCCGACGCGATCGAGCGGCTGCTGCCCACCGGCCGCATCGTGGCGGACACGGTCGTCGACATCGTGCAGTCGGCGGTGGCGGTGGCCGTGCCTGCGGGTGCGGCGGTGCCCGATCTCGCTTCCGAGGACGCGGTGCGCCGCGCGGTGCTCGCGGCGCGCGCGATCGGTTATTCGACGGGACCCAGCGGCAACGAGCTCCTCAAGCTCTTCGCGCGCTGGGGCATCGCCGACACCGTGCGCGAGCGGCTGGTGCAGGCACGCGTCGGCGTGCCCGTCGCCGATCTCGTCGCGCGCGGCGAAGCCGATCTCGCGTTCCAGCAATACGCCGAGATGAAGGACGCGCCCGGCGTGCACGTCGCGGGGCTGCTGCCGCCCGCGATCGCGATCGTGACGCGGTTCACGGGTGCGGTGTGCGCGGGGTCGGCGCAGCAAGCCGAAGCGCGCGCGCTGCTATCGTTCCTCGCGTCGCCGGAAACGGAAGACGCCAAGCGCCGGCACGGCATGGCGCCGGCGTAGCAGAAACCGCTAACGACACTGGGTCCCCGCCTTCGCGGGGACGACAAATTCTAACGCCAGTGCCAACGGCCCCCACTGGCCACGGTGTTTCCAAGATCTTTCTAGGAAAATCGTCGGGCTCTGCCCGCGATTTTCCCCACTTCAGCTTCTACGTCAGGCTGTCAGCGTCGTGGATTTTTCCAAGGGGTCGCGCCGTTAGGCTTGCGACCCCTTCTAACTCATTTACTGGCCTTCAGCTCGGTCCACATGCGATTGCGAAGGCGCCGCTGAGCCGCCGTCAGGTCCTGCAGCTGCTCGAGCTTCGCCTGCACCTCCTTCGGCGGGAACACCGCGGGCAGCGCCTTGAGCTCCGGCTTGATGTACTGCGCCGCGGCCGTGTTGGGATTGCCCGAGCCGATGAGGTTCGTGAGCTCCGCGGAGTTCTTGCCGTCGAGCATGAAGTTGATGAACTGGTGCGCGAGGTCGGGGCGCGGCGCGTCCTTGTGGATCACCATGTTGTCGACGGCGAGCACCGCGCCTTCCTTGGGCATCCCCTGCAGGACCTGGAACTTGCGGCCCGCGGCCTTGGCGTCGAGGTTGGCCTGGAAGATGTCGTTGCTGTAGCCGTGCACGAGCCAGATGTTGCCGACCGTCAGCTCCTTGATGTACGACGACGCGTTGAACGCGGCCCAGTAGGGCTTCGCCTTCTTGATGACGTCGGCCGCTTCCTTCCAGTGCTTCTCGTCGGTGTCGTTGGCCGAGTAGCCTAAGTACTTCAACGCCGCGGCGAAGAGCTCGTTCGCGCTGTCGAGCACCGTCACGCGGCCCTTCACCTTCTCGAGGTACTTGGGGTCGAAGATCACCGCCCACGTGTCGGTGGGCAGGCCGAGCTCCTTCATCTTGGCGTCGTTGTAGCCGATGATCGTCGTCGACATCGCGTACGGCACCGAGAACTTGTTGCCCGGGTCGAACTTGGAGTTCATGAACGCCGGGTCGACGTTCTTCATGTTCGGCAGCTTGCCCTGATCGAGCGGCTTCAGCTGGTTGCCGCGGATCAGCGCCTGCACCGCGTTGCTGGTGGGCACCAGCACGTCGTAGCCCTTGGCCCCGGCCGCGAGCTTCGCCAGCAGCTCCTCGTTGTCGGAGTAGTACGTCTGCACCACCTCGCACTTGCACTGCTCCTCGAACCGCTTGACGGTCTCCGGCGCGATGTAGTTGTTCCAGTTGTAGAGGTGGAGCTGGTCCTTGGCGGCGTGCGCCGGCGCCCCCGCGACGGACAGGGCGGCGGCCACAAGAACGGCGGCGAGCTTCTTCATGGCGGATCAATCCTCATTCGAGCGCAGCAGGGTGGGCGAGAGCTTCGACGCGATGACGATCAGCATCAACGTGAGCAGCATGAGCAGGGTTGACACCGCGTTCACCTCGGGCGTGACCGCGATCTTGATCATCGAGTAGATCTGCAGCGGCAGCGTGACGGTGCCCGCGCCCGCGGTGAAGAACGTGATCACGAAGTCGTCGATCGACAGCGTGAACGCCATCAGCGCGCCCGCGATCACGCCCGGCATGATGAGCGGCAGCGTGACGTGGAAGAACGCCTGCAGCGGCGTCGCGCCGCAGTCGCGCGCCGCCTCCACCAGCGCCTCGTCCATGCCGGACAGCCGCGCGCGCACGACGATGGCGACGAACCCGATGCAGAACGCGATGTGCGCGAGCGCCACCGAGAGGAGGCCCAGCGTGAAGTTCAGCAGCACGAAGAAGATGAGCAGCGACACGCCCATCAGGATCTCGGGGATTGCGATGGGCGTGAGCACCAGCACCGGCAGCACGCGCAGCGTGTAGCGGTGCATCGCGAGCCCCGCGAGCGTGCCGAGCACCGTCGACACGAGGCTCGCCACCAGCGCGATCACGAGCGAGTTGCCCGCGGCGAGCAGCATCTCGTTGTTGTCGGCGAGCTTGCGGTACCAGTCGAGCGTGAAGCCCACCCACTCGGCGTTGAGGCGCGAGTCGTTGAACGAGTACACCACCACGATCACGAGCGGCAGGTACAGGAAGGCGTACGCGACGATCGCCGCGGCCCACAGGAGTGGCGAGCGCCTACGCATCGCCGTGCGCGAGCTTGCGGACGCTCCGCTGCCCGATCCACGCGGCGCCGCCCGCGATGCCGAGCGCGAGCACCGTCAGCACGATCGACAGCACGCTGCCGAACGGCCAGTCGCGCGTCTCCAGGAACTGCTGCTTGATCACGTTGCCGATGAGGCTGTCGTCGGGGCCGCCCAGGATGTCGGGGATCGCGAAGATGCCGAACGCGGGGATGAACACCAGCGCCGAGCCCGCGTACACGCCCGGCAGCGAGAGCGGGAACGTGATGCGCCAGAAACGCTGCCACGCGTTGGCGCCCATGTCCTGCGCGGCCTCCAGCAGCGAGTTGTCGTGCTTCTCGAGGTTGGCGTACAGCGGCAGCACCATGAACGGCAGGTGCACGTACACGAGGCACACCAGCACCGCGAACGCGCTGAACAGCAGCGACACCGGCGCGACGCCGAACACGCCGAGCACCGCGTTCACCGCGCGCGCGAATGCCGCGTTGGGCCCGAGGATGATCATCCACGCGTACACGCGGATGAGGAAGTTGCTCCAGAACGGCAGGATCACGAGCAGCAGCATGAGGTCGCGATGCCGCTTGTCGCTCTTCGCGATGAGCGCCGCCAGCGGATACGCGAGCACGAGGCAGATGAGCGTGGTCGCCAGCGCGTACCAGAACGACTTCAGGAAGATCTGCGCGTACAGCGGCTCGCCGAAGAAGCGCGCGTAGCTCTCGAGGTTGAGGTCGAGATGACCCTCCTCGTACAGCGGCGCGAGGCCGCCGAATTCACCCGGCGTGCGGAACGACGCCAGCACCATGATGAGCGCGGGCACCGCGAAGAAGACGAGCAGGTAGACGAGCGGCGGCCCGGACACCAGCCACTTGCCGAGCCGCTGCGCGCGCGCGGGCCGCACGACTCAGCTCACGTAGTGGCCGGCATCGGCCGACCAGCTGATTTCCACGGCGTCGCCAACCTCGAAGAATTTGGCCAGGCCCGCGCCGGAGTTCGCGAGGAGCGCCTCGATCGAATGCCCCGCGGTGGAGCGAACCATGTACACGGTGACGTCCCCTTGATACAGGAACCCCGTAACCACGCCCGCGAAGTGATTGTCGGCGTTGCGCGCGCCGTCGGGCACGGTGATGCGCACCTTCTCCGGGCGCAGCGCGACCGCGCCTTCGCTGCCCGCGGCGGGCGGCGTGGCGGTGGCGACCTGCACGGGGCCAAGGTCGGGCACCGCGATGGTCGCGCGGCCGTCCGCAGCGGCGGTCACCGGCCCGACCAGCAGGTTGCAGGTGCCGATGAAGTCGGCCACGAAGCGCGTCTTCGGGAAGCCGTACAGGCGGTCGGGCTCGTCGATCTGCTCCACGCGGCCCCTGTTCATCACCGCGATGCGGTGCGAGAGCGCCAGCGCCTCGGTCTGGTCGTGGGTCACGTAGATGAACGTGATGCCCACTTCCTTCTGCATGTTGATGAGCTCGATCTGCATTTCCTCGCGCAGCTTGGCGTCGAGCGCGGCCAGCGGCTCGTCCAGCAGCAGCACGGTCGGGTGCGTGACCAGCGCGCGGGCGATGGCCACGCGCTGCCGCTGGCCGCCCGAGAGCTCGTGGGGGAAGCGATGCCCGAAGCCGGTGAGCCGCACGTCCTCCAGCGCCTCGGCCACCTTGGCGGGGATCTGCGCGGCCGGCGTCTTCGCCATCTTGAGCGGGAACGCGATGTTGCCCGCCACCGTCATGTGCGGGAACAGCGCGTAGCTCTGGAACACCGTGCGGACGGGCCTGTGCTCGGGAGCGAGGCCGCCGATATCCCTGCCATCGAGCAGGATGCGTCCGCCGTCCGGCTGGTCGAAGCCGGCGATCATGCGCAGCAGGGTCGTCTTGCCGCAGCCGGAGGGTCCCAGGAGCGTGAAGAACTCGCCGGCCCTGATCGACAGGGAGACGCGGTCTACGGCAGTGAAATCGCCAAAACGGCGCGTGACATCGGCAATCTCGAGGAGCGCCATTTACACGGGATGCGGGAACGGAAGGAAGGGCGGCAGGCGGACAACACGTCATTGTATCGAGATTCGCCGCAGGTCATGAACGCGCCCGCACGCCGCACCTGGCCGTCCCGGGTCAGGCAAGTGACGCCCCGCGTGCGTGCGCCGCCCGCGTTTCCCCTCGCGCACGGGATGCCGGCGCGAGGCACGAGCTTTGCATGGCTCCCCGCATCGGCCCCACGTTCGCGTCGTGGCGGCTATGCTCCTGTCATAATGCGGGCGACGCGAGCGACAAATGAAAACATCGACGCACATGGCTGACGCCCCCAAATCCTCCCTGCTCGACCAGCTCCGGGCGCAATCGGATTCGCTGCGCGCGCAGGACCAGGCCGCGCGGCGGCCGATGGAAGAGGCGCTGAAGGACATCGATCGCTGCCTGTGGCGCGCCTTCCGGTGGCTGGACGAGGCGGTCGGGCACCTCGAGGTCATCCATCCGCAGGTCGGGCACGTGTTCCACGTCGGCAACGTGCTCGCCATCGAGCGCCCGCGCTTCGAGCGCGGCTTCGTCACGTTCCGCCGCCGACCGCTCGCCGGCATGGAAGTGCTCGAGCACGTGGAGTTCTTCTACCGGCTCGAAGGCGGGAAGGCGCACACGCTGCGCGTGCCGCCCGCGTCCGCGGCCGGCCTCGAGGCCAGCCTGCGCACGTCGACGCTGCCGTACACGTACCAGACCGAGCAGGACGAGCGCCGCGTGGTGCGCTACGGCCTCTTCCAGGTGCAGCCGGTGATCTCGGCGTCGGTGCGCTTCGAGCCCGATTACCACCACCAGCTGCTCGCGGTCACGCTGCGCAACGTCGACCGCTTCGAATCCGTGTCGCTCGAGTTCGCGCCCGACAAGATGAACGAGGCCGCGCTCGAGGACATGCTGAAGTTCGTGCTCGGCGAATCGAACGGCTTCCTGCGCCGCGCGCCGCTGGCGCTGATCCGCGGCCGCCGCGACGACACGCCGCCGCTGGCCAAGCCGGGGCCGGCGTTGCGGATGGGGTGAGGCAGGCGAAAGGCGGGGCTAGGGGCTAGGGACTAGGGGCTAGGGAGCGCCAGCGACTTGGGCCGTACGCTGGCTGACGATCGCCAGCCACCGCAAGCCACATGTCGTGCTGCTCCCTAGCCCCTAGCCCCTAGCCCCTAGCCCCTAGCCCCTAGCCCCACATTCAGCCCTTCCGCAACAGCACCACCACGACCAAAACCAGCAGCACCGCCACCACCGCCAGCCAGTGATTGCGCGAGCGCTGCGCGGCGGCGAGCTCGCGGATCGCGGTATCCGATGCCGGGGGCGCCTCCAGCAGCCGGCGATGGATGAGGCGCGGGATTTCGGGCAGCGCGTGCACGAGGTACGGCAGCTCGCCGATGATCCGGCGCTGCAGCGCGCGCGGGCCGATCTGCTCCTCCATCCAGCGCTCGAGGTACGGCTTGGCGGTGGTCCACAGGTCGAGATCCGGATCGAGCTGGCGCCCCAGGCCCTCCACATTGATCAGCGTCTTCTGCAGCAGCACCAGCTGCGGCTGGATCTCGACGTTGAAGCGGCGCGACGCGCGGAAGAGCTGCATCAGCACGCGCCCGAGCGAGATCTGCGACAGCGGCCGGTCGAAGATCGGCTCCAGCACCACGCGGATCTCCTTCTCGAGCTCGTCGACGCGCGTGTCGGGCGGCACCCACCCCGACTCGAGGTGCGAGGTCGCGACCCGGTGATAGTCGCGGCGGAAGAACGCGATGAAGTTCTGCGCGAGGTAGCTCTTGTCCGACTCGGAGAGCGTGCCCACGATGCCGTAGTCCAGGCCCACCCATTTGCCGTGATGCGGCGGCGTCACCGACACCAGGATGTTGCCGGGATGCATGTCGGCGTGGAAGAAGCCGTCGCGGAACACCTGCGTGAAGAAGAGCTCGACGCCGGTGCGCGCGAGGCGCTTGAGGTCGACGCCTTCGGCGAGCAGCCGCTCCACCTGCGAGGAGGGGATGCCGCTCATCCGCTCCATCACCATCACTTCCTCGGTGCACCAGTCCCAGTACACCGTGGGCACCAGCAGCAGGCGCGAGTGGCGGAAGTTGCGGCCGAGCTGCGCGCAGTTCGCGGCCTCGCGCGTGAGGTCGAGCTCGTCTTCCAGCGACTTCGCGAACTCGGCCACCACCTCGCGCGGGCGCAGGCGCTTGGCATCGGTGAACACGCGCTCGAACATCGCGGCGGCGGTCTGCAGCAGCGCGACGTCGTTGTAGATGACGTGCTGGATGTCGGGCCGCAGCACCTTCACCGCGACCGGCATGCCGTCGGGCAGCTCCGCGAAGTGCACCTGCGCGACGGATGCGCTCGCCACCGGCGTGAGGTCGAACGAGCGGAATACGTCGGCGACCGGCTTCTTGTAAGCCCGCTCCAGCGTGGCCACCACCTGCTCCGCCGGGAACGGCGGCACGCGGTCCTGCAGCTTCGCGAGCTCGTCGGCGATGTCGGGCGGCAGGATGTCCCGGCGCGTCGACATCACCTGCCCGAACTTCACGAAGATCGGGCCGAGCGCTTCAAGCGCCAGCCGCAGGCGGACCGCACGCGGCCGCGAGAGGTCGCGCCAGAAGAGGAGGCCCCGCATCCACGGCCGCAGCGGACGCAGGCGCTCGTGCGACAGGACGATGTCGTCCAGGCCGAAGCGCAGCGCGACCGTGGTGATCCGGAGGAGGCGCGTGATCCGCATCCCGCGCATTGTACGAGACGCGTTGCGCCCGCACCGGCGGCGATGCGCCGCCGCGCACGCTGCACGCGCACCGCGCCCATGCGCCGCACGCTCGACGCGTTACCGACGCGGTCAGAACACGAACCGCGAGCGCCGCTTGCGCGCGAGCGGCGCCCGGCGCGGCGGTGCCGCATCGGCCGTCGGCCGTGAAACGGGTGGCGAGGGCCCGGCGTCCTCGGGCAGGACACGCACGCGGGGCACGGGCAGCACCGGCGGCGCTGCCGTGCCCTTGCGCTTGCCGCCGCTCATCTGGCCGCGACGGGCACGTTGGCGGCGGCCGACTGCGGCGGCGCGGAGGGGAACTGGATGAACGGACCCCTGGGCGCGGTGCCCGGCGGCACGTACGCCGGCGCCGGCGCGCCAGCCGGCCCCAGCGAGCGCACGAAGCGGTGGAACGCGCGCAGGTCCTGCTCGGTGAGGTCGTGCAGCGCGAACCACGGCATCGGCGGCCGCGTCTCGAGCTTGCGCGCGTACTCGACCCACTGGGTCTCCGTCATCGTCGCGAGCACGAGGCGCAGGTTCGCGGGATACGTCGTGCCCCAGTCGCCCTTCCAGCCCAGCGCGTCGCCGACGAGCCAGTCCTTCTCCGCGACCTTGCCGCCGCTCGGCGCGTAGCCCGGCGTGTGGCAGTCGTTGCAGCCGCCGATCTTCGCGATGTAGCGGCCGCGCTCGATCATCTGCGCATCCGTCATGCGTGCGTCGCCGGCGATCGCGTTGCCGGCGGACAGCGTGGCCGCGGCGAGCGCGGCGCCCAGCATCATCTGCTTCGTCTTCATGGCGTTCTCCTCTCGGGGTGGATGGTGCAAACGGTCAGGCGGCGCGGACGACGGCCGGGCGGCCGTCGCTGCGCTCGGGGGCCGGCGCGGCGGGCGCCGGGTGGATCCGGGTCAGCAGGCGGCCCAGCTCGTGGTCGGCGTCGGGCGGGGTCGCGGACGAGGTACGGGCGACGCACCACGCGCGCGCGGCGCCGGCGCTCATCGCGACCCCCGCGTGAGCGGCCAGGCGCTGGCGGGCACGCCGCCACCGGACGCGTACGTGCCCGAGTGGCCGGCGGCGTGCGCGGCGATGAGGGGGCTCACCTTCACCAGCAGCGCCACGATCGCGACGATCGCGACCACGCGTGCGGCGGTGAGCAGGAACCTGAGATTGAACATGGCGGGTCTCGCTTTCGGTCGTCGTGCCGGGTTGCACCACGGCATGGACGCCATGGTGGAGGCGGGCCCCTCACCGATCGCTGACAAATGCCGAAGTCCGCGCCGCGCACGCGAGCGCATGCCGCGCGCAGTGCGGCGAGCGAGCGCAAGTGATTGTTGCAGCAATGATTTCGAGCGGCCGGCGCGCCCGGCCGCGAAGGGATAGGCGCCGGCGCGGCGCCCGCGCCACCGGCTGACCGCGGCGCTTACAGATGCCTGACAGCGGCCTTACCGGAGGGTCTCGCGAACCGCTTCGGTCTCGGGCGCCGGCGCCCGGTTGAGGACGATGGACAGCAGCTCGCGGCAGCGGCGGTAGGCGGTCAGCGCGCCGGCCGGGTCGCCGGTCTCGCGCAGGCAGACCATCAGCCGGCGGTAGAGGGATTCCGCGAGGTTGTCGACTTCGAGCGCGCGCTGGTAGAGCGCCTTGGCGGCGGTCCAGTTGCGGTTGGCTTCCAGCACGTCGCCGGCGGCCAGCACCGCGCGCACGAGCCGCGCCTGCAGCCGGTCGCGCGGCGGCAGCACCCACGGCGCGGGCGCTTCCAGCGCGAGGAAGTGCCCGCGATAGAGGCCCAGCGCGGCGTTGACGTCCCCCGCGTCGAGCGCCGCCTCGAACGCCCAGGTGTCGACCCAGACGAGGTCGGGATTGAGCGAGAGCCTGCCCTCGGCGAGCTGCAGCGCGCCGTCGATGTCGACGAGCCTGCGCAGGCGATAGAGGTTGCTGTCGAACGAGGTCTTGGCGTCGTCGCCCTCGGCATCGGGCCACACGACCGCGGTGAGCATCGCCGCGTCGACGTTGCGCCCGCCGTGCGCGACCAGCGCCTTCATGAGCTCGAGCGGCTTCTTCTGCGCCTTGCCCTTCGACACCAGCGGCTCGCCGTGCCGCACGAGCGTGAAGTCGCCGAGCGTGCGCACCGCGAGCGGCCACGGCCAGCCGGGGACGTCCGGGCCGGGCGGCGGCATGCGCCGCTTGCGGATCAGCGCGCGCACGTAATCGCTCTCGACGTCGTGCGCGAGGGCCAGCGCGAACAGCGGCGCGAGCACGTCGTTGGGCAGGCGCAGGAAGCCCGTGTAGCTCGAATCGCGCGCCCGCGGCAGGATTTCGCGCATGCGCCCGAGCGCGCCGGCGCGATCGCCTTCCTGCAGTTGCCCGTGGGCGCGCAAGAGCGTCGCCTGGAAGTCGAAGTTGCGGCGGTCGGAGTCGGTGGCGAGCGCGATGGCCTCGTCGTAGAGCGCGAGCGCGTCGGCGTGCTCGCGCAGGTGCACGAGGCAGATCGCCTGGCGCACGAGGAAGTGCGGGATCTGCATGGCGGGCAGGCCGCTCGCGCGCCCGATCGCCACCGCCTGCGCCGCGGCGCGCGCGGCGTCGCGCGTGCGCCCCTGCAGCATGAGGACGCCCGCTTCCTGGTAGTGGAAGTACGCGAGGTCCATGCGGCGGCTCGGGTTCAGCACGGCGCGCAGCTTCGCGAGCGCCGCCGCCGCGCCGTCGACGTCGCCGCCCGACACGAGCGCGGTGACCTCGGCGTGGTAGATCTCGACCTGCACCCACTTCAACCCGTGCGCCTCGGCGAACGCCTCGGTGTCCTTCATGATCTTCTGGGAGCGCGCGTAGTGGCCGCGGATCTGCTCGTTGAACGCGCGATGCACCTGCCACCACACGCGGTTGACGGCCGTCACCGCCGGGTCCGCGAGCCACGGCTCGACGCGCTGGATGAGCGCGTCGGCGCTGGTGCCCTTGGTCTTCCAGTTGAGGTAGTTGAAGAGGATCGACGCCGCGTTCACGCGGTCGTTCACCGGCACCGACTCGATGTCCGGCGCGGCGAGCAGCGCCTCGACGATGTCCGCGGCCTCGGGCAGGCGCGGGTTCTCCGGCTGGCGGAAGAGGAGCGCGATCAGGAGCGCGCCGCGGATGCGCAGCGCGTCGGCGGTGGACAGGAAATCCGGAGACGGATCGAGCAGCCGCTGCAGGATGTCGATCCAGCGGTCCAGCGGCGCGAAGTCCGCCCACTCGAAGTAGTGCGTGTCGATCACCGCGGCCGCGGTCAGGAGCTGCCGGCGCAGGTCGCCGCGCTGCGCGAAGCCCGCGAACGCGCGCTCGAGCAGCGCCTTCGCGCGCGCGGGCTCGTCGTGCATCACGGCGTACGCCTCGCCGAGTGCCAGCCGCGGCTCCGCCTCGCGCACCTCCGCCGGCATCGCCGCGAGCCATTGCGTGAGCACCTTGCGGCGCCCCTCGGCGAGCAGCGTGCGCGTGGCGTGCAGCGTGAGGCCCACGAGCGGCTTCCACGCCTGCGCCTCGATGTAGAGCGCGGCCGCGGCGTCGAACTCGCCGCGCGCGACGAGCTGCCCCGCCGCGCGGTCGAGCGCCTGCTGGCGCTCCTCGCGGCGCAGCTGGCGGCGCCCTTCGTCGAGCAGGAACTCGCGGAACAGCGCGTGGAAGACGTACACCGGCTCGCTGCCGCTGCGCCGGCGCTCGGTGAAGAGGTGGCGGCGGTACACGTAGTCGAGCACCATCGGCGCTTCGGGGTTGCCGGACATTGCTTCCGCGTCGCTTGCCGACACGGTGGGCAGCAGCGCGGCGAGCATGAGCACGCGCTGGTTCTCGGGCCGCGCGCGGCCGAAGATCTCGCCGGTGAAATACTGGAACACGGCTTCCTTGCCCTCGGGCAGCAGCGCCTCGGGGCGGCCGCCTTCGGAGCGCGCGAGGTGCTCGCGCATGAGCACGATGCCCGCGGCCCAGCCGTCGCTCGCCTTGTGGATCGCGTGCCCGAGCGCCGGATCGAGCTTCGCCTGCGCGGTCAGCGCCTCCGCCTCGTCGGCGGTGAAGCGCAGCTCCTCCCAGTCGAGGCGCGTGATGCGCTGCTCGCCCACCAGCCGCGACATCTCGGGCGGCGGCGGCTCGCGCGACAGGAACACGATGTTGAGCGTCTCCGGAATCTCCCGCAGCCCTTCCGCGAACGCGAAGCGCCACGCGGCGTCGGCCTTGGGCTCGTGGAAGTTGTCGACGACGAGCAGCGAGTCGGCGGGAAAGAGCGCGAAGAACTCGCGCAGGAAGCGGCGCGTGAACGCGGGCAGGTCGCCCGCGTGATCGACGTTGTAGACGGGCAGGCCCGCCGCTTCCTTCGCGCGCCGGCCCGCGACGTCGGCCGCGGCGGTGCGCAGGTAGTGGAAGAACGTCTCGGGATCGGCGTCACCCGGGTCGGCCTGGAACCAGATGCCGGGCAGCTTGCGCGCCTCGACGTAGCTCGCGACGAGCGTGGACTTGCCGGCGCCGGGCGGGCCGGCGATCCAGACGATCGGATGCGCGCGCAGCGCGTCTAAGCGCCTGAACAGGCGCTCGCGCTTCTGGACGTTGTAGAGCCGGGGCCGGCTGAACTTGGCGAGCGAGGGAACAGGCGCGACGCGGCGGGCGGCCTTCGCCATCAGCGGATCGGACGCACCCTCGGCGCAAGCGCCTCCACGCGGTCGGCGAGCGCGTCGACGCGCGCACCCACGGCCTCGACCTCCTCGCGCCACTGCCGGAACTCGCTGCCGCGTGCGATGAGCCCCGCCTCGTCGCGCGCGTAGCTGCCCACGCTCTCCGCGACGCGCTGGCCCGCATACGCGGGGAACGCGAGCAGGCGGCGCCCCGCATCCGCGACGCGCTGGCCGACGATCGGGCCCAGCACCTTCGCGAAGGTCTCCTCGACGAACCACGGCCACGTGCGCGCGAGGTCCTTCAGCGCACCACCGAACTCGACGTCGCCGGACTCCTGCATGAACTCGTTCCAGCGCGTCGGATCGGCGAGGAACGACGGCACGTGCCACGGCGACATCGTGAGGCGCAGGTCCGCCGGCACGGCGCTCGACGCAGTGTCGAGCGTGCCGTCGGCCGTGACCAGCCACGCGCCGGACACGGGCCCGACGGTGAAGGTGAACACGCGGCCGGCGAACGGGGCGAGCTTCTCGCGCGCCCAGTCCTGCTGCGCGAGCATGCGGTTGGCGACGCGCGCCGGGCCGGCGGCGGGATCAGGCCAGCGCATGGGTCTGCTGGATGCCCGCGAGCAGCCAGCCGGAGCTGTCGTCGACCGGCTTGCTCAAATTCCAGATCTCGTCGAATTCCTTGGGCAGCACGGTGCCGTCCTCGCGCAGCAGCCCGGTGAAGCGCACGCTCATCCAGTGCTGGCTGCCCTCGGTGGTGACCTCGAGCACCTGTGCTGCGAGGTCGCGCACCTCGGTGGGCAGGTGCGCGCCGCGGCTCGCGAGGTCGCCCGACACCTCGGCGAACATCTCGGGCGTCATCACGTCGGCGAGGGCCTTGCGGTCGGCCGCGTCGTACGCCGCCTGCATCCGCATGAACTGCCGCTTCGCCTGCTCGGCGAACGGCTGCGGGTCGAAGCCGGGCGGGAACTTGCCGGTGGCCGGCGTCGCGGCGGGTGCGGCCGCAGGCGCATTGCCCATCACCGGCTCGAAGCGTGCGGGCGCCATCGTCGGCTCGACGCGCGGCTCCGTGCGGCCGGCGTTGCCGGCGTACGCGAGCGGCGACTGGGCCGCGGGCGTGCGGCGCGCGAGCAGCATGCGCACGAGGAACACGCCGGCGAACACCACGAGCGCGAGCAGCAGCAGGCTCGCGAAGCCTTCCGAGAGCCCGAAGTGCGAGAGCAGCGCGGCGAGGCCCAGGCCTGCCGCGATGCCCGCGATGGGGCCGAGCCAGCGCGACATGCCCGTCCGCGCGGGGGCGGCCGCCGCGGCGGCGGCGCCGGCGGCGGGCGCGGCGGCCTGCGGCGGGGTCGTGGGCGCGGCCTTCGGTGTCGGCGCGGGCGCGGCAGGAGGCGGCGTCATCTGGCGCTGGGCGCCCAGGCTGCGGCCGCCGCCGAGGCGCTTGGCGTCGGCGACGTCGGTGACCGCCAAGGTCGTCGCGGCGACGACAGCCAGCACGGCAAGGAAGGTCTTGTTCATCGTCTCGATCCTCGAAGGTGCGTGGGGTGCGCGGGGATAGATGCGGTGCCCTGCGGGGGCGTTCAATAGACGCGGCCGACGTGCACCGCGACCACGCCCGCCATGAGGTTCTGGTATTCGACGTGGTCGAAGCCCGCTTGTTCCATCATCGCCTTCAGCGTTTCCTGGTCGGGATGCACCCGGATCGATTCCGCGAGGTAGCGATAGCTCGCGGCGTCGTCCGCGATGAGCTTGCCCAGGCGCGGCAGCACGTTGAAGCTGTACCAGTCGTACGCCGGCGCGAGCGGCGCTGCCACGCGCGAGAACTCGAGGACGACGGCCGCGCCGCCCGGGCGCAGCACGCGGCGCATCTCGGCGAGTGCTACATCCTTGCGCGTGACGTTGCGCAGGCCGAAGCCGATCGACACGAGATCGAACGAGCGATCGGGAAACGGCAGCGCCTCGGCGTTGCATTGCACCGTCGGCAGCGCGACGCCCCGGTCGAGCAGCTTGTCGCGGCCCTCGGCGAGCATCGCGTGGTTGATGTCGGTGTGCACGACGATGCCCGACGCGCCGACGCGCTGCGCGAAGAGGCGCGCGAGGTCGCCGGTGCCGCCCGCGAGGTCGAGCGCGCGCTGCCCCGCGCGCGGCGCGGCGAGGCTCACGGCGACGCGCTTCCACACGCGGTGCAGGCCGGCCGACATGACGTCGTTCATCACGTCGTACTTGCCCGCCACCGAGTCGAATACGCCGCGCACGCGGCGCGTCTTCTCGTCGGGCGTCACCTCTTCGTAACCAAAGCTCGTACGGTCTTCCATGATGTCTCTCAGCGGCGTCGCTGCCCCTGTTCCTTGCGCAGCGCGAGCACGAACATGACGTCGAACAGCGATCCCGCCACCACCGCGACGACGGCGCCGATGACGTAGCCGCTGTACCAGAGGGCGACGGCCACGATGAGGGCGACGGTGCCAAGCGCGATCGCGAGATACGGATTCATCGCGCGGCCCCCGGCCTCACGCGGGATCGCGGCTCGCGTTCGCGGCGGCGAGCCGCGCGAGGTAGCGCTGCCACATCTCGTCCTGGTGCGCGCCCATCTCCGCGAGATAATCCCACGAATAGATGCCGCTGTCGTGACCGTCGGAGAACACCGGCCGGATCGCGTAGTTGCCGACCGGCTCGATCTCCTTGATGGTGACGTCGCGCTTGCCCACCTGCAGCGTCTCCTGGCCGGGGCCGTGGCCGCGGACCTCGGCCGAGGGCGAATAGACGCGCAGGAACTCGTAGGGCAGCTTGTACGTGCTGCCGTCCTCGAAGGTCAGCTCGAGGATGCGGGAGACTTGGTGGAGCTTGATTTCTGTCGGGGTCAAGGCTGTGTCGGTGAGTCGCGCTTTGACCGAGCATTGTGCCACGCGCCGAGGGCGGCGCTGCGAAGGTGCGCGCGGGCGGTGGCTGCGGTGGGGGGGCTGCCCCTCACCCCAACCCTCCCTTGCAGGGCGCGCGGTCGCTTGCATGCGACCGCCGCATTTCCGGCGGCGAGCATGCTCGCCGAATTCCCGGAAATGCCCCCGCAAGCGGGGCGAGGGAGGTCATATTGGGAGCGGGTCGCGGGTGTGCAGCGCTTGCCGTTCCGGACGCCGCTTGGCGGCGATCAAATGACGTTGTTGGACGTCTGGTCCTGCACGATGTCCATGTTGCCGAGGCCGGAGAACACGTTGCGGTTCTTGGCTTCCTTGCCGTGCAGCTTGATCTCGAGGCGCAGGTCGTTGAGCGAATCGGCGTTGCGCAGCGCGTCCTCGTAGGTGATGAGGCCCGCTTCGTAGAGATCGAACAGCGACTGGTCGAACGTCTGCATGCCGAGCTCGCGCGACTTCTTCATGATGTCCTTGATGCCGGACACGTCGCCCTTGAAGATGAGGTCGCTGATGAGCGGCGAGTTGAGCATCACCTCCACCGCCGGCACGCGGCCGCGGCCGTCGCGGCGCGGGATGAGCCGCTGCGCCACGAACGCGCGCACGTTGAGCGAGAGGTCCATCAGCAGTTGCGCGCGCCGCTCCTCCGGGAAGAAGTTGATGATGCGGTCGAGCGCCTGGTTGGTGCTGTTCGCGTGCAGCGTGGCGAGGCACAGGTGGCCCGTCTCCGCGAAGCTGATCGCGTAGTCCATCGTCTCGCGCTCGCGCACCTCGCCGATGAGGATGACGTCGGGCGCCTGGCGCAGCGTGTTCTTGAGCGCCACCTGCCAGCCGTCGCAGTCCACGCCCACCTCGCGCTGCGTGACGATGCAGTTGCGGTGGTCGTGCACGAACTCGATCGGGTCCTCGATCGTGATGATGTGGCCGTAGCTGTTCTCGTTGCGGTAGCCCAGCAGCGACGCCATCGACGTCGACTTGCCCGCGCCGGTGGCGCCGATGAACATCATGATGCCGCGCTTGGACATGATGACGTCCTTCAGCACGGGCGGCAGGCCCAGTTCCTCGAACTTCGGGATGTTGGTGGTGATGGTCCGCAGCACCATGCCGACACGACCCTGCTGCACGAACGCGTTCACGCGGAAGCGGCCGATGCCGGGCGGGCTGATCGCGAAGTTGCACTCCTTCGTCGCCTCGAACTCGGCCGCCTGCTTGTCGTTCATCACGCTGCGCACGAGCTCGATCGTGTGCTGCGGCGTCAGCTGCGTCTTCGACACCGGCGTGATCTTGCCGTCGACCTTGATCGCCGGCGGGAAGTTGGCCGTGATGAAGAGGTCCGAGCCATTCTGCTTGACGAGCAGGTCGAGGAGCTCGTGGATGAATTTTGTCGCGCGTTCGCGTTCCATGCTTGCTCCTGCTTCCTTCCTAGAGCAAATCGTCAGGCTCCGCCGGCGATTTGCCCCTGATCAGCTTCTCGTCAGCCAGTCAGCGTCGAGATTTTTCCAAGGGGTCGCGCCGTTAGGCTTGCGACCCCTTCTAGCCTATCTACAACAACTAACCCATGAACAAATCCTTGTTCACCGCACGGTTGCGCGCTTCGGCGATGTTGATCATGTTCCGCCGCACGAGGTCCACGAGGTTCTGGTCGAGCGTCTGCATGCCGAGCGCCTGCGACGTCTGGATGGCGGAATACATCTGCGCCACCTTGTTCTCGCGGATCAGGTTGCGGATGGCGGGCGAGCCCAGCATGATCTCGTGCGCCGCGAGGCGGCCCTGGCCGTCCTTGGTCTTCAGCAGCGTCTGCGAGATCACGGCGACGAGCGATTCCGAGAGCATCGCGCGCACCATCTCCTTTTCCGCCGCGGGGAACACGTCGATGATGCGGTCGATGGTCTTCGCCGCGGAGCTCGTGTGCAGCGTGCCGAACACGAGGTGGCCCGTTTCCGCGGCGGTGAGGGCGAGGCGGATGGTCTCGAGGTCGCGCATCTCGCCGACCAGGATGTAGTCCGGGTCCTCGCGCAGCGCGCTGCGCAGCGCGTTGGCGAACGACAGCGTGTGCGGCCCGACCTCGCGCTGGTTGATGAGGCACTTCTTCGACTCGTGCAGGAACTCGATCGGGTCCTCGATCGTCAGCACGTGGCCGTACTCGTTCTCGTTGACGTGGTTCACCATCGCCGCGAGCGTGGTGGACTTGCCGGAGCCCGTGGGACCCGTGCACAGGATGAGCCCGCGCGGCCGGTTGGTGATGTCCGCGAAGACCTTCGGCGCGTTCAACTCCTCGAGCGAGAGGACCTTCGCGGGAATCGTTCGGAACGCGGCGGCCGCGCCACGCTGCTGCACGAACGCGTTGACGCGGAAGCGCGCGAGGTTTGGGACCGCGAAGCTGAAGTCGCACTCGAGGTGCTCTTCGTAGGTCTTGCGCTGCGCGTCGCTCATGATGTCGTACACCATGGCGTGCACGTCCTCGTGCTCCATCGGCGGCAGGTTGATGCGCCGGATGTCGCCGTGGACCCGGATCATCGGCGGCAGGCCCGCCGACAGATGCAGGTCGGACGCCTTGTTCTTGACCGCGAAGGCCAGAAGCTCGGTGATGTCCATCTATAATCCCGTGGTCGCGCTGCCCAAGACCTGAGCACGCACGCAAGCGGCGTGCCAAACTCGACTCGCGCGTCGCCAATCGATTATGAGCCAGTACGAGAACGCGTGGCAAGCCGTGCGCGCGCGCATTGCGGAGGCTGCGCGCGCCGCAGGGCGCGACCCTGCATCGGTGCATCTTCTCGCGGTGTCCAAGACCTTTCCCGCGGCCGCGGTGCGCGCGCTGTACGCCCTCGGCCAGCGCGCGTTCGGCGAGAACTACGTGCAGGAAGCTGCCGCGAAACGTGAGTCGCTGGCCGACCTGACTGACGTGGAGTGGCACCTCATCGGGCCCCTGCAGAGCAACAAGACGGCGCTGGTGGCGCAAGGCTTCGACTGGGTCGAGTCCGTGGACCGCATCAAGATCGCGCAGCGGCTGTCCGCGCAGCGCCCGGCCTCGCTGCCGCCGCTCTCGGTGTGCGTGCAGGTCAACGCGAGCGGCGAGGCCAGCAAGAGCGGCGTCGCGCCGCAGGACGCGCTGGCGCTCGCCCGCGACGTCGCGGCGCTGCCCCGCCTGCGGCTGCGTGGCATCATGGGCATTCCCGAGCCGACCGACGACCCCGCGCTCGCGCGGGCGCAGCTGCGCGTGCTGCGCGACTGCTTCGAGGCATGCCGCGCGCACGGGCTGCCGGTCGATACGCTGTCGATGGGCATGTCCGCGGACCTCGAGCTCGCGGTGGCGGAGGGCGCCACCGAGGTGCGCATCGGCACCGCGCTCTTCGGCAGCCGCACCGGACCCGCCCACGCCTGACCTTCCTGCCTCATCATTCGCACATGAACATCACTTTCGTCGGCGGCGGCAACATGGCCACCGCACTCATCGGGCGCCTCATCGGCAAGGGCGCGGACACGCGCGCATTCCGCATCATCGAGCCGCATGCGCCCGCGCAGCAGAAGCTCACCGCGCGCTTCCCCGGCATCGGCCTCTTCCGCGAGCCGACGGCGGGCGCGATCGAGGGCGCCGACGTCGTCGTGATGGCGGTGAAGCCGCAGCAGATGCGCATCGCGGCGGAGGCGCTCGCACCGTTCATCGCGCCGGTGCCGGTCGTGCTCACCATCGCCGCCGGCACGCGCGCCGTCGATCTCGCACGCTGGCTCGGCGGCTTCGAGCGCATCGTGCGCGCGATGCCGAATACGCCCGCGCTGGTGGGCGCCGGCATCAGCGGCGCATTCGCGGGGCCGGCGGTCGCGGCGCACGAGCGCGCGCTCGCCGCGCGCATCGTCGAGGCGGCGGGTGCGGTGGTGTGGGTCGACCGCGAGGAGATGCTCGACGCGGTGACCGGCGTGTCCGGCTCGGGTCCCGCCTACGTCTTCTATTTCCTGGAAGCGCTCGAGGAGGCCGCGCGCGCCGTGGGCTTCGCGCCGGGCGACGCGCGGCAGCTTGCGTACCAGACGTTCGCCGGTGCGCTCGCGCTCGCGCAGTCCACCGACCTCGACCCGGCCACGCTGCGCGCGCAGGTCACGTCGAAGGGCGGCACCACCGAGCGCGCGCTCGGCGTGCTCGAGGACGCAGGCGTGAAGGCGGCGATCGTCGCGGCGGTGCGCGCGGCGACGGAGCGCGCGCGGGAATTGGGGGAGACGCTCGGTGCGGACAAGTAGCGTCGTGGTGATGATTTTTTCACAAAGAGACGCAGAGACGCAGAGAAAGGCAGTTCTCGGCGTCTCTGCGTCTCTTTGTGAAACGATTTTGACGGGCGACCGCGATTCCCATGGCTGACCAGGCGATCCGCTACCTGCTCGACGTCGTCTTCGGGCTCTTCACGTACGCGTTCCTGCTGCGCTTCGTGATGCAGCTGATGCGCGCGCCGTTCCGCAATCCGCTCGGGCAGGCGGTGATCGCGCTCACCGACTGGCTCGTCAAGCCGCTGCGCCGCGTGCTGAAGGGCTGGGGCGGCATCGACTGGGCGTCGCTCGTCGCGACGTTCCTCTTCCAGTTCCTGTGGCTGCTCGCGTATCGCCTCGTGTTCGGCGGCTTCGCGATGCTCGGCGCGGCGATCCCGTTCCTGCTCGCGGCGACGGTGCTCGCGCTGGTGAAGGCGATGCTGTGGCTGCTGATCGCGGTGGTGATCGTGCAGGCAATCCTGTCGTGGGTCGCGCCCGACGGCCCGCTCGCGGGCCTGCTCAACGCGCTCACGTTCCCGTTCCTGCGGCCGATCCGGCGCGTGCTGCCGCCGATCGGCGGCACGCTCGACCTCTCGCCGCTGGTCGTCATCGTGATCGCGCAACTGCTGCTGATCACCGTCGTGCCGTGGCTCGAGACCACGCTGACCGGACTGTTCCTCGGGTGAGCGTCGCGTGGCGGCGCGAGGACGGCGACGCGCTCGTCCTCTCGCTGCACGTGCAGCCGGGCGCGGCGCGCACGGAAGTCAGCGGGTTGCACGGCGATGCGTTGAAGATCCGATTGGCCGCGCCGCCGGTGGAAGGTCGCGCCAATGCGGCGCTGCTGCGTTTTCTCGCGGACGTCTTCGAGGTGCCGCTGCGGCAGGTCACGCTCGTGCGCGGGGAGACGTCGCGGCAGAAGACCGTGCGTGTCGAGGCGCCGCGGGCGCGGCCGGATAGGGGGTGGGTCTAAGGGTCGGAAGGGGTCAGATACCGCAGGCAGGATGCTCGCGTGAAGTCGAAATGTAGGCGAGCGGTGTCTGACCCCGTTGTGTGCGTTCAGCGTGTTTGCTCGGGGTCAGACACCGCTCGCGAACGGCGTCGACGATCCGTACATCCTGCCCGCGGTATCTGACCCCTTACGCCGGTGGCATCCGACCCCTTACGCCCCACCTAACGCATTCGCCAGCCGGACGAAATCCGCCACCGCCAGCGTCTCGCCGCGCGCCCCGGGATCGATGCCTGCGGCCTGCAGCGATTCGGTATCCGCAAGCGCCGACAGCGCATTGCGCAGCGTCTTGCGCCGCTGCGCGAACGCCGCGGCGACGATGCGGCCGAACAGCGCCTCGTCGCGCACCGCGGGCTTGCGTGCACCCAGCGGCACGAGGCGCGCGATCGCCGAGTCGACCTTCGGCGCCGGGCGGAACGCGCCGGGCGGGACGAGGAAGAGCCGCGTCACCGCGAACTTCACCTGCAGCATCACGCTCAGGCGGCCGAAGTCGGCGCTGCCCGGCTCCGCGGCCATCCGCGCCACGACTTCCTTCTGCAGCATCACCGTGACGTCGCGCACCTGCGCATCGTATTGCGCGAGGTGGAAGAGCAGCGGCGTGCTGATGTTGTACGGCAGGTTGCCCACCACGCGCACATCCGCGCCGAGCGTCGCGAAATCGAATGCGAGCGCATCCGCCTCGTGCAGCGTGAGCACGCCCGGCGCGAAGCGGTCGCGCAGGCGCGCGGCGAGGTCCCGGTCGATCTCGATCGCGGTGACGCGGCCTGCACGCGCGATCAGCGCCTCGGTGAGCGCGGCGAGCCCCGGCCCGATCTCGACGATGTTGTCGCCCGGCTGCGGCGCGACCGCGTCGACGATGCGCGCGACGTAGTGCGGATCGGCGAGGAAGTTCTGGCCGAACCGCTTGCGCGGGACGTGGCCCTTCATGCGGCGCGGCGCGCGGCCAGCGCGAGGGCGAGCTCGGTGGCGGCGACGAGGCTGCCCACGTCCGCCGTGGCGGCGCGCGCGGGGTCGGCGGCGAGGTCGAGCGCCGTGCCGTGATCGACCGACGTGCGCGGGAACGGCAGCCCGAGCGTCACGTTGACGCCATGGCCGAAGCTCGCGGCCTTCAGCACCGGCAGGCCCTGGTCGTGGTACATCGCGACGATCGCGTCGTACTGGCGCGCGTGCGTGGGCACGAACACGGTGTCGGCGGGCAGCGGGCCCGCGAACGTCGCGATGCCGTCGCGCGCCACCTCCGCGATGGCAGGGGCGATCACGTCCATTTCCTCGCGCCCGAGGTGGCCGCCTTCGCCGGCGTGCGGGTTGAGGCCGCACACCGCGATGCGCGGCGTTGCGATGCCGAAGTGCTGCACGAGGTCGTTTGCGGTGATCACGAGCGTCTCGTGCACCGCCGCGTGCGTGATCGCCGCGGGCACCGCGGACAGCGGCAGGTGCGTGGTCACGAGCGCCACTCGCAGCGGCGCCGCCGCGTCGCCGCCGACCAGCATCATCACCACGCGCGGTGTGTGCGTCTGCTTGGCGAGGTACTCGGTGTGGCCGGAGAACGGGATGCCCGCGTCCATCATCACGCTCTTCTGCATCGGCGCGGTGACGAGCGCGGCGAACGCGCCGGTGGCGCACGCGTCGACGGCATTGCGCAGCATCGCGAGGACCGCATGCGCGTTGCTGGGATCGGGATGGCCCGCGCTCACCGGCACGGCGAGCGGGTGATGCCACACCTCGACCACGCCGCCGGCGGGCGCGTACGACGCGGGATCGTAGTCGGCGTAGCGCGGCGCGAGCCCGATGCGCCGCGCGCGCTGCGCGAGGAGATCGCGCTCGCCGATCAGAACGAGGCGCGCGGACAGCGGCGCTGCCTGCTGCCGCACCGCGAGCATCGCGGCGAGCTCGGGGCCGATGCCGGCGGGCTCGCCGACCGTGAGCGCAATCGTCGGGACGTCGCTCATCGCGTGGCGGCCGTCACAGCGGCTGCAGCGGCAGCGAGGCTGCGTCGCCCCAGAGCTCCGCCTTCACGCCCGGCGCCACGCGGATCGCGACGTCGTCGCCGGCCACGTCGATGCGCGCCTGCGCGAAGCCGGCGAGCGGCTGCGCGGGACGGCCGAACACCCACACGAGCTCGAGCGGCTGCGCGGGATCGATCTCGCCGGTGTGCTGCACCGCGCGGCCGAGCGGCAGCGCGTAGCCCTCGCGCGCGAACACCGGGAACTGGTCGAGCTTCGCGCGATAGCGGATGACCTGCCGCCCGGCGAGGCGCTGCCGCGTGTTGAGGTCGTACCAGTAGCCGGGCGGGAGCGCGATCTCGACGTCGCCGCCGACGCGCAGGATGGGCGCGACGAGCAGCGCGTCGCCGCACATGAACTGCGTGTCGAACGCGCGCAGCTGCGCGTGGCCGGGAAACGCGAGCGGCATCGCGCGCATCACCGGCAATCCGGTCGCGAGCGCGGTGGCGATCGTCGCCTCGAGGTAGGGAATCAGCCGGTAACGGAACGCGAGCCACTTGCGGCACACCGCCTCGACGTCGGGGCCGAACGCCCACGGCTCGCGCTCGCTGCGTCCGTGCACGCGCAGGTGCGAGGCAAACACCGCGGCCTGCAGCCAGCGTACGAAGAGCTCGCCGTCGGGCTGCGCGGGCGCGTAGAAGCCGCCGACGTCCTGCCCGTGGTACGGATTGCCGCTCATGCCCCACGACAGCCCGCCGCGCACGGTGGCCGCGAGGCCTTCCCAGTCGGACTGCGCCGGCGGCGCGCCGCCGACGGCGAAGCGCTGGCTGCCGGTCCAGCCGGCGCTCGCCCACACCATCGGCGCATCGCCGGCCTCGCGCTGGAACTTCGCGACGGCATCGTGCACGCAGCGGTTGTAGAGCAGCGGATACACGTTGTGCGCGCGCCGGCCCCAGTCGCCGCTCGCGCACACGGCGTCGTCGGGGAGGTGCTCGCCGCCGTCGGTGCGCACGGCGTCGACGCCGTCGGCGAAGAGATCGTGATGCGCGTCGCGCCACCACGCGTACGCCTCCGGATGCGTGAAATCGACGATGCCGCTCGGCGGGAACGCGCGCGCGCCGGTGCCGTCGTCGGGTGCGATCACGTAGGGCAGGCCGTCGCTCGCCTTCACGAGGTAGCCGCGCTGCGCGAGCTGGGCGAAGAGGCGCGAGTCGACCGCGACGTACGGATGTTCGGCGATCGCCACGTGCAGTTGCTGCGCGCGGAGCGCGGCCAGCGTGCCGCGCGGATCGGCGAAGCGCTCGTCGTCCCACGCGAAGTCGAAGCGCGTGTCGTCGCGCCACGCGCTCGCGTGGTCGAGCACCAGCGCGTCGCACGGGATGCGGCGCTCGCGCAGCCGCGCGGCGACGGCCACCGCCTCGTCCGGCGTCGCGAAGCGCGTGCGCGACATCCACAGGCCGAGGCTCCACCTGGGCACCGGCGTCGCGCGGCCGGTGAGCGTGGTGTACGCGTCGAGGATGTCGGTGGGTGTCGCGCCCGCGAAGAAGAAGAGGTCGAGCGCCTCGTCGTCGACCACGAGCGCGTAGCTGCGATGCGACCAATCGGGATGCCCGACGCCGTGCGTGACCATCCCCGGCGTGTGCACGAAGAGGCCCCAGGCGCCTGTGCCCGTGCCGGGACTCCACGCGAAGGGTGCGTTCTTGCCGGTGATGCCGGTGTTGACGCCGCGCGCGTCCTCGACCTGCGAATGGACGAGCTGGCCGCGCTTGTCGAGCGGGCCGAATTTCTCGCCGAGGCCGTACACCGGCTCGCCGGACGCGAGCGCGAGCGCGGTCGTCCACACGCCGCCGCGCACGCCGCGGCCGAAGCCCGGCAGGCGCGTGTAGCCGCCGGGCGCGGCGTCGGTGGTCGACGTGAGCACCGGCGCGCCCTGCCACGACAGCCGCATGCGCAACGGCGCGGCCGCGAGCTCGAGCGTGGCGTCGCCCTGCGTGAACGTCCACACGCCGCGCGCAGGCTCGCTCGCGATGCAGGCGCGCGCGCGGCCGGTGACGAGGCTGTAGTCGGGCCGCGTGTTGGGGCCCATGCGCACGCGGAACGTGTTCGGCCCGAACGCCGTGACCTCGAGCATGTCGCCGGTGGTGGTGGCGAACGACGCGCCTGTCGACGTGGCGCCGAGGCTGCCCTCGATGTCGAGGCGCAGGTACGCGGAAGGGTCGAGGAACATCGCGGGTGTCAGCGTGGGTCGCGCAGCCGGACGATCGCCGTCAGCCCGCGAACGCGTGGTCGGGCAGGCCCGGCACCTGCACGCGCATCGCGAAGATCCCGCCGGAGTGCGGCAGGCGCGCAAGCTCTGAGGCGTCGCGGTTCGAGCGCGCGGACGTGACGTAGAGCGTGCGCAGGTCCGGGCCGCCGAACGCGCACATCGTCGGGCACATCGCGGGCACGGGGAACTCGGCGAGCGTGCGCCCCGACGGCGAGATCTGCAGCACCTTGCCGCCGCGGAAGAACGCGGTCCAGTAGTTGCCCTCGCTGTCGACCGCGCCGCCGTCGGGGCGATCGGTCTCGCCGGTCCACTGCGCGAACGTGCGCGGACGCGACGGCGTGCCGGTGGCGATGTCGTAGTCGAACGCGCGCACCGTGCGGGTCGGCGTGTCGGCGTGGTACATCGTGCGCCCGTCGGGGCTCCACGCGAGGCCGTTGCTGATCATGATGTCGCCGAAGAGCTCGTGCAGCGTGCCGTCGGCGTCGAGGCGGTACAGCGCCGCCGAGTTGGCGTCGCGCGCCTCGTTCATCGCGCCGACGAGGAAGCGGCCGCGCGGATCGCAGCGGCCGTCGTTGAAGCGATGCGTAGCCGTGGCGAACGGCGCGTCGACGATCTTGCGCCCGACCTTCCCGTCGGGACCGGCGAGGAAGAGACCCGTGCGCAGCGCGACGACGAAGCCCGCGGGCTTGCGCAGCGCGAACGAGCCGATGTCCGCGGGCATTGGCATCACGGTGTTGTGGCCAGTCGCGGGATCGAAGCGGTTGAGCGACGGCGCGCGGATGTCGACCCAGTACAACACGTGCTCGCGCGTCGACCACACGGGACATTCGCCGAGCGCGGCCTTCGCATCGAGCACGCACGTGAAATCGCTGTCGGCCATCAGAAGCCGCTCTTCGCTCCGCCGTTGCCGCTGCCGCGCACCTTGCCCAGGTATTCCTGCGCGCGGCCGACCATGAAGCTCATGTCGGAGCCGATCGCGATCCACGCGTAGCCGTAGCCCGCGAAGCGCGCGACCATCTCCGGCGTGCCGCCGATGATGCCGCACGGCTTGCCGGCCGCGCGGCACGCGGCGGCGCCTTCCTGCAGCTTCGCCTGCACCGCAGGATTGGCGATGTCGCCCAGCAGCCCCATCGAGGCCGCGAGGTCGGACGGGCCGATGAAGATGCTGTCCACGCCCGGCACCGCGGCGATCTCGGGCAGGCGCGACAGCGCCTCCAGCGTCTCGATCTGCACCGTGACGCTCACGTTCGCGTTCGCCTGCGCGAGGTAGTTGGGCACGGTCGCGAAGCGGCTCGCGCGCTGCGAGCCCGCGACGCCGCGCACGCCGTCCGGCGGATAGCGCGTGAACGCCACGGCGCGCCGCGCCTCCTCGGCGTTCTGCACGAACGGCATCATCAGCGACTGCGCGCCGGCGTCGAGCGCGCGCTTGACCGACACCATGTCGTTCCACGGCAGCCGCACGATGCCCGCGCAGCCTGCGGCATCGAGCGCGCGCAGGTGATCGACGAGCTGCGGCGTGTCGACGGGCGTGTGCTCCATGTCGACGACGAGGAAGTCGAAGCCGGCGCAGCCCATGGCCTCGGTGACGGTGGGATGCGCGCTCATGAGCCACGCACCGAAGGTGGTGCGCGATTCGCCCAGCATGCGCTTGAAACGGTTGACCGGAAATTCCACGACGTGCTCCTGCGCGATCCGACGGTGCCGTGCGGCCCTCGCGGCCGCAGCGGTCCGATTCTACCGTGCTGCACCGGGCGCGCGAGCGGCGCGCCTAGTGGCGGATGAGGAGGCCCGCGCCGCTCGCGACCAGCAGCGCGCCGATCGCGCGGCGGAAGGCCTTCGGATCGAGGCGGTCGTGCAGGCGGTCGCCGAGCAGCGTGCCGAGCGTGACCGGGATGAATGCGGCGACCACCAGCACGGCGTCGGACAGCTCGAACACGCCCGTGGCGACGTAGCCGATCGAGCGCACGACGTTGAGCACGAGGAGTGTCGTGGAGACCGTGACGCGGAACACGGCCTTGGACAGGCGCATCGCGTCGAAGTAGGTGACGTAGATGGGGCCGGCGAGGCCGCCGAAGATGGTCGCGACGAGCGCGCCGGCCATCGCGACCGGGTGGATGAGCCAGCGCGGCGGGGTCAGCGCGCGGCGCAGCAGCCGCTCGCCGAAGAGGCTGTAGAGCGCGTAGAGCAGCACGTAGGCGCCGAGCAGGCGCGCGAGCAGCACCATGTCGAGCGTCTTGAACACGTAGAGGCCGAGCGCCACGCCGACGAGCGAGCCCGGGACGAAGACCGCGACGGCGCGCCAGTCGATGAGCGGCCAGTCGCGGATGGCCTGGCGCACGGAGACGACGAAGCCGAGGAGCGTGATGAGCGGCGCCGTGAACGACAGCGGCAGCACGAAGGTGAGGAGTGGGGTGGCGACGACGCCCGAGCCGAAGCCCGCGACGCCGCGCACGGCGTAGCCGGCGGCGAGCGCGGTGAAGCACCAGGCGGTTTCGAGGGGGGAGAGGGGCCAGGTCATGGGATCGGTGGCGGGTGCCCCTCACCCCAACCCTCTCCCCGCAAGCGGGGCGAGGGAGCCTTTGGGGCGCTTCGCGGCTACGGTTGCACGGCAACGCAGCCCCAGAGTTCCCTCGCCCCGCTTGCGGGGAGAGGGCTAGGGTGAGGGGCGACGTTAGACGGGGCGGCGGCGCGAATTACAGGTATACCGGCTTCGGCACCGTGAAAAACGAATGCAGGATGTGATAAACCATCTTGTAGTTTTTCTGCTGGAAGCTCGCGTGCGAGATGCCGGCCATCACGGTGAACTGCTTGTCGGGATTCGGCAGGCGCTTCCAGAACTCGACGAGGTCGTCCATCGCCGCGATGCCGTCGTACTGCCCGCGCAGCACGATCGTCGGCACGGTGATCTTCTCGGGATCCACCACCGGCAGCTTCGAGCACATGTCGATGTAGGTGCCGTTGGGCATCGAGTCGTCGAGCGCGAGGATCGCGTCGGCGAACGCCTCCACCACGCGCGGCTCCGCGCAGTCCGGATGGTCGCGCGCGAAGATCGAGCGCACGAACGCGCGGTCGATCGGGCGCCGCTTCGTGGCCATGAACTCCGGCAGCTTCTTGCGGCGCTGCTCGAGCGTGGGCGCGCCTTCTCCCGTCCACACGAACGCGTCGAGCGCGAGGCGCGCGACGCGCTCGGGATGCCGCTGCGCGAACAGCGCGGCGCGCAGTGCGCCCGACGAGATGCCGTAGGTGAGGAACGCGCCGACGCCGCGCGTGGCCTTGATGTAGTCGGTCGCCGCCGCGAGATCGTCGGCGCCGTTGGCGATGTCGCAGAAGATGTCGCGCGTCTTGTCGGAGCGGCCGTAGCCTTCCATGTCGACGCACCAGCACACGAAGCCGCGCCGCGCGAACCAGTCCATCACCGACGAGTCGGGGCGGTCGGGCACGTGGAGGTCGAACGTCGGCTGCGACGCCATCGACGACCCGTGCACGAACAGCACCGCGGGCTTGCCCTCGGGCGTGCCCACGAACTTCTCCCACAGGAACAGGCGCACGTCGCCCTTGTGCGTCCAGTGCTCGACGCCGGTCACGAAGGCGCTCGCGTTCTTGCTCTCGTCAGGCATGGTCCCTCTCGGATTCAATCGGCCTTCGCGCCCGTCTCGCGCACGACGCGGCCCCACTGGTCGCGCTCGTCGCGGAAGAAGCGCGCGAACTCCTGCGGCGTGGAGCCCACGATCTCCATGCCGGCGTTGGTCATGTACGACTTCACCTCGGCGCTCGCGAGCGCCTCGAGGACGTCGCGATAGATGCGGTCGACGATCGACTGCGGCGTGCCCTTCGGCGCGAGCAGCCCCATCCACACGTACGCCTCGAACCCGGGCACGCCGGCCTCGATGATCGTCGGCACGTCGGGCAGTTGCGGCGAGCGGTTGGCGCCGGTCACCGCGATCGGCCGCAGCCGGCCCGCCTTGATGTGCGCGACCATGCCCGCGGTGCCGGGGATCGACACGGGCACCACGCCGCCCAGCAGATCTGCGGTGGCCTGCCCGCTGCCCTTGTACGGGACGTGCGTCATTTTCATGCCGGTCATCGACGCGAGCTTCGCCATGAACAGGTGCTGGCCCGAGCCGTTGCCCGACGACGCGTAATCGATCCTGCCGGGATTCTCCTTCACGTAGCCGATGAATTCCTTCAGCGTGCGCGCGGGGAACGACGGATGCACGACCAGCACGCCGGGCTCGCGGCCGAGCAGCGAGATCGGCGCGAAGTCCTCGATCGGGTCGTAGGGCAGCGTCTTGTAGATCGACGCGCTGATCGCGTTGGTCTGCGAGGCGAGCAGCAGCGTGTAGCCGTCGGGCGGCGCCTTGGCGACGATCTCGGTGCCGATCGTGCCGCCGGCGCCCGGCTTGTTGTCGATGACGACGCCGACGTTCCAGCGCTTCGCAAGCTCCTGCGCGATCACGCGCGTCGGGCCGTCGACCGCGCCGCCCGGCGAGAACGGGACCACGATGCGCACCGGGCGCGACGGCCACTCCTGCGCGTGCGCGACAGGCGTGGTGAGGGCGGCCGCGGCGATCGCGAGCGCGGCGGCGGCACGGCGAAGGGCGGGACGGTTCATGCGCGAATGGTAACCGACGCCATCGCGTCCGTGCAGGGCGCGGGGCCCGCGTCGCTATAATCGCGGACCCGGCCGACGCGCGCGCGCGTCGCCATCCGGATCTCCATGCGCCACGTCCTCGTCTCGCGCGACTTTCGCGCCGGCTTCCTCGAAATGCTGCCCGCGTGCCTCGGCCTCGCGCCGTTCGGCATCGTGTGCGGCGTCGGCGCGGCCGCGGCCGGCGCGCACTGGCTCGCCGCCATCGGCATGAGCGCGATCATCTTCTCGGGCGCGGCGCAGATCGTCGCCGGGCAATTGCTGGCCGATGGGGCGCCGCTGCTCGTGATCGTGCTCACGACGTTCGTGCTCGGCCTGCGCTTCCTGATGTACAGCGCGGCGATGGCGCCGTACTTGAAGCCGCTGCCCGCGCGCTGGCAGAACGCGCTCGCCTTCCTCCTCACGGACCAGGCGTTCGCCGCCGCGGTGCGCCGCTTCGACAGTGCAACCGACCAGCACGGCGCGGCGCTGCACTTCGCCGGCGCGGGCTTTGCACTCTGGAGCTGCTGGCAGCTCACCTGCCTCGTCGGCTACTTCGCCGGCAACCTGATCCCGTCGGCGTGGGCGCTCGAGTTCGCGGTGCCCCTGTGCTTCCTGGCCCTCGTCGCGCCGCTGTTCCGCAACGCGCCGACGATCCTGGCGGCAATCACCGCCGGCATCGCGGTGGTCGCGCTCGCGCACCTGCCGATGCGCCTCAACCTCATCGTCGCCGGACTGCTCGGCATCGCGGTGGGCACCCTCGTCGACCTCGCGCGGGAACGATGGACGCCACGCTGAAGCTGTGGGCGGTGATCCTGCTGGTCGGTGCGCTCAACTACGCGTCGCGGCTGTCGTTCATCGCGTTCTTCGCGAAGCGCACGATGCCGCCGCTGCTCGCGCGGGCGCTGCGCTACGTGCCCGCGGCGATGCTGACCGCGCTCGTCGTGCCGATGGTGATCGAGCCCCACGGCCTCGCCACCGACTTCGCGACGCCGCGCGTCGCGGCCGCGCTCGTCGCCGGCGTGGTGGCGTGGCGCACACGCAGCACGCTGCGCACGCTCGGCGTCGGCATGGGCACGCTCTGGCTCCTCGCCTGGGCGATGCCCTGAATTCGGCTACCATTGCCGCTTCGACCCGGGAAACACGCATGCGCTTCGAAGGCACCGATACCTACGTCGCCACCGACGACCTGAAGCTCGCCGTCAACGCCGCGCTCGCGCTCGAGCGTCCGCTGCTCATCAAGGGCGAGCCCGGCACCGGCAAGACGCTGCTCGCCGAGGAGGTGGCGCGCAGCCTCGGCCGCCCGCTGCTGCAGTGGCACGTCAAGTCCACCACCAAGGCGCAGCAGGGCCTCTACGAATACGACGCCGTGTCGCGGCTGCGCGATTCGCAGCTCGGCGACGCGCACGTGGCGGACATCGCGCACTACATCAAGCACGGCGTGCTGTGGGACGCGTTCACGAGCGACGTGCCGTCGGTCGTGCTGATCGACGAGATCGACAAGGCCGACATCGAATTCCCGAACGACCTCCTGCGCGAGCTCGACCGCATGGAGTTCTTCGTCTACGAGACGCAGCAGACCATTCGCGCGAAGCACCGGCCGCTGGTCGTCATCACGTCGAACAACGAGAAGGAGCTGCCCGATGCGTTCCTGCGCCGCTGCTTCTTCCACTACATCCGCTTCCCCGACCGCGAGACGATGGAGCGCATCGTCGACGTGCACTATCCCGGCCTCAAGAAGACGCTGCTCGCGGAAGCGCTGGAGGTGTTCTTCGACCTGCGCGAGGTGCCGGGGTTGAAGAAGAAGCCGTCGACATCCGAGCTCCTCGACTGGCTGAAGCTGCTGGTCGCGGAGGACATCGCGCCCGAGGCGCTGCGCAGCCAGGACAAGAAGGCGTTCATCCCGCCGCTGCACGGCGCGCTGCTCAAGAACGAGCAGGACGTGCACCTCTTCGAGCGCGTCGTGTTCATGGCGCGCGCAGGGCGGTGATGGCGCGCTTCATCGAGCCGGTCACGCTCACCGGCACGCACGCCACGCTGCTGCCGCTCGCGCGCGAGCACGTCGACGCGCTCGCCGCCGCGGCCGCGGACGGCGAGCTGTGGCGGCTGTGGTACACGAGCGTGGCGCGGCCCGAACGCATGCACGAGTACGTCGACGCCGCGCTCGACATGCGCGAGCGCCACGACGCGATGCCGTTCGTGGTCCGCGACAACGCGAGCGGCGACATCGTCGGCTGCACGCGCATGTGCAACGTCGACGCGCGCAACCGCCGCCTCGAGATCGGCTACACGTGGTACGCGCGCCGCGTGCAGCGCACCGCCCTCAACACCGAGTGCAAGCTGCTGCTGCTCGGGCACGCGTTCGATGCGCTGCGCTGCATCGCGGTCGAGTTCCGCACGCACTGGTTCAACTTCGCGTCGCGCGCGGCGATCGCGCGCCTCGGCGCCAAGCAGGACGGCGTGCTGCGCAACCACCAGGCGATGCCGGACGGCAGCCGCCGCGACACCGTCGTGTTCTCGATCGTCGACGGCGAATGGCCCGCGGTGCGCGCGCATCTGCGCCACCAGCTCGACCGTCCGCGCTGACCTTCGGGCCATGACGCCGCGCGCCCTCCTCGTTGCGCTCGCCGCCGTCGCCTGCCCCGCGGGCGCGGCCGACACCGGGCCGTCGTTCGACTGCGCGCAGAAGCTCACGAGCAGCGTCGAGCAGCAGATCTGCAAGGACGAGGCGCTCGCCGCGCTCGACCGCCAGCTCGCCGGCATCTACCAGGACGCGTGGGCGAAGACCAACGCGGCGGACACGCAGACGCTCGTCGCGGCGCAGCGCGCGTGGACGAAGACGCGCAACGAATGCTGGAAGGCGCCCGCGGTCGCCGCCTGCATCGAAGGTGCGTACCGCAATCGCATCGCGGAGCTGCAGGCGCGCTATCGCCTGCTGGCCCCGGTGGGCAGCGCGCGCTACCTGTGCCCCGGCCCGCCCGCGCAGGAAGCAACCGCCGAGTTCTTCGCGACCGAGCCGCCGAGCGCGATGGTGACGTACGCGGGCGCGACGCAGCTGATGCGCGTCGCGCCGTCGGGCAGTGGCACGCGCTACGTCGGCGGCAACCGCCAGCTCTGGGAGCACCAGGGGGTCGGCCTCCTCACGTGGGGTGCGGGCACGCAGGAGATGCGCTGCCCCAAGGCGCCGTAGCGCCGCCGGCTCACGCCGGATACAGCCCGTGCGCGCGGGCGAACACGCGGGTGAGGCCGAGCAGCGCGTCGAGGTTGGGCGTCGCGACGCCCGCGCGCTGCGCGATCTCGCGCACCACCGTCAGCAGCGCATCGAGCTCGATCGGCTTGCCGGCCGCGACGTCCTGCAGCATCGACGTGCGGATGGCGCCGAGCTTGCGCGTGACCGCGTTGCGATCGTCGGCCGTCTGCTCGATCGGGCAGCCGATGGCGGCGCCGATGGCCTTCGCCTCGTTCATCACGGCCCGGCAGAAGCCGTTGGCGAGCGGATCGTCGAGGATGCGGTCGACGGTGGCGCCGGTGAACGCCGACACCGGGTTCATCGTCATGTTGCCCCACAGCTTGTACCAGATGTCCTGCTGGATGCGCGGCGACGCGCTCGCCTCGAAGCCGGTGTCGGTAAGCGTCGCGACGAGTGAGGCGAGGCGCGGCGACACGCCGCCGGCCGGCTCGCCCACGATCAGCCGTTGCCCCATCACGTGCTGCACGACGCCCGGCGCAGGCGACGTGCACGCCGCGTGCACCACGCAGCCCGCGACGCGCGCGGCGGGAATGGCGGCCGCGATCGCGCCGTCCGGATCGAGGGTCGCGAGCGGCGTCTCTGCGAGCGGCCCGCCCATGCCCGCGAAGAACCACCACGGGACGCCGTTCATCGCGGTGAGCACGATCGTGTCCGGCCCGAGCAGCGGCGCGATGCCGCGCGCGACCGCCGCCATCGCCGGCGCCTTCACCGCGACGACCACGAGGTCCTGCACGGCGAGTTCGCGCGGATCGTCGCTCGCGGTGACGGGCACGGCGAGCTCCGCGTCCTGCATGCGCAGCCGCAGGCCGTCGCGCTGGAGCGCCGCGAGCGTCGCGCCGCGCGCCACCGCGGCGATCGCATGCCCGCGCGCGCCGAGCCGCGCGCCGAGGAAGCCGCCGATCGCGCCGGCGCCGTAGATGCCGATCTTCATGCCGAATCCCGGGATGAGCGTCGCGCGATCATAGCGAACGCCGCGGTACCATAGAGCGCCCCTGCGAATCGTCTTGCCCATGCTGACCGGCTTCTTCCTCCACCTCAAGTCGCACCGCCTGCCGGTGTCGACGCGCGAGCTCCTCACGCTGCTGGAGGCGCTGGAGAAGCGCGTGGTGTCGCTGTCGCTCGACGACTTCTACATGCTGTCGCGCGCGTGCTTCGTGAAGGACGAGCAGCACTTCGACCGCTTCGACCTCGCGTTCGCGTCGTACTTCAAGGGCATCGAGACGATCTTCGACATCCGCAAGGGCATCCCGGAGGAGTGGCTGCGCAAGGAGTTCGAGCGCCACCTCTCGGAGGAGGACAAGCAGCGCGTGCAGGCGCTGGGCGGCTGGGACAAGCTCATGGAGACGCTGAAGCAGCGCCTCGAGGAGCAGCGCGCGCGGCACCAGGGCGGCTCGAAGTGGATCGGTACCGGCGGCACGAGCCCGTTCGGCGCCTACGGCTACAACCCGGAAGGCATCCGCATCGGGCAGGAAGGCGGCGGCTCGCGGTCGGCGGTGAAGGTGTGGGACGAGCGCACGTTCCGCAACCTCGACGGCGACGTCGAGCTCAACACGCGCAACATCAAGGTCGCGCTGCGCCGGCTGCGCCGCTTCGCGCGCGAGGGCGTGCCGGAGGAGCTCGACCTCGACGGCACGATCGAGGGCACCGCGCGCAACGCGGGGTGGCTGGACCTGCGGATGCAGCCCGAGCGGCGCAACCGCGTGAAGGTGCTGCTGTTCCTCGACGTCGGTGGCTCGATGGACCCGCACGTGCGCGTGTGCGAGGAGCTCTTCTCGGCGGCGAAGGCCGAGTTCCGGCATCTCGAATACTTCTACTTCCACAACTGCGTGTACGACCACGTGTGGCGCGACAACAACCGCCGCCGCAACGAGCGCTACTCGACGCTCGACCTCGTCCGCACCTACGGGCCGGACTGGAAGGTGGTGTTCGTCGGCGATGCGGCGATGAGCCCGTACGAGCTCGTGCAGGCCGGCGGCAGCGTCGAGTACATGAACGACGAGCCGGGCATCGTGTGGCTGTCGCGCATCTTCGACCACTTCCGGCGCGTCGCGTGGTGGAATCCGGAGCCGGAACGCGCGTGGGAATACACGCGCTCGACGCAGATGATCCTCGCGAAGCTCGGGCCGCGCATGTTCCCGCTCACGTTGTCGGGGATCACGCGGGGGATCGAGGTGTTGCGGCATTAGTGCAGTGGGCGCTCGACATCTCGCGGCGGCTGCCCCTCACCCCAACCCTCTCCCCGCGAGCGGGGAGAGGGAGTCGTTACGGCAAGCGTCGGCGTGACCGCGCAGCGCCCCAAAAGCTCCCTCGCCCCGCTTACGGGGAGAGGGTTGGGGTGAGGGGCGCGCACGCTGCAGCCGCCGCCAAAAAAAAGAAGGCCGCAGGATCCTCCCGCGGCCTTCGGTCACCTCACGTGCACCGGAATCTGGACGGCCGGCATTTACCTCGCACGCGGCAACCGGAACTCCACTACGAAATGCGGACCGGCACGTAGATCTTGCGGCCGTCGCGCTCGATCAGCAGCGCGACCGACTTGCCGGCCTTCTCGACCTGCGATTTCAGCTCGTCGACGGTGTCGACCTTGTTGGGACCCACGCCGAGGATCACGTCGCCCGGCTGCACGCCGGCGCGCGCCGCGGCGCCACCCGACTTCTCGACCACGAGGCCGCTGATGCCCGAGGACTTCTTTTCCTCGGGGGTGAGCGGCCGCACGGCCACGCCGAGCTTGCCCTTGGTCGCCGCGTCGTCGCCGGCCTTCGCGATCTTGCCGTCGTCGAGCGTGCCGACGGTCGCCGCGAGCTCGACCGGCTTGCCGTCGCGCCACACCTCGACCTTGATCGTGGTGCCGGGCGCCGCGTTGCCGATGCGCGCGGTGACGTCGGTGCTGTCGGTCATCGCCGTGCCGTCGATCTTGCGGATGATGTCGCCCGTCTTGAAGCCGGCCTTCGCCGCCGGGCTGTCCGGCTCGACGCTGCCGACGAGCGCGCCGTTGGCGTCGGTCAGGCCGAAGCTCTGCGCCAGCGCCTGGTCCATGCCCTGGATGCCGATGCCGAGGCGCCCGTGCTGCACCTTGCCGTGCGTCTTCAGCTGGTCGGCGACGCGCGCCGCGACGTCCGCGGGAATCGCGAACGACAGGCCCATGTAGCCGCCCGAGCGGCTGTAGATCTGCGAGTTGACGCCGACCACCTGGCCCGACGCGTTGAGCAGCGGCCCGCCGCTGTTGCCTGGGTTCACGGCCACGTCGGTCTGGATGAACGGCACCATCTGCCCGTTCGGCAGCGCGCGGTGCACGCCGCTCACGACACCCGCGGACACGCTGTTCTCGAAGCCGAACGGCGAGCCGATCGCGATCACCCATTCGCCGCGCTTCACGTCGGGCTTGGCCGCGAGGTCGAGCGCCGGCAGGTTCTTGGCGTCAATCTTGATGAGCGCGATGTCGGTGCGCTTGTCGGTGCCGATCACCTTCGCCGTGAACTCGCGGCGATCGGTGAGCTTGACCGTCACTTCCGACGCGCCGTCGACGACGTGCGCGTTGGTGACGATGTAGCCGTCCGGGCTCACGATGAAGCCGGAGCCCATGCCCTGCATGGGTTGCGAGCGCTGCTGCGGGCCACCCGGCATGCCGGGCATGCCGCCGCCGAAGCGCTTGAAGAACTCGCGCATCGGGTCGTCGGCGCCATCGTCCTCGGAGTCGTCGTTGCCGGCCATCATCGCCTTGCGCTCGCCGCGGACGCTGATGTTGACGACCGCCGGCCCGGTGCGATCGACCAGCGTGGTGAAGTCGGGAAGGTTCGCCGCCGCGGAGGGCGCGATGGCCTGCGCCGCCGGCTGCGTGGCGGCCACGGCGGTGCCGACCGGCGAGTCGACGGAGTGGTAGACGGTGGCGGCCCCGCCGATGATGCCGGCAGCGACCAGCGCGTAGCTCAGCTTCGAAAGTTGCATCGTGCTCTCCCGTAGTGGAGTGGAGGGCCCGTCCTCGGGCCTACACGACGCAATGTAGTGACGATGCCTTAACCGCCGCTTAAGGCCGGCGCGGATGCGCGCGTGCCGGCTTGCGGTACCATCGCCGCGAGGCAGCCACGAGGGGACGCGGTGGCGGAGGACGACGAGCGGGCACAGCAGCGGCTGGCGGCGATCCTCGCCGCCGACGCCGTCGGCTACTCGCGCCTCATGGAGGCCGACGAGCACGCCACGGCGCAGGCGCTCGCGCAGGCGCATGCGGCGTTCCGCGACGCGGTGGCCGCGCATCGCGGCCGGGTGATCAACACGGTGGGCGACAGCGTGCTCGCGATCTTCGCGAGCGCGGCGGGCGCCGTGGAGGCTGCACTCGTCGTGCAGCGCGCGCTGCACGAGCTCGCGCGCGACGTGCCCGAGGACCGCCGCCTGCGCTTTCGCATCGGCGTGCACTTAGGCGACGTCAACGAGCGCGCCGACGGCGACGTCTACGGCGACGGCGTCAACGTCGCCGCGCGCCTGCAGGCGATCGCGCAGCCCGGCGGCGTGGTGGTGTCAGAAGCGGTGCGCGGCGCGGTGAAGTCGCGGGTGGCCGCGCACTATCGCGAGATGGGCGCGCAGCGCGTCAAGAACATCGCGTATCCGGTGCGCGCCTACGCGGTGGTCGCCACCGGCGACGCGGCGGTGGCCGGCGCTCCCGCGCGGCCGTGGGCGGTCCGCAGGCTGGCGCTGGCGGCGGCCGCCGTTGCCGTGGTGGCGATCGGCGCAGCGGCCGCGTGGTGGCTGCACGACCGTGACGCGCAGCCGAAGACGATGCCGTCGCAGGCCGCGGCACCGGTGCCCGGCAGCAAGCCGTCGATCGCGGTGCTCCCGTTCGACAACATGAGCGGCGACGCCACCCAGGCCTACTTCTCGGACGGCATCACCGAGGACCTCATCACGGATCTCTCGAAGGTCGCCGGGCTGGTGGTGATCGCGCGCAATTCCACGTTCCAGTACAAGGGCAAGGCGCGCGACGTGCGCGCGATCGGCAAGGCGCTGAACGCGCGCTACCTGCTCGAGGGCAGCGTGCGCCGCAGCGGCGACGGCGTGCGCGTGAACGCGCAGCTCATCGACACCGCCAGCGGCGCGCACGTCTGGGCGGACCGCTACGACGGCAAGCTCGCCGACATCTTCGGGCTGCAGGACACGATCACCCGCAGCGTGGTCAAGGCGCTCGCCGTCGAGCTGACCCGCGACGAGAGTGCGCGCGTGGGCAACCGCGGCACCGGCAACGCGCAGGCGTACGACGTCCTCCTGCGCGGATGGCAGCACTACCTGCGGCAGACGCCGGAGGAGTTCCGCGCCGCCATCGCCGACTTCCGCAAGGCCACGGAGATCGATCCCGGCTACGGTCGCGCGTGGGCCGCGCTCGCCGCCGTCTACTGGGAGACGTACACGCGCTACTGGGCGGCCGCGGTCGGCATCGACCGCCACTCGCACTTCGAGGCGCAGGAGTTCCTGGACAAGGCGAAGGGCGATCCGACTTCACTCGCCCACCAGGTGCGCAGCGCGATGCTGCTGCACGCCGGGCGCCACGCCGACGCGGTGGCCGAGGCGCAGAAGGGCATCGCCAGCGACCCCAACGACGCGGACGGCTACGTCGGGCTCGCCGGTGCGCTGAGCTTCGCGGGGCGCCCGGCCGAGGCGCTGGAGGCGGTCGAGCGCGCGATGCGCCTCAACCCCCACTTCCCGTCGAGCTACGCGTACCAGCGCGGGCTCGCGCTGTTCGGGCTCGGGCGCCTCGAGGAGGCGGAGGCGTCGCTCGAGCGCGCGGTCGAGATCAACGCCGACGACTACTGGTCGAAGCGGCTGCTGCTCGCGGTCTACGGCGCGACGGGCAAGCGCGCCAAGGCGGCCGAGCTTCTCACGGCCATGGGTGCCGTCTCCCGCGGCCGCTGGGCGAGCTACGATCCGCTGACGGTGCACGCGGTGCAGTACTGGTTCCCGTTCGCGCGGCCCGACGACGCCAAGCGGTTCGCGAGCGGGCTCGCGGCGGCCGGCGTGCCGGAGTGACGCCGGCGCCGCTCAGAAGCGCATCGGCTCGCCCGGCTTCATCTCGATGACCCGCACCGGCGCGTTGCCGAGCGCCGCCTTGAGCTCGGCCGGCGTGCGGTTGGTCGCGGGGAACGTGGCGTAGTGCATGGGCACCGCCTGCTTCACCTTGAGGAGGTCGCGCAGCGCGATGGCGGCGCCTTCCGGGCCCATCGTGAAGTGGCCGCCGATGCAGACCAGCACGAGGTCCGGCTTGAACTGGCGCCCGATCAGCGCCATGTCGCCGAACACGTCGGTGTCGCCCGTGTGGTAGATGCGGTACCCGTTCTCGAACTCGATCACGTAGCCCGCGGCCGCGCCGCCCTCCGCATAGCGGGCGCCCTTCGTCGCCGGGTCGAGCGCGGTCAGGTCGAGCGACGAGCTGTGCTCGGCGTGGACCATGTGCACCTTGATGCCGGCGCCGATCGGCGCGATCACGCCGCCCTTGTTGAACGGGATGGTGCGATTGGCATCGAGGTGGCCGAGTGCCACCAGGTTGTTGGCGAGCTCGTAGTTGGCGAGCACGGTCGCGCCGGTGAGCTTCGCGAGCTCGGGCAGGTCGCTGATGTGGTCCGGGTGCCCGTGGGTGACGAGGATGAGGTCGACCTTGCCGAGCGCGCCGAGGTCGCGATACTGGGGCGGCGACTTCGGGTTGCGCTTGAGGAACGGGTCGATGACGATCACCTTCCCGGAGGGGCTCGTCAGGCGGAACGTCGCATGGCCGAGCCACAGGACCTCGATGGGTTGCGCGGCGGCCGCGAGCGGCCCGGCGGCCAGCAAGGCGACGAAGGCAGCGAGGGCAACGCGACAGCACGACGCGATCCGCATGGGGTCCTCCCGGCAAGGGGCCACGCGATCTTACGCGTCGCGCGGCGCCCGTGGCAGTCGTTCCCTACAGCGGCGAGCAGGCGATCACGCCGAGCGCGCCGTTGCCCTCCGGGATCCAGCCCTTGGCGAGCATCGCCTGCCGCGTCGCGAGGCTCGTCGTGTAGCGGTGGTTCGGCGCCGCGCCCTGCCCGTCGTTGTAGAGGCGATAGAGCGGCTGCGTGCCGGCCGCGCAGTTGCCGGCGGAATCCGGCGTGGGCGCGGCGAAGACCACGTCCTCGAACTGCCAGTTCGGGTTGGCCTTGACCGTCGCGCATTCGCTGGCGCTCGGCGTGTAGAAGTGCGAGCTCTTCGGCGCGAACGACGTGCTGAAGAAGCGGCAGACGTCGGCCGCGCCCGGCGTGCCGGCGGCATAGGCCCGGAACGACTCGCCGGTGCGCGTCCAGCCCGCGAACGTGCCGTTGTCGAGCTTCGTGATCTCGGCGGCGATGCTGGTCACGAAATAGTGGTCGAACGCCGCGTGGTAGTACTCGATCACCTGCACGGCCAGCGGCACGGCGTTGGTGGCGCTGAAGCTCTCCACCACGCCCGTGTTGGTGTCCGAGTAGCGGTCGGGCGCCACGGCGCCGACGCCGGCGCCGCGCTTGGCGAAGCCTTCCATGCAGCGGTCGCGGTCGCCCGCGTCCTGCGCCTGCATCACCGCGAGCAGCGCGTCGCGCGCCTCGATGAAGGTGGGATCGGTCGGCGTCATCTTGAGCGACGCGACGAGGTAGCGCTTCATGCGGTCCTGCGCCTGCGCGAAGCTGAGGCGCGCGGTGTCGTTCAGCAGGTTGGAGTAGCACTCCCACAGCATCCCGGCCCACACTTCGCCGGTGTTGTGCACCTCGGAGTTGGCGCTCGTCGAGCCGGTGGGCGACATCGGCGGCGAGGCGGGCAGCGGCATGCCGTCGGCGATGTGGCGGAAGGTCAGCGGGCTGCGCGTCATGTCGCGCGAGTACGGATAGCGGCGGATGCCGTAGTAGAACCCGTAGTTGAGGAGGTCCGGCGCGAAGTCGGGGCCGCCCTCCGGATACTGCGTCAGCGAGTACGTGCCGTTGAAGCCGGCGTTGCCCGGCAGGTTGCGATCGGACTCCTTCACGAGCATCAGCAGCGCGACGAAGTCGGACCAGCCCTCGCCCATGCCGCTCGCCTGGTTGGCGGCGAGGCCGTTGCCGTTGTTGACGAGGCGGTTGGAGAGGTAGTGGCCCCACTCGTGCGCGACGAGCGAGTTGTCGAGCGCGCCGTCGCGGTTGACGTCCGCGCGGCGGGCGATGCGCATCGTCACGCCGCCCGCGAGCTGCGCGCGGATTGCCGCGCCCGCGGCCTGCGTGATGCCGACGATGGGAATCGTGATGGTCGCGTCGGTGCCCGACATCCCGGGTGGGCTGCCGCTCACGTTGTTCGCGACCGCCAGCGCGACGGCGCCCGCGGCCTGTGCGTTCTTCGCCTTCTCGACGAAGAGGCACGTGCCTCGATCCACCAGCGCGATCTTGCCGGCGACGTCGGCGGCGTTCGTGTAGGCCGTGCAGCCGTCGGTGGTCGACGGGCCGGTGGTGTCGTTGGCGTCGAGCGCCGCGACGACCGGTCCCGTGAGGTCGAACGACGTGGCGCCGAAATCGGCCTTGCCTGCCGGCGTGTTGCCCGCGATGGCCGGCGGCGACTGCACGCGCGCGAGGGCGATCGCGCTGCTCCACACCATCTGCCGCATGCGCGGCCGCGCGCCGTCGGCGGGCGTGGTCATGTTCGCGTTGTTGGTGCCGCTGAAGTCCTGCACCTGCGCGATGATGCTGTCGTTGCCCACGCCGCCGCGGTTGAAGTTGTTGGTCTGCGCGTTGCGTGCGGCCTCGTCGAAGCCCGCGTCGTAGAACCAGTCGTGCAGCCAGTTGACGGTGAAGAAGAGGTTGGTCACCGCGGCCGCGACCTGCGAGCGGCTGGCGTCGGGCACCTTCGAGAAGTCGTAGTGGTGGTCGAACGTCGAGCCCGACGTCATGCACGCGTGCAGGTCGCCGTCGACCGGCAGGTTCAGGTTGCACTCGTCGGTGCCGGGCGTGCCGAAGCCGTCGGGGGAGAGCTTGTCGCTGAACGCCTCGACGTTGTTGCCCTGCGTCTTGTTGGCGGTCCCGGCGAGCCACGGGTCGTTGCGCGAGAACGGCGCATTCTCGAGCGTGATGAGGTTGCCGGCGCCGAGCGGCGGCTGCATGCCGTCGGGCGTGGCGGACGGATACGGGAACGCCGCACGCCCCATCGGGCCCGGCAGCGGGAGGTACGGGCTCGTGGGCTCGGCATACACGCGGTACGTGTAGGCGGCGTCGCGGGTCAGCGAGTTGCGGAACAGCAGGCGGCCGTCGGCGGCCGCGACGACGTACGACCAGGCGTCGATCGCGCCCGCGTCCGCCGGGTCGTTCACCTGCACCTCGAGGTAGTACGCCGGGACCAGCGCGTCCGGCATCCGGTACAGGACGCGCTTGGCGCGGATCGGCAGCGCCAGCGTGGCGCCGTCGTCGCTGCGCGCGTCCGCAGGCAGCGTGTACGTCGCATAGCCGTCCGCTTCGGCGGCGAGCGTCGCGGCGCGCGCCGCCGCCGCGGGGAATCGCCAGTCGGCGAGCGCGGTGGCGATCGCGGCGGCGGGGCCCGACGCGTAAGGATCGGCCGCCATCGCCGCTTTGCTCGCGGGCGCGCCGAGCGCGTGGCCGCTCACGGCGACCATCGCGCCCTGCGCGTCGAGCAGCACGTTCACCTCCTCGCGGAACACCTCCACGCCGTCGACCCGCCCGTGGAAGCGCACGAGCGCGCCGCCATCGGGGAAGCGCTGCAGGTCGTGCATCGGCAGCGCGTCGACCTCCGCCGGCGTGATGCGATAGGTGCCGGCGAGATCGCGCAGCACGGCGCGGGCGCCGGCCTCGGGGTCGAGCGTGCGCTTGGCCGCGGACGCGGATGCCGACTTCGGCGCCGGCGAGCCCCACAGGAAGCGCGGGACGCCCAGCCTGGGATCGAGGTCGACGCCGGGCAGCGTGGCGGCCGCCGACTTCGCGACCGGCTCGCGCGCGAGCGCATCGAAAGGCGCGAGGTCGCGCGCGCCGGCGGCCGTCGCGGCGAGCGCGGCGGCGAGGACGAGGAAGGGGGCAGGGCGCAGGCGCCGTACGGGCGGGCGACGGGTCATGAGCACGATCACTTTCGGAACAGGCGTCCGGCCGGGCGCTGAGAGGCGCGGTGGCCGGGGCGGTGGGCAAGGGCGATAGTGTATGCGAGGCGCGCGGAGAATTTTTCGCGCCCGGTGGCCGGCGTTCCGGCCGCAAGGGCCAGCGCCGGGATTGCGTCATCCGCCCTCGGGGACGCCTCGTGCAGCCGCGTCCAGGGCCGGGAATCGCACCCGCACCGCGAGCCCGCGGCCGCCGGGACCGTCCTCGAGCGTGACCGTGGCGCCGTGGGCGTCGGCGACCCGGCGGACGATCGACAGCCCGAGCCCGCTGCCACCGCTGTTCGGCATGGCCTCGGCCGCGGAGCCGCGGTGGAACCGCTCGAAGACGTGCTCCCGCTCTGCGGCCGGGATGCCGGGGCCGGTGTCGATGACCGACAGCACGGCCGCGCCGCCGTCGTCGTCGACCGCGACGTCGATCCGGCCGCCGGCCGGCGTGTAGCGCAGCGCGTTGTCCAGGAGGTTGGCGACGAGCACCGCGAGCGTGGCCGGGTCGCCGCGCACGGGCACGTCGGCGGCGCGCGCGAGGCCCAGGTCCTGCTGCTTGCCGCCGGCGAGCCCGGCGCGCGCGACGATCGCGTCGCGGACGAGCGCAGCGAGGTCCACCGGCCCAAAGGCGCGCGCGGGCGCCTCCGGCTCGAGGCGCGCCATCGTCAGGAGCTGCTCGACGAGGTGCGTGGCGCGGTCGACGCCCGCGGTGAGCTCCGCGAACGCGGCCGCGCGCGCGGCGGCGTCCGGCGCACGCGCGGCGAGCTCGACCTGCAGCTTGAGCGCGGCCAGCGGCGTGCGCAGCTCGTGCGCGGCGTCGGCGGTGAAGCGGCGCTGCGCGGCGAGCGCATCGGCGAGCCGCGCGAGCAGCGCGTTGAGGCTCGCGCCGAGCGGGCGCAGCTCGTCGGGCAGGCGCTCCTCGGCGAGCGGCGCCATCGCGTCGGGGCGCCGCTTGGCGACCGCACGCGACATCGTCTCCAGCGGCCGCAGCCCGACGCCCACCGCGTACCACATGAGGATGCCGAGCACCGGGATCATCACCGCGAAGGGGAGCAGCGTGCGCAGCGCGGTCTGCGCGGCGATCTCGCGCCGGTCGTCCATCGCGTGCGCGACCTGCAGCGCGTGGTTGCCGGCGACGTGCGTGTACACGCGCCATTCGCGCCCGTTCTGCATCACGTTGGTGTAGCCCTCGGTGGCCGGCACCGGCAGGCCTGCGTTCGGCCGCGACCAGTAGACGAGCACGCCGTCGTGGTCCCAGATCTGCGTGACGATCTCCGACACGCCCGCGACCCGCGAGCCGCTGTCCGTCGCACCGAAGCCCGGGGCGCGGCCGCGGACGAGATCGTCGATGCGCGTCGAGTAGGCGAGCTGCTTCAGCTGCAGGTCGAAGATGTCGCCCACCTCCTCGCGCGTGTGCACGTAGGTGAGCGCGGTGGCGACGAGCGCGACCACCGCGAGCCCGGCGAGCAGCCACGCGAGAAGGGTGCGGCGGATGGAAATCATGCGGTCGCTGCCTTCGCCACCACGTACCCCACGCCGCGGATCGTGCGGATGGCCTCGGCGCCGAGCTTCTTGCGCAGGTTGTGCACGTGGACCTCGACCGCGTTGCTCTCGACTTCCTCGCCCCAGCCGTACAGCCGCTCCTCGAGCTGGGCCTTGGAGAGCGCGGTGCCCGGCCGCTCGAGCAGCGCGGCTAGCAGCGCGAACTCGCGCGCGGAGACGTCGACCGGCGCGCCGGCGCGCGTGACGGTGCGCGCGCCCGGATCGAGCACGAGGTCGCCGTTGCGCAGCAGGTTGTCCTCGCGCGCGACGTCGCGGCGCAGGAGCGCCCGCATCCGGGCGCCGAGCTCGTCGAGGCTGAACGGCTTCACGAGGTAATCGTCCGCGCCGGCGTCGAGGCCCGCGACGCGGTCGGGAACGGCATCGCGCGCGGTGATCACGAGCACGCGCACCTTGTTGCCGGCGCGGCGCAGCTCCTTCAGCACGTCGAGGCCGCTCTTGCGCGGGAGGCCGAGGTCGAGCAGCACGAGGCCGTAGGCGCCGTCCGCGGTGTCGAGCGCGAGCTTCGCCGCCTGGCCGTCCTTCACCCAGTCCACCGTGTAGCCGTCCTGGCCGAGCGCGGTGGCGAGGGTCTTGCCGATCATGGGGTCGTCTTCGACGACGAGGATGCGCATGGAGGAACGAACGTTCGGCGGGCGATGCCGGGATTCTAGCGGGGGCGTCCTTAACCGCGCCTTATGTCGAACGGCCGAGGTGCATCCGTTCGGGCCGGCGCCGCGTATCTGCCATCGCGAGCCGCATTCCGCGGCTGCCCGTTCCCCGGAGGACTTCCATGAACGCCGTTCGCATCCCGTCCCGCCGCACCCTGGTCTCCGCCCTGCTGGCCGCCGCCTTCGCCGCGGCTGCCCCCGGACCGCTGCACGCCTCCAGCCACCGCGAGGCGCCGTTCATCGCCACCCAGCCGCAGCTCGACGCCACCGACTTCTACATGTTCCGCAGCTACCAGCCCGGCCGTGAAGGCTTCGTCACGCTGGTCGCCAACTACCTGCCGGTGCAGGACCCGTACGGCGGGCCGAACTTCTTCAGGCTCGATCCCAACGCCGTCTACGAGATCCACGTCACCAACGACGGCGGCGCGGTCGAGAACCTGACCTTCCAGTTCCGCTTCCAGACCACGAGCGACGACAACAAGCTCAACGTGGGCGGCAAGATGGTGTCGATCCCGCTCGCGCAGAACGCGAGCGGCGACGTGGCCACGCCCAACTCGACGGCGCTCAACGTGCACGAGAAGTACACGCTCGGCGTGATCCGCGGGCCGCGCCGCGCGAGCGCGCCGGTGGCCGTGACCAACCTCACGCAGGGCGGCACGAGCTTCGACAAGCCGGTCGACTACATCGGCACCAAGACGATCGGCAACTACGTCGCGTACGCGAACAAGCACATCTACGACATCGGCATCCCGGGCTGCGGCAACGGCCGCGTGTTCGTCGGGCAGCGCAAGGACCCGTTCGTCGTGAATCTCGGCGAGACGTTCGACCTCGTCAACATCAAGTACCCGGCGGTCGAGCTGAATCCGCTCGCGGAGTTCGCGGCGATGGACACGCTCGCCGACAAGAACGTCACGTCGCTGATCCTCGAGGTGCCGATCGCGTGCTTGACCGAAGGCAAGGGCACGATCATCGGCGGCTGGACCACGGCGAGCGTGCCGGCCAATCGCGCGGTCAGCGCGGCGCCCGCCAGCGGTCTCGACCCGACCACGCAGAGCGGCAGCCTCGTGCAGGTGTCGCGCCTCGGCATGCCGCTCGTCAACGAGGTGGTGATCGGGTTGAAGGACAAGAACAAATTCAACGCGAGCGAGCCCAAGGACGACGGGCAGTTCGCCGACTACGTCACCAACCCGACGCTGCCCACGCTGCTCGAGGCGCTGTTCGGCAGCGCCGGCGTGAAGGCGCCGACCAACTTCCCGCGCACCGATCTCGTCGCGGCGTTCCTCACGGGCGTGGAAGGCGTGAACAAGCCGGCGAACGTCGTCGTGTCGGAGCAGGTGCGCCTCAACACCGCGATCGCGCCGACGCCCGGCGGCGCGCAGAGCCGCCTCGGTGTGCTCGGCGGTGACAACGCCGGCTTCCCCAACGGTCGCCGCCCCGGCGACGACGTCGTCGACATCGAGCTGCGCGTCGCGATGGGCGTGCTGTGCACGGTGCCGGGCGTGAACACCGCCGTCGGCTGCAAGGCCGCCGATGCGCCCGCCGGCGCGCTCAAGTACACCGACGGCGCGTACACGAGCTCCGCGTTCTTCGCCAACGAGTTCCCGTACCTGCGCGCGCCGCTCAAGGGCTCGCCGAACGACGACAACGCGATCAACGCGCGCGCCACCGCGCCTCGCTGACCGCGATGCGGGGTCAGACCCTTAAGGTTCGGGGTCTGACCCCGAATGTGACAAGTCTAAGGTTCGGGGTCTGACCCCGAATGTGACAAGTCTGGCACCGAATATGACGGGTCTGACCCCGCCGGTTTCCAGGGAGCACTTCACGTGACGCCACAACTCCTGTTCGCCGTTGCCTTGCACGTGGTCGCTGCCACGGCGCTCGCCAAGCCGTTTATGCCGACGGACGATGCGCAAGTCCTGGAGCGCCTGCCGGCGCGGCCCGCAGCGCAGGCGCGCGAGCTCGACCGCCTGCGCGACGCCGCGCGCGCCGCGCCCGCCGACCCGGTCCGCGCCGCGGCGCTGGCGGAGGCCTGGTACGCCGCCGCGCGCGCCGAGGGCGATCCGCGCTACCTCGGCTACGCGCAGGCCGCGCTCGCGCGCTGGTGGGACGACGCCGACGCGCCCGCGCCCGTGCTGCTGGCGCGCGCGACGATCCTGCAGAGCACGCACGACTTCGACCGCGCGCTGGCCGACCTCGACCGCGTCCTCGCCCGCGAGCCGCGGCATGCGCGCGCGCTCCTCGTGCGCGCCACGCTGCGCACCGTGCAGGGCCGCTACGACGACGCGCGTCGCGACTGCGCGCGGCTCTACGGCGTCGCGCCGGAGCTCTACGTGCTCGGTTGCGTCGCCACGATCGACAGCCTCACCGGCCGCGCCGCCGCGGCGACCGCGCTGCTGCAGCGCGCACTGGCCGCGGGCGCCGACGACGTCCCGGGCCGTGCCTACGCCGAATCATTGCAGGGCGAGCTCGCGCATCGCACGGGCGACGCGGCGGCCGAGCGCCACTTCCGCGCGGCGCTCGCCGCCGATCCGCGCGACCTCTACACGCGCGGCGCGTACGCCGACTGGCTGCTCGACCAGGGGCGCGCGCAGGACGTGGTCGCGCTCGTCGGCGACGACACGCGCGTCGACGCGCTGCTCTTGCGCCTCGCCCTCGCGCAACATGCGCTCGGCAATCGCGACGCCGCCACCACGATCGCGACGCTGCGCGCCCGCTTTGCCGCGAGCCGCGCGCGCGGCGACACCGTGCACCGGCGCGAGGAGGCGCGCTGTGCGCTGTGGCTCGACGACGACGCGCCGCGTGCACTCACGCTGGCGAAGGAGAACTGGAACGTGCAGCGCGAGCCCGCCGACCTGCGCATCCTCGCGGAGGCCGCGGCCGCCACGCACGATGCTGCCGCGTTGCAGGTCGTGCGCGACTGGCTCGCCGCGACCCGCCTCGAATACGCCGCGGTGCGGCGCGTGGCCGCCGGGCGGAGCGCATCATGATCCGCACGCTCGCATGCCTGCTGGCCGCGGCGTTCCTCGCCGCCGCCCCCGCCCACGCGCACAAGCCGTCCGACAGCTACCTTTCGTTGGCCGTGGACGGCGCGACCGTCACCGGGCAATGGGACATCGCGCTGCGCGACCTCGACGTCGCGATCGGCCTCGACGCCGACCGCGACGACGCCATCACCTGGGGCGAGGTGAAGGCGAAGCAGGCGGCGATCGCCGCGTACGCGTTCTCGCGCCTCGCGCTGCGCAGCGGCGACGCGCCGTGCGCCATCGCGCCCGGCGCGCTCCTCGTCGACCGGCACACCGACGGCGCCTACGCGGTGCTGCCGTTCACCGCGACGTGCGCGACCGCGCCGCACAGCATCGCGGTCGAGTACCGGCTGCTGTTCGACGTCGACCCGCAGCATCGCGGCCTCCTCAACCTCGCTGCCGGCGGCACCACGCGCGCCGGCATCTTCGCCGCGGCCGCGCCGCTGCAATCGTTCCCGTTCGACGACGCCTCGCCGCTCGCGCAGTTCGCCGATTACCTGCGCGAAGGCGTGGTCCACATCTGGACCGGCTTCGACCATCTCCTGTTCCTGCTGTCGCTGCTGCTGCCGGCCGTGCTGGTCGTCGCGCCCGGCGCGGGCCGGCGGGGCGTGGCGAGCTTCCGCGACGCGTGCGGCGAGGTGCTGAAGGTCGTGACCGCGTTCACCGTCGCGCACTCGATCACGCTGTCGCTCGCCGCGCTCGGCGTGGTGATGCTGCCGTCGCGGCTCGTCGAGTCGGCGATCGCGGTGTCGGTGGTGCTCGCCGCGCTCAACAACGTGTGGCCGGTGGTGCTCGGCCGGCGCTGGGTGCTGGCCTTCGTGTTCGGCCTCGTCCACGGCTTCGGCTTCGCGAGCGTGCTCGCCGACTTGGGCTTGCCGCAGGCGTCGCTGCTGCCGGCGCTGGTCGCGTTCAACGTCGGCGTGGAGATCGGGCAGCTCGCGATCGTCACGCTCTTCCTGCCGCTCGCGTTCGCCGTGCGCGACACGCGCTTCTACGGCCGCACGGTGTTCGTCGGCGGGTCGCTCGTCGTGGCGGCGATCGCCGCCGCGTGGTTCGCCGAGCGGGCGTTCGACCTCGCGCTCCTGCCCGGCGTGGGCACCTGACGGCCGCAGGAGGCGCCCGTCCTAGCCGCGCACGTCGGCGAGCGGCGGCAGGGCGCCGCGGCGGCGCAGCGCCACGTCGACGGCCGCCGCCAGCGCGACGAGCGTCCACACGATCACCGGCCCGCTGGGCAGGTCGAGCGCCGTCGACACCACGAGGCCGGCGGCGTAGCCGGCGCCCGCCAATGCGTACGACGCCGCGAGACGCCCGCGCGTCATGCGGCGGGTGGCGAGCGGCGGCACGATCAGCGTCGCGAACACGAGGTACAACCCGACGAGCTGCACCGACAGCGTGACCGCCACCGCGAACAGCACGTAGAACCCCGCGCGCGGCAGGCGCGTCCCGAGCCCGTACCACAGTGCGAGCAGCACCGCGTACACGAGCGCCACGATCGCGAGCTGCGCCGGCTGCACCCACAGGATCTGCCCGACGAGCAGGTCGCGCAGGTGCTCGCCGCCGTGCACGTTCGAGGCGAGCAGCAGCACGCCGCCGGAAGCGCCGAGCACGAACACCACGCCGATCACCGCTTCCTGCACGTCGGCGAAGACACGCTCGGTCCACGTGAGCAGCAGCGCGCCGCCGAGCGCGGCCACGAGCGCCGCGACCTGCACGCCCATGCCCTGCGGCTCGAGGCCGAAGGCATCGGCCAGCAGCACGCCGCAGCCGGCGATCTGCGCGATCGCGAGATCGATGAACACGATGCCGCGCGTGAGCACTTGCGTGCCGAGCGGCACATGGGTGGCGGCCACGAGAAGGCCGGCGGCGAGCGCCGGCAGCACGATCGAGGCTTCGACGGCGCCGACGCTCATGGCGCCCTCCTCGTCGCGTGCGCCCGCTGCGCGGCGCTCATTGCACCACCTTCAGGAGGCGCGCGAGCGTGTCGTCGAACAGCGCGACGAGGTCCTTGGCCTCGGGATCGCCGCCGACGGTGAACGGCAGGGCGACGGCGGCGATCTTCGCGCGCTCCGCGATCCACTGCGACGCGCGATCGCTCTGGTACGCGGCGCGCAGGACCATCCGCGCGGGCGTCTTCTGCAGCGTGGAGAGCACCTCGGCGAGATACGCGGTCGTGGGCTCGACGCCCGGCTTTGGCTCGAGGGTTGCCACCGGCTTCAACCCGAGCCACGCGATGAGATAGGTGAAGGCCTTGTGCTGCACGACGATCGGCGTGCCGCGCAGCGGTGCGGCCGCCGCCTCCCAGCGCGCGATCGCGGCGCCGTAGCGCTGCGCGAAGTCCTTCTGCCGCGCGGCGTAGTACTCGGCGTTCGGCGGATCGAGCGCGGCCAGCCGTTGCGCGAGCGGCGCCGAGATGCGCAGGATGTTGCGCGGGTCCGTCTGGATGTGCGGATCGCCGCCCGGGTGCACGTCGCCGTCCGCGCGATCGAGGCGCGCCGGCTTGTCCTGCAGCGTCACGAACGCGGCCGCTTCGAAATGCCCGGGCTTGCCGGCGAGCACCCTGGCATTGCCGGCCTGCTGCAGCACGAGCGGCAGCCAGCCGATCTCGAGCTCCGCACCGGTGGCGATGACGAGATCGGCGTTGCGGGCTTTCGCGATGAGGCTCGGCTTCGCCTCCACGTGGTGCGGGTCCTGCAGCGCATTCGTGGCGACGAACACGCTGACCTTGTCGCCGCCCAACTCCTGCGCGAGCGCGCCCCATTCGGGGACCGTGGCGAAGACGTTGAGCGCGGCGGCCGCCGGCAGCGCGAGGCAGGCGGCGACGACGGCGAGGGCGAGGCGAACGAGCTTCATGGCGCGACTCCTAGTAGCGATGCGCGCCGTGCGCGCCCAATGTGAGGATGTATTGCAGGAACCACTGGTTGTCGGTCATGCCCGGCGCGAGCTTCGCCTGCGAGTACTGCAGGCGCAGGCGGCTGAACTCCGACGGCGTCCAGTCGAACATCACCGACGTGCGTTGCGGGTTGAACGACGTATCCGTGAGGTACGCGCCGTTCGCGCCGTAGTCGACGCTGCCGGGGTCGAGCCAGTCGTAGCGCGCGCCGACGCGCCAGGCCGGCAGGAACTGGTACACGCCCTGCACGTAGAAGCCGCTTTGCCGCGACGTGTAGCCGGCGGTCTGCGCGAGGCCCAGCGCGTTGTCGGCGTCGTACGCGAGGTCGCCGCTCTCGCGCCGCCACAGGTACTCGCCCTGCAGCTTGAAGTTGGTCTCGCGCGCATTGCCGTTCGGCGCCCACTTCCACACGAAGTCGGCGACCGCGATGCGGCTGCGGCCGGTGAAGCTCACGAGCGCGCTGCGGCCCGCGAGGTCGGCCTGCTCGTAGCTGCGGTCGGCGGCGGCCGTCTGCAGGTACGAGAGGCCCGCGCGCCAGCTGTGGCTGTCGCCCACGTCGCCGCCGGCGTGCACGTACACCACGCCGTCGCCGATGCCGTTCCTGTTGCGGTCGTTGCCGGGGAAGCCGGTGCCGCTGCCGAGCTCGCCGCCCAGCTCGACGAAGGTGTCGGTGGGCGCCACCCACTTCACCTGCACGCCGTCCTGCGTGTACTGGCCGCCGAAGAACGCCTGGTACGCGAGCGGCGCGTCGTAGAAATCCCACACGTGCTGGTGCTGCTCGTTGAGATACCCGAGGCCCGAGAAGAAGCGGCCGAACTTCGGCGTCACGCCGCCCGGCAGGCCGGTGGCGATGCCGTACGCTTCCTCGACCGAGACGGAGTTGTCCGGCGACAGCGAGAAGGTGAGCGCGGCGGCGAACCTGTCGTCGACGCTCGCCGACAGCGTGAGCTCCGATTCGCCGATGGAAAAGCTGCGCGGGCCCGGTGCGATGTCGCCGCTCGGCGCAAAGCCGTGGAGGTGGTAGCGGCGCGGATCCTGCGACAGGTTCTGGTAGGTGCCTTCGAGCACCGCCGAGATCGCGGGGTTGAACGCGGCAATGCCAGACGAAGTTGCAGCCGGCGCGGCGGCCGCCGGTGCAGGCGGCGCTTCCGTCGGGGCAGCCGCAGTGGCAGCGGGCGGCGCGGTGGCCGGCGCCGCCTCCGCCTTCTGCAGGCGATCCTCGAGCGCGCGGATGCGCGCCTCGTACGCTTCCTTCAGCTGCCGGATCTCCTCGCGGATCGCGGCGAGGTCGGCGTCGGTGGCGGCGTGGACGCTGCCGGAAATGCACAGTGCGAGCGCGAGCGCGCGGCGCACGAACGGTGATGCGGACACGATGGACTCCTCGGTCTGACACGGACGGCCGCACGGCACGCCTTGCAGGACGTGCCGTGGACGGGACTCGCGGGGTCAGGCGAGGGGAGGCGGGGCGCGGCTGTCGAACCAGGCGCCGGCCGCGGCAAGCGCCGGCGCGGGAACGAGCGGAGGGGAGAGCGAGGCGGGCGGAACGAAGTGCGCGACGACGGGCGCGGCTGCGACCGTGTCGACGCCGCCCGCCAGCAGCGCGCATTGCACGCAGGCGAGCTCGACCTGCGGCAGGCCGAGAATCGTCTCCTGCGGCGCTGCGGCGCGGCCCGCGAGGTGCTCGATCGGGTGCACGACCGCCCGTTGCTGCATGAACAGCAGCAGCAGCGCGAGGACGGCGAAGTGGACGACGCGTCGCATGGGCGGAGCACCGTGGCAGCTCCGCCCGAGGCCGCACGTTCGTCGCGAGCGCGACGACGGGCCTTGCGCGGGGTTACCCGGTGGCCGGCAAGCATACCGCCGGTTCGTGCTGCGCGCCAAACAGCGCCCCCCGCGGGGCGGCAGCGCTACATGCCGCCCTGCGCGTACGTCGGCGCGAGGAGCGTCGCGGCCGCGGCGTCCGCCGACGGCTCGAGCACCGTGATCCGCCACAGCGTGCGCGCGTCGGCGGGATCGGTGAGCGTCGCCGAATGCAGCAGCGACGCGTTGTCCCACATCACGACGTCGCCGACGCCGTACCTGAAGCGCAACTGGTACTTCTCCTGCGTCGAGTGCCCGGCGAGCTCGTCCAATAGGTCGCGCGCCTCGTCCTCGGGCATGCCGACGATGCCGAACGAGCTGCCGGACACCGCGTACAGCGACTTGCGCCCGGTCACCGGATGCGGACGTGCGATACGGTGCGTGATGACCGGCATCCTCGCCTTCTGTTCGTCGGTGAGCACGGAGGCCACCGTGCGGCTCTTCTCGTCGAGGTCGTTGCGGTTGCCGTAGTGATGGATCGCATACAGCGGCTCGATACGCTTCTTCATCGCGTCCGGCAGGTCGTCGTAGGCCGCCTGCTGGTTCGCGAACAGCGTGTCGCCGCCGACCTTCGGGACCACGCGCGAGTACAGCGTCGTCGCGCGCGCCGGCACCTGCAGGTACGAGTAGTCGGTGTGGAAGTACGAGCCCGCGTCCTGCAGGCCGGTGGGTTGCCCGTCCTTCTTGACGTTGGACAGGATGAGGATGTTCGGGTCCTCGGGATGGTGGAACTGGTCGATGACGTGCGGCTGCGGCGGACCGATGCGGCGCGCGAACGCCACGAACTGCGCCGGCGTCAGCGTCTGCGCGCGCACGGTGATCACGAGGTTGTCGTAGAACGCCCGCTCGAACTGCGCGAACGTCGCGGGCGGCATCGGCTGCGCGAGGTCGAGCCCCTCGACCTCGACGCCGAAGCCGGCGGCCAGCGGCCGGAACGTGATCATCGCTTCTCCTCCCACGCGCGACACCCGAAAGCCTACTTCAGGAAATCGGGCCGGATCAGTTCCGGCAGCAGCAGCGGGATCTGCGGCCACACGATCATCGCGGCCAGCACCAGCAGCATCGGCACCAGCATGATCATCGTGTCCTTGAGCGCGTAGCGTAAGGGCACCTTGGCGATCGCGCACGACACCATGAGGCACATGCCGTACGGCGGCGTCACGAGCCCGAACGCGAGCGCCACGATGCTGATGATCGCGAACGACACGGGGTGCATGCCGACCGACGCCGCGAGCGGCTGCAGCGTGGTGCCGACGATGATGATCGCCGGGATCGCGTCGAGGAAGCAGCCGACGACGAGGAACACGAACACGATGAAGAAGCCGACGCCGATCGGGCCCATGCCCCACGTGGTGACGTTCTGCAGCAGCGCCTTCGGGATCTGGTAGTACGCGAGCATCCAGCCGAAGATCGACGCCGTGCCGACGCAGAAGAGCGCCACCGCCGAGAGCTTGCCGGTCTCGAGCAGCGCGGTCCACAGCTGCCTGCGGTCGAGCTGGCGGTACACGAAGATCGACAGCACCGCCGCGTAGATCACCGCCGCGGCCGCCGACTCGGTGGCCGTGAACCAGCCGAGCAGGATGCCGCCGACGATGATGAACGGCGTCATCAGCGCGGGGATCGCCACCAGCGCGGCATTGGCGAACTCGCGCACGGAGGAGCGCGGGTACGTCGGGTACTTGCGGATCTTCGCGTACGCATGCACCGTCGCCATCTGCGCGAGGCCGAGCAGCAGGCCCGGGATCACGCCCGCGAGGTACAGCGCGCCGATCGACACCTGCAGCACGCCGCCCCACACCACCATCAGGATCGACGGCGGGATGATCACCGCGAGCACCGCCGACACCGCGGTGATCGCGATCGAGAACGAGAGGTCGTAGCCTTCCTTGACCTGCGCCTCGATGAAGATCTTGCCCTGGCTCGCGGCATCCGCGGTCGACGAGCCCGAGATGCCCGCGAAGAACACCGACAGCAGCACGTTGATCTGCGCGAGCGCGCCGGGGAAGTTGCCCACCATCGTGCGCGACAGGTGCACGAGGCGGTCCGTGATGCCGCCGACGTTCATGAGGTTCGCGGTGAGCAGGAAGAACGGCACCGCGAGCAGGATGAACGAGTTGTACGCCTTGAACGTGGTGTTGAAGATCACCATCGGCGACAGCCGCGGCTCGATGACGAGCAGCGGCAGGCACGCGAGGCCGAGCGCGAACGCCACCGGCACGCGCAGGATCATGAGCAGGAAGAAGCCGCCGAAGAGCCACAGCGCGGCGACGGCCGGGGTCAGCGTCGCGCCGGTCATCGGGCGGTCCCCGTCGCGTGCGAAGGTTGCGGCCGGCTCATATGAGGCTCCCCTTGCCCAAATCGCGCTCGATCGGCTTGTCCTCGCCGGGCAGCGGGCCGTTGGCGACGCGGCGCAGGTCGCGCTGCAGGCGCTCCCAGCCGAACAGCAGCCACGTGACGCCGGTGAGCGGCCACGCGACGAAGATCCAGCCCATCGGCAGGTCGGCGAGCTCCGAGGACTGGTTCCACCCGAACTGCAGGAACTTGATGCCGTACCACGTGAACACCAGCGCGAAGACGAGCACGAAGAGCATCGACACCACCGACAGCAGCGCGTTGGCGCGGAACGAGAGCCGCGGCCACACGTCGACCTCGAAGTGGCTGCCGTCGCGCACGCCGATCATCGCGCCCAGCATGACCATCCAGATGAACAGGAAGCGCGCCATCTCCTCGGTCCAGATCCACGCGGGGATGAGGCCCGTGAGGCGCGAGATCATCTGCAGCGTGACGGGCAGCACCAGCGCCGCCACGCTCACGCCCAGCAGCACGTTGAGCAGCCGGTAATAGCCATCCAGGACTTTGCGCATGCGCTTCCTTGCGAAGGGATGCCGAAAAAAAGCCGGCGCAGGAAAGGCTTCCGTGCGCCGGCCTCATGCTTCTCGCGGCTACATCGAGTTGATCTTCGCGTAGATCTGGTCGGCGCCGATCTCCTTGGCGTACTCGGCCATCACCGGGTCCGCGAGCTTCTTCATCTGCGCGCGGTCGGCGAACGGGATCATCTTGAGCTTGCCCGCCGCCTGCAGGGCCTCGAGCTTCTTCTGGTCCTCGCCGGACTCGATCTGGCGCCCGTAGATGCCCGCCTCCTTGCCGGCCTTGAGGATCGCGGCCTGCAGGTCGGGCGGCAGCTTCTTGAACGTCTTGCCCGAGAAGCAGATCGGCCGGATGGTGATCGCGTGCTGCGTCATGTTGAGGTTGGGGCCGACCTCGTAGAACTTCATGGCCTCCACGCCCGCGGCCTCGTTCTCGCCCGCCGCGATGACGCCGTTCTGGATCGCGTTGTAGATCTCGTCGTACGCGATCACGGTGGGCGACATGCCGACCGCGGAGAACGTCTTGCTCCAGATCGGCGCGCCCTGCACGCGCACCTTGAGGCCCTTCATCTCGGCCAGGTTGCGCACCGGCTTGTTGGCGAAGATGTTGCGCGTGCCGCCGCCGGCGAAGCCGATCAGCATCACGTCGCCCTTGGCGCTCACCTCGTCCGCGATGGGCTTCAGCGTGTCCGCGTCGAGCACCTTGTTCCAGTGATCGAGGTCGCGGAACAGGAACGGCGCGTCGATGAACGGCGCCGCCTTCGAGAACGTGGACATGTGCGCCGGCGACACGATGCCGTAGTCGACCGAGATGCCCTGGTTCATGAACGCGAAGTAGTCCTTCTCGAGGCCGAGCTCGCTGTTCTTGTGCAGCACGAAGTTGATCGGCTTGCCGTAGTACTTCGCCGTGAGCTCCTGGAACTTCACCAGGGCGCGGTTGAAGGCGTGGTCGTCGTTGAACTGCACGGCGCCGTGCAGCGTGATCGGCGCCTGGGCGGACGCCGTGCCGGCGAGCGCCGCCAGGCCGAGCATCGCGAGGCCGCGCACGACGGCGCGAACGGGGTTGCGCATGTTTCCTCCTTGAGGGTCGGGGCCACCGTCGGCGGCGTCTTCGCAGGAGCGAAGCGCCGCTCTGGTCAAGTGGTCGGACCAATTGTTCCGATTCCGGCGCGGACTGTCAACGCCCCGCCGGCCGGACGCGGCTAGAACTGCACGCTGATCCCCGCGGCGAGCGACCAGCGGGCCGTGAGCTGCACGCCGTTGACGTCCTGGTACACGGGCACGGAGACGAAGCCGTAGAGCTGCGTCGCGGGCGTCAGCGCCCACGTGGCGCCGGGCGCGATCGCGAGCGTGCGCCCGCCCGAATCCCCGGGCTCCGCCTGCGCGCCGGCGTCGCGGCCCTTCCACGCGTAGTTGAGCTGCAGGTTGAACCCGAGCGCGTCGCTCGCGTCGTAGCGCCAGCCCGCGTCGAGCGCCCACTGCGTGCCCGGCTTGTACCCGGCCGACTCGTAGAGCGGCACCTGCATCGCGGCCTGCACGTACCACTGCGAGCGCATGGACGGCAGCGCCTCGCGGTAGTACACGGTGGCGGCGAACTGCGTCGTGCCCGTGCCGGGCTGCAGCGAGCGCTCGGCGGGCGCACCGGTGCCGTTGGTGATGTCGGTGGCGCCCGTCGGCAGCGTGAAGCCGGCGGTGCCGCCCGCGAAGCCGGCGCGCTCGCCCGCCGCGGCGCCGAAGTACGCCTGGTAGCGCCCCATGACGCGCATGTCGCCGGGGGCGGTGAAGCTCCACGTCTCGACGATCTTCGCGCCGTGATGGTTGTGGATGTGCGTGTGGCTGCGGTCGACCACCGGCAGCATCGCGGTGATGCCCCACGTCTCGTCGAAGCCGTAGTCGACGCTCGCGAGCAGGTTGCGGTTGATCGTGCGCACCTCGTCGTGGTGCGCCGGGATGGCGCCGACGGCCACGTCGTGCGTGCCCTGGCGCGGCTGGTCCTGGTCGATGTACTCGAAGCGCAGGTCGGCATGCGGGCCGGGCTGCGTCCACACGCCCTGCAGGCTCCAGTTGGTGTTGACGAGGCAGAACGCGGAGCCGCAGCTCGCGTGGGCGGCGCTGCCGTACAACAGGGGCAGCGCCACGGCGATGATCCGGTGCGCAGGGCGCATGAGGTCTCCCGCTGCGCGGCGCGCGGCCGCGGGCGTCACGTGCATGGGCGGGGTGGCGTCAGTGCTTCATCGCGCCGGCAGGCGCGGTCAGCGCGCGCACCGGGGCCTTGACGTCCTGCGTGGTCCTGCGGCCTTCCTTGTCGGCGAACGTCAGCGTCATGCTGACCGTGTCGCCTTCCTTGAGCGGCGCGACCAGGTCCATCAGCATCACGTGATAGCCGCCGGGGCCGAGCGTCACCGGCTTGCCCGCGGGCAGCGCGATGCGGTCGACGGCCTTCATGCGCATCATGCCGCCGTCCATCTTCATCTCGTGGATCTCGACGACCTTCGCGGCCGGCGACGACGCGGCGACGAGCGCCGTCTCCGTCGGGCTCGTGATCTGCATGAAGGCGCCGGTGGCCTTCTGCGCGGGGACGGTGCCGCGCACCCAGGCATCGGCGATGGTGACCTGCGCGAGCGCAGGGGCGGCCGCGAGGGCCAGCAGCAATCCGAACAACGACAGGCGATGACTCATGTGAACGCTCCATGGACGTGGGATGCCGGCAGGCGCGGGCGCGTTCCGGCCGGGGCTGCCGCGCGCGGCGGCGGCGGGCGACGTCAGCGGAGCGGCGGGGGTGCCCTGGCCTCGAACGGCGCGTCGGGCGGAACGCCCGCGTCCCGCGCGGTGGCGGGCGCGGCATGCACGCCCGCGGCCGGGATCACCGGCTCGCGCAGGCTGGCGGACGGACCGGCGGAGGGCATGCAGTTCGCGCACGCATCGCATCCGGCGACGTCCGACGACGGCGGGGCGGCGGGCGCGGCCGGCGTCGCCTTCGTCGTGCAGAAGTCGGGCGCCGCGCCGCCGGGCGCATCCCGATGGCCGTACGCATGCGCCGGCGCCGCCAGTCCAACGAGCGTGGCGAAGAGGGCAATCCAGGCGATGAGCCGGCGGCGCATCGCGCGCATTCTACGCAGGATTGCGCGGGCCGGCCCGCACCACGCCACCCGGCGGGACGCCGCAGGGACGCGGGCCCCCATGGGATAATTCACGGATGTCCTCCGCCAGCACGCACGCCTCCTCCCTCGCCCCGGCCGCCGGCGGGCGCGGCTCGCCGCGCGCCGTCGCGTGGTGGCTGTACGCCTGCTGCGCGCTGGTGTTCGCGATGGTTGTGGTCGGCGGCGTCACGCGCCTCACGCATTCGGGCTTGTCGATCACCGAATGGCAGCCGATCGTCGGGACGCTGCCGCCGCTCACCGACGCCGACTGGCAGGCGGCATTCGCGAAGTACCAGGCCACGCCCGAGTACCAGCAGGTGAACAAGGGCATGGCGCTGTCCGAGTTCAAGGGCATCTTCTGGTGGGAGTATTTCCATCGCCTGCTCGGGCGCCTGATCGGCGTCGCGTTTTTCGTGCCGTACGTGTGGTTCCTCGTGCGCCGGCGCATTCCGGCGGGCTACGGCGCGCGCCTCGCGGGCATCTTCGTGCTCGGCGGCCTGCAGGGCGCGCTCGGCTGGTACATGGTGCAAAGCGGCCTCGTCGACGACCCGCGCGTGTCGCAGTTCCGCCTCACCGCGCATCTCGGGCTCGCGTTCGTCATCTTCGCGGCGATGCTGTGGGTCGCGTGGTCGCTCGTGCATCCGGAGCGCTTCGTCGCGCGCGACGACCGGCAGCGCGGCGTGCGCCGCCTGGCGTTCGGCGTGGCGTGCCTCGTGTTCGTCATGGTGCTCACGGGCGGCCTCGTCGCCGGCATCCGCGCGGGGTTCGCGTACAACACGTTCCCGCTGATGAACGGCAGCGTGGTGCCGCCGGAAATCCTCTCGCTCGACCCGTGGTGGAAGAACTTCTTCTGGAACATGGCCACCGTGCAGTTCGACCATCGCCTCGTCGCGTGGCTGCTCGCGTTCCTCGTGCCGCTCCTGTGGTGGCGCGTGCGCGGCACGCCCGGCATGCCGCCGCGCGCGCAACGCGGCGCGGTGCTGCTGCTCGCGATGCTCGCGGTGCAGGTCGCGCTCGGCATCGCCACGCTCGTGCACGTGGTGCCGCTGCCGCTGGCCGCGACGCACCAGGCCGGGGCGCTGCTGGTGTTCGCGTTCGCCCTCAATCTCGCGCACTCGTTGCGCCAGGGCGCTGCCGCGGCGGGCCGTTGATCGGGGCCGCTTTGCGCCACGTCAATCCGGTCGGGGCGGCGCGGCGGGACACTACGGCATCGCTGTAACCGCTCCCGGTGCACCATGCCGACCTATCGCGCGCCGCGTCTCGCGGCGCTTGCCGCGTTCCTGCTCCTGGCCCCGCTCGCCTCCGCGACCGACACCTGCGCGCCGCCGCCCGGCGAGGTGGCCACCGATCCCGCGTCGGCGCTCGCCGCCGTGGTGCCGACCAACAAGCGCACCAAGGCGAACCTGTACGTCAACGCGAAGGACGCGGGGCCGATGATCGCCGACCACGCGAAGGAGATCCTGTTCATCGACATCCGCACGCGCAGCGAGCTCATGTTCATCGGCATGCCCGCGGCCGTCGATGCGCACATCCCCTTCTGGCTCGACCCCGGCCCGGGGTCGTTCGACGCCGCCAAGGGCGCGTTCGTGCCGAAGGTGAATCCCGACTTCATCGCGGCGGTCGATCGCCGGCTGGCCGCGAAGGGCCTCACGCGCCAGGATCCCGTCGTCCTGATCTGCCAGGCCGGCGGCCGTGCGGCGCGCGCGGCCGATGCGCTCGCGGAAGCCGGATTCGCGCAGCCGTGGATCGTCGTCGACGGCTTCGAGGGCGACCCGGCGCCGGAAGGCCCGGGCAAGGGCCTGCGCACCGTCAACGGCTGGCGCAACGCGGGGCTCGCGTGGACCACGCGCCTCGACGCCGCCAAGATGTACGACGGCGCGCAGTAGCGCGCCGCGCGCAGGCGCGCTGCCGGCGCCCGTGCACCGCGCCGCCGGGATGCAGGCAATGCGCAACGTAGACGATCGCCCCGCTCTTGCGCTATGGTCGCGGCGCGAGCGAACGCCGCGCCGCCTGCCCGCTTCGCCGGGCGCACGCCGGTGCCGCCGCCGCGCGCCCGACCCGCTCATCCGCACCGACCCCGCCTGATGCCCACTGCCTCCGCCCTGCCTGCGCAGAACGTGGCCGCCGACGTCGGCGGGGCGCCGCCGGTCGCGCCCGGCTCGCCGGCCGCGTGGCTCATGGCGCTGCGCCCGCGCAGCCTGCTCATCGCCATCAGCCCCGTGATCGTCGCGGCGGCGCTCGTGTACCAGCGCACGGGCCACGTCGACGGCACCATCGTCGCGCTGATGCTCGCCGCGAGCATCGTGCTGCAGATCGTCACCAACCTCGAGAACGACGTCGGCTACACGCTGCGCGGCGGCGAGCGCAGCCGCACGCGCATCGGCCTGCCGCGCGCCACCGCGCTCGGGCTCCTCACCACGCGGCAGGTGCACCTCGCGATCATCGCGGCCATCGGCGTCGCGGTGCTGCTCGGGCTGCCGCTGGTCGCGCTGCGCGGCCTGCCGGTGCTGGTGATGGGCGTGCTCTCGATCCTCGCGGCGCTCGCGTACATGGGCGGGCCGCTGCCGATCGCGTACACGCCGTTCGGCGAGATCGTCGTGTTCGTGTTCTTCGGTTTGTTCGCGGTGGCAGGCAGCGACTACACGCTGACCGGCGGCGCGATCCCGCTGCCGACGCTCCTCGGCGCGTGCGCGATGGGCCTGCTGGCCGCCGCCGCGCTGGTCGTCAACAACCATCGCGACGTCGCGCACGATCGCGGCGTCGGCCGCCGCACGCTGCCCGTGGTGCTGGGCGCGCGCGCGTCGACGGCGCTCTACGTCACGAGCATCCTCGCGCCCTTCGCGCTCGCGGCCGCGATGGGCTGGCTCACGCGCTCGTGGTGGCTCTTGCTGCCGGTCGTCGCGCTGCCGGTCGCGCTGCGGCTGGTGCGCGATTTCCGCCGGTGCCCGCCTGGGTTGCCGTTCAACGGCATCCTCTTCCGCACGTTCAAGCTCGAGCTCATCTTCGCCACGCTGCTTGCAGCGGGCGCCATCCTCGCCCGCACGACCCTGGCGTGAACCCCCGCAGTGGCGCACGGCGCACAGTGCTGAAGGCGCTGGCGGCGGCGCCCGTGCTGCTTGCGTCGAATGCGAGGGGTGAGGCCGTGTTTCCGTCGCATGCGGTCCGCATCGTCGTCCCGTACTCGGTCGGCATCGGCCCCGACGTCGTGTCGCGCACGGTCGGCGAGCACCTGAGCCGCCAGTGGGGACAGCCGGTCGTGATCGAAAACCGGCCGGGCGCGTCGGGCATCGTCGCGTTCGCGGAAGTGCGCACCACCTCACCCGACGGGCACACGCTGTTCATCGGCGACACCGGCACGCTCGCGGTGAACCCGCTGATCCACGCGACGCTGCCGTACGACGTCGACCGCGACCTCGTGCCGGTCACCAAGCTCTTCCACTCGACGCTCGCGATCCAGGTCGGCGGCGGCAGCCGCTTCGCCACGCTGCAGGAGCTGCTGCGCGAGGCGCGGCGCACGCCGGACGGCGTGAGCTACGCGTCGCTCGGCAACGGCCACCCGATGCACGTCGCGGTGGAGAGCATGGCGCTCGCCGCCGGCGTGCAGTTCCTGCACGTGCCGTTCAAGGACGGCGGCACGCTCATGACGGCGGTGGCGAACGGCGACGTCGACTTCACGCCGCTGTCGATGTTCACGGCGTCGGCGCTCGCGCAGCAGGGCAAGCTGCGCGCGCTCGCGGTGGCGACGCGGCATCGGCTGCCCAACTACCCCGACCTGCCGACCGTGCGCGAGGCCGGCGGCCCGGCGGTCACCATGCATCCGTGGGCCGCGGTGGTCGCGGTGGCGGGCACGCCGGCGCCCGTGGTCACGGCGCTGCAGCGCGACTTCACCGCGGCGCTGCGCGCGCCGGACGTGCGGCGCCGGATCGAGGGCGCGGGCTTCGACATCGATCCGCTGACCCCGCGCGAGCTGCAATCGCTCATCGCCGCCGACCGCGAGGAATACGCGGTGCTGGTGCGGCTGGGGCGCGTCCGCCGGGTGTAGGGCACGCCTGCGCAAGGCGCCGGGGCGCGCCGTAACCCCCGCGCGGCCGGGCCTGCGCCGGCGGCCTATAATGACGGGTGCTGTTGCCCCGACGTGCCCCTGCCATGAACGAACCCCGCGCCCTGGACGAACCGCTGACCGACGCCGAGCTCGACGAGCTCGAGGGCTTCCTCGCGTCGGATGCCGTGCCCGAAGACTGCATGGACCTCGAGATGCTGGACGGCTTCCTCGCGGCCATCGTGAGCGGGCCGGAGACCATCCAGCCGTCCGAGTGGCTGCCCCAGGTGTGGAGCGACGGCGGCCGCAGCGCGACGCCCGCGTACGGCAGCAGCGGCGACGCGCAGCGCATCATGGCGCTCATCCTGCGTCACATGGTCGGGATCCAGCGCACGCTGGCCGAGTCGCCGACGCGCTTCAAGCCGCTGCTCTACCTCCCCGAGGAGAAGAAGCCCGACGACCGCCAGCCGCCCGAGGGCACCGCGTGGTGCGAGGGCTACATGGCGGGCGTGAAGCTGCGCGACGAGGCGTGGCAGCCGCTCTACGACGCCGAGGACGCGCGCGACTGGATCTTCCCGATCGAGGCGCTCGCGTTCGGCGACCAGGACCCCGAGTTCGCGGAGTGGATCGACGACAAGGAGAAGCGCGCGAGCCTCGTCGACGAGCTCGCCGTCGCGTCGGTGCTCATCTACCGCTTCTGGCAGGCGCGGCGCACCACCGAGACCCGCGGCACGGGGACCCGCCGCAGCCTCTCCGACGCCGCGCGCAAGTCGCGCGAGCGGCTGCACTGACGCCTAGTTTGCGGTGACGCCGGGCGGCTAGCCCGGCCGCGTCACGCCGAACCCCACCTGCATGACCAGCGCCTGCGCGGCGCACACCGCCGCGACGAGCGTGCGGAATTCCACCGCCGGATCGTCGCCGATCTCGAGCGTCACGTGCGCCGTGCGCGCGAGCGGCGAGACGGGGTGGTCGGTGATGGCGATCACCTTCGCGCGCTGCTTGCGCGCGCGCTCGGCCGCCTCGATCACCGCCGGCGTGTAGTTGCGGAAGCTGGCGGCGATCAGCACGTCGCCGCGGCCGATCGGCGCGACCTGCTCGCGCAGCATGCCGCCCACCGAATCGAGGAGCAGGGCGCGCGTCTCGAGCTGCGCGAAGCCGTACGCGAGGTAGCACGCGACGGGAAACGCACGCCTCTGCGCGAGCAGGTACACGGTGCGCGCGTGCGCGACGAGCTCGGCGGCCGCGGCGAGCCGCTTGGGATCGAGGTGCTCGCGCAGGCGCGCGAGCTCGTGCATCGCGTTGTCGATCAGCGGCGGCAGCACCTGCCCGCGGTCGCCGCCCGCGCGCCGCAGCGTCGCGATGCGCTCCCGGTAGCTGCCGGAGCGCTCGACCAGCCGCGCGCGGTAGATGCGCGCGAGGTCCGAGAAGCCGTCGTAGCCCAGCGCCTTGGCGAAGCGGATGACGGCGGACGGCGGCACGCTCGCGCCGCGCGCGATCTCGGCGACGGTCGACAGCGCCATCGCGTCCGGATTGCCGAGCGCGAAGCGCGCGATGACCTGCAGCCGGTTGGGCAGCGCCGGGTACGCGTCGGTGATGGCGCGCGCGAGGTCCTCGTAGCGCGTGGCGCTCGGCATGGCGGCGGCCGCGGGCGCGGCGGGCGGATGGAACGATTATTCTACGGTGGAATGCGCGCTCGTGCGGGGCCGCGAAGGCGGCGCGCGGGCGGGTGCGCTACCATGCGCAGCGCCTCCCGTCCCACCATGCCCCTTGACCTCGCGCTTCCCCATCCCGACTGGGGACCGTTCTACGTCGCATCCGAATGGGCGATCCGCGTCGCGGCCCTGATCTACGTTCCGCAGCGGCGCCCGCCCAACGCGGCGCGCGCGTGGCTGCTGGCGATCTTCTTCATGCCGTGGCTCGGCCTCGTGCTGTACCTGCTGATCGGCCGCGCGTACATGCCGCGCCGCCGCTTCAAGGTGCAGCGGCAGATCTACGACCTCGTCCGCGAGCTGGTGCCGCGCCCGAAGACGTTCGAGGAGGGCCACGTCGCGCGGACGGTGCCGAACGACCTACTGCCCGCGCTCGACCTCGCCGACTCGCTGTCCGAGTTCCCGATGGTCGGCGGCAACCGCTTCGAGCTGCTGCCGGTGTACGACGCCGCGATCGCGCGCGTCGTCGCGGAGGTGGACGCGGCGCAGCGCTACGTCCACATGCTGTTCTACATCTTCGAGGACGACGACGTCGGCCGCGCGGTGGCGCAGGCGCTCGCGCGCGCGGCGCGGCGCGGGGTGAGCGTGCGCGTGCTGATGGACGCCATCGGCTCGCGCGAAGGGTTGAAGGGCCTCGGCCCCGGCCTGCGCGAGGCGGGCGCCGAGGTGATCTCCGTGATGCCGCTGCGGCTGTGGGGTCCCAACGCCGCGCGCCTCGACTTGCGCAACCACCGCAAGATCGTGGTGGTCGACGGCACCAGCGCGTTCTTCGGCTCGCAGAACATCGTGAGCGCGCACGCCAACCGCGGCATGGTGAACGAGGAGATGCTGGTGCGCGCCACCGGCCCGATCGTGCGGCACCTGCACGCGGTGCTGCTGGGCGACCGCTACCTCGAATGCGGCAACCTGCCGCCGGAGTCGAACGACCTCACGCCGGTGCCGCTGTCGACGGTCACGGACGGGCTCGCGCAGGTCGTGCCGAGCGGCCCCGGCTACAACGAGGGCACCGCCGAGGCGGTGATGGTGGCGCTCATGTACGGCGCGCGCGAGCGCATCGTGCTGACGTCACCGTACGTGATCCCGACCGAGTCGTTCCTCGCGGCGATGTGCAGCGCGGCGCGGCGGGGCGTGGCGGTCGACCTCATCGTCGACGCGGAATCGAACAAGCCGCTCGTGCAGCTCGCCCAGCAGTCGTTCTACGACACGATGCTGCGCGCGGGCGTGCGCATCCACAAGCATCGCCAGAGCTTCCTGCACGCGAAGCACCTGTCCATCGACCACGACGTGGCGCTGATCGGCTCGTCGAACTTCGACGTCCGCTCGTTCGCCCTCAACGCGGAGGTGAGCGTGCTCATCTGCGACCGCGACGTGGTGGCGGCGCTGGCGCGTGTCCAGGCGAGCTACCTCGCCCATTGCGATCTCGTGACGCTCGAGTCGCGCAAGGGCCTGCCGATCGCGCAGCGCGTGCTCGAGAACCTCGCGCGGCTCACCGACTCCCTGCTGTGACGCCCGCGGCCGACGGCCAGCGCGCGAGCCACCCGAGCGGATGGCGCGAGCGGCCCTGCTGCCCGAGCGTATAGGCGTCGATCAGGTCGACGACTTCCGCGAAGCGCGCGCACTCGGCGGTGCCGGCCTCCGACAAACAGAGCTCGTCGAACTCGGCCAGCGCCGCCCGGTAGGCGCGCTCGTTGCGCAGCGGTGTCATGGCGGCGCCGACGGCGCCGCGCGCTGTCTCGCGCATGCCCTCCCCGAACGGGCCATCCGGTTCACGCATGGGACGTCACGCGCGCGGGGAGGCGGCCGGGGACGAGCGCGAAGGCGCGCGGAACCTGCACGAGGCGCGCGAGCGACACGCGCGGCTCGAAGCGCGGCGCGCGGTAGCGCGCGGTGCAGGCCGGTGCCGGCGTGGGCTTCGTCGCCGGCGCCGCGGCAACGGCGGGCACGGCGACCGGTGTAGCGGCCGCCACGGCCGGGGCGCCCACGATGGACGCGCCCACCGGCCAGTACGCGCTGCGCCGTGCGCTGCGCCACGCGAGGCCGTTGAGCGCGACGCCGAGTGCGGCGCACGCGAGTGCCGTGACCCCCAAGCCGCGCATGAACGGGACCGGCGCCAGCAGCACCACCGCAAGCGCGATCGGGACCGCGATGCCGAAGAGCCAGGCGGCGCAACGTGCGAAACGTTCGCTCATCGCGCGCCTCGCCTACGCGTTCTTCCACCAGCGCATGTCGGGGCCTTCCGGCGCCGCGAGGTCGTCGCGGGCGGACCCGCGGGCGAGACGCAGGGCGACGGCCACCACCAGGAGCGCGATCGAGCCATAGAGCAGCATGTCGCGCGGAGTCATCGCCTGCAGCGACGTGGGCAGCGACGGCAGGTGCAGCGACGACAGCGCGTCCTGCGCGAACGCCGGCGTGGAGAGCGTGGCGAAGGCGACGTACGCGGCCGTCGACGGGCGTTGCAGGGCTTTGCGAAGGAACGTCACGGTGACCTCCGGGAATCCGTTGCGATGGGGTCACTGTAGGGGCCGGCGCGGCGCAGACCGATCGGCCAAGCGTCGATTCGGACGTCGGAATCGCGGCAACGGCCGGGTCGGAGACTGCCGCCGGCGCGATGACGCCGCCGGTCATCGCGCATTCCACGCTGCGAGCGCCGCCCGCATGCGCGGCAGGTCGTAGCCGGCGCGGCGGGCCTCATAGTCCTCGACCAGGCGCGCGAGCTCGTCGAAGCGCACGCTGGAGGCGGCGCCGGGGCCGCCGCGCAGGACGTCCTCCATCTCGCGCCGGGCGGCGGCATAGGCGGCGTCGTCGGGAAGCATGCGCGGCAGGGGCAGGGCAGGCATGGCGGGTCCTTCGCGAGGTGAGGGTGCCGCCATCGTCGCGACCCCTGCTCCGGCGCGCCATCGGCCGAACGGATGAGCCCGCGCGAAGGCGACGCGCGCTCGTCCTACGCCCACGTTCGCGGCGGTCCCACAGCCAGCGCCAGGGGTCCGCGCTAGGCTCACCGGATGAAGGTCGATCCCGGACTCATCGCGGCCGTGCCGCAGGAGCGCGCGGCACGGCTGCGCGGCATGCTGGTGCGCGCGCTGCGCGTGCTCGCGGTGGTCGCGGTCGGCCTCCTCACCGGGCTCGCGTTCGCGCACCTGCTGGAGCAGCCCGCGAAGCTCCACTACGACGCGGACCTCTACCTCACGCTGCAGAAGACGCTGTACGCCGCGTGGGGCGCGCGCGCCGGCTGGCTCGAGCCGGCGGCCATCGCCGCCACGATCGCGCTCGCCGCGGTGCTGCATCGCGAGCGCCAGACGTTCGCGCTGACGCTCGGCGCGCTGGGGGCGCTGCTGCTCGCGTTCCCGGTCGTGTTCCTGCTCTTCGTCGCGCCGGCCAACGAGGCGTTCCGTGCCGCCACCACCGTGCCGGCGCATTGGGAGCTCCTGCGCTCGCGCTGGGAAGCGGGGCAGGTGCTGCGTTTCGTGCTGCAGTTCGCGGCGCTGTGCCTGCTCGTGATCTCGGTCGTGCGCGACACGCCGCGCGAGCGCTCGGGCGGGCCCGCGGCATGAGCGGTGCGCCGCTTTCCACGACGGCAGGCGATCACCGTCCTCATCCGGCTCCCCTGCGATGAACACCACGACGACCACGACCGAAACCGAGAAGGCGATCGCCGCGGGCCGTCTCGCGCTGGCCGGCAAGTGCGCGCACGCGGGTTGCGCCTGCACGGTCGAGACCGGCGAGCGCTACTGCAGCGAGTACTGCCTCGTCCAGGCGGAGCGCACCGACGACGACGCGCTCGCCGCCGACGGCGACGACGACGGCTGCACGTGCGGCCATGCGGAATGCGCGAAGGCGACGGCGCCGGTCGTGCCGCCGGCGCTGTTGGGCGGGACGCCGCCCGATTGATGCGCCGGGTCAGCCCTGGGACTGCGTCCCGGGCGCGGTGGGATCGACCGCCGTCGCGAGCGGCGGTGCTTCCTCCGCCCGCGCCGCCGGCGCCGCGCGGTGCGCGAGCGCGGTCAGCGCCGACGTGACCAGCACCACCAGCATCACCGACCCGAACGGGAAGTCCTGCAGCTCGCCCGTGCGGCGCGCGGACAGGAACAGCAGCACGGTGATGAGCCCGCGCGGCGCGATCCACACGAGCTGCGCGATGGCCTTGCGCCGCAGCAGCGCGAGGATCGCGTAGCGCGAGAACAGGATGAACGAGATGCCGGCGATGGCGATCAGCCACGCCTCGACCGACAGCATCTCCGACACCTCGGTCCAGTACCCGAGCAGCAGGAAGAAGAAGCTCTTGCACGCGAACGTGAGCTCGGCCACCAGCGCCTTGAACGACGACAGCGTCTCCTCGTACTGCGGCGTCTGGAAGTTGCGCAGCGCCGAATGCCACGTGACGAGGTGCGGGTTGTTGATGAGGAGGCCGCACACCAGCACCACGATGAGCGGTGACAGGTGGAGCTCCTTGCCGACCGCGTACAGCAACACGAGGCCCGCCAGCAGCGGCAGGAAGCGCACGTTGCCGGTGATCTGGTTGATGAAGTAGAAGAGCGCGATCGCCGCGAGCAGCGCCGCGACCAGCGACAGCGCGCCGCCGCCGAAGAGGTCCGTGGCGAACGCCTCGAGCGAGCCGTTCGCACCCAGCCACGAATAGAAGACCAGCACGCCGAGGATGTCGGAGAGCGACGACTCGTACACGACGAACTCGCGCGGTTGCGTCGGCAGCGCGGACGCCGAGGGAATGGCCACCGCACTGCTGATCACCGCGAAGGGGATCGAGGCGAGCATCGCGGACGGCACGGAGAGATTCATCACCAGCACGAACAGGATGGCGAACGCGCCAAGCGTGAGGCAGAACCCCAGGAGCGACGACGCCGCGGCGGCGACCATCACGTGCGCGCGCTCGCGGGTTACCGTGAGGTCGAGCGCGCCCTCGAGCACGATCAGGATGAGGCCGAGCGTGCCCAGCACCGGCACGATCGGGTCGACCCAATGGAATTTTAGGCCGAGCGAATCGAGGACCTGACGCGCGGCGAGCCCCGCGCCGATCAGCAGGACGACCGCCGGCAGCTTGAAGCGGCGTCCGAGGTGCTCGATCGCGTAGGCGAAGAGCAGCAGCGCGGACGCGGCGAGGATGCCCGTATTGGTCATCCGCCTATTGTGCAGCGAATCGCGAGGGTGGGAAAACCGGTCGTGGATCCGCTAAGCGAGGCGCACGACGCTCGTTCTTTTGTCGGCTCTTCCATGCGGCCGACGCCAAGCCGCCCCAAGGCGGCCGCCTGACCGTGCAGTTGAAGTGCGGCTGCAAAAGGCGCAACGCCGGCGCCTCGTCGTCCACCGCCGTTACGAACGCCTTTTGCAGACGATCGCAGACGACATTTATGGCAGCTGGATCTTGCCGCCGCCCGGCAGGCCGCCCATGCCGAGGCCGCCGCCCGCGAGGGCGCTCGCGGTGCCGGCCGGCGGGACGATGAGCCCGGACGACGCCTGGCGCCGCAACTCCTGCAGCTCGTGCATGGTGCGCTCGATGCCCGCGCGGGCGGCGTCGCCGTATTTCGCGACCGCCTCGGCGAGCGTGGCGGCCTCGATGTCGAAGTTGACCGGCAGCGCGCCCATGTTGGTCATGATCTGGGCTTCCCCCGAGTAGAGCGTGGGCCGCGACCCGTCGGGCGCGCCGGCCTCCGTGATGGGCACGAGCATCCGGATCGTGCCGATCTTGCGATCGGTGACGATCTCTTCGCGGTAGAGGGACGCGGCATCCATCGCGGCGTCGGCGGCGGAACGGGGATCGGCAGCCATGGCAGTGTCCGAAGCGCAAAAGCGCGTAGTGTAGTCGACCCTCCAAAAGGTCGAGGCGCAGGCCGGCAATGTCAACCCGGCGGGCGTCCGGCCGTTGAAGGACAAGGGGGCCACGCCGGGGGCCGTTCGTTGCAACAATCTGTTTCCGGGGGGAACCGGCCGCACATGCGGCCAGTCGCACCCGTTGGAGCGATCGGAGGGAGATCATGAAACGCGTTGCCATACTTGGCCTGGCCCTGGCGGTTCTCGTCGGCAGCGGCGCCGCGCTCGCGCAGCGTGGCGGCGGTGGGGGCGGCGGTGGCGGTGGAGGTCACGGCGGGGGCGGCTGGTCCGGCGGCAGCGGTGGCGGTGGCGGCGGCGGCTGGTCCGGCGGTGGACGCGGGGGCGGCGGCAGCAGCTGGCAGGGCGGCGGCTCGCGCGGTGGCTCGTGGTCCGGCGGCTCGTGGAACGGCTCGCGCGGCGGCTCGTGGTCGGGCGGCTCGTGGAGCGGCTCGCGCGGTGGCTCGTGGTCCGGTTCGCGGTCCGGCTGGCACGGCTCGGGCTGGCATGGCGGAGGCTGGCACGGCTCAACATGGCACGGCGGCGGCTGGGGCTGGCGCGGCTGGGGGCCGGGCTGGGGCTGGAATGCCGGCTGGTGGGGTCCCGGCTGGGGCTGGGGCTGGAACGCCGGCTGGTGGGGCCCGGGCTGGGGCTGGTGGGCGCCCGGCGTGACCGTCGCGGCCACGGTGCCGCTGACGTGGAGCACGATCGACTCCACGCCCTCGGTGATCGACCAGGTGGCCGCGATGCCGCCCGCGCCGCCGACGACGGTCTGGTACTACTGCCGCAACCCGGCGGGGTACTTCCCCTACGTCCAGAACTGCAACCAGGCATGGGTGCCGGTGACGCCGCAGGCGCTGCCGCCGGGACCGGCGAACTGACATGGACAAGCGATTGCTGATGGCGCCGCTCGCGGCGCTCGTGGTGGGCGGCTGCGCGGTGATGCCGAGCGGTCCCAGCGTCATGGTGCTGCCGGGCCCCGCCAAGAACTTCGACCAGTTCCAGGCGGACCAGGCCTTCTGCAACGCGCACGCCCAGGCGGCGGTCGGCGGCGCGCAGCAGGCGGCGGACAACGCGGCCGTGGGCAGCGCGGTCGTCGGCTCGGCGCTCGGCGCCGCGGCAGGTGCGATCATCGGCTCGGCGACGGGCCAGGCGGGCGCCGGTGCCGCGATCGGCGCCGGCACGGGCCTGCTGTTCGGCGGCGCGTCCGGCGCGAATGCGTACGGCTACTCGCAGTACGACGCGCAGCGGCGCTACGACATGGCCTACGCGCAGTGCATGTACGCCCGCGGCAACCAGCTGCCGGGCCGCGCGGTCGCGTATCGCGGCCCCGCCGTCTCGCCGTATCCGCCGCCCAACTATCCGCCGCCGGCGAGCACCTATCCGCCGCCGGCGGGGTCGTACTATCCGCCGTCGTCGCCCGCGCCGCGTCCCGCGAGCGGTGCGCCCGGCTACGGGATGCCGCCCGGACCGATCGCGCCCGGACCCGCGGTGCCGGTCACGCCGCCGGGCAACGCGCCGGCCGGCAGCTATCCGCCGCCGGATATGCCACCGCCTGGATAAGGATGGACGGCAAATGCGGGGCGGGGGACTGGAACCTGTCTCGAAATCGCCGAAACTTCAGCCTGGCCATTGTCGTTCCCGCGAAAGCGGGAACCCAGTGTCGTCAAGGGGTCGGACAGCAACGTCGCTGGGTCCCCGCCTTCGCGGGGACGACAATTTCCAGCATCGGCGTCGGTCACGTTGGCGATGCCGGCATGGGTTCCAGCGCGCTGCTCCCAGCCCCTAGCCCCTAGCCCCCAGCCCCTAGCCCCTAGCGATGTTCCATTCTTTGGCCATGCTCCCGCGTCGCATGGAACCCGACCTGCGGCCAGCGCTCCATCGCCACCTGCAGGTTGAAGCGGTTGGGCGCGAGGTACACGGGATTGCCGTCGACGTCGGTGGCGAGTGACGCCGCGCGATCCTTCTCGAAGTCGCGGCGCGTCTTCTCGTCGGGATACGTGAGCCAGCGCGCGGTGGCGATGCCGGCATCGTCATAGATCGCGTCGACCTTGTACTCGGCCGCGAGCCGCGCGGCGACCACCTCGAACTGCAGCTGGCCGACGGCGCCCAGCAGCAGGTTGTTGCCGACGATCGACTCGAAGACCTGGATCGCGCCTTCCTCGCCCAGCTGCTGCAGGCCCTTCTGCAGCTGCTTCGCCTTGAACGGGTCGCGCGGCCGCGCGACGCGGAAGAGCTCCGGCGCGAAGTAGGGAATGCCCTTGAAGCCCAGCGCCTCGCCCTCGGTGAGCGTGTCGCCGATCTGCAGCTGGCCGTGGTTGTGGATGCCGATGATGTCGCCGGCGACCGCGTCCTCGCTCTGCACGCGCTCGTTGGCCATGAAGGTCATCACGTTGCCGAGCTTCATCTCGCGGCCCATGCGCTGGTGCTGCACCTTCATCGCGGGCGAGTAGCGGCCCGAGCACACGCGGAAGAACGCGATGCGGTCCCGGTGCTTCGGGTCCATGTTCGCCTGGATCTTGAACACGAAGCCCGAGAACTGCGGCTCGGTCGGCGCGACCATGCGCGGGCCGCCGTCGCGCGGCTGCGGCGGCGGCGCCCATTCGGTCAGCGCGTTCAGGATCTCCTGCACGCCGAAGTTGTTGATGCCGGAGCCGAAGAACACCGGCGTCTGCCGGCCCGCGAGGAACTCGTCGAGCGAGAACGGCGTGCTCGCGCTGCGGATGAGGTCGACGTCGTGCAGCAGCGCCGGCATCTCGCCGGGAAAAAGCTGCATGAGCCGCGGGTTGTCGAGGCCCTCGATCAGCTCGCTCGCCTCGGTGCGCCGCTCCTCGCCCGGCGTGAAGCGCACGAGGCGGTCGTGGCGCAGGTCGAACACGCCGCGGAACGTCTTGCCCATGCCGATCGGCCACGTGATCGGCGCGGTGTCGATCGACAGCACCGACTCGATCTCCTCCAGCAGCGAGATCGGCTCGCGCACCTCGCGGTCCATCTTGTTGACGAAGGTGATGATCGGCGTGTCGCGCAGCCGGCACACCTCGAGCAGCTTGATGGTCTGCGCTTCCACGCCCTTCGCGGCGTCGATCACCATCACCGCGGCGTCCACCGCCGTGAGCACGCGGTACGTGTCCTCGGAGAAGTCCTGGTGCCCCGGCGTGTCGAGCAGGTTGATCGTGTGCTCGGCGTAGTCGAACTGCATCACCGAGCTCGTCACCGAGATGCCGCGCTGCTTCTCGACCTCCATCCAGTCGGAAGTCGCGTGGCGCGCGCTCTTGCGCGCCTTCACCGTGCCCGCCATCTGGATCGCGCCGCCGTACAGCAGCAGCTTCTCCGTGAGCGTCGTCTTGCCCGCGTCGGGGTGGGAGATGATGGCGAACGTCCGCCGGCGCGACACGTCGCGCACGAGATCGGCGGGAGCGGCTTGCGTATTCATGGCGATCCAAAACAAAACCGCCCAGCCAGGCGTCGGCGGGCGGCAAAGGAGTCGCGCGAATTATACCCGCATCCGGCGGGTAGTCCGATTCCCACACCCCTTCGCGGCGGACGGCCGGTGCCCCTCGCCGGACGTGCGCGGCGACAATCAGCGGGCCATGCGCGACGATCCGCCCACCGCCGCCGACCCGCTCGCCCGGCGCCTCGCGCAGGAGGCGGGGCTCGTCTACGTCACCGACCGGTCCCCCGGCTACCGGCGCGAGCGCAAGGGCGACGGCTTCGTCTATCGCGACGCCGACGGCACGCTCGTGCGCGACGAGGACGTCCTCGCGCGCATTGCGAAGCTCGCCATTCCGCCCGCCTACGAGGACGTGTGGATCGCGCGCAATCGCCGCGGCCACCTCCAGGCGACGGGACGCGACGCGCGCGGCCGCAAGCAGTATCGCTATCACGCGGACTGGCGCGCGGTGCGCGACGACGAGAAGTTCGAGCGCATGATCGCGTTCGGCGAGGCGCTGCCGAAGGTGCGCCGCCGGCTCGCGGCGGACTTGGCGCGCGACGGGCTGGTCCGCGACAAGGTGCTCGCGGCGGTGGTCGCGCTGCTCGACACCACCCGCGCCCGGGTCGGCAACGAGGAATACGCGCGCGAGAACAAGAGCTACGGCCTCACCACGCTGCGCAATCGCCACGTGCAGTTCGTGCGCGACGGCCGCGCACGGCTCGCGTTCCGCGGCAAGGGCGGCGTCGAGCACGAGGTCGTGGTCGACGACCGCAGGCTCGCGCGCATCATGCGCCGCTGCCAGCAGCTGCCGGGGCAGTTGCTGTTCCAATACGTCGACGATGCCGGCGCGCGCCATCCGGTCAAGTCCGACCTCGTCAACGAGTATCTGAAGGAGGTCGCGGGCGAGGGCTTCACCGCGAAGGACTTCCGCACGTGGGCCGCGACGCTGCGCGCGTTCGCGCTGCTGGCGGCGCAGCCGCTGCCCGAGCCGGTGTCGGAGCGCGCGTGCAAGGCCTGCGAGGTCGCGGCGATCAAGGCGGTGGCGGCGGAGCTGCGCAACACGCCGGCGGTGTGCCGCAAGTCGTACATCAACCCGGCGGTGTTCGCGGGCTGGCGCGACGGCTCGCTGCACGCGGCGCACGCCGGGATCGGCACGCGCGCGCCGCGGCGCCTCGAGACCGGCCTGCTGCGCTTCCTGCGTGAGCGGGCGAAGGCGCAGCGCCGGAACGCCGACGCGCTCAGGAATCCCGCGCGCGTGCTGCGTACATCGCGGCGGAAGCTCAGTGCGGCGGCGGCGCCGACGTGATCTCGCGCCGCAGCGCGCGCAGCTTGTCCTTCACCCGCGCTTCGTTCGCGGGACCCATGCGCATCATGATCTTCTGCCCCGCCGAGCGCGCCTCGAGCGCCGGGTCCGCGTATTGGTAGAGCACCTTCGGCTGCACGAGCGCGACGGTGGTGACCTCGGGTGCTGCCAGCATGTCGTCGATCGCCTGCACGAGGCGGTCGTTGAAGTAGCCGTCGGGGTAGCCCAGCTCGCGGTACGCCGCCTGGAAGAGCGGGTAGTGGCGGATGTAGGCGGCGGCGAGCTTCTTCGCCTCGACCTGCTCCATCGCGAGCACGTACGCGCGGTAGCGCAGTCCGTTGTCGGCGCCGATGGCGAGCGCATCGTCGGTCCCGCTCGCCACGAACGTGCCGGGCACCGGCCGCACCGGGAAGAGCCGCTGGGCGGCGGTGGCGCGCGGCAGGTTGTCGACGGTGGCGACGAAGCGGCGGATCACGTCGTCGCCGGCGAAGAAGCGCGCGAACGCGTCGTGCCCGAAGAGGCTCGCCAGCAGGTCGCGCGCGGCGCGGTCGCTGTCGGCCAGCGGCGGCAGCGGAGGCGCATCGGCGGCAGGAGGCGGCAGCGGATGCGCGATCGCCGGTGCCGCGGGCGGCGCGGTCTGCGCGGGTGCGGGCGGCGCGCTGGCGACCGGCGGCACCGCGGGCGCGGGCTCGGCGCGGAAATGCCACCAGTACGCGACGCCGCCCGCAGCGACGACGATCACTGCGGCCACCCAGGCGAGCGGATTCCTCATGGCATTTCTCCCTCCGATGCTCGGGGCTTCGACCCGGCGAGTGCGCATTGGTTGCACGCGAGGGGTGGTCCCGGGCAGCATGACGGTCGTCAAGCCGCGCGGCGGGTCGCCGGCGCACAATCGAAATCGAACGCAAGAAGAGGCGAATCATGGGCTATCGATCCATCCTCGTGCACGTCGACGATTCCGACCAGAGCGACCGCCGGCTGGCGGTGGCCGCGCGGCTCGCCCGTGCCTTCCACGGCGAGCTCGCGGGCGCGTACCTCGTGGCGACGCGCGAGATGACGCCGTTCGCGTCCGCCGTGCTGCCGGACGCCGTCGTCGCGAGCCGGCTGCGCGAGACCGGCGAGGCGCAAGGCCGCGCCGAGGCGCGCTTCCGCGCGGCGGCGGCGCGTGAGGACCTCGCCGCCGTCGGCTGGAGCGCCCCCGCCGGGCGTGCGCTCGAGCAGGCCGTCCTGCACGCGCGCTACGCCGATCTCGCGGTGGTCGGGCAGCCGATGGCCGACGACGCGCAGGCGAGCTTCGGCAACGAGCTCGTGCACGCGATGCTGCTGTCGTCGGGAAGGCCGGTGCTGCTGGTGCCGCACTTCGGCGAGTTCCCCGTGATCGGGCGCAACGTGCTCATCGCGTGGAAGGAGTCGCGCGAGGCCGCGCGCGCGGTCAACGACGCGCTGCCGTTCCTGAAGCGCGCGCGCAACGTGTACGTGCTCACCGCCGGCGGCGCGGGCGATACCGACGACCCGTCCGAGGACCTGTCCGACCTCGGCATCGCGTCGTTCCTCGCGCGCCACGACATCGAGGCGAAGATCCGGCAGGAAGTCGCGGACGACATCGACGTCGGCAACCTGCTGCTGTCGCGCGCGGCGGACCTCTCGGCCGACCTCATCGTGATGGGCGGCTACACGCGCCCGCGTTTGTCCGAGGCCGTGTTCGGCGGCGTCACGCGGCTCATGCTCGAGGCGATGACGGTGCCGATCCTGATGTCGCACTGACCGACAAGCCACTGACCGTGGACTCCCTCGCCCCGCTTGTGCGGCGAGCGAGGATTACGGCGGCGATTCGCAACGACGCGAACCGAAGCCCCAAGGCTCCCTCGCCCCGCTTGCGGGGAGAGGGTTGGGGTGAGGGGCAGCGACGCGGCAACGTCGAAAGGTTCGCGCGTACCATCGCGGACCATGCCGTCGCCCGTCCGCCTCATCGCCCACCTCGACATGGATGCGTTCTACGCGTCCGTCGAGCTGCTGCGCTATCCCGAGCTGCGCGGCCAGCCGGTCGTGATCGGCGGCGGCCGCCGGCATCAGCCGGAGGAGATCGAGGATCCGGTCACGGGCCAAGTCACGCGCAAGTTCGCGACCCTGCGCGGCTACGCGGGCCGCGGCGTGATCACCACCGCGACGTACGAGGCGCGCAAGTTCGGCCTGCATTCCGCGCTCGGCCTCATGAAGGCCGCGGCGCTCGCGCCGGACGCGATCCTGCTGCCCACCGACTTCGACCGTTACCGGCGCTACTCGCGCATGTTCAAGGCGGCCATCGCGCGCATCGCGCCGCGCATCGAGGACCGCGGCATCGACGAGATCTACCTCGACCTCACCGACGTGCGGCCACCAGGGGCCGATGCCCTGCCACCGACCGCGAACGTTGAACTCCCTCTCCCGCCCGCGGGAGAGGGCTGGGGTGAGGGCAGCGAAGACACCGCCCTATCGGACCAGCCCGAATCCGAAGTCGACGCCTGGTGGCGCGCCCGCGACGTCGCGCGCGCACTCAAGTCGGCGGTGCACGAGGCGACGGGCCTCACGTGCTCGATCGCGGTGGCGCCCAACAAGCTGCTCGCGAAGATCGCCTCCGAGCTCGACAAGCCCGACGGCCTGACGCTGCTGCGCCCGCAGGACATCGCGACGCGCATCTGGCCGCTGCCGCCGAAGCGCATCAACGGCATCGGGCCGAAGGCGAGCGCGAAGCTCGACGCGCTCGGCGTGCGCACCATCGGGCAACTCGCGCATGCCGATCTCGCGTGGCTGCTCGAGCACTTCGGCCGTCACTACGGCGCCTGGCTGCACGACGCGGCGAACGGCCGCGACGCGCGCGAGGTGGAGACCGACAGCGAGCCGAAATCGATCAGCCGCGAGACGACGTTCGAGCGCGACCTCTCGGTGCGCCGCGACCGCGACGAGCTCTCGCGCATCTTCACCGACCTGTGCGTGCGCCTCGCGGGCGACCTCGCCCGCAAGGGCTACGCGGGGCGCACCATCGGCATCAAGCTGCGCTTCGACAACTTCACGACGGTGACGCGCGACCAGACGATCGACGTGCCGACGCAGGACGCGCAGGCGATCCGGCGCGCGGCCGGCGAGTGCCTGAAGCGCGTCACGCTCGACCGGCGCATTCGCCTGCTCGGCGTGAGGATCGGGTCGCTGTCGCCGGTGCTGCAGGCGCGCGCCGCGGCGCTACCGCTCGTGCCGCGCCGCTGAGTGCCTGCGCAGGGCCCGCGTCCTCGTCATCCGAACGGCCGCACGCCGATCAGCGGGCCGTGCAGCCAGAAGCCGAACACGGCCCACGCGACGACGCCGATGACGACGGCCAGCGCGTCGCGCGACGCCGCGCCCGGCGGGTACACGACGCCCGCCGCGCGGTCGCGGCGGCGAGCCGACGTGTAGTCTGCCACCGCCCACACGAGGAAGCTGCCGAACAGCACGACGTCCGCCAGCATGCCGTTGGCGAGCAGGTGGCCGAACGCCCACACCTTGGTGCCGAGCACCATCGGATGGCCGAGCGCTGCCTTCATCCTGGTGCCGCGCATGTTGCCGGCGACGATGAGGATGAACGCCGGCAGCATGAGCAGCGCGGCGACGTGACGCGACCACACCGGCGGCGCGTACAGCACGACGGGCGACTGGCGCGCGATGCCGTAGCCGTAGACGATCAGCACGAATCCCACGAGCGAGCCGAGGGCGAACAGGCCCTTCCAGCGCTTCTCGCCGAGGCGCGCGACCTGCGCATTGCGCCAGTCGTCGGCGACGATGCGCAGCGAGTGGAGGCCGAGGAACAGGACGAGGCCGGCGATCAGGACGCTCATGGGGGCCCTATTGGGATAGGATCAGCGCCGGCATCTTACCTTCACGCGCCCACCCATGACCACGAACTCCCACGCCACGCGCTTCGGCAGCGGCAAGGCCGTGCGCCGCATCGAGGACGACAGCCTGCTCACCGGCCGCGACCAGTTCGCCGACAACTTCTCGCTGCCCGGGCAGGCTTACCTCGTGCTGCTGCGCTCGCCGCATGCGCACGCGCGCATCACGCACCTCGACGCGGCGCAGGCGCGCGCGCTGCCCGGCGTGCTCGCGATCTACACCGGCGCCGAACTCGCGGCCGCGGGCGTGAAGCCGATCCCCGCATCCGCCGACTTCAAGCGCGCGGACAAGTCGCCGACCGCCTCGCCGCCGCAGCACGTGCTCGCGCAGGGCGTGGTGCGCTACGTCGGCGAGGCGGTGGCCGCGGTCGTCGCGGAATCGCGCGAGATCGCGCGCGACGCGTGCGAGCTCGTCGACGTGCGCTACGAGCCGTTGCCCGCGGTCGCCAACCTGCGCGACGCCGTCGCGCCGCACGCGCCGCAGGTATGGGAGGCCGCCACCGGCAATGTCGCGTGCGAGGCGCGCCACGGCAAGGCGGAAGCGGCCGCGCTGGCGCTCGCCAACGCCGCGCACGTGGTGACGCTCGACCTCGTCAACCCGCGCGTGGTGGCGGCGTCGATCGAGCCGCGCGCCACGCTCGCGAGCTGCGACCCTGCGAGCGGGCGCATCACGCTGCGCGTGAGCTGCCAGACGCCCACGGGCCTGCGCGACGAGCTGTGCACGGAAGTGCTCGGCATCCCCGTCGACCAGGTGCGCGTGCTGGTGGGCGACGTCGGCGGCGGCTTCGGCATGAAGACGACGCTGTACGCGGAGGACGTGCTCGCCGCCTACGCGACGCGCGCGCTGCAGCGGCCGGTCAAGTGGACCGCCGACCGCATGGAGGAATTCCTGTCGGCCACGCATGGCCGCGACCTCCGCACGCACGCGCAGCTGGCCCTCGACGCGGACGGCCGCATCATGGCGCTCGTCGTGCACTCGGACGCGAACGTCGGCGCGTACGCGACGCCGGCCGGGGTCGTGATCCAGCTCATGATCGGCCCGTGGGTGTCGACCAGCGTGTACGACATCCCGGTGCTCGACGTGCACGTGCGCGCGGTGCTGACCAACACCACGCCGACGGGGCCGTATCGCGGCGCGGGTCGCCCGGAGGCGATCTACACGATCGAGCGCCTGCTCGACGCGGCTGCGCGGCAGACGGGTATCGACCGCGTCGAGCTGCGCCGGCGCAACCTCATCGCGCCCGCAAAGCTCCCGTACCGCAACCCGATGGGCAAGACGTACGACACCGGGCAGTTCGAACGCGTGCTCGACCTCGGCCTCGCGCACGCCGACTGGAACGGCTTTGCGTCACGGCAGGCGGCGTCCGCGCAGCGCGGGCGCCTGCGCGGGCGCGGCATCACGACGTTCCTCGAATGGACCGGCGCGGAGGTGTTCACCGACAAGGTCACGGTCACTGTCGACGAGCAGGGCATCGAGATCTTCAGCGCGACGCAGCCGATGGGCACGTCGCTCGGCACCACGTTCGCGCAGCTCGCGGTGGATGTGTTCGGCGTGCCGCTGGAGCGCATCCGCGTCGCGTTCGGCGACACCGATCGCGGCACCGGCTTCGGCAGCGCGGGCTCGCGCTCGCTGTTCGTCGGCGGCTCGGCGGTGCACGTCGCGTCGCAGCGCACCGTGCAGAAGGCGCAAGACCTCGCCGCCGATGCGCTGGAGAGCGCCGCGACCGACATCGAGTACGCGGACGGCGTGTTCCGCATCGCGGGCACCGACCGCGCGATCGACATCTTCGCGCTCGCCGCGCGGCAGCCGGCGCGCACGATCGTGCTCACCACCGAGAACACCGTCACCGAGGCGACGTGGCCGAACGGCTGCCACGTGGGCGAGGTCGAGGTCGATCCGGAGACCGGCGCGGTGACCGTCGACCGCTACTGGTCGGTGAACGACGTGGGGCGCGTGGTCAATCCGATGGTGGTGGTCGGCCAGCTCGAGGGCGGCGCCGCGCAGGGCATCGGGCAGGCGCTCGTCGAGCAGGTGGTGCACGACCGCGAGTCGGGGCAGCCGCTCACCGGCTCGTTCATGGACTACGCGCTGCCGCGCGCCGACCTCGTGCGGCACTACGCGATGACGATGGACGAGGCCACGCCGTCGAAGAACAACCACCTCGGCGTGAAGGGCGTGGGCGAGCTGGGCACCATCGGCGCCACGCCGACGATCGTGAACGCGGTGCTCGATGCGCTGGCACGCGCCGGCGTGCGCAACGTCGATGCGCTGCAGATGCCGCTGACTTCCGAGAAGGTGTGGCGGGCGCTGGCGGGATAGGAACGACGCGGGACCGCTTGTCGTTCCCGCGAAGGCGGGAACCCAGTGTCGTTTACAGCGCGCGTGCGGAGGCTTCCAAGACACTGGGTCCCCGCCTGCGCGGGGACGACAACCTTTACCGCCGGCGCCCGACGTTGCGCCAGTACCAGATCATCAGCGCACCGCCGACCAGTCCGCCCAGGTGCGCGAAGTGCGCGACGCCTTCCTGGGTCCCGGTCACCCCGAGCACCAGCTCGAGGATCGCGTACAGGATCACGAACGTGCGCGCGGGCATCGGGATCGGCGGGAACAGCAGCATCACGCGATTGCGCGGGAAGTACACCGCGTAGGCGAGCAAAAGCCCGAACACGCCGCCGGACGCGCCCACGGTGGGATACACGCCGCCCAGCAGCGAGCTCGTGAGGAGCTGCGCGATCGCCGCGGTGATCACGCACACGAGGTAGTAGTTGAGGTAGCGCTTCGGCCCGACCACCTGCTCCATCGCGCTGCCGAACATGTACAGCGCGAACATGTTGAACAGCAGGTGCGTGAGCCCGCCGTGCAGGAAGGCGTAGGTGACGACCTGCCACGGCTGGAAGCCCACGTGCCCGCCGGTCATCGCGGCCGCGGCGAGCGGCCACAGCGCGAAGGGCCCGACGAGCCCCGGCAGCACCTGCTGCAGGAAGTAGACCGCGACGTTGGCGACGATGAGGGCGGTGGTGATGGGTGGCATGGGAAGGGTCGAAGAGCGGGGCTGGGGGCTGGGGACTAGGGACTGGGGGCATCGGCCCAAGTGGCGACATTGCCTTGCATTCCAAGCAGAGATACTTCAACCGCGGATCGTCAGCCTGCGAATGGGACTTCAGCAGGATGCTCCCCAGCCCCTTAGTCCCTAGCTCCGAGCCCCGCCACGCGCATTCTGCCACCCCCCGGGAACCCCACTTGTCCGCGGCGGTCAACGAAGGCGTCCTCCTGTAGAGTCTGCCCATGCCGCGAGCACTCGCTCCCCTCCGCTTCCGCCCCGCCCTGCGCGCGCTGCTGGCCGCGCTGCTGGCGGTGCTTGTCGCCGCCGGCTGCGCGACGCTCGAGGAGAAGGAGCGCGAGCTCACGTTCCGCGTCGTCAAGGGCGAAGCGAGCTGGTACGCGGGGATGCCGGCCGGCGTGCAGGACGTCTGGCTGCCCGTCGGCGACGGCACGCAGCGCATCCACGCGTGGTGGTGGCCGGGCGACGACCCCGCGGCGCCGGCGATCTTCTACCTGCACGGCGTGCGCTGGAACCTCACGGGCAACCTGCGCCGCATCGAGCAGCTGCGCTCGTTCGGCTTCTCGGTGTTCGCGATCGACTATCGCGGCTTCGGCAAGAGCGACGGCGACCTGCCGTCGGAGGCGATGTGCTACGAGGACGCGCGCGCCGGCTGGGCGTGGCTCGCGCAGCACCAGCCCGATCCCGCGCGCCGGTTCATCTACGGCCACTCGCTCGGCGGCGCGGTCGCGATCGACCTCGCGGCGTCGCTCGCGCGCGGCGACCACGGCACGCTGCCGAAGGCGCGCGGGCTGATCGTGGAGTCGACGTTCACCACGCTCGCCGACGTCGCGGCCGAGCTGTCGTGGAGCTGGCTGCCGACCAACCTCATCATGTCGCAGAAGTTCGACTCGATCGACAAGATCAGGACGGTCGACGTGCCGGTGCTCGTGGTGCACGGCGCCGGCGATCGCTACGTCCCGTCGAAGTTCTCGCAGGCGCTGTACAAGGCGGCGCCCGGCCCGAAGAAACTGCTTCTGATCGAGAACGGCACCCACAACAACAGCATGTGGATGGGCAGCGACGAGTACCAGCACGCGCTCGCCGAGCTCTTCGGCCTCACCGGCACGCGCGAGGGCGACGCGCAGGTCGCGCCGCGATCCGCCCGCAGCGCCGGCGGATAACGTCCGCCGCGGACGCCCTTCGCGGCACGGGAATGTTCGCGTTGACGAGGGTGGCGGCCGAAACCTAGTATCGTTCCCTCCTCCTGTTCGCGCGGCCGCGGCGGGCCGCCCCTTCCACGATGTCGCTGCGGCGCGCATGCCTGCCGTTCCTCGTGCTTTGGCTCTCCGCCAACGCGGCGGCGGCGGAGCTCGGCGTCGTGACGCTCGCGGAGGGCGCGCCGCTCGTCATGCGCGGCGCGACGTGGTTCAAGCTGGTCCCGGGGGCGCGCGTCGAGGACGGCGACATCGTGAGCCTGCCGGAGCGCGCACAGGTGCAGGTCGAGTCGGCCAGCGGCACCATCGCCAACGGCGTGGGCCCGGGCACGCTCTACCTCCCGCCCGCGCCGAAGGGCGGGCCGCCGCTCGTCGACCTGCAGGCGGGCTGGCTCAAGGCGGCCGCGAAGGCGCCGGGCCTGCGCGTGCGCACGCCGGCGTTCGATGCCGTCGTTCCCGAGGGCGTGCTGGTGGCGCACGCGGCACCGGCGAGCGCCGAAGTCTTCGTGGAGGCGGGCGCGGCGCGTCTCGTCGAGGCGGCGGCCAACGGCGCCGACGGCGCCGCCCGCGACGCGAAGCGCGGCGAGTACTGGGCCCGCCCGGCCGGCGGCGCCTTCACCACCGTGGGCCGGGCGCCGAAGGCGTTCGTCGCGGCGCTGCCGCGCGGCTACACGGATGCGCTGCCACCCCTCGCGGCGAAAGTAAAATCACGGCCCGTCCTCGTCGCCGACCACGAGGTGACCTTCGACGAGGCGCGGCCGTGGCTCGACGGCCGCGAGCGCGCGGCGTTCGAGAAGCGCTTCGCGCCCCGCCTGCGCGATCCCGCGTTCCGCAAGGCGGTCGAGCCCCACGTCGCGCGCTACCCGGCGTGGGACCGGCAACTGCATCCCGAGAAGTTCCAGCCGAAGGAAGCCAAGTCGCCATGAAGCTCATCTGGAAATTCAACCTCGTGCTGCTCGGCATCTTCGTGCTGGGCTTCCTCATCGCGGGCTACATCTCCTACCGCGCGCTGCAGCAGAACGCACGCGAGGAGATCCTGCAGAACGCGCGCCTCATGATGGAGTCGGCGCTCTCCGCGCGCACGTACACGACGTCGCAGGTGAAGCCGCTGCTCGACAACCAGATGAAGTACGTCTTCCTGCCGCAGTCGGTGCCCGCGTACGCGGCCACCGAGCAGTTCTCGGAGCTGCGCAAGAAGCATCCCGACTACTCGTACAAGGAGGCGACGCTCAATCCCTCCAACCCGCGCAACCGCGCGGCCGACTGGGAAGCGGACGTCGTCAACATCTTCCGCAATACGGCGGACCGGACCGAAGTGATCGGCGAGCGCGACACGCCCGCGGGCCGCTCGCTCTACCTCGCGCGGCCGATCCAGGTGAAGAGCAAGGCGTGCCTCGACTGCCACAGCACGGTGGACGTGGCGCCGAAGACGATGCTCGACCTCTACGGCAGCGCCAACGGCTTCGGCTGGAAGATGGAGGAGGTGATCGGCGCGCAGATCGTCTCGGTGCCGATGTCGGTGCCCATCGCGCGCGCCGAGAAGACGTTCACCGCATTCATGGGCTCGCTCGCGCTGGTGTTCGTCGCGATCTTCGTGCTGCTCAACGTGATGCTCTACACGATGGTGATCCGCCGCGTCACGCACCTCGCCGGCATCGCCGACCAGGTGAGCCTCGGCAACATGGAGGCGGGCGAGTTCAAGGCGAAGAGCCGCGACGAGATCGGCACGCTGACCGAGGCGATGGGCCGCATGAAGGCGTCGCTGGTGCAGGCGATGAAGATGCTGGAGAGCTGACGCGCTACCGATGGCCGACCCGACGCAGCTCGGCAAGTACCGCATCGACGGCGCCCTCGGCAAGGGCGCGATGGGCATCGTCTACAAGGGCTACGATCCGCACATCGAGCGGCCGGTCGCGATCAAGACCATCCGCAAGGACCTGGTCGACCCCGACCTCGCCGCGCAGTACATGGCGCGCTTCCGCAACGAGGCGAAGGCCGCGGGGCGCCTGCACCACCCGAACATCGTCGGCGTCTACGAATACGGGGAGGACGAGAACGTCGCGTTCATCGCGATGGAGTACGTCGAGGGCACGGGCCTGCGCGAGTACCTCAACCGGCGCACGACGTTCGACTTCGCGCACCTCACCGCGCTCATGGGGCAGCTCCTCGCGGCCCTCGAGTTCGCGCACTCGCGCGGCGTCGTCCACCGCGACGTCAAGCCGTCGAACCTCATCGTCACCGACGCGGGCGCGCTCAAGGTCGCGGACTTCGGCATCGCGCGCGTCGACACGTCCAACCTCACGATGGCGGGCATGGTGATCGGCACGCCGTCGTACATGTCACCCGAACAGTGCCGCGGCCTGCTCGCCGACGCGCGCTCCGACATCTTCAGCGCCGGCGTCGTGTTCTACGAGCTCTTGACCGGCGAGAAGCCGTTCCGCGGCAACATCGAGTCCATCGCGTACAAGATCTGCCACGAGGAGCCGCCGCCGCCGTCGACGCTGTCGTCGCTCAAGCTGCCTGCCGCTGTCGACACGCTCGTGGCGCGCGCGCTCGCCAAGGTGCCGGGCGACCGCTATCCCAGCGCGCGCGCGTTCCACGACGCGCTGCGCGAGTTGGCCCAGATGTCGGTGGCGATGGACACCGGCCTCGGCACGACGATGGTCAGCATCGGCACGCTGATGCTGCACAAGCCCGCGCCGGTGTGGGACGACGAGACGCTGCGCACCGCCGAGCACGAGCTCGCGCGCGCGCTCGGGCCGATGGCAAGGATCGTGGTGCGGCGCGCAGCCTCGCAGACGAGCGACCGCGCGGAGCTCTGCTCGCTGCTCTCGGACAACATCAGCGATCCCGATTCGCGGCGGCGCTTCGTCGACGCGTTCACCCGCAGCGGCACGCACAGTGGCGTGCACACGGGGGCGACCGGCTCGCGTGCCGCCGCGTCTGCGCCGCGCGTCACGAAGCCCGGCACCGCGGGCGTCGCCGACACGCATCCGTCGGGCACCGGCTCGCCGTCCGTCGATGCGGCGTTCGTCGTGGACGTGATCGCGCGCCTCGCCGTGTACCTGGGCCCGATCGCGCAGATCGTCGTGCGCAAGGCCGCGAAGACCTGCACCTCGCGCCGCGAGCTCGTCACGCGCGTGGCGGAGAGCCTGGGCACGCAGGAGCGCGCCGCGTTCCTGCGCGAGATGGGGTACTAGAACCTGTCTCGCAATCGTATTGGCACCACCTTCCACAATGTCGTTCCCGCGAAGGCGGGAACCCAGCGTCGTTGTCGTTCAAGAAGTTCACGACACTGGGTCCCCGCCTGCGCGGGGACGACAAATCGAAACTTCGGCGTCGATTCGCATACGAACTCGAGATAGGTTCCGTAACCTCTCGCGCCGAAAAGACAAGGGCCGGAATCGCTTCCGGCCCTCGTCATTCCCTACCCTGGCGTCATTTCGTCATGCCGGAGTTGGTGCCGGTCGTGCCCTGGCGTGTGCCCGTGTTCCCGCCCTGGCCCATGGTGCTGCCGGTGCGGCCGTTCTGTGCCTGCCACCGCGCGTACTCGTCCTGCGAGATGCGGCCGTCGTGGTTCAGGTCGGCCTGGTCGAACGAGAAGCCGCTGACGCCCGCGAGGTCGTCACGCTGCAGGTAGCCGCGATTGCTCCGGTCGAGCGAGCGGAAGGAGTTGGCGTCGTTGGGCCCGACGCTCGAGCCCATCGAATGCGTGCCGGAGCCGATCGAGGTGTCGGTGCCCGAGCGGGCGCCGCTCATGCCGGCGCTGCCGGTGCCCGACGACATCCCCGACGTGGCGCCGCCGGACGTGGAGCCCGTCGCGCCGGTGGCGCCGGACGTCGCGCCGGAGCCGGTGGACTGCGCGGCGGCGACGCCGAACATCGCCATCAGGGCGACGGCCAGCAGGGGGCGGGCGTGCTTGGAAAGATTGCGGTTCATGGAGATCTCCTGGAAGGTGGTGGAAAACCGGCGCCTCACGAGCTTCCCCCTCAACGGCGCCGCATGCCGTCATGCATGCCAGAGTTCGATTGCCGGCGCGAAACCGCGTTCGCGTGCGCTTCGTAGGAGAAGCGATGAAACGCGGGTCCCCGCCGGGCCGACGGCGGCGCGCTTTACGTCCTCGTGCGCGCATGTGACGGAACGACGACATCCGCCCCCGCGGCCTTCTGTTGCAAACCGCGCGGCGCCCGCGCGCTGTCCCGCCGGCGCGGGGCTCTGCGGATTCACCCCGCCACGGTGCTTTGGCAGAATGCGGGCATGTCCGACGACGCGGTACTCGGCCTGGCCAACACGGGCGACGCCTATGCGATCGCGGCCATGTCGCGCGACCTCATCGAGACGGGGCTGGGCTGGGAATACCGCCGGGAGCGGGTCGCGCGGATGATCGCCGACCCGGACCTCATCGCCCTCGTTGCGAGGCAGACGCCGCGCCTCGCGGGCTTCGCGCTGATGAGCGTGACCGACGAGCGGGCGCACATCGCGCTGCTCGCGGTGCGGCCCGCGCACCAGCGGCTGGGCGTGGCGCGGCGGATGCTCGCGTGGCTGACGGCGTCGGCGCAGGCGGCGGGCGTGGCGACGATGCACGTCGAGCTGCGCGCCGGCAACGAGCCCGCGTACGCGCTCTATCGCGCCTGCGGGTTCGAGGAGACGCTGCGCATCCCAGGGTATTACCTCGGACGCGAGGCCGCCGTGCGGATGCTGCTGGTGCTGCGCCCGCTGCACGCTGCGATGCCGGCCTGGGAGCCGCCTGCGCGGGACATCCAGTAACGCGCGGGGCGCACGCGTCGCCGCGTGCGCCCCGCGCGCCGAACGGCAGGAGCGCCCTAGTTGCTGCCCCCGTCGTAGTCGTTCCAGGCGCCCTGGAACTCATTGGCGTCGAGGCGCCCGTCGTGGTTGAGGTCCGCGCGGTCGAACGGGATCTGCGTCGACTGCGGCAGGCTTTCGAGGTCCTCGCGCGTCACGTAGCCGTTGCCGTTGCGGTCGAGCTTCTGGAACGCCGACTGGGCGTTCTCGGTCGGCATCGGCGTGTCCGGGCCCGACGACCGCATGTCGCCCGGCATGTGCAGGCGCGGCACGTCGAGCGGCGTGCCGGCGGAATTGTTGGGCGCGGTCAGCGTGTCCGACTGGGCGAACGCGGCGCCGCTGCTCAACAGCGCAGCCGTGGCGAGGACCAGCAGTGGGTTGCGACGGTGGGTCATGACATCTCCTTCGCTTTGCGATGCGCAATCGTTGCGCGGTGATGTCACTGTACGTGCGGGGGCCTCGTGGAGGCTGTAGGACCCCCCCGGTAATGTCTGTGGGATCGGTGTTGCGGGTTCACCCGGCGTAGAAGAAGTCGACCATGCGCGCGATCTGACCGTGCATCATCTCGCGCCCGCGCACGACGACGCAGCCGCTGCGCTCGGCGAGGGCCAGCAGCGGCGTGCGCTCCGGCTTCACCACCGCATCGAGCACCGCCACGCCGGGCGCAATCGCGTCGATCGGGAACGGGAGCCGCGCATCGTCGAGCATGCCGGCGGGCGACGCGTTGATGAGCACGTCGACGTCGCGCACGCGCGGGGCGCCTGCGTGCGCCGCGACGCCCGGGTGCGCATCCGCGACCCGCTGGGCGGTCAGGCGCGCGCGCTCGCCGTCGATGTCGAACACGGTGAGCGACGCGGGGCGCTCGCTCGCGACGGCCGCCGCGATCGCGGAGCCGGCGCCGCCGGCGCCGACCAGCATCACGCGGCGGTCGCGCAGGGCGACGCCGCGCCGGCGCAGCGCCTCGACGCAGCCCAGGCCGTCGAAGATCTCGCCGCGCCAGCGGCCGTCGGCCGCGCGGGCGAGCGCGTTGATCGCGCCGACGACGTGCGCCTGCGCGCCCAGCGCGTCGGCGAGCGCGCATGCGCGCACCTTGAACGGGATGGTGAACACGAGGCCGCCGAGGTTGCGCACGCGCAGGAGCTGCGGCAGGCAGGCGTCGAAGTCGTCGGGCATCACGTGCAGCGGCACGAGCACCGCGTCGTGGCCGCGGGCGACCAGCTCGGCGGTGATCATCTCCGGCGAGCGCACCTGCTCGATCGGATGCCCGACGATGCCGAAGAGCCTTGTCCTGCCCGAGACGTAGTCGACCTGGTCCGTTGGCATCATGGGCCGCCTTGGCGTTTGGGGCGCGGATGGTAGCATTGGCGCGCCCAAGCGGTGCCTCGCGCCGCGTCTCCCAAGTGCATCGCCATGACTCCCACGTTCGACCTCGATCGCGCCGCGCGCGAGCTATACGATGCGGATGGACGCCGCTTCGACGCCCTCACCCGCACCTGGACCTTCGTCCGCTCGGCCGAGAAGGGCGACGCGTGCGAGAAGGTCGGCCTCCTCGACGCGGCCGCGTGGGTGCAGAAGGAGAGCGAGCATCCGCTGCGCGTCCCGATCGGCGTGATCGGCCCGCGCGAGGCCACGCGTGACCAGATGCTGGCCGCGATGCGCATCGGCGAGTTCCTCGCCGACTGCGGCTTCGTCCTGCTCTGCGGCGGCCGCCATGGCGTGATGCAGTCGGTGTGCGAGGGCAGCAAGCGGGTGGGCGGCATGTCCGTCGCGCTGCTGCCCGACGACGACGAGGCCCACGCCAATCCGTTCGTCGACGTCGTCATCGCCACCGGCATCGGCGAGGCGCGCAACGTGCTCATCGCGCGCGCCTCGTTCGCGCTGATCGCCATCGGCAACAGCTTCGGCACGCTGTCGGAGGTCGCGCTCGGCCGCCAGTTCGGCAAGCTCGTCGTCGGCATCGAGGGTGCCGCGGAGGTCGAGGGCGTGCGTCACGTGCGCACGCCGCAGGAGGCCGTCGAGGCGATCGCCGCCACGCTGCTCGGCGTGGGCGCCTGATCCTCGCCGCCTCGCCGCGCGGCGCAGCAGGCGCGCCGCGCACGGCGTACTACAATCGAATGCCTGCGCAGGAACGTACTCCGATGACCGACGCCGACCGGCGCGCCGCGCGCGCCCGACCCGTATGCACGCCGCGCCTGCGCGAGGTGACGCATGCTCGCGCCTGAACGCGTCGGCGCGCTGCCGCCGGGCACGCTGAACGGCATCCAGCGCGGCGTCGAGAAGGAGAGCCTGCGCGTGCGGCCCGACGGCGCGCTCGCCGTCACGCCGCATCCGGCCGCGTTGGGCTCGGCGCTCACGCACGCGTCGATCACCACCGATTTCTCGGAGAGCCAGCTCGAGCTCATCACGGGGGTGGACCCGACGCCCGAGGCCTGCGTGCGCGAGTTGACCGAGATCCACCAGGCCGTGTACCGCGCGATCGGCGACGAGCTCCTGTGGGCCGGCAGCATGCCGTGCAACCTGCCGCGCGAGGACGCGATCCCGCTCGGGCAGTACGGCACGTCCAACGTCGGGCGCGCGAAGACCGTGTATCGCACCGGCCTGTCGCACCGCTACGGCCGGCGCATGCAGACCATCTCCGGCATCCACTACAACTTCTCGCTGCCGCAGAACCCGGGCGACGACGCGTACTTCGCGCTGATCCGCAACTTCCGCCGCCACTCGTGGCTGCTGCTCTATCTCTTCGGCGCATCGCCGGCGGTGTGCGCGTGCTTCCTCGAAGGCCGCGAGCACGCGCTCGAGCGCCTGTCGCCGTCGACGTTCTACCTGCCGTACGCGACGTCGCTGCGCATGGGCCGGCTGGGCTACCAGAGCGACGCGCAGTCGGCGCTGTCGGTGAGCTACAACAGCCTCGAGACCTACGGCGCGTCGCTGGAGGCGGGGCTCACGCGCGTGCATCCGCCCTACGAGGCGATCGGCGTGCGCGCGGGCGACGATTACCGGCAGCTCGCGACGACGCTGCTGCAGATCGAGAACGAGTTCTACGGGACGATCCGGCCGAAGCGCCGCATCTTCCCCGGCGAGCGGCCGCTGCACGCGCTGCGCGAGCGCGGGGTCGAGTACATCGAGGTGCGGCTCATCGACCTCGACCCGTTCCTGCCCGTCGGCATCGACGAGGACGCGATGCGCATGCTCGACGTCTTCCTGCTTTATTGCCACCTGTGCGACAGTCCGCCCGACACGCAGGAAGAGCTCGCGCAATGGGCGCGCAACCGCGACCGCGTCGCCTCGCGCGGCCGCGAGCCGGGCCTGCGGCTCCTGCGCGGCAACGAGGAGGCGACGGTGCCCGAGTGGGCCGGCGACGTGCTGCGCGAATGCGCGCCGATCGCCGTGGCGCTCGATGCCGCGAACGGCGGCGCGGCGTACACGGCGGCGCTCGACGAGGCGCGCGCGCGGGTCGCCGATCCCGCGCGCACGCCGTCGGCGCGCGTGCTGGAGGCGATGGCGCGCGACTACGCCGATTCGTATTCGCGGTTCGTGCTCGCGCAATCGCAGCAGCATCGCGAGGCGATCCTCGCGCTGCCCTATCCCGACGCGCTCGCGCGCCGCTTCGCCGATCTCGCGGAGAAGTCGCTCGCGAAGCAGCGCGAGATCGAGGCCAACGACACCATGCCGTTCGAGCTCTACCGCCAGCGGTACCTCGACCCCGCCCGCCTCCGCGTGTAGGGAGGCGTCTGCAAAAGGCGTCCGGTGCGTCGGTGGCTGACGCACGGCCGGCGTTGCGCGGCCTATGCGCCAAGCCGTTGTATCGTGCCGCCATGACCGCGCACGAGCAGGGCGATCTCTTCGCCGTCCCCGAGACGCTGCCGCAGGGGCTCGTCTACGTTCCCGCGTTCCTCACCCGCGACGAGGAGCGCGCGCTGCTCGCGGCCATCGCGCCGCTCGACCTGCGCGAGGCGAAGTTCCGCGAGTACTTCGCGAAGCGGCGCGTCGCCCACTTCCACGACGAGGACGACGCGCCGCGCTACGACGACGCGAGCGCCGACGCCTTCACGAGCGGCCCGCTGCCGCCGTTCCTGCAGGCGCTGCGCGACAAGGTGGCCGCGCATCTCGGCCTGCCGCCGCGCGCGTTCATCCACGCGCTGGTCAGCGAGTACCGCCCGGGCACGCCCATCGGCTGGCATCGCGACAAGCCGGGGTACGGGATCGTCGCGGGCATCTCGCTCGCGGGCACCGGCACGATGCGCTTCCGCCCGTACCTCGCGCAGGACGCGCGGCACACGGTCAGCCTCGACCTCGCGCCGCGCTCGCTCTACGTCATGCAGGGCGCGATCCGCTTCGCGTGGCAGCACAGCATGCCGCCCATGCGGGCGCTGCGCTACTCGATCACGCTGCGCACGCGCGCCAGCGCCGCGGACCAGGAGGCCTTCCGGCGCGCGGCGCGCGGCTGACGGGCGAGGCCGAGGCGGCCGTTCGGCGGGGAACTCTGGTCAAGTGCCCGCGTCTGAGTTATGGTGCACTGCACAAACGCAAGGAGCCTTCCATGCCATCCCCGTCCCACGAGGGCGTGCGGCCGGTCGGGACGGACGCCGGCGACCCTGCCGTCCCCTGCGCGCCGATGGGCGCCCCCACGGACCTGAACGCAGCGCCCGCCTTCGCCCTCGCCTCGCGCACCGCCAACCAGGCGCTGTCGCGCCAGATCGAGATCGCCTTCGACGTCGGCCGCGCGCTGCAGGCGCAGTCGCGCAACCTCGCGCGCACGGCCGAAACCACGATGCCGCCCGGCCCGTGGCGCGAATCGCTGCAGCAGGTCGCGCAGGCGCAGGCGACGTTCGCGGATTTCGTCCTCGCCCAGGCGCTGGAGCTCGGCCGCCGGTTCGGCGGACTCGCGTTCGCGGTGCCCCTGCCGGGGCGGGGGAGGTGACGAGCTGACTCGCGCACTGCTCGTTGCACGACGCTCGTTGTTGCGTGGCCGTTTACCACGGCCGTCGATGTGCCACTTTTTGGCGACCGCTGACTTGCAGTGAACGCCTGCGCCTCGTTAAAGGGCTGCCCCTCACCCCAACCCTCCCTTGCAGGGCGCGCGGTCGCTTGCATGCGACCGCCGCATTTCCGGCGGCGAGCATGCTCGCCGAATTCCCGGAAATGCCCCCGCGAGCGGGGAGAGGGAGCGCCTCTGCGCGAGGGCGGAGTGAATGATCGGGCGCAACGGACGCGATACCGGCGTCACGTCATCCACCGTCTCACGGCTCGATGCCCATGAACGCCATCACGAGTCCGGGCAGGGCGGGATCCGAGCCGGCCATGTGCATGATCTGCACGAGCGCCGCGCGCTTCCCGGGAGTGAGCGCGCCGCTGCCGTCGGTGATCTCCCAGATCCCGAACTGGGTCGCGGTCGACTTGAGCGATGCCGGATCGAACGCCGGCCCGAGCTGCCCGTCGACGATCGAGATCACGTCGCGCAGCTGCACGTTTGCCGTCATCGGTCCCACGACGTAGGGATCGCCGTCGTTCGCAGGATGCCGGCTCAACTGCAGGCAGAAGAGCGGCAGGATGAACTTGCGCGTCGTGTTGGGCAGGATCGTCGCGTGCAGACGCTCGGCGGCGATGCCGTCCTGCGTCTCGCCGCTCACCGACACGAACGTCTGGCCGGCGGGCACCACCAGCTCGTAGGGCGCGGCCGACGGATTGGTCACCGTCAGCGCCAGCGTGACCACGCCGAGCCCGTTGCCCAGCCGCGTCGCACCGGCGGGACACGTGACGTTTTCCTCGCACGCGCGCAGCGTCGACGGCAGCGCCACGCCGGGGCCCTGCGGCACGCACATCACGAGGCCCTCGACGGTCCATCCGGTCATGCCCTGCAGCAGCGACGCCTGCAGCGAGTAGCGGTGATTGGGATCGCCGCGCGCGCCGTTGTTGTACGCGCGATAGAGCGGCTGCGTGCCGGCTTCGCACGTGCCCCCGACCGGCAGCCGCACTGCGAACGCGTTCACCTCGAACGTCCACGCGGGATAGCTGCGGCCATCGCGCGCGACGGACTGCCACGCGGTCTTCACGAACGCGCACTCGGCCGGATCGGCGGTGTAGAAGTGGCTGTTGGGGCCGATGCGCGAGCCGTCGGCCCGGTACTGGTCGGTGCCGAAGAAGCGGCACACCGACACGGTGCCGGCCGGCGCACCGCCGACGTCCCACGCGGGGAACGTGCCGCCGGTGCGCACCCACGCGCCGCCGAGCGCGCCGCCGTCGAGGAACGCGATCTCGGCCGAATCACCCGTGACGAAGAAGTGCTGCAGCGTGGCGTTGTAGTACTCGACGACGTCGACGTAGCCGCCGGCGGCTTTCTGCACGAGCGCCGGCGCGGCCTTCGGCGGTGCGGCGCCGTTCACGATCGCTATCGGGCCACCCGCGAGGGCGGGCAGCGCGGCGAAGGCAAGGGCGAGCAACGCCAGCGCCATCGCGGCGACGCGATGGCGAACGATGGGGGATGACATGGGAACCTCCGCGGGCAACGAAGGGAAGGGACTTCAGGTTTCAATATCCCACTGCGGCGGCGCGCTGTCCATCATCGTAGAATCGGCGCATTCCGCACGGTCCAACTCATCGCGCGACACGCCTTTTCGCATGCGCGCGCCTTCCCGCCATGCCCGTCCTCACGCTGCAAGACGCCGAGCTCGCCTTCGGCCTGCATCCCCTCCTCGACCGTGCGGGCCTCGTGCTCGACGACGGCGAGCGCATCGGCCTCATCGGCCGCAACGGCACCGGCAAGTCGTCGCTGCTCGCGGTGCTCGCGGGCAACGCGCACCTCGACGACGGCGAGATCAAGCGGCGCGACGGCCTGCGCACGGTGCTGGTCGAGCAGGAGCCCACGCTGCCCGCGGCGTCGACGCTGCGCGAGAGCCTCGCGCTGCGCGGCGGCCTCGTGCACGGCCACGACGCGGCGCACGACGAGCGCGCGCACTGGCGCACCGAGGCGCGGCTCGTCGAGTTCCTGCACCGCTTCGGCCTCGACGAGGCGATGCGGCCCGAGACCGCGTCCGGCGGCGAGCGCAAGCGCGCTGCGCTCGCGCTCGCGTTCGCGCTCGAGCCCGATCTCCTGCTGCTCGACGAGCCCACCAATCATCTCGACCTCGAGGCGATCGAGCGCGTCGAGGACCTCACGCGCAGGATGCCCGCAGCCGTGGTCGTCACGCACGACCGCGCGTTCCTCGATCGCGTGACCACGCGCATCGTCGAGCTCGACCGCGGCCTGCTGCGCTCGTACCCCGGCAACTTCGCGGCGTACGAGGCGCGCAAGGCCGACGAGCTCGCGGCGGAGGCGGTCGCGCAGCGCAAGTTCGACGCGTTCTGGAAGCAGGAGGAGGCGTGGATCCGCAAGGGCATCGAGGCGCGCCGCACGCGTGACATGGGCCGCGTGCGCCGCCTCGAGGCGCTGCGTGCCGAGCGCGCCGCGCGCCGCGCGCGACTCGGCGACGTCAAGCTCACGCTGGAGGCGGGCGAGCGCTCGGGCAAGCTCGTCGCCGAGCTCACGCACGTGCGCAAGGCGTTCGGCGAGCGCACCGTCGTGCGGGACCTCGACCTCATCGTGATGCGCGGCGATCGCCTGGGCCTCGTCGGTCCCAACGGCGCCGGCAAGACCACGCTGCTGAAGCTCATCCTCGGCACGCTGCCGCCCGATGCGGGCACGGTGCGCCTCGGCACGAAGCTGTCGATCGCCTACTTCGACCAGATGCGCGCGCAGCTCGATCCCGAGCGCACGCTGGCCGACACCATCAGCCCCGGCTCCGAGTGGATCGAGCTCGCGGGCGGGCGCAAGCACGTGCTCTCGTACCTCGGCGAGTTCCTGTTCCCGCCCGAGCGCGCGCAGTCGCCGGTGCGGATGCTCTCCGGCGGCGAGCGCAACCGGCTGCTGCTCGCGCGCCTCTTCGCACAGCCCGCCAACCTGCTCGTGCTCGACGAGCCCACCAACGATCTCGACATCGACTCGCTCGAATTATTGGAGGAGACGCTGCAGGGCTACGCCGGGACGCTGCTCGTCGTGAGCCACGACCGCACGTTCCTCGACAACGTCGTCACGCAGACGCTCGTCGCGGAAGGCGACGGCGCGTGGCGCGAGTACGCGGGCGGCTATTCCGACTACGTCGCGCAGCGCGGGCCGGTGCGCGCACCCGCGCCGGCGCCGGCCGCCACGCGGACCGACACGCGCCGGCCGCGGACCGTCGTGAAGCTCACGTTCAAGGAGCAGCGCGAGCTCGAGTCGCTGCCGTCGGAGCTCGAGGCGCTGGAGGCGGAGCAGCTCGCACTGACGGAGGCGATGAGCGCGCCCGAGTATCACAAGCGCGGCGCCGCAGCGCTGAAGGCCGACCGCGAGCGCGCGGTGGAGATCGAGCGGCTGCTGGCGGAGCGGTATGGGCGGTGGGATGAGCTGGAGGCGAAGGCGGCGGAGGTGGGGAAGGGGCGCTGAGCGAAAGTATTGAAAGCTCGAGAGCGCTCGGACGCTCGATCGGAGACGGTTCTCCGCACCACGCTCGTTCTTGCGTGGCCGTTTCCGGCGGCCGGCGCCGGGCCGCTCCCAAGGCGGCCGACTGACCTGCAGTGACTCTTGCGCGCTGGTTCGCGGCTGCCCCTCACCCCAACCCTCTCCCCGCGAGCGGGGAGAGGGAGCCTTCTGGGGAAGAGCGGGGGCCTCAGTCGAATCCCCGGCCGCAAAACGCGCAACGCCGGCCTGGCGTCATCCACCACCATCACGGACGCGTTTTGCGGACGCCCAAAATATAGCGGCCGCTCGGAGGCGGCCGCTTGTCATCGTGGCGTTGGAAACGAATCTCCTCGCGCTGTTCCGTGCCTTCGCCTTGCTGCGGCGATGTGTCCGTAGGCACTGTTGCGATTGCCGTCACACGTCCGACGGATCCGCGCTTGCGTTGATGACGGTTCCATTGTGCTCGCGGGTCGGTTCCGGTGCCATGGCGCGGCGTCCGATTGCCGCGTAGGAAAGCGCTTACTTGTCCGACGTCGCCGCCAGCGCGGTCGTCGCCGCGTCGTGCATCACGACGTTGCGCATGCCCTTCCACGTGACCATCGGCGCGCCCGTGCGCGCCATGGCGTTGGCGGACTCGATCACCGCGAGGTCGACGGGATGGGTGGCGTAGAGGACGACGGCGGCCGCGATGGCCGCGAGCACGGCGGTGCCGGCATAGATGCGTTGATCGAGGTGCTTCATGGGTAATCTCCGGAGGTGCAGGTTGCGAAAGTTGGCCGCAGCTTAGGACGGTCGCCGGTCCGCGGCTGTCGGTGACGGTCCGATTCGCGCCGCCGCCGGCCGGAAGACGCTTGCCGGACGCTTTCCGCATTGCACAAACCACCGGTGCTACGCTTCGCGGTCCGCCATCGACGCCGCTTCGCATGACGCAGGCCGCATCCCCCAACCGCCTCGACCGGCCCGTCGACCCCGCCGTCGACCACACGCTGGGCACGGACCAGCCGGAGATCACGCTGGTCGAGTACGGGAGCTACGCGTGCCCGTATTGCCGCGCCGCGAACGAGGAGATCGCGAAGCTGCGCGATCGCTTCGGCGACCGCCTGCGCTACGTGTTCCGCCAGCGGCCGATCACCGGCAGCGACCTCGCGCGGCGCGCGGGCGCGCTGGCCGAGAGCGCCCCCGACGAGCCGTCGTTCTGGCAGGCGCACGTGCGACTCATGACGCGCTCGGCGACGCTCAGCGAGGACGACCTGGCCGACGTGGCGAGCGCGCTGGGCTCGGCGGGCGATCCGGACGCGCTCGCGCGCGGCGAAGCGCGGCTCGCCCGCGACGTCGCGAGCGCGCACGCGAGCGGCGTGCGGGTGACGCCCACGTTCTTCATCAACGGCCGCCGTTACGACGGCCCGTGGGACGAGGCGTCGCTGGCGGACGCGATGCTGGGCTCGCTCGGCCATCGCGTGCATTCGGCGGCCGTCGACTTCGCGAGCTGGGCGCCGTCGACCGGCGTGCTGCTGCTCGTGATGTCGGTGCTCGCGGTGCTGCTCGTGAACTCGCCGATGGGGCACGCGTTCGCGCACCTGTGGGAGGTGCCGTTCGGCTTCACGTTCGCGGAAGCGTCGTTCCGCATGCCGCTGGTGCACTGGGTGAACGACGGCCTGCTGACGATCTTCTTCCTGCTGGTCGGCCTCGAGATCAAGCGCGAGTTCACCGTCGGCCGGCTCGCCAACCGGCGCTCCGCGGCGTTTCCGATCGCCGCGGCGCTGGGCGGCATGGCGGTGCCCGCGGCGCTCTACGCGCTCGCGATTCCCGCCGGCGCATGGAGCCACGGCTGGGGCGTGCCGATGGCCACCGACACCGCATTCGCGATTGCGATTATCGTGATGCTCGGCAAGCGCGTGCCCGTCGAGCTGCGCGTGTTCCTCACCGCGGCGTCGATCGTCGACGACATCGGCGCGATCGTCGTCGTCGCGGCGTTCTACTCGGGCGACCTGCACTGGGGCTGGCTCGGCGCCGGCCTCGCGATCGTCGCGCTGCTCGCGTTCCTCAACCGCTCGGGTGTGTACCGCGCGATGCCCTACGCGCTGCTCGGCGTCGCGCTGTGGGCGTGCGTGCACGCGGGCGGCCTGCACGCGACGCTCGCGGGCGTGCTGCTCGCGCTCTTCATCCCGACGCGCCCGCCGCCCAACCTCAAAGCGCTGATGGCGCAGGCCAACGCGGTGCTCACCGCGGAAACGGCGCGCGGCCACGACGTGCTGCGGCACGGGCCGTCGGGGCCGGCGCTGCAGGCGCTCGACGCGATCCACGACCGCCTCGAATCGCCGGCCGATCGCACGCTGCGCGCGATCGAGCCGTGGTCGAGCTACCTCGTGCTGCCGCTGTTCGCGCTCGCCAACGCGGGCGTCGCGCTGGCCGCAGGCGTGTTCGGCGGCCGCGAGGGGCTGATCGGCGCGATCGCGCTCGGCCTCGTCGTCGGCAAGCCGCTGGGCTTCCTGCTGGCACCCGCGATCGCCGTGCGCGCGGGCATCGCCGTCAAGCCCGCGGGCTACACGTGGCGGCAGTTGGCCGGCGCCGGCGCACTGGCGGGCATCGGCTTCACGATGTCGCTCTTCATCGCGGGCCAGGCGATGCCGACCGCGGACGATTTCGCCGCCGCGAAGGTCGCGGTGTTCGGTGCGTCGATCGTGTCGGCGCTGCTCGGCGTCGCGTTGCTGTGGAAGCCGGCCGCGGAAACGGAGGGCGCGCCCGCGGACGAAGCGAAGACGCCGTTCGGGCACACCGCGGCGGAGCGCGACGAGGCGGGCTGACGCGCCGCCGTGGCCGTCAACGGGCCGCGCGCTGCGCCGCCCGCGCGGCGGCGCGCGATTCGTCCACGCGCGCCTGCACCTCCCTGCATTCGGCGCCCGAGAACGTCTCGACCAGCAGGTCGATGAACACCCGGGTGCGCGCGGGCATCAGCCGCTGGCCGGGAAACACCGCCCACGCATCGACCGGTGGCAGCGACCAGTCGGGCAGCACCGCGACGAGCTCGCCGCTGCGCACGTAGGGATCGGCGAACGCGTGCTTGATCGCCGCGATGCCGACGCCGCTGCGCGCAAGGCGCATCAGCAGCTCGGGCGAGTTGGCGGTGGCGCGGCCGGCGGGCGTGCCTTCCCACTGCGCGTCGCCGGCGCGCAGGAGCCAGGGCGCGGGGTCGCCCGTCCGCGTGAGCAGGCGCAGCGCGTCGTGCTCGAGCAGCGCGTCGGGCTCCGTCGGTGTGCCGCGGCGCGCAATGTACGCCGGCGCGGCGAACAGCCCGGCCGTCCAGGTGGCGAGCTTGCGCGCCGCCAGCGAGGCGTCGTTGGCGAGCTCGCCCATGCGCAGCGCGACGTCGAAGTTCTCGCCGATGAGGTCGACCCGGCGCGGCGTGAGGTCGAGCTCGAGGTGGACGTCCGGATAGCGCGCGAGGAACGTCGCGAGGACCGTCGACAGCACGAGGCTCGCGAGGTCGCCGGGCATCGACACGCGCAATCGGCCACTCGGCTGAGCGGTCCGCGACTGCGCGAGCTCGCCGGCAGCGGCCACCTCGTCGGACACGTGGCGGGCATGCGCAAGGACGCTGCGGCCGAAGTCGGTGACCGCCAGCTTCCTGGTGGTCCGCAGCAGTAAGCGCTCACCCAGCTCGGCCTCCAGCGCCGCCACGCGGCGCGACACCGTGGACTTCGGCAGCCCGGCGCGCTCGGCCGCGCGGCTGAAGCTGCCGGCGTCCGCGACGCGGGCGAAGAGGAGCAGGTCGTTGGGGTCGATGGCCATGGGTGTCTGGATTGTTCCGGCAATGGAACGATGTTATCCCGTTCGACGGCTTATTTCTTCGAATGGCAACAATTATATTCACCCCATGCCGCACCGAACCCATCCCGAAGGAGCCGCCATGAACATCCTGCAGATCAACTCCAGCCAGCGCCGCACCGCGTCGCACTCGACCCGCCTCGCCGATCGCCTCGTTGCGCGCCTGCGCGCCGCCGACCCGGCCGCGACCGTCGCCGTCCGCGACCTCGGCACGACGCCGCATCCGGTCCTCGACGAGGACGCGCTCGGCGCGCTCTTCACCCCCGCGTCCCAGCGCACGCCGGAACAGGCCGCGCGGGTCGCGCAGGACGACGCGCTGATCGCCGAGATCCAGGCGGCCGACGTCGTGGTGCTCGGCGTGCCGATGTACAACTTCGGCGTCCCGGCGCAGCTCAAGAACTGGATCGACGCCATCGCGCGGGCCGGCGTCACGTTCCGCTACACCGCCAACGGCCCCGAAGGGCTCCTGCGCGGCAAGAAGGTGTACGTCGCGCTGACCCGCGGCGGGCACTACCGCAACACGCCGGCCGACACCCAGGTGCCTTACCTCGAAACCGTGCTCGCGTTCCTCGGCATGGACGACGTGCAGTTCATCTACGCCGAAGGCCTGGCGCTCGGCGCCGAAGCGGAAGCCCGTGCGCTCGCCGATGCCCATGCCCAGATCGACGACGTGCTGGCCGGCGAGGAAGCGCTGGCCGCGTAACAAGCGTCTGCAAAAGGCGTCCGGTGCGTCGGTGGATGACGTAGGGCCGGCGTTGCGCCTTTTGCAGCCGGAAATTCCACTGCAAGTCAGGCGGCCGGCTTGGGGCGGCCCGGCGCCGGCCGCCGGAAAATGCCACGCAACAACGAGCGTTGAGCGACGGACTGCGCATGATTCCGCGCGCACCTGCCTTGTGCAGAGTTCGCTACCCGATTCACATCGACGAGGAGAACGACCATGACCACGATCACCGATGACCGCATCCACGCCGTCGCGCATTCCCGCGCGGTCGAGCGCGTGCTCGCGGGCACGCCGGCCTCGGACGGCGCCGGCGTGCGCCTCACGCGCCTGCTGACGCAGCCGCTGCAGCGCCGCCTCGATCCGTTCCTGATGCTCGACGCGTTCGCGAGCGACGACCCGCGCGACTATCTCGCGGGCTTCCCCGATCACCCGCATCGCGGGTTCGAGACGGTCACGTACATGATCGCGGGGCGCATGCGCCACCGCGACAGCGCGGGCCACGAAGGGCTCCTCGAGGACGGCGGCGTGCAGTGGATGACCGCGGGCCGCGGCATCGTCCACTCGGAACTGCCCGAGCAGCGCGACGGGCGCATGGAAGGCTTCCAGCTCTGGCTCAACCTGCCGGCGCAGGACAAGCTGCGCGCGCCGTGGTACCGCGACATCCAGGCGCCCGAGATTCCGCAGTTCACGACGCCGGACGGCGTGCAGGTGCGCGTGATCGCCGGCGAATCGCACGGCGTCGCGGGCGCGATGCAGCGCGCGGTGACCGAGCCGCTGTACCTCGACGTCCACCTGCCGGCGGGAACGAGCTTCGCCCAGGTGCTGCCCCCGGGACACAACGCGTTCGTCGTCGTGTATCGCGGCGGCGTCACGATCGACGGCACGCAGGTGCCCGTGCAGCGCATGGCGATCCTGCGCAACGATGCGACGCGCGACGGCGTCGTGATCAGCGCGCCGGCGGCGTCGCGCGTGCTGCTGGTGGCGGGCCGCCCGCTCGGCGAGCCCATCGCGCAGTACGGGCCGTTCGTGATGAACACGCACGAGGAGATCTTTGAGGCGGTACAGGACTTCCAGGCGGGACGCTTCACCGCGTGACGATGCGTCGCCGGTGATAGGCGGGGCGGCCGTGGTTACAATGGCCGCCCCTTCTTTCGCCTACGGAGCCGCCGTCATGCGCATCACGCGCCTCGTTCCCGCACTGCTCGCCCTCGCCGCCGCCACCGTCTTCGCGCAAGGCACGGACGAGCTCAAGAAATTCGAAGGCACGTGGGTGCTCGTCGAGGCGAAGCGCGACGGCCAGCCGGTGCCGGCGGCCGACGTCGGCAAGGGCAAGATCACGTGGAAGGGCAAGGAGGTCGTGACCGAGACGCCCCACCAGTCGAAGGAGCCCATCAAGGCGACGGTCACCATTCCCGCCCCGAAGTCGATGGACTTCACGCGCGCCAACGGCCCCGACGCCGGCAAGACGATGCGCGCGATCTACGAGTTCCGCAGCCCCGACGAGTACGTCATCGTGTTCGCGCCGGCCGGCAAGGACCGCCCGCAGACGCTCGACTCGAAGCCGGGCAGCGGCACGTTCATGCACGTCTGGAAGCGGCAGAAGTAGCCCCGGCGTTTTCACGCCGTCGCCGGCAGCGGACGCGTGGCGCCAGCCGCGCGGATAATGTCGCCTTCACCGCCAGGAATGCCCATGTCCAGGACCTACACCGTCGGCGTGCTCGTCGGCAGCCTCCGCAAGGAGTCGTTCAATCGCAAGATCGCGAACGCCGCCGTCGCGGTCGCGCCGTCCGATCTCACGTGCCGCTTCATCGGGATCGGCGACCTGCCGCTCTACGACGCCGACCTCGAGACCGACGCGCCGCCCGCGCCGTGGGTCGCATTCCGCGACGCCGTGCGCGGCGTGGACGCGATCCTCTTCGTGACGCCGGAATACAACCGCTCCGTGCCCGGCGCGCTCAAGAACGCGATCGACGTCGGCTCGCGGCCGGGTGGCAAGAGCGTGTGGAGCGGCAAGCCCTGCGCGGTGATCAGCGTCACGCAGGGGATGCTGGGCGCGTTCGGCGCCAACCACCATCTGCGGCAGTCGTTCGTGTTCCTCAACATGCCGGCGATGCAGCAGCCCGAGGCCTACATCGGGCAGGTCGCGCCGATGTTCGACGACCAGGGCACGCTCACCAACGCGTCGACGCGCGACTTCCTCGTGAAGTACATGGACGCGTTCGGCAAGTGGATCGCGCGCCAGCTGGCGTAACGGGCGGCGGACCGCGCGTCACCAGCAATAGCGCGCGTCGGCGCCGTTCTCGCGGCGCTGCGCCTTGAACTTGGCGGCGTTGGCCGGATCGGCGAGGTAGGCACGCTCCTAGGCTGCCGCATCGCGCAGTTGCGCGAGCGCGCGGTCGCGGTTCTGCGTGCGGTCGCCGGGCAGCGCCGGGAGTTGCGGCAGCATGAGCGCCTGATACGGATTGTCGATCGTCCACTGCAGCGCGCGGGCGGCGATCTTCTGCTGGTTGGCGAGGTTGCAGAACGCGTAGCCGTTGATCACCGGCCCGGCGAGGGTCGCGAAATTGCGCGTCGCGTCCTCCACCTGCGCGAGCGACGGTGCGCGCATGTCGGCCACGCCGGCGAGCGTCGCGTAGCGGTCTTTCGCGGCGTAGAACCAGAACACCGCGTCGTCGCGCAGGCCGGTGTCGTAGAGCCGGATCGCGAGCACCATCAGCGTCATCGGCGTCACGAGCGCATTGCCCTGCGCGATGAGTTCGCGCGCCTTGACGATGTCCTCGCGGCGATTGGATGCGAGCAGCGCGTCGAACGTCTTGCCGACAGCGACTTCGGGCGTGCCGCCGGGGTCGCGCGCCGCTTCGTAGTAGGGCGTGACGTAGATGTCGATGCGCTTCACCGGCGCTTGCGCCAGCGCGGCGGACGCTGCGAGCATGCCTGCCGCGGCGAGTGTGGCGAGCGTTGCCATGCACGATCCCCCGGTCGGTGCGGATGCGCGAGGATAGCGCGCCGCGCGGGCGCCGTCAGGGCCGCGCCACCTCGAGCACGAGCTTGCCGTCGTTGGTGCCCTTGAACAGCATGAGCAGCGCCTCGGGAAAGTTGTCGAGGCCGCCGACCACGTCCTCGCGCGCCTTCAGCTTGCCGGTGGCGAGCCACGCGCCCATCGCCGCCATGCCTTCGGCGTAGCGGTCCGCGTAGTCGAACACGAGCATGCCGGTCATGCTCGCGCGGTTGACGAGCAGCGACAGGTAGTTCGCGGGGCCGCGCACGCCGGTCGTGCTGTTGTACTGCGAGATCGCGCCGCAGATCACGACACGCGCGCGCATCGCGAGCCGCGCGAGCGCCGCGTCGAGGATGTCGCCGCCGACGTTGTCGAAGTACACGTCGATGCCGGCGGGGCAGTGGTCGGCGAGCCGCGCGCGCACGTTTTCGCTCTTGTAGTCGATGGCGGCGTCGAAGCCCAGCTCGTCGACGAGGTAGGCGCACTTTGCGGGGCCGCCGGCGATGCCGACGGCGCGGCAGCCATTAAGCTTAGCGATCTGCCCGGCGAGCGAGCCCACCGCGCCCGCGGCGCCCGACACCACGACGGTGTTGCCCGGCTGCGGCCGGCCGACGTCGAGGAGCCCGAAGTAGGCGGTCATGCCCGGCATGCCGAGCGCGTTCAGGTAGGTCGGCAGCGGCGCTCGCGTGGGATCGACGCGATGCATGCCGCGGCCGTTGGCGATCGCGTACTCCTGCACGCCGAACGTGCCGACGACGTACTCGCCGGCCGCAAACCTGGGATGGCGCGAGATCTCGACGCGCCCGACGCCGCCCGCGCGCATCACGTCGCCGAGCGCCACCGGCGGCAGGTACGACTTCGCGTCGCTCATCCATCCGCGCATCGCCGGGTCGAGCGAGACGTAGAGCACGCGCACCAGCACCTCGCCGTCGGCGGGAGAAGCGATCGGCGCCTCGGTGAACGTCCAGTCGCTGCGCTGGGGAAGGCCGACCGGGCGGGCGGCGAGGCGGAACTGGCGGTTGACGGTGGGCATCGGCGTCCTCGCAGGCGGGGGGGTGCCGCCAGTGTGCCTCAGCGCGCGCGCTGCGCGCCGCGAAGCGTTGCGCGGTGGCGTAAGATCGCTCGTTTGAACGACGCGCACGACACGTAGTCGAAGCCCGATGGCAGATACCACGCACTGGTCGTTCCCCGCCCCCCTGCAGCCGGTCGCGGCCGAGGTGGGCTTCGATCTCGCACACGCGCTCGACGCCGTCGTGCGCCTCTCGTCGCGCGTCCCCGACGACGGCTTCACCGCGGCTTCGCTCGGCACCGAGCGCGAGGGCAACGGCGTGGTCATCCGCGACGACGGCCTCATCGTCACCATCGGCTACCTTATCACCGAAGCGGACGCGATCTGGATCACGACCAACGACGGCCGCGTCGTCCAGGGCCATCCGCTCGCGTACGACTTCACCACCGGCATGGGGCTCGTGCTGCCGCTCGGGCGCCTCGGCATCGCGCCGCTCACGATGGGCAGCGCGGCCAAGGTCGGCGTCGACGACGATGTGTACGTGATCGGCCACGGCGGCCGCGCGCACGCGCTCAAGGCGTCCGTGTTCGCGCGCCGCGAGTTCGCGGGCTACTGGGAATACCTGCTCGACTTCGCGCTGTTCACCACGCCGCCGCATCCGGAGTGGAGCGGCGCGGCGCTGCTCGACCGCGCAGGGCAGCTCGTGGGCATCGGCTCGCTGTTCGTGCAGGAGGCGGCGGGCGAGGACGTGCGCAAGGGCAACATGTTCGTGCCGATCGACATCCTGCTCCCGGTCCTCGACGATCTCGTGCGCACCGGCCGTCCCGCGCAGCCGCCGCGCCCGTGGCTCGGCATGTACGCGAGCGAGGACGACCAGCGCATCGTGGTCGGCGGCCTCGCGCACGGCGGCCCGGCCGAGCGCGCCGGCGTGAAGCAGGGCGACCTCATCGTCGCGGTGGCCGGCGCGCGCGTGAGCACGCTGGCCGAGCTGTTCCGCAACGTGTGGAGCCTGGGCCCGTCGGGCACCGAGATCCCGATCACCATCGCGCGCGACGGCGCCACGCTGCCGCTGCGCGTGCGCTCGGCCGACCGCAGCGATTTCCTGAAGAAGCCGCCGCTGCAGTAGAACCCGTTCGTGCTAGTGTTTCCCCTGCGACAGGTTGGGGAGACCTGCAGGCATGACGTCGATCATGGGGAGCGGCGCGCGCGTGCCGACGATTGCGCTCGCGCTGGGCGATCCGGCGGGCATCGGGCCCGAGCTTGCGGCACGGGCGATCGCGCTGCCCGAGGTGCGGGCGGCGATGCGGCTCATCGTCGTCGGCGACAAGCGCGTGCTCGACGCGGGCGCCGCGACCGCGGGCGTGGCGTGCGACTGCACGGTGGTGCGCATCGGCACGGCGCCGCCGCGCGGCAGCGCGCAGCCGGTGTTCGTCGATCTCGAAAACCTCGATCCCGCTCACGTCGAGCGCGGCGTCGCGTCGGCCGCCGGGGGCCGCTTCGCACTCGCCAACTACGCGCAGGCGCTCGAGCTGGTGCTCGACGAATACGCCGACGCCGTGTGCTTCACGCCGTTCAATCGAAGCGCGCTGCGGCTCGCCGACGCCGCCTACGACGACGAGCTGCGCTTCACCGGCGGCGCGCTCGGCACGTTCGGCGCGGTGAGCGAGTTCGACATCGCCGACCGCGTGTGGTGCGCGCGCGTCACGTCCCACGTGCCGATGGCGCAGATGCCGTCGCTGCTCACCGTCGAGGCGATCGTGGGGGCGCTGAAGCTCACGCATGCGGCGCTGCGCGACGCGGGCTTCACGCCGCCGCGCATTGCCGTCGCTGCGCTCAATCCGCACGCCGGCGACGACGGCGCGTTCGGGCGCGAGGAGATCGAAATCATCTCGCCTGCGATCCGCGCGGCGCAGGGCCGGGGCATCCGTGCGGATGGCCCGTTCGCCGCCGACAGCATCTTCCTGCGTGCGTATCGCGGCGAGTTCGACGCGGTGCTCACGATGTACCACGACCAGGGACGGATCGCGATGCGGCTGCTGGGCTTCGAGCGCGGCGTCACGCTGCTGGGCGGCTTTCCGTTCCCGATCTGCACGCCGGTGCACGGCACCGGGTACGACATCGCGGGCAAGGGGGTGGCGAAGGTCGGCGCCATGCGCGCCACGCTGCTGCTCGCGGCGGAGATGGTGCGGCGGGCGTCGTAACTTCTTTCCCAGGAGACGCCGAGACGCAGAGAACGGCGAGTGTCGTCTCTGCGTCTCGGCGTCTCTTTGTGAAACGCTCTTAGCAGGCCGGCGGCTCGCGCAGGTGCCAGTCGGTCACCGCCTGGAACGTACGGCCGACGCGCACCAACATCGCCTCGCCGAACGGCGCGCCGACGAGCTGCACGCCGATCGGCAGGCCCGTCGCCGAGAAGCCCGCCGGCAGCGACAGCGCGCAGGCGCCGAGGTAATTCACCGCGCGCGTAAACGCGGCGAGCGGCGCGGTGGCCTCGTCGACCTCGTCGTGCACCTTCGCGGTGATCGGCAGCGTCGGCGTGAGCAGCGCATCGCAGCCGCGCATCCACTGCGCGAACGCCGCCTGCGCACGCCGCATCGCCGCCACCTCCGCGAGGAAATCGGCGGCGAGGATGCCCTTGCCGCCGAGGATCCGCTTGCGCACCCACGGATCGAGCGGCACCGTCGTGTCCTCCGCGTACGCGCGGTGGTAGGCGTAGGCTTCCGCGGCGAGGAGGCGGCCCACGCGCGCGGCGATGTCGTCGAAGTCGATGGGCGCACGCACGTCGACGATGGTCGCGCCCTGCGCACGTAGCGTCGCGAGCGCCTCGTCGCGTGCGCGCACGACGTCGGCCTCGATGTACGACGGGAACTGTTCCGGCACGAGCGCCGCGATGCGCAGGCCGCGCACGTCGGGCGTCGCGGCGAGCGCCGCGGCGAAGTCCACCGCTGGCGCGGCGAGCGTCGCGGGATCGTGCACGTCGCGCCCCGCGATGGCCGCCGTCACCTGCGCGCAGTCCTCGACCGTGCGGCCCAGCGGGCCCACGCTGTCGAGCAGCGTCGAGAGCGGGATCGCGCCGTGCAGGCTCACGAGGCCGTACGTCGGCTTCAGGCCCGTGATGCCGCACAGCGACGCGGGAATGCGGATCGAGCCGCCGGTGTCGGAGCCGATCGCGACCGGCACCATGCCCGCCGCCACCGCGACGCCCGATCCGCTCGACGAGCCGCCCGCGACACGATGCGCGTCCGGGTCCCACGGATTGCGCGGCGCGCCCATCGGCTGGTTGCGTCCCCAGCCGCCGAACGCGAACTCGACGAGGTGCGTCTTGCCGAGCGGAATCATGCCTGCAGCGAGCAGGCGCGTGACGCATGTCGCGGTGTGATCGGAAATCCGTCCGCGCCAGCTCTTCGATCCGCCGGTGGTCTGCCGCCCTTCCCACTCGAGCAGGTCCTTCAGCGCGATCGGCAGGCCGTGCAGCGGGCCGCGCACCGCGCGCGCGCGCCGCTCGCGGTCCGCCGCTTCCGCGAGCGCACGCGCGTCGTCCGCGTACACGTCGATGAACGCGTGCAGGCGCGGATCGAGCGCCGCGATGCGCGCGAGGCATGCGTCGGTGAGCTCGACGGAGGTGATCTCGCCGCGATCGAGCATGCCCGCGAGTGCGGTGAGCGAGTGGAAGGGCAACGTCGTCGCCATCGTGGGAATCCCGTCTGCCGCGAATGACCGCTACTTTACAATGGGCATCATGCCCGCCTATCCCCATCTCCTCGCGCCCCTCGACCTGGGCTTCACCACGCTGCGCAACCGCGCCCTGATGGGCTCCATGCACACCGGGCTCGAGGAGGCGCCGGACGGCTTCGCGCGCATGGCCGCCTTCTACGCGGAGCGCGCGCGCGGCGGCGCGGGGCTCATCGTCACGGGCGGCATCGCGCCCAACCTCGCGGGACGCATCGAGCCCAAGGCGTCGCAGCTCTCGTTCGGCTGGCAGGTGGGCAAGCATCGCCTGATCACGGACGCCGTGCACGAGAACGGCGGCAAGATCGCGCTGCAGATCCTGCACGGCGGCCGCTACGCCTATCACCCGCTGGCCGTGGCGCCGTCCGCGTCGCGCTCGCCGATCAGCCCGTTCCGCGCGCGCGGCCTCACCGGGTGGGGCGTGCGCAAGACGATCGCCGACTACGCGCGCTGCGCGGAGCTCGCGCGGCGCGCGGGCTACGACGGCGTCGAGGTGATGGGCTCCGAGGGTTACCTCATCAACCAGTTCATCGCGCCGAAGACCAACCACCGCACCGACGAATGGGGCGGCTCGTTCGCGAACCGCATCCGCTTCCCCGTCGAGATCGTGCGCCGCACGCGCGAGGCCGTAGGGCCCGACTTCATCATCGTCTATCGCCTCTCGATGCTCGACCTCGTCGAGGGCGGCAGCACGTGGGACGAGGTGGTGGAGCTCGCGCGCGCGATCGAGGCGGCCGGCGCCACGATGATCAACACCGGCATCGGCTGGCACGAGGCGCGCATCCCGACCATCGCGACGATGGTGCCGCGCGCGGCGTTCGCGTGGGTCACGCGGCGCATGAAGGGCGCGGTGCGCATTCCGCTCATCACGACCAACCGCATCAACGACCCGGCCACCGCCGAGGCCGTGCTCGCGCGCGGCGACGCGGACATGGTGTCGATGGCGCGCCCGTTCCTCGCCGACGCGGACTTCGTCAACAAGGCGGCGCAGGAACGCGCCGACCTCATCAACACCTGCATCGGCTGCAACCAGGCGTGCCTCGACCAGATCTTCTCGCGCGAGATCGCGTCCTGCCTCGTCAATCCGCGCGCGTGCCACGAGACGGTGATCACCGCGCCGCCGCTGCTCGCGAAGAAGGCGGTGGCGGTGGTGGGGGCCGGTCCCGCGGGACTCGCGGCGGCGACCACGGCCGCGGAGCGTGGCCACCTCGTGACGCTGTTCGATGCCGCTTCCGACATCGGCGGCCAGTTCAACCTCGCGCGGCGCATCCCCGGCAAGGAGGAGTTCGCGGAGACGCTGCGCTACTTCCGGGCGCGCCTGGCCGAGCTCGACGTCGAGCAGAAGCTCGGGCGCCGCGTGGACGCGGACGAGCTCACGGGCTACGACGACGTGCTGGTCGCGACCGGCATCGTGCCGCGCGTGCCGGCGATTCCCGGCATCGACCATCCGAAGGTCGCGAGCTACGTCGACATAGTCGAGGGCCGCCGCGTCGCGGGCGCGACGGTCGCGATCGTCGGCGCCGGCGGCATCGGCTTCGACGTCGCGGAGCTCCTCACCGCCGGCAACGCGCCGGACGGCCACGCGAGCGACGGCGCGGAGGACGATCCCGCCATCGCGGCGTTCCGCGCGGAGTGGGGCATCGACGCGCGCTACGCCGAGCGGGGCGGCATCACCGCGCCGCACGACACGCCGCCGCCGCGCCGCGTGTGGCTCCTGCAGCGCAAGGACAGCAAGGTCGGCGCGGGGCTCGCGAAGACCACCGGCTGGATCCGGCGCACGCTGCTCAAGAAGCGCGGCGTCGCGATGCTGTCCGGCGTAGAGTACGTGCGCATCGACGATGCCGGGCTGCACGTGCGCATCGACGGCAAGCCGCAGGTCCTCGCGGTGGACACCGTCGTGATCTGCGCCGGGCAGGAGCCGCGGCGCGACATCGTCGACGGGCTGGCCGCCGCCGGCATCCGCCACCAGGTGATCGGGGGCGCGGACGTCGCGGCGGAGCTGGACGCGCGGCGCGCGATCGAGCAGGGCACGCGCGTCGCGCTCGCGTTGTAGAACTCATCGCAACGACCAAGGGGAGGTTCGACGATGTGCACTGCATGTGACGACGATCAGCATGACCCGGCGGCCGGCCGCCGCGCATTCCTCGCTACCGGAGCACTCGCGGCGCTGGCGCCGCTGACGATCGGGCGCGCGCTCGCCGCGGATCCCCCGGCACCCGGCTCCGCACCGCCGCCCAACGCGATCTCGCCGGACGAGGCGCTCAAGCGTCTCGCGGACGGCAACGCGCGCTACGTCGCGAACACGCCCAACCAGCGCGATTTCTCCGCCGGCCGCGCGGCGCGCGCCGCGGGGCAGTACCCGATCGCCGCGATCTTAAGCTGCGCCGATTCGCGCGTGAGCCCCGAGCTCCTGTTCGACCAGAACCCGGGCGACCTCTTCGTCGTGCGCGTGGCGGGCAACGTCGTGTCGACGGACCTGCTGGCGTCCATCGAGTACGGCGTGCAGTTCCTCGGCGTGCCGCTCGTGATCGTGCTCGGGCACTCGGCGTGCGGCGCCGTCGACGCCGCGATCAAGGTGCTGAAGACGAAGGCCGCGCTGCCCGGCCACCTGCCCGAGCTCATCACCGCGATCAAGCCGGCGGTGATCGTCGCGGAGAAGACGGGCGGCGGCGGCAACCTCCTCGACCAGGCGATCGCCGAGAACGTGAAGCGGCAGGTCGCGCGGCTCAAGGATTCGCCGCCGATCGTGAAGAAGTTCTACGGCGAGAAGAAGATCGGCATCGCCGGCGGCGTGTACGACATCGCGACCGGCAAGGTGACGATGGTCTGACCCGGGCGCGTTGCGGGCCGCGGCCCGCAACGCGCGCGGCGTCACTCGGCGAGCGGTGCCATGCGTGCCGCAACCGCGGCGGGCAGGCGTGCGCGGGCCGCCTTCGCCAGCGCGGCACGTGCGCGGGCCGCCGCCGCCTCGTTCATCGGCGGCGCCTCGGCGCCGGCGACCACCGCTGCAACCGGCGTCGACGGCGGCGTCTGGACCAGCACGATGTCGGAGCGGTTGTTCGCGTCGTTCGTGGCCTGTCCGAAGAACGACAGGAACGTGCTGCCGACGCTCGTCATGCCGGCGTAGTCGCCGAGGAAATAGCGGCCGCCGGCCTGCGGCGCCTTCGCGTAGTCGAAGTTCGGCGCGGCGCGCTTTTCGGTCCACGTGACGCCGTCGCCCGAGCGCGCGATCCACGTCGACGTCGGGAGCGAGCCCGGATCGGGCGTGTTCTCGCGCAGGTCGTAGTAGGTGACGCCGATCACGCCGTCGGCGCGCACGGCGATCGCCGGCAACAGCGCGGCTGCGCCCGGTGCGCCGTTGATGCGCACGGGCGCCGACCACGTGAGGCCGCCGTCGGTCGAGCGCGCGAAGGCGATGTCGTCGTGCGCGCCGCCGGCGAAGCGCGAATCCTGCCATGCGACCACGAGCGTGCCGTTGGGGGCGACCGCGATCGAGCCGATGCCCGAGCCGTCGCGGATGCCCGTGCCGGTGTCGGGATCGACGGTGCCGACCGTCTGCAGGTCGGAGATCGTGATGGGCGCGGACCACGTCGAGCCCTTGTCGCTCGAGCGGATGATGCGCAGGCGCGCGTTCTGCGCGCCGACGTTGGCGAGCTCGGTGAAGAAGTTCACCAGCGTGCCGTCCGGCAGCACCACGATCTGGTTGTTGAGCGTCTGGCTGTTGATGCCCGGGTCGTAGATGTTGCGCGCCGCCTCCCACGACGCGCCCGCGTTGGTCGTGCGCGCGAACCACGTCGGCCCGTTGTTGCCGGTGAGGCGGTCCCACACCGCGTACACGTAGCGTGCGTCGCCGGGATCGGCGGTGAGCGATTCCTTGTCGTTGAAGCTCGCGCCGCCGTCGGTGCGCAGCGCGACCGCGGCGGACCACGTGCGCCCGCCGTCGGTCGACTTGCTGACCACGATCGCGTTGTTGCCGTTTGCGACGTTGTTGAAGGCGAGCGCGACCTGCCACGCGATGCCGTCGGGCGTGAAGCTCACCCACGGATCCGAGTTGCGCTCGTAGTCGGCGGCGCTGCCGGGCGGGGCGCCGGCGCAGCGCGAGAGGGCGGCCGTGCTGCGCGCCCACGTGCCGCCGCCGTCGCGCGAGTATGCGATGCCGATGCCGCGCGCGCCGCCGTTGGACCAGCGATCCTGCTGCCACACGCCGATCAGGTTGTTGCCGTCCTGCGGGTTGGCGGCGATCCACGGCTCGACGTCGCCGTTGACGTAGAGGGTGCCGGTGGCGGGCACGCCGTCGCAGCCGGCGGTGAACGGCGTCAGGCCCGACGCGCGCGACAGGGCAGCGACGTGCGACGCCTGGGGCGTGCACAGGCTGACCGCGTCCGGCCCGTAGCCTTCGGCGAGATAGCCCTTCGCCTGCATCGCGGCCTTGATGCCGGGGTCCGTCGTGTAGCGGTGGTTGGAATCGGCGCGCTGGTTCCAGAGCCGATACACCGGGACGTTGCCGGCCGGGCACGCGCCGGTCGCGGTATTCGGCAACACCGCGTAGAACACGGACGGCGATTCCTCGATGTAGCCGCTGTAGTTGGGATCGGTGAGGATCTTCGCGCGGATGTCGGCGCACTCCGCGGGCGACGCCGAGAAGAAGTGGGAGTCGCCGTGCTGCGGCGGGATGTAGAAGCGGCACACCGGCGAGAGCCCGGCGGCGGACTGCGTGTTGAACACCGCGAACGCGCGCCCGGTGCGTGTCCATCCCGTGAGCGTGCCGTTGTCGAGCGCGGCGATCTCGTTGGGAAGCGACGTGACGAAGTAGTGGTCGAATCCCGCGTGGTAGTACTCGATCGCGTTGTCGGCGGCATGCGCGACGCGGGTGGCGGCGAGCGCGGTCGTGGCGAACAGCAGGCAGGCAAGCGCGCGCGTGCGCATGGCAGATTCCTCGACGCGGAAGTGGCGCCGGCAGTCTAGCAGCGGGCGCCTGCGCAGCGCGACTGCGCGACCCCTTACGACCCCGGGCCGTGGCGCATCACGTCGATGGTGAGCCGCAGCAGCTTCGCGAGCGATTCGGTATCGGGCAGCGTGTCCTCGGTGACGCCGATCGCGCGCAGGTACGCGGCGCCGGCGCGCAACGCGCGGGCGCGGGTGTCGAGCGGCACGCTCGCGTAGCGCGCGCCGTACGCAGCGCGCAGCGCATCGGTCAGCGCGAGCGAAAGCTTCTCCTGCAGCAGCGAGCCCGCGGGCTCCTCGAGGCGCATCGTGCCGTGGCCGGTGAGCAGCCAGTGCAGGTTGATGTTGCGCACCTCGGCGATGCGCAGCAGGAAGTCCTGCGTGGCGGAGTTGCGCCGCTCGGCGTTGGCGACCGAGTTCTCGTGCACGCCGAGGAGCGCGGCGAAGGCCTTCTGCGTGTCCGTGCCGCGCACGAGGCGCAGGCGCTCGCCCAGCGTCACGACGCGGCCGGGGTCGCGGCGAGCCCGTCAGAAAGTGTGTGTTGCATTTTTGTCACGCGCGGTGCGCCGCGCTGAAAATTCCACTTGCCGGGACACGCCGGCCGCCCGTATGATCGCACCATTCGTACTCACAGAGCACAGCCTCCCACCAACTCCATGTCGATCCGCAAACGCACATTCGCCGGCTTCCGCCATGTGCCCCAGGCGCAGGGCATGGCCATGCAATGCGCCCACGCGGGCATCGGCATTCGAGTCTGGGTCAACCTGCCGGTTAATGCCGGCACGCTGACGACGCTGTAGCGCCTCCGACCGGAAGACATTCCGCCGGAGGTCTGGCGGAACAGTCGGAAGGTCCAAGCAGTTCCCCTCCGATCGTTGCGCCAGGCAGGTGAGCCTGGCAGTTCGCGTTGCCGCATGCGGATGTCCCGCGTGCGTGAACCGGAAGAAAGGAGCGTGGAACCCATGTCCAGTCGCCAATTCGATCGCCGCGTCCTGCGCGCGTCGCCGGCCGTGCCCGCCTTCACCGGCGGTGCCGTCCTGCGCCTGTGCGCCAGCTCGGCGGCATGGCAAGGCGCCGGCAACGGCATGAACGACGGCAGGGGCCGGGAGCCCGCGGCAGGGAGCGCGATGCGATAGCGTCGATTCCCCCCGCAGGAGCCCGTCCGGCAGCAGGCGTCCGGGCTCATTTGTGTCGCCCGGTCACACAACATTTGACGACAACGAGGCACACAAAATGGCCAGACTCCTGGAAGAGCTCGAGCGGCCCTACGGGCGGGATCACTTCGACCTGATTCGCGCGGGCCGCGACGGGATTTACCGGCGGGCGGCGGATGGACTGATCATCCGGCTCGCCGCGGCGGAATGCGTTCGGGAAGCGGAGGGCGTGGCGAGGCATCTCTTCGATCTCGCCGTCCGTTACGCGAGCGGGCAGTAAGTCGGTGGCACCATCACCGACGCAGTAACCGGCAGGTCGTGTGACCCGCCGGAACCCACACGAGAAACGGATGCGGGGCGAGCGCGGTTGCCGCTTCCATCCGCCGCCGACGAGGCGGGGAGGTGACGCCTATGTTCACTACCCTTTCGGAGCGTGCGTAACGCTCCGCAGCAGCACCGGCGATTTCGAAGGCTGTGCGCGGCCTTCCCAACCGACGATCGGGATCGCCGCCCGGGGACGGACGCAAGGATGTCCCCGGGTCACCAGTCGCGGCGCCCGGCGGGGAAACCCGCCGGGCCGTGACGAAGTCCGCCCGCAAGCGTTTGCGGACGTGGACTCGATTTTGTGGCACGATCGTTGCCACGAGCGCGCAGATCATGGAACCCCTCGTCCTCACCGTCGACATGGCCGGCCTGCCCCAGGCGTGGGTCGCGCTGGAGGAAGCCATCACGTATCACGCGAAGCAGATGGTCGCGTGGTCGCTCGGCCGGGAGGTGGCGGAGTTCCGCGGCGGCTGGCAGCGCAACGGCGAGCGCTCGCGCCTCGCCACCAAGTCGATCCTGGCGATCAAGGGCACCGGCGCCGGCGCGCACATCCACGCGCCCGGGCTCACCAATCCGATGCTGTTCGCGCGCGACCGCCAGCTCTGCGCGTACTGCGGCAAGCGCTTCCTGATCCGCGACCTGTCGCGCGACCACGTGGTGCCCGTGTCGCGCGGCGGCCGCGACTCGTGGACCAACACGGTGACCGCCTGCCGCAGCTGCAACACGCGCAAGGGCGGCCGCTCGCCGGAGCAGGCCGACATGCCGCTGCTCTACGTGCCGTACGTCCCCAACCGGCACGAGCATTTCATCCTGCGCAACCGCCGCATCCTCGCCGACCAGATGGAGTACCTGCTGGCCGGCGTGCCCCGCACGAGCCGCCTGCACGCGCTGAAGGATGCGGGTGCGGTCGACGCGCCGCGCCTGCTCTTCTCGTAGTCGCGCCCGCGGCCGGGTCGTCGCCCGCGGCGCCGCGCGCCGCGTTCGTTGAGGTACGATTGCAGGGATGTTGCGCTGCGGCGATCCCGCAGGCCATGCGCTCATTCGGCGCGCCGAAACGGTGCGACCGTCGATCATTTCTCCAGGGGATTTCGACCGATGCTCATTCGACGTGGATTGCTCAAGGGAGGCGCCGCGCTCGTCGCGCTGGCGCTCGGTGCCGGCGCTTCGCTCGCGCTCGCGCAGGACAAGGTCAAGGTCGCGGCCGTGTACACGGTGCCCGTCGAGCAGCAATGGGTGAGCCGCATCCACAAGGCGCTCAACGCGGCCAAGGATCGCGGCGAGATCGAGTACGTGTTCTCGGAGAAGGTGGCCAACGCCGACTACGAGCGCGTGATGCGCGAGTTCGCCGAGAAGGGCAACACGTTCATCGTGGGGGAGTCGTTCGCGGTGGAGGCCGCGGCGCGCAAGGTCGCCAAGGACTACCCGAAGGTGTCGTTCCTGATGGGCTCGTCGGGCAAGCCGCAGGCGCCCAACTTCTCGGTGTTCGACAACTACATCCAGGAGTCGGCGTACCTCACCGGCATGGTCGCGGGCGGCATGACGAAGAGCAACAAGATCGGCATGGTCGGCGGCTATCCGATCCCCGAGGTGAACCGCCTCATGCACGCGTTCATGGCGGGCGCCAAGGAGACGAATCCCAAGGTCGACTTCTACGTGTCGTTCATCGGCTCGTGGTTCGATCCGCCGAAGGCCAAGGAAGCGGCGTTCGCGATGATCGAGAAGGGCGCGGACGTGATGTATGCCGAGCGCTTCGGCGTGTCGGATGCCGCGAAGGAGAAGGGCAAGCTCGCGATCGGCAACGTGATCGACACGCAGCCGCAGTATCCGGAGACGGTGGTGGTCTCCGCGCTGTGGAACATGGAGCCGACGATCGATGCGGCGCTGAAGAACGTGAAGGCCGGCAAGTTCAAGGCCGAGGACTACGGTTCCCATTCGCTGATGAAGGCGAAGGGCAACGAGATGTCGAAGTACGGCACGTTCGACGCCAAGGTGCCGAAGGACCTGCAGGCGAAGGTGGCGGCGAAGCAGAAGGACATCCTCGACGGCAAGGCGAAGATCGCGGTGGTGGAGACGGAGCCGAAGTCGACGGCGAAGTAACCCCGCTCCGTTTCGCTTCATCAGTACCTCCCGCACGACTCAAAAGCTCCCTCTCCCCGCTCGCGGGGGCATTTTCGGGAATTCGGCGAGCATGCTCGCCGCCGGAAATGCGGCGGGCGCATACTTGCGACCGCGCGCCCTGCAAGGGAGGGCTGGGGTGAGGGGCAGGCGCCGCACCCTCACCCCAACCCTCTCCCGCTTCGCGGGAGAGGGAGGTCTTCGGTGCGTATCGTCGTGAACTCCCCCGTCCTCCGCCTCTCCCGCATCACCAAGCGCTTCGGCCCGCTCGTCGCCAACGACGACATCTCGCTCACGCTCGACCGCGGCGAGGTGCTGGCGCTGCTGGGCGAGAACGGCGCGGGCAAGTCGACGCTGGTGTCGATCCTCTTCGGCCACTACGTGCCGGATGCGGGAACGATCGAGGCGTTCGGGTCGCCGCTGCCGCCGGGCGATCCGGCCGCCTCGCTCGCCGCGGGCATCGGCATGGTCCACCAGCACTTCACGCTCGCGGACAACCTCTCGGTGCTCGACAACGTGATGCTCGGCACCGAGCCGTGGTGGCGGCTGCGCTCGCGGCGGCGCGAAGCGCGCACGCGCCTCCTGACCACCGCGCAGCGCTTCGGGCTGCAGGTCAATCCTTCCGCGCGCGTGGCCACGCTGTCGGTCGGGCAGCGCCAGCGCGTCGAGATCCTGAAGGCGCTCTATCGCGACGCGCGCGTGCTGATCCTCGACGAGCCCACGGCGGTGCTGACGCCGCAGGAATCGGAAGCGCTGTTCGCGACGCTCGAGCAGCTCGTCGCGGAAGGGCTGTCGATCATCTTCATCAGCCACAAGCTGCCCGAGGTGCTGCGCGTCTCCGGCCGCATCGCGGTGCTGCGCGCCGGGAAGCTCGTCGCGACGCTGCCGGCGCGCGATGCGGACCGCGCGAGCCTTGCGCTGCTGATGGTGGGCCGCGAAGTGCCGCCGCCGGTGGGTGAGCCGCGCACGCCGGGCGCCGAGGTATGCACGCTGCGCGACGTGAGCATTGCCGGCCACCTGCGCGACGTCTCCCTCACCGTGCACGCCGGCGAGATCGCGGCCATCGCCGGTGTCTCGGGCAACGGCCAGCAGGTGCTCGCCGACGTGCTCGCCGGCGTGCGCGCCCCCGACGCCGGCGAGGTCGCGGTGCGCGGACGCGCGCTGCGCGCCGACCCGCGCGCGTGGATCGCCGCCGGCGTCGCGCGCATTCCGGAAGATCGGCACGCGGTCGGCGTGATCGGCGACCTGCCGCTGTGGGAGAACGCGCTCGCCGAGCACTACCGCACGCGTTTCGCGCGCCACGGCATCGTGCGCCGCGGCGCCGCGCGTCGCTTCGCGCGCGACCTCGTCACGCGCTTCGACGTGCGCGCAGGGGCGGGCATCGACACGCCGGCGCGCGCGTTGTCCGGCGGCAACATGCAGAAGCTGATCCTCGGCCGCGCGCTCGCGGGCGAGGCGGCCGCGCACGCCGCGCCGGTGCTGATCGTCGCGAGCCAGCCCACGTGGGGCCTCGACATCGGCGCGGTGGCGTTCGTGCACCAGCAGCTCCTCGATGCGTGCGCGCGCGGCGCGGCAGTTGTGCTCATCTCGGACGACCTGGACGAGATCTTCGCGCTCGCGGACCGCGTCGCGGTGATGCACGCGGGCCGGCTCTCGGCGGCGCGGCCGGTCGGCGACTGGGACCTCGCGTCGATCGGGATGGCGATGGCCGGCACCGCGGAGGACGCGCATGCGGCTTGAGGCGCGCGGCCACGTCTCGCGGGCGATGCTGGTGGGCGCGCCGTTCGCCGCGGTGGCGTTCACATTGCTCGTGTCGTCGCTGTTCGTCGCGTGGGCGGGCGCGCCGCTCGCGCGCACGTACGGCCTCATCTTCGAGGGCGGCTTCGGCTCGCGCTTCGCGTGGAGCGAGACGCTCACGCGCGCGACGCCGCTGATCCTCACCGGGCTCGCCGCGGCGGTCGCGTTCCGCGCGCGCTTCTACAACATCGGCGCGGAAGGGCAGCTCTACGCGGGCGCGCTCGCCGCGGTCGCGGTCGGCGGCTTCGCAGGCGAGGGCGGGATGGCACTCTCGCCTGCGCTCGTGTTCCCCGCGATGCTGCTGGCGGCGATGCTCGCCGGCGCGCTGCTGCTGCTCGTGCCCGCGCTGCTGCGCACGCGGCTCGGCGTCGACGAGGTGGTGACCACGCTGCTCCTCAACTTCGTCGCGCTGCTGCTGGTGTCGATGCTGCTCGACGGCCCGATGAAGGACCCGACCGCGATGGGCTGGCCGCAGAGCATCGCGCTGCCCGACGAGCTGCAGCTCGCAAAGCTTATCGAGCGCACGCGCGTGCACACCGGCCTCCTGTACGCGTGCGGACTCGCGGTCCTGCTGTGGGCGGTGCTCAAGTACTCGACGTTCGGGTTCGCGGTGCGGGCGGTGGGCGCCAACGCGCGCGGTGCGGCGTTCGTCGGCGTGCCGGTGACGCGGACGATGATCGCGGTCGCGCTCGTGTCCGGCGCGCTGGCGGGCCTCGCCGGCGCCATCGAGGTAGCGGGACGCACCGCGTACGTCACGCTCGACATGTCGCCGGGCTACGGCTACACGGGCATCGTCATCGCGATGCTCGCGGCGCTCAATCCGCTCGGCGTGGTCGCGGCCGCGATCTTCGTCGCGGGCGTGCTGGTGGGCGCCGACAGCATGAGCCGCGGCGTCGCGGTGCCGACGTACATCGCCGACGTGATCGTCGCGATCGCGCTGCTCTCGATGCTCGTCGCGACCGCGTTCGCGCGCTACCGGCTGCGGTGGCGCTGATGCTCGGCGACCTCCTCGTCATGCTCGGCAACGCCGACTTCTGGGTGGCGGTGCTGCGCATCGCCACGCCGCTCGTCTTCGGCACGCTCGGCGTGCTGCTGTGCGAGCGCGCGGGCGTGCTGAACCTCGGCATCGAGGGCATCATGGTCGCGGGCGCGCTCACCGGCTGGCTCGCGGTGTACGTCGGCGCGGGGCTCTGGGTGGGCGTGCTGGTGGCGGCGCTCACCGGCGCGGCGTTCGGCCTCCTGCACGCGTTGCTCACCGTCCCGCTCGCGCTCTCGCAGCACGTCGCGGGGCTCGGCATCACGATGTTCGCGACGTCGGTGTCGTACTACGCGTACCGCGTGAGCTTCCCCGCGGTGAGCACGCCGCCGACGATCCAGCCCTTCGCGGAGATGGCGTGGCTGCCGGTGCCCATCCTCGCGCAGCAGACGCCGATGACGCTCCTCGCGCTGGTCGCGGTGCCGGCGATCGCGTGGATGCTGTACCGCACGCCGATCGGGCTCGCGGTGCGGATGGTGGGCGAGAACCCGGCGGCGGCCGAAGGGCAGGGCCTCGACGTCAACGCGGTGCGCACCGGCGCGATCTGCGCGGGCTCCGCGCTGATGGGGGTGGCGGGCGCGTTCCTCACGCTCTCCGCGTTCAACGCGTTCTTCTTCAACATGGTCAACGGCCGCGGGTGGATCTGCGTCGCGCTCGTCGTGTTCGCGAGCTGGCGGCCGGGCAAGGCGCTGCTGGGCGCGCTGCTGTTCGCGTTCTTCGACGCGATGCAGCTGCGGCTGCAGCAGGGCGGCGGCGAGGGCGTGCCCTACCAGGTGTATCTCATGCTGCCGTACCTGCTGTCGATCCTGGCGCTGGTGCTCGTCGCCCGCCGCGCGACGTATCCGCAGGCGCTGATGAAGCCTTATCGCAAGGGAGAGCGGTAGCTCCGCACTCCGCCCCTTACGCCGCACGCGACCGCGCGCGCAGCTTCGGCGGGGCCGCGGTGCTGCCGCGCAGGACCAGCTCGAACGGCAGCACCTGCTGCAACGGCGGCGTGCCGCCTTCGAGGCGCGCGACGAGCTGCAGCGCCGCCGCATTGCCCACTTCGACGATCGGCGTGCGCACGCTGGTGAGCGGCGGCGTCTGCGTGGCGCCGAGGTCCGTGTTGTCCACGCCGGTGACCGAGATGTCCTCGGGCACGCGGATGCCTGCGTCGCGGCACGCGAGCATCGTGCCGACCGCGAACACGTCGTTGGTCGCGACCATGGCGGTGGGCCGCAGCGGCTGCGCGAGGATCTCCGCCGCGGCGGCGCGCGCGGATTCGAGCGAGATGGCGGCGTAACGCACGTGGCGCGGATCGAGCGCGAGTCCCGCGCCGGCCAGCGCCTGGCGCATGCCCGCGCCCCGCTCGCGCGCACGATCGTTGCCGGCGAGCGGCGCGCTGACGAGGCCGAAGCGGCGATGGCCGAGCGCGAGCAGGTGCGAGGTGATCGCGTGCACGGCCGCGTGATTGTCGAAGCCGATCGACGGATGGCGGCCGTTGCCATCCACGCCCCAGGTGAGGACGTACGGACGGCCGTAATCGTCGAGCAGGCGGAACAGCGCGGGATCGTGATCGATCCCCACGAACGCGAACGCATCGACGCCGTGGCGGATGAGCTGCTCGGTGACGCGCACCTCGGTGGCGAGGTCGTAGTGATGCGCGGCGAGCACCAGCGAATAGCCGCGCTCGTCCAGCGCGCGCTGGAGCGCGCTGGTGGTGCGTGCATACAGCGCGTAGTCGAACGACGGCACCACCGCGCCGACCATCTGCGTGCGCTGGCTGCGCAGCGCGCGCGCGGCGCCGTGCGGAACGTAGCGCAGCTTGTCGATCGCGTGCCGCACCCGCGCGAGCGTCTCCGGATCGACCTGCCCGGGCAGGTTGAGCGCGCGCGAAACCGTCGCGGTCGACACGCCGGCGAGGCGCGCGACGTCCTTGGCGCTCGATCGCGGCGGCGGATCGGCGCCGCGCGCGTCGGTGTCGGCGGGACGGGCGCTCATGCCCGCGAGGATACGCTGCATGCAATCGATTGCAAGCGCGCGGCGGCATCGCGCATGTGGCGGTGCTGCTATGCAGTATTGACAAACCGGCCGTCTCGGGCAATTGTGATGTAATCGAATACATCGCGCCGGGCCAGCAGGCCCGGGCGGTCACCAGGAAACGTCCCGATGACAACGGAAGCGCCGGTCAAGCACGTCGTCCTCATCATCTTCGACACCCTGCGCCGCGACGCCGTCGGCTGCTACGGCACGCCACCGCCGTGGGGTGCGATCGCGACGCCGAACCTCGACGCCTTCGCGCGCGAGTCCGTGCGCTTCGAGCGCGCGTATCCCGAGGCGCTGCCCACGCTGTGCGCGCGGCGCACCATCTACACTGGATTGCGCACCTACCCGTTCCACGACGGCGACTTCCGCCACATCAAGGGCGATTTCGTCGGCATCGCGCCCGGCTGGGGCCCGATCCCGAACGAGCAGACGACGCTCGCGGAGACGTTCGAGCAGGCGCACTTCCGCACCGGGCTCGTGTCCGACCTCTATCACGAGTTCAAGCCGGCGAAGAATTTCTGGCGCGGCTTCCACCAGTGGACGTTCATCCGCGGGCAGGAGGCCGACGCGGCGCGCAGCGGTCCCTGGCCCACGCAGGAGGAGATCGACTACTGGGTGCCGCGCGAATTGCAGGAGCTGCGCGGCAAGGCCACCGGCCTCGAGCAGCCGGGCTTCGGCGCCGCGTGGTTCAGCAGCCGCATCCTCCTCAACATGCGCGACCGCGTACGCGAGGAGCAGTGGTTCAACGCGCAGGTGATGCAGGAGTCGGCGCGCTGGGTCGAGCAGAACACCGACGCCGAGCGGATGTTCCTGACCGTCGAGTCGTTCGATCCTCACGAGCCGTGGTTCGTGCCCGAGCATTATCGCAAGCGCTACGACGACGGCGACGGCCGCGAGCAGGTGATCTCGCCGTATGCGGAGATGCCGTGGCTGCCGCCGGACCTCGTCAAGCGCACGCGCGCCAACTACCAAGGGCTGGTCGAGATGTGCGACCGCTGGTTCGGCCACCTGATCGAGACGCTGCGCGTCACCGGCGTGCTCGACGAGGCGCTGGTCATCGTCACGTCCGACCACGGCCACAGCCTGTGGGAGCGGCGCGGCTACATCGGCAAGCGCGGCTATCCCTCCGACCCCGAGAGCTACGAGGTGCCGCTGCTGGTGCGCCATCCGCAGAAGAAAGGCGCAGGCACCGTGTGCAACGCGTTCGTGCAGCATCATGACATCTCGGCCACGATCCTCGAGGCGACCGGCGTCGTGCCGCCCGCGCCGATCGACGGCCTGTCGTTCTGGAAGACCGCGTTCGAGGGCGCGCCGGCCGCGCGCGATCACGTGACAATCGGCTGGGGCAGCGCGATGACGGTGATCGACGACCGGTGGTGGTTCAACGCCAAGATCAACGGGCGCGGCGCGTTCCTGCACGATTCGCCGCGGCCCGCGCCCGAGGCGGAGAATCTCGCGCAGCGCCATCCGGACGTCGTCAAGCGGCTGTTCGATCTCGGCGTCGCCGATGCCGGCGGCTCGTTCCCGGAGTTCCTCGTGAAGCAGGCCGAGGACGCCAACGACGCGCCGGGGTGCAGCCCGTTCGCGGCCATCGTGATGCGCGGCCCCGATGCGCAGCCGCACGATCCGGTCGATCGCGGAGGATCGCCGCGGTGAGCGGGCGCGCGGCGCCGGCGCGGCGCCGCTTCCTCGGCAATGCCGGCGCCCTTATGGCCCTCCCGGCGCTCGCGGCGCTGCATGGGTCCGACGCGCTCGCGCAGGCCTTTCCGGCGCGCACGATCCGCCTCGTCGTGCCGTGGGCGCCGGGCGGGCTGGTCGACAGCGGCGGGCGCATCCTCGCGGACGCATTGACGCGCTCGCTCGGGCAATCGGTCGTCGTCGAGAACGTGCCCGGCGTCGCGGGCAACCTCGGCGCGGAGCAGGTCGCGAAGTCGTCGCCGGACGGGTACACGCTGCTGATGGGCACGAGCTCGCTCGCGATCGACGTGGCCGGAGGCCGCAAGGCCGCGTTCGACGCGCAGAAGGACCTGGTGCCGGTCGCGCTGGTCGCCGACACCAACAATGTGGTCATCGTGCCCGCCGCGTCGCCGATCCGCTCGATCGCGGACCTCGTGGCGGCGGCGAAGGCGAAGCCCGGCGAGCTCGCGTACGGCACCCCGGGCATCGGCAGTCCCGCGCACCTGTTCACCGAGCTCTTCGCGCAGACCGCCGGCGCGCCCATGCTGCACGTTCCGTACAGCCGGTCGCCAGCGATGAACGACCTGCTGGGCGGGCGGCTCGCGGTGATGTTCGCGACCATTCCGGTGGCGATGCCGCAGATCAAGGGCGGGCAGGTGCGCGCGCTCGCGGTGACCGGCGCCACGCGCTTCCCCGCGCTGCCCGACGTGCCGACGGTGATGGAAGCAGGCGTGCGCGGCTACGATGCCGGGCAATGGCTCGGCGTGCTCGCGCCCGCGCGCACGCCGGCGGACGTCGTGCAGCGGTTGAACGCGGCGATCACGGCGGCCGTGAAATCGCCGGCGGTGGCGCAGCAGCTCGTCGACCGTGGAATGATTCCGCTGACCGGCACCCCGGCCGAGTTCGCGCAACGCTTCGCGGACGACGTGCGCCGCTGGGGCGGCGTGATCCGCACGGCCGACATCCGGCTCGAATGAGCGCGGCGCCGAAGGTGAAGCTCGAAGAGCGTGTCGCCGCGCGATTGAGGGCGCCCGACGCGCCGGCATGTAGCATGGTTGCGCCGGTGCAAAGAGGGCGTGAATGAGCATGGTGACGCGATGAGCGCCGCGACGCCGCCCAACATCGTGCTCCTGATGGCGGACCAGCTCACGCCGTTCGCGCTGCCGTTCCACGGCCATCCGCACGTGCGCACGCCGGCGCTGTCCGCGCTCGCCGCGCGCGGCGCGGTGTTCGACGCCGCCTATTGCAACTTCCCGATCTGCGCGCCGTCCCGCTTCTCGATGCTGTCCGGACGCATGCCGCACGCGATCGACGCGTTCGACAACGCGAGCGAGTTCGCCTCCGAGATCCCGACGATGGCGCACTACCTGCGCGCCGCGGGCTATCGCACGATCCTCGCGGGCAAGATGCACTTCGTCGGCCCCGACCAGTTGCACGGCTTCGACGAGCGGCTGACCACCGACATCTATCCCGCCGACTTCCTGTGGGTGCCCGATTGGTCGCAGGGCCCGTCCCACCGGCCGACGGGCGTGGGCATGGGCCACGTGGTGGACGCAGGCCCGTGCGTGCGCAACATGCAGATCGACTACGACGAGGAAGTGGCGCACGTCGCCGTGCAGAAGATCTACGATCTCGCGCGCGCGCCGAGCGCGCCGTTCTTCCTCACCGTGTCGTTCACGCACCCGCATCCGCCGTTCGTGGCCCGCCAGGACGAGTGGGACGCCTACGACGGCGTGGCGATCGACGATCCGGCGGTGCCGCCGATTCCCTACGCCGAGCTCGATCCGCACAGCCAGTGGCTGTACGTCGCGCACGGGCAGGACCGGCATACGGTCACCGATGCGCACGTGCGCAACGCGCGCCGCGCGTACTACGCGATGGTGAGCTACGTCGACGCCAGGATCGGCAGCGTGCTGGACGCGCTCGGGCGCGCCGGCCTCGCGCGCGACGCAATGATCGTGTTCTGCTCCGACCACGGCGAGATGCTGGGCGAGCGGGGCATGTGGTACAAGCAGACGTTCTACGAGAGCTCGGTGCGCGTGCCGCTCGTGATGAGCGGGCCGGGCATCCCCGCGGGACGCCGCGCACAGGTGTGCTCGCTGGTCGATCTCCTGCCCACGTTCCTCGACGTCGCGGCGCAGGCGGGCCATCCCGTCGAGCCCGTCGATCCGCTCGCCGGCCGCAGCCTGCTGCCGCTCGCGCGGGACGAGGCGACCGCGTGGCCCGACGAGGCCGTGTCCGAATATTCGTCGGAAGGCGTGATCGCGCCGTCGCGGATGGTCCGGCGCGGCGACTGGAAGTACGTGTACACACGCGGTCTCGCCCCGCGCCTCTTCGACCTGCGCCGCGATCCGCGCGAGCTCGTCGATCGCGCGGGACAGCCCGAGGTCGCGGCGATCGAGTCCACGCTGCGCGAGCGCCTGCTCGCCGACTGGGACCCGGGAGACGTCGACCGGCGCGTCCGCGCGAGCCAGCGGCGGCGGCTCTTCCTGCGCCGCCTCGCGCTGGAGTCGGGCGCGTTTCCGGACTGGAACTACGAGGCACGGGCCGGCGACGCCGCGCGGTTCGTGCGTCCCGCCACCGCGACCGGTGCCGTCGGCGCCAAGCCGCGGGCGCGGTTTCCCTATGTCGATCCGACGCCGCCGGACCGTGCGGCGAGTTGAGCGGACGCCGGATACGCCGGCGCCGGTTTCCCACGAACGAGCCGCGGACGCGGCCCCTGCGGAGGAGGATGCGATGGACAAGCGAGACAGGAACGGACCGGCGCAGCCGTCGCGCCGCCGCGTAATGACGCAGGGCGCCGCGCTCTCGGCGGCGGCGCTCGGTGCGCCGTGGGTCGCGCGCTTCGCGCACGCGCAGAATGCCGATCTCGGTCCCTGGCAGTCGGCCAAGGTCAACTGGCGGCAGGCGGAGGGCGCGGAGATCACGGTGGCCGTCATCCCCGCGTCGTACTTCGACAACCTGATCGCCATCGCGCCGCAGTTCGAGGCGCTGTCGGGCGTCAAGGTGCGCTTCGAGAAGGTGCCGCCGGGCCAGATCCGGCAGAAGTCGATGCTCGACCTGTCGTCGAAGACCGCCACCTTCGCGACGTCGGCCACCGATCCCATGTACTACCCGCTCTACGTCGCGAACAAGTGGATCGATCCGCTGGACCGCTATCTCGCCGACCCTTCGCTCACCGACGCCGCGTGGTTCAACTACGACGACATCCTGAAGGCGTGGCGCGACGCGAACTCGATCGAAGGCAAGCCCTACGCGATTCCGTACGACGGCGAAGTGACCGTGCAGGTGTACCGCAAGGACCTGTACGACGCGAAGGGATTGAAGCCCGCCGAGACCTACGACGACTACCTGAAGAACGCCGCGGCACTCAACGATCCCGCGAATCGCATGAGCGGCATGGCGTTGCGCGGGTTCGCGGGCGCGGGGCAGAACATGTACATCTACCCGTCGATCTTCCGCGGGTACGGCGGGCAGTGGTTCGCGGGCAACGCGGTCAAGGTGAACTCGCCGCAGGCCGTGGACGCGCTCGCGTGGTACGTCGACGGGCTCACGCGCTATGCGCCGCAGGCCGTGCGCAACTGGAACTGGCCCGACATCGCGGACGCCTTCTCGCAAGGCACGCTCGGCGCCTACATCGACGCGCATTCGTCCGCCGCGGTGCTCAACAATCCCGAGAAGTCGAAGGTGATCGGCAAGATCGGCTTCGCGCGCTGGCCGAAGGGGCCGAACGGCAAGCGCGTGACGTCGATCTGGAACTGGGGCTTCCCGATCAACGCCGCGCTGCCCGAGAAGGCGAAGAAGGCGACGTGGCTCTTCATCATGTGGGCCGCGTCCGCCGAAGCTCAGGCGCGCACGTCGTGGAAGTTCGCGGGGCCCGCCAAGCGCTCCGGCGTCAACCGGACGTCGCTGTGGCGCTCGCCGGACTTCAACAACGTGATGAAGAATTCCGGCTACAATTTCGTGCCGGCGGCACTCGAGTCGCTCGAGCAGGACACGGACGTCGAGTGGCGCCCGCGCGTGCCGCAGTGGCCCGCGATCGGCGACACGATGGGCACCGCGGTGCAGGCGGCGCTGGTCGGGCAGAAGAAGCCCAAGGAAGCGCTCGACGAGGCGCAGGCGCGCATCGAGCAGATCATGAAGGCCTGACGGTGCCGGCGGCGCCCTGCATCGCATGACCGGCGCCGCCGCACCGGTCGCGACCCTCGCCCGCGCGGAGCGCCGCTTCGCGCTGGCGCTGTTCGCGCCGGCCTTCCTCGTCCTGCTGGTCACCACCACCGCGCCGCTCGTCTACCTCGCGTGGACGAGCCTCATGCGCATCGACCTGTCGATGCCGTGGCTGTCCGGCTTCGCGGGGCTCGGCAACTTCGCGAAGATGGGCGACGACCCGCGCTTCTGGAACTCGCTCGTGCTCACGCTCGTGTACACCGCGAGCACGGTCGCGCTGCAGGTGGCGATCGGCCTGTCGCTGGCGCTGCTGGTGCTGCGCATTCCCAAGGGCCAGGCGCTGCTGCGCGTCGCGGCGATCTTGCCGATCGTGCTGGCGCCGGTGGTGGTGGGACTCTTCTGGCGCACGCTGGTGCTCGCACCCGACGTCGGCCTCGTCGACCTCGTCACGCGCGCGCTAGGTTTGCCCAGCCACAACTGGCTGGGCGACCCGCAGCTCGCGCTGGTGTCGGTGATCGCCATCCACACGTGGCAATGGACGCCGTTCGCCTTCCTCGTGATCCTCGCGAGCCTCGCATCGCTGCCGCCCGACGTGTTCGAGGCCGCGCGCATCGACCGGGCGGGCGCGTGGCAGCGCTTCCGCTACATCACGCTGCCGCTCATCCGGCCCGCGATCGTGATCGTGGTGATCATGCGCACGATGACCGCGCTGTCCGCCTTCGCGGCCATCTTCGCCGCGACCGGCGGCGGCCCCGGTACGGCGACGGAGATCCTCAACCTCTACGCCTACCGCACCTCGTTCTCCGAGCTCAACCTGGGTTACGGGTCGGCGCTCGCGATGGTGCTGCTCGGCATCACGTTCGCGGTGTCGTTCCTCATGTTCCGGCTGCGGCGGGCACGATGAGCGCGCGCCGCCTGCACACCGTCGCGCTCGTGGCGCTCGCCTGCGCGCTGATGGCGGTATGGGTGGTGCCGGTGGCCTGGGGCCTCCTCACCTCGTTCAAGACCGAGCGGGACGTGCTCACCTATCCGCCCCTGCTCGTGTTCGAGCCCACCCTCGCGAACTACCGCGAGGTGCTGTTCGGCGCGTCGAGCCTCCTGCCCAACCTCCTGTCGAGCGCGATCGTCGCCGGTGCCGCGACGCTGGTGACGATGGCGCTCGCGATTCCCGCGGCCTACGCGCTCGCGCGGCTCGCGCTGCCCGCGAAGCGCGCCGGGGGCTTCTACGTGCTCGCCACCCAGATGCTGCCGCCGGTCGGCCTCATCATCCCCTACTACCTCGTGCTGCAGAAGCTCGGCGCGCTCGACACCTACAGTGGCCTCGTCGCCATCTACATCACGTTCTCGCTGCCGTTCGCGATCTGGCTCATGGTCTCGTACTTCGAGGACGTGCCGCCGGAGATGGAGGAGGCGGCGCTGCTCGATCGCGCGGGCCGCCTGCGCGCGCTGTGGCACGTCGTGCTGCCGCAGGTGCGCGGCGGCATCGCGGTGACCACGATCTTCGTCTTCCTCAACGCGTGGAACGAGTTCCTGTTCGCGGTGGTGCTGGGCGGCAATCGCGTGCGGCCGGTGACGGTGGCGATGTTCAACTTCATCTCGGTGGAGCAGACGCAGTGGGCGAAGCTCGCGGCCGGGGCGATGCTCGCGATGGCGCCGGTGATCGTGCTCGGCCTCGTCGCGCAACGCCACATCGTGAAGGGATTGACGGTGGGCGCAGTCAAGGGAGGCGGGCGGCGATGAGCGGCTCCGGCGAGGTCAGGCTCGAAGGAATCGTCAAGCGTCACGGCAGCTTCACCGCGCTGCACGGGATCGATCTTGCGATCCGGCCCGGCGAGTTCTTCGCGCTGCTGGGTCCCTCCGGCTCGGGCAAGACGACGACGCTGCGCATCCTCGCCGGGCTCGAGAACGCGGATGCCGGCCGGGTCCTGCTCGACGGCGTCGACGTCACGGCGCAGGAGCCCGGCGAGCGCGACGTCGCGATGGTGTTCCAGAGCTACGCGCTGTATCCGCACATGAGCGTCGCGGAGAACATCGGCTTCCCGCTCAAGATGATCGGCACGCCGAAGGCGGACATCGACGCCGCGGTGCGCGACGCCGCGGCGAAGGTGCGCATCGATCACCTGCTTGCGCGCCGCCCGGGGCAGCTCTCGGGCGGGCAGCAGCAGCGGTGCGCGCTGGCGCGCGCGATCGTGCGCCAGCCGCGGCTCTTCCTGCTCGACGAGCCGCTGTCCAACCTCGATGCCAAGCTGCGGGTCGAGACGCGCGTCGAGCTGCGCAAGCTGCAGCGCGCGCTCGGCGCCACGGCGGTCTACGTGACGCACGACCAGGAAGAGGCGATGACGATCGCCGATCGCCTCGCGGTGTTCATGGAGGGCCGCATCGTGCAGGTCGGCACGCCGGCCGAGGTCTTCGCGCGGCCGGCGAGCGTTGCGGTCGCGGGCTTCCTGGGGAACCCGCCGATGAACCTCCTGCCGGGCAGCGTGAGCGGCGGCGTGCTGCGCGTCGGCACGCATGCCGTGCCGCTCGAGCGCGAGGCCGGCGCCGACGGCGACGTGACGCTGGGCGTGCGCCCCGGCGCCGTGCAGTTGGCGGACACCGGGTTGCCCGGCCGCGTCTATCTGGTCGAGGACCTGGGCGACACGACCATCGTCGATATCGAGGTCGGTGAACGCCTGGTCAAGATGCGCACCGATCGGTGCCCGCCGATCCGCGAGGGCGACGACGTGCGCGTCGCTTTCGCGCCGGGTGCCATCCATCTCTTCGAGCGGGAGTCCGGCCTGCGCCGATGAGTGGCGGTGCCCGAGTGCCGCCGGTCGAAAGCATGCGCGGCGCGCGAGCGGTATAGTTGGCGTTTTGCGTCCACCGCATATGCCGACCGAGCACGACAAGCCCAAGCACATCCGCCTCACGTCGCATCCGCGCGAGGAAGGCGATGGCGTCCCGGTCATCCGCTGGGGCGCGGCCGATCCCGCGGTGCGCGGCCCGATCGTCGGCAGCACGAGCAACCGCAGCCAGCGCAACGTCATCGGCACGCACAGCGGGTCGTACGGCGTGTATCGCGCGCTCGCGGTGGCCGCGGGCGCGCTGGTGCGCGGGCATCGCCCCGACCTCACCAACACGATGCCGACGGATCCGATCGGGCCGTATCCGGCGTGGGGCGATCCGGCGAAGATCGTGTCGATGGACCCGTTCGGCGCGGTGGTCGCGGACGTGTTCCGCGACTGGATCGCGCAGGGGTACGACATCCGGCCCACCGTCGCGGTCACGAAGGCGCACATCGACATGATGGAGATCCACCAGGCGGTCGCGCGCGGCCGGCTGGTGCCCGACGGTCGCGTGCTGCTGGCCAACGGCTCCGCGGTGGTGACAAAGGCCGCGATCGAGCCCGTGTGGTGGCTGCCCGGCGTCGCGCAGCGCTTCGGCGTGAGCGAGACCGATCTGCGACGCGCGTTGTTCGAGGAGACGGGCGGCATGTATCCCGAGCTCGTCACGCGCAGCGACCTCGACGTGTTCCTGCCGCCGATCGGCGGCCAGACGGTGTACGTATTCGGCGATCCGCGCGACCTCGCGAATCCCGCCGTCACGCTCACCGCGCGCGTGCACGACGAGTGCAACGGCTCCGACGTGTTCGGCTCCGACATCTGCACGTGCCGCCCCTACCTCACGCACGCGATCGAGGAATGCATCCGCGGCGCACAGGCGGGCGGCGTGGGCCTCGTCGTGTACTTCCGCAAGGAAGGCCGCGCGCTCGGCGAGGTGACCAAGTTCCTCGTCTACAACGCGCGCAAGCGGCAGCAGGGCGGCGACGCCGCGAGCAACTACTTCCTGCGCACCGAGTGCGTCGCGGGCGTGCAGGACATGCGCTTCCAGGAGCTGATGCCCGACGTGCTGCACTGGCTCGGCGTCACGCGCATCCATCGCCTCGTCTCGATGAGCAACATGAAGTACGACGCGATCACCGGCGCCGGCATCGCGGTCGACCAGCGCATCAAGATTCCCGACGAGCTCATCCCCGCCGACGCGCGCGTGGAGATGGACGCGAAGAAGGCGGCGGGCTACTTCGCCGACGGCGACGTGCCCGACGCCGAGCGCCTCGCGCTCACGAAGGGTCGCGGCCTGTGACGGCTGCGGTCGCGGCGCCCGCGGCGCACGCCCTGCTCTCGACACGTGCGATCCGCGAGCGCGCGGGCAACATCGCGCGTGCGGTCACGGCCGGCCGCTCGCCGTGGTTCCGCATCGACCGCGCGCGGCTGCCCGACGCGGCGGCGCGCGTGGCCGCGGTGACGCGCCGCCGCTATCCCGATCTCGTCATCCCGGCGCACAGCCGCTGGCGCCACTTCGAGGCCGGCGGCGTCGATCGCCGGCAGGAACTCGAGCGTGCGCTCGTGGGACGTACGGATGCCGAGCGCGCGCGTGCGTGCATCGACCTCGCGGTCGTCAGCGTGCTGCTCGATGCGGGCGCGGGCGCGGCGTGGTCGTTCGCCGAGCGCGAGACGGGACATTCGTTTACGCGCTCGGAAGGGCTCGGGGTCGCGAGCTTTCGCGCGTTCATGCGCGGCGATTTCTCGGCGACGCCGGGCGATCCACTGCGCGCGGATGCGGGCGCGCTGGCCGCGTTCGACGACGCGAAGATCCGCGCGATGTTCGCCGTGCGCGACGACAATCCGCTCGTCGGCGTCGAGGGCCGCGCGGCGTTGCTGCGGCGACTCGGCGCGGCGCTGGTGGCGGAGCGTGACGTGTTCGCCGGCCGCGCGCGACCTGGGGGATTGTTCGATGCGAGGCTTGGACCAAGGGGTCTGACCCCGGCTTCATCGGGGTCAGATCCCGACCGATCGGCCTCAGCACCTCCGCGGGATCTGACCCCGATACGGCCGGGGTCAGACCCCTCGCATCCAGGGTCAGACCCCTTGATCCGGGGGGCAGACCCCACCATCACCGCCGACCACCTGCTCGCCGCCCTCCTCACCGGCCTCGCGTCGATCTGGCCGCAAGGGAACACGCTCGACGGCCTCGCCGTTGGCGACACGTGGCGCCACCCGCATGCCGGCGGCACGGGCGCGACGGCGGGCTGGGTGCCATTCCACAAGCTCTCGCAGTGGCTCGCGTATTCGCTGCTGGAGCCGTTCGCGTGGGCGGGCGTGCCGGTCGCAGGGCAGGACGCGCTCACCGCGCTGCCCGAGTACCGCAACGGCGGGCTGCTGCTCGACACCGGCGTGCTCGTCCTGCGCGATCCCGCGCTCGCACGCGTGCCGCACGCCGTCGGCAGCGAGCTCGTGGTCGAATGGCGCGCGCTCACCGTCGCGCTGGTCGACGAGCTCGCACCGCTCGTGCGCGACGCGCTGCATCGTCCCGATCTGCCGCTTGCCTGCCTCCTCGAAGGGGGCACGTGGGCCGCCGGGCGCGAGCTTGCGCGCGAGCTCCGCGGCGGCGAGCCGCCATTGGCCATCGCCAGCGATGGCACCGTATTCTGACCAAGCATCGACAGGGGAAACGACAACAATGCCGTCGAACGTGAATGTCTTCGACCACCCGCTCGTCCAGCACAAGCTCACGCTGCTGCGCAAGAAGGAGACGAGCACCACGAGCTTCCGCCGCCTGCTGAACGAGATCGGCGCGCTGATGGCGTACGAGATCACGCGCACGATGCCGATGCACGAGGTGATGATCCAGACGCCGCTGGAGACGATGAACAGCAAGCTCATCGACGGCAAGAAGCTCGTGTTCGTGCCGATCCTGCGCGCGGGGATGGGCCTGCTCGACGGCTTCCTCACCGTCGTGCCGGGCGCGCGCGTCGGGCACGTTGGCCTCTACCGCGATCCGAAGACGCTGGTCGCCGTCGAGTACTACTTCAAGATGCCGGGCGGCATGTCCGAGCGCGACGCCGTCGTGCTCGACCCCATGCTCGCGACCGGCAACTCCGCGGTCGCCGCGGTCGAGCGGCTGAAGGAGGCGCGCCCGCGCTCGATCCGCTTCGTGTGCCTCGTGTCGTGTCCCGAGGGCATCCGCAACTTCCAGTCCGCGCATCCGGACGTGCCGATCTACACCGCCGCCATCGACCGCGAGCTCAACGACCACGGCTACATCCTCCCGGGCCTGGGCGATGCGGGCGACCGCATCTTCGGCACCAAGTAGCGCCATGTCCGACCTGCTGGTCCGCAACGCCACGCTGCCCGACGGGCGCACCGGCATCGACGTGCTGGTCGCGAACGGCCGCATCGCCAACGTGTCGCCGCGCATCGACGCGCAGGCCGCGCAGGTGATCGACGCGCAGGGCATGCTGCTGACGCCGCCGTTCGTGGATCCGCACTTCCACCTCGACGCCGCGCTGTCGTACGGCCTGCCGCGCGTGAACCAGAGCGGCACGCTGCTCGAGGGCATCGCGCTGTGGGGCGAGCTGAAGCCGCTGCTCACGCAGGACGCGATCGTCGAGCGCGCGCTCGCCTATTGCGACTGGGCGGTGGGCAAGGGCCTGCTCGCGATCCGCTCGCACGTCGACGTGTGCGACCCGCGCCTGCTCGCGGTCGAGGCGCTGCTGCACGTCAAGCAGAAGGTCGCGCCCTACCTCGACCTGCAGCTCGTCGCGTTCCCGCAGGACGGCCTGCTGCGCAGCAAGGACGCGCTCGCGCACCTTACGCGCGCGCTCGCGATGGGCGTGGACGTGATCGGCGGCATTCCGCACTTCGAGCGCACGATGCACGACGGCACGGAGTCCGTGCGCATCCTGTGCGAGCTGGCGGCGGAGACGGGGCGCCTGGTCGACATGCACTGCGACGAGACCGACGACCCGCACTCGCGCCACATCGAGACGCTGGCGATGCAGTCGCTGCGCCTGGGCCTCGCCGGCCGCGTGAACGGCTCGCATCTCACGTCCATGCACTCGATGGACAACTACTACGTGTCGAAGCTGATCCCGCTCATGCACGAGGCGGGGGTCAGCGCGGTGGCGAACCCGCTCATCAACATCACGATCCAGGGCCGGCACGACACGTATCCGAAGCGGCGCGGCATGACGCGCGTGCCGGAGCTCATGGCCGCGGGCGTCACCGTCGCGTTCGGCCACGACTGCGTGATGGACCCGTGGTACTCGCTCGGCAGCGCCGACATGCTCGAAGTCGCGGCGATGGGCCTGCACGTCGCGCAGATGACGAGCCAGTCAGCGATGCGAGCCTGCTTCGACGCGGTGACCGTCAATGCCGCGCGCATCCTGCACCTCGACCGCTACGGCATCGCGCCCGGCAACCGCGCCGATTTCGTGCTGCTGCAGGCGCGCGATCCGGTCGAGGCGATCCGCCTGCGCGCGACGCGCCTCGCGGTGGTGCGCGCCGGCAAGGTGATCGCGCAGACGCCGCCGGCGACCGCGGCCCTCGCGCTGCCGGGGCGCCCGGCGACGGTCGACTGGCGGCTGCGCGGAGCGTAGCTTGGCTCGCGCGAGATTCTCGCTCGTGCTGCGCGCGCTCGGTGTCGTCGTCGCGCTCACCGTCGGCGGCAGCGCGCTCGCCGCGGAACGGCTCGATCCGACGCCGCAGGCGCTCGCCCGCGCGATGCAGGACAAGCGCATCGTCATTCTCGGCGAGGTGCACGACAACGGCGTGCAGCACGCGCTGCGCGTGGCGGCGCTGCGCGAGCTCGTCGCCAAGGGCGCGCGGCCCGCGCTCGCGTTCGAGCAGCTCGACCGCGAGCAGCAGGATGCGATCGAGCGCGCGCGCCGGGAGCGGCCGCGCGACGCGACGTACGTGGTCGAGCAGGCGCAGGGCGCGGCGAGCTGGGACTGGACGCTGTACAAGCCGTTCATCGAGCTCGCGCTGGAGTACGACCTGCCGATCGTCGCCGCCAATCTCTCGCGCAGCGAGGCGATGAAGATCGCGACCGCGGCGGCGAAGGCGGACGCGCCGGCGCTGCCCGCGGCGTTCGTGGCCGCGCACGAGGCGTCGATCGCGCGCGGGCACTGCGACCTGCTGCCGCCCGAGGCGCTGCCCGGGATGGCGCGCGCGCAGATCGCGCGCGATCGCGCGCTCGCCGACGCGCTGCGGCCGCATGCGGCGCGCGGCGTCGTGCTGCTCACCGGCAACGGCCACGCGCGCATCGACCTCGGCGTGCCGCACTGGCTCACCACAGACGAGCGCGCGTGGTCGATCAGCATCGGCGTGCTGGAGCGCGACGCGGACGACGCCGAGGCGCCGGAGCAGTTCGACGCGTACCTCGTCACGGCACCCGCGCCGCGCGCCGACCCGTGCGCGGACCTGCGCAAGCGCATGGGCAAGTAGGATCGCGCGCCGATGGAGTCGATCTACTACGTCATGGCGTGGGCGTGCCATCGCAAGTGCCGGCATTGCTACGAGGATCGCTTCCGTCCCTACGTGCGCGGCGCGCTGGAGGCGGTCGTGCAGGAGGCCGAGCGCAATTTCCCGCGCATCGTGGCCAGCCTGCCGGCGCGCCACACGTACCTCGACACGGCCGCACCCGCTGCCGACGGCACCTTTCCAGAGAAACAAGGACGCATCATTCTTTCTGGAGGAGAATCGCTGCTCGACGCGGTGCGCGAGCGCATCACGTACCCGGTGATCGACGCGCTGCGCGCGAAGTACGCCGCGCAGGGCGGCGTGAAGATCGTCGTGCAGACCACCGGCGACCTCCTCACCGACGCGATCGTCGACGACCTGCTCGCGCGCGGCGTGTGGATGATCTCGGTGGCGAGCGTGGACGACTTCCACGTCGGACTCGAAGGCCCGGCGAAGCAGAAGGCGTTCGTCGACCGCCTGCGCGATCTCTTCACGCGCCACGGCATGCGCGAGTCGGGCGTGGGCGCGACCGAGCGCAACTGGCTCGAGGAGTCTGGGCCGCTGTTCAGCTTCTTCGGCGCCACGCCCGGCTCGTGGATCGGCAAGCTGTGGCCGCGCGGGCGCGCGTGGCAGAACAACCTGTCGCGCGCCACGCTCGCGGACAACTTCTGTAACCGCTGGTCGGGCGGCCTCGACTTCCTGCGCCATCGCTACAACGGCTCCGAAGTGTCGATCGAGCCGGACGGCGCCGTGTACCCGTGCTGCATCAAGACGAAGCTGCCGCTCGGCAGCCTGCTCGAGGACGACCTCATCGACATCCTCGACTCGCTCGCCGGCGAGCCCGCGTTCGAGGCGATCACGATGGGGCATCCCGAGCGCATGGGGCTCGCCTACGGCTGGGACGAGGCGCGCTTCCTCGCGGCGTCGCGCACGCAGAGGCCCGACGGCACGCCGTACCAGAACCTGTGCATCGGGTGCGACCGCTTCCACGAGGCGCTGCTCGGCCCCGTGCTCGCGGCCGCGCGCGAGCGCCGGCGGGCACGGCGCGGCGCATTGCCGGCCGCGCACCCGATCGACGTCGCCGCGTCATGAGGATGCCGAACGCAGCCCGTGCGCTGCTTCTTGCCTGCATCGTTGCGGCGAGCGCAGCCGCCGCGCAGGACCTGAAGTGGCCCGACGTGGTCGCCCGGGCGCGCGGGCAATCCGTGAGCTTCAACGCGTGGGGCGGCGACGACAAGACCAACGCGTTCATCGAGTGGGCCGCCGGCGAGGTGCGCCGCCGCTACAGCGTCGAGCTCGTGCAGGTGAAGCTCAAGGACACGGCGGAGGCCGTGACGCGCGTGATCGCCGAGAAGGCGGCGGGACGCACGACCGGCGGCAGCGTGGACCTCGTCTGGCTGAACGGCCCCAACTTCCTTGCGCTCAAGGAAAAGGGGCTGCTGTTCGGCCCGTTCACGCAGGCGCTGCCCGCGTACGCCAAGGTGGACACCGTCAGCATCCCCTCCAACGTCGTCGACTTCACGATCCCCGTCGACGGCATGGCGTCGCCGTGGCGGCGCGCGCAGGTCGTGTTCATCGCCGACGGCAGCCGGGTCGCCGATCCGCCGCGTTCCGCCGCGGCGCTGCTCGCGTGGGCGCGGCAGCACCCGGGTCGCCTCACGCATCCGGCGGTGCGCAACTTTTTGGGCGCGACGTTCCTGAAGCAGGCGCTCGCCGAGCTCGCGCGCGACCCCGCGGTGCTGCAGAAGCCCGCCACCGACGCCAACTTCGCGGCGGTCACCGCGCCGCTGTGGACGTGGTACGACGCGCTGCGCCCGCACCTGTGGCGCAAGGGCGCGCAGTTTCCCGACACCGGCCCCGCGCAGCGGCAGCTCATGAGCGACGGCGAGATCGACATCATGATCTCGTTCAATCCCGCGGAGGCCGCCGTCGCGGTGCAGGCGGGGCAGCTGCCGCCGACGGTGCGCACGTTCACGTTCGCGCGCGGCACGATCGGCAACACGAGCTTCGTCGCGATCCCGTTCAACGCGGCGCACAAGGAAGGCGCGATGGTCGTCGCCGACTTCCTGCTCGAGCCGGCGACGCAGGCGCGCGCGCAGGACATCCGCACGATGGGCAACTTCACGGTGCTCGATCTCGCGCGGCTCACGCCCGCGGAGCGGCAGCGCTTCGCCGATCTGCCCACGTCGCCCGCGCTGCCCTCCGCGGCCGATCTCGGCACGACGCTGCCGGAGCCGCATCCGTCGTGGATGACGCGGATCACGGCCGAATGGGAGCGGCGGTACACGCGCTAGCGCCCGGGACGCGCGCACTGCGCGCGTTGCCGGTGCTCACCGTCGCCGCGTTCCTGCTGCCCATCGGCGCCGGCTTCGCGGGCACGCTGCTGCCCGCTTTCGGATGGCTGCCCGTCATCGGCGGCGACGCGCTGTCGTGGGCGCCGTGGCGCGCGCTCGCGGACACGCCGGGCTTCGCGACGAGCGTCCGCTTGACGCTCGTGACCGGCATCGCCGCGACGCTGCTCTCCGCGGTCGTCGCATTCGCGTTCTGCGCGTGGGCGCACGGGCGCGCGGGTTGGCGGCGCGTGCCGGCGATGCTCGCGCCGGTGCTCGCGACGCCGCACTCGGCGCTCGCGATCGGCCTCGCGTTCGTGCTCGCGCCGTCCGGATGGATCGCGCGGGCGCTGTCGCCGTGGCTCACGGGGTGGGACGTGCCGCCCGACGTCGCGACGGTCGGCGATCCGAACGGCATCGCGCTCGTCGTCGCGCTGGTCGTGAAGGAGGTGCCCTACCTCGTGCTGATGATCGCGGGCGCGCTGGGCCAGGTGCCGGCGCGCGCGCAGCTCGCGGCGGCGCACGCGTTGGGCTACGGCCGCGCGACGGCGTGGTGCAAGGTCGTGCTGCCGCAGGTGTACGGGCAGGTGCGCCTGCCGCTCTTCGCGGTGCTCGCGTTCTCGCTCTCCGTCGTCGACGTCGGGCTGATCCTCGGGCCGTCGAACCCGCCGACACTCGCGGTGCTCGCCGTGCGCGATTTCGCCGATTCCGACGTGCGCCGCTGGTTTCCCGGCGCAGCGGCCGCGACGCTGCTGTTCGGCATCGCCGGCGCGGCGATCCTCGCGTGGTGCGTGGCCGAGCGCGTCGTCGCGCGTCTCGGGGTGCGCTGGATCGCGCGCGGCACGCGCAACGGGACGGCCACGCTCGCGGCCGCGGCGGGCGCGCTCGGCTTCGCCGCAACGTGCGCGCTCGCGTTCGCCGCGCTCGCGAGCGTGGCGCTGTGGTCGTTCGCGCAGCAGTGGCGGTTTCCGGCCGCGTGGCCCGACGGCTTCACGCTCGCGCACTGGGCCGCGCGCTGGCCCGGACTCGCGACGCCGGCGCTGGCCACGCTCGGCGTCGGTGCGCTCGCGACGGTCATCGCGCTGGCGCTGGTGCTGGGATGCCTCGAGAACGAAAGCGCGCGCGCGCGGCGGCCGGGCGCCGGCGCGCTGTGGCTCCTGTACCTGCCGCTGCTCGTGCCGCAGGTCGCGTTCCTGTTCGGCGCGCAGGTGCTGCTGGTGCGCGCGGGCGCCGACGGCACGCTCGCGGCCGTCGTGTGGGCGCACCTCGTGTTCGTGCTGCCGTACGTCTTCCTCTCGCTCGCCGATCCGTGGCGCGCGCTCGATCCGCGCTACGCGCGCGCGGCCGCCTCGCTGCAGGCCTCGCCGTGGCGGATCTTCTGGCGGGTCAAGGTGCCGCTGCTCGCGCGGCCCATCGCGATTGCGTGCGCGGTGGGCTTCGCGGTGAGCGTCGCGCAATACCTGCCCACGCTCTTCGCGGGCAACGGGCGCGTCGCCACGCTGACCACGGAGGCGGTGACGCTCGCCGCGGGCGCCGACCGGCGCGTGACGGGCGCCTTCGCGTGGGTGCAGTCGGTGCTGCCGCTGCTGGCGTATCTCGTGGCGGCGGCATGGCCGTCACGGTTCAGCGCCCATGCGACGGAGCGCACGCGATGAGCGGCGCGACGCTCAGCCTCGACGACGTGCGCATCGCGCTCGCGGGACGCGACCTCGTCGGGCCGCTGTCGCTCACCGTCGCGCCAGGCGAATGCGTGACGGTGATGGGGCCGTCCGGTGCCGGCAAGTCGACGCTGCTCGCATTCGTCGCGGGCACGCTCGCCCCTGCGTTCTCCGCGACGGGCCGCGTGCAGCTCGGTGCGCGCGACGTGACGCACGCACCGCCGCAGGCGCGGCGCACCGGCATCCTGTTCCAGGACGACCTGCTGTTCCCGCATCTCACGGTGGGCGGCAATCTCGCGTTCGCGCTGCCCGCGGCGATCCGCGATCGCGACGAGCGCCGCGCGCGCATCGCCGCGGCGCTTGCGGAGGCGGACCTCGCGGGATACGAAGCGCGCGATCCCGCGACGCTGTCGGGCGGGCAGCGCGCGCGCGTCGCGCTGATGCGCACGCTGCTCGCGCAGCCCGAGGCGCTGCTGCTGGACGAACCCTTCGGCAAGCTCGACGCGGCATTGCGCGACGGCATGCGCAGGTTCGTGCTCGATCACGCCCACGAGCGCGGCCTGCCGGTGCTGCTGGTGACCCACGATCCGTCGGATGCGCAGGCGGCAGGCGGGCGCGTCCTCTCGCTGGCGGCGTTGCGCTGAGGTATCGACGGGACTGCCGATACTGGAAATTGTCGTCCCCGCGAAGGCGGGGACCCAGTGTCGTTCAGCCACTCAACGACACTGGGTTCCCGCTTTCGCGGGAACGACGGTGGATAGGGCGGGGTGTCGCCGAGGCCGAGACAGGTTCTAATCCGCCGCCGCGGTGGCGTGGTGCGAGATGCCGCGCATCCCCGCCGCCACGAAGCCGATGAGCCGCTCGGTGTCGTGCGGACGGAACCCGCGCGGCACGGCCTTGCCTCCCGACTTGCCGCAGCGGTGCAGCAGCACCTCGCCGAACAGCGTGCGCGCATAGCGGAACGTCACGTCGGTGAGCTCGGTGTCGTGCACCGCGAGCGTGTCGCCCAGCGCGCGCTGGAAGTCGCGGTCGACGCTGCCGAAGTAGCGCTCGTACCATTCGTTGCCTTCCGGCGCGGAACTGAGGCGCGCGATCACGCACAGGTAGTTGCGCCACGCCGGCTCGTCGCTGCGCTCCATGTCGTCGAAGGGCCGCCACCAGGCGCGCAGGACGTCGTCGGTCGTGTGGTCGGGATCGCCCCGCGCATCGGACAGCGCGTCCTGCCAGGCGCCGACGAGGCGCCGCGAGCGGCGCTCCACCGCGGCCTCGAACAGCATCTCCTTGCTGCCGAAGTGATAGTTGACGAGGGCGACGTGGGCGCCTGCCTCGGCGGCGATCATGCGGTGCGACGGCGCACGGTACCCGTGGTCGGCGATCAGCGTCTCCGCCGCATCGAGCAGTGCGTCGCGGGTGGCCGCGCCCCGCGTGGGCGGGGGCCGGATTGCAACGGCATCCATCGAGGTCCTCCATGCCGGCGTTCGCGCCGGATTGACCTCATTGTTGCGGCGGGGGCGATTCGCGGCGTATCGGCCCGACGCCCATTGCACTGTCGGCCGTCACCGACGCGGCGTCCGCGGGGGCAGCAGGCGTCGCTTCGCGCAGGCGCGCGAGCTCCTGCGCGAGGTGGTGCGTGCGCTCGAGCGCCGCGTGCAGCGCGGCCGTGATGGCGGCGATGCCGAGGCACACCATCACGAACAGGCCGAGGATCACGAACCGGCTCGCATCGGGCGCGGTGGCGAAGAACCCGCCCGGCATGTACGCGACCCAGGAGACGACGAGCGACAGGAGCGTGGCGAACGCCGCCGGCCCGAAGCCGCCGAGCCATCCGGCCACGATGACCGCGAGGACGTAGGTCAGGAACGGGCCCTGCCCGGCCGCGGCCTGGTCGAGCAGCGCGCGCGCGCCCCACGCCGCGCCGACCGCGACCACCGCGATGGCGTAGCGGCGCAGCGGCTCGTGGAAGGGGTGCGGTGCGCGCCCGCCGTTCGTCGGCGCGGTGTCGGGGCCGCGCTCGATGCGGTCCGCCGCGTGCTCCAGCCAAATCGCGAACCCGAAGGCGGCCGCGCCGGGCAGGCCGCAGGCGAGCGCGGCGACCACGGCGGCGGTGACCAGCGCATCGGCGGTGCGCGTGAAGGCGATGCCGACGACGACCAGCGCCATGCCGCCCGCGAAGAGCAGGCCCCCGGCCCAGCGCAGGCCGCGGGAGACGCGGCCGGTGGCAGTGTGCGGCATTGGCGTTACCTATCCACGACGGGCGTGCAGGTTTGTAGGACGCAGCTCATCGCTACGCCGTAAGCTTCTGTAGGATGAATCCGACAGTGCTTTCCGCCATGGACCGATGCATGGCGGGGCCCCCTGGCCTAGGATGGCAAGCATTCCAAGAAACGAGGCGAGGCGCAACATGCAAGAGTCCGTGGGCAACATCGTGACGCTGCCGTTCCTGGCGGCCACCCGGGCAGCTTCCGAGCCGGCACTGGGCCGCTTCGGCCTGCTGTTCGGGGGATCCCCCGCCATGCAGGAGGTGTACCGGCGCATCGACAAGGTGGCGCCGACGTCGGCCACGGTGCTCATCACCGGCGAGTCGGGCAGCGGCAAGGAGCTGGTCGCGCACACGATCCACGACCGCAGCGAGCGTGCGCGCGCGCCGTTCATCGCGGTCAACTGCGGCGCGATTCCCGCCAACCTCATCGAGGCCGAGCTCTTCGGCTACGAGAAGGGCGCGTTCACCGGCGCGAGCCGCCTGCACCGGGGCTGCTTCGAGCGCGCGGAGGGCGGCACGCTGTTCCTCGACGAGGTCACCGAGATGGCGCCCGAGATGCAGGTGCGCCTCCTGCGCGTGCTGGAGACCGGCCGCTTCACGCGCGTGGGCGGCGAGGACGAGCTGCGCTGCCGCGTGCGCATCATCGCGGCCACCAACCGCGATCCGCGCGCGGCCGTGCACGAGGGCCAGTTGCGCGAGGACCTCATGTACCGCCTCGCGGTGTTCCCCATCGCGCTGCCGCCGCTGCGCGAGCGCGAGGGCGACGCCGAGCTCCTGGCCGAGCACTTCCTGCGGCAGCTGAACGAGGCGGAAGGCACGACCAAGCAGTTCTCGCGGCAGGCGATCGCCACGCTGCGCGCGCATCGCTGGCCGGGCAACGTGCGCGAGTTGAAGAACGCCGTGCAGCGCGCGTTCATCCTGGCCGACGACGAGGTCGGGATGGATTTCGCGAGCGTGGACTGCACGCAGCCGGTCGGCGACGTGCTGCACGTGCCGGTCGGCACGCCGCTCGCGGAGATCGAGCGGCAGGCGATCTACGCCACGCTCGACCTGTGCGACGGCAACAAGCGGCGCTGCGCCGAGATGCTCGGCGTCAGCCTCAAGACGCTCTACAACCGGCTGGCCGAATACCAGGCGGGCGACGCCGTCCTGGCCGCCGCCACGGTGTAACGGGGACCCCCATGATCCGCATCCTGATTGCCGACGACCACGCCATCGTGCGGGCCGGCCTGAAGCAGTTCATCGCCGACCAGCCCGACATGCAGGTCGCGGGCGAGGCGTCGACCGGCAGCGAGGCCATCGCGCTCGTGCGCGCCGCGGAATTCGACGTCGTGCTGCTCGACATCTCGATGCCCGACAAGAACGGCATCGACACGCTGAAGACGCTGAAGCAGGTGCGGCCCGAGATGCCCGTGCTCATGCTGTCGGGATACGCGGAGGACCAGTACGCGGTGAACCTGCTGCGCGCCGGCGCCGCGGGTTACCTCAACAAGGAAGCGGCGTCGACGCAGCTCGTGGGCGCGATCCGCACGGTGGTGCGCGGGCGCAAGTTCGTGAGCCCCGCGCTGGCGCAGATCCTCGCGGACGGCGTCACCGGCGATGCCGACCGGCCGCTGCACGGCGAATTGTCGCAGCGCGAGTTCCAGATCTTCTGCAAGATCGCGGCCGGCGCGGCCGTGTCGAAGATCGCCGACGAGCTGCACCTTTCGGTGAAGACCGTCAGCACGTACCGCACGCGAGTGCTCGAGAAGATGGGCATGCGCTCGAATGCCGACCTGACCTACTACGCCATCAAGAACGGGCTTATCGATTGACGCACGTTAAGGTTGCGGCGGCACCGGCGGCCAATGTCGGACAAACGCCGACAGCCAACGCACGGCGCTGCTGTTAACGTTTGCGCGGTCGTTCCGGCGACGGTGCCTCGCGCGCGGCAGGAACACCCATGAACATGGCCGAATTTCACACGAACCGCAGCAACCCGATGTTCGCCGGGTCTTCCGGCAGCGACGGCGCCAAGCTGCGGGTATTGATCGTCGAGGATTCGGCCATCATCCGCGCGCGCCTGTCCGAGTCGCTCGCGGAGATCCCGAACGTGCAGGTGGTGGGGCAGGTGGAGACGGAGGCCGAGGCGCTCGCGCTCATGCGCCAGTCGCAGTGGGACGTCGCCGTGCTCGACCTGCAGTTGAAGCAGGGCACCGGCCTCGGTCTTTTGAAGGCGCTGCCGCCCGGCGTGCGCCCGCCCAACACGCGGATCATCGTCTTCACCAACTACGCGTTCCCGCAGTACCGCGACCGCAGCCTGCTGCTCGGCGCCGACTACTTCTTCGACAAGGCACGCGAATTCCATCGCGTGCGCGAAGTGGTCAACACGCTCGCCGGCGGCGGCTCGTCGGTGTCGCACTGACCATCGCAATGTAGCTTTTTTCATGCGCCGCTGTCGCGCTTACGCGACGCGGCGCGCGGTGGCCGCTAACCCGTTGAATGTGCTTCGTGCGCGGCATGGCACGCGCCGTGCACATGACAACGTCGGCGCGCATCGCGCGCACGTCCACTCCAATCCTCGAAAAGGAACCGACATGAAAGCGATCACTGCAACGCTGCTTGCCCTGATGATGCTGGCCACCGCCGGCTGCAACACCGTGGAAGGCGCCGGCAAGGACGTGAAGGCCGGCGGCGCGGCCGTCGAGCGCGCAGCCGACAAGGCGAAGCCGTATTAACACGCGGGTGCCCGCGAAGCGGGGAGCGGCGGCCGCCGCTCCGCCGCGCAGCACGGCGCGCGAGCGCGCGCCGGCGCCGCCGGTCGTCCCTGCGGCCGCCGTCGCGCCGAAGCTCACCGCCATCGAGATCGCGGCGCTCGTCGTGGCCACGCTCGCGGTGATCGCCGGCGCGCGCGTCGCGGAGCCGTTCCTGGTGCCGGTGGTCGCGGGCATCCTGCTCGCCTACGCGCTGCGGCCGCTGGTGTCCGGGCTCGAGCGGTGGCACGTGCCGCGCGCGCTCGCCGCCGCGCTCGTGATCCTGCTCGCGACGGGCATCGTCTCGTTCGCGGCGTACGCGATCAAGGACGACGTGAACGCCGCGGTCGCCGAGCTGCCGGGCGCCGCGCACAAGCTGCGCATCGCGATCAGCGACGCCACCGGCCGCTCGCCGAGCGCGATGACGCACGTGAAGGCCGCCGCGGCGGAGCTCGACAAGGCCGCGGCCGAGGCCGCCGGCAAGCCCGCGAGCGCGGCGACACCGCCGCCGGACGAGACGGTGGCGTCCGAGTTCCAGGGCATGGTCTCGAAGCAATCCGGCAAGGCGCTCGAGGTGATGAGCGAGCTCGCGCTCGCCGTGCTGCTCGCGTTCTTCCTGCTCGCGGCCGGCGACACGTTCCGCCGCAAGGTGGCGCACCTGGCCGGGGAATCGCTCGCGCGCCGGCGCGTCACCGTCGAGGTGCTGAACCAGATCGACGCGCAGGTGCAGAACTACCTCCTCACGATGCTCTTCACCAACGCGCTGGTGGGCCTCGCGACGTGGGGCATGCTGGTGCTGTTCCACCTGCCGAACGCGGGGATGTGGGGCGCGTTCACCGCGCTGCTGCACGTGATCCCGTATGCGGGCACCGTGGTCGCGGCCGCCGGCATCGGCATCGCGCTGTTCCTGCACTCGGGCAGCCTCGCGACGGCCGCGCTCGGCGTGGCGGGCCTCGCGGTGATCGCCACGCTCATCGGCATCGTGCTGCTCACGTGGCTGCAGGGACGCGCCGCGCGCATGAACGCGGTGTCCGTGTTCGTCGGCGTGCTGTTCTTCGGCTGGCTGTGGGGCGGCTGGGGCCTGCTGCTCGGGCTGCCGATCCTCGCGGTGGTGAAGAGCATCTGCGATCGCGTCGAGGCGCTGCATCCGGTGAGCGAGCTGCTCGGCGCGTGAAGCGGCGCGTCGGCCGGCGTGTCGCGGGGCGTGCGCCGCGCGGGAAGCGGTGTCGGAACTCTCCTACACGGTGCGCAAATCGGTAAGCATCGCCTGTAGAGCATTCCGGTGAATTTTCGTGCGCCGCCGCCAATGTGTTGATTTTTTTGACAACGCTGCGGGCATGGTCCGTGCAGTTGACATGCTCGTGCTCCCGCGGTCCGGCACGGCCGCGGGGCGAGCGATGCGTCCTCCAAACACGAAAGGAATGCCCATGAAAACGCTGCTGGTTGCGCTCCTCGGACTCTCGGTGCTCTCGCTGACCGCGTGCAACACGGTCGCGGGCGTCGGCCAGGACACGCAGGCCGCCGGACGCGCCGTCGAGAACGCGGCGGACAAGGCGAAGCCGAAGTAGCCGCGCGGACAGCGACGGAATCCGGCGGGACGCCCGGACACGAGCTTCCGGGCACGGCAAACGCTTCCCTGGCGACGAACGACATGACCCTCGTAGACGAAATCAGACTCCTCATGGCGGCACCCAGCATGACGGCCAACGACATGCGCACGCTCCTGCGGCGCGACCACGACGAGATCGTGCAGCTCGCACGCGACATGTGCGAATCGGAAAGCGGCGACGAGCGCCGCGCGCTCTTGAAGCAGCTCAAGCCCGCGCTCTTCGCGCACACCCGCGCCGAGCAGCGCGAGGTCTACGACGTCCTCCTGCGCCGGCAGGGCGACGACGACGCGCGCGAGATCGCGTACGAAGGGTACGTCGCGCACACCGTGCTCGACGACCTCCTCGAGCGGATGACCAAGAGCCGCAAGACGGAGTCCGACGAGTGGAAGGCGCATTCGCAGGTGCTCCTGGAGCTCGTGGGCCAGCACGTCGAGAAGGAGCAGGCGCGCCTCTTCGACTTCCTCACCGCGCAGTACAACGACGACGAGCGGGAGGCGATGGGCCGCCGCTTCGTCGCCGCCAAGTCGCGGCTCGCGCTGAAGGCCAAGGCTGCATGACGACCGCAACCGACAGCGACCTCGCGGGACGCGACATCGTCGTCGCGCAGTTCGACGACTTCGCGACGGCGCAGGCCGCGCGCGACGACGTCCGCGCGCTGGGCGTCGCGGAGACGGACACCGAGGTGTTCGCGCTCAACGCGCCCGGCCAGCACGACACCTACGCGCTGGGCGGCGACGAGCACACCGACCGCGGCGCGGAGGGCGGCCAGGCAGGCGCCGGCGCCGGCGCGGCGCTCGGTGCCGCCGCGGGGCTGGCGGCAGGCGTGGTCGCCGCGCCCGTCGTGGGGCCGCTCGCGGCGGTGGCGGGCGTCGCGGCCGGTGCGTACGTGGGCTCGCTGCGCGGCGCGGTCGGCACGATGGGCGAGCAGGGCACCGAGCACGCGGAGGTCGCGCCCGACCGGCCGGCGGGCGTGCGCCTCGCCGTGCACCTCGCGGATCCCGTGTCGCGCGAGGCGTGCGTCGACGTCATGCGCCGGCATGGCGCGAAGTCGATCGAGCTCGGCGGCGGCGCGTGGAATGCCGGCTGGACCGGCTTCGATCCGCGGTCGCGCCCGCACTGGCTCGTCGCACCGGCGCGCTGAGCCCGCGCCGCTGCGATTCAGCGATGCTCCTACACGCGATTGCGCGCACCGCCGTTGGCGCCACCGCGCGCCGGATTCCAGAATCGTCCATGACCGCTGCGCGCGCGGCGGCCTCTCCATTCACGTCGCCTTCGAAGGAGCCGCAACCATGACCGCATCTTCCACCATGAACAATGCCAACAACACCGTTGCCGGGATGGCCGGGCGCGCCGGCCAGGCCATCGACCAGGCGGCGGACAAGGCCGCGCCGGCCGTCGAGCGCGGCCGCGAGCAGGCGCACCGCACGATCGACCGCATCGCCGACACCGCGATGCCCGCGGCGGACTGGGCGGCCGAGAAGAGCCGCATGGTCGTGAACCGCAGCAGCGAGCTGGTCGACGCCGCCAACAGCTACGTGCGCGAAAAGCCGCTCGCCTCGGTCGTGGGCGCGCTGGCCATCGGCTATCTCATCGGCCGGCTGATGCGCTGACGTCGCGCACGCCGCGAAAGTGGCGCGAAGGGCCGGCGAGCGCCGGCCCTTTGCTTTTGCGCTATTGCCGCACGCCCTCGTCGTTGAGGCGCGCGATGAGGCGCGCCTGGCGCAGGATGTCGTCCTCGATGTACGCGCGCGCGGCCGGACCGGTGAGGCCGAGGAACGTGAGGCCCAGCGCGCGCAGGCCCTCGGCGTGCTTGGGCTGCCCCAGCAGCACGCCGATGGCCGAGGCGAGGCGCGAGTACGTCGCCGGCGGCAGCCGCCGCGGCGCGATGAGCCCCGCCCACACCACGAAGCTCTGGTGGTAGAGATCGCCGTACGCGGGCACGTCGGGCAGCGAGGCGACGCGGCCCGGGGCCGTGACGGCGACGATGCGATGACCGCTGCGCGCCGTCTCCTTGAGCGCGTTGGGCAGGCCGTCGAACAGCACGTCGAGGCGGCCGTCGGAGAGCATCGCGTAGCCCTCGTCCTGCGTGGCTAGCGCACGATGCACGAGGTGCGCCCCCTGCTCGTAGCGCAGGTACGCGCCCGCGAGGTGCGCGGGGCTGCCCGGGCCCGGCGACCCGTAGGTCATCGGCGGCGTGGCCTTGCGCGCCGCCTCGAGCCACGACTCGTGCGTCGTGTAGTTCGAGCGCGACGGCAGCACCACTGCATTCGGGTACGTCGCGATCACGCCGAGCCAGTCGAAGTCCTCGCTCGGGTTGAACTGCGCGCTGCGCGACAGGAGCTTGCCGGCGACGATGGGCGTGGACAGCGCGAGGCCGATGACCGAGCCGTCGGCGGGCGCGTTCTTGATCGCGAGGGTGCCGGTGACGCCGCCGTTGCCGGGGATGTTCTCGACCCGGACCGGGACCTCGAGCACGTCGGCGAGCGCGTCGGCGAGCAGCCGCGCGATGACGTCGGCGGACCCGCTCGCCGCCGCCGGTACGATCAGCGTGACGGGCGTGGCTGCCGGCTGCGACCACGCGGGTCGCGCGAGCGCGGACGCGGCGAGCGCAAGGAGGATGCGCCGGCGCTGCAACGAGAACGGGCGAGGACGAGCGGGCAAGGCGCGGCCTGTGGGCGACGGAAGGGGGCGCGGATCATTCTACGGTACTCACTCCGGAGGTGCCACCGGCCGCCGTTGCACGGCCGTTCACGGGCGCCGCCGCATGCCGCCGCGGCGCGTGGAGACGGGCGCGGTGATGGGCGCGACGCGCGTGTAGTTGTCGGTGTCGACCTGGCCCTGCGCGAGGTCGCGATGCGCCTGCACGACCACTTCCCGGCGCGGCAGGTCGCGCTCCGCGGCCTCGTCGCGCTCGTGCGGCATCGCGAGCGGTACGGCGTCCTGCACGCGCCGGCGGCGCTGGCGGAAGAGCGAATCGTAGCGGCGCTTCATCGTGGCCCTGGCGGGTCTGCAATCCCGTGCAGCGTGCACGTGCGCAGCGATCGCCGCCATCCGCGCAAGCCCGCGCCGGATCGTCGTCCGCTTCCTACAGTGAGCGAGCTTTGTACATGGGGGGCGGTTCGCGGTTGCGCGGCGCGTCGCAAGGCGCACGCCTAAGCCGCTGTTTGCGCACGCATTGCGGTGTGGCATGCAGGTTGCGAACCACTTCGTGTGTGCGGGCGATGGGCGCCCGACGGATTCACACAACGAGAGGAGTCGAACATGAACTGGGATCGCATCGAGGGCAACTGGAAGCAGTTCACCGGCAAGGTGAAGGAGCAGTGGGGCAAGCTCACCGACGACGACATCGACATGATCGCGGGCAAGCGCGACCAGCTCGTCGGCCGCATCCAGGAATCGTACGGCATCACGAAGGACGAGGCCGAGAAGCAGGTCGACAGCTTCGGCAGCACGGTCCGTGACGACGACCTGCGCAAGTACCAGTAAGGAGGACGCCATGACTACGTCGAAACTATTCATCGCGCTGTGCGCGTCCGCGGGCCTGTGCATGGCGGGCGCGACGCACGCCGCGACCGGCAGCCGCGACGCACGCAACGAGGCCGTCAAGCAGGCCGAGGCGACCTACAAGGCCGACAAGGACGCGTGCAAGGCGCTCTCCGGCAACGCCAAGGACGTGTGCATGAAGGAGGCCAAGGGCAAGGAGAACGTCGCCAAGGCCGAGGCCAACGCCGCGTACGAGAACACGCCGCGCGCGCAGGAGAAGGTGCGCAAGGAGAAGGCCGACGCCGCCTACGACGTCGCCAAGGAGAAGTGCGACGACCTCTCCGGCAACGCGAAGGACGTGTGCGTGAAGGAAGCGAAGGCCGCGCACACCAAGGCGCTCGCCGATGCGAAGGTGGCCCGCGTCTCGAGCGACACCAGCACGAACGCGATGCAGAAGACGGCCGCCGCGAAGCGCGACGCGGCCGAGGACAAGCGCGACGCCGACTACAAGGTCGCGGTCGAGAAGTGCGACTCGCTCGCCGGCAACGCGAAGGACGCCTGCGTGCGCGACGCGAAGGCCCGCTACGGGAAGTCGTAACCCGGCAGGCCATGATGTCTCCCTCGCCGGTGGCGCGCAGATCCTCTACCTGCCCCACCGGAACTCGAAGGTCAGGGCGGTCACCGCCCTGACCTCTTTTTTCGACGGCGATGGGAAACCCGGGGCCGTAGGACGCTGCACGACAGTCGATTCGTCGTGGGGCCTATCGAGCGCGCCGCGTGCGTGCGGCACTCTTGCAACTCCCGGATGTCGACGGGCTTTTCGACCATGAAGGAGCGAACCATGGGCAGCAACAGCAGCGGCACGCCGGACAAGGTGCACGGCGAAGGCAACTACGAAGCCTCGCGCCAGTACAACAGCGCCACGAAGAAGTTCGTGGAGTCGGGACGCGTCGAGGAGGCCGCACGCGAGGCCGCGCCGCGCTCCGCCGAAGAGGCGCGCGCCATGCGCGAGGCCGAGCAGGCCGCGCTGCTGCGCGCGAAGCACCAGGCGGACGGCTCCGTCGACGACGCGATGGACGACGATGCCGCGAACGGCGGCGCGTCGTCGCGTTGAGGTCACCGCCATGCTGCGCTACGCCATCGTCTTCCTCGTCATCGCGATCGTCGCCGCGCTGTTCGGCTTCGGCGGCATCGCGGCGGGTGCGACCGAGATCGCGAAGATCCTGTTCTTCGTGTTCCTGGTCCTGTTCGTCGTCTCGCTCGTCGCCGGCATGATGCGGCGCGGGCCCTAGGGATCGTTTCCATGCGCATCACGTGGCTCGAGGCGCTGTGCATCCTCACCATCGCGGTGGCGACGCTGCAGCTGCACGGCAGGGACAAGGGCACGAGCTTCCTGACCCTGCCGATGCTCGCGGGGAGCAAGGCCACCGTGATCGCGACCAACGCGCCGCCGCCCGATCCGGCGCTGCACCTGGTCAAGTCGGCGAGGAACGAAAAGTGATCAGCGCCTGGGAAGGCATGCACCGGCGATGCGCGCCGGTGGGCACGCTCGAATATGTCGTCGAGAGCCGCCACGGCGGCGAGCTCGAGACGTGGTACGTCGTGCGCCCGCACGACGCCTATGCGCCGCACTGCGCAGAGGAGCTGGGGCACGCGGTGCCGCACGGCGCGCGCGTGGTGGTCGAGGCCTCGTCGCTGCGCGCCGTCGGCGTGCTCGAGCCCGAGGCGTCCGAGCCGCCGCCGATGCCGGCCGGCTACAACCCGTACTTCGACCTGCCGCCGGCGTGAACGCGCAGGTCGACGTCGGGAGCAAGGGGAACGCATGCGCTTCAATCCGCAGGAGACCACCGGCAGCCGCGTGCGGCTGAACTACAGCGTCGAGCTCGGCTACGAGCTCGACGGCCCGGCCGAGTTCCTGCTCAACGTGCATGCGGCACGCACCGATGCCCAGTCGGTGGCGGACGAGGCGTTTCGCGTGGAGCCGGACGTGCCGGTGGCGCTCGCGGCCGATCCCGCGACGCACACGCGCGTCGCGTCATTCGCGGCCTGCGCGCCGCGCGTCACGGTGAGCTACCGCGCCACCGTCGACATCGCGCATCGCATCGTCGATCCCCAGGACATCGTCGCCAAGGGCCCGGCGGCGCTGCCCGTCGCGACGTTGCGCTATCTCTATCCCAGCCGCTACTGCCAGGCCGACCTGCTGCGGCAGCGCGCGTGGGATCTCTTCAGCGCGCTGCCGCGCGGCTATGCGCAGGTGCTGGCCGTGCGCGACTGGGTGCGCAAGAACATCGAGTTCCGCATCGGCGTGTCGTGCAGCACGACCACCGTGCTGGAGACGCTCGCCGCGAGCGCGGGCGTGTGCCGCGACTTCGCGCACACGATGATCGCGCACTGCCGCGCGCTCAACTACCCCGCGCGGTTCGTGACCGGCGTGGACTACGGTGCGGATCCAGCGCTCGGGCCGCCAGACTTCCATGCGTACGCCGAGGTGTTCATCGGCGGGGCGTGGTACCTGTTCGACGCCACGGGCATCTCGCCGGTGACCGGCCTCATCCGCATCGGCACCGGCCGCGACGCCGCCGACGTGTCGTTCGCGACGATCTTCGGCCCGGTCCGGACCGGCATGCCGAAGGTTTCGTTCAGCGCGGTGGAGGATGCCGCGGCGGGGTTCGTCGCGCCGGTGGTGACGGAGTTGGCGGTGTCGACGGCTTGGTGAGGCGCAGGCTTCTTCCGTAACGCTTCCTCCGCACCGCAGCCACAAAGTTCCCTCGCCCCGCTTGCGGGGAGAGGGTTAGGGTGAGGGGTGCGTCATCTGCGTCAGTCGCTTTATATGCCACGGTTCTTATCGCGCGTGCCTGCATCCACATCGCCGCATCTGACCCGCCCCTCACCCTAGCCCTCTCCCCGCGAGCGGGGAGAGGGGACAGGTCGGTGGTGCGGGGAGAGGCGGCGCGTTGTTGGTGCAGCAAGAGGCGGCGCGTGGGTGTTGGGCAAAAGGCGGCGCGTCGGCGGCGAGCGGAAAGGTGGTGCTCCGGTGCCGAGTGGAGACCAATCCCATCAGCGATCGTGCGCTTGCGCCGAGCCCCAAAGTTCCCTCTCCCCGCTTGCGGGGAGAGGGTTAGGGTGAGGGGTGCGTCATCTGCGTCAGTCGCCGCATACGCCACCGGTTTTCGTCGCGCGTGCCTGCATCTACATCGCGACATCTGACCCGCCCCTCACCCTAGCCCTCTCCCCGCGAGCGGGGAGAGGGAACAGGTCGGTGGTGCGGGGAGAGGCGGCGCGTCCGTAAAGCGGGAAGAGGGTCGGGGCGCGAGGTGCAACCACCGCGTCGCGTTGAAAGCGCTACACCAACTCCGGCGCCCGCTCTTCCTCCGGCTGCGCCACGCGCCCCGTGGGAATGTGCACCTCGATCAGCGTGCCGCCCTCCGGCCGGCGCGAGATCGAAAACTCGCCGTGCAGCGCGCGCACGCGCTGGCGCATGCCGGCGATGCCGTGCGACAGGAGGTTGTTCTGCGCGTCCTCGGGGATGCCGACGCCGTCGTCCTCGACCAGCAGCGACACGGTGTCCGCCGTCACGCCAAGATCGACGTTGACGCTGCGCGCCTTCGCGTACTTGACGATGTTGGTGAGCGCTTCCTGCAGGATGCGATAGAGCGCGATGGACACGTGGGGCGGGATGCCGCTGTCGTCGGCGGGCGTGGCCACGGTACAGCCGAGGCCCGCGCGGTCGCAGATCTCGTGCACCTGCCAGTCGACGGCCGCGGCGAGGCCCAGGTTGTCGAGCATCGTCGGCCGCAGCTCCTCGATGATGCGGCGCTTGATCTGCACGCCGTCGTCCAGCGCCTGCAGCGCGCGCTCGAGCTTGGCGGCCGACTCCGCGTCGTGGTTGCGCATGCGCTCCTCGACCCATGCGACGTCCATCTTCGCGCTGACGAGGATGCCGCCGAGCTCGTCGTGGATGTCGCGCGCGAGCTTCGATTTCTCGTCCTCGCGCACCTGCTGCAGGTGGTTGGAGAGCTCGGACAGCGCCGCGGTGCGCTCCTCGATGATCGCCTCCAGCCGGTGCTTGTCCTCCACGGCGCTCACGCGATGCACCTCGCGCTGCTGCGCGTCGCGGCGCGCGAGGAGCCACACGACCAGGAGCAGCGCGACGGTGAACGCCGTCATCACCTGCATGCCGAGGCGCGCGAACGCGATGTCCTGCGCCCAGCGCGTGACCGCATCGTCCAGGTCCGCGCGCTGCCGGCGCGCGAGGCCGTCGACCTCCGTGCGGATCTCGTCCATCGTGCGGCGCCCGATGCCGGTGTCGAGCAGCGCCTGCGCAGCCTGCGGGCCTTCCTTCTGGTACAGCGCGATCGCCGCCTCGAGCTCGGCCAGCTTCTTGCCGACGAGGCCGGTGAGGCGGCCGAACGTCGCGCGCTCCTCGGCGGAGCCGCGCGTGACGAGCATCTCGCGCACGCGGCCGACGGTGGTCTCGAGTCGCGGCAAGGCGGAGTTGTACGGCGCGAGATATTCCTCGCGCCCCGTCAGCAGGTAGCCGCGCTGGCCCGTCTCGGCATCGACGATCAGCGCCAGCGATTCGTTGAGGCCGGCCTGCATCTCGAGCGCGGTGGCCATTTGCCGGTTCGCCGATTCGAGGCGCCGGTAACCGAGCTCCGCGTACACCGCGATGGCAAGCGACGCCACGATGCCGAGCACCAGCGGCAGGACGACCTTCAGCGGCAATGCGGATCTCACGGGACCGTAGGCGCCTGATGGCGGGAAAGAGGCATCGGCACACTATACCAAGGCACGTGCGCGGGGAAATCGTGTAGGCGCCCTCCTACAGCGACATCCGGGTCCGTCCGACAACGCGGGCGGGCCGGCGTGGCGATACTCATGGCTGGGTCTTCTCCCTGCGAGATGACTTCTCTCTCCCCTCCGCTCCAATCCATTTCAGGAGCGGGCTTGGACGCCGCGGCAACGCGGCGTCTTTTTTCGTGCCGTGCGTTGGTGCAATGCGCGGATGCACGCATCGCGGATCCGCTCGCGGCCCGCCGCGCCTTGCGACGCGGCGGGCGCAAGGTCAGCGCGGGACCTGCGACGTCTCCACCGCCGCGTGATGCGGGGCGAGCGCGCCGCCTTCGTTCTCCCACGACTCGATCTGCGGGCGCTTGGTGCGACGGGCGGCCGATTGCCGCTCGGTGAGCCAGCGGCCGACCGCCCACGAGACTGCCGTCGTGGCGGCGGCCATCAGTGCGACGCCAAGGATCCGTTTCATGCGGCCTCCCGTGCTATTTCTTGGTGTCCTTGTCCGTGCTCGACGTCGAGCTGCTCGTGGAGCCGCTCGTGGAGCCGGACATCGAGCCCGAACTCGACGACGAGCCCGAGGTGGCGCCCGGCGACGACATCGACGACGAGCTGCCTGGCGACGTCGTGCTGCTGCCCGAGGACGCACTGCTGCTGGTGTCCGGCGTGGTCGTGCCCGAGGCGCTGCTGGACGGCGTCGAGCTGCTGCTCGACGTGGACGGCGAGGTGCTGCTGCTCGAGGCCGACGACGACGGCGTCGTGGTCGTGCCCGACGAGGACGACGACGTCGAGGCCGGCGGCGTGACGGTCACGCTGTTGGTCGACGTCGGCGTATCGGAGGGCGACTTGTTGCAGGCCGCGAGCGACAGCGCCGACAGCAAGGCCAGCGCCAGCATTGAGGTTCGATTCATCAGGGGCTCCTGGTCCAGGTGGTGAGGTGGATGTCGCTCGGGCGTTGGAGGCGCCTCCGCGTCACGTGCCCGACAAGCGTAGGTCGCGCCCGGCGCGGTCCCTATCGGGCGCCCTCGGAACCCGTTGTAGGAAGCAGCCGACGATGCCGGCGCTTTCTGCACCGCGCACGCGCGAAAACAGCGGATGCCGCGGCGGGCGGCTGCGCTGCGCGATCGGTAAGCGCCTGAAAAGTCGCGCAATGGCAATCGCGCCGGCGCTGGCACGCGCCATGCGAATCGAGGCGGGCCGGCCGCGGCAGCCGCTGCGTGCCAACCCAACGTTCACCCTCCACAGGAGTCACCATGCTCTACTACGCCGTCGTTTTCTTCGTGATCGCGCTGATCGCGGCGCTCTTCGGCTTCGGCGGCATTGCCGCCGGTGCGGCGGGCATCGCCAAGATCCTGTTCTTCGCGTTCCTGGTCATCGCGATCGTCACGTTCCTCATGTCGCTCGCCAGGCGCAACTGACGCCGGTGACCCCTGCGGACGGGCGCAGCGCCTCGGGCGCCGCGGCCGTCCGTTTCCACGTCCAACGAACGACTCGCGAGGAAACCACATGAACGACACATCGGGGGCGTCCGCCTGCACGCCCGGCACGCCATTCCTGACCGACGTCGCGACGCTGCGTGCGCGCGCCCGCGAGCACATCGACCAGGGTGCGGTCACGTCCGACTACGGGCTCGACCGCGCGCAGGTGTGCAGCGTTCTCAACGCGGCGCTCGCCACGGAGATCGTCTGCGTCCTGCGCTACAAGCGGCACTACTTCATGGCGCAGGGACTCGCGGCGGAGAGCGTCAAGGCCGAGTTCCTCGAGCACGCGAACGAGGAGCAGGCGCACGCCGACGAGATCGCGGAGCGCATCGTGCAGCTGGGCGGTGAGCCCGACCTCGATCCGCAGGGACTCGCGACCAAGGCGCACTCGGAGTACGTCGCGGGCACGACGTTGCGCGACATGATCCGGGAGGACCTCGTGGCGGAGCGCATCGCGATCGAGAGCTATCGCGAGATCGTGCTGTGGCTCGGCCACGGCGACCCCACCACGCGCAAGATGATGGAGGAGATCCTCGCCAAGGAAGAAGAGCACGCCGACGACATGGCGTCGCTGCTCGCCGGCATCAAGGAATAGCGGCGAAGGGAAACCCCTGTCAGCCGCGGGCCGACGCGCATCTGCGCGTCCCGCCGATCGTGCGCCGTAGCGCGAAACGCCACACTGGCGATGCCGGCTCCCGCCGGCATTTCTTGGACAATCGCGGAGGTCACATGACGCACGACCAACAGGGCAAGAACAAGGCCGGCACGTCCGGCGCTAACAGCGCGGGGCGCGACGACTCCGGTCGCCAGCAGCAGGCGATGGGACAACCGCAAAGCGGCCAGCAATCGGCGCAGGGCAGCAGGCAATCCTCGCAGGGCAGCCAGCAATCGGCGCAGGGCAGCTCGCGCGACCAGCAGGGCGAATCGCCGCAGCGCATGCAGCAGGGCGGCAGCCAGTCGTCGCAGGGGCAGCAGGGCATGCCGCAGGGCGGACGCAGCCAGCAAAGCCAGTCCGGGTCGCAGGGCGGCCAGCAGGGCGCGCAGGGCAGCTCGAAGCAGCAGGGCCAGGGCGCGACGAACCAGAACGACGCCAACCGCTCGAGCCAGGGCGGCCGCCAGCAGCAACAGCAATCCGGGCGGAGCGGGCAGCAGCAGTCGGGTTCGTCGGGCTCGAGCGAGCCGGAAATCCAGGAGAACCTGCCGGAGGGCGGCGGCCGCGATAGCGGGGGGTCGCGCAGGCAGATCGACGTCGAACGCGAATGAGCGTCCGCACAAGGTGACGTCCGCAAAAGGCGCGTCGTACGGTCGGTGGATGACGTGAGGCCGGCGTTGCGCCTTTTGCGGCCGATCTGGTCAGCGGGAAAACCTTCGGGCGGCCGGGCGGTTTTCCCGTAACAAGGGCACGAAGCGCGCGGCTCATCAGCGCGCTTCGCGCGCCGTTCGGTCGCGCGCTGCTTGCGGCGTGAATGCCTCTGCGCACGCGTGCGCCTGGTGCTGCGTCCCACTGTTTTCGGTTGCACGTCGCGCTAATTTCTCATTGCGTACACTGTCGCATCTCTCCCCTGGAGCTGTGCGATGCGTGGTGTGGCGTACCTGCTGGGCGTGACGATCCTCATGGGCTGCGCGGCGACGTCCGGAACCGTGAAAGTCCGCGACGGCGAGCCCGCGCACCTCAATCGCGATTGCAAACTGCTGGGCACGGTGACGGGCCGCAGCCTGCTCGGCGGCATGTCGGACAACGCGCGCAACGACGCCGCGATGGCGGATGCGCGCGACAAGGCCGCGAAGATGGGCGCGACCGACGTCTACTTCATCAAGGTCGACAACTCGGGGATGCTCAATACCGCGCTCGCGACGGCGCGTGCGTTCCGCTGCGAGGCGCAGCCGTGACTTCGTAGCAGTCGCGCATCTGGCACAGTGCTCCCTCGCCCCGCTTGCGGGGGCATTTCCGGGAATTCGGCGAGCATGCTCGCCGCCGGGAATGCGGCGGTCGCATGCTTGCGACCGCGCGCTCTGCAAGAGAGGGCTGGGGTGAGGGGCGGCACCGCAACTGTACGACGCGAGCGAGCTGCCCGTTACCGCCTGCGCCACCGCGCGTACTCGCGCCCGCGCTCGATGCCGCGCCGGAACACCTGCCACAGCGCGCGCCCCTGCGGCGACAGCGCGATGCGTGTGACGCCGCCGGCCAGGCCGAGGATCGTCGCGGCCATGCCGGCCTTGCGCTCGTCGCGCGTCCGCCGCGGCATGTAGAGCGCGCGCGCGGAATGCTGCTGCGAGCGTGCGCGCGCGACGGCGTAGCCGATCGCGATGGCGCCCGCGGCGGCGCCGAGCGGCACCCACGTCGACTTGCGCGACAGGCGCTCCCGGATCTCCTGCACGTTGTACTCGATGCGGCCGCGCCGCAGCTCGAGGCGGCGCTCGACGTCGCCGATCCGCTCGGTGACCGAGCGCTTCCTGGTGTCGTTCATGGCGTGGCTCCCGCGACTTCCTTGACTTCATCCTTGGAGCGGCGCAGCTGGCGCAGCGTCGCCTCGAACATGAGCTCCTCGACGTGCGCGTAGATGTACCAGCCGAGCGCGCCGGCCAGCACGAGGTTGATGAGCGCCGCGACGAACAGCGCGACCGGCCACGACACGCCTTCGTCGGTGACCCACACGAGCGCGCCCGCGACGAACGCGAGCCAGGCGCTGATGACGAGGATCGAGATGACGACGGCCGCGACGATCATCCGCGTCAGCGTCGACGTCGCGCGCTGCGCCTCGAGCGCGGCGAGCTCGAGATGATCGCGCGCGAGCTCGCGCGTCTCGTGGAACAGCGCACGAAAGCGGCTCGCGAGCGAGCCGGGGGCGGCGGGATACGGCGCGGGTGAGGATGCGTCCATCGTGGCTCCATGGGACGCCCCGCGGCGGCAGGGCGCCCGGGGCATCGTGCGTTCGAGGTTGCCCATAGTCGGATGCACGCGCAGCGCGCCGCTATCGGTGCGCCCCGCACGCCGTCGTCGTCCGCGTCCTACAGCGCCGGTCTTCGCCTACGCCCGATCGCGGTGACTCGCGGACAGCGGCCCGGATCCCGCGCGCGCATGCTGGCAATCGGCCGCTTCGGTCACCCAACCTGACAACTACCGGGAGATGCAATGGACGTCGTGGAAAAGGTTCGCACCACCCTTGGCACCTACAGCGACACGGACGTGCGCGCGCTGCTGAAGGCCGATCACGAGACGGTGCAGGAGCTCGCGGAAGCGCTCGCCGAGGCCAAGTCCGGCCCGCAGCGCCGCTCGCTGCTCGCGCAACTGAAGCCGCTCATCACCGCGCATGCGCGCGCCGAGGAGCAGGCCGTGTACGTGCCGCTCACGCAGGTCAAGGACTCGCCCGACTCGCGCCTCATGGGCTCGGAAGGGGCGGTCGAACACTTCCTGGTCGACACGCTCCTCGAGAAGCTCGATGCGGCGCGCGACGCGACCTCCGACATGTGGCGCGCGCATGCCACGGTGCTGCAGGAGCTGCTCGAGCACCACATCAAGGAGGAGGAGAGCGAGATGTTCGAGGAGCTCGGCGAGCACTTCACCGCGGACGAGCGCGAGGCGATGGCGGTGCAGTTCGCCACGCTGCGCGACGAGCGCCTCGCGAGCGAGACCTCACCGCGGCGGTCGGCGAGCCGCGGCAACGGCGCGCGCCGCGACGTGGGACGCGTCCGACGAGCCCAGGCGGCGTGAGGCCGATGGCCGCCCCGGTGACGTGGCGCGACACTGTCCCTCATTCGTACGACGAGGGAGACGATGCCGTGCTGGTGCGGGACATCATGACCACCGACGTTCGCCTGGCGGCGCCCGACGACGACCTGCAGCATGCCGCCGCCACGATGGCGCAGGACGGCTTCGGCTCGCTGCCGGTCGTCGAGGAAGGCAAGCTCGTCGGCATGCTCACGGACCGCGACATCACGGTGCGCGCCGTAGCCCGCGGGCTCACGCCCGCCAAGTGCAAGGTGCGCGAGGTGATGTCCGCCGACGTGCGCTTCGTGTACGACGACGAGACCGTCACCGACGCGGCGGCGGCGATGAGCAAGCTGCGCGTGCGCCGCCTGCCGGTGCTCGACGCGCATCACCGGCTCGTCGGGATCGTCGCGCTGGCCGACGTGGCGGTGACGGAGCCCGAGCCCGCGGGTGTGGCCCTCAACTCCATCTCGCAGCCGGGCTGACGATGACGCACGTCACCGCCGTGGTCTTCCTGCTCGCGGCCGCGTACGCGCAGGTCAATGCGCAGCACTTCATCGCGAGCCGCCGGCGGCTGTGGGGGCTGCGCACCTTCCTCGCGGCTCTCGGCATCGCGCTCGGCTGGCTGTGCGCGCGCATCGGGCTGCTCGAGGGCGCCTCGCCGTCGGCGCTGTTCTTCATGGGCTTCGGCCTCGTGCACGTGCCGGCGGCGCTCGTGCTGTTCTTCAAGTCGCGCCGCGGCGAGTCGCCGAGCTGACGCGACGAGAACGACATTTCCCGAGAGGAGGCACCATGGCGCGCTGCGATCGCTGCGGCAACGAATACGACAAGTCGTTCACGCTGACCCTGGCCGGCGAGACGCACACGTTCGACAGCTTCGAGTGCGCGATCGCCACGCTCGCGCCGGAGTGCGGCCATTGCGGTTGCCGGATCATCGGCCACGGGGTCGAGGCGGCCGGGCGTTTCTTCTGCTGCGCGCACTGCGCGAAGGAGTTCGGCGTGAAGGGCCTGCGCGATCGCGCGGACGCCGCCACCGTGAGTTGACGCGTGCGAACGCGACGAGCGATCGAAGGAGAGCCAAGATGACGACCAAGCCCGCGGCCCCGTCCCAGGACACGCCGCGCAACGACATCGCGCAATCGCCCGGCCACGGCGCGAACCACACGCCGCCGGGCACGTCGCAGCACCAGCTCGGCAGCGGCGGCACCAGCCACCGCACGAAGGCGTCGCAGCAGCAGCAGCAGGGCGGCGGGACGACGCGCCGCAAGTAGCGCGTTGGGGGGCTTAGCAGGCTGTTGAAAATCGATTTGGCATCGCTCCAGCGACTCAAGAGTTGCCTAATTCTTAAGCAAAACAGCTCCGATTTGCACAAAAATTAGGCAGTTTCGCGACGCGCTGACTGCCGATGAAACGAATTTCAACAGCCTGTTAGGGGTCAGACCCTTAAGCTTCGGGGTCAGACCCTTCAGTTCGGGCGCTACATCGCAAGGCGCCGCAGCAGCGCGTCGATCACGTCCTCGCCTTCGGGCGAGCGCAGGCGATGGCGGCGCAGCGATTGCGCGAGCTCGTTGCGGGCGAGCGCGTCGTAGTCGGCGCGGATCAGCACGCCGGCGATCGCGCGCTGCTCGGCGAGCGTGCGCGCCCGCGGGAAGAGCTGCGCGAGTCCCGCCAGCACATCGGGATCCGACAGCCGCTGCGGCGCGAGCGCGTCGAGCGCCATCGCCTGCGCCGCCGACGGCGGCATGCGCACCACGCTCGCCACCGTCCGGTTGAGCTCGCCGCTGTCCGCGAACTTGCGGTGCCGCAGGTACACCTTGGCGATCGCCACGTCGTCCTCGCGTACGCTCGCGAGCGCGCGCAGCACCGCGGCGTGGTCGTCGGCGCTGCCGAGGCACGCGCGAACGGCCGCCTGCGCGACGCCGGTGCGGCCCTGGCCGTGCAGCGACGCAGGCACGGCGTCGAGGCGCTCGCCGCGAGCGCAGGCGAGGTCGACGTCGGGCTGGCCCACCACGTCGCGGTCGACGCGGCGCGCGAGCATCTGCACGAACTCCGCGCGCTCCTCGTCGGGCGTGAGCCAGCCGAGCGTGCGCGCGAGCGCCATCATGCGCAGCACGATCGCGGGATCGTCGGCGTCGCGCGCGAGTGCCAGGTAGCGCTCGCGGGCCGGGTCGTCGTGCGCGATGGCGGCGAGCTCTGCCGCCGCGTCGGGCGCCGCGCGCTCCGCCGGCGTCAGGCCCGCGGCGAAGCGCTCGAGGTGATCGAGGAAGAGCCGCGCCTCCGCCGGCGGCCGCGCGAGCATCGCGTGGACGAACGCGAGCTTGCGCGCGACGCCGGGCCGCGTGTCGGCGAGCGCGCACACGTCGTCGCGGAAGGTCGCCTGCGGATCGCTGCCGGCGAGCCCCGGCACCGCGACCATCGACGCGGGCGCGAAGAGCGACAGCAGCGCGGGGCTCGCGCGGCCCGTGCCCACCTCCTGCGCGGACGTCGCCGCGAACCAGCGATCGAGCAGCGGGCCCGCGCTGCGCCCGAGCGGCGCCTTCGACGAGAAGCCGTAGAGCACGGGCACGTCCTTGAACACATGGCGCAGGCGGTCGCGGTTGCTCTGGCCGTAGCGCGCGTTGAGGTGCGCGATCGTGCGCTGCACGTCGTCGGGCGCGTAGCCGGCGCGCGCGAGGCTGCGCTCGATCTCGCCGGTCGCGGTGCGCAGCGGCTCGGCGTTGAGCGTGTTGCAGCCGAAGAGGTAGACGTCCTTGAGCTGCGAGAAGAGTCCGGGGCAGCTCGCGCTGCACGACTCGCGCACGAGGTCGTCGACGGGCAGGTACTCGCGCGCATCGAGCCGGTCGCTGTAGAACTCGGTGCCGCCGTCGAAGTGCCCGGAGATGATGAGCGAATCGCAGCGGATGCCGCGCCGGCATGCGGCCGCGAGCCAGTCGGGATTGTTGCGCTCGACCAGCTCGACGATGCGATAGTCGCCCTTCGAGTGACGGCGGAACGCCTCGCGCTCGTTGTCGGAGTTGATGGTGATTGTGCAGACCGTGCGCGGCTCGGCGGCGACGGCAGGACGGACGAGCGCGAGGACGGCGAGGCCGGCGAGGCCGGCAACGGCGATACAGCGAAGCAGCATGGCGGGCAACCGCGAAACGTACGCCGCGGTAACCGGACGCGGCGCAAGCCGCGCAGTTTACTGGCCGGGAGCGCGTTGCTGTTGTACGGATGTGCAACGGGCGAAACGCGAAGTGGAGCGACGCCGATGCCGGAAATTGTCGTCCCCGCGAAAGCGGGGACCCAGCGGCGTCGCAGTAGCCATCCACGACACTGGGTTCCCGCCTTCGCGGGAACGACACGGTGGATCAAAGAAAGATCTCACCGATCTCGACGAGGCTCTAGTTCGCCTGCAGCCGCCGGATCAGGGCGTCGATGAGATCGGCGCCATGCGGCGACTTGTGCCGATGCTGCTGCATCGTCGCCACCACCTCGGGACGCGCGATCGTCTGGTAATCCGCGCGGATCAGCACGCCGGCGATCGCGCTTTGCACGTCCCACGTAGGCGCCGCGGGGAACAGGCGCGCCAGCGTCTCGATCGACTGCGGATCGGAGAGCCGGTGCTCGCCGATCGCCTGCAGCGCACGCACCTGCGCCTCGCCCGCGGGCATGCGCGCAATGGCGGCGACGATGCCGCGCAGCTCCGCCGGATCGTCGATCGGCTGGTGGCGCAGGTACGCCTGCGCGACCTGCACGTCCTGCGTGGTGCCCGTGGCGAGCGCCTCCAGCACCTGCGTGCGCCCCGCGCCGTCGCCCAGGCAGGCGCGAACGGCACCATTGGCGACCGTGTCGCGCGCGCCCTCGACGTCGATGCCGTCGAGCGCACCATCGAGGTCGCCGTCGCGATTGAGGCCGCACACGACGTCGACGTCCGCGGCGCCTGCGCGATTGCTCGCGAGGATCTCGCCCGCCATGCGCGCGAGCTCGGTGCGCCGCTCGTCGCGCGTCAGCCAGTGGAACTCGCCGGCGAGGCCGATCATGCGCGCGCGCGTCGCGACGTCGTCGGTGTCGCGGGCGAACGCCATGAAGCGCTCGCGCGTCGCGTCGTCGCGCGCGAGCGCGGTCTCGGCGTCGGCGAGCGCAGGATCGGCCGCGTCGCCCGACCGCGACTTCGCATCGGGATGGCGCGCGGCCGCATACTGCTCGAGGCGGTCGAGGAACATGCGCACCTCGGGCATGGGGCGCCGCAGGAGCTCGTGCACGAACGTCGTGCGCTGCGCCTGCGACATGCGGCCGTCGACGAACTGGCAGACGTCGCGGCGCACCTCGGCCGCGGGCTCCGCGTCGCTGATGCCGCGCGTGACGGTGAACCCGTGCGCGGCAAACGTGGAGATGAGGCGGCCGTTGGCGCGCCCCGTGCCCACCTCGCCGCGCCCGCCCTGGAAGTAGCGCGCCAGGATGCCGCCGGCGACGGGGCCGAGCGGCGCCACCGACGAGAAGCCGTAGATCGCGGGCACGTCCTTGAACACCTGCCGGATGCGGTCCTTCGCACTCGCGCCGTGCCGCGCGTTGAGCGCGCGCACCACGCGGTCGGCCTCCGCGCGCGGCATGCCGCCCTGCACGAGGTTGCGCGTGATCTCGGCCGGCACGCTGCGCTGCGGCTCCGGATTGAGCGTGTTGCAGCCGAAGAGGTACACCTCCTTGAGCTTCGCGAAAAGCCCCGGGCACGAGTCGCTGCACGACGCGCGCTCGAGCTCCGAGACCGGCAGGTACTCGCGCGCCTCGATGCGATCGGAGAAGAACTCGTGGCCGCCGTCGTAGTGCCCGGAGATGACGAGCACGTCGCACTGCACGCCGGTGCGGCAGGCGGCGTCGAGCCAGTCCTCGCGACCGTGCTCGACCAGCTCGACGAACTGGTACTTGTCGGCGGGCAGGTAGCGCTGGAAGGCCTGCTTCTCGTCCGGCGAGTTCACGGTGACGGTGCACACGGTCTGCTTGCCGGTTCCGTTGCCCGCGACGGCGAGCGCACTGAACAGCAGCGTGGCGACGAGAGCGAGGCAGCGGCGCATGGTCTTCCCGAACGGAGCAAGCGGATGGCCGTCATTGCATCCCGCACCTGCCGTCGCGTCCGTCGGACGCGCGCGCCAAGGTCGATCAGCCGCGCCTTATGCGCGTGTAGTCCAACGCACCGTCGCCTGTCGGCCGCCACCGTGAGCCGCGTCCTACGCCCGCACGCGGCGCACGCCGATGACGCCCGCGACGCGCACGCGGCATCCTCAACGCACTGGCGCCGGTCGCTGGCCGGCGCCCTTTCGCGAGGAGATCCGTCATGGGCCGTTTCGTGAATGCGCCGTTCCTGCGCGCCCGCGCGCTCGGCTTCGAGCGGCTCGCGCCGTCGCCGGCTGCGCACACCGCACGCGAAGTCGACGGCGACGGCGACGCCTGCGCGGTGGTGCCCGTGCGGCGCCGTGCTTCGCTGCCGCGTCGCATGCGCGCGGGCCGCCCGCGGCAAGGCTGAACTGCATGCAGATGGCAGGCGCGCAGCGGCCGGTGGCGGCGTGGCGGCCCGGGCGCTTCGTGCGCGAGCTGCCCGCGCTGCTCTGGGATTCGCTGGTCGGGTTTCGGCGCAACCAGGGCCTCCTGCTCGCGGGCGCCGTCGCGTACTACTCGCTGCTGTCGCTGGTGCCGCTCCTGATCCTGGTGCTGATCGGGCTGTCGCACTTCGTCTCCGCGGACCGGCTCTTCGCCACGCTCGCCGAATACCTCGACTTCCTGGTCCCCGGGCAGGGCGAGCTCGTCCTCGCGCAACTGCACGCGGTGCTCGCGCATCGCGAGGCGGTGAGCGGCCTCCTGCTCGCGAGCCTCGTCTTCTTCAGCGCGACCGCATTCACGGTGCTCGAGAACGCGATGTCGGTGATCTTCTTCCATCGCGTCGCGGTGCGCCGCCGGCACTTCCTCGTCTCCGCGCTGCTGCCCTACCTCTTCATCGTGCTGCTCGGCCTCGGGCTGCTCGTCGCGACCGTCGTCTCGGGCCGCCTCGCGCGCCTCGCGACGCGCGAGGTCGCGCTGTTCGGCGTGCCGCACTCGCTCGAGTCGCTGTCGACGTACCTTCTGTACGCGATGGGCGTGACCGGCGAGGTGCTCGTGGTCACGTCGATCTACCTCGTGATGCCCGTCGGCCGCATCTGCTGGCGGCACGCGCTGCTGGGCGGCGTCACCGCGTGCGTGCTGTGGGAGGCGTCGCGCCACCTGCTCGTCTGGTACTACGCGACGCTGTCGCAGATCCAGACCGTGTACGGCACGTTCGCGGCGGCGATCGCGGTGCTGCTGAGCGTTGAAGTGCTCGCGATCTTCCTGCTGCTGGGCGCGCAGGTCATCGCGACGTACGAGCGCCGTCCGTCGGGTGCGTTCGCCGCGCCGTCGGATGCGCCGCCGCTCGCGCGCGACGAATTGCGCGTGTAGTCCGCACAATCAGCGTTTCTCCGACACCGTCATTGCACGTACAGCCGTTACTCGTCCCCGACCCCAACCCTACGATGGGCACTCCTACCTCGGTGCAGCGCACCGGCGGTTCCCCGAACAACGAAGGAGCGAGAACATGGTCAAGACGGTGGTGGGTACGTTCGACAGCATCTCCGAGGCTTCCGCCGCCGCGCGCGACGTGCGCGCCGCGGGCTTCCTGCCGGACGACGTGAACGTCGTCGCCAACAACACGCAGCGCACAGGCACGAGCACCGGCACCACGGCCGCCGCGCGCACCGAGGAAGCGACCGAGACGACCGCGAGCGGCGCGGCCACCGGCGTGCTGACCGGCGGCGCGCTCGGCGGTGTCGCGGGCCTCGCCGCGAGCCTGATGGGCCTCGCGATCCCGGGCGTCGGCCCGATCCTCGCCGCGGGCCCGATCGCGGCGGCGCTCGCCGGCGCGGGCGCCGGCGCAGTGGCGGGCGGCCTCATCGGCGGCCTCACCGACATGGGCGTGCCGGAAGAGCACGCGCAGTTCTACGCGGAGCAGGTGCGCCGCGGCGGCGCGCTCGTCACGGTGCGCGTCGACGAATCGCGCGCCGACGAGGCGGAACGCATCCTGCGCGAGCACGGCGCGTTCGACATCGAGGATCGCGTCGTGCAGTGGCGCAGCGAAGGCTGGACCGGCTACAACCCGAACGCCGAGCCGTATTCGTTCGAGGAGATCGAGCGCGACCGCACACGCTACAGCGCGGCAGGCAACCGCCCGCTGACGGGCGCGCCGCAGCAGCGGATGTAGCCGACACGCGCGAATCGCCGATCGCTTGGGCGGCGGGACGGAAGTGTGCGAGTCCCGCCGCCCGGGAGGCGGACACGAGGGAGTCACCATGAAGTCGATACTCGATCCGAGCTTCAGGTATACCCCGAGCACCGCGACGGACGTGCGCAAGACGTTCGCGCGCGTGCGCCGCGAGATGCAGCGCGCGCAGGCGGCGCGACGCGATGCGGAGCCCGCGCGCGTGGTGCCGCTGCAGCGTGCGCTTCCTGCGACCGGCCGCCGCTGATCCACTGCATGCGCCGCTTCGCGGCGGCGCCGCGCGGCGCGTGCGCGCGGCGCCTACGATGCGCGCGGCACGCGGAGCTCGCAGCGCAGGCGGCCCTCGTCGTCCGTGCGCTGCGCGAGCAGCCCGCCGTGCCAGCGCGCCACCGCATCGGCGAACGCGACGCCGATGCCGGCCTCGATGGCGGCCGGCGGTGCCGCGGTGCCCGGAAGCGTGGCCCCCTGCACGACGAACGTCACCGCGTGCGGGTCACTGGCCTCCACCGCGAGGACGATGACGTCGGCCTGCGCCGCCGCACGCCCTGCGTGCTGCAGCAGCGCGCTCAACGCGCGCACGAGGCGCGGGCGGTCGCCCGCGAAGTGGTCGGCGGCGTCGGAAGGCCGCACCTCGATGGCCTGCTGTCGCGCGGCGACCAGCGGCCTGGCGGCATTCGCGGCCGCCTGCGCGACGTCGCTCGCCGCGATGCGGTCCGTGGGACGCGGCAGGCGCCCGCGCAACAGCCGCGCGATGTCGGACGTGTCGTCGAGCAGCGCACGCAGGTCCGCGACCTGGCGGTCGACGATGTCGAGCGCCCACACGGCGTCGGTATCGATGCCGATCTTCGCGCGCAACAGGAACAGCGCGTTGACGAGCGGGGCAAGCGGGTTGCGCAGCTCGTGCGCGAGCGCGGACAGGAACGCGGGATCGATGCCGGCCGTGGACGGCGCCTGCGGTGTCGCCGTCGTGGTCTCGCCGGCCGCCGCGTGCGCCACGTGGAGGCGTGCGTTCAAGCGCGGCGTGCTTCGAGCGACTCGCCGACCACCTGCCGCAGCGTGTCGGGGGAATAGGGCTTGAGGAGCGCGATCGCGCCGCTCTCGAGCACCGACTCCATCGCGTCGGAATCCCCGGTGACGAGCACGATGGGCATGCCGGGGCGCACGACCCGCGCGCGACGCGCAAAGTCGAGCCCGCTCATGCCGGGCATGACCACGTCCGAGATGATGAGGTCGAGCGGCTGCGTGGTGTCGAGGATGCGCAGGGCCTCGTCGCCGCGTTCCGCGACGGTGGGCGTGTGGCCCATGCCTTCCAGCAGCGCGCTCATCGTCACCTGGTTGGCCGGATCGTCCTCGACCACCAGCACTCTTGCGTTGACCGCCATGGTCCCTCCGTTGCCGGTGCCTGCCGGCTGCCGGGGCTCCCACCGGAGCGCATGCCATGCGGCGCTCCGAGCCGTCTGGCATTCAAGCACAGCGCGCACGAAATGGCATGTCATCGCTTCCGACATCGTTTGTCGGCGTCCGTCCTACAGCGATGCCGCGCCGGCTGTAAGACAGCGCTCGCACGCCGGTGCGTGGCGCACCGACTGTGCGCGCGCGCCCTCGCGGAGTAGGTTGCGGGACGTCTTGCGCAAACCTCATCGGAACGGACGAGCATGGTGATCTGCCCCGTCGCATTGACCCCCTGCGAGCGCCCCGCGTGCCACGGCGGCCAGTGCTTCCGCGCAGCCGCGCCGGCGCTCGTCCTCTGCTGGCAGTGCGGAACACTCGAGCACGAGGGCGTCGTGCACGGCCTCTGCATCGCCTGCGTGCAAGTCCATCATGCGCACGACACGCAACCTGTGGAGTGACCCATGGCACGTGCGATCTGGAAGGGCGCCATCACGTTCGGCCTCGTCAACATTCCCGTCGAGCTCTATCCCGCGGAGGACCGCAAGTCGTTCAAGTTCTCGATGCTCGACAAGCGCGACTTCTCGCCGGTGGGCTACAAGCGGTACAGCAAGGAGTCGGGCAAGGAGGTCGAGTGGGGCGACATCGTCAAGGGCTACGAGTACGAGAAGGACCAGTACGTCGTGCTCTCCGACGAGGATTTCCGCCGCGCGAACGTGAAGGCGACGCAGACGATCGACATCCGCGCGTTCGTCGACGCGAGCGAGATCCCGGCGGAATTCTACGAGACCCCGTACTACCTGGCCCCCGGCGCGCGCGGCGAGAAGGTGTACGCCTTGCTGCGCGAGACGCTGAAGAGCACCGGGCGCATCGCCGTCGCCGAGGTGGTGATCCGGACCACGCAGCACCTCGCCGCGGTGCTGCCGAGCGACCGCGCGCTGATGATGGTGACGCTGCGCTACGCCGACGAGATCCGTCCGGCGAGCGGGCTCGACCTGCCGGCCGCGGGGCTGAAGGCGGCCGGCGTCACGCAGAAGGAAGTCGATCTCGCCAAGCGCCTCGTCGACGACATGACGGAGTCCTTCGATCCCACGCAGTACAAGGACACGTACCACGAGGACCTCATGGCGCGGATCGAGGAGAAGATCAAGAAGGGCCAGACGCACGAGATCACGCGCGCCGGCAAGGACGAGGAAGCGGCGCCGCGCGCGACCAACGTCATCGACCTCGCCGATCTCCTGAAGCAGAGCCTCGGCAAGGGCGGCGGCAAGGCGCGCAAGAGTGCTGCCAACGACGAGCGCGACGCGGCGGAGGAGAAGCCGAAGCTGCGCGTCGTCCACCGCCAGGCCGCGGCCAAGCGCGTGACGAGCAAGACGACCGCGAAGCGCAAGCGGGCGTGACGGCACGCGTGCGACGCCTTTCGGTGAGATCGCCATGACGCTCGAGGTCTATCGCAGGAAGCGCGACTTCAACAAGACGCCCGAGCCGCGCGGCAAGCGCGCGGAGTCGGCGACCGGGCGCTCGTTCGTCGTGCAGAAGCACAGGGCGTCGCACCTGCACTACGATTTCCGCCTCGAGCACAACGGCGTGCTGTGGAGCTGGGCGATACCGAAGGGCCCGAGCCTCGATCCCGCGGACAAGCGGCTCGCGATGCACACCGAGGATCACCCGGTCCCGTACGGCGGCTTCGAGGGCGTCATTCCCGCCGGCGAGTACGGCGGCGGCACGGTGATGGTGTGGGACCGCGGGACGTGGACGCCGGTGGGCGACCCCGCCGCGGGCCACGCCAAGGGCAACCTCAAGTTCACGCTCGACGGCGAGAAGCTGCGCGGCGGCTTCGCGCTCGTGCGCACGCGCTCCGACAAGTACGGCAAGGAATCGTGGCTGCTCATCAAGGAGAAGGACGAGGAAGCGCGGCCGGGCTACTCGGTCGTGGAGGAGGCGCCCGACAGCGTGCTCTCGGGCCGCGACCTCGATGCAATCGCGGCGGCGCGCTCGCACGTGTGGCGCTCGAAGCTCTCGGTGAAGGAGAACGTGAAGGCGGGTGCGATCGCGCCGGTGGCGGCCACGAAGGCCGCGGCGAAGAAGACGGCGCCGCGGAAAGCGACGGCGGCCGCGGCGGAACCCGCGCCGCGCGGCCGCAAGGCGGCGATGCCCGCCGCACTGACGCCGATGCTCGCGACGCTCGTCGACAAGGCGCCCGCGGGCGACGACTGGCTGCACGAGGTGAAGTACGACGGCTATCGCTTCCTCGTGCGGCTCGAGAAGAAGCGCGCGCAGCTCATCTCGCGCAACGGCAAGGAGTGGACCGCGGCGTTCCCTGGCATCGTGAAGGCGCTCGCCGCATTGCCGGCGAAGCAGGCGTGGCTCGACGGCGAGCTCGTGGTGCTCGACGAGGAAGGCCGCTCGACGTTCCAGGGCCTGCAGAACGCGCTGTCCGGCGGCCGCGGCAAGAACCTCGCGTTCTTCGTGTTCGATCTCCTGTATCGCGATGGCCACGACCTGCGCGGCTTGCCGCTCACCGCACGCAAGGCGGCGCTGCGCGAGCTCGTCGGCGACGGCACGGCGATCGTGAAGATGGGGCCGGAGGTGCGCGGCGGCGGCCCGGAGTTCTTCCGCCAGGCGTGCGCGCTCAAGCTAGAGGGCATCGTCTCCAAGCGCGCGGACGCCGCGTACGTCACCGGTGCGCGCACGCGCGACTGGCTGAAGGTGAAGTGCGTGCAGCGGCAGGAGATGGTCATCGCCGGGTACACCGATCCGCAGGGATCGCGCACCGGCTTCGGGGCGCTGCTGCTCGGCGTCTATGATGGCGGCGAGCTGCGCTACGCGGGCAAGGTCGGGACGGGCTTCGACCACAAGGCGCTGCGCGACCTCATGCCCGAGCTCGTGAAGCGCGAGCAGGACGCGCCCGCGTTCGCGAATCCGCCGCGCGGCTATGCGGCGAAGGGCGTGCACTGGATGCGGCCCGAGCTCGTCGCGGAAGTCGCGTTCACCGAATGGAGCGACGACGGGGCGCTGCGGCATCCGTCGTTCCAGGGGCTGCGGATGGACAAGAAGGCGAACGAGGTGGTGCGCGAGAAGGCCGTGCCCACGGCGAAGGCCGCCAAGGCCGCGCCGGCGGCGCCTGCGCGCGCGGGCGCCACGCGGGCCGACGCCGAGGATCCCGCCGAGATCGGCGGGATCAAGCTCTCGCACCCGGAGAAGATGTACTGGCCGGAGGCCGGCATCACCAAGGGCGACCTCGCCGCGTACTACGTCGCGGTCGCCGACGCGATCGTGCCGCATCTCGCGGGCCGGCCGCTGAGCCTCGTGCGCTGTCCCGAGGGGTGGTCGGGCGAGTGCTTCTACCAGAAGCATGCGGCGAAGGCGGTGAACGCCGCGGTGAAGCGCGTGCAGGCGCCCGAGAGCGGCGGCATGGCGACGTACATGGCCGCGGACTCGGCGGCGGCGCTCGCGGCGCTCGTGCAGTGGGGCGTGATCGAGATGCATCCGTGGGGCTCGCGCACGCCGCGGCTCGATCGCCCCGACCGCCTGATCTTCGACTTCGACCCCGACGACGACCTCCCCTACGCGGACCTCGTCGCCGGCGTGCAGCTCCTGCGCACGCTGCTCGCGGAGATCGGCCTCACCGGCTTCCTCAAGACGACCGGCGGCAAGGGCCTGCACGTGGTGCTGCCGATCCGCGCGACGCTCGCGTGGGACGACGCGAAGGCGTTCACGAAATCGGTGGCGGACTTCCTCGTGCGCACGTTCCCGGACCGCTTCACCGCGACGCTGTCGAAGGAGCGCCGCAAGGGCAAGATCTTCATCGACTTCCTGCGCAACGCCGAAGGCGCGACGGCGATCGCGCCGTACGCCGTGCGCGCGCGCAAGAACGCGCCGGTCGCGATGCCGATCTTCTGGGAGGAGCTCGAGCGCGACCTGCGCTTCGACCATTTCAACGTGCGCAACGCGCGCGAGCGGCTGGCCACGCAGAAGCGCGATCCGTGGCGCGACTTCCTCGACACGAAGCAGACGGTGACGGTGGCGATGCGCAAGCGGTTCCGCTAGGCGCGCACCTAACCTGCGGCAAGCTTCCGTGCACGCACGAGGTCCGCGACGATGATGTCGTAGAGCTCCTCCCGGCGCGCCTTGTCGGGCGCACGCAGCGCCGCGGACGGATGATAGGTCGCGACGAGCCGCGCGCCGCTGTCGTGCACGAGCTGCGCCGCGCGTGCGTCGGCGATCGTCATCTTGCGGCCCGTGAGCGCGCCGAGCGCGGTGGCGCCGAGCGCGACGATCACCGCCGGCCGCACCGCGGCCAGCTCCTCGTCCAGCCACGCGTGGCAGGCCGCGATCTCCTTCTGCGCGGGCGTCTTGTGCAGGCGCCGCTTGCCGCGCGGCTCCCACTTGAAGTGCTTCACCGCGTTGGTGACGAACACGTCGTCCGCGTCGAGGCCCGCGTCCCCGAGCGCGCGGCGCAGCAGTTGTCCCGCGGGTCCCACGAACGGCAGCCCCTGCCGGTCCTCCTCGTCCCCCGGCTGCTCGCCGACGAGCATGATGCGCGCGCGTCGCGCGCCGGCGCCCGCCACGCCCTGCGTCGCGTTCGCCCACAGCGGGCAGCGGCGGCAGGCGGTGATGTCGTCGTGGGTGGGTGAGGTGGGCACAGGGGTCGGAGGCTGTCCGGCCGATACTACGGCCGCTTCACGGATCCCACCGCACGGCGCACAACTGCTCCCTCTCCCGCCCGCGGCGGGAGAGGGCTGGGGTGAGGGTGGGGACGTTGTAACGAGAGGGCGGTTCCCCTCATCCCAACCCTCTCCCCGCAAGCGGGGCGAGGGAGTGTTTGTGCCATGGCGGGAGAGGGAGCAGCCTTTGTCGCGTGTGTAGCGTGTGCAGGAGCAACGCCGTTGCCGCTGCCTACGCCGCCCGCGCATCCAGCGACGACAGCAACGCCAGCAGCTCGCTCGGCACCACCGGCTTCACGAGATGCCGGTCGAAGCCCGCCTCGCGCGACATGCGGCGGTCGCTGTCGTCGCCCCAGCCGGTGATCGCGACCAGCACCACCGCGCTCGCGTGCGGATTCTCGCGGATCGCGCGCGCGGCGCCCAGGCCGTCGAGGCGCGGCATGCCGAGGTCCATCAGCACGACGTCGGGGCGGAAGCTCGACACCGCGGTCACCGCCTGCTCGCCGTCGTAGACGGTGTCGACCTCGTTGCCGACGAGGCGCAGCATGAGCGCGAGCGACTCCGCCGCATCGCGGTTGTCGTCGACCACGAGGATGCGTCGCGCCGTGGGCGGCGTCGCCGGCGCTGCATCCTGCTTCGCAGGCACCCCCGTCTCGGGCGCGTCGACCAGCGGCATGCGCACCGTGAACTCACTCCCGCGGCCGCGGCCGTCGCTGCGCGCTTCCACCGTGCCGCCGTGCAGCTCGACCAGCTGCCGCACGAGCGCGAGGCCGATGCCGAGGCCGCCCTGCGCCTCGTCGGGCTGCGGGTGCGCCTGGTAGAAGATGTCGAACACGCGAGCGAGCTCGCCGGCCTCCATGCCGGCGCCGTCGTCGCGGATGGTGACGCGCGCGCCGTCGTGCGCGGACAGCGTCACCGTCACGTGCCCGCGCGTCGGCGTGAACTTGATCGCGTTGTTGATGATGTTCTGGAAGACCTGTGTCAGCCGCATCGCGTCGCCGTGGATCCACACCGGCTCCTGCGGGACCGTGACGCTCAACTGCTGCTGGCGCGCCTCCGCCGACGGCCGCTGCGCATCCACCGCCGCGCTCACCACGCCCGCGAGGTCCACGCGATCCTTGCGCAGCGACAGCTTGCCGCTCGTGATGCGGCTGGCGTCGAGCAGGTCGTCGACGAGGCGCACGAGCTGGCTCACCTGGCGCTCGATGACGACGTAGGCCCAGTCCCTGCGGTCGGCCGGCGTCGCGGGCGAGCGCATGAGCTCGATCGCCATGCGGATCGGCTGCAGCGGATTGCGCAGCTCGTGCGCGAGCATCGCGAGGAATTCGTTCTTGCGCCGGTCGGCCTCCGCGAGCGCCTCGCCCTGCTGCCGCAGGCGGCGCTCCGACACCTTGAGCTGCGCGACCGAGTCCTCGAGCTCCGCGGTGCGCGCCGACACGCGGTCCTCGAGCGTGCGGTTCAGGCGCTCGAGCTGCGCCGTCTTGCGGTAGAGGTCGACGAACACGCCGATCTTCGCGCGCAGGATCTCCGGCACCACCGGCACCGACACGTAGTCGACTGCGCCGGTCTGGTAGCCGCGCAGCCGGTCGAGGTCGGTGAGGTGGATCGCCGACACGAACAGGATCGCGGTCTTCTCGCAGCGCGGATGCTGGCGGATGAGCTGCGCGAGCTCGAAGCCGTCGACGTCCGGCATGTTGACGTCCATCAGCACGACCGCGACGTCGTGGCGCAGCAGGCACGACAGCGCCTCGCGCGCGGTCGACGCCTTGATGAGGTTCTCGTTCAGCCCGGTCAGCATCGCCTCGTACGAGAGGAGCTTCGCGGGCTGGTCGTCGACCATCAGGATGTTGATCTTGTCCATTGCTACGGGCACTGCCATTTCGCCTGTCGTCCCCGCGAAGGCGGGGACCCAGTGTCGTTGCGACGCATCGAACGCCGCTGGGCCCCCGCCTCCGCGGGGGCGACATTGCGGGAGGTCGGCGCGATGTTCACCGGTGCAGCCACATCCGCAGCGCCGAGATGAGCTGCTCGGTGTTGACCGGCTTCGCGAGGTAGTCCGAGGCCCCGGCCTGCAGGCACTTCTCGCGGTCGCCCAGCATCGCCTTCGCGGTCAGCGCGATGATCGGCAGCCGCCGGTACGCGGCGTCGTGGCGGATCTCGCGCATCGTCTCGTAGCCGTCCATCTCCGGCATCATGATGTCCATCAGCACGATCGAGATGTCGGGCTGCTCCTGCAGCGTCGCGATCGCCTCGCGGCCCGTGTTCGCGGTCAGCACCTGCATGCCGCGCCGCTCGAGCACGCTGGAGAGCGCGAAGATGTTGCGCACGTCGTCGTCGACGACCAGCACCTGCTTGCCGACGAGGTCCTCGTCCGAGCCGTGCAGGCGCTCGAGCGTTTCGCGCTTGGCCGGCGGGAGGTCGGCCACCACGCGGTGCAGGAACAGCGCGGTCTCGTCGAGCAGCCGGTCCGGCGACTCGACGCCCTTCACGACCACGCTGCGCGCGAGCATCCGCAGGCGCGCGTCCTCCTCGGGCGACAGCTCCTTGCCGGTGAACACGACCACCGGCAGGTCGCGCAGCGCGGGCTCGTCGCGCATCTCCTCCAGCACGTCGAAGCCCGACATGTCGGGCAGCTTGAGATCGAGCACCATGCAGTCGTACGCCTGCTCGCGCAGCGCGATCAGCGCGGCGGTGCCGGTGCCCGCGGTCGTGATGTCGATGTCGTCGTGCCCGAGCAGCGCCTGGATGCTGCTCTGCTCGTGCTCGTTGTCGTCGACGATGAGGAGCCGCTTGCGCCGCGGCGCGCTGAACGACTTGATGCGCGACAGCGCCGAGTTGAGCCCGTCCGCCGAGGTGGGCTTGCCCACGAACGCGAACGCGCCGCGCGCGAGTCCGTGCTGCCGGTCCTCGTCCAGCGTCACGATCTGCACCGGGATGTGCCGCGTGGCCGCGTCGCGCTTGAGATGCGACAGCACGGTCCAGCCGAGCATGTCGGGCAGGTAGACGTCGAGCGAGACGGCGGTCGGGCGATAGCGGCGCACGAGGTCGAGCGCGTCGCCGCCGGTGGACGCCACCAGCACCTTGAAGCCGTTCGAGCGTGCGAGGTCGACGATCACCCGCGCATAGCTCGGGTCGTCCTCCACGACGAGCATCACCGCATCCTCGGGATCGAGATGCTCGCGGTCGTCGAGGATCGCGATCGGCGCGGGCTCGGCACGCCGCACCGTGGACAGCGCGGCTCGCGGACGCACGGCATCCGCGCTGGACGTCGTCGCGCCCTTGTCCTGGTCCACGCGGTCGAGCGACCCGACGTAGCGCAGCGGCAGGTACAGCGTGAACGTGCTGCCCTTGTCGGGCGTGCTCTGCAGCGTGATCTCGCCGCCCAGCAGGCCCGCGAGCTCTCGGCTGATCGCGAGCCCGAGGCCGGTGCCGCCGTACTTGCGGCTGGTGCCGGCGTCCGCCTGCTGGAACGCCTCGAAGATAAGCTTCTGCTTCTCCGGCGGAATGCCGATGCCGGTGTCGGTCACCGTGAAGCTCACCACGGTCTCCGCCGCCTCGAGGATCGGATGGTGGCGCGTCCAGCCGCCCACCGCCTTCGAGACGTGGAGCTGCACGCCGCCCTGTGCCGTGAACTTGAACGCGTTGGACAGCAGGTTCTTCAGCACCTGCAGCAGGCGCTTGCTGTCGGTGACGAGGCGGCGCGGCAGGCCGGGATCGGTGTTGACCTCGAAGAAGAGCTTGCGCCGCTCGGCCTCGAGGTGGAACGTCCGCGTGAGCGTGGAGAGGATGTCGCTGAACAGCAGGTCCTCCGCATCCACCGTGACCGTGCCCGACTCGATCTTGGACAGGTCGAGGATGTCGGTGATGAGGTTCAGGAGGTCCGAGCCCGCGCTGTGGATGGTGCGCGCGAACTCGACCTGCTTGGGCGTGAGGTTGCCCTCGGGGTTGTCGCCCAGTTGCTGGCCGAGGATCAGGATGCTGTTGAGCGGCGTGCGCAGCTCGTGCGACATGTTGGCGAGGAATTCGGACTTGTACTTCGACGTGAGCGCGAGCTCGGATGCCTTCTCCTCCAGCGCGCGCCGCGCCTGCTCGATCTCGCGGTTCTTGCGCTCGACCTCCGCGTTCTGCTCGGCGAGCTGCTGCGCCTTCTGGCCAAGCTGGTCGTTGGTCTGCTGCAGCTCGCCCTGCTGCGTCTGCAATTCCGCCGCGAGCTGCTGCGACTGCTTGAGCAGCTCCTCGGTCTGCATCGTGACCTCGATCGAGTTCAGCACGATGCCGAGGTTCGCGGTGAGCTGCTCGAGGAAGCCCAGGTGCGACGGCGTGAATTCCTTCAGCGACGCGAGCGCCAGCACCGCCTTGATCTTGCCCTCGAACACCACGGGGAACACGGCGACGCTGCGCGGCAGCGCGTCGAAGAACACCGGCTGCACGGCCACCGTGTCGGGCGGCACGTCGTTGACCACGATGCGGCGCTTGTCGAGCGCGCACTGGCCGACGAAGCCTTCGCCCAGCGGCACCATCTTGGGATAGGGCTCCCGCGACGAGTTGGCGTAGCTCGCGAGCATGCGCAGGTGGAGCGTCGCCTCGTCGGTCATCTGGTAGATCACGCCCTGGTGCGCGTTGACGAGCGGTGCCAACTCGGTGAGCAGCAGCTTGCCGACGGTGGCGAGGTCGCGTTGCCCCTGCAGCATGCCGGTGAAGCGCGCGAGGTTGGTCTTGAGCCAGTCCTGCTCGGTGTTGCGGTCGGTGGTGAGCCGCAGGTTGTCGATCATCGTGTTGATGTTGTCCTTGAGGTCCGCGACTTCGCCGCGGGCCTCCACCTGGATCGACCGCGTGAGGTCGCCCTTCGTCACCGCGGTGGCCACCTCCGCGATGGCGCGCACCTGGTTGGTCAGGTTCGCGGCCAGCAGGTTCACGTTGCCGGTGAGGTCCTTCCAGGTGCCCGCGGCGCCCGGCACGTTGGCCTGGCCGCCGAGCCGGCCTTCCACGCCCACCTCGCGCGCGACGGACGTCACCTGGTCGGCGAAGATCGCCAGCGTCTTGGTCATGTCGTTGATGGTGTCCGCGAGCGCGGCGACCTCGCCCTTCGACTGCACGGTGAGGTTCTGCGTGAGGTCGCCTTCCGCCACCGCGGTCACCACCTTCACGATGCCGCGCACCTGCTCGGTGAGGTTGGCGGCCATCACGTTCACGGTGTCGGTCAGGTCCTTCCACGTGCCGCCCACGCCCGGCACCTGCGCCTGGCCGCCGAGCTTGCCCTCGGTGCCGACCTCGCGCGCGACGCGCGTCACCTCCGACGCGAATGCGTTGAGCTGGTCGACCATCGTGTTGATGGTGTTCTTGAGCTCGAGGATCTCGCCGGAGACGTCCACCGTGATCTTGCGCGAGAGGTCGCCGCGTGCGACGGCGGTGGTGACCTCCGCGATGTTGCGCACCTGCGTCGTGAGGTTCGCCGCGAGCAGGTTGACGTTGTCGGTCAGGTCCTTCCACGTGCCCGCCACGCCCGGCACCACCGCCTGCCCGCCGAGCTTGCCCTCGGTGCCGACCTCGCGCGCGACGCGGATCACTTCCGACGCGAATGCGCGCAGCTGCTCCACCATCGTGTTCATCGTCTCCTTGACGATGAGGATCTCGCCGCGCACGTCCACCGTGATCTTGCGCGAGAGATCGCCCGCCGCGATGGCCGCCGCGACCTCGGCGATGCCGCGCACCTGCGCGGTCAGGTTCGACGCCATGAAGTTGACGTTGTCGGTGAGGTCCTTCCACGTGCCGCCGACGCCCGGCACCTCCGCCTGCCCGCCGAGCTTGCCCTCGGTGCCGACCTCGCGCGCGACGCGCGTGACTTCCGACGCGAACGCGTTCAACTGGTCGACCATCGTGTTGATCGTGTTCTTGAGCTCGAGGATCTCGCCCTTCACGTCCACCGTGATCTTGCGCGAGAGGTCGCCGCGCGCGACGGCCGTGGTGACCTCCGCGATGTTGCGCACCTGCGCGGTGAGGTTGCCCGCCATCGAGTTGACGTTGTCGGTGAGGCCCTTCCACGTGCCCGCCACGCCCGGCACCTGCGCCTGCCCGCCGAGCTTGCCTTCGCTGCCGACCTCGCGCGCCACGCGCGTCACTTCCGACGCGAACGTGTTGAGGCGGTCGACCATCGCGTTGATCGTGTTCTTGAGCTCCAGCACCTCGCCGGACACGTCGACCGCGATCTTCTTGGAGAGGTCGCCGTTGGCGATTGCGGTCGTCACCTCCGCGATGTTGCGCACCTGCGTCGTGAGGTTCGCCGCGAGCAGGTTCACGTTGTCGGTGAGGTCCTTCCACGTGCCCGCGACGCCCGGCACCGCGGCCTGCCCGCCGAGCCGTCCGTCGGTGCCGACCTCGCGCGCGACGCGCGTCACTTCGCCCGCGAATGCGTTGAGCTGGTCCACCATCGTGTTGATGGTGTTCTTGAGCTCGAGGATCTCGCCCTTCACGTCCACCGTGATCTTGCGCGAGAGGTCGCCGCGCGCCACCGCGGTGGCGACCTCGGCGATGTTGCGCACCTGCGCGGTGAGGTTCGACGCCATCGAGTTGACGGAGTCGGTGAGGTCCTTCCACGTGCCGGCAACGCCACCCACCTGCGCCTGGCCGCCGAGCTTGCCCTCGGTGCCGACCTCGCGCGCGACGCGCGTCACCTCCGACGCGAAGCCGTTCAGCTGGTCCACCATCGTGTTGATGGTGTTCTTCAACTCCAGCACCTCGCCCGACACGTCCACCGTGATCTTGCGCGAGAGGTCGCCGCGCGCCACGGCCGTGGTCACCTCGGCGATGTTGCGCACCTGCGCGGTGAGGTTCGCGGCGAGCAGGTTCACGTTGTCGGTCAAGTCCTTCCACGTGCCCGCCACGCCCGGCACCGTGGCCTGGCCGCCGAGGCGGCCGTCGGTGCCGACCTCGCGCGCGACGCGCGACACTTCCGACGCGAACGCGTTCAACTGGTCGACCATCGTGTTGAGCGTCTCCTTCAACTGCAGGATCTCGCCCGACACGTTCACCGTGATCTTCTTGGAGAGGTCGCCGTTGGCGATGGCGGTGGCGACCTCCGCGATGTTGCGCACCTGCCCCGTCAGGTTCGACGCCATGAAGTTGACGTTGTCGGTCAGGTCCTTCCACGTGCCGGCGACGCCGGGCACCTGCGCCTGTCCGCCGAGCTTGCCCTCGGTGCCGACTTCGCGCGCGACGCGCGTCACCTCCGACGCGAAGGCGTTGAGCTGGTCCACCATCGTGTTGATGGTGTTCTTCAACTCCAGCACTTCGCCGGAGACGTCCACCGTGATCTTGCGCGAGAGGTCGCCGCGCGCGACGGCCGTGGTGACTTCCGCGATGTTGCGCACCTGCGTGGTCAGGTTCGCCGCGAGCAGGTTGACGTTGTCGGTCAAGTCCTTCCACGTGCCCGCGACACCCGGCACCACCGCCTGACCGCCGAGTCGGCCCTCGGTGCCGACCTCGCGCGCCACGCGCGTCACCTCGGAGGCGAACGAGCGCAACTGGTCGACCATCGTGTTGATGGCCTCCTTCAACTGCAGGATCTCGCCGCGCACGTCGACCGTGATCTTGCGCGAGAGGTCGCCGCTCGCCACGGCGATGGTGACCTCCGAGATGTTGCGCACCTGCGCCGTCAGGTTCGACGCCATCAGGTTCACGCTCTCGGTGAGGTCCTTCCACACGCCGCTGACCTCGGGCACCTGCGCCTGCCCGCCGAGCTTGCCGTCGGTGCCGACCTCGCGCGCGACGCGCGTCACCTCGGACGTGAACACGCCGAGCTGCTTGATCATCGTGTTGACGATCGTCGCGGAGCGCAGGAACTCGCCTTCCAGCGGCCGGCCCTCGACGTCGAGGCGCACCGTCTGCAGGAGGTTGCCCTGGGCGACCGCGGTCACCGCACGCGTCACTTCGGTCGTAGGACGTACGAGATCGTCGATCAGCGTGTTGAGCGACACCTGCATCTCGCCCCACGCGCCGTCGGAGCGCGGGAAGTGCGCGCGCTGGCGCGTCTTGCCTTCGCGCCCGACGACCTGACCGACACGCGCGAGCTCGTGGCACATGCGCGCGTTGGCCGACACGATCTCGTTGAAGCGGTCGGCGATCTTGCCGTCGAGGCCGGTCCAGTCGCCCGGCAGGCGCACGGTGAAATCGCCTTCCGCGACGGCCTGCAGCGCCGCAAGCAGCGCGACGCGATCGCCCGAGCCGTCGCCGACTTCCTGCGTGCGCACGGCGACCGCGGCCCCGTTGCCGTTGCTGCCGGCAGCGCGGGTCCGGCGGGCCGGCTTCTTGGCGGGAACGACGGACGTCGTCTTCATCGAATCACTCCTGGGTGGCGAGCGCGTGCGCCCGGCGGGCGAGGGGACGGGACGACCAAGCGCAATGCATACGCGAAGCGCGCGTGACGGGTCGGCATGTCCTCCGTCCCTCCCTTGCCGGAGAAGAACCAACGCGATGCGGACGGTGCGCCCGACGGGCGCACCAGAGGAGGGAAATCATGGCTACACCGCACGGCCGGCGTTATAGGAGCCGCGGACGTCTCGCTGTAGGAGCCGGCCTACACGGCGCCGTGCCCCGGGCTGTCACCGGCGTGCGCGGTGCACCGGCATACCCCCGGCGCCCGGTGCGGGCAGCATCGCGCCATGACCTTGCGTCGCATCTCCGCCGCCGTCGCGCGCGGCACCGCGGTGCTTGCGCTCACCCTCGCCGGGTGCAGCCAGCCCGCGGCCACCGACTCGCCGGTGATCGGGCCCTCGCCGGTGCTGCCTGCGCCGCATCGCTCGCTCGTCCCGACCGTGGACGTGGCGCCGGCCGTCGGCTGGCCCGCGGATGCCGCTCCGCTGGCCGCCGGCGGCCTCGCGGTGCACGCGTTCGCGCGCGACCTCGCGCATCCGCGCTGGCTCTACGTGCTGCCGAACGGCGACGTGCTGGTCGCGGAGACCAACGCGCCGCCGAAGCCCGACGACGGCAAGGGCATCAAGGCGTTCTTCATGAAGTTGATGATGCGGCGCGCGGGTGCGGGCGTGCCCAGCGCCAATCGCATCACGCTGCTGCGCGACGTCGACGGCGACGGCGTCGCGGAGACGCGCGTCGCGTTCCTGCGCGAGCTCAATTCGCCGTTCGGCATGGCGCTGGTCGGCGGCGATCTCTACGTCGCGACGACCGACGCGGTGCTGCGCTTCCCGTATCGCGAAGGCGATTCGCGCATCGACGCGGCCGCGACGAAGGTGGTCGACCTGCCGGCGGGCACGATCAATCACCACTGGACGAAGAACGTCATCGCGAGCCGCGACGGCACGCGCCTCTACGTGACCGTCGGCTCCAACAGCAACGTCGCCGAGAACGGCATGGCCAACGAGGTGAACCGCGCCGCGATCCTCGAGGTCGATCCGCGCGCGGGCACGATGCGCGTGTTCGCGTCGGGCATGCGCAATCCGAACGGCATGGCGCTCGAGCCGGTCACCGGTGCGCTGTGGACCGTCGTGAACGAGCGCGACGAGCTCGGCAACGACCTCGTGCCCGATTACCTGACGTCGGTGCGCGACGGCGGATTCTACGGCTGGCCGTACAGCTACTTCGGCACGCACGTCGACCCGCGCGTGGAACCGCCGCGCCCCGATCTCGTCGCGACGGCGCTCGTGCCGGACTACGCGCTCGGCGCGCACGTCGCGGCGCTCGGGCTCGCGTTCTACGGCGGGACGTTGCTGCCGGAGCCGTGGCGCGGCGGCGCGTTCATCGGCGAGCACGGCTCGTGGAACCGCACGCCGCGCGTCGGCTACAAGGTCGTGTTCGTGCCGTTCCGTGGCGGTCGGCCGTCCGGCGCGCCGCGCGACGTCCTCACCGGCTTCGTCGACCACGACGGCCACGCCCGCGGACGGCCCGTCGGCGTCGCCATCGACGGCCGCGGCGCGCTGCTCGTCGCCGACGACGTCGGCAACGCCGTGTGGCGCGTGACGCCGGCGCAGTGAGCGCGCCCAAGGTGCCAGAGTCGTCACCTTCGGGGTCAGACCCTCGCACCTAAGTGCCTGACGCCATTGGACGTCACCTGCGGTGCCAGAGTTGTCACATTCGGGGTCAGACCCCGAATCCCCCATTGGACGTCACCTGCGGTGCCAGAGTTGTCACATTCGGGGTCAGACCCCGAATCCCTACCGTCGCTTGAAGAACTGCACCTCGCGCTCGTGCTGCTTGGCGGCAGCGAGCGTGTCGAACGTGCCGAGGTTGCGGCGCTTGCCCGTGCGGGGGTCGGTCTTCACCGAATAGAGGCGGTAGGCGCCGGAGCGCAGCTTGCGGATCATGGGATCACCAGGTTCGGGTCAGGGGCGCGCCGGTGGCCCGCAGCTTGTGCAGAGCGGCGCGCTCCTGCTCGCCCGACACGGGGTGTACCACCACCGTCCACAGTCCGGCGGCCAGGGCCTGCCGGACCGCGTCCAGCAATTCCTCGTGGTCCGGCCGCACGGTCAGCACGCCGCCGACCATGAGCCCGAACATCGTCGCGAACATGAGAACGGCCACCAGCGCGGCCGTCGGCGCCGCCGTGATCGCGCGCACGCCGATCGCGTAGAACACCGCGAACACGAACGCGCCCGCGACGAGGCCGAGCACGGCGCACGTGACGTGCGCACGCACGGCGGTGCGCCAGATGCCCACGCCTTCCGGCTCCACCTTGCGGCCCCAGTCGCGGTCGTCGGGCGTGATCACCTGCACCTGGCCGCCGTGCATGTCGGGCAGGCCTCGCAACTCCTCGGCGACGCGCACGGCGCGAGTCGAGTCGCGGAACGAAGCGGCCAGCTTCGTGAGGGACCGCTCGCGGAAGAAGAGCCGGGTGATGTCCATCGGTCCTCGCGGGGGAATCGGCCCGCGCGACCGCGGTGCGCGGGGTTTCATCCTGAGTGTGCCGCCACCGGCACGTACGCGCGATCGGTGCGCGGCCGAGCGCGCCGTAGGAGCGCCGGCACGACGTGCTCCGGCGTCCGCCTCACCCCGCTACGGACAGCGCGCGACACGCGCGGTTGCACGCGCGTGTGAATCGGGCGCACGCAGGTCGCGCCGCCCCGGACATCGTCTGCAGAAGATCACGGCAGCGCAATGCGCCGTGCGCACGCGATGCACGAAGCAACGAGGCCCTGCCGGCGAACCGGCAGGGCCTCGGAGGCAACCTACGCCCGCGCGCCCGGCGTCAGGTGATCGACGCGGCGTAGATGCTCGCGATCGACGCGTCGAGCGCGCGATTGAACTCGGCGTCGCTCTGCTGCGCGGTCAGCCCTTCCGTGAGCGCGCGCGAGAAGCTCGCGATGACGCCGCGATTGCGCGCGAGCCGCGCGTTCGCCTCGTCGCGCGAATACCCGCCCGACAGCGCCACCACGCGCAGCACCTTCGGATGCCGCACGAGGCCCGCGTAGAAATCGTCGACCGACGGGATCGTGAGCTTCAGCATCACCTTCTGGTCGCCGGGCAGCGCGTCGAGCGCCTTGCGCAGCGCCGCCTCGAGCAGGCGCTCCGCGCCCGGCTTGTCGGTGGCGTGGATGTCGACCTCGGGCTCGATGATCGGCATCAGGCCCGCCGCGAGGATCTGCCTGCCGACGCTGAACTGCTGCGCGACGACGTCGTCGATGCCCTTCGCGTTCGCGTGCATGATCACCGAGCGCATCTTGGTGCCGAACACGCCCTTCGCCTTCGCGCGCGCGAGCAGCGCGTCGAGCGCGGGCATCGGCTTCATCACCTGCACGCCGTCGGCCTCGTCGGCCAGGCCCTTGTCGACCTTGAGGAAGGGCACCACCTGCTTCACGTTCCACAGGTAGTCCGCGGTGCCGCGTCCCTCGACGTCGCGGTCCATCGTCTGCTCGAAGAGGATCGCGCCCAGGATGCGGTCGCCGCCGAACGCCGGGCTGGTGACGATGCGCGTGCGCATCGCGTGGATGAGGTCGTACATCGCCTGGTCGCCCTCGTAGCTGCCTTCCTGGATGCCGTACAGGCGCAGCGCCTTGGGCGTGCTGCCGCCGCTCTGGTCGAGCGCCGCGATGAAGCCCTTGCCCGACCTGACCTTCTCGAATTGTTGCGCGTTCATGCCGGTTCCCGTGGTGAACAAACCCTAAGGATAATCCCCGGCGGGGTCCGGGGCGTTGCCGGGAGTCAACAAAGGCAGGGGCTCGGGGCTGGGGCCGGGGGAGCGGCGCGATGACTCGATGCGCGACGCTCCGGACGGACATTCACACCGGCTGACGCACGGCGTTGCCGCTCCCCAGCCCCGAGCCCCAGCCCCGAGCCCCGAGTCCCCAGTCCCCAGTCCCGCTTCTCGCCCTCAATGCCAGCTCGACACCTGCCGCGCCTTGCGCGCCGCGAATTGCGGCAGGAGCTCGCCGGGCGGCACGTAGAAGGGGTTCTGGCGGATCACGCCCTGCACCAGCGTGGCCGGATGGCAGCGCAGGATGTCCATCATCATCGCGCCCGACAGCCACGCGGTGTCGTACACGCAGATCGCGGGCTGCCGGTTGCGCGCGAGCACGTCGTTCACGCGCGCCTCGTACTCCACGAGCTCGTCGACGCCGGGCGCATGCGCGAACGCCCACTGCATGTTGCCCATCATCCGCACGCGCGCATACCCGGCGTCGCGCCCCGCGCCGAACAGCGCGTCCACCTTGGCGAGCATGAGGTGCGCGTCGAAGCGCCCCTGCTCGAGATATGCCTGGTCCCAGCCGATGACCTCGAGCTGCCCGCAGGCCAGGCACTCGCCGGTGTCGATGCCGCTCGCCGCGAGCCGCGCGATGTGCTCGTCGCGCGCGGCGGGCGCGACGATGTGCAGGTTCTTGTCGCCGGCTTCCAGGCCTTCGCGGTAATACGGCGCCAGCGCGTCGTACTCTTCCTCGCGGCTGTTGAAGAACGCGCAGATGTGGAAGTGCCGGTCGAGTGATGCAACGGACAGCGCGGGAACGATCATGGGCGGCACTCCTGGCGGGACCGCGCCTGCGCGCGTGCCCGATGCGACGCGGACGATCATGCCACAGCTATTTGCAGCGTACGTCTTGTGCGCGACGTGGGCGGTGCGCGCTGCGCAAGGGATAACCCGCGCGCGGTGCGTGCATCGCACGCAATGCGCCCGGACGTGCGCCGCGTACACTCGTGCATCCGGCATCCGCACGCCGGCATGCCCGCGACCCCGCCATGCGCCGACGCCAACCCGCCGCGACGACCGACCCGCGCCCCGCCGACCTGCCCGCCCTCGACCCGACGCTCGCCGCCGCGGTGCGCGCGCTGACCGGCGTCTCGTGGTCGCGCGCACGCGAGCTGTGCACGTCCGGCCGCGTGACCGTCGACGGCGCGCGTGCGGTCGATCCTGCGCTGCGCGTCGCACCCGGCGCCGTGGTGGATGTCGATGCCTCGGCGCCGCGCCAGCGCAGCGGCGCGCTCGCGCCCGACGCGATCCTCTACGCGGATGCCGACGTCGTCGTCGTCGACAAGCCCGCCGGCATGCTCACCGTGCCCGCGGAGCCCGGCGACCACGGCACGCTCGCGGATCACGTGCGCACGCTGCTGCGCGCCACCGGGCGCGGCGACACGGCGCTCGGCGTCGTGCAGCGCCTCGACCGCGACACCAGCGGCGTGATGCTGTTCACGCGCAACGCGCACGCCAAGCGCGTGCTCGCCGCCGACTTCCGCGGGCACGACATCGGGCGCACGTACCACGCGATCGCGCACGGGCGCGTCGGCGCGGGACGCTGTGAGACGCTCCTCGTCGCCGATCGCGGCGACGGCCTGCGCGGCTCGTACGGGCACTTCCGCCGCGCGAAAGGTCCGCCGCCCGCGGACGCGAAGCGCGCGGTCACGCACATCGTGCCGCTCGCCACACTCAACGGCGCGACGTGCGTCGAGTGCCGCCTCGAGACGGGACGCCAGCACCAGATCCGCATCCATCTGTCGGAGCTCGGGCATCCGGTGGCGGGCGAGCGCGTCTACATCCGCGACTTCCCGGGCCCCTGCATCGATGCGCCGCGCACGATGCTGCACGCGCGCACGCTCGGCTTCGCGCACCCGCGCAGCCGCCGCACGCTGTCGTTCACGGCTGAGCCGCCGGCCGATTTCCGCGCGCTGCTGGCCGCACTCGCGGTCGCGCCCGAGGGAACCTGATCCCAATAGAACGACGCGCCGCGTGCCCGAAGGCAACGCGGCGCGGCGCGGGGTTGGCCTCTATGCCGCCGTGAATCCGGCGGCCGCCTCGTGCGGGCGCAGCCTTTAGTTGCCGCCTGTCTGGGACACCGATTCCATGACACGGTCGAGATTGAAGCTTCCCGGCTTCTGCCGCGGCGGGAACTCGCGGAAGCTCTGCAGCCACTGCGCGACGTACGCGCCGGCCGGCGCGATCACGAACATGTGATCCATGTACCAGCGCACGAAGCCCATCGCGTTCTCTTCCTCCGCACGCTCGAACGGGTCCATGCGCAGATTCGTGACCAGCGGCGCGCGCAGCGCGGTGAACGGCTCCTGCCACACGCGCAGGCCGTGCGCCTTTTGCTCGAGGAACGTGATCTTCCACGCGTCGTAGCGCAGCGCGGCGACGCTGCCGTCGTCGGTCCAGTAGATGAACTCGCGGCGCGGCCACGCGGCTTCACCCTTGAGCGCCGGGCCGAGGTCGTAGCCGTCGAGGTGCACCTTGTACGTGCGGCCGCCGATCGCGCGTCCCTTCAGCAGGTCCTCCTTCGCGGTCTTGTCGCCGGCGGCGGCGACGAACGTCGTCAGCATGTCCTCGTGCGCGCCGATGTCGTTCACCACCGTGCCCGGCTTGATCACGCCCGGCCAGCGGATGACGGTCGGGACGCGGTAGCCGCCTTCCCAGTTGGTGTTCTTCTCGCCGCGGAACATCGTCGTGCCGCCGTCGGGCCACGTGAACGTCTCGGCGCCGTTGTCGGTCGAGTACATGACGATCGTGTTCTCGTCGAGGCCGAGCTCCTTCAGCTTGGCCAGGACCTGCCCCACGTGCCCGTCGTGCTCGACCATGCCGTCGGCGTACACGCCGAGCCCGGTCTTGCCTTCCGACGCCGCCTTGAGGTGCGTGAACACGTGCATGCGCGTCGAGTTCCACCACAGGAAGAACGGCTTGCCCGACTGCTTGGCGCGCGTCATGAAGTCGAGCGCCTTCACCGTCACCTCCTCGTCGATCGTCTCCATGCGCTTGCGCGTGAGCGGGCCCGTGTCGGTGATGCGGCCGTCGGCGAAGCTGTGGATCACGCCGCGCGGGCCGAACCGCTTCTTGAACTCCGGGTTCTTCGGGTAGTCGGCGTTCTCGGGCTCCTCCTCCGCGTTCAGGTGGTAGAGGTTGCCGAAGAACTCGTCGAAGCCGTGCGCCGTCGGCAGCATCTCGTCGCGGTCGCCGAGGTGGTTCTTGCCGAACTGGCCCGTCACGTAGCCCTGCGCACGCAGCAGCGTCGCGATGGTCGGGTCGTCCTTCTTCATGCCCTCCGGCGCGCCCGGCAGGCCCACCTTGGTGAGGCCGGTGCGGATCGGCGACTGCCCCGTGATGAACGCGGCGCGGCCGGCGGTGCAGCTCTGCTGGCCGTACCAGTCGGTGAACAGCGCACCCTGCTTCGCGATGCTGTCGATGTTGGGCGTGCGGTAGCCCATCATCCCGTTGTTGTACGCGCTGATGTTGAACTGGCCGATGTCATCGCCCCAGATGACGAGGATGTTGGGCTTGCTGCCGCCCTGCGCATGCGCCGCGGTGGCGAGCGCAAGGGCGCACAGCGCGGTCACGGCCGCGACGATCGCTTTCATGGAAGCTCCCCCTTTTCGATTGATGCGGTCGGCACGACGTCGTGCCGGCGTCCGATTGCGGCGCAATGTTAGGGAGCGGACGGCATCGCGCCTATTGGACGAAAGTGACATGCGCGCTCGATGGCGGTGAGCAGCTCGGGCGCCCGGACCGGCTTGCGGTGGAAGGCGAACGCATCCAGCGCGAGGGCGCGCCAGGCGTACGACGGGTCCTCGTGCCCCGTCAACAGGATGACCGGCGGCCGGCGCGGCATCGTCCTCAACTCGGCGAGCACCTCGAAGCCGCTCATCGCCGGCATGTTGAGGTCGAGCACCACGCATTCGAAGGTGCGGGAGGCCATCGCGGCGAGCAGCAGGTGGCCGTCGGCAAACTGCGCGACCTCGTACCCATGCGCCTGCAGCAGTCGCGACAACGCCAGCCGGACGTCCGGCTCGTCGTCGAGGATCGCGATCAGGCGGCGTTCGGGCGGGCACACCTGCCGAGCGTCGCCCACGCCGTCGCGTGCAGCAATTGCACCTTGGTGGAACCCCGGTCCGCGACGCCTGCTATTGGACCGGCCCGATCCCCAGCGCCTGCGCCGCGAGCACCAGCTCCGCGACCGAATTCACCGCGAGCTTCTCCATCACCCGCCCGCGATGCACCTTGATCGTGTGCTCGGTCGTGCCGAGGTCCGCGGCGATCACCTTGTTGAGCTTGCCGGCGATCACGTTGACCAGCACCTCGCGCTCGCGCGGGGTCAGCTTCTCGTAGCGGGCGCGCAGCGCGGCCTTGCGCCCGACCGCCGCCTGCCGGTCCTGCGCCACCTGCAGCGCGGCGGAGACGGCCCGCACGAGATCGGCGCTGCGCACTGGCTTGGTCAGGAAGTCCACCGCGCCCGACTTCATCGCGGCCACGCTCATCGGGATGTCGCCGTGGCCGGTCAGGAACACGACCTGGATCGGCGAGTCGGCGCCCCCCAGCCGCTTGTGCAGCTCGAGCCCGTCGAGGCCGGGCATCGCGACGTCGAGCACGCAGCAGCCGGCCGTGTCGTCCGCGATGCCGGCCAGGAATTCCATCGCGGACGCGAACGTGGTGACCGCGAAGCCCTCCGCCTGCAGGAGGCGCGCGAGCGCCCGCCGCAGCTCCTCGTCGTCGTCGACCACGAACACCTGCGTCGCGCTCATCGCGCCTCTCCCGGCGTCGCCGCCACGGGCGCGGAAGCGAGCGGCAGGCAGAACGCGAACGTCGTTCCTTGCGGATGATTGCGCTCCGCCCACAGCCTTCCGCCATGCGCCGCGACGATCGAGCGCGAGATTGCGAGCCCCATGCCGAGCCCGTCCGCCTTGGTCGTGTAGAACGGCGCGAACACCCGGTCGGGCGGCTCGGGCAACCCGCAGCCTGCGTCCGTGATGCGCACGCACGCCGTGCCGCCGTCGACGGCGGTGGCGACGCGCAGCGTCCGCTCGTCGTGCGCCACGCCGCGCATCGCGTCGCAGCCGTTGGTGATGATGTTGACGAGCACCTGCTCGATCGGGACCGGATCGGCCTCGACGTCGGGCAGCGAGTCGTCGAGCGCGAGGTCGAGCCGGACGCCGCGCCGCGCGACGTCGGCGCGCATGAACTCCGCCACGTCCGCGACGACGCGATTGAGCGAGAGCCGCTTGCGCATCGGCGCGCGGCGCTGCAGGAAGCTGCGCATGCGCTGGATCACCTGGCCGGCGCGCTCGTCCGCAGCCACGATGTCGCCGAGGATCTCGCGCACCTCGGCAAGATCGGGCGCATCCGCCTGCAGGAGCCGCTGCGCCGCCTCGGCGTTGCTCATGATCGCGGCGAGCGGCTGGTTGATCTCGTGCGCCAGCGTGCCCGACAGCTCGGTCAGCGTCGCCACGCGCGAGAGGTGCTCGAGCTCGTCGCGCTTCACGGCGAGCTCGGCCGCCACGCGCACCGCCTCGATGAGGTCGACGCCGAGCTCGAACGCCATCGCGCAGAGGATCGGGAGGAAGAGCAGCGACGTGACGACGGGCAGGCGGGCCAGCCCCCAGAACGCGAGGACCGCCGACAGCGTCCCGACGGTGACGAACACGATGAGGCTGCCGCCGATCGTCACCGCGCGCCGCCGCTGCCGGCGCCGCCACAGGTCCGCCATCGCGCTCGCGATGAACAGGATCACCGCGAGCAGCGACAGGTGGGCGAGCGCGAGCCACGGATTGGTGACGCCGCGCGGGACGTGCACCGTGTCGCCGAGCAGGGTCACGTCGTCGAGCGCGGTGATCTCGCGGAAATGCAGGCCCGGCGACATGAACAAGTTGAGCAGCAGCGCGAGCGTGCGCAGCCCCACCGCGGTCCAGCCGAGCCACGCCCACCCCGCGCGCAGGTAGACGCGGACGAAGACGACCAGGGAGACGAGCCCCGACCAGACCGGGACGTGGTACCACCACAGGAAGCGCGCGAACGCCTGCGGCGTCTCCGCGTACATCATGCGCATCTCGACGTAGCTCATGCCGGCCACGCTGATCGCGAGCACCGCGAAGGCCGCGTTGCCGAGCGCCTGCCGCTGGCGCAGCCAGACGTGCAGGTGGATCACCGCGAGCGTCAGGCAGGTCGACGCGATCACGAGCCACAGTGCGACAGGCCAGTTCACGGATTTTCGCGAGAGGGGTCCGGGGCAACGGAGTCCCGCGCGATGATAACCGTCCCGGCGCACACCGGCGCGCGGGCCGTGCGCTCAGCGTCCCTTGCGCCGCGCGAAGCCGTCGAGGAAGCGCGCGATGCGGCCGACCGCGTCGGCGAGGTCGTCGCTGTTCGGCAGGAACACCACGCGGAAGTGATCCGGCGCCGGCCAGTTGAAGCCGGTGCCCTGCACCACGAGCACGTGCTGCTCCTCGAGGAGTCCCAGCACGAACGCCTCGTCGTCCTCGATCGGATAGCGCGCGGGGTCGAGCCGCGGGAAGAGGTAGAGCGCCGCCTTCGGCTTCACGCACGTCACGCCGGGGATCGCGGTGACGAGGTCGTAGGCGAGGTCGCGCTGGCGCGCGAGCCGCCCGCCGGGGGCCACGAGGTCGTTGATGCTCTGGTAGCCGCCGAGCGCGGTCTGGATCGCGAACTGTCCCGGCACGTTGGCGCACAGCCGCATCGAGGCCAGGATGTTGAGGCCCTCGATGTAGTCCTGCGCATGGCGCTTGTCGCCGGAGAGCACGAGCCAGCCGCTGCGGTAGCCGCACGCGCGGTAGTTCTTCGAGAGCCCGTTCAGCGTGACGAACAGCACGTCGTCGGCGAGCGAGGCGATCGACGTGTGCGTGGCGCCGTCGTAGAGCACCTTGTCGTAGATCTCGTCGGCGAACACGATGAGCTGGTGCCGGCGCGCGAGCTCGACGATGCCTTCGAGGATGTCGCGCGGATACAGCGCGCCGGTCGGGTTGTTGGGATTGATGATCACGATCGCGCGAGTGCGCTCCGAGATCTTGCCCGCGATGTCCGCGAGGTCGGGCAGCCAGCCCGCGCCCTCGTCGCAGATGTAGTGGCGCGCGCGTCCGCCGGCCAGGCTCACCGCGGCGGTCCACAGCGGATAGTCGGGCGCGGGGACGAGCACCTCGTCGCCGTCGTTCAGCAGTCCCTGCATCGCCATCACGATGAGCTCGGACGCGCCGTTGCCGACGAGGATGTCCTCGAGCCCCACGCCGGCGATGCCCTTCTGCTGCGTGTAGTGCATGATCGCCTTGCGCGCGGCGAAAAGACCCTTCGAGTCCGAGTAGCCCGACGCCTGCGGCAGGTTCACGATCACGTCGTGGCGCACCTCGTCGGGCGTGTCGAACCCGAACGGCGCCAGGTTGCCGATGTTGAGCTTGATGATGCGGTGACCCTCTTCCTCCATGAGCTTGGCGCGCGCCAGCACGGGACCGCGGATGTCGTAGCAGACGTTGGCGAGCTTCGCCGACTTGTGGATGGTCTTCAGCATGATTCGTCGTTCCTGGAGGCGCGGCCCGGGCGGCGCATGGCCGTGCCGGGGGCACCGCGATGGACCGCGCGTCGTCGCCGACGGCGGCGCAAGCCTCCATGGTGCCATGCCCGGGACACTGCGGCGGCGCGGCGCATTACTTGCAGCCTCCGTCGCCCGCTCATCGTGCCCGCCGTAGACTGGCAGGTGCCATTCGCGCCCCTGCGCACGAACGACTGGAAGGTCACCCATGGAACACATCGCCGTCAGCCGGGACGGGCACGTCCTCGTCATCCGGATCGACCGGCCCGAGAAGCTCAACGCGCTCACGCCCGCCATGTACCACGCGCTCGGCGCCGCCTTGCACCAGTTGAACGAGGACCGCGAGCTGCGCGTCGCGGTCGTGCACGGCGAGGGCCGCCACTTCACCTCCGGCCTGCAGCTCGACCTGTGGAGCGACGCCTTCGCGAGCGGCACGCCGTTCACGCCGTCGGCCGGCGAGATCGATCCCTTCGGGCTCACCGGCGAGCCTTCCGCCAAGCCCATCGTGATGGCCGTGCAGGGCTACTGCTTCACGTGGGGCGTGGAGATGCTGCTCAATACCGAGCTGCGCGTCGCCGCGAGCGACACGCGCTTCCAGATGCTCGAGGTCACGCGCGGCATCTACCCCTGCGCCGGCGCGACGCTGCGGCTGCCGCGCGAGATCGGCTGGGGCAATGCGCATCGCGTGCTGCTGACCGGCGAGCCATGGACCGCCGACGAGGCGCTGCGCTGGGGCCTCGTGCAGGCGGTGGTCGAGCCGGGCGCGCAGCTCGCGGCCGCGATGGCGTATGCGCAGACCATCGCCGTCAACGCGCCGCTCGGCGTGCAGGGATGCCTGAAGGCGACCCGCTTCGCGCTCGACGCCGAGCGCGCCGCGGCGGTGACGCAGATGTCGCGCGATCTCGTGCCGGTGATGCGCAGCGAGGACGCGGCCGAAGGCGTGCGCTCGTTCCTCGAGCGGCGCAAGGCGGTCTTCAAGGGGCGCTAGGATCTCTCACCCGTCGGCGACCGTCACTATCTTCACTGTCGTTCCCGCGAAAGCGGGAACCCAGCGTCGTTGCAGTTTAGGACCTGCAGGATCGAACGACACTGGGTCCCCGCCCCCGACTACCCCACTCGAGGGCAGGCTCTTCGCGGGGACGACGAGCTCCCATCGCCCGCGCTTCGTGATCAGATGCACCCGAGCAACGTCACCAGCGCGGGATTGCCGAGGTTCGCCTCGCGCCACGCGAGAACGAGAGCGGTGTCCTCGCCGCGCCCGTCGAGCGGGAACAGCGACAGCGCGAGCGCGTCGCGCAGCGCGACGGCCGGCGCGCGCGGCGCCACGGCGAGCAACTCGCCTCCGGCGACGAGCCGCAGGTTGGTGTGGAAGCTCATCGACGTGATCGCCGCGCGCGGCCCGCGCAATCCGGCGCGCAGGAACATCTGCTCCACCGCGAGCCGCGTATAGGAGCCCTCCGGCGGCAGCACCCAGTCGTAGTCGAGGAGTGTTGCGAGCGGAGGCTTGCGTCGGCGCGCGAGCGGATGCCCGCGGCCGCACGCGAGCACGAGCGACTCGCGGCCGACGATGCGATGCGCCACCCCCGCCGGCACGCGCTGCTGCTCGCTCAACGAAGGCAGGCGGCACACGATCGCGTCGAACTCGCCGGCCTCCATCCGCCGCCACAGGTTCGGCACCGTGTCCTCGCGCAGCTGCACGTGCACGCGCGGCAGGCGCTTGCGCAGGCGCGCGAGCGCCGCGGGCAGCGGCTGCACGAGCGCGAGCGGCAGCGCGCCGATGCGCAGCTCGAGCGCGCCGGGCTCGCTCGCCGCCGACTGCGCCGCGACGAGCTCCTGCCGCGCCACGCGCAGGTGCAGGAGCGCCGCCTGCCCCGCGGGCGTCAGCCGGATGCCGCGCTGGCCGCGCTGCCCGCGAACCACGAGCGCGCAGCCGAACGCCGCCTCCAGCGCGTGCAGCGCCTGCGTGATGGCCGACTGCGTGACGTGCATGCGCCCCGCGGCCGCCGACAGCGAGTCCACCTCGGCGAGATGCTCGAGCAGCAGGAAGTCGCGCATGCGCAGGTGCGCGAGCCGCGGCGGCGGTGCGGTGGTGGTCATATGTTCAGCGAAGCTAATGAAAACATTAGACGAATTCAGTTTTGCTTATGCCACCGCCGGCCTACACTTGGCAAGCGGCCCGGCAAGAGGCCCCCACGAACGAAGGAGGATCGCCATGACGTCACGCCGTCGGTTTCACCGTTACGCGCTGGGGCTCGCCGCCGCGGGCCTCGGTCTGCCATCACTCGTTCGCGCGCAGCCGGGCGAGTATCCCAGCCGGCCGGTGCGCATCGTCGTGCCGTTCGCCGCGGGCGGCGGTCCCGACCTCCTGACCCGCAAGATGGCGGTGAAGCTCGCCGAGATCCTAGGCAAGGGCGCGGTCGTGGTGGTCGAGAACGTCGTCGGCGCCGGCGGCATCCTCGCCGCGCAGAACGTCGCGCGCATGGCGCCCGACGGCTACAACCTGCTGCTCGGCGCGTCCTCGCACGTCGTGCAGAAGGCGATGGAGCCCGCGGTCGCCTTCGACCCGGTGAAGGACTTCGCGCACATCACGCGCACGGTGTTCACGCCGTCGGTGCTGGTGGTGAGCGCGACCTCGCCCTACGCCACGGTGGAGGCGCTGGTCGCAGCCGCGAAGGCGGCGCCCGGCAAGCTCAACTACGCGTCGGGCGGCGTGGGCAGTGCCGCGCACCTGTGCGCCGCCGCGCTCGCGCTGCAGGCGAACATCGACGTCGTGCACGTGCCGTACAAGGGCTCCGTGGAGATCGTGCCGTCGATCCTGTCCGGGTCGACGCAATTCGCGATCCCCATCGCGTCGACGGCCATCCCGCAGGTGCAGGGCGGCAAGGTGCGCGCGCTCGCGGTCACCAGCGCACAGCGGATGCCCGCGCTGCCGAACGTGCCCACGCTGGTCGAGGTCTTCAAGACGCAGGATCTCGCGCTCGACGCCTGGTTCGGGCTGTGGGCGCCCGCGGGCACGCCGGCGCCGGTCGTGGATGCGCTGTTCAAGGCGGTGACCGCCACCTACCAGGATCCTGCGCTGCGGGCCGACAGCGAGGCGGCCGGCGCGATCGTCGCGCCGAGCGCTTCGCCCGCCGAGTTCACGCGCTTCATCGAGGCCGAGACGCGCAAGCTCGACAAGCTCGTGAAGGCCGCACGCCTCACGGTGCAATAGAGATGGCGCTCTTCGGTGCCCCGCCGCGCGCGTTGCGCGGCGTGCGCGTCCTCGACTTCAGCCACGTGATCGCGGGGCCGTTCGCGACGTTCTACCTGGCCCAGCTCGGCGCCGACGTGATCAAGGTGGAGAAGCCGGGGGGCGGCGACGTCATGCGCCGCACGGTGTCCGGCGCGCGCGCCTTCACCGCGCTCAACGCCGGCAAGGAGATGCGCGCGATCGACATCGCATCGGAAGAAGGGCGGGAGAGCGTCCTCGCGCTCGCGCGCGACGCCGACGTGATGGTCGACAACTATCGTCCCGGCGTGCTCGAGCGCCACGGCCTCGGGTACGAGGCGGTCCGCGCGATCAATCCGCGCATCGTCTACTGCGCGATTTCCGGCTACGGGTACAGCGATCCGGCGCGCGCGCCGCAGGGCGCGTACGACCACGTGATCCAGGCGCTCACCGGCATGACGATGCTCGCCGGCCTCGACGGCGATCCGCCGGTCAAGACGGGCTTCCCCGTCGTCGACGCGGCGACCGGCATCCTGGCCGCGCTCGCGATCGTGGTCGCGCTGCGCGAGCGCGATCGCACCGGCGCCGGCAGCTTCCTCGACGTCAGCATGTGGACGAGCGCGCTGCAGCTCATGTACACGTTCGCGTGCGAGACGCTCACCACCGGCGAGGAGATCCGCCGCGTCGGCAACAAGGGTTATTCCGGGAGCCCCGCGGCCGACACCGTGCAATGCCGCGACGGCTGGCTCGCGATCGGCGCCAACACGCCCGCGCACATCACGCGCCTGATGGAGGTGCTCGACGTGCCCGCCGCGCAGGCGCAGGCGCTGCTCGAGCCCGAGCACGCCGACGGCCCCGCGTTCGCGCGCGCCCGCGACCCGCAGGCGTTCCGCGCGCTGCTCGCGGCGCGCCTCGCCGACCGCTCGGCGGCCGACATGGAGCAGCGCCTCAACGAGCGCGGCGTGCCCGCGGCGCGCGTGCGCACGCTGCGCGAGTTCGCGCAGGAGGCCGTGGCCACCGGCTTGCTGCAGCCGGTGGCGTTGGGCGAGGGCGATGCGCGGACGCTGACGCCGGGGCTCGGCTGGCGCGTGCGGGTGTGAGCGCTGGCATTGCGACGGGTGCGCACCTGCCCGAGCACGAGCAAGCCGCAGCGGCTCGCTTCGCTGCGGGCGCGGATGGAGTTGTAGCGTCGTCGTTGCCCCACCGCTGACGCGACGGGCTAATATCGCGCGGGTCTTCGACCTCGATGGGAGCACCACGCACATGGACACCTCTGAAGCTTCGCAAGATCGCCGCCGCCTGTTGGCTACGGGCGCGCTCGCCCTCGCCCTCGGCTCGACCTCCGCGGCTGCGCAGTCGAAGCCACTGAAGATCGTGCTGCACGTGAGCGAGGCCGGCGGCTGGCCGCGCGCGCTGTCGAACGCGCGCAACCTCTCGCAGAAGTATCCTGCGGTGAAGGTGCTGGTGGTCGCCGACGGCGACGGCATCTACGGCTTTCAGGGCAGCAACGACCTCGTCTCGGTGATGGCCGCCACGGCGCAGGCAGGTGTCGTGTACCAGGCATGCCACAACGCGCTCGACGAGAAGAAGATCGCGCCGTCGACGCTGCCCTCGTTCGTGAAGGTGGTGCCGGCGGGCGTGATCGCGCTGGCGGAGGCGCAGGGCGAAGGGTATGCCTACATCAAGCCGTAGGCAGGCCTTGGCGGGATCGCCCCGCGCCTGACCTAGAGCCCCACCTGCTGAAGCAGCTGCCGCAACCGTGCGCGCTGCCGCTCGTCGGTCATGGGATACGTCTGCAGCCAATCGCGAAGCGAGAACGCGGGCTCCAGCGTGCGCACTTCATCCGCTTCCCACCGGGCAGCACGAAGGTCGTTCGCGGCCACCAGCGCCGCGGCCAGGAAGATCCGCGTCTCCAGGTCGACCGGGTTGCGCATCGCGGCCTCGCGCAGGTTGATGACGGCCAGCTCGGCATCGCCATTGCAAAGGTACGCGCGGCCCAGGTTCAGGAAGTAGAGATGGCCGCCGCCCGGATCGAGCCGCAGCGCGGTGCGCATCAGTGCAATGCCCTTCGCCGGATCGCCGATGTACGTATGGATGCCGGCCATCAGCGCATAGGCGTCGGCATACGAGCGGTTCAGCGCCACGGCCTTGTCCAGCGACTGCAATGCGAGGTCGTGGCGACTCTGCTGCGTGTACACGAAGCCCAGCGCCCAGTGCACTTCGGGAATGTCGGGGTCGATCTGCCGCGCGGTTTCCGCGAGCTCGAGCGCGCGTGCGAGCGCGGGTGCGGCGTCGGCCTGCGAGCGCAGTCGCGGGTCCATCGCATAGGTCATGGCCAGTCCGGCGTAGGCGCGGGCGAACGCCGGGTCGAGCTCGATCGCTTGTCGATACGACTCGCGCGCCGCCTCGTTCGCGTCGGCCTGCCGCACCAGCAATTGCGATTGCCCGCGCAGGAAGTGGTCGTAGGCCGCGAGGTTGCGCGTGTAGCGCCGTGCGGCCTGCTGCCGGGCGGCTTCCTGCAGCTTGCCCGGCAGCACCTCGACGAGGCCGCGGCTGATCTCGTCCTGCACGGCGAAGAGATCGACGAACGGCCGCTCCAGGCGCTCCGACCATAGCTGCTGGCCGGTCCGGCGGTCGGAAAGATGGACGTTGATGCGCAACGTCTCGCCGTCGCGCTGGACGCTGCCGGTGACCACGTAGCGCGCCTGCGGGGCCGCGGCGTCGGTGGCGCCGGTGCGGATGACGCGCAGGCCGGCAAGCCGCGACAAGTCGGTCATCAGGTCGTTGCCGATGCCGCGCGCGAGGTAGGCCTGGTCGGCGGCGGCGCTCAGCGAGTCGAACGGCATCACCGTCACGGTCGGCAAATCGGCGTCGGCGTCGATGGGCACCGGTTGCAGCGGCGCACGCGCGGTCAGCATCACGGAGGCGACGGCGGCCACGACCACCAGCAGTGCCGCCATCGCCGCGACCACGATCCGGCGGCGGCCCGGCTGCGCGGAACGCGACGTGGCGGGCGCCGCCGCCTCGGTCTTCGGCTGCGTCGCATCGCTGGCGACCTGCGGGGTCGTGCCACGGCGCACCGGCGCGACCAACCGGTAGCCGCGCTTGGCGATCGTCTCGACGTAGGCCGGCGCGCGTGGGTTGTCGCCCAGCGCGCGGCGCAGCTTGATGATCGTTTGCGTCAGCGCCTCGTCGCCGACGATCACGCCGGGCCAGACCGCGTCGAGCAGCTGGTCGCGGCTGACCACGCTGCCCGCGCATCCCGCCAACTCCAGCAGCACGCCCATCACCTTGGGCTCGACGCGCACCGCCGCGCCGGCGCGCGTCAGCTCGTTGGCGGCCGGATCGACGTGCCACTCGCCGATCGCAAGCGTCCCGGGCGGGGTCGACGTGGGGGCGGCGGAGTCGGGCATCAGTCCACGCGGGCAGCGCAAGTGATTGAATTCGCGTGCTGTTTCTTTCCTAGGAAAACGTTTGGAGTTTCGTCGGGTGCGCCGCGGGCGTCAAGCGTAGACCGTGCATCGTAGTCCATCGATCAACCGAGGAGGACAACGTGAAGATCCGCACCACATGCGCCGCCGCCGCCGCGGCCATCGCTGTTTCGTCGATCGCCCCTGCCGCCGCCGCGCAGGAAACGAAAGGTGTCACGGTTAAGCTGCTCGGAACGGTCGACCTGGGGCCGGAGATCGAGGGCATGGCGGGGCGCCAGCTCCGGATGCGCATGATCACCATCGAGCCGGGCGGTGTCTTCGGTCCCGTCCACGACCACAAGGACCGGCCGGGCATCGTCTACATATTGCAGGGGACGATCACCGACCACCGGAACGGGACCACGAAGGACTACGGGCCGGGACTCGGGTGGCCCGAGGACAGGAACACCACGCACTGGCTCGACAACAAGGGAACGACGCCCGCGGTCGAGATCTCGGTCGACATCGTGAAGCAGCCGTGACGCGCGTGCCGAGCCGATGCGTCGACCGTCGCGCCTGCCCCTGGAGGTCATCATGAACTGGAACGATTCTTACGCCGCGTTGGCGGCGCTGGTGCTTGCCTTCACACCGCTCGCCGCGCCGGCCGACGCGCAGCAGCTCGTGGTCAAGCCGGTGGTCGAGAAGCGCGTGAAGGAGCTGCCGGCCGGTCCGCTGTACTGGCGCATCGAGAACCTGCCGACCCTCGCGCAGGCGGAGGCGGTCGCAACGCCGACGTCGCTCGCCGCCGAAGTGGCCGGCAAGGTGTGGCTGTTCACGCTGGGCGCGGCGGGTGGGGCGACTATCGGCGCCAGCAAGGTCGCGGAGATCGGCCCGGTGCCGCCGATGGCGGCTCAGGAGTACCTGCTGCGCATCAACGAGTCCACCGGCGCGCCCGGCGCGAAGACGCCGCAGCACACGCATCCCGGCTCCGAGAGCTTCTACGTGCTCGCGGGTCGTCTCGGCCAGAAGACGCCCGAGGGCGACCATCAGGTCGAGGTCGGCGGCACGATGACCGGCAAGGGCGCCGACACCCCGATGGAGGTCTACAGCGCCGGCAGCACGGACCTGCACGCTTTGGTGATGTTCGTGGTCGACGCCGGCAGGCCCTTCTCATCGCATGCGAGCATCAGGTGAGATGGGCTGTGAGGCGGGAGTTGATCCGGAGAATTCGTCGTCATTGCGCAGGGTCACCGGAACCGATCCTGTACCCCATCGCCCGGTAGCCACGCTGCCTTCTGTCCCACATCCGCATCAGTGCCGGGTGGCCGGTATCCACGAAGTCGATGATCCGGACGTCGGTCTTGCTGGCGTGCTCACGGTGCAGGCGCCCGGCGTACTGCTGCAGCGTGCCCTTCCACGACACCGGCATGGCGAGGACCAGGGTGTCGAGCGGCGGGTGATCGAAGCCCTCACCGACCAGCTTGCCGGTGGACAGGAGGACACGTGGCGCTTCGGGCGGCAGTGCCTCCAGGTCTGCCATCAGCGCCGCTCGCTGCTTCCGGGACATTCGCCCGTGCAGGACGAACGGTGCCGGTTGCAAGTTGTCGAGTTCCACCTTGATGGCATTGAGGTGTTCCGTACGTTCGGTCAGCACCAGCACCTTGCGTCCCTGCGCGACAGCATCGCGCACCTCGGCGGCGATGGCTGTTGTTCGGGCCGGATCGTTGGCGAGCTGCCTGAAGACATCCTGAATGCCGGCCTCGGTCGGCAGATCGATTCGTACGTGCCGGGCGCGCGGCACCACCTCAAGATCGTGCGGCGCCCCGGCCGGTTTCGCCGCTGAATGGCGGATCGGCCCGCACTGCATGAAGATGATCGGCTGCTGCCCGTCGCGGCGGATCGGTGTCGCCGTCAAGCCCAGAACGTATTTCGCCTTGGTCCGCTTCAGGATGGCGTCGAAAGAGACGGCGCCGACGTGATGGCATTCGTCTACGATCACCTGTCCATAGCCCTCGATCAGCGGGTTCACCTCGCCCTGGCGAGACAAGGACTGCATCACGGCAATGTCGATCTTGCCCGTTGGGTTGGCCTTCCCGCCGCCGATGGTGCCGACCACGCCCTTGCCGACACCCAGGAACGCTTGCAGGCGCTCCTGCCACTGCTTGAGCAGTTCCGTCCGGTGTACCAGCACCAGGGTGTTGACGCCCCGCCTGGCGATCATCGCGGCGGCCGTCACCGTCTTGCCGAAGGCGGTCGGCGCGCACAGCACCCCGGCATCGTGTGGGAGCATTCCTGCGATGGCGGCCTCCTGATCGAGGCGCAGACTGCCGACGAAGGACACGTCCAGCGGCTGTCCGCCGAACCGCTCGTCTCGCAGGTCACAGGCAATGCCGTTCTCACGCAGCAGGGACAGCGCGGCATCCAGGCAACCGCGTGGCAGGGCGATGTGCTGCGGATAGCTCTCGGCGCAACCGATGACGCGTGGTTTGTCCCACACCGACATCCGCATCACTTGAGCCTTGTAGAACTCGGGGTTTTGGAACGCTGCCAGTCGGATCAGGCGGTTGGCCAATGCCTGGGGCAACTGAGCCTTCTCGAAATAGATCAGATTGGCCAGCGTGACCGTCAGCGACCTCGGCATCGGGCCGGCCAGATGCTTGGTCGATGCGTTCTCACGCTTCCACGGCGTGGCCAGGTCCTCGTCGTCGATGAAGGTGACGTCAAGCGGATGGACGCCACCCGTGGCCCGCACGATAGTCGGCTCGATGTCGTGCGCGGCCATCGGCTGGATGGATGCCAGGAACGCCCATTGATCGGGGTACGGTCGCAGATCGGCATCGACGAAGACACTGAAGCCCTGATCCCTCGGACCCTTCTGCAGCGGCAGGGCGATCAGATTGCCGAATCCCCCCTTGGGCATCGTGTCCTGGTTGGGAAACAGCCGGTCGTAAGAGGCGAGCTGGAGCTGCCTCGTGCGCGCGCAGGTGTGGCTGATGAGGGCTGTGCCCAAGCGCCGCGCATCACGGGCCGAAACACGGCCAGCGAAGAACACCCACGCGTGCGCACCTTTCCCGGACCGCGAAATTTCCAACGCCGCTGGTACGCCGAGCGCCTCGCAGGACTGCATGAATGCCCGCGCATCGTCCTTCCATTCCGCCGCGTCGAAGTCAACCGCAAGGAAGTAGCAGCTGTCGTCCTCCAGCAGCGGGTAGACGCCGACCGTGTGCTCACCGGCCAGGTGGTCGTAGATCACCGCATCGGACAGCGGAATCAGCAGACGATTGCCGCAGTCCCCGCACTTGATGCGCGGTTTCTCGCAGACGCCGGCGCGCCATTCGTTTGCGCACGCGGGCGCATATCCAGACTTGCCTGAGGTCTTGCCCTCCCAGCGGATCGGATAAACATCCGTGCGTCCGCGAAAGAGCCGGCGGAACAGTGCCACCTTCTCGGCGGTGGAAAGTCGGGACGTTTCCGGCTCGCGCGCCACAACGACGACCGGTTGCGGCGGACGCCACTCGACGCCGTGCAATTCGAGCAGCGCGATCAGGCGCGCGTTTTCGGCTCGCAATGCAGACAGTTCATCGCGATCCGGCACCCTCACTTCCTTTTCGTGTCGGGCTTTGGCAGCGCCTTGGCGGCATCCTCCAATGCCCGTACATTGACCTCGGCACCCTCCGCCTCAAGCAGTGCCCGCCGGCGTGCGGCGAATTGCTCGTACTCGCTCTCCGCGTGACCGTCGGCCTGCTTCTTGGAAACCCGGCCCGCACCATCCAACACATTGCGCTCGTTGAACTTGAGGAAGGCATCCAGCTTCTCGGCCCAATCCTTCAGGAAGACGTCTTTTCGGCGGCGTGCCTGATCCTCGGCGAAGTCCAGCCACATCGTCACGATGCGATTGAGCTCCTCAATCTCCGGTTCGTGCAGATAGTTCTTCGCCACGGTCACGTCGGCCTTCTGCACGCTGCCCGACTTCCAGGTGGTCAGGCCCATATTCGGGCGGGTGCTGTCGGCACGCTCGGCGATCAGCTCGGCGGCGGTCTTGCCGGTCACGGCGAAGTGCAGCTTGTTCTGGATGAAGCGGAAGAACTGCGTGGTCTCCCGCAACGTCGGGGAGTAGTCGGCCGCCATTGCGAAAATTTCGCGCACCCGCAGGTACATCCGGCGCTCGCTGGCCCGGATGTCGCGGATGCGTTCCAGCAACTCGTCGAAACGATCTGGGACGGCGGAACCGGCGACGGGCGGGTTCTTCAAGCGCTCGTCGTCCAAAGTGAAGCCCTTGACCAAATACTCGCGCAGGCGTTCGGTGGCCCAGCGTCGGAACTGTGTGCCGCGCGGTGAACGAACCCGGTAGCCGACGGCGAGGATGGCGTCGAGGTTGTAGAACTTGACACTTCGCCGGACCTGCCGCTCCCCCTCGGACTGGACTTGTAAGTAACTCTTACAGGTTGCCTCCGCGGTGATTTCCCCTTCCGCGTAGAGCGCCTTCAGGTGCAGCGTGATGTTCTGCGGCGACGTCTGAAACAGCTCAGCCATCATCGCCTGCGACAGCCAAAGGGTGTCCTCCGCAAAACGGCATTCGACGCGGGTGCGGCCATCCTCGGTTTCGTAGAGCAGGAATTCGCCGGGTTGCGGCGCTTGTAGTTCGGTCATGTGAATGCCATCTCGTGTACTGCAACTGGTCGGTCGGGCGTCGTGCCCTGCGTCTGCACCGTCGGTTCTCGGCCAACGAACAGAGCGTCGAGGCTGCCGCAGGCCGGCAGGATGAGCACGCGCTCAATCAGGCAGAACGGAAGCACCCACAGCCGCAGGCCGCTGGACTTCGGGAAGTCGAACACGGGCAGCGCCACGTCGAACGCATCCGTCCGGGGATAGATCAGCACCACGTCACCCTGGCCATCGAGGTAGCTTTGGCCATAGGCGTGCAGTTGATAGAAGTCGCCTTGGTCCAGAACGTACTTGCTCCACGGCGAGGACAAACTCACCGATGAAGACCTCCAACAGGGGCATGTGCGTAGCCACGAGCTTTGCGCTGTCCGTCTGGACGTGTCGGAAACCGCCAAGGCAGCGGCGCATCTCGATCAGCAGTCGACGAGCCTGTGCATCGCCACCGCCGATCGCCTTGCCGACCTTCGGAAGCACCTCGATCTGGAATCCGTCCAAATTGGTTCGGAGTACCAACCATGTTAGGTACAAGCGGCGCGCAAGTGGGCCAGCGTGCACGCGGCTTGAGCACTTTAATGAGGTCTTCAGCTCCTTCGGCAAGGTCGGACGGGCCGTGCGCAGAGGTTTGGGTATCAAGACACGGAAATAGTAGACGCCGTGGCGGGAGCGATAGAGGAACTGGGGGATGCGCATCGAAGCCTCGAGTGGACCACTTGAGTGGACCACTTCGATCTCGCCGACGGCCAAAAACGAACAAGGCCTTGATATTCAAGGCCTTGAAGAGGAAGTGGTGGAGACGAGGAGGATCGAACTCCCGACCTTCGCATTGCGAACGCGACGCTCTCCCAGCTGAGCTACGTCCCCACGAGGACCGCAATTATAGCCACAAAGGGCCGCAGCCGTAAATCTCCACCCGCGCCGCACCGCCCGGCTGCCAGAATCGAGCCATGTGGCTCCTCGAGGTTCCCCCCGACCCGGCGAAACGCAACAGCTATGTCGCCAACGCCTGGCTGATCGCCCTCCTGCCCTCCCTCGCGCTCTTCGCCGCCCGGCTCGCGGCCGGCAACGCGTCGCTGGCGATCCCCCTCCGACCCGGAGTCGCCGCCTTCGCGGCCTACAGCATCCTCCTGGCCCCGCTCCTCGAAACCGCCGCGATGCTCCCGATCGCCGCGCTGCTGCGCAGGCTTCCCGCACGCAGCAACGTTCTGCGCATCCTTATCCTGGCAACACTGGCCGCTGCCGCGCACGCCATCCAGGGCGGTCTTTGGGCCGCCCTCGGCGCCTTCTGGCCCTTCGTCGTGTACGCCGCCTGCATCTTCGCCTGGTGGCCGCGCGGCCTGCGTGACGCCTTCCTGATCACCGCCGCCGTCCACGCGCTCTACAACGCGAGCTTCCTCGCCATCGGACTCGGCGCCGGCTGGCTCGCATCCGGCAGCGCGATTCCTTCGTAAACTGCACGGCCGGAAGCCCCCGCGCCGCGCGGGGTTGGTTTGCGTCGCATCGGACGCATGTTGAACGTCCGTCCCACGAGAGCCGCGCGCATGGAACAACTCCTTGCCCTCATTCAGCAATACGGGCTGCTGTTCGTCTTCGCGAACGTCCTGCTGCTGCAGGCCGGCCTGCCGGTGCCGGCCTATCCGACGCTCATCATCACCGGCGCGCTGGCCGCGCGCGGCGGCGCGACGTGGTGGCAATTGCTGCTGGTCGCGGTCATCGCGGCGCTGATCGCCGACATCGGCTGGTACGCGGCCGGCCGCCGCTTCGGCAGCAGAGTGCTGAAGACGATCTGCCGCGTGTCCCTGTCGCCCGATTCCTGCGTGCGCCAGACGGAGTCGATCTTCGCGCGCTGGGGTGCGCGCTCGCTCGCGGTCGCGAAGTTCATCCCGGGCTTCGCGTCGGTGGCGACGTCGATGGCCGGCGTCGTGCGCCTGCCGCCGTGGAAGTTCGCGGCGTTCGACGCGATCGGCGCGGCGCTGTGGTCCGGCGTGGCCATCGGCCTCGGCTACGCGTTCTCGGGCGCGATCAACCAGGTGCTCGACGTGTTCGCCACGCTCGGTCGCATCGGCCTCTACGTCATCGCGGGCGCATTCGTCGTCTACCTGCTCGTGAAGTGGTGGCAGCGCGAGCTCTTCATCTGGCAGCTGCGCATGGATCGCGTCAGCGTCGACGAGCTGCACGCGATGATGCGCGCCGAGCGCGCGGCGAAGGTGATCGACGTGCGCTCGCCGATGTCACAGCAGGTCACGGGCCGCATCCCGGGCGCGATCACGGTCGATCCCAAGAACATGCGCGTCGACCTCCTCGCCATCGAGCCGGAATCGGAGGTGATCGTGTACTGCGCGTGCCCGAACGAGTACACGGCGGCGAAGCTCGCGAAGGTCCTCCTGCAGCACGGCTTCAAGCGCGTGCGCCCGCTCTTAGGCGGCATCGACGCGTGGATCGCCGCGGGCCATCCGGTGGAGGTGCCCGAGGGCGGTGCTAGAGTAGTGCCCTTGCACGTGCAGAAAAGCCCGACATGACCAAGGACGTCATCCACACGCCCGACGCGCCCGCCGCGATCGGCCCGTATTCGCAGGCGGTCCGCGTCGGCCAGACGGTGTACCTGTCCGGCCAGATCGGCCTCGACCCGTCGACCATGACGCTCGTCACCGGCCTCGAGGCGCAGGCGCACCAGGTGTTCCTCAACCTGCGCGCGGTGTCGGAAGCGGCGGGCGGCAGCCTCGACGACCTCGTCAAGGTCTCCATCCTGATGACCGACCTCGGCGACTTCACCAAGGTCAACGAGATCATGGCGGCGTACTTCCGCAAGCCGTATCCGGCACGCGCCACGTACCAGGTCTCGGCACTTCCGCGCGGCGCGCTGATCGAGATCGAAGGCACGCTCGTGCTGTCGCCGGCGCCGTCCGATCCGCAGACCGGCGCGCGCGAGACGTTCGACCAGACGAAGGGACAGTAGGTCCCTCGCGGAGCGCGACGCGCGGCCATGGCCCGCCCGGCATCGGCCGCCAAGGCGCGCGCGCCCGCGAAGTCCGCGGGGCGCGGCCTCGCCGACCAGCTCGCGCGCCTCGGGCTCACGTGCGAGGCGGATCTCGTGCTGCACCTGCCGCTGCGCTACGAGGACCACACGCGCCTCGCGCCGCTCGCGGGGCTGCAGCCGGCGCTGTCGGTGCAGGCGGAAGGCGTGGTGGTCAACACCGACGTCCAGTACCGGCCGCGCCGCCAGCTCGTGTGCCTGATCGCCGATCCTGCGCAGCGCGACGCGCAGCTCGTGTTGCGCTTCTTCACGTTCTACCCGAGCCAGCAGAAGGTGCTGGCGCCGGGGAACCGCGTGCGCGTGTTCGGCGACGTGCGGCCCGGCTACTTCGGGCTCGAGATGGTGCATCCGCAGTTCAAGGTGGTGGCCGACGACGCGCCGCTGCCCGACCGCCTCACGCCCGTGTACCCGACCACGGCGGGGCTGTCGCAGGAGACGCTGCGCAAGCTGATCGCGCGCACGCTCGCCGCCGATCCCGCGCTGACGGCGGAGACGCTGCCCGAGCAGCTCGTCGCTCGCCGCAAGCTGTGGAAGTTCGCGGATGCCGTGGGCTTCCTGCACACGCCGCCGCCACGCCTTTCCGAATTGACGCAGCGCGCGCTCGACGCGCGCACGCATCCCGCGTGGACGCGCCTCAAGTTCGACGAGCTCCTCGCGCAGCAGCTCTCGCTCAAGGCGCACCGACATGCGCGTGCGCAGCGGCGCGCGCCGGTGCTCACCGGCACGGGCGAGCTCACGAAGCGGCTCGTCGAGCGCGTCGGGTTCAGGCTCACCCGCGCGCAGGAACGCGTGTGGCGCGAGATCGCGCACGATCTCAAGCGCGCGTCGCCGATGCAGCGGCTGCTGCAGGGCGACGTCGGCTCCGGCAAGACGGTGATCGCCGCGCTCGCGGCGCTGCAGGCGGTGGAGTCGGGCAGGCAGGTCGCGTTCATGGCGCCGACCGAGATCCTCGCGGAGCAGCACTATCGCAAGCTCTCGGCCTGGCTCGAGGGGCTGGGCGTTCCGATCGCATGGCTGTCGGGCAGCGTGCCCGCGAAGGCGCGCAAGGCGGCGCTGGCGTCGCTCGCGAGCGGTGAGACGCCGATCGCCGTGGGCACGCATGCGCTCTTCCAGGAAGGCGTGGAGCTGCCGCAGCTCGGCCTCGCGATCATCGACGAGCAGCACCGCTTCGGCGTCGCGCAGCGGCTCGCGCTGCGCGGCAAGGGTGTGGCGGAAGCGCATCAGCTGATGATGAGCGCCACGCCCATCCCGCGCACGCTCGCGATGACGTTCTACGCGGACCTCGACGTCTCCGCGATCGACGAGATGCCGCCGGGGCGCACGCCCGTGGCCACGCGCCTCGTCAACGAGAGGCGGCGGCAGGAGATCGTGGGCTGGGTCGGCAAGGCGTGCGCGGAGGGACGGCAGGCGTACTGGGTGTGCCCGCTGATCGAGGAGTCGGAGAAGCTCGAGCTGCAGACGGCGGTGGCGCTGCACGCGGAGCTGTCGACGGCGCTGCCGGCGGTGAAGGTCGGCCTGCTGCACGGCCGGATGAAGCCGGACGAGAAGGCCGCGACCATGGGCGCATTCGCGGCCGGCGAGATCGGGGTGCTCGTCGCGACCACGGTCATCGAGGTTGGCGTGGACGTGCCCAACGCGTCGATCATGGTGATCGAGCACGCCGAGCGCTTCGGGCTCTCGCAATTGCATCAGCTGCGCGGGCGCGTCGGGCGCGGTGCGGCGGAATCGACGTGCGTGCTGCTGTTCGAGGAGCCGCTGGGCGAGGTCGCGAAGATGCGGCTCAAGGTGATCTTCGAGAACACCGACGGCTTCGAGATCGCACGCCAGGACCTCGTCATCCGCGGCCCGGGGGAATTCCTGGGCGCGCGCCAGTCGGGCCTGCCGCTGCTGCGCTTCGCGGACCTCGAGCGCGATGCGGCGCTGATCGAGCAGGCCCGCGACGCCGCGGAGGACCTGCTGGCGCGGGAACCGGCGGCGGCGCAGGCGCATCTCATGCGGTGGCTGGGCGGGAAGGCGGAGTTCATCAAGGCGTAGTGGTGGAGCGACGGCGTGCCACCGCCGTCTCGATCTGTCGTCCCCGCGAAGGCGGGGACCCAGCGGCTTTCGTGGGCCCGTCGTCGCGCGGGGAAGACGCTGGGTCCCCGCTTTCGCGGGGACGACAGGATGTGAGAGCGGCGGCCAAGCCGTTGTCGCACCGCGCCCCACCCAGACGAATTGCTGATTTGAATCAAGCTCCTGGCGCCCGTCGCCGGGCCCGTACTGGGTAGAATCCGCCGCAACGGCGTAAAATTCGTTCCCATGTCGCTCTACACGCTCGGCCTCAACCACACCACCGCGCCCCTCGAGGTGCGGGAGCGCGTCGCGTTCTCGCCGGACGTGCTGGCCGACGCGCTGCGCGACCTGGTGGGGGCGAAGCGGGTGCGCGAGGCGGCCATCCTGTCCACCTGCAACCGGACGGAGGTCTACTTCCACGGCGGCGATCCGCTGCCCGTGTCGCGCTGGCTCGCGGGATTCCACGGCCTGTCCGAGCAGACGCTCTCGCCGTACATCTACACGCTGCCCAAGGACCAGACGGTCACGCACGCGTTCCGCGTCGCGAGCGGCCTCGATTCGATGATCCTGGGCGAGCCGCAGATCCTCGGCCAGATGAAGCAGGCGGTGCGCCACGCGGAGTCCGCGGGATCGCTCGGCCTCGTGCTCAACCGCCTCTTCCAGCGCACGTTCGCGGTGGCCAAGGACGTCCGCTCGCAGACCGACATCGGCACCGCGTCGATCTCGATGGCGGCGGCGGCGGTGAAGCTCGCCGAGCGCATCTTCCCGTCGATCAAGGACCAGCGCCTGCTGCTCGTCGGCGCGGGCGAGATGATCGAGCTCGCGGCCACGCACTTCTGCGCGAAGTCGCCGAAGTCGGTCACGGTGGCGAACCGCACGATGGAGCGCGGCAGCAAGCTCGCCGACCGCTTCGGGGCGGACGCGATCACGTTGAACGAGCTGCCGGAGCGCCTCAAGGAATTCGACATCATCGTGAGCTGCACGGCGAGCACCCTGCCGATCATCGGCAAGGGCCTGCTGGAGCGCGTGGTGAAGCAGCGCAAGCACGCGCCCGTCTTCATCGTCGACCTCGCGGTGCCGCGCGACGTCGAGCGCGAGGCCGCCGAGCTCGACGACGTCTTCCTGTACTCGGTGGACGACCTCTCGGTCATCGTGAAGGACAACCTGCAGATCCGCCGCGAGGCGGTCACGCAGGCGGAAGCGATGATCGCCGACCAGACCGCGCACTTCCTGCGCTGGATGGAAGGCCGGTCGATGGTGCCGACGGTGGCCGCGCTGCAGGGCCATCACGACGAGCTGCGCGTCGCCGAGCTCGACAAGGCGCGTCGCATGCTGGCCGGCGGCGCCGCGCCCGAGAAGGTGCTGGAGTCGCTCGCGCGCGGGCTGACCAACAAGCTGCTGCACGCGCCGCTCGCGGCGCTCAACGCCGCCAACGAGGCCGAGCGCGCCGAGCTGATCGCGGTGCTGCAACGCGTCTACAAGCTCGACGAGCCGCCCGCCGGCGAGTCGTAGCCAGCCGCATCTTCCGCGGGCGCCCGGGCGCCCGCTCCCACGCCAGTGTCGCTGCGGACGGGCGGACGTGCCCGCCGGATGCGAGAATTCGCGCTTGCTTTGGAATCAGGCCCTTAGAATCCGGGGTCTGACCCTTAATATGACGGGTCTGACCCCACGATGAAAGAATCGCTTCGCCACAAGCTCGACCAGCTCGCGTCACGCCTGGACGAGCTCACGGGTTTGCTGGGCTCGCCGGACATCACGAGCGACCTCGACCGCTATCGCGCGCTCACCAAGGAGCACGCGGACATCGGGCCGGTGGTCGAGCGCTTTCGCGAGTTCGGCCGCGCCGAGGCGGATCTCGCGGCCGCGGCCGAGATGGCGGCCGATCCCGAGATGCGCGCGTTCGCGGAGGAGGAGAAGGCGAACGCGCAGGCGCGCATCGCGGCGCTTGAGACCGAATTGCAGGCCGCGCTGCTGCCGAAGGATCCCAACGACGAGCGCAACGTGTTCGTCGAAATCCGCGCGGGCACCGGCGGCGACGAGTCGGCGCTCTTCGCGGGCGACCTGCTGCGCATGTACATCCGCTACGCCGAGCGGCATCGCTGGCAGACGGAGCTCGTGTCGGCGTCGGCGAGCGAGCTCGGCGGCTACAAGGAGGCGATCGTGCGCGTCGTGGGGCAGGGCGCGTACTCGAAGCTCAAGTTCGAGTCGGGCGGGCACCGCGTGCAGCGCGTGCCCGAGACCGAGGCGCAGGGGCGCATCCACACGTCGGCGTGCACGGTGGCGGTGATTCCCGAGGCCGATCCGATCGCCGACATCACGATCAATCCCGCGGACCTGCGCATCGACACGTTCCGCGCGTCGGGCGCAGGCGGGCAGCACATCAACAAGACGGATAGCGCGGTGCGCATCACGCACCTGCCGACCGGCCTCGTGGTCGAGTGCCAGGACGACCGCTCGCAGCATCGCAACCGCGCGCAGGCGATGTCGGTCTTGGCATCGCGCCTGCTCGACCGCGAGCGCTCCGAGCGGCAGAGCAAGGAGGCGGCGCACCGCAAGTCGCTGATCGGCTCGGGTGACCGCAGCGAGCGCATCCGCACGTACAATTTTCCGCAAGGCCGCGTCACCGACCACCGCATCAACCTCACGCTCTACAAGATCGACTCGATCATGGACGGCGAGATCGACGAGGTCGTCACCGCGCTGGCGCAGGAATTCCAGGCGGAGCAGCTCGCGGCGTTGTCGGGAGAGCCCGCGTGACGGCGCGCGCACCCACGCCGTGGCTCGAAACGCTGCGCCTCGCGATGCGCGAGTTCACGCCCGCGGACAGCGACGATCTCTTCCGCCTGCACCGCGATCCGCGCGTGATGCGCTTCATCGGCGACGGCAAGCCGTTCGACGCGAAGCGGCACGCGAACGTCATGCGGCGCATCCTCGCGTACCCGGCGCTCTATCCGGACCTCGGCTTCTGGTACACGACGCGGCGCGACACCGGCGCCTTCATCGGCTGGTTCACGCTCAAGTACTGCGCCAAGAGCGCCGATGTCGAGACCGGCTACATCCTGGCGCCCGAGGCGTGGGGGCAGGGCTTCGCGACCGAAGGCGCGACCGCGATGGTGAACTACGGGTTCGACGACCTCGGCCTCGACCGCATCATCGGCGTCACGCACCCGGACAACTTCGCATCGCAGCGCGTGCTGATGAAGGCGGGGCTCGCCGACTGCGGCACCGGGCGCTACTACGACGCCGACCTGCGGCTCTTCGCGGCGCGGCGTCCCGCGCAGTGAGCGTCGCGCTGGTCACCGCGCGGCTCGCGCTGCGGCCGTTCGCGGCGGGCGATCTCGACGATCTCTTCGCGATGGACGGCGATCCGCGCGTGATGTGCACGATCGGCGGTGGCATGCCCGGCCGCACGCGCGACGAGTGCGCGCGCGTGCTGGAGCGCATGACCGCCTACGCGGCGGCGCATCCCGGGATGGGGCTGCTGCACGCGAGCCGCCGCGACGACGGCACGTTCGTCGGCGGGTGCGGGCTCTATCCGCTGCCCGACGGCGACGACATCGAGATTGCGTACCGCGTGCCGCATCCGCAATGGGGCCGCGGCTACGCGACCGAGATGGCCATCGCGGTGCTCGCGCACGCGTTCGATGCGCTCGGGCTTGCCCGCGTGGTGGGCGTTGCGCACCTCGCCAACGTCGCATCGCAGCGCGTGCTCACGAAGATCGGCATGCGCGAGGAAGGCGTCGCCGAGCACTACGGCGTCGCGATGCGCTGCTTCGCGATCGAACGCGCGGACGCGCGATGACGCCGGTGACGGTGCGCGTGGCACTCGCCCAGTCGGGACTGGTGCCGATCGATGGGCAGGTGCTGCTCGCGCACGTCGTGGGACGCGATCGCACGTGGCTCATCGCGCATCGCGACGATCCGCTCGCGCCGGAGCACGCGCAGGCGTTCGCGGCGCTCGCGCGGCGGCGGCGCGACGGCGAGCCCGTGGCCTACCTCACCGGCCGCCGCGAGTTCCACGGCATGGCGCTCGACGTCTCGCCGGCGGTGCTGATCCCGCGTCCCGAGACCGAGACGCTGGTCGAGCTGGCACTCGAGTGGCTGCCCACGCGAGGGCCGGCGCGCGTGCTGGATCTCGGCACGGGCTCCGGCGCCATCGCGCTCGCGATCGCTCACGCGCGGCCTGCGCTGACGGTGACCGCGGTCGACGCGTCGGCGGACGCGCTCGCCGTCGCGCGTGCGAATGCGCAGCGGCTCGGCGTCCGCAACCTCGAGTTCGGGCAGGGCGATTGGTACGCGGGGCTCGGCGCCACGCCGTTCGATCTCGTGGTGAGCAACCCGCCCTACGTCGCGCAAGGCGATCCGCATCTCGCCGACGGAGACGTGCGCTTCGAGCCTGCGTCCGCGCTGGTGGCGGGCCCCGACGGCCTCGCCGCGTTGCGCGTGATCGTCGCCGGCGCGCGCTCGCATCTGCGCGCCGGCGGCGGCCTGATCGTCGAGCACGGCCACGACCAGGCGGATGCGGTGCGCGCGCTGCTGCAGGAGGCGGGATTCACTGCGCTGACGATGCGCCGCGATTTGGCCGGGATTCCGCGCGTAGCGGCCGGCCGCGTGCCGGAGTAAAGCTCGTTTCCGTTTCGGGGTCAGACCCCGACATTAAGGGTCTGACCCCGAAGCTTAAGGGTCAGACCCCGAAGCTTAAGGGTCAGACCCCGAAGCTTAAGGGTCAGACCCCGAAGCTTAAGGGTCTGACCCCGAAGCTTAAGGGTCTGACCCCGAAGCTTAAGGGTCTGACCCCGAACGCGTCCGCTACCGGCACACCACGCCGGCCGTGCTCGCCTGCAGTTGGCACGACGTGATCCCGGCCGGTGCCTTGCGGCTGAGCGCGAGGCGGGTGTCCGCGTAGTGGCACACGACGTAGACGTCGCGCGTGCGGTTCTTGGCGAACGTCCAGCGCACGACGCGCGCGTTGGGATCGTCGGGGACGAGGTCCGCCATCTCGGACGGCGGGCCGTCGAAGATGCTCACCGCGACCGCGGGCGCGGAGTCGGTATCGCTCGCCGGCGGCTTCGCGTCGCGCACCGCGGACACGCCGCGCGCGATCGGCGACCAGTCGGCCGGCACGGTGCCGGTGATCGTCTGCGCCGTCGCGAGCTGCGCGGGGCAGTCCATCTTCCAGTCCGCGGCGAGCGCGGGCAGCGGCGACACGACGAGCGCAATGCAGAGCCATTGGCGCATAGGGCCTCTCACACGTGATTCGGCAGCGCGACGCCGAGCTTCGCACTCCACGGCGCGAGCGACGCCATGATGCCGTCGAACAGCAGCACCCCTTCCTTCTCCTGCTCGCGCATGAGGCGCATGCCGCGCTCGCCCGGCAAGCGCACCGGCGGGCCGCCGGGGCGCGGGGTCGCGCGATGGCACGCGTCGGACAGCCAGTCGGTCTCGTGCGTGTAGCCGCCCGCGCCGCCGAACGCCTCGGGATCGAGCACCTGCACGAACACCGTCGCGCCCCAGCCTTCCGACGGCTCGGCGCGCCCGAAGCCGGCGAGCGCGGCCGTCGCGGCCTCGACCAGCAGCGCGAGCGAGTAGCCCTTGTGCCCGGCGTCGAGGCCGCCCAGCGGCAGCAGCGTGCCCTTCGGCGCGTTGAACAGCACCGCGGGATCGTCGGTGGCGTTGCCCTGCGCGTCCTGGATCCACGGATGCGGCAGGCGGCCGCCGGCCTGGTACAGGCGGCCGGTGAGGCCGTTCGTCGTGTAGCTCGCGGAGATGTCGAGCAGGATCGGATCGCCGCTGGTCGGGATGCCGGCCGCCATCGGGTTCGGCGTGAACACCGGCGTCACCGCGCCGAACGGCGCCACGCTGCAGCCGGAAGGATCGGAGCAGAACAGCAGCGCCATCAGGTTGCGCGCCGTGATGCGGGGCAGGTACGCGGCGAGGCACGCGATGTGATGCGACCGGCGAATGACGACGGTGCCCGTGCCGTACGTCTGCGCCATCGCCGCCGCGACGTCGAACGCACGCAGCGTGAGCCACGGCCCGGGCAGGCGCCGGCCGTCCCACAGCTGCGCGGCCGGGCGCTGGTTGACGACCTCCGGCTCGCCGGCGCGCAGCATCGTGCCCTTCTCGATCTCGCCCAAATACGGCGCGAGCAGCGCGAGCCCGTGCGTCGTGTGCCCGAGCAGGTCGGCGTCGACGAGCACGTGCGCGACGTCGCCGGCGATGTCGTCGCGCACGCCGGCGCGGGCGAGCAGCGCATGCGCGAATTCGCGCAAGGCAGCGGCGTGATAACGTGGTGGTGCGGGCATGCGTCGGAAGTCCTGTCGCGAGTTGACGGCGGCACGCCGTTCGCCGAGGATTCTAGCCCACGCGGCGCGACCCGCCTCGCCAACCCGCGCCCTTCCGACGCTTCCACGTGCTGCCCTCCTCGCTGCAGATCAGCATCGTCACGTATCACCCCGACCTCAAGCTCCTCGAGCGCTGCCTGCGCAAGCTGGCGCTGGCGATCGGCGCGGGGCGGGAGGCGGGCGCGATGCGCACGGTGCACCTCGCGCTGATCGACAACAGCGAGGACCGCGCGGCCGCCGAGGCCGTGACCAAGCTCGGCCGGGCGCGCTTCGCGGACACCGGCGTCCACGTCACCTACCTGCACGGCCACGCCAACATCGGCTACGGCGCGGCGCACAACCTCGTGCTGCACGGCACGGGCTCGGACTACCACCTCGTGCTCAATCCCGACGTCGAGGTCGCCTCCGACGCGCTCGCCAACGGCGTGCGCTGGCTCGACGCGCATCCGGACGTGGGCGCGCTCGCGCCGCTCGCCCGCAACGCGCGCGGCGAGCGCGAGTACCTGTGCAAGCGCTATCCGGCGCTGTTCGATCTCTTCCTGCGCGGCTTCGCGCCCGGCTTCGTGCAGCGCCTCTTCCGCCGCCGGCTCGAGCGCTACGAGATGCGCGACTACATGGACGTCGAGCCGCCGCGCGAGGTGATCGGCATCCCGGCGCTGTCGGGCGCATTCATGCTGGTCAAGCGCTTCGCGATCGACCGCACCGGCGGCTTCGACCCGCGCTTCTTCCTCTACTTCGAGGACTACGACTGGAGCGTGCGCCTGAACCGCATCACCAAGACGGCGTACGTGCCGTCGGTGACCATCGGGCATCATGGCGGGCATGCCGCGCGCAAGGGCATGCGGCACGTGGTGCTGTTCGCGAAGAGCGCGTGGCGCTTCTATCGCCTGCACGGCTGGAAATGGTTCTGATGGACGCGCACCCCACCATCGTCGTCACCGGCGCGGCCGGCTTCATCGGCCGCGCGTGCCTCGCGCATCTCGCCGCGCGCGGATTCACCGTGCGCGGCCTCGTGCGTGCGCTCGACGCGCACACCGCCGGCCGCGCCGAGTTCCTGCCCGTCGGCGACCTCGCCACCACCGACGCGCGCCTGCTGCAGCACGCGCTGCGCGGCGCGCACGCGGTCGTGCACCTCGCGGCGCGTGCCCACCGCATGCGCGACGACGCGGCGGATCCGGAGGCGGAATACCGGCGCGAGAACGTCGACGTCGCGCGGCGCGTGCTGCAGGCGGCGGCGGAGGCCGGCGTGCCGCATCTCGTGCTCGCGAGCACGGTCAAGGTCAACGGCGAGGCGACGTCGCGCGGCCATCCGTTCCGCGAGGACGATCCGCCGCATCCGCACGATGCGTACGCGAAGAGCAAGTGGATGGCGGAGCAGGCCACCGCCGAGATCGCCGAGGCCGCGGGCGTGCGCGCCACCGCGCTGCGCCTGCCGCTCACCTACGGGCCGGGCGTGCACGCCAACCTCGACGCGCTCGCGCGCGCCGTGCGCCGCGGCATCCCGCTGCCGTTCGGCGGCGTCGCCAACCGCCGCAGCCTCCTGGGACTCGGCAACTTCTGCGACGCGCTTGCCGTGCTGCTCGCGAGCGACGGCCGCGCGGAGCGCGGGCGCCTCACGCGCTACTTCGTCGCCGATGCGGCGCCCGCGAGCACGCCCGAGATCGTGCGCGCGATGGCCGACGCGATGCGGGTCCCGGCGCGCCTCGTCGCGCTGCCGCCGCCTTGGCTGCGGCTGGGCGCGATGTGCGTCGGGCACGCCAACCGCGCGCAGCGCCTCATGGATTCGCTGGAGGTGGACACGAGCGCGTTCCGCACGCGCTTCGGATGGACGCCGCCGCTGTCGCTCGCGCAGGGGATGGCTGCGGCGTTCGGGAACCGCGCGCCGCTATAATTGCGGCTCGCCAGCGTCCCCATCATGACCCAGACTTCCCGCCCGAGCGGCCGCCGTCCCGACGAGCTGCGCCCCCTCACGATCACGCGCGGCTTCACGCGCTACGCGGAGGGCTCCGTGCTGATCGCGATGGGGCACACGCAGGTGCTGTGCACGGCCAGCATCGAGGAAGTCGTGCCGCCGTTCCTCAAGGGCAAGGGGCAGGGCTGGCTCACGGCCGAGTACGGCATGCTGCCGCGCGCGACGCACACGCGCATGCGGCGCGAGTCGGCCGAAGGCAAGCAGTCGGGACGCACGCAGGAGATCCAGCGCCTCATCGGCCGCTCGCTGCGCGCGGTCACCGACCTCGGCGCGCTCGGCGAGCGCACGCTCAAGATCGACTGCGACGTGCTGCAGGCCGACGGCGGCACGCGCTGCGCGGCGATCACCGGCGCCTGCGTCGCGGCGGCGGATGCGTTCGCGTGGTGCCGTGCGCGCGGGCTCGTCACGCGCGATCCGCTGCGCGAGCGGGTCGCCGCGGTGTCGGTCGGCATCGTTGGCGGCGTGCCGGTCCTCGACCTCGACTACGACGAGGACTCGGGCTGCGACACCGACATGAACGTCGTGATGACCTCCGGCGGCGGCTTCGTCGAGGTCCAGGGCACCGCCGAGGGCGCGCCGTTCTCGCGCACGGAGATGGACGCGCTGCTGCGCCTCGCCGAGGGCGGCATCCGCGAGCTCGTCGGCCGGCAGGCGGCGGCGCTGCGCGCGTGATCGGCAAGCTCGTCCTCGCCTCGGGCAACGCGGGCAAGCTGCGGGAATTCCGGCGCCTGCTGACGCCGCTCGGGCTCGAGGTGATCGCGCAGGGCGACCTCGGCATTCCCGAGGCGCCCGAGCCGCATTTCACGTTCGTCGAGAACGCGCTCGCCAAGGCGCGGCACGCGAGCGCGCTCGCGAAGCTGCCGGCGCTCGCCGACGATTCCGGCGTGTGCGTCGCGGCGCTCGGCGGCGCCCCGGGCGTGCAGTCCGCGATCTACGCGGGCGAGCCGCGCTCGGACGCGCGCAACAACGCGAAGCTGATCGCCGACCTCGCGGGCGTCGCGGACCGCCGCGCGCACTACTACTGCGTGCTGGTGCTCGTGCGCCACGCCGAGGATCCCGAGCCGATGATCGCGGAAGGGCGCTGGCACGGCACGATCGTCGATGCGCCGCGCGGCGACGGCGGCTTCGGCTACGACCCGCATTTCGTCGACGCGGCGTCCGGGCTCACCGGCGCGGAGCTGCCGCTCGCGCAGAAGAACGAGGTCTCGCATCGCGGCCGTGCGCTGCGGGCGCTGATCGCGATGCTCGAGGACGACGCGCGCGCCGCGGCGCGGGCCGGGCCGCCATGACGATCGCCGTCGGCGTCGATGCGCTGCGCGGTCCGGTGTTCGCCGCGCTGCCGCCGCTGTCGCTGTACGTGCACGTCCCGTGGTGCATCCGCAAGTGCCCGTACTGCGACTTCAATTCGCACGAGGCGCGCGGCGAGGTGCCCGAGGATCGCTACGTCGATGCGCTGCTGCGCGACCTCGAGCTCGCGCTGCCGTCGGTCTGGGGGCGCCCGGTGGTGTCGGTCTTCATCGGCGGCGGCACGCCCAGCCTCTTCTCCGCCGCCGCGATCGACCGCCTGCTCGCCGGCATCCGCGCGCGCGTGCCGCTTCGTCCCGACGCCGAGGTCACGCTGGAGGCGAACCCCGGCACGTTCGAGCGGCAGAAGTTCGCGGGCTTCTTCGCGGCCGGCGTCAACCGTCTCTCGCTCGGCATCCAGAGCTTCGATCCCGTGCAGCTGCGCGCGCTCGGCCGCGTGCACGACGGCGACGAGGCGCGCCGCGCGGCCGAGGCGGCGCTCATGATCTTCGGCAACGTCAATCTCGACCTCATGTACGCGCTGCCGCAGCAGACCGTGGCCGGCGCGCGCGCGGATCTCGCGGCCGCGCTGTCGTTCGCGCCGCCGCATCTCTCCTTCTACCAGTTGACGCTCGAGCCCAACACGCTGTTCCACCGCCGGCCGCCGCCGCTGCCCGACGAGGACACCGCGGCCGACATCGAGGACGCCGTCCACGACACGCTGGCGGCAGCGGGCTACGAGCACTACGAGACGTCGGCGCACGCGAAGCCCGGCCACCGCTGCGCGCACAACCGCAACTACTGGACGTTCGGCGACTACCTCGGCATCGGCGCCGGCGCGCACTCGAAGCTCTCGTTCCCCGACCGCATCGTGCGCCAGCTCCGCTACAAGCAGCCGCGGCAGTACCTCGAGAAGATCGCGCGCGATGCGCCGCTGCAGGAGGAGACGCTCGTGGCGCGCGCGGACGTCGGGTTCGAATTCATGCTGAATGCGCTGCGCCTCACCGACGGCGTCCCGTCGTCGCTGTTTGCGGAACGCACGGGCTATCCGCTCGCGCTGGTCGCGCGGCCCATCGCCGCCGCGGTCGCGAAGGGCCTGCTCGATCCCGATCCCGCGCTGCTCAAGCCGACGGCCCTCGGCCGACGTTATCTCAACGACCTGCAGGAGATGTTCCTCGCCGGTCCGCGGCGCGCGGAGCCGGCGCCGCTCGTGCGCATGGAAGCCACCGGAGTCGAACGATGACCGATTCGCTGCCCACGACCCTGCGCGACGCCGCGACCGCGATCGCGGGTCATCGCCTGACCGCCACGGCGCTCGCGGACGCGCAGCTCGCGCGCATTGCGCTGACCGACCGCGCGATCGAGGCGTGGGAATCGCTCGATCCCGCGCACGTGCGGCGCGAGGCTGCGCGCTGCGACCGCGACGGCGTTGCGGGACCGCTTGCCGGCATCGGCATCGGCGTCAAGGACATCATCGACACGGCCGACGTCGACACCACGATGGGCTCGCCGATCTACGCGGGCCATCGCCCCACGACCGACGCGCCGTGCGTCGCGCGCCTGCGTGCCGCGGGCGGCTACGTCTTCGGCAAGACGGTCACGACGCCGTTCGCGTTCATGGACCCCGGCAAGACGCGCAACCCGTGGCATCGCGAGCATTCGCCGGGCGGATCGTCGTCGGGCTCGGCGGCGGCGGTCGCGGCCGGGCAGGTGCTCGCGGCGATCGGCACGCAGACCAACGGCTCGGTGGTGCGCCCCGCGGCGTACTGCGGCGTCGTGGGCTTCAAGCCGACGCTGCACGCGATTCCGTACACGGGCGCGCACGTGTTCGCCGGGCAGTTCGACACCATCGGCACGTTCACGCGCACGGTCGCGGACGCCGCGCGCTTCGCAAGCGTGCTCGCGGACCCGGGCCGCATCGCGCCGGACGTGACGCTGCTCGCGCGCGCGCCGCGCCTCGCGTTCCTGCCGCGCTTCCCGTGGACCGCGCACGACGCCGCCACCGACGAGGCACTCGCGAAGGCCGTCGCCACGCTCGCGCGCGACGCCGAGGTCGTGCGCGTCGAGATCCCCGCGGCATGGCGCGAGGCGAACCTCGTGATGCGCACGATCATGCTGCACGAGGCCGCGGTCAACCTGACCGGCCTGCAGGCGCGCGAGCGGGCGCGGCTCACGCCGAACCTCAACGCGGCGCTCGACGAAGGCCGCACGATCGGCGACGCGCGCTATCGCGAGGCGCAGGCCGCGCGCACGCGCGCCGTCGCGTTCTTCACCGAATGGCTCGCGGGCTTCGACGCGGTGCTGGCACCCTCGTCGCCCGGCCCCGCGCCGCACGGCATCACGACCACCGGTGATCCGTCGTGCTGCACGCTGTGGTCGCTGACCGGCTTCCCCGCGCTCAACCTGCCTGCGGGCATGGTGCGCGGCCTGCCCGTGGGGCTGCAGGTCGCCGCGCCGCAGGGTGCCGACGATCGCGTGCTCGCCGTCGCCGCGTGGTGCGAGGCGCGCCTGCCGTTCGCGCCGCTGGCATGAAGCGCGCAAAGCGCCTGCACAAGACGCCGCCGGCGCCGCCCAAGGTGCGCAATCCGGTCGCGCGCTCGCCGCTGATGCGCAAGGGCGGCGTGCACGGCAAGAGCACGGCGGCCGTGCGCCGCCAGGCCAACGTCGAGACGCGGAAGCTCGCCCGTGACCCGGCATCCGAAGAATGACGAGACGACGCTGTGCCGCGGCGACCTCGAATCGGGGCGCATGCGGTCGCTGTACGTCGAGGCGCTCGGCGGGCAGGGGCACGCGCTCACCGACGAGCAGCTCTCCGAATCGCTGACCGCCACGCTCGCGGCGAAGCCGAAGGGCGCGGGATGGTGGGTGTTCGGCTACGGGTCGCTGCTGTGGAATCCGCTGTTCCCGTTCGTGGAGTCGCGCCCCGGCGTGCTGCGCGGGCTGCACCGGCGCTTCTGCCTCTATTCGCACGCGTCGCGCGGCACGCGCGATGCGCCGGGGCTGGTGCTTGCGCTCGATCGCGGCGGCGCGTGCACCGGCGTCGTCTACCGGCTGCCGGCGCCGGTCGCCCTCGACGAGCTGCACCTCCTGTGGCGGCGCGAGATGGTGGTGGGCTCCTACCGGCCGAAGTGGGTGCGCGTGCAGTGCGGCGAGCGCGCGATCGTCGCGCTCGCGTTCACCGTGCGCCACGATCACCCGCAATACACCGGCAAGCTCGCGCACGACGAGCAGGCGCGCATCATCGCGAGCGCGGTCGGCGCGTTCGGCTCGTCGCTCGACTACCTCGAGCGCACGCGCGTCGCGCTCGTCTCGCACGGCATCGTCGATCCGTACCTCGAGGACATCGCCGCGCGCGTGGGCGCGCTGCGCGACGCCGCGGATCCGTCCGGCTGACCGTTGCGCCGCCGGCGCGGCAACGACGGGCCGCCGCGCCGCGCCCCTACAATCGGCGAAGCGCAGCGCCGTCCGCGATCGCGGGTGACGGGACTGCGCGCCAACGCATGGGAGCCTCGCGCATGAAGATCGATCACTTCGGCTCGGCCGTCTGGTCGGGTGGGTTGAAGGACGGCAAGGGCACGATCTCGACGGAGAGCGGCGCCCTCGACAAGCAGCCCTATGGCTTCGCGGCGCGCTTCGAGGGCGTGCGCGGGACCAATCCCGAGGAGCTGCTGGGCGCCGCGCACGCCGGCTGCTTCACGATGGCGCTGTCGATGGTGCTCGGCCAGGCGAACCTCGTCGCCGAGCGCATGGACACGCAGGCCACCGTGACGCTCGAGAAGCAGGGCGAAGGCTTCGCGATCACGCACGTGCACCTCACGCTGAAGGCGAAGATCCCCGGCGCGGACCAGGCGACGTTCGACAAGTGCGCGAACACCGCGAAGACCAACTGCCCGGTGTCGAAGCTCTTCAAGGCGGAGATCACGCTCGACGCGCAACTGGTCGCGTGACGTCGTCGTTCCCGCGTTCGCGGGAGTGACGGTGGAACGGCGGTCCTAGTGCGCGCCGCCCGCGTCGGCCGCCGCGGCTGCGTTGCGATGCGTCGGATGCGACAGCCACACGATCGGGATCAGGAACAGGAAGATCACCGCGGTGGCATAGAACAGATCGTTGAAAGCCAGCATGTACGCCTGCTGGTTGACGAGGCGCTCCAGCAGCGCGCTGCTCTGCGTCGCGTCGTAGCCCGCGCCCTGCAGGTTCGCGAGCGCCTGCATCGCGGCGGGATTGCCGCGGTGCACGGCCTCCGCGAGCTGCGAGTGGTGCAGCGCCGCGCGGTCGTCCCACAGCGTGGTGAAGATCGACGTGCCGAACGCGCTCGCGGTGATGCGCGCGAAGTTGGACAGGCCCGACGCGCTCGGGATCTTGTCGGGCGTGAGCCCCGAGAGCGTGATCGACACCAGCGGGATGAAGAAGCAGGCCACCGCCGCGCCCTGCAGGATCGTCGGGAACAGCAGTGTGGCCATGTCCGCCTGCACGTTGAAGCGCGAGCGCAGCCATGCAATCACCGCGAACAGCAGGAACGACACCGTCGCGATGCGGCGCGGGTCGACCTTGCCGACGTAGCGGCCGACGATCGGCGACAGGAGGATCGCGAGGAAGCCGACGGGCGCGAGGATGTACCCCGCGTCGGTGGCCGTGTACGCCATCTGCGTCTGCAGCCACAGCGGCAGCAGCACGAGGTTGCCGAAGAAGAGCCCGTAGGCGATCGACAGCGCCGCCGCGCCGACCGTGAAGTTGCGTCCCGCGAAGAGATGCAGGTCGACGACCGGGTGCTCCTCGGTCATCTCCCAGATCATGAACAGGACGAAGCCCACCACCGCGACCACGGCGAGCACGACGATCTGCGTGCTCGCGAACCAGTCGAGCTCCTTGCCCTTGTCGAGCATGACCTGCAGCGCCGCGATCCACGTGACGAGGAGGCCGAGCCCGATCGAGTCGATGGGCAGCTTGCGCGTCGGCGTCTCGCGGTCGCGGTAGATCGCCCAGATCGAGTACACCGAGAGGATGCCGACCGGGATGTTGATGAAGAAGATCCACGGCCACGAGATGTTGTCGGTGATCCAGCCGCCGAGCAGCGGCCCCGCCACGGGGGCCACCAGCGTCGTCATCGACCACATCGCGAGCGCCATGCCGGCCCGCGCGACGGGATAGCTCGACAGCAGGATCGCCTGCGACAGCGGGATCAGCGGGCCGGCGGAGAGGCCCTGCAGCACGCGGAACAGGATCAGCGTCTCGAGGTTCGGCGCGAGGCCGCACAGCCACGACGCGAGCACGAACAGGATCGTCGCCAGCGTCACGAGCCGCACCTGCCCGAAGCGCTGGGTGAGCCAGCCCGTGAGCGGCACCGCGACGGCATTGGCCACCGCGAACGACGTGATCACCCACGTGCCCTGGCTCGTCGACACGCCGAGGTCGCCCGAGATCGCGGGAATGGACACGTTCGCGATCGACGTGTCGAGCACGATCATGAACGTCGCCGCGGACAGCGCGAGCGTGCCCAGCGCGAGCTGCGCACCATGCAGCGGCTCCGGTCGCGACGGCGCGGAAGCGCGCGGCGGCGCGGGTGCGTCCGCGCCTGCGGTGGAGGTGGCGCTCATTGCGCGAATGCGCTACAGCGGCGCGCCGGACGCCGTCTTGGCCATCGCCCGGGCGGACGGCACGGCCTTCGCCGTCGCCTGTGCAGTCTCGTGCGTCGGCGTCAAGCCCGATGCCGGCTTCGGGAGCGGACGTCCGAGGTTCGCGGCGATCGTCCGGTGCACGATGGCATCGGCCTCCGCGGTGTCGCGATCGAACGCGCTGGTGGTGTAGCCGCCGCCCGTACGCGGCGCGGAGGACAGCGCGCCGCCCTGCGTGTCGGCGACGTCGACCGTCGCCTCCATCGACAGCCCCACGCGCAACGGATGCTGTGCGAGCTCGCCGGCATCGAGCGCGATGCGCACGGGAACGCGCTGCACGACCTTGATCCAGTTGCCGGTCGCGTTCTGCGCAGGCAGCAGCGCGAACGCCGCGCCCGTGCCGACGCCGAGGCCCGCCACCTTGCCGTGGTACGTCACCGTGTCGCCGTAAGCATCGGCGACCAGCGTCACCGGCTGCCCGATGCGCATCTTCGCAAGCTGCACTTCCTTGAAGTTGGCGTCGACCCACACCTGCTCGAGCGGGATGATCGACATCAGCGGCGCGCCGGGCGCGATGCGCTGGCCGACCTGCACCGTGCGCTTGGCGACGTAGCCTGACACGGGCGCGGGCAGCACCGTGCGCGCGTAGGCTAAGTACTGCTCGCGCACCTTCGCGGCGGCGCGCTCGACGTTCGGGTGCTTCTCGACCGTGGTGCCGTCGGTGAGCGACTCGTTGGTCGCGAGCTGCTGGCGAGCCGACGCGAGTGCGGCCTGCGCCGCCGCCACCGCGGCGCGCGCGTTGTCGACGTTGGTGCGCGCGTGGTTCATCTCCTCGCCGCTGACGGCACCGGAGTCGGCAAGCTTCGCGCGCCGCGCGAGGTCGTCCTCGGCGCGCGCGAGCTCGGCCTGCGCGCGGCGGATCTCCGCCTCGCGCTGGCTGATGTTCGCCGCCCACGTCGTGTTGGCGGAATAGAGCTGGCGCACCTCGCGCACCGTCTGCGCGAGCGCGGCCTCGGCCTGCGCGAGCGCCACCTCCGCGTCCGCGCGATCGAGCGTCACGAGCGGCTGGCCCTGCTCGACGAAGTCGGTGTCGTCCGCGTTGACGGCGATCACCGTCCCCGCGACCTGCGGCGTCACCTGCACGACGTTGCCCGCGACGTACGCGTCGTCGGTGCGCTCATAGTGCCGCAGGTGGAGGAACCAGTATGCGCCGTAGCCGGCACCGGCCAGCACGAAGACGGTCGCGGCGATGGCGAGTCCGCGCCTGCGCGCCCGGGCCTTGGAGGAAACCTTCATTTCGGTATCGGTCATGCGTTGCTCCTGCGCGCGGCGCGTCAGCGCGCCGCCGCGGTGACGGGTGCGGGGTCGACGTAGCCGCCGCCCAGCGCCCGCACGAGGCCGACGTCGAGCTCGAACGCGCGCGCGTGGATGTCGGCGTCGAGCCGGTCCTGCGCGAGCTGCTGCGTCTGCGCCGTCAGCACGGTGAGGTAGTTGCCGAGGCCCGCGCGGTAGCGGATCACGGCGGTGTTGTAGGCGTCCGTCGTCGCCTCGCGCGCGACGGCCTGCTCGACGCGCACCTTGGCGAGGCCGTCCATGCCGGAGAGCACGTCGGCGACCTCGTGCACGGCCTCGATCACGGACTGGTTGTACGCGCCGACCGCCGCGTTCGCGTCCGCGTCCTTGCCGTGGAGGTTCGCGTTGAGCCGCCCGCCCTCGAAGATCGGCAGGTGGATGGCCGGCGCGATGCCCGCCACGAGGCTTCCCGCGCTCAGGAAGTTGGGAAAGCCGAGCGAGGACAGGCCCGCGAACGCCGCGAGGTTGACGTTGGGATAGAACATCGCCTTGGCGACCTCGACGTCGTGCTGCGCGGCCTCGACGCGCCAGCGCGACGCCGTGACGTCCGCGCGATGCGCGACCAGGTCGAGCGGGATCGCGGCCGGCCTCGCGGCGATGCCGGTGCCGGCGTTGACGCGGGCGGGAATGCGCTCGCCGCGATCGGGACCCGCGCCCACCAGTGCCGCGACCTGGTTGCGTGCGGCGTTGATCGCGCCGTTGTACTGCGCGAGCTCGGTGCGCACGGTGGCGAGCGCGCCCTCGGCCTGCTTCACCTCGATGCGCGTGTCGAGCCCCGCGTCGAAGCGCTGGCGCGTGATGCGCACGACCTCCTCGCGCTGCGCGATCGCGGCCAGCGACACGTCGCGCTGCGCGTACAGGCGCTGCAGGTCGAAGTAGGCGCGCGCGACGGCGGTGGTCAGCACCACGCGCGCCTGCTGCTCGTCGGCCGCGGCGGCCTGTGCCTGCGACAGCGCGGCCTGCAGCGCCGCGCCGTTCTTGTTCCAGAAGTCGAACTCGTAGGTGAAGTCGAGCGTCGCGCGATTGTCGGCCCACCAGTTGCCGCCGTACGGCGGCGGGAAGATGTAGTTCTCCGAGAAGCGCTGGTACGTGCTGGTGGCGTTGCCGTTCACCTGCGGCAGCAGCGCCGAGCGCGCCGCGGCGGCCGCGGCGTTGCCGCGCTCGACACGGGCGCGTGCGATGGTCAGCGACGGGCTGCCGGCGAGCGCCTCGGTCATCAGCGCGTCGAGCTCGGGATCGTCGTAGCGCTGCCACCACGCGGTGCGCGGCCAGTCGACGGCCACGGGCTTCGTGCCGAGGTCCTTCGCGTCGCGCAGCGCGGCGGTCGGCGTGCGCTCGTCGAAGTGCGCGCACCCGGCCGCGAGCGCGGCGAGTGCGACGAGGAGCCAGCGAAATCGGGTGCGTTCCATGAGGGTAGTACGCCGGCGCGAGGCCGGCAGGTGCGATTCAATGAGGATCAAAGACGCTCGGCGTTGGCGAGCATTCGCCGCAGGAGGCGCTTCACGGTCTCGACCTCGTCCGGGGTGAAGCCGTTCAGCATCGCGTTCATCACGCGGGCGAGGCCGTAGGGAATCTCGCGGCACAGGCGCGTGCCTTCCGGCGTGAGCTCCAGCTCGACCACGCGCCGGTCCTGCGCGCTCGGCACGCGGCGCACGAGCCCCTTGGCCTCGAGGCGGTCGAGGAGGCGCGTCATCGCGCCGGTGTCGGCGCAGATGGTGCGCGCGAGCTCCGCCGCGGTGTTGCCCATGTCGTTGTGGAGGAGCAGCAGCGGCCCCCACTGCACGTCGGTGAGGTCGAGCTCCGCCATCTCGGCATCGACCGCGCGATCGAGGTTCGCGCGCAGGCGCTTCAGGAGGTAGCCGATGCTCTCCAGCATCGGGTAGGCGTCGCCCGAGTAGAACTCCGGGTCGCCGGGGCGCGAGGAGCGGCGGCGGCCGGTCTTCGCGGGGGCCGGCCGGGTGGGCGCAGGTTTTGCTGACATGGCAGCAATATTACTGCCGCGTCAGTAATTGTCAAGTCAGCGGATGTCCTACGCGGGCGTGTGTCCAACCGAGCAGATGCCGTGGGCTGTCGTCCCCGCGAAGGCGGGGACCCAGTGTCGTTCAGTGTTGACGGCAGCGGCCCCAAAGTCGCTGGGTCCCCGCCTTCGCGGGGACGACAATGAGTGAGTGTTGACGGCAGCGACCCGAAAGTCGCTGGGTCCCCGCCTTCGCGGGGACGACAATTCGAGACGGTGGTGCCGATCGGGATCCGACGGCTGCCGAGCGCTAAATCGCCATGTGCCTGCCACCGTCGACCGAGAGCGTTTCGCCCGTCACGTAATGCGCTTCGGCCAGCAGGTAATGCACCGCGCCGGCAATATCCTCCGGCGTCCCTTCGCGCTTGAGCGGCGTGTGGGAGATGATGCGCTGGCGCGCGAGCTCGTCGAACGACTCGTCCGCGGGCCACAGCACGGGCCCGGGCGCGACCGCGTTCACGCGCACGTCGGGGGCGAGCTCGCGCGCGAGCGAGCGCGTGAGCCCGACGAGGCCCGCCTTGGCGACCGAGTACACGACGTAGTTCTTGAGCGGGCGCTCGGCGTGGATGTCCGCGAGGTTGACGATCGCACCCTGCGCGCGCTTGAGCGCCGGCGCGGCGGCCTGGGCGAGGAACAGCGGCGCCGCGAGGTTGGTGCCGACGAGGTCGTGAAACGCCTCGGGCGTCACTTCGGGGAGCGGCGTCGCGAAGAACGAGGACGCGTTGTTGACGAGGCCGTCGAGACGGCCGAAGCGCGCGAGGGTCTGGTCGACGATCGCGGGCAGCTTCGCGAGCTCGAGGAGGTCCGCCTGGATGAGTGCGACCGAGTCGGCACGCACGCCGTTCAGCTCCGCCTGCAGGAGCCGGGCCTCGCCCGCGGACGCGCGATAATGCAGCATCAGGTTGGCGCCCGCCGCATGCAGGCGCCGGCAGATGGCTGCGCCGACACGCTTGGCGCCGCCGGTGATGAGGACGACCTTCTCTTGCACGTGCGCCGTCGCGGTAGACTCGGACCGGCCAATCTAGCACATCGCCGACCGTTGCGACCGCAGCCTCCCCCGTCCCTTCCCGAGCCCGCTGCCGATGCGCGTGCGCACAGTGCGCGCGTCGCCGCCGCCGTGCGCGCGGCGATCGCCGAGGCGGGCGGCTTCCTTCCGCTGGAGCGCTATCTCTCGCTCGTGCTCTATGCGCCGAACCTCGGCTACTACGCCGCGGGCGCGCGCAAGTTCGGCGAAGGCGGCGACTTCACCACCGCGCCCGAGATGACGCCGCTCTTCGCGCGTACGCTTGCCGCACCGGTCGCGACGCTGCTCGCGGCCGGCACCGCGCGCGACGTGGTGGAGCTGGGCGCCGGGACCGGCGCGCTCGCGGCCGATCTCGTCGCGGCCCTCGCCGCGCGCGACGCGCTGCCCGCGCGCTACCGCATCCTCGAGGTGAGCGCGGACCTGCGCGAGCGCCAGCGCGCCACCATCGCGGCGCGCGCGCCGGCGCATCTCGCGCGCGTCGAGTGGATCGCGACGCTGCCCGCGACGATCGACGGCGCCGTGATCATGAACGAAGTGCTCGACGCGGTGCCGCCGAACGTCGTCGCGCGCCGTGGCGGCGAGTGGCAGGAGCGCGGCGTCGTCGCGGCGGGCGATGCATTGCAGCTTGCATTGCGTCCGCTCGCGAATCCGCGCGTGCAGGCGCTCGCGCAGGCACGGTTCCCGGCCGAGGGCGACTACGAGAGCGAGGTGGCCCCGGCCGCCGAGGCGCTCGTCGAGTCGCTCGCGCGGCGCGTCGTCGCCGGCGGCATTCTGATCCTCGACTACGGCTTTCCCGAGCGCGAGTACTACCACCCGCAGCGCGCGCAGGGCACGCTGGTCGGCCACTATCGCCATCGCGTGCACGACGATCCGCTGCTGTGGCCGGGGCTGTCGGACCTCACCGCGCACGTCGACTTCACGGCCGCCGCGCTGGCCGGCGAGCGCGGCGGGCTCACGGTGGCGGGCTACGGATCGCTGGCGGCATTCCTCGTGGGCGCCGGCATCCTCGAGCACCTGCGCGCCTGCGGCGATCCCTCGTCCGCGGCGTACCTGCGCGAGGCGGCCGCCGTGCAGAAGCTCCTCTCGCCGGCGGAGATGGGCGAGCTCTTCAAGGTCCTCGCGCTGGTCAAGGGGGATGCTATCGTGTGGCCGTACTTCGGCGACGGCGACCGCACGCACCGGCTGTGATGCACGCCGCGCCGCAGATTGACAATTCACCGATGACACGGCAGTTTGCCCCGGATCGATCCCGCGCGCCGCGAGCGCACGGGACGAGGCGGGGAGGCGCCGAAGCCGGTCATCCTGTGCGCGCACGAGGCGCGCGCGTCGACGTTCCCCATCCAGGATCGGCAAGCGAGGAGCACGGGCCATGGGCATCATGAACGATCACGATCCGGTCGAGACGCGCGAATGGCTCGACGCGCTCAATGCCGTCGTGCAGCACCAGGGGCCGGAGCGCGCGCGCTACCTGCTCGCGCAGTTGCGCGACGAGGCGTCGCGCATCGGCGCGCCGCCGGCGTTCGCGCTGACGACGCCGTACCGCAACACGATTCCTCCCGAGCTCGAGGAGAAGTCGCCGGGCGACCGCGAGCTCGAGCACAAGATCCGCGCGGCGATCCGCTGGAACGCCGTCGCGATCATCCTGCGCGCCAACAAGGAATCGTCGGAGCTGGGCGGCCACATCGCGAGCTTCCAGTCCTCGGCGCTGCTCTACGACATCGGCTTCGGGCACTTCTGGCACGCGCCGACCAAGGATCACGGCGGCGACCTCATCTACGTGCAGGGCCACGTGGCGCCGGGCATCTATGCGCGCGCGTTCGTCGAGGGTCGGCTGACCGAGGACCAGCTCGTGCACTTCCGGCAGGAGGCCGCGGGCAAGGGCATCCCGTCGTATCCGCATCCGTGGCTGATGCCGGACTTCTGGCAGTTCCCGACGGTGTCGATGGGCTTGGGCCCGCTGATGGCGATCTACCAGGCGCGCTTCCTCAAGTACCTCGGCGGCCGCGGCCTCGCGCCGACGGAAGGCCGCAAGGTGTGGGCGTTCCTTGGTGACGGCGAGTGCGACGAGCCCGAGTCGCTCGGCGCGATCTCGATGGCGGGGCGCGAGCGCCTCGACAACCTCATCTTCGTCATCAACTGCAACCTGCAGCGCCTGGACGGCCCCGTGCGCGGCAACGGCAAGATCATCCAGGAGCTGGAGGGCGTGTTCCGCGGCGCCGGGTGGAACGTCATCAAGGTGGTGTGGGGCTCCGGCTGGGACGCGCTGTTCGCGAAGGACAAGGACGGCATCCTGCTCGCGCGCATGGAGGAATGCGTCGACGGCCAGTACCAGGACTTCAAGAGCAAGAACGGCGCGTACGTGCGCGAGCACTTCTTCAACACGCCGGAGCTGAAGGCGCTGGTCGCGGACCTCACCGACGAGCAGGTGTGGAAGCTCAATCGCGGCGGCCACGACCCGTTCAAGGTGTACGCGGCCTACGCAGCGGCGGTGAAGCACAAGGACCAGCCCACCGTGATCCTCGCCAAGACCGTGAAGGGCTTCGGCATGGGCGAGTCCGGCGAAGGCCAGATGATCGCGCACCAGGCGAAGAAGATGACGTCGGACGCGCTGGTGCAGTTCCGCGACCGCTTCGACATCCCGGTGCCCGACGACCAGGTGCACGCGCTGCCGTACCTGTCGCTGCCGAAGGACAGCCCCGAGCTCGCGTACCTGCACGAGCGGCGCCGCGCGCTCGGCGGCTACCTGCCGCAGCGGCGGCGCAAGTCCGCATCGTTGCCGGCGCCGCCCCTCGCGAATTTCGAGCGCCTGCTGCAAGGGTCGGGCGAGCGCGAGATCTCGACGACGATGGCGTTCGTGCAGATGCTCGGTACGCTGGTGCGCGACAAGGCGATCGGCAAGCACGTCGTGCCGATCGTGCCCGACGAGTCGCGCACGTTCGGCATGGAGGGCATGTTCCGCCAGCTCGGCATCTACTCGGCGGTGGGCCAGCTCTACAAGCCGCAGGACGCGGACCAGCTCATGTACTACCGCGAGGACAAGTCGGGGCAGGTGCTGCAGGAAGGCATCAACGAGGCGGGCGCCATGAGCTCGTGGATCGCCGCCGCCACGTCGTATGCGAACAACGACGTGCCGATGATCCCGTTCTACATCTACTACTCGATGTTCGGGCTGCAGCGCGTCGGCGATCTCGCGTGGGCCGCGGGCGACATGCGCGCGCGCGGCTTCCTGATGGGCGGCACGGCGGGGCGCACCACGTTGAACGGCGAAGGCCTGCAGCACGAGGACGGGCACAGCCACATCCTCGCGTCGACGATCCCGAACTGCGTGTCCTACGATCCCACCTTCGCCTACGAAGTGGTGGTGATCGTGCGCGAGGGCATCCGGCGCATGATCGAGGCGCAGGAGGACGTCTACTACTACATCACCCTGATGAACGAGAACTACGCGCATCCGGCGATGCCGGCAGGCGCGGAAGCGGGCATCGTGAAGGGGATGTACCTGCTGCGGGAAGGCGCGCAGGGCAAGGGGCCGCGCGTGCAGCTCATGGGCTCGGGCACCATCCTGCGCGAAGTGATCGCGGCCGCAGACCTGCTGCGCGACGACTGGAAGGTGAACGCGGACATCTGGAGCGCGACCAGCTTCAACGAGCTGCGGCGCGACGGCATGAGCGCGGAACGGCACAACCTGCTGCACCCGGCGGGAGAGCGGCGCAAGAGCTACGTCGAGCAGTCGCTCGCGGGCCACGCGGGGCCGGTGATCGCGGCCACCGACTACATGCGCAACTACGCGGACCAGATCCGCAGCCACGTGCCGCGCCGCTACGTGACGCTCGGCACCGACGGCTTCGGGCGCAGCGATTACCGCGTCGCGCTGCGGCGGTTCTTCGAGGTGGATCGCCATCAGGTGACGGTGGCTGCGCTGAAGGCGCTCGCGGACGACGGCGAGATCGGGCAGGACGTCGTCGCGAAGGCGATCAAGAAGTACGGGCTCGATGCGGAGCGGCCGGATCCGTGGACGGTGTGAAGCAATCTTTCGTGCGTGACGATCCCTCCGCCGTCGTCCCCGCGAAAGCGGGGACCCAGTGTCGTTCGCGCACACGACGCTGGGCTCCCGCCTTCGCGGGAGCGACGATGGTGAAGTGTTCCCGGCTGTTCGCTTCCTGTGAAGAGGCTTCTTCCCCATGAGCACGATCGAAGTGAAAGTCCCCGACATCGGCGATTTCAAGGACGTGCCGGTGATCGAGGTGCTGGTGAAGCCGGGCGACACGGTGAAGGCGGAGGACGCGCTCGTCACGCTCGAATCCGACAAGGCCACGATGGACGTGCCCGCGCCGTCGGCGGGGACCGTCCAGGCGATCAGGGTGAAGGTCGGCGACAAGGTGAGCGAGGGCAGCGTCATCCTCACGCTCGAGTCGGCCGCGCAGGCGCCGGCCACCGCGCCGAAGACGACCGTGGCCACCGCCCCGTCGCCGACCAGCACGCCCGGCGGCATCGCCGAGGTGCGCGTGCCCGACATCGGCGACTTCAAGGACGTGCCGGTGATCGAGGTGCTGGTGAAGCCCGGCGACGTCGTGCGCGCCGAGGACGCGCTCGTCACGCTCGAGTCCGACAAGGCGACGATGGACGTGCCCGCGCCGCTCGGCGGCACGGTGCGCGCGCTCGCGGTGAAGGTCGGCGACAAGGTGTCCGAGGGCGCGCTCGTGCTCACGCTCGCGGTAGAGGGCGCACCGGCGCTCGCGCCGGCGGCGGTGCCGGCCCCGCCGCCGCCTGCACCGGCAGCGTCCGCCGCCGCACCCGCGACGCCCGCCGCCGCCGCAAGCGCCGAACCTGCATCGTCCGACAACGGCGGCCTGCTCGCGTATGCGGGTCCGGCGGTGCGCAAGCTCGCGCGCGAGATCGGCGTCGATCTCCGCTCGGTGCAGGGCAGCGGCCCGAAGGGACGCATCCTCAAGGAGGACGTCGAGGCGGCCTCGCGTGCGCGCTCTGCGCCGGCGGCGGCGCCCGCGGCGGCAGGCGCGGGGCTCGACGTGCTCGCGTGGCCGCAGGTGGACTTCGCGAAGTTCGGGCCGGTCGAGCGCACGCCGCTGTCGCGCATCAAGAAAATCTCGGGCGCGAACCTCCATCGCAACTGGGTGATGATCCCGCACGTCACCAATCACGACGACGCGGACATCACGGAGCTCGAGGCCTTCCGCGTCCGGCTCAACGACGAGAACGCGAAGAGCGGCGTGCGCGTGTCGATGCTCGCGTTCGTGATCAAGGCCGCGGTCGCGGCGTTGCAGAAGTTCCCCGACTTCAACAGCTCGCTCGATGGCGACAGCCTCGTGCGCAAGCAGTACTGGCACATCGGCTTCGCGGCGGACACGCCCAACGGGCTCGTCGTCCCGGTGATCCGCGACGCCGACCGCAAGGGCGTGGTCGCGATCGCGAAGGAGATGGGCGAGCTCGCGTCCCTCGCGCGCGACGGCAAGTTGAAGCCCGACCAGATGCAGGGCGGCACGTTCACGATCAGCAGCCTGGGCGGCATCGGCGGCACGTATTTCACGCCGATCATCAACGCGCCCGAGGTCGCGATCCTGGGCGTGTGCCGCTCCGCGTGGAAGCAGGTGTCGCACGACGGCGTGAATGCGCAGTGGCGGCTCATCCTGCCGCTGTCGCTGTCGTGGGATCACCGCGTGATCGACGGCGCGTCGGCTGCACGCTTCAATGCATACTTCGGGGCGCTGCTCGCCGACATGCGGCGGATGGTGCTGTAAGGACGACTTCGTTCACAAAGAGGCGCGAAAGACGCCGAGGAACCCGAGCCTTCCTCTGCATCTCTGCGCCTCCTGTAGAAGGGATGACCTCGCGATGAGCACAATCGAAGTGAAGGTGCCGGACATCGGCGATTTCAAGGACGTGCCGGTGATCGAGGTGCTGGTCAAGCCCGGCGATACCGTGGCGCGCGAGGATTCGCTGGTCACGCTCGAATCCGACAAGGCGACGATGGACGTGCCGTCGCCGGCGGCCGGCACGATCAAGGAATTGAAGGTGAAGGTCGGCGACAAGGTCGCGGAAGGCACGCTGCTGCTGCTCCTCGACGCAGCCGAGGCCGGCGCGCCCGCCGCGCAACCGGCCAAGCCCGCGGCGCCCGCCGCGGCACCCGCACCGGCCGCCGCCGCGGCGCCTGCCGCGAAGCCCGCCGCACCGTCGCCGAAGGCCGGAACGTATGCAGGCAAGGCCGACGTCGAATGCGAGATGCTCGTGCTCGGCGCGGGCCCCGGCGGCTACAGCGCCGCGTTCCGCGCCGCGGACCTTGGCCTCAAGACGGTGCTGGTCGAGCGCTTCTCCACGCTCGGCGGCGTGTGCCTCAACGTGGGCTGCATCCCGTCGAAGGCGCTGCTGCACACCGCGGCGGTGATGGACGAGGTGGCCGCGCTCGCCGCGCACGGCATCGGCTACGGCGCGGCCGAGGTCGACCTGCGGAAGCTGCGCGGGTTCAAGGAAGGCGTGGTCAAGAAGCTCACGAGCGGCCTCGCGTACATGGCGAAGACGCGCAAGGTCGACGTCGTGCGCGGCGTCGGCCGCTTCCTCGATGCGCATCACCTCGAAGTCGCGGAGACGCTCGGCACCGGCCAGGCGCGCTCGGGCGGCAAGAAGGTGGTCCGCTTCGAGAAGGCCATCATCGCCGCGGGCAGCCGCTCGGTGCGCCTGCCGTTCCTGCCCGACGACCCGCGCGTCGTCGATTCCACCGGCGCGCTCGAGCTGCCGGAAGTGCCGAAGCGCATGCTGGTGATCGGCGCCGGGATCATCGGGCTCGAGATGGCCACCGTGTACGCCGCGCTCGGCGCGCGCATCGACATTGTCGAGATGCTCGACACGATGATGACGGGTGCGGACCGCGACCTCGTCAAGGTGTGGGAGAAGCGCAACGTGCCGCGCTTCGGCAGCGTGATGCTCGGCACCAGGACCGTGTCGGCGAAGGCCACGCCCGCGGGCATCGAGGTGGGCTTCGAGGGCAAGCAGGCGCCCGCCGGGCCGCAGGTGTACGACCTCGTGCTGGTGGCCGTGGGACGCACGCCGAACGGCAAGGAGATCGAGGCCGGCAACGCGGGCGTGGCGGTCACCGATCGCGGCTTCATCGAGGTCGACAAGCAGATGCGCACGAACGTGCCGCACATCTACGCGATCGGCGACATCGTCGGGCAGCCGATGCTCGCGCACAAGGCGGTGCACGAGGCGCACGTCGCGGCGGAAGCGGCGGCGGGCCAGAAGTCGTTCTTCGACGCGCGGCAGATCCCGTCGGTGGCGTACACCGATCCCGAGGTCGCGTGGGCGGGCCTCACCGAGGACGAGTGCAAGGCCAAGGGCATCAAGTACGGCAAGGCGGTGTTCAACTGGACGGCGTCCGGGCGCGCGATCGCCAATGGCCGCGACGAGGGCTTCACCAAGCTGCTGTTCGACGAGGCGACGCACCGCTGCATCGGCGGCGGCATCGTCGGCACGCACGCGGGCGACCTGATCGGCGAGGTGTGCCTCGCGGTCGAGATGGGCTGCGACCCGGTCGACATCGGCAAGACCATCCACCCGCATCCGACGCTGTCCGAGAGCATCGGCATGACGGCGGAGGTGTTCGAGGGCGTGTGCACGGACGTGCTGCCCGCGAAGAAGAAATAGGGAGTCACGACGGAGGACCGATCATGTCGGAGGAGCAGCTCAAGAAGGACGCGCTCGAATATCACGAGTTCCCGACGCCCGGGAAGATCTCGATCGCACCGACCAAGACGCTCGCGAACAAGCGCGATCTATCGCTCGCGTATTCGCCGGGCGTCGCGTACGCGTGCACGGCGATCCAGCACGATCCGTCGCTGGCGGCGAAGTACACGGCGCGCGCGAACCTCGTCGCGGTCATCACCAACGGCTCGGCGGTGCTGGGCCTGGGCAACATCGGCGCGCTCGCCGGCAAGCCGGTGATGGAGGGCAAGGGCTGCCTCTTCAAGAAGTTCGCCGGCATCGACGTGTTCGACATCGAGGTCGGCGAGTCCGATCCCGACAAGATCGTCGAGGTCGTCGCCGCGCTGGAGCCGACGTTCGGCGGCATCAACCTCGAGGACATCAAGGCGCCCGAGTGCTTCTACATCGAGAAGAAGCTGCGCGAGCGCATGAAGATCCCGGTCTTCCACGACGACCAGCACGGCACCGCGATCGTGTGCGCCGCCGCCGTGCTGAACGGGCTCAAGATCGTCGGCAAGGACATCGGCAAGGTGCGGCTCGTGTGCTCCGGCGCGGGTGCGGCGGCCATCGCGTGCCTCGACCTCATGGTGAGCCTCGGCCTCGACCGCAAGAACGTCGTGATCCTCGACAGCAAGGGGGTGGTCAGCACGCGGCGCGAGGGCAGGCTCGACGCGGACAAGGCGCGTTACGCCGCCGACACCGCGGCGAAGACGCTCGACGACGTGATCGCCGGCTGCGACGTGTTCATCGGCCTGTCCACCGGCGGCGTGCTCACCCCCGCGATGCTTGCGAAGATGGCGGACAAGCCGCTCATCCTCGCGATGGCGAATCCCGAGCCCGAGATCCGGCCGGAGCTCGCGAAGGCGACGCGGCCCGACTGCATCATCGGCACCGGGCGCTCGGATTACCCGAACCAGGTCAACAACTCGCTGTGCTTCCCGTTCATGTTCCGAGGCGCGCTCGACTGCGGCGCCACGACCATCAACGAGGCGATGAAGCTCGCCGCCACGCGCGCGCTCGCCGAGCTCGCGCGCGCCGAGCCGTCGGACATCGTGCAGCTCGCGTACGGCGAGGCGACCCCGCCGTTCGGCCCCGACTACCTCATCCCGCGCGCGTTCGATCCGCGGCTCATCACGAGCATGGCGCCGGCGGTGGCGAAGGCCGCGATGGAGAGCGGCGTCGCCACCCGGCCGATCGCCGACTTCGACCGGTACCGCAAGCAGCTCTCGCGCTTCGTGTACGAGTCGGGCGCGACGATGGAGCCGGTGTTCACCGCGGCGCGCAGCGCGGCGAAGCGCGTGATCTACGCGGAAGGCGAGGACGAGCGGGTGCTGCGTGCCGCGCAGGCCGCGGTCGACGAGGGCTTCGCGCGGCCGGTGCTCGTCGGGCGCGCGGAGATCATCGCGAGCCGCATCGCGAAGCTCGGCCTGCGCCTCGCGGTCGGCAGCGACTGCGAGATCGTGAACATCGACGACGATCCGCGCTTCCGCGAGTGCTGGACCGAGTACTACCGGCTCGCACGGCGGCAGGGCGTCACGCGGCGGCAGGCGCAGGAGGAGATGCGCACGCGGCCCACGCTCGTCGCGGCCATGCTGCTGCATCGCGGCGATGCCGACGCAATGCTGTGCGGCACCGGCAGCAACGCGCCGGGGCACCTGCGCTACATCCGCCAGGTGATCGGCCTGCGGCAGGGTGCGCGCACGCTCGCGGTGATGCAGATGCTGATCCTGCCCGGGCGGCAGCTCTTCATCTGCGACACGCACATCAACGTCGATCCGACGAGCGAGCAGGTCGCGGAGATGACGATCCTCGCCGCGGAGGAAGTCAAGCGCTTCGGCATCAAGCCCACGGTGGCGCTGCTGTCGCACTCCAACTTCGGCAGCTCCGACGCGCCGTCCGCCGTGAAGATGCGCGACGCCCTCGACCTCGTGATGGAGCGCGCGCCCGGCCTCGCGGTCGACGGCGAGATGCGCGCCGATTCGGCGTTGTCGCGCGGCGTGCGCGACCAGGAGTTCTCCGATTCGCGCCTGACCGAGGAGGCGAATCTCCTCATCATGCCGAACATCGATGCCGCGAACATCACCTACAATGCGCTGCGCGTCACGGCGGGCGGGGGCATCACCGTCGGCGGGATCCTGCTGGGCGCGCGGTTGCCGGTGCACATCATGACGCCGTCTTCGACTGTGCGGCGGATTCTCAATATGACGGCGGTGGCGGTGACGTCCGCAAAACGCGCGTCGTGAGTGCGGTGGATGACGTGGGGGCGGCGTTGCGCGTTTTGCGGCCGGTTTAGTCAGCAAGGAAAGCTTCGGAGCGGCCGGGCGCTTTCCTTGTAGAAAAGGCTGGAAGCGCGCCGCTCATGAGCGCGCTACGCGCGCCGTTCGGTCGCGCGCTGCTTTTGGCGTGAATGCCTCTGCTTGCGGTTGTGCCGTGCGGCGGTCCGGCCCCCCACCCCAACCCTCTCCCCGCAAGCGGGGCGAGGGAGCTTCTGGGGCGCTGCGCGGTCACGCCTGCGTTCGCCGAAGGCTCGCGACGCTCCGCTCGCGAAATTGCGCTTGTCGGGGCGCTACGCGCTCACTCCATCACCTCAACGAAGACCTCCTTCGCCCCCGGAGGGGGAGAGGGTTGGGGTGAGGGGCCGCCCCCCCGCACAGCACAGCTGCCAGCAGAGGCATTCACGCCAAAAGCAGCGCGCGACCGAACGGCGCGCGCAGCGCGCTCATGAGCGGCGCGCTTCGTAGGTTTTGCTACGGGAAAAGCGCCCGGCCGCCCGAAGCTTTTCCCGCTGACTAGAACGGCCGCAAAAGGCGCAACGCCGCCCCCACGTCATCCCCCGCCAGCACGATGCGCCTTTTGCGGACGACGCCCTAGTGGAAGTGGGTATGCGAATGCAACCGCCCCCCATGCGCATGCTCATGCGCATGCAGGTGCGCGTCTGCACCGTATTTCGCCTCGATCCGCCCGAACTTCCACACCGCCATCGACAGCAGCCAGCCGCCGACGAACACGCCGGCGATGACGTAGCCCAGCACGTCGAACTCGATGTCGGCGACGAAGGTGAAGAACGGCCCGTCGAGATGCAGCAGCGTGCCCGTGACCTGCAGGAGCTGCACGAGGCCGATCACGAGCGCGACGCCGATCGAGAGGCTGGTCAGCGTGATGTTGTAGAAGATCTTGCGCAGCGGGTTGACGAAGGCCCAGTCGTAGGCCTTCACCATCAGCACGCCGTCGGTGGTGTCCATCGCCGTCATGCCGGCCGCGAAGAGGATCGGCAGGCACAGCACGCCCGCGAGCGGCAGGTTGCCGGCCGACGCGCCCGCGGTCATCGCGAGGAGGCCGATCTCCGACGCGGTGTCGAAACCCAGGCCGAACAGCAGGCCGAGCGGATACATCTGCCAGCTGTGGCGCATCACGCGCGTGAGGCGGCCGCCGAACAGGCGGTTCATGAGCCCGCGCTGCGCGAGCAGCTCCTCCAGGTGATCGTGGCTGTGCGTGCCGCGGCGGGCGAGGCCCCACACGCGCAGGATGCCGAGCAGCACGACGAAGTTCAGCGCCGCGATGACGAGCAGGAACGTGCCCGAGACGCTGGCGCCGATGAGGCCGCCCACGTCCTTCAGCGCCGGCATGCTCGTCTTCGCCCAATCCGCCGCGAACGCCACCGCCACCGCGAGCGCGAGCACGACGCTCGAATGGCCGAGCGAGAAGAAGAAGCCGATGCCGAGCGGCCGCCGGCCCTTCTGCAGCATGAAGCGCACCGTGTCGTCGACGGCGGCGATGTGGTCGGCGTCGAACGCGTGGCGCAGGCCGAACATGTACGCGACGAAGCCCAGCCCCACCAGCGCCGGATGGCCCGTCGAGTAGTAGAGGTAGAGTCCCCAGCCCGCGATGTGCAGGACCGCGATCGCGCCGTAGAAGCCGGCGAGCCGCCACCATTCCGCGCGGCTGAAGGCGATGCGCCGTGCGGCCGCGCGCACCGGCATGAACCGGTCGGCGGCGGCGGAGGCGGTGCGGTAATTCACGGCAGCGGGCGACCCCGGCCCGGATGGGCCGCGGGGGTGCGACGATCCTAGCATGGCGGTTTCGGCCGCCGGCGTGACTTACGTCAAGGGCGCCGCGCCGTCCGCGCCCTGGGGCCGCGTCCGGAATGCCGGCGCGGGCGCAGGCCTACGCGTGCCCGGCCGGAAGGTCGGCGGCGTCCGGCTCCGCGCGGAAATAGTAGACGTGCTGCCGGGTGTGCAGCACGAAGCCGTGCGCATGCAGCCGTTCGTGGATCTCGTCGGGCTTGCGGCCGGGGATCACGTGGATCTCGATCGAGACCTGCATGATCCGCCGCGCGGCGCCGGGCGTGAGCGCATCGAGCATCGCGTACTCGGCGCCTTCGCAATCGACCTTGAGATAGTCGCAGCGCGCGACACCGGCGCGGTCCATCAGCGAGTCGAGCGTCAGCATCTCGACCTCCGTCGCGCGGCCGCTCGCGCCCGCGGCGGTCGAGCTGAACAGCGACGACGCGTCCGACGAGAACAGCAGCGTGCTGCCGTCGCTGCCGCCCATCGCCACGCGGTACGGCGTCACGTTGGTCGCGCCGTTGAGCGCGATGTTGCGCACGAGTTGCGCATAGTTGGACGGATCGGGCTCCACCGCGATCACGCGTCCCTGCGGGCCCGCGAGCCTGGCCGCGAGGATGGAGAAGCAGCCGACATTGGCGCCGATGTCGATGACCGTCGCGCCCGGTGCGATCGTCTGCCCGAAGCGAGTGTAGTCGCCGCGCACGAGCACCTCGTAGAAGCCGAAGCGGTCGCCGCGCTGCGGGCGCAGCTCGAAGCGCAGCCCGTCCTTCGTCTGCATGCAGTACGGCGCGCGGGCGAGGCTCATGCGATCGAGCACGATCGGCACCGGATTGCGCGTTTCCCGGAAGAGTTGCAGCGCGCGCGAGACGTGGGTGAGCATGGGATCCGCCTTTGCGAACGTACATCGGGGCGCGGCCGGCGGGATGCGCCGGGGGAGCGGCCATGCTAGCGCAGCCCGGAGGCGGTCCGTCGTTAGGAGCGGCAGGCCGAATTTGACCGCCGCCGGGGCCTCCCCGATACTGGATCGCGTTGCCCGCCGCACGAACGAGGGGGAAGGCATGAGCAAGACCACGCCGGTGCGCTCGCTCGCCGCCGATGCGGAGCAGATGGGCGCGCGCGCCGCGCGGCACTTCGAGCGCGTGTTCCGCACGCTTGCCACGCCCCAGGGCGGCGAAGCGAACGCCGATTGGTTCCGCTGGATCACGGGCGAGCCGCACCCGCTCGGCAACATGGTGGTCCTGTCCGGCCCCTCGGATGCGGACACCGTGCAGACGGCGCTGGCGCCGCTGGCCGATGGCAGGCTGCCCGCCGCGACGCTGTTCCCGGGAGGGATGGGGCCGGAGGCGCGTGACGCCCTGCTCGCCGCGGGATTCGTCGCGGCCGGCAGCATGCCGGCGATGGCGGTGGACATCGCGAGCCTCGCGGCGACGGCGCTTCCGGCGGGCTACCGCCTGACGCGCGTGCTGGCCGAGCCCCATGACGACGCGTGGGCGCGCACCCTCGCGGTGGGCTACGGCTTGCCCGTGGGCCTCACGCAACGGCTGTCGCCTGCCGCGGTGCGTGCCGACGCGGCGGAGGACGCGCAGACGCAATTCTTCGCGGTGGTGCACGAGGATCGGATCGTCGGCACCTCGATGCTGTTCCTCGACGACGGCGTGGCAGGCATCTACTCGGTGGCCACGCTCGCCGAGCACCGCGGCAGGGGCATCGGCGCTCACCTCACCGCCGAGCCCCTGCGGATCGCGCAGCAGCAGGGCTATCGCGTCGGCGTGCTCCAGTCGTCGCCGATGGGACACGCCGTCTATCGCGGCCTGGGATTCGCGGACGTCGGGAACGTGCCCATGTTCGTGCGGGCAGCCTAGCCCGCGCTACGCGGGGCGCCCGCCGCGGCGTGTCTTCACGCGCCGCGTGCGCCGGGCCTCCGGCGCGCGTTCGCGCACCACCTTCGTCAGGATGGCCATGAACGCTTCGCCCGCCGGCGACAGCGGTCGCCGCTTCTGGCGCACGATGCCGAGGTCGCGCTCGATGCGCGGCACGTCGAGGTTGCGCACCACGACCTTCGCGGTGCGCTGCAGCTCCGCCGCGGACGACGGCAGCAGCGTGGCGCCGAGGCCGGCGCCCGCGAGGCCGATGGCGGTGGCCATGAACGCGGCCTCGTAGACGGGCGTCGCAATGCGCCCGAGCGACGCGCAGGCGGCGTCCACGCTGCGCCGCACGCTGCTGTCGCGGTCCATGAGCACGAGCGGCGAGTCGAGCAGGTCGACGAGCCGGATCGTCTTCGCCGGCACCAGCGGATGGGCGAGCGGAAGCACGGCGACCATCCGGTCCTTGAGCAGCGGCGTGAAGTGCAGCTGCGCATCGTTGCCAGGCGCGCTGGTCAACGCGAGGTCGACCTCGTCCGCGCGCAGGAGGCTCAGCGACCGCTCGGCCAGCGCGTCGCGCACGGTCACCGAGATGCCGGGAAACTCGCGGCGCATCGCGGCGATCACCTCGGGCAGCAGCGCAGCGGACAGCGACGGCAGGGCCGCCACCGCGATGCGGCCGGTGTTGCGATGCGCGACATCGCGCGCGCGCTCGATCACGGACGCGACATCGGCGAGGACCGAGTCCACCACGGGCAGCAGGTCCTCGCCGGCCTGCGTGAGCGTCACCGAGCGCGTGCTGCGGTCGAAGAGGCGGATGCCGAGCGCGGCCTCGAGGTCGCGGATCTGCGCCGACAGCGCGGGCTGCGTCGCGTGCAGGGCGCTCGCCGCGCGCGTGAAGTTGCCGAGCCGGGCGACGGTGGCGAACGCCCGCAGCTGGCGGAAGTTGACATTCATATCGTTATCCCATGACTGTGATAGCAATTATTTACTTGCATTATAGATGGCCGCGCGCGTCCAATCCTCCCTCGCGCCGCCGCCCGCACGGGCCGGCGGCGACCCGCGATTCCGGCCCCGGCAGAGGGCCACCCGAACGGAGGAACGACCATGGCATTTCCATCCCGCACGCGCCTCATCGTGGGCGCCCTGCTGGCCGCGGGCCTCGCGGCCGGCGCCGCCGACGCCCGCGTCACGAAGATCACCGTCGCCACCAAGGTGAGCCCGGCCTACAACGGGCAGGTGTTCGGTGCCGCGGGCCAGTTCGAGACGATCACCGGCACGCTGACCGGCGAGGTGGATCCCAGCGACCGGCGCAGCGCCATCATCCAGGACATCGCGCTTGCGCCGCGCAATGCGCGCGGCATGGTCGAGTACACGACGACGTTCTTCCTCACCAAGCCCATCGACCTCGCCAAGGCCAGCGGGATGCTGCGCCAGCAGGTGCCCAACCGCGGCGGTCGCATCGACATCGGCGGCAACGCGGCCGGCGACATCGGCCTCTCGAGCGGCTGGCAGGGTGACATGACGGGAACGCAGGTCGAGCGCGTCACGGTCCCCGTCGCGAGGAACCCCGACGGCTCGTCGATCACGGGGCCGTACACCGTGACGCTCGCGGACCTTGGCGCGGGAAGCCCGATCAGCGCCGACGGCTCGACCGCGACGATCTACGCCGGCCTCAACAACCCGGCGATTCCGTACCCGCCCGCGATCAAGGACACGACGCGCGCCGAATTGACGAGTTACGCGTCGTACACCTTCAACACGGCGCAGCTCACCGACCCGCGGCTGGTGCCGAGCAGCGACTGGGCGTTCGGCGACTGCACGTCCACGCCGTTCCCCGGTGCGCCGAGCGACACCAAGATCTGCGTGCGCGGCGGCTTCGACAAGAGCCGCATCTACCGCATCGTCTATCAGGTGAAGGACCCGCTCGTGCTGGGCTTGGGCCTCGCGGCGTTCCGCGATGCGATGTCGTTCTTCCGCTACGCGACGGCCGACGACTACGGCACGCCCAATCCCGTCGCCGGGGCGGTGAAGTGGTCCATCGTGCAGGGCACCTCGCAGTCCGGCAACTTCATCAAGACGATGATCCACCTGGGCTTCACCGAGGACGACTCCAACAACCTCGGCAAGGGGCGCCGCATCTGGGACGGCGCGATCCCGTTCATCGCCGCGCGGCAGAACCCGATCGATTACCGGTTCGCGATCTCCGGCGGCGAAGGCAAGCTCTACGAGCAGGGCAGCGATCCCGTCGTCTGGTGGGAGGACTACCAGGACGTCGCGCGCGGCCGCACCACGGCCGGCATGCTCGATCGCTGCCGCGCGAGCAACACCTGTCCGAAGATCGCCGAGGTCAATGGCTCGGCCGAGTACTGGAACCTGCGGATGTCGCCCGGCATCATCGGCACCAAGGCGGACGTCGACATCCCGGTGCCGCCGGAGGTGCGCCGCTACTACGTGCCGAGCACGACGCACGGCGGCGGCAACGGGGCGTTCACGCTGACGCCGTCGGCCACCGGCAGCACGGTCGGCAGCTGCCTGCTGCCGGCCAACCCGATGCCGGAAGCGAACATCCTGAAGGCGATCACGGCGGCCACCATCGAGTGGGTGACCAAGGGCACCGAGATGCCGGCCAGCGTGTACCCGATGCTCGGCAACGGCACGCTCGTCGCGGAGACCGCGCTCAACTTCCCGGCCATTCCGGGTGCCCCGAACCCGCGCGGCCTCGTGAACACCGTCATCGACTACGATTACGGCACCAGCTTCAACTACAACGACATGGCCGGCTTCATCTCCACGGCGCCGATCGTCGTGAAGCAGCTCATCCCCACCTACGTGCCGCAGGTCGACGCGGACGGCAACGAGATCGCGGGCATCAAGCCGCTGATGGGCGAGCTGCCGCTCGGCACCTACACCGGCTGGAACGTCACCACCAACGGCTTCTACAAGGGCCAGGCCTGCGCCTTCTCGGGCGGCTTCATCCCCTTCGCGAAGACCAAGGCGGAGCGCATCGCGAAGGGCGACCCCCGCCCGTCGCTGGAAGAGCGCTATCCTTCGTTCACCGCGTTCTATTTCCGCGCGGTGGAGGTGCTGAACCGGCTGGTCGCCCAGCGCTACCTGTTGCCGGCCGACGCGCAGGCGGAGCTCAACGCGGCGCTCACCGGCGTGCTGCAGAACAACCTGCTGCCGAAGGACGCGTTCGCGGAGTCGCTGCTGGTGCGCGACGGACGGGCATCGATGCTCGACGGCGCGCAGGCGTCGCCCGCAGAGGAGCAATGACATGACCCAACGCGCAACGATCCGCACGCTGCTTGCCACCGTCCTCCTCGCGGCGTGGTCCGCCGGCGCACAGGCGGAATACCCGGACAAGCCCATCACGTTCGTGGTGCCCTTCGCCGCGGGCAGCGCCACCGATCAGCTCGCGCGGGCGCTCGGCACCGAGGTCACGCGCGTCACGAAGCAGCCGGTGGTGGTCGACGACAAGCCGGGCGCGTCGGGCTTCATCGGCGCCGAGCAGGTGAAGAAGGCGCCGCCCGACGGCTACACCGTGTTCATCACCACCAACACGACGCACGCCGCGAACGAGCACCTCTTCAAGAAGCTGCCCTACGACCCGGTGAAGGACTTCGCGCCCGTCACGGCGCTCGGCAAGGGCGGGCAGATCATGATCGTGAACCTCGACCTGCCGGCGAAGTCGGTGTCGGAGTTCATCGCGCTCGCGAAGTCGAAGCCAGGCAAGATCTCGTTCGGCAGCGGCAGCTCCTCGTCGCGCGTGGCCGGCGAGATGTTCCAGCAGATGGCGGGCATCGAGCTCCTGCACGTTCCGTACAAGAGCAATCCGCTCGCCATCAACGACCTGCTCGGCGGCCAGATCAACATGATGATCACCGACATGGCCACCGGCCTGCCGCAGGTGAAGGGCGGCAAGGTGCGCGCGCTCGGCGTGAGCACGCAGAACCGCTCGCCGCTCACGCCCGACCTGCCGACCATCAGCGAGGCCGGGCTCAAGGGCTACGACATGAGCTTCTGGTTCGCGGCGTACGTGCCCGCGGGCACGCCGCCCGCGGTGGTGAGCCGCCTGCACGACATCCTGGTCGAGGCGAGCAAGGGCGCGGCGATGCAGTCGTTCTACAGCGGCACCGGCACGGAGCCGTACACGACGTCGCCCGCCGACCTCGCGAAGTTCCAGCTCGCCGAGTCGGATAAGTGGAAGTCGATCATCAGGAAGGCGGGCATCGAGCCGGAGTGAGCGTCGCCCGGACGGACGATCGACATGCGCTCCTGTGTGCGGCTCGGTGGCGGGGCAGGCTTCGCGGGTGACCGGCTCGATGCGGCCGTCACGCTCGCCGAGCGCGGCGAGCTCGATTACCTCGTGCTCGAGTGCCTCGCCGAGCGGACCATCGCGCTCGCGCAGCTGCGGCGACGGCGCGACCCGGCCGGCGGCTTCGACACGCGGCTCGCGGAGCGCGTGCAATCGCTGCTGCCGCTGCTCGCGCGTTCCCGCTTCCGCCTCGTGAGCAACATGGGCGCCGCGAATCCGGAAGGTGCGGCGCGTGCCGCGGCCGGCATTGCGCAGCGCATGGGCATTGACGTGAAGGTCGCCGCGGTGACGGGCGACGACGTGCTCGCGTCGCTCGATCTCGACGCACCCGCGCTCGAGACGGGACGACCGCTCGCGGCGCATGGGCCGATCGTCTCGGCGAATGCGTACCTCGGTGCCGACGCGCTGCTGCCGGCGCTCGCCGCCGGTGCGGACATCGTCATCACGGGCCGCGTCGCCGATCCTTCGCTGTTCGTCGCGCCGCTGATGCACGAGTTCGGCTGGCGGCCCGGCGATCTCGACCGCCTTGCGCGCGGCACCGCCGTCGGTCACCTGCTCGAGTGCGCAGGCCAGCTGTGCGGCGGCTATTACGCCGATCCTGGGCGCAAGGACGTCCCCGGCATGGCGAACTTGGGCTTCCCGTTCGCCGACGTGACGCCCGAGGGCGACGCGACGCTCGGCAAGGCCGCCGGGACCGGCGGCTGCCTGACCGTCGCGACGGTGACCGAGCAGCTCCTCTACGAGGTGACGGATCCGCACGGCTATCTCACGCCCGACATCACCGCCGATTTCTCGCAGGTGGCGCTGCAGCAGCTGGCGACCGATCGCGTCGCGGTGCGCGGCGCGTGCGGGCGTCCGCGTCCGGACCGGCTCAAGGTCAGCGTCGGCTACCTCGCCGGGTTCGTGGGCGAAGGCGAGATCAGCTACGCGGGCGCCAATGCCGTCGCGCGCGCGGAGCTCGCCGCCGACATCCTCAGGCAGCGGCTCGGCGGCCGCTTTCACGAGCTGCGCGTCGAGCTCATCGGCGTATCGTCGCTGCACGGCCGCGCGTTCGACGCGAGCGCACGTCCCTACGAGGCGCGGCTGCGCGTCGCGGCGCGCACGCCAACGCACGAGGAAGCGGCCGTGATCGGCGACGAGGTCGAGGCGCTGTACACCAACGGTCCCGCGGGCGGAGGCGGCACGCGCAAGGCGGTCACCGAGCAGGTGGGCATCGTGTCGACGCTGATCGATCGCGCGTGCGCGCAGAGCCGCGTCACGCTCTACGGGGAGGACGCGCGTGCCCAAGCTCTATGACCTCGCGCACTGCCGCGCCGGCGACAAGGGCAACACCTCGATCCTGTCGCTCGTCGCGTACCGGCCCGAGGATTACCCGCTGCTCGTCGAGCGCGTAACCGCCGATGCGGTGGCGCGGCACCTGGCGGGCATCGTGCTGGGCGACGTCCGCCGTTTCGAGTTGCCGGGGCTGCAGGCGCTGCAGTTCGTCTGCGAGCACTCGCTCGCGGGCGGCGTCACGACCTCGCTCGCGCTCGACGCGCACGGCAAGTCGCTGTCGTATGCGTTACTCGAGATGAATATCTGAGGATCGTCTGCAAAAGGCGTCCGGTGGGTCGGTGGATGACGTAAAGCCGGCGGCGCGCCTTTTGCAGCCGGAACTTCCACTGCAAGTCAGGCGGCCGGCTTGGGGCGGCCCGGCGCCGACCGCCGGAAAACGCCACGCAACAACGAGCGTTGTGCGCCGGACTGCGCGTGCGTCCGCGCATTTGCCTTGCAAAGAGATTCCCTGGCGGTCGCTGCGCGTGGGAGGGTATTCAAGGCGGACCGGCTACAATCGGGCGCGCGCAATTTCTGCGTTCGGCGGGGTGCCTGCCCCGCATGCTCGATGACGGCCCCCTCCCACCGCTTTTGCGTCGCCCCGATGATGGACTGGACGGACCGGCACTGCCGGTTCTTCCTGCGCCAGGTCTCGCGCCACGCGCGCCTCTACACCGAGATGGTGACCGCGCCCGCGCTGATGCACGGCGACGTCCCGCGCCACCTCGACTTCGATCCTGCCGAACATCCGGTCGCGCTGCAGTTGGGCGGCAGCGATCCGCGCGAGCTCGCGCATGCGGCGAAGCTCGGCGCGCTGTGGGGCTACGACGAGATCAACCTCAACTGCGGCTGCCCCTCCGAGCGCGTGCAGACGGGCAGCTTCGGCGCGTGCCTGATGGCCGAGCCGCGCATCGTGGCCGATTGCGTGCGCGCGATGCGCGACGTCGTCGCCGTGCCGGTGACCGTCAAGCACCGCATCGGCCTCGATGCCAACGAGGACTACGGCTTCGTCCGCGACTTCGTCGGCATCGTCGCCGACGCGGGCTGCAGCGTGTTCATCGTGCACGCGCGCAACGCGGTGCTCAAGGGCCTCTCGCCGAAGGAGAACCGCGAGGTGCCGCGCCTGCGCTACGAGGTCGTGCATCGCCTGAAGCGCGAGTTCACGGCATTGACGATCGTGATCAACGGCGGGCTCACCGCGTGGCCCGCGATCGAGCGCGAGCTCGCGGTCGTCGACGGCGTGATGCTCGGGCGCGCGGCCTATCACGATCCGATGATCCTCGCGCCCGCCGACTGGCACGTGTTCGGCGACGAGTCGCCGCCGCCGTCGCGCGCGACGGTGCTGCGCGCGATGCTCCCGTACGTCGCCGCGCAACGCGCGCGCGGCGTGCCGCTGCGCTCCATCGCGCGGCACATGCTGGGCCTCTACCACGGCATGCCGGGCGGACGTCGCTTTCGCCAGATCCTGTCCGACGCCGCGCGCCTCGACGGCGCGGGCCCCGAGCTCCTCGACGAGGCGCTGCGCGCGGTGGAGCCCGCGCTCGACACCGCCGAGTGAGTCAGTGGTGGCGGTGCTTGCGCCGCCAGCGCGCGGTGAGTCGCTTGCGCTCCTGCGGCGAGAGGGCCGGCGCAGGGTCCGCGTCCTCCGCACCGCCCGGCATCGCGCGCAGGAAGCGATCGGGCGCGACCTCGATCATCACCGTCGCCGCGGCGTAGACCGCGATGAACACCACGGCGGCGAAGCGCCCGAAGAGGAAGCCGATGCCGGTGTACCACACCATCAGCACGGCGAGCCAGCGCAGGAACACGAGCGCGAACTGGCGCTTCAGGCGCAGCTCCTCCGGCGTGTGCGTGCGCAGCGCGCGATACAGCCCCATGCACGACCAGAACGCGGCGATGGCCTGCATCACGACGCCGGAGCGGAACATCGGGTCGTCGAGCACGGACGCCCACGTGATCCCGCTCGCCATGAACAGGATCAGGAGCGGGACGCCGAGCGGCACGGCCATGAATGCGCCGATCAGCAGGGCCGCACCGACGTAGCCGGCCTCGGCATCGAGGCGCGCGGCGACGCCTTCGCCGTCGATCGGCGGCACGAAATGCCGCGCGAGGCCCGCGAACATCACGATCATCGCGAGCATCGTGTCGACGAAGTACAGCAGCAGCACGTTCGGCGCGGACCAGCCGAGGAACAGCACGCCGGCGAGCGGCACCACGTTGCGCGCGATGGCGCCGGCGACGACGAGCGGAGACGGCGGCACGGGCATGGGCGTGCTCCGGGGGTGCGGGCGGGCCGCGCCCGCGACGGGCTCAGGCCTTGGGCATGTCGTCGGCGATGTACGCGCGGACGATGCCCTCGAAGTCGGCGTCGGCGCGCATGCCGAGCGCGGGGCCCAGCTTCGGAGCGAAGTTCGCGGGCCACGTCGACACGATGCGGTCGATCGCCGGATCGTAGTTCCACTTCACGCGCGCGGCGACGTCCTCGCCCGCGACCTTGCGCAGCGCCGCGACCATGTCGCCGACCGAAACGCACAGCCCGGGCACGTTGATCGAGCGCGAATGCGCGAACGCGCGGGCGGGCGCCTCGTGGCCGATGATCAGGTTGCCGATGACCGCGCGCGGCGACTGCACCCACATGCGCGTCGCGGGGTCGACGGGGCACGGCGCGTCCACGCCGGCGAGCGGCTCGCGCACGATGCCGCTCGCGAACGACGACGCCGCCTTGTTCGGCTTGCCGGGGCGCACGGTGACCGTCGGCAGCCGTAGCGAGCGTCCGTCGAGGAAGCCCTTGCGCGTCATGTCGTAGACGAGCATCTCGCCGATCGCCTTCTGCGCGCCGTAGGAGCCCTGCGGCGTGACCGGCGCATCGTCGGGCACCGGGTCGGGCAACGGCCCGCCGAACACCGCAAGCGAGCTCGTGAACACGAACTTGGGCGGCGCCGCGAGCCGCCGGCAACGCTCGAGCAGCGCACGCGTGGCGTCGAGGTTCACGCGCATGCCGATGTCGAAGTCCGCCTCGGCCTGGCCGCTGACCACCGCGGCCAGGTGGAACACGGAATCGGTGTCGTCGGTGACGGCGCGCGCGATCACCGCGGGATCGGCGAGGTCGCCGGTCACGGCCGTCACGCGCGGATCGGCGAGCGCGGGGGGGGCCACGTCGAGCAGCACCAGCGAGCGGATCTCGCGGCGCTGCCCGCGTGCGTCGGTGAGCGTCCCGCGCTCGAGCAGCGCGCGGGCGAGGCGGCTGCCCAGGAACCCGGCGCCGCCGGTGATGACGATGCGCATCGCGTGTCTCCTCCGTGCAATCGGCGCTATGATAGCCGCCCCCTCGTCGCAGGAGTTGCCCATGCCGCGTCCGGTCCATTTCGAGATCCACGCCGAGAATCCGCAGCGCGCGATCGACTTCTACACGAAGCTCTTCGGGTGGCAGTTCTCGCAGTGGGGCGGCGAGTCCTACTGGCTCGTGAAGACCGGCGAGCAGGGCACGCCCGGCATCGACGGCGGCCTGCTGCCGCGCCGCGGCCCCGCGCCCGCGGAGATGGCGGCCGTGAACGCGTTCGTGTGCACGGTCGACGTCGCCGACGTCGATGCGATGGTGCAGAAGGTCACCACGAGCGGCGGCACCATCGCGCTGCCGAAGATGGCGGTGCCCACCGTCGGCTGGCTCGCCTACGGCAAGGACACCGAAGGCAACCTCTTCGGCATGATGCAGATGGACGAAGACGCCGCCTAAGCGGATCGACGCCGATGGTGGATTCCGTCGTTCCCGCGAAAGCGGGAACCCAGTGTCGTTGTCGTGCAAGAACTCTACGGCACTGGATCCCCGCCTTCGCGGGGATGACGGTGGACCTGGCGATGTCGTGCCTGGATTGAGATGATTCCAATGGCGACGGCCGTCGCAAACGTAGCCGACGCGCCTATCGCGGCGCTCGTCGACGCCGTCGCCGCCGACGGTTATGCGGTGGTCCCGCATTTCATCGCGCCTGCGCACGTCGCGGCGCTGCGCGAGCGCGCGCAGTTGGCCTCTGCGCGCATGCATCCGGCGAAGGTCGGACGCGCCGCGGCGAGCGTGCGTGACGTGGCGGTGCGCGGCGACACGATCCTGTGGCTCGACGAGGCGGACGCGGATGCGGCGGAGCGCGCGCTCTTCGCCACGCTCGAGGCGCTGCGCCTCGCGGCGAACGCGCGCATGTGGCTCGGCCTCCTCGACTTCGAGGGGCACTACGCGTGCTATCCGGCCGGCGCGTTCTACGCACGCCACCGCGACCGCTTCCGCGACCAGGACACGCGCACGCTCACCTTCGTGCTGTACCTGAACGACGCGTGGCACGACGATGACGGCGGCGCGCTGCGCCTGTATCGCGACGATGGATCCGCGCTCGACGTCCTCCCGCACGGAGGCACCGCCGTGGCGTTCGAGGCCGCGCGCTTCGACCACGAGGTGCTGCCCGCGACGCGCGCGCGCTGGTCGTGCACGGGGTGGTTCCGGCGCCGGGCGATGTGAACGGGCGCACAACGGGCGCGTGCTAGAATTTTCGTCCTTCGCGGATCGGATTCCGGCCCGCAGACTCCGCATCTTTCCTCCGCCATGCCCACTGCCCACGCGCCACGCCGCCTGACCATCGCGACCCGGGAGTCGGCGCTCGCCCTGTGGCAGGCCGAGCACATCAAGGCGCGGCTGTCGGGGCTCTATCCGTTCGCCACGATCGACCTCCTCGGCATGACGACGCAGGGCGACCGCATCCTCGACCAGCCGCTCACCGCCATCGGCGGCAAGGGCCTCTTCATCAAGGAGCTCGAGGTCGCGATGGCGGAAGGCCGCGCGGATCTCGCCGTGCACTCGCTGAAGGACGTGCCGATGGACATGCCGGCCGGCTTCACGCTCGCGTGCATCGCGGCGCGCGAGGATCCGCGCGACGCGTTCGTCTCCAACAAGTACAACGCGCTCGCCGAGCTGCCGCAGGGCGCGGTGGTGGGCACCTCGAGCCTGCGCCGCGAGGCGCAGCTGCGCGAGCGCTTCCCCGGCCTCGTCATCTCGCCGCTGCGCGGCAACGTCAACACGCGCCTGCGCAAGCTCGACGAGGGCCAGTACGACGCGATCATCCTCGCCGCCGCGGGCCTGAAGCGGCTGGGCTTCGCGTCGCGCATCGCGTCGCTGCTCGCCGCCGACGAGAGCCTGCCGGCGCCGGGGCAGGGCGCGCTCGGCATCGAGTGCCGCGAGGAGCGCAGCGACGTCGTGCAGGCGCTCGCGCCGCTCGTCGATCGCGCGACGACGCTCGCCACGATCGCCGAGCGCGCGTTCTCGCGTGCGCTCGGCGGCAGCTGCCACACGCCGCTCGGCGGGTACGCCGAGTGGGAGGAAGGCTCGCTGTGGCTGCGCGGCCTGCTCGCGAGCCGCGACGGCAAGGACATCCTGCGCGGCGAGATCGACGCCGACGTGCAGGACGCCGCCGGCGCCGCCGAGCTCGGCCTCTCGCTCGCCGACGATTTCCTGTCGCGCGGCGCCTCGCGCTTCCTCGCGCCTTGAGCGAAGGCCGCGCGGCCGGCGACGCGGCGCGACCGCTCGCGGGCGCCGGCATCGTCGTCACGCGCCCGGCGCGGCAGGCCGCCGGCCTGGTCGCGCAGCTCGCGACCCTCGGCGCGCGCCCGCTCGTCGTGCCCGCGATCGTCATCCTGCCGCCGGCCGATCGCGGCCCGCTCGATCGCGCACACGCGTCGCTCGCGAGCTGTGCAGCGGCGATCTTCGTGTCGGCCAACGCGGCCGAGTACGGCGCGCCGCCGAAAGGGCAGTGGCCCGCGCACGTGCGTGCATTCGCGCCGGGTCCCGGCACGGCCGCAGCGCTCGCCGCGGTCGGCGTGCCCGAGGTCGCGGTGCCCGACACCACCTTCGACAGCGAGGGCCTGCTCGCGCTGCCGGCGCTGCGCGACGTGCGCGGCAAGCGCATCGTGATCTTCCGGGGCGACGGCGGCCGCGAGGTGCTCGGCGACACGCTGCGCGAGCGCGGCGCGCAGGTCGACTACGTGGCCTGCTATCGCCGCGCCGCGCCGGCGTCGGGCATCGATGGGCTCGCGCACGCATTGCGCGACGGGCACGTGCACGCGTTCACGGTGACGTCGAGCGAAGGCCTCGACAACCTGTGGACGCTGTTCGATGCAACGACGCGCGAGCGCGTGCGACGCCTCCCGTTCTTCGTGCCGCATCCGCGCATCGCGGAACGCGCGCAGGCGCTCGGCCTGACCGCAGTGGTCACCCCGGGCGCGGACGCGGGGCTCGTCGCCGGATTGCTAGAATGGTTCGCATCCCATCCGCCCACCTGAACCGAGGCACGTCATGCCCGAGCCCGACATCATCGTCACCGCGCCGCTGCCGCCGTTCCTCTACGACCCGCTGAAGGCCGACTACCGCTGCCACGACTACTACGCGGCGAGCCACAAGCCGGGCCTGCTCGCGGCGGAAGGCGCGCGCATCCGCGGCCTCGTGCAGGGCGGCGGCACGGTCACGCCCACGACGCTGCTCGACGCGCTGCCGAAGCTCGAGATCATCTCGGTGTTCGGCGTCGGCTACGACGGCGTGCCGGTCGACTACTGCCGCGAGCGCGGCCTCAAGGTGACCAACACGCCCGACGTCCTCACCGACGACGTCGCCGACGTCGCGCTCGGCCTCATTTTGATGACGGGCCGCGGCTTCGTGCGCCTCAACCGCTTCGCGGAGGCGCGCGAATGGGAGCAGCGCGGACCCGAGCTCACCACCAAGCTCGGCGGGCAGCGCGTCGGCATCTTCGGCCTCGGCCGCATCGGCAAGGCCATCGCGCAGCGCGTGCGCGCGCTCGGCATGGAGGTGTCGTACACCGGGCGCAACCGGCAGGACGTGCCCTATCGCTTTGTGCCGGACCTCGTCGCGCTCGCGGCGGAGTCCGACTTCCTCGTGATCGCGAGCCCCGGCGGCGCGGCCACGCGGCACAAGGTCGATGCGAACGTGCTCGCGGCGCTCGGCAGGAAGGGCACGCTCATCAACATCGCGCGCGGCTCGATCGTCGACGAGGCGGCGCTGGTCGCCGCACTCGAGGCGGGCACGATCAAGGGCGCGGGCCTCGACGTCTTCGCCGACGAGCCGCGCATTCCGGCGGGACTCTTCGGCCGTCCCGACGTCGTGCTGCTGCCGCACGTCGGCAGCGCGACGCGCGAGACGCGGCAGGCGATGGGCGACCTGTGCAAGGCCAACCTCGATGCGTGGTTCCGCACCGGCAAGGTGCTGACGCTGATACCGGAACTCGCCTAGCGCGCGGCCGTCAGGGATCCGGGTCTGGAACGGCGGGCATTCGCGCGGCTCCCTTCGCCGGCTTCGCGTCCGCTGGCTGGAACAGCACCGCGAACAGCGACGACAGCACGAGGCCGAGTGCCACGAACTCGCCGGCGCCCGGGCGCTCGCCCAGCACCACCATCCCCGCGAACACGCCGACCACGGGCACCGGCAGCGACGTCAGCGACGAGATCGCCACCGGCAGCGTGCGCGCGAGCGTGAACCACGCCCAGTGCGCGACCGTTCCCGCGAGGAAGATGTTGTAGAGGATCGCGAACCACGTCGTCCCCGAGAGATGCGCGAGGTACGACGCGGGATGCGGATCGAGGAACGGCGCCAGGATCACGAGCGGCGCGCCGCCGCCGAGCATCATCCAGCCGGAGAGCGTGTTCTGCGCGACCGGCGGCTTCCACTTGCGCAGCAGCACGGTGCCGACGCCCCACATGATCGCCGCGGCGAGGATCAGCAACGCGCCGGTCGGCGTGCTGCGGATGTGGCGGATGTCCTCGCCCAGCAGCACGCCCATGCCGAGCATGCCGAGCAGGAGCCCGATCACCTTGCGCCGGTTGAGCGGCTCGTGCAGCACGGCCATCGCGATCAGCGTCGCCCACACCGGCATCGTGTACGCGATGATCGCGCTGCGGCCCGCGGGCAGCTGCTGCACCCCGAAGATCACGAAGCCGTTCCACGCGGTGATGTTGAAGAACGCGAGCACCGCGACGCGGCCCCACCATTCGCGCGGGATCGTGATGCGGTCGCCCATCAGCTTCGCGACCAGCAGCATCCCGCACGCGGCGAAGGGGATCGTGATGGCCCGGAACGTGAGCGGCGCCAGCTCCGCCACGCCGAGCTTCAGCACGGGCCAGTTGCATCCCCACACCAGCGTGAGGATCGCCATCGGGAGGAACGCGTGCGCGAGCGGATGCCGGGCGGACATCAGCGATCGCGCGCCGGCAGCGCTTCGCCGAACTTTGACTGGTGCAGCGCGCGTGCCTGCGCGACCCAGCCGTCGCGGCGGATGCGGCCCGGAAACTCGGGCAGGCGCGCGTCGAACTCGTCGATGTCGCGCTCGCTCCAGCGCGCGATCTGCCGGTACGTGGTGACGCCGAGCTGGTGCAGCATCCGCTCGAGCACCGGGCCGACGCCGACGATCAGCTTGAGGTCGTCGGGCGTGTTGGGGCCGTCGAGCAGCGGCGGCAGCGCGTTGTTCTCGATGTCGACGACGAGGGCGCGATAACGCGCGACCTCGCCGCGCGCCGCGGCGACGTCGTGCAGCAGGCGGCGCCGGTCCTCGGCCAGCTCACCGAGCTGCCCGCAGTGCGCCTGCAGCGACGTGTTGCGCGCACGCAGCGCCGCGTTCTCCGCTTCGAGCGCGCGCACGAGGCGCGCCTGCTCGTCGGCCGCGCTGTCGTGCGTGACGACCGTCGCGGGCGGCGGCGCGATGGGGGCAGGCGGCGGCGTGGTGGCGGCGGGCGGCGCGGCGGGCGTGACGATCGGACGCAGCACGTCGAGGCCGCCGGCCGGCGCCTCGCGCCGTCCGCGCGCCACACCGGCGCGCCAGGCCACGCCGATGCCGATGGCCAGCGCGAGCACGAGGAGCAACGTGAGGCCGTTCACGGCGAGGAACCGTCGGGCAAACCGCGCGGGGGAAACCCACATTGTAAGCGAGGGGGTACCCGCCGGCCACCCGGCGTGCAGTGTCGCCGGAATGACGCACGTCGCGCGTGTTCATGCGTTCGGACGCGGCCGCGTTGCCGGCTGCGCGAGGTCCGGCTGCTAAAATGGGCCGCGCATCACCCCCATCCCCATTCGCCGCCATGGACGACGCCGCGCCCGCGCGCGACCGCGTGAGCACTCCCGACGCCAAGGGCCGGCCACTGCCGGGGCCGCTGGCGCACCCCGTGTCGCGCGGCGCGCTCCTGGGCGTTGCCGTGGTGCTCGTCGCGGCCGTCGCGGTCGGCTTCCTCGTGATGCGCGAAGGCCAGCGCGAGATGCGCACGGAAGTCGCGCGCCGGCTCACCGATGCCGATGCCGCGCTCGCGCAGTCGAAGGCGCGCGAGGCCACGCTCGCCAACGACCTGCGCGACGCGCAGGCCAAGCTCGCGCTGCTCGAGGCGCGGCTCGCGGAATCGCAGACGCAGCAGGCGTCGCTGGAGGCGCTCTATCGCGAGCTCGCGCCGTCGCGCGACGAGGTGGCGCTCAACGAAGTGGAGCAGGTGCTGCTGCTCGCGAGCCAGCAGCTGGCCATCGCGGGCAACGTGCAGGCCGCGCTCGCGGCATTGCAGCTCGCCGACGCCAAGCTCTCGCGCATCGACCGCCCGCAGCTCGTGCCACTGCGCCGCGCACTGGCGCGCGACATCGACAAGCTGAAGTCGGTGCCGTACGTCGACGTCGCCGGCATCGGCCTCAAGCTCGACCAGGCGATCAACCTCGTCGACGCGCTGCCGCTCGCGCGCGACGAGCGCCTGCCGCCGCCGGCGCCCGAGGCGGCGCCGGCCGCCGAGCAGCCGTGGTCGCGCTTCCTGCGCGAGACGTGGGCGGAGCTGAAGTCGCTCGTGCGGGTGGAGGTGTCCGACCGGCCGGAAGCGCCGCTGGTGCCGCCGCCGCAGGCGTACTTCCTGCGCGAGAACCTGCGCCTGCGGCTCGTGGCCGCGCGCATCGCGCTGCTGTCGCACGACGACGCCGGCTTCCGCAGCGACGTCACCGCGGCGAATGCGTGGGTGAAGAAGTACTTCGACACGCGGGCCAAGGGCGTCGCGGCGCTGCAGGCCTCGCTCGCGCAGCTCGCGGCTACGCCGATGCCGACGGAGGTTCCCGACGTGTCGGCGAGCCTCACCGCGCTGCGCACCGTGAAGGCCACGCGCGAGCGCGCGAGCGGCAACGCGCCGGGCCGGTAGCCACCACGTGCGCGTGCTGTTCGCCTTCCTGCTGCTGGCGGCGCTGGCCATGCTGGCGGCGCTGCTGTTCAAGCTCAACAGCGGATACGCGCTGTTCGTCGCGCCGCCGTACCGCGTCGAGATCTCGCTCAACGCGTTCGTGATCATCGTGGTGGCGGCGTTCGTCGCGCTGCATCTCGTGCTGCGGCTCGCCGCGCGCATCGCGCGCCTGCCCGCCGAGGTGCGCGAGGGCCGGCGCCGGCGCAACGCCGAGCGTGCGCGCAGCCGCCAGGACGCGGCGACCGTGGCGCTGCTCGAGGGCCGCTACGGCAAGGCGCGCCAGTACAGCGAGGAGGCGCTCGCCGTGCCGCAGTCGAGCGGGCTGCCGGCGCTGCTCGGCGCCCGCGCGGCCATCGACATGCACCAGTTCGCGGAAGCGGAGACGCTGCTCGCGCGCCCCGACGCGCAGGTGGCGAGCCTCACCGTGCCGCGCCTCATGCTCGAGGCCGACATGGCGCTCGAGCAGGGCCAGCCCGGCGTGGCGCTCGCGAAGCTCGCGGAGCTGCGGCGCGAGGCGGGATTGCATACCGCGGCGCTGCGGCTCGAGGTGCGCGCGCTGACCGCGGCCGGACGCCATGCGGACATCCCGCCGGTCGTCGACCAGCTCGTGAAGCGCAAGGTCTACGACGCGGACCAGGGCGAGTTGCTGCGCGCGAGCGCGCACGCCGAGGCGCTCCGGGCGCTGCGCCACGATGCCGCCGGCCTGCGCGCGTACTGGAACCGGCTGAGCGACGCCGATCGCCAGAACCCGAAGGTCGCACGCGCGGGTGCCGCGAGCTTCCTCGCGCTCGGCGGCGACCGCGAGGCCGCGGAGATCATCGTGCGCTGCCTCGACCGGCGCTGGGACTCCGACCTCGCGGTGCTCTACGCGCAGTGCCGCGCCGCCGATCCCACGCGCCAGCTCGAGGTCGCCGAGCGCTGGCTCACCGCGCACGAGCGCGACGCCACACTGCTCTATGCGCTCGGCATGCTGTGCGAGCGCGAGGCGCTGTGGGGCAAGGCGCAGTCGTACCTGGAGGCGAGCCTCGCGCTCGACGACCACTGGCGCACGCACGTCGCGCTGGGCGAGCTGCACGGCCGGCTCGGCAACGCCGACCTCGCCAACACGCATCTTGCCGCCGCGCTCAAGCGCTCGTTGAGCGCGCTGGATGCGCCGGCGGGGTGACTGCGCATCAGCGCAAAGGCGTTTTCACAAAGAGGCGCAGAGACGCCGAGAAAACCCAAGGCTTCTCTGCGTCTCTGCGCCTCTTGGTGAGCGCCCTTTCTACCGAGCGGCCTCCGCCCGCAACGCGAACACCGCGATGCGCTCGTCGCGGAACACCGGTGGCCCGAGCTTCGCCTCGACGTCGGGCAGGCAGCGTGCGATGTCCGGCCACGGCACCTTCTCGCCCGGCGGCACCGACCACGGCACGAGGTGCACGACGAGGTAGTCGGCGCCGTACGTCTCGCCGCGCAGCACCGCGGGCACGTGCACGAAGTTCGCGAAGCGGAATCCCGGCTGCGTCTCCGGATACTCGCCGAAGTCGCGCCGCCCGCACCACGGCGTGGTGAGCCCGATGCGCACGTTCTGGCGATGGACCTGCTGGTACCACGCGTGCGGGTTGAAGTGCGACTCGAGACGCCACGGCGCCTCGATCAGCGTGACCGACCCTGGCGGACGCTGTGCGAGCTCGCGATAGAAGGCGGGCACCGGCTCGACCAGGGCCTTCGTGACGTAGGGGTTGTGCGCGTCGTCGTAGTCGAACTGCCAGCGCAGGTGGCCGGTGAACTGGTTGGGCGACGTCCACGTCGCGGGCAGCGGTCCCGCGACGACGAGCACTGCGGCCGCGAACGCGATGGCGATGGGCGCGACGCCCGGCCGTCGCAGCGCGAGCCCGCCCGCGATGCCGTCGGCGGCGAGCAGCAGGTACAACGGCAGCGCCGGCACGAGGTAGCGCGCGAACACGAGCGGATGCTGCACCCAGTTCGGCCGCGCGGCCACGATCGCGAGCGTGCCGACCGCGAGGAGGGTCACGACGTAGCCGGCGAGCACGCGGTCGCGGTGCCAGACGCGCGCAAGTCCCGCGAGTGCGCATGCAAGCAGCACGAGCGCGACGATCGCGTGCGGCGTCCCGCTCAGCATGAGCAGCGTGCGTCCCGCGCTCGCGGGCGTCACCGAATCGACGCCGGCCTTCGCGCTGAAGCTGAACCAGTCGTTGATCACCGGCGGCAGCAGCACCACCGCGAGCGGCAGCGCCGTCGCGAGGCCGAGGCGCACGAGGCGCAGGAGCAGCGCGCGGTCGTGCGCGATCGCACGCACGCCGGCGTACAGGAACGGCGTGAGCGTGAACGCGAGCGTGGTCATGTGCAGCCAGCCGCCGGCGAACGTCGCCGCGACGTACGCGACGGCCCACCGGTCGCGATGCGTGTCGCCGCGCCACCAGCGCTCGAACGCGACGATCGCGAGCGTGCTCGTGAGCGCCGTGATCGCGTAGGGGCGCGCAGTGCGGCTGAAGTAGACGAGCAGCGGCGACACCGCGAGCAGCACGGCCCACGTCGCGCGCGCGGGCAGTGCCGCCCACGTGCGCGCGAGCCACGGCGCGAGCGCGACGAGGGCGATGCCCGCGGCGAGCATCGGCAGGTGGATCGTCCACTCGGTGAGGCCGGCCGTGTCCTGCATCCAGCGCAGGTAAACGGTGAGCGGGATGCTGTAGTCGGCGTAGTCGAGGTGCGTGACGATGTCGAGCATCGGCGCGCGCATGAGCTTCACGAGCGCGTGCCACTCGTCGTCGATGACGATCTGCGTGCCGAGGCGGTCGAGGCGCAGCCACGCGCCGGCGACGAGCGCGAGCACGGCGAGTGCCTGCCACTGCGCGCCGATGCGTCCGGGGTGCGCCCGGCCAGGGACCGCGCGCGCCATGCGGGTCAGGCGTGCGCCGTCGTGACGAGCGCCGGGTGGGTGAGCTTGTACTCGGGCTGCGCGGAGAAGATCGGCGGCGACGCGAGCTTCCAGCGCCACAGGCGATAGCTCACGCTCGTGCGCAGCACGCCGAGGCCGTACACCACCGAGCGGCGGAAGCTGATCTGGCTCGCGTCCTCGAAGTAGCGCGTGGGGCACGAGACCTCGCCGATGCGCAGGTCGAACGCGAGCGCCTGCACCAGCATCTGGTTGTCGAACAGGAAGTCCGACGAGTTGGCGCCGAGCGGCAGCGTCTCCAGCACGCGGCGCGAATAGGCGCGATAGCCGGTGTGGTACTCGGACAGGCGCGCGCCGGTCATGAGGTTCTGGAACGCGGTGAGGAACTTGTTCGCGTGGTACTTGTAGCGCGGCATGCCGCCCGCGAGCGCGCCCTTGCCGAGCATGCGCGAGCCGAGCGCCACGTCGTACACGCCCGACGCGACGAGCGACGCCATCGCGGTGATGAGCCGCGGCTCGTACTGGTAGTCGGGATGGACCATCACGACGATGTCGGCGCCCGCGCGCAACGCCTCGCGGTAGCAGGTCTTCTGGTTCGCCCCGTAGCCGGCGTTGATCGCGTGGCGGACCGTGTTGAGGCCGAGCGATTCGGCGATCGCGAGCGTGGCGTCGTCGCTGGCGTCGTCGACCAGCACCACCTCGTCGACGACGTCACGCGGGATCGCGCGATAGCACGCCGCCAGCGTGCGCTCGGCACGATAGGCAGGCATGACGACGACGACGCGCTGTCCGTGGATCACGACGGCTTCCCCTAAGCCGGGCGACTGGCGGGCATTCTACCAAGGGTGAGTGTGGGGCGTTGCCTGACTCACCACCGGCGTGTCGATGGATTCCGCTACGACCGTGGGGCCGCTTCCCCTCACCCCAACCCTCCCTTGCAGGGCGCGCGGTCGCCTGCATGCGACCGCCGCATTTCCGGCGGCGAGCATGCTCGCCGAATTCCCGGAAATGCCCCCGCAAGCGGGGCGAGGGAGCGGATGGTGAGGCGGCGGGGGTATTGGGGACGATCGTGTGGGCCCGACGATCCTACGCCCGCGCTTCCGTCTCCGCCGCGTAGGTGAAGCTATCTGCGAAGAACTGCCCGTCGGGCAGGCCTCGAGCCGCGAAGTCGCGGCGGGCGGCGTCGATCATCGCGGGCGCGCCGCACGCGTAGACCTGGTAGCCCGTGAGGCTCGGGAAGTCGTGCAGCACCGCCTGGTGCACGAAGCCCGTGCGCCCGGTCCACGCGTCCTCGGGCTTCGGCTCCGAGAGCACGGGGATGAACGTGAAGTTCGGATGCGCCGCCTGCCAGGTGCCGGGGAGCTGCGGCAGGTAGAGGTCGGCGAGCGAGCGCACGCCCCAGTACAGCACCATCTGCCGCTCGACCTCGTGGTGGAACGCGTGCTCGATGATCGCCTTGATCGGCGCGAAGCCGGTGCCGCCGGCGAGGAACACGATCGGCTTGTCCGAGTCCTCGCGCAGGTAGAACGAGCCGAGTGGCCCCTCGAAGCGCAGGATCTCGCGGCCCTTGTACTGCGTGAAGAGCGCATCGGAGAAGAAGCCGCCCGGGATGTGCCGGATGTGCAGCTCGAGGAGCGAGTCGTCGTGCGGCGGCGTGGCGAGCGAGAAGCTGCGCCGCTTGCCGTCCTTCAGCAGGAAGTCGATGTACTGCCCGGCGAGGTATTGCAGACGCTCGCTCGCGGGCAGCTTCAGGCGCACGATCGCGACGTCGGGCGCGACCTTCTCGATGCTCTCGATGCGGCACGGCAGCCGCTTGATCTGGATGTCGCCCGCGCGCCGCACCTCGCGCACTTCGATGGTGAGATCGGTGAGCGGCTTCGCACAGCAGAAGAGGGCGAGTCCCTTGCGCTTCTCGTCCTCGGTGAGCGTGGACGACTGGTGCTGGCCGTAGTCGACCTCACCCGCGAGAATCCTGCCCTTGCACGTGCCGCACGCGCCGTTGCGGCAGCCGTAGGGGAGCATCAGGTCCGCGCGCATCGCGGCGGTGAGCACCGTGTCGCCCTCCTCGCAGCGGAAGGCGTGCTCGCTGGGCTTTATGGTAATCTCGAATGTCATGGCGAAGGTTCCACGGCGCGTGGTGTTCCGCGCCTACCAGGTGCCGGGCGGGCACGTATCGTGATCAGGATCCTGTTGATCGGTTGCGGCGACGTCGCGCTGCGGGCGGCGTCGTTGCTGCGCGGCCGTGCGCGGATCTTCGGGCTCACGCGCCGCGCCGACGACATCCCCAGGCTGCGTGCGCACGGCGTGGTGCCGGTGGTCGCCGACCTCGACGATTTCGCATCGCTGCGCCGCCTCCGCCTGTCGCCGCTGGCCGTGATCCACTGTGCGCCGCCGCCGTCGGAAGGTCGCGACGATCCGCGGACGCAGAAGCTCGTGGCCGCCCTCACGCGAGCCGACATTGTACCGCAGCGCTTCGTCTACCTTTCCACGTCGGGCGTGTACGGAGACTGCGCCGGCGCGCACGTCGACGAGACACGCCCCCGCCGCGCGCAGACCCCGCGGGCGCGCCGCCGCGCCGCCGCCGAGGACCGCCTGCGCGAATGGGCCGCGCGCGAGGGCGTGGCGCTCGCCATCCTGCGCGTGCCGGGCATCTACGCCGAGGGGCGGCTGCCGCTCGAGCGCATCCGGCAGGGCACGCCCACCCTCGTGCCCGAGGACGACGTCTTCACCAACCACATCCACGCCGACGACCTCGCGCGCGCGGCGGTCGCCGCCGTGTTCCGCGGCGCGCCCAATCGCGCGTACAACGTCACCGACGACGCGCAGATGAAGATGGGCTCGTGGTTCGACGCCGTTGCCGATGCGTTCAGGATGCCGCGCCCGCCGCGCGTCACGTGGGACGAGGCCGAGCAGCGCATCGCGCCGATGCTGCTGTCGTTCATGAGCGAATCGCGCCGCCTCGGCAACCGCCGCCTGAAGGACGAGCTGCGCGTGCGCCTCGCGTTCCCCACGCCGCAGGCGATGCTCGCCCGCGTGGCGCCGCGGGAGTTGAAGAAGCAGCTCCCGCTCGCGCTGTGAACGATCGCGCCCACCTGTCCCTCGGCAGCGAGGCCGCCGGCGCACGGCCGCGGCTGACGCTCGGCCAGCGGCTCGACGCGTACGAGCGGCTCGTCCGCCTCGACAAGCCGATCGGCATCCTGCTCTTGCTGTGGCCCACGCTGGGCGCGCTGTGGATCGCCACGCGCGGCGCGCCCGGCACGGTGCTGCTGGTGGTGTTCACGCTCGGCACGATCATCATGCGCAGCGCCGGCTGCGCGTTCAACGACTGGGCGGACCGCACGTTCGACGCGCACGTGAAGCGCACCGCGGCGCGGCCGCTCGCGCGCGGCGAGATCGCGCCGTGGGAGGCGCTGGTGGTGGCGGCCGTGTTCGCGCTCTTCGCGTTCGCGCTGACGGTGCTCGCCACCAATCGCCTGACCGTGATCCTGTCGGTGGTCGCGCTCGCGATCTCGCTCGCGTATCCGTTCTTCAAGCGCTTCTTCGCGGTGCCGCAGGCGTTCCTCGGCATCGCGTTCTCGTTCGGCATCCCGATGGCGTTCGCGGGCGCGCAGGCGAACGTGCCGCCGCTCGCGTGGTGGATCTTCGCGTTCAACCTGTTCTGGGTCGTCGCGTACGACACCGAGTACGCGATGGTGGATCGCGACGACGACCTCCGCCTCGGCATGCGCACGTCCGCGATCACGTTCGGCCGCTTCGACGTCGCCGCCGTGGCGGTGTGCTACGCCGTGTACCTCGTGGGCATGGCGTGGGTCGGGTGGCGCATCCGCGCGTCGTGGCCGTACTACGCGGGCCTCGTGGCGGCGCTCTCCATCGCCGGCTGGCATCTGTGGATCATCCGCACGCGCGAGCGCGGCCCGTGCTTCCGCGCATTCCTCGGCAACCACTGGCTCGGCTTCGCCGTGTTCCTGGGCATCGTCGCCGACCACGCGTGGCGCCTGCACGCATGGCCGCGCGGGCTGTGACGCCGCTGCGGCGCGGCCTGCCGCCGGTGCTCGACGCCGCGACGCGCGTGCTGGTCATGGGTAGTTTCCCGGGCGAGGCGTCGCTCGCCGCGGGCGAGTACTACGCGCATCCGCGCAATCACTTCTGGCCGGTCATGGCGGCGCTCACCGGCGAGGCGCTGCACGAGCACCCGTATGCGCAGCGCATCGCCGCGCTGCGCGCGCACGGCATCGGCCTCTGGGACACGATCGTCGCGTGCCGCCGCAACGGCAGCCTCGACGCCGCGATTCGCGACGCCACGCGCGCCGAGCTCGCGCGCATCCGGCGCATGGCGCCGCAGGTCGCGCTCGTCGCGTTCAACGGCACCACCGCCGCGCGTGCAGCCCCCGCGTTCGCGGCGGCCGGCTACGCGACGCTGGCGCTTCCCTCGACGAGCCCCGCGCACACGATGCCCTTCGCGACGAAGCTCGCGGCGTGGCAGGCGCTGGCGGAGCGCCTGGCGGTGGCCGCGTGAAGGCGCTGGTCGCGGCGATGGCGGTGGCCGTGTCGTGCACGGCCGGCGCGGCATTGCCTGCCGCCGAGCACGTGCGCTTTCCCTCGCTCGACCGCGATGCGAACGGCGCGCCGGTGATGATCGACGGGCTCTACTACAAGCCCGCGACCGCCGCCGCGGACGCGAAGGCGCCGCTGATCGTCGCGCTGCACGGCTGCGGCGGCATGTACAGCACGGCGCCCGCGCGCCGCGACCAGCTCTCGCGGCGCGGCATCGCGTGGACCGAGCAGTTGCTGGCCGACGGCTACGCGGTGCTGTGGCCCGACAGCTTCAATCCGCGCGGCATGCGCTCGGTGTGCCTCGTCAGGCGCGGCGAGCCGACGATCCCGCCGGTCACGCGTCGCCTGGACGCGCTCGGCGCGCTCGCGTTCGGCACTGCGCAGCCCGGCATCGATCGCACGCGCACGGCGCTCGTCGGCTGGTCGCACGGCGGCAGCACGACGCTCGCCGCCAGCAACGGCAAGGATCCTGCGATCGAATCGTTCTACGCCGCGCCGGGCGCGCCGCTGCCGTTCAAGGCGGCCGTCGCGTTCTACCCGGGATGCGTCGTGTCGCTGCGCGCCGGCGCGAGCTGGCTGCCCGCGATGCCGCTGCGCATCGACGTCGGCGAGCTCGACGACTGGACGCCGCCGGGCGCGTGCGTGCGCCTCGGTGACTCGGCGCGCGCACGCGGCGCGGCGATGGACGTCACGGTGTACCCGGGCGCGTATCACGGCTTCGACGGGCCGTCCGGCAAGGTGATCCTGTGGAAAGAAGTGACCACGGGTGCCAAGCCGGCGGAAGGCGTGCACGTGGGGCCCGATCCCGCGGCGCGCGCGGCCGCGACCGAGGCGGTGCGCGCGTTCCTGCGCGCGAAGCTCGCGCCCGCGGACACGACCCACACGCAATGAGGAGCGAAGGACGATGGAACTGGGCTTGAGCGGTCGGGTGGTGGTCGTCACGGGGGCGTCGAAGGGCATCGGCTTCGCGTGCGCGGAAGCGTTCGCGCAGGCCGGCGCGCGCGTGGCGCTGGTGTCGCGCAGCCGCGAGAACCTCGAGGCGGCGGCCGCGAAGCTGCGCGGCGTCGCGCACAAGCCGTTCATCGTCGATGCCGACATGCGCATCCCCGACGAGGCGCAGCGCATGGTGGCCGACGTCGTGCGCCACTTCGGGCCGATCGACGTGCTCGTGAATTCCGCGGGCGCCGCGCGGCGGTACGCCCCCGCGGACCTCAACGCGCAGGCGTGGCGCGATGCGATGGACGCGAAGTTCTTCAGCTACATCTTCCCCACCGACATCGTGATCAAGCAGATGGCCGAGCGCGGCCACGGCGTAATCGTGAACATCATCGGCATGGGCGGCAAGGTTGCGCAGCCGCCGCACATCGCGGGCGGGTCGGCGAACGCCGCGCTGATGCTCGCCACGGCCGGTCTCGCGGCGGCGTACGGGCCCGCAGGCGTGCGCGTCAACGCGATCAATCCCGGCGGCACGCTGACCGGCCGCGTGCAGGAAGGCCTCGCCGTCGAATCGCGGATGACCGGCACGCCGGAGGCGGACCTGCTCGCGCAGCAGCAGGCGAAGATCCCGCTGCGGCGCCTGGGCAAGCCCGAGGAGATCGCGCAGGTCGCGCTCTTCCTCGCGTCGAGCGCGGCGAGCTACGTCACCGGCGCGATCGTGCCGATGGACGGCGGTACCGGCGCTGTCATCTGATCAACGACGCTGGGTCCCCGCCTTCGCGGGGACGACAATGGTGGAAACTCGGTGCAATTTCCGCAATATTCCCGCCGTCGTCCCCGCGAAGGCGGGGACCCGGTGACTTTCGCATTGCAACGGCAAGTCGCAGCGTGAATCATCGCTTTCGCTCGCGCACGAGCCACGTCGCGAGCGCGCCGAGCGCCGCGCTGCCGGCGAGCAGCCACAGCGCGTGATCCCACGCGCCGGCGGCGTTGCCGGCCGCGCGCTGCGCATCGAGCACGTGCCCGACCCACGGCTGCAGCACGCACGCGCCGAGGAAGATGCCGAGGTTGACCACGGACGTCGCCATGCCCGAGTGCTCGGGCCGGTTCACTTCCTTCGCCACCGCCCACGACAGCGTGAAGCCGGGGATCAGCAGGCCCATGTACAGGAACCACGCGAGCGTGGCCCACGCCGGCCACCGCACGTGGGCGAGCCACGGCAGCCACGACAGCGCGAACAGCAGCGTGCACGCGCGCATGAGCATGCGACGTTGCCCGAGGCGATCGGACAGCATGCCGATGCCGACCGAGCCCATGGCCACGCCGAGCAGCAGCAGGCTCGCGTGCTGTGCGGCGAGCACGCGCGACATGCCGTGCACCTCGACGAGGTAAGGCACGGCCCACAGGCCCGCGAACGCGAGATAGCTGCCGCCCACGCCCACGTTGACGGCGAAGCCCGGCCACGTGCGCGGATTGCGCAGCACGCCCGCCAGCGCGCGCGACCAGCGCTCGCCCGCGACGCTGGGCACCGGTTGCGGGTTCACCGCCGGGAAGCCCGCGTCCTGCGGCCGGTCGCGCACCTTCCACCACGTCGCGACGGCGAGCAGCAGCGACATCGCCGCGAGGCCCACGAACACGCTGCGCCATGACGTTTGCGTCACGAGCCACGCGAGCGGCGCGCCCGCGATCACCGCGCCCGTGTTGCCGGCGAACATCGTGAAGCCGTTGAGCGTCGCGAAGCGATTCGGCGGGAACCACACCGCGCTGATCTTGAGGATCGCGATGAACGCCACCGACACGCCGACGCCGACCAGCGTGCGCCCGGCCGCGGCGAGCTCCCACGCCGGCGCCCACGCGAACAGCAGCGAGCCGAGGCCCGCGACGAGCGAGCCGCCGGTGAGGAGCTTGCGCGGGCCGACGGTGTCCGCGAGCACGCCCACCGGGATCTGCAGCACCGTGTAGACGTAGAAGTAGGTTGCGGCCAGCGTGCCGAGTGTCGCGGCGTTGATCGCGAACGCCTGCGTGAGCTCGCCGGCGATCGCGGCCGGCGCCGTGCGATGGAAGAACGACAGCACGAAGCTCAGCAGCACGATGCCGAACACGACGCGCCGCGTGCGGATGAAATGCGCGCGGCGGGCGGGGTCGGTCGCGGGCGGCATGGCCGTATGCTAACCGTTCGCTACAATCGCGGGATGGCCTATCGCGACCTGCGCGAATTCATTGCCCAGCTCGAAGCCCGCGGCGAATTGCGGCGCGTCGGCGTGCCCGTCGACCCGAAGCTCGAGATGACGGAGCTGTGCGATCGCGTGCTGAAGGCTGGCGGACCCGCGCTGCTGTTCGAGCAGCCGGTCGGCGATTTCCGCGCGCCGGGCGGCGGCACGATTCCCGTGCTCGGCAATCTCTTCGGCACGCCGCAGCGCGTGGCGCGCGCGATGGGCGTTGAAGGCGACGACTGGCAGGCGTCGCTGCGCGAGATCGGCCGCCTGCTCGCGTTCCTGAAGGAGCCCGAGCCACCGAAGGGCCTGCGCGATGCGTGGCAGAACACGCGCCCCGTGTTCATGAAGGTGCTCGACATGGCACCGAAGGAGCGCAGCTCGGGGCCGTGCCAGGACGTGACGTGGGAAGGCGACGACGTCGACCTCGCGCGCCTGCCGGTGCAGACATGCTGGCCGGGCGATGCCGGTCCGCTCATCACGTGGGGCCTCACGGTCACGCGCGGCCCGCACAAGAAGCGGCAGAACCTCGGCATCTACCGGCAGCAGGTGATCGCGCGCAACAAAGTGATCATGCGCTGGCTCGCGCACCGCGGCGGCGCGCTCGATTTCCGCGATCACGCGCGGGCGCATCCGGGGACGCCATTCCCGGTGGCGGTGGCGCTGGGCGCCGATCCCGCGACCATCCTCGGCGCCGTCACGCCGGTGCCCGACACGCTGTCCGAATACCAGTTCGCGGGCCTGCTGCGCGGCGGCCGCACCGAGATCGTCAAGTGCCGCACGCACGACCTGCAGGTGCCGGCGTCCGCGGAGATCGTGCTCGAAGGCTTCCTGCAGCCGGATGCGAGCGATCCCACCGGCTACGAGACCGCGGCCGAGGGCCCGTTCGGCGATCACACCGGCTACTACAACGAGGTCGAGCGCTTCCGGGTGTTCACCATCGAGCGCATCACGCTGCGCCGCGACCCCATCTATCACTCGACGTACACCGGCAAGCCGCCCGACGAGCCCGCGGTGCTCGGCGTTGCGCTGAACGAGGTGTTCGTGCCGCTGCTCGCGCGGCAGTTCCCCGAGATCGCCGACTTCTACCTGCCGCCCGAAGGCTGCTCGTACCGCCTCGCGGTGGTGTCGATGAAGAAGCAGTATCCCGGCCACGCCAAGCGCGTGATGTTCGGCGTGTGGAGCTTCCTGCGCCAGTTCATGTACACGAAGTTCATCATCGTCACCGACGACGACGTGAACGTGCGCGACTGGAAGGAAGTGGTGTGGGCGCTGACCACGCGCGTCGATCCGGCGCGCGACACGCTGCTGGTCGAATCCACACCGATCGACTACCTCGACTTCGCGTCACCCGTGTCCGGCCTCGGCAGCAAGATGGGCATCGACGCGACGAACAAGTGGCCCGGAGAGACCACGCGCGAGTGGGGACGGCCGATCGCGATGGACGCGGACGTGAAGGCGCGCGTCGACGCCCTGTATCGGGACCTGGGATTCTAGGACGGCGCTTCCACCGCGCAAATGCCCCGCATCGTCGTCCCCGCGAACGCGGGGACCCAGTGTCGTAGACGATGTGCCCGGCACCACACGTACCGATAAGCGCCGTGTGCGACAAAGTCGCTGGGTTCCCGCTTTCGCGGGAACGACGAGGGAAAGGCGGAGGGTTCGGTCCCTCGCACTAGCCCGCGCGCCACGCGCGGAAGACCCGCAGCGCGGTGGCGAGGTACGACAGGTAGCGCAGCGTGCCGCGCAGCCGCCGTCCACCGACCAGCGGCAACGCAAGCCCGATGATGGTGGTGGCGATCGAGCGCGAGGCCGCGCTGCGCTCCGCGGGAGGCGGCGGCGACACGATGCGCCGGGCCGCGTGGAACGCGAGCAGTGCCTGCATGCGGTGCAGGTCCGATTGCGCGATGAGCCGCGCCTTGCGCTCGGCGATGTCGGGCGCGGGTGTCATGGCGCGATCCTTGGCGCGACGCGTTTGCGGCCGGTCGTCATGGCGAAGGCGGCATGTTGAGCGTCCGCGAGATCGCGGCGCGATCCTTCTCGAGCTCGCCCACCGTCGCCGCGAACGGCAGCGGCGACGTGTTCGCGATCTCCTGCCGCCGCCAGAGCATGAGGCCGCCGGCCAGCGTGAAGAAGATCGCGACGCCGATGATCGCCGCGAAGCGGTAGGTATCCCAGAACGCCGCCACCACTGCCGCCGCCGCGAAGAACAGCGCGAACAGCAGGCAGCCCACCGCCGCCAGCATCAGCATGAGCTGCCGCGCGAGCCGGTCCCGTTCCTCGGTGTACTCGACCGCGACGAGCTCGATGCGCGTGCGCACGAGCCCGAGCAGCGCGTCGGCGAAGCGCGCCAGCGCGCCGTGCAGCGTGCCGCCTCCCGGCTCCCGTTCCGGGACGTCGCTCATGATGACGAGCGCGCGCTAGCGGCGATTCATCAGCAGGCCGATCGCGAAGCCGATGCCGGCCGCGAGGCCGATCGCCTGCCAGGGATGATCGTGCACGTAGTCGTCGGTGTAGCGGGCGGCGGCCTTCGCGCCGTCGACGGCCTGGCCCTCGAGCTCCTGCAGCTTGAGCTTGGCCGACAGCAGCCGCGCCTCGACCTGCGAGCGCAGGTCGCGCGCCTTGTCGCCGGTCTCGCGGGCGGCCTTGTCGAGGAGCGTCTCGGCTTCGGAAAGCACGGAGGAGAATTCATCCACCAATCTGTCGCGGGCGCTGTCGGTGCTCATGGCGTCTCTTTCTCGTTGGGGGTCAATCGGGGCGCATCGCCGCAGCGATGCGGGAAGTCCATTATAGCCACAGCGACGTCTGCAAAAGGTGTCCGGGGGACCGGTGGATGTCGTGTGGGCGGCGTCGCACCTTTTGCAGCCGAAGTCGCGCCGACCGCGACCAACCACAGACGTGCTCCCTCGCCCCGCTTGCGGGGGCATTTCCGGGAATTCGGCGAGCATGCTCGCCGCCGGAAATGCGGCGGTCGCATGCAAGCGACCGCGCGCCCTGCAAGGGAGGGTTGGGGTGAGGGGCAGCCGTGTCCCTACCTCCGACGCTCAAGGCAGGCCACCCGGCCGCCTTGGGAGCGGCCCGGCGGCGGCCGCCGGGAATTGCTACGCAACAACGAGCATCGTGCGGCGGATGGCGGCTTGGTCGACGCTGGCGCTCCATCGCAATTCGTCCCCGCCGGGCTCACGTCACCACCCCCCACCCGCCCTCCATCCCCACCGGTATTGACGCCGCCTCGCGCGGGCCCCATCTTTACCCGTGCGCGCCGGTTCGCGGCGCCATTACGGAGAACCCATACCTTGGCCGAGTTTCCTGCACCGCAATCCGCGTCGGGCACGTCCGTTCCGCCGGTCGGCGCCGGCGTCCTCGCCTATGCGTTGTTCGGCATCGGCGCCGTGCTCGAGATCGCCCGCTCGGGGCTCGCCGCGCCGGCGCCGTTCCTGACGCTCATCGGCATCGTCGCGGTGATCGTCTGCTACGTGAAGCGCGGCGATGCCGCCGGCACCTGGGTCGCGTCGCACTTCGCCTGGCTGATCCGCACGTTCTGGTGGTCGCTGCTGTGGGCGGTGATCGGCTGGGTGCTGTTCATCACGCTGCTCGGCATCCCGATTGCGATCGGCATCTGGATCGTGACGTCGATCTGGGTGCTCTACCGCGTGGTCCGCGGCTACCTGCTGTACAAGGACAGCCGGCCGGTCCCGGGCTACTGACCGCCGCGGCGCATCGCTACTCGTCCCGGTCGAGCCGGGACAGCAGCCGGTCGTGGTACTCGGCGGTGCGCGGGCTGCGCAGCCCCGACGCTTCGAGCCGCGCCTCGAGCAGCGCGAGCTTGGCGAGCGCCCGCCGGCGGGCGGGCGTGTCGCCGGCGGTGGCGGCGAGGAACTCGCGCAGGCCCGCCGCCTCCTTCCGCTCCTCGAGCTCGGGCGGCACGAGTCCCGCGTTCTTGAGGATGCGGTACGCCATCCGCAGGTGCTCGGGCACCAGGCGGTCGTCGTCGAGCACGAGCGGGCGGCCCGCGCCGGGCAGGTCGTCGAATTCGCCGGCCGCCTGCGCCTCGGCGATCTTCGCTTCGATGATGGCGTCGAATCCGGTCATGACGTGGCAAACCGCAGTTGCGAATACGTCAGACCGCGGCCGCGCCGCGCGGGTTCAGCGCCGCAGCGCGCGGTCGTAGTGCCCCGCCTCCTCGTACACCCATTGCACGAGGTAGTCGAGCGCGGGCGCGGCGCGCGCCGCGTTGGCGTGGTTCACGACGGCGGCGACGATGTAACGCCGGCCCTCGGCGTCGATGACGTAGCCCGCGAGCGCACGCACGCCCTCGAGCGTGCCCGTCTTGAGCAGCGCCTGCCCGGCGACGCTGCCATCGCGGAAGCGCTTCTGCACGGTGCCGTCCACCGCCGCCACCGCGAGCGAGCTCGCGAATTCCTCGCGCACGGGGCTGCGGTCGGCCGCGGCCAGCAGCCGCGCGAGGCTGTTCGCGGTGAGCCGCTCGCGTCGCGACAGCCCCGAGCCATTCTCGAGCACGAGCCCCGCGAGCGGGATCTTCTTCTCCTTGAGCCACTGCTGGACGACCTCGGTCGCGAGCGCGGGCGTGGCGGGCGGCGGATGCTTCGCCGTGGCAAGCGTCAGGAACACCTGGCGCGCCATCACGTTGTTCGAGAGCTTGTTGACGTCGCGCATCACGTCGTAGAGCGGCGCCGAGTCGAGCACGGCGAACGGCTGCGCGCCGCGCGGCGCCCGGCCCTCGCGCACGCCGCCCGCGAAGATGCCGCCCTTCTCGCGGAAGTACGTCGCGAACATCCCGTGCACGTAATGCGGATGGTCGAGCAGCGCGACGTACCAGTCGTGCTCGCCGCAGGCCTGCGCATAGCGGCCGGGGAACGCGGCCGACGCCGACGCGCCGCGGTTGACGTAGTTCGCCGCGAGCGACGCGCGCCAGTCGCCGCAGTCGCCGCCGGTGAGCTGCGGCAGCGCATCGAGCGCGATGTCGGGCAGCGGCGGATCGGCGCGCACGGTCACCGCGTTTTTGGCGGGATCCGGCGCGAACGCGAAGCGCACCGCCTTGAAGTTCACGAGCAGCGCGTCGGGGCCGACGTTGTACGGCTTCAGCGGCTCCGCATCGAACGCCGCGGGATCGTGCTCGGGCAGCTTGAACCACGAGCGGTCGAGCACGAGGTCGCCGGTGATGCGCACGAGGCCCTTCGCGCGCAGGTCCGCCATGAACGCCTGCCACTGCTCGATCGTGATCTTGGGATCGCCATAGCCCTTGAGCACGAGGTTGCCGTCGAGCGTGCCGGCGGCATCGAGCTTGCCGTCGAGGTACGCTTCGGTCTTCCATCGATAGTCGCGCCCGAGGAGGTCGAGCGCCGCGTAGGTGGTGACGAGCTTCATCACCGACGCCGGGTTCACGGGACGGTCGGCGTCGTGCGTGAAGAGCGGCGACGGCTGGCCCGCTTCGCGCACCACCACCGACACCGCGGACAACGGAATGCCGTTGGCGGTGAACGCGCGCGCCACGCCCGACGGCAGCGCCGCGTGCGTGGCGGCCGCAACGAGCGCGAGGGCGAGGGCGAGCAGCTTCATGCGCGGTCGAGTATCGCGGCGATGCGCGTCGCGAGCAAGCCCATCTCGTCGTCGGTCACGACGTACGGCGGCATCAGGTAGAGGGTGCGGCCGATCGGGCGCAGCAGCATCTCGCCTGCAAGCGATTCCGCGAAGCACCAGCGCGCGAAGTCCGCCCGGGCGGTCTCGACTTCCCACGCGAGGATCATGCCGCGCTGGCGGAAGTCGCGCACCTTCGGATGCGTCGCCACCGGCTCCAGCAGCGACCGCCAGCGCGCGGCCCGCTGCTGGTTCGCGGCAATGACGTCGTCGTCGCGGAAGATGTCGAGCACCGCGAGCGCGGCGCGGCACGCGAGCGGATTGCCGGTGTACGAATGCGAGTGCAGGAAGCCGCGCGCGACGTCGTCGTCGTAGAACGCGCCGTACACGTCGTCCGTCGTGAGCACGCACGACAGCGGCAGGTAGCCGCCGGTGAGGCCCTTCGACAGGCACATGAAATCGGGCGCCGGCGCGTGCGCCTGCTCCCACGCGAACAGCGTGCCGGTGCGCCCGAAGCCGGTCATGATCTCGTCGGCGACGAGGTGCACGCCGTGGCGCTGCGTGATGTCGCGCGCGAGGGCCAGGTACCGCGCGTCGTACATCGTCATGCCCGACGCGCCCTGCACCAGCGGCTCGACGATCAGCGCGGCGGTCGTCGCGTGATGCTGCGCGAGATGCGCATCCAGCGCCGCGGCCGCGGCCTCGACGGTGATGCCCTGCCGCGGATCGGGGCACGGCACGATGGCGTTGACGTTGAGCAGCGGCGCGTACACGTCGCGGAACAGCGCGACGTCGGTCACCGCGAGCGCCCCCAGCGTCTCGCCGTGATAGCCGCCGGCGAGGCTCACGAAGCCGCGCTTCTCCGGCTGCCCGCGGTTGCGCCAGTAGTGGAAGCTCATCTTGAGCGCGATCTCGGTGGCGGACGCGCCGTCCGAGCCGTAGAACGCGTGCCCGAGGCCCGCGGGTGCGAGCGCGGCGAGCCGTTCCGAGAGCTCGACCACCGGCCGGTGCGTGAATCCCGCGAGCATCACGTGCTCGAGGTCGTCGAGCTGCGCGCGCAGCGCCGCGTTGATGCGCGGGTGGGCGTGCCCGAAGAGGTTGACCCACCACGAGCTCACGGCGTCGAGGTAGCGCCGGCCGTCGAAGTCATAGAGCCACGCGCCGGCGGCGCGCGCGATGGGCACCAGCGGCAGCGCCTCGTGCACCTTCATCTGCGTGCACGGGTGCCACACCGCCGCGCGGCTGCGCGCGAGCCAGGACGCGTTGGAATCAGAGCCGGCCAAGGTAGATGTAGAAGCTCGTCTCGCCGCCGCTCGCGCGGCCCCACGCGAAGTAGAACGGCCCGAGCCACGTGTCGGCGGCGACGAACACGCTGCCCGCGGTGCGCAGGCCCGACCACGACACGCTGCCCGCGGTGGGCCACACGTTGCCGGCCTCGAGCGAGCCGCCGAGGTAGATGCCGCGTCCCATCAGCGGCATGTTGCCGACCTGATGATAATAGACGGCGCGCGTGAACCCCATGTAGCTGTTGGAGAGCTGGTCCGTGCGCAGGCCCGAGAGGTTGAGGAAGCCGCCCAGGTTGAAGTCGCTGATCGGATCGGCCCTCTCGTTGTTCGAGGTGATGCCGCCCGCGCGGACCGCGACGTTCACGAAGTCGTTGGCACCGAAGGAGTACGCGCCGTTGGCGAACACGCCCGCGCGCGACGACGAATCGTCGTAGATCTCGACGCCGCCGTACGTCGTGCTGCGGTTGCCGAAGAACGCGTCGGCCTGCACGCGCAGCCCGTGGCGCGGGAAGTACGGGTTGTCGAGCGTATCCCAGCGCAGCAGCAGGCGCATGCCGGTCTCGTCCGACTTGATCGTCTGGTAGATCTGCGAGTACGAGTCGGCGATCACGGGATCGCCGCGCTGGTGCGTCCACTTGAATCCTGCGCGGATCTCGCCCGTCGTGCCGAGCGGCATGCCGAGGTCCAGGCCCGCCGTCTCGGTGAGCACGTCGTACTCGGCGATGCGCGTGTCGCCGTCGAAGATGTATTGCGGCGTGCGCTCGGCCATGCCGTACGCCGACGCGAACACGCGGTTGGTCAGCGTCAGCGGCTGGTAGAACTCCGTCGCGTAGCGCCGCGTGCTGCCGAGGACGATCTCGTTGGTCCACTCCGCGCCGTAGCTGTTGAGCCACACGCGCTTGTGCCCGGCCATGAGGTTGAAGAACGACTCGCCCTGCAGGTCCGACGACAGCGACATCCCGAAGCGCAGGAAATTCGGCCCCCACGATTTCTCGGCGACGTTGACGATGAGCCCCTGCTGGCTGCCGATGCGCACGAGCTCGTAGTCGATCTGCTCGAACTCGCCGCGGCCGTAGAGCTTCGCGAGGTCCGTCTCCAGCGTGGCCATCGCGAACGGCTGGTCGGGCTGGGTCGCCATCTGCGCCTCGAGCACGTCCGGGTTCGCGTACGACGTGCCTTCGACCGTGACGAAGTCGAGCGTCTTCGGCGGCGGCTCCGGCGCCACGATGAACCGCTTCTCGAACTGCGCGAACTCGCGCGAGGTGTCGGCGAGCGCGGCGAGCTTCGGTCGCAGCGCTTCCGCCGCCTGCACGCCCAGCTCGACGAACTTCGGCGCCTGCGCGAAGTCGATGAACGTGAGGTTGCCGAGCTCGGGCGAGATCAGCACGTCGCCGGGCCTCAAGCTCGCGAGCTGCGTGCGCACGTTCTGCTCGGTCAGGATGTTGATCATCTGCGACGCGAAGCCGACCACGGACTGCAGCTGGTCGCGCGACATGAGCGGCGTGCCGATGTTGACCGCGATGACCACGTCCGCGCCCATCGCGCGCACCACGTCGACCGGCAGGTTGTTGACGAGCCCGCCGTCGCCGAGGATGCGGCCCTCGATCTCGACCGGCGCGAACATGCCGGGCACCGACATGCTCGCGCGCATCGCCTGGTACAGGCGGCCGTGCGCGAAGATCACTTCCTTCCCCGTGACCATGTTGGTCGCGACCGCGCGATAGGGGATCGGCAGCTTGTCGAAATCGTCGATGCCGTCGACGCGGCGAGTCAGCTCGTGGAGGAAGAGCTCGAGGTTGGCGCCGGACAGCGCGCCCTTGAACCACTGCACCTCGCCGTCCGTGTCGAAGCCCATCTCGAAGCCGACCGGGAACTGCGAGAGCTCCTCCTTGCGCCGGAACGCGACGTCGTCGCGCGGCGGGCTGTCGGAAAGCAGCGTGGGCCAGCTCACGGCACCGAGCGCGCGCTGCATCTCGTGCGGCGTCATGCCGCTCGCGTACAGCCCCGCGACGATCGCGCCCATCGACGTGCCGGCGATGTAGTCGATCGGCACGCGCATCTCGTGCAGCACCTTGAGCACGCCGATGTGGGTGAGCCCGCGGGCGCCGCCGCCCGAGAGCACGAGGCCAACCTTCGGGCGCGGCTTGCCCGGTGCCGTGGTGGTGGCGGCCGCCGCGGGCTGGCCGTGGGCGGGCAGTGCGAAGGCGAGCGCCGCAAGAACCGCGACGAGGAACGGAACAAGACCGCGTGCGCTGCTGTTGACCCCGGGATGGGCGACGGCCGGATGGCGGGCCCGCGACGGCGGGGCGAACGGGGACGTGCGCAAGATGCGGGCGGGTCAGGACGGGAGCTGCGCGGATTATAGTCGCGCGCGGTCGCATCGCGGGCCGGTTTCCCGCGTGCCGCCATGAGCGAGCGCTATGGACCGGTCGCCGTCGCCCTGCACTGGCTGTCGGCGCTCCTCGTGCTGGCGGGCTTCGCACTCGGGGTCTGGATGACCGGCCTCGCGCTCTCGCCGGCCACGCTACGCTGGTATGGATGGCACAAGTGGATCGGCATCACCGTGTTCCTGCTGGCGGCACTTCGCCTCGCGTGGCGGTGGCACGCGCCGCCGCCGACGTGGCCGCCTGCGCTGCCCGCGTGGCAGCGGCGCGGCGCGCTGCTCGCGCATCGTGCGCTGTACGCCCTGATGCTCGCGGTTCCGCTGTCGGGCTGGCTCTACAGCTCGGCCACCGGCGTCTCGGTCGTCTATCTCTCGCTGGTGCCGCTGCCGAACCTCGTGCCGAAGGACAAGGCGCTGGCGGGCGCGATGCTGGCGGTGCACCAGTCGCTCAACGCGACGCTGGCGCTGCTTGTGCTGGTGCACGTGGCGGCGGCCGCGAAGCACCAGTGGATCGACCGCGACGAGATCCTGTCGCGCATGCGGCCGTGGCGCGCCTCGCGTTGACGCTCGCGTTCGCGCTGGGCGTGCTGGCGCACGGCGCCGCGCCCGCGCAAGGGATCGTGCCCGACAGGAGCGAGATCCGCTTCGTGTCGCGGCAGATGGGCGTCGACGTGGAAGGCCGCTTCCGCCGCTTTCGCGCCGACGTCGACTGGCGTCCGGACGATCTCGCGCATACGAAGGCGAATTTCACGATCGAGCTCGCGAGCATCGACCTCGCGAGCGAGGAGGCGGAAGGCGAGGTGCGGCGCCCGGGGTGGTTCGACACCGCGAAGTTTCCCGTCGCGACGTTCACCTCGACGTCCGTGCGCGCGACCGGCCCCGACCGCTACGAGATCGCGGGCAGGCTCGCGCTGAAGGGCGTGACGCGCGACCTCGTGGTGCCGGTTGCATTGCATCGCGACGCACGCGGCGCGATGGTCGCCGAGGGACAGTTCGCCCTGCAGCGCCTCGCGTTTCGCATCGGCGAGGGCGCGTGGGCGGATCCTGCCGTCGTCGCCGACGAGGTGCTGGTGCGCGTGCGCATGACGCTCGCGGGAGCGCCGTGATGCGTCACGCGTGGCTCGGCGTGGCGCTGCTCATGGCGTGCTTGCCGGTGCGCGCCGCGGACGTGTACATCATCGACCCGACGCACACCACGCCCATGTTCGAGGTCGCACACCTGTCCGGCATGTCGCGCCAGTTCGGGTTCTTCACCAACGCGATGGGCCGCATCACGCTCGACCGCGATGCGCGCAGCGGCAGCATCGAAGTCGAGATCGGCACCGGCTCGGTGACGACGGCGGTGCGCGTGCTCACCGACGTCCTGAAGCGCGATGATTACTTCGACGCGGACAGGTACCCGGTGATGCGCTACGTGGCGCGCGACGTCGTGTTCGACGGCGACGTTCCCGTGCGCGCGAATGGCGAGCTCACGCTGCTCGGCGTCACCCGGCCCGTCGCGCTCGACATCACCGAGTTCCGCTGCGGCATGCATCCGTACACGCGACGCGCGATGTGCGGGGCGCGCGCCACCGCGACGCTGCGCCGCTCCGAGTTCGGCATGACCGCCGGCCTGCCCGCGGCGGCAGGTGACGAGGTGCGCATCGTCATCCCCGTCGAGGCGATGCGCGAGTGAATGCGCGCGGCCCGGCGGCGTGCCTCGCGCTCTTCTGCGTGTGCGCGGCACCGGCCAATGCGCAGCCCGTGCACTACCACCTCGATCCCGCGCACACGCGCGTCGAGTTCTCGGTCGTGCATCTCGGCGTGCTGCGCGCGCAAGGGCAATTCACGCAGGTGACCGGCAGCGTCGACTACGATGCGGCACGGCAGGACGGGCGCATCGGGCTCGACGTGGCCGGCGCGTCGGTCAGCACCGGCTGGACGCTGCGCGATGCGTTCCTGCGCGGCGAGAGCATGTTCGACGTCGCCCATCATCCCGTCGTGCGCTTCCGCTCGACGCATCTCGTCTTCGCCGCCGGCCGGCTCGCGCAAGTCGAGGGCGAGCTCACGCTGCGCGGCGTCACGCGGCCGGTGACGCTCGCGGTGACGGGAATGGACTGCCCCGCCGAACGCGCGCACTGCATCGCCCATGTCGACGGCAGCCTCCGGCGTCGCGACTTCGGGATGGACTTCGCCTGGCCGCTGATCGGCGACGACGTCACGTTGAGCCTGGCGATCGTGGCGGTGCGCGACGGGGCGGTCGCGGAATAGGGCCGGGCCGGCAGCGGCGGTCCCGCCGAAGGGTCGAAAGGGGCGCCTCCGGGACGCGCGTCTTTAGGGGAACGCCGTATTTGACAGTACGTCCGCCAGGGACGACCGCCCGCTCACGTAACCCGTTGATGTCACTCGGCATCGTGCGCCGGGATCGCTTTATGCTTGGCGTTGCACCGGAACGTCAGATCCTTCCGGGTGCAACATGAACGTCCTGCGATCACTTCTCGTCGTCGTCGGCATCTCCCTCGCGGTGTCCTCACCGGCGGCTGCCGACCCCACGCTGAACCTCACCATCGACGACCACGTAGGCATCGGCTTCGATGTCGACGTGAACGCGCCTGCCGGCACCGGCCTCGTCAGTTACAACGGCGTCATCGGCAGCTGGAACGTGAACTTCGCGTCGGGCGTCGGCGTTCCGTCCATCTCGTCGAGCGAGATCGATCTCAACAGCATCAACGTCACCAACGGCGCCGGCAGCCATCACCTGACCATCGTGCTGACGCAGACCGGCTCGAGCCTCGCCACGGGCCTCGCACTCTTCACCGCGGTCAACGCGCTCGGCGGGACCTCTCCCGACATCGCCTGGCTCGCATGCATCGACAGTGCGTGCAGCTCCGGAGGTTCGCACACGGGGTCGCTCCTTGGCTTCTCCGCGAACGACGGTTGGGCCGGAAGCATCCTCGATGCCTCCAACTTCACGCTGCGGATCATCATCGACATCTTCCATACCGGGCCGCAGGCCACGAGCTTCAACAGCAACCTGCTCCTGGCCTCCGTGCAGCGGCTTCCGGAGCCGGGCTCGCTCGTGCTGCTCGTCGCGACGCTGCTCGGTTTCGTCGCTGCAGGGCGCCGTCGCCGCCGTTAGCGCGGCCCGGCGACCGCAACGCGCCACACCGAGACGGGTTCTCTATCCAGCGCCCGTCCCGCGCGATCGCACGAGCGACGCAACCGCAAGATCCGTATCCTGCGCCCGCTCGACCAGCCCGTCGTGCACGCCCGCGCGATCGGCGGCGTTGCGGTTCTGGCTCATCTTGAACGTGCCGACGAGCGATGCGACCTGCACCTCGATGCCGACGATCGCCTGCAGCATGCCCTGCACGTAATCGGCCGGGGCGTCGGTCACGTGCCACGGCATCGCCCGCCGCTGCTCGAAGTTCTCGGTGAGCCGCGTGACGAACGCGTGCAGCCACGTCGCATCCGCGACGGTGCGCGCGCGGCCCTTCGCCTGCACCGCGACGTAGTTGTAGGTCGGCACGACCTTGCCCGTGGCCTGCTTCGTCGCGTACCACGACGGCGTCACGTAGGCGCTCGGCCCGCGGAAGAGCACCAGCACGTCGCGGCCGTCGCCGATGGCCTTCGCGATCGGATTGGCGCGCGCCACGTGGCAGCGCAGGGTGCCGAGTGGCGCGGGCTCGGAATCGAAGAGGAACGGCGCGTGGACGCTGTCGAGCCCGTCGTCGCCGGCGACGACGAGGGCTCCCAGCGGATGCTCGCGCACGACCTCGCGCAGCGCGGTGGGATCGTTCTCGGCGAAGTGCGACGGAATGTACATGCGATGCGGTCCTCGACGGGTCAGTTCAGCGCGAGCTCCCACGTCTCGCTCACGAGCGGGACGCCGAACTCCGCGTGCTCTTCGCGCGCCGTGCGCGTGAAGCCCGCGGCGCGGTAGATCGCGCGGGCCGCACTCAGGTTCTCCTGCGTCCAGAGCGTGAGCGTACGGTATCCGGCGGCGCGTGCGAAGCGGATGCATTCGTCGACCAGCAGCCGGCCCAAGCCGAGCCCGCGTGCCTTCGGGTCGACGATCAGGAGCCGCAGCTTCGCGACGCGCGCGGACTTGCGGACGACGAACACCGAGCCCACGCGCTCGCCGTCGCGCTCCGCGATCCAGCAGCGCTCGCGGGTGGCGTCGAAGTGGTCGACGAAGTCCGCGGCGACGCGCGCGACCAGCGCCTCGAAGCGCTCGTCCCAGCCATACTCGCGCGCGTAGATCTCGCCGTGCGCCTGCACGACCCAGCCCATGTCGCCCGGGCGGTGCGGGCGCAGCACGAACGGTGCCGCGGTGCTGGCGGCCGGGGACAGCAGCGACTCGATCGCCGCCATCGCGCCGGTCAGCCGCACCTGCGCCGGCTCGGGCAGCGGGGCGAGGAGCGCCGACACTTCCTTGGCCGATTGCCGGTCGAGCGCGCTGAACGCGCGACGACCTTCGGTGGTCAGTGCCAACGGCCGCTGGCGGGCGTCCGCCTGCGACGCGACGCGCCGGACGAGCCCGCGCGTCTCGAACGTGCGCAGGATGCGCGACAGGTACCCGGCGTCCATGCCGAGCTCGCGGCCGAGGTCGCGCGCGGTCGTCTCCGGGCGTTGTGCGAGCTCGTAGAGCACGCGGCCTTCGGCGAGCGAGAAGGGGCTCGCGAGCAGGCCTTCGTGCAGCACGCCGATGCGGCGGGTGTAGAAGCGGCTGAAGCGGCGGACGGCGGCGACGCGGGCGGGGTCGGTGGTGGGCATGGGGGGCTGGCGGGACGGCGATGACGGCGATCGTCAAGCTAATAGTTGACGTTGTCAACTTATGGGTTGCGAGCGCCTTGCTTCCTGCACGCGACTGCCCCTCACCCCAGCCCTCTCCCCGCGAGCGGGGAGAGGGAGCAGATCGGTGGGGCTCGTCAGGCCGCCGGCCGCCCCGGCTGGCGCCTTTCGCGAAGGGTCAGACCCGCGCCTGCATCCGGCGCACCGCGGCCAGGAGCTCGCGGGTGATGCCGGGCTCGCGAACCGAGTGGCCGGCATCGGGCACGACGACGTATTCCGCTTCCGGCCAGGCGCGCGCGAGGCGCTCGGCCGTCACGGGCGGGCACACGATGTCGTAGCGCCCCTGCACGATGGTGCACGGCAGGTGACGGATGCGCGGCACGCCGGCGATGAGCTCGCCGTCGCGCAGCCACGCCTCGTGCACGAAGTAGTGCGCCTCGATGCGCGCGATCGCGAGGGCGGCGGCATCGGCGTCGAACTTGGCCGCCGCATCGGGTTGCGGGAGCAGCGTCGAGCACGCGCCTTCGTAGCGGTCCCAGCTATGGGCGGCCGGCAGGTGGATCGCGGGATCGGGATCGGTGAGGCGGCGGTAATAGCTCGCGAGCAGGTCGCCGCGCTCCTCCGGCGGCAGGAACTCGGCGAATGCACGCCACGCCTCCGGGAAGATGGTGCGCATGCCGTGCATGAACCAGTCGATCTCGGCGCGCGATGCGAGGAAGATCCCGCGCAGCACGAGGCCCAGCATGCGCTCGGGATGCGCCTGCGCGTAGGCGAGCGCGAGCGTGGAGCCCCACGATCCGCCGAACGCCAGCCAGCGGTCGATGCGCAGCGCCTCGCGCAGGCGCTCGAGGTCGGCGACGAGGTTCTGCGTCGTGTTGGCATGCACCGAAGCGCAGGGCGTCGAGCGGCCGGCGCCGCGCTGGTCGTAGACGACGATGTTCCAGAACGCGGGATCGTAGAAGCGACGGTGATGCGGCAGCGATCCGCCGCCCGGCCCGCCGTGCAGGAACACGACAGGCACGCCGCGCGGGTTGCCGCAGCATTCCCAGTGCATCGTGTGCACGGCGTCGAGCGCGATCCGGCCGCTCGCGTACGGCTCGATCTCCGGGTAGAGCAGCGCGTCGGGCGCGCCGCGGCGCGTGGCGTCGGTGGCGACCATCAGCGCGGCACGGGGTCGCGGAACTGCGCATCGACGTCGATGCGGTAGCCGTTGGCGAGGCGGTTGGTGGCGTTGGCGAGCGCGACCACGGCGAGGAGCTCGTCGAACATCGCGGGCGTCATGCCCTTGGCGCGTGCGCCCGCGGAGTGCGAGTGGATGCAGTACTCGCAGTTGTTGGTGACCGACACCGCGATGTACAGCAGCTCCTTGACCAGCGGATCGAGTGCGCCGGGGCCCATTACCGACTTCACGTCGGCCCACACGCGCGCGAGGTTCGCGGGGTCGTTGGCGAGCGCCTTCCAGAAGTTGTTGACCGCGGGCACCTTGCGCGTCGCCATGATGTCGTCGTAGACCGCGCGCACCGCGGGGCTCGCGGCGTCGTATTCGATGAGGGGAACGAGGGCCATGCGTTGCTCCGTGCGGTCAGCCCGCCGCCCACGGGGTCGTGAGGCGCGTGCATTCGAGGCGATAGGTGTTGCGCAGGACGTCGCGCGCGGCGTGGGCCTGCAGCGCGGGCGCGACGTCGTCGGCCGCGCCTTCGACGGCCGGCGCGGACACGCCTTCCAGCAGCAGCGCCCAGTCGACGCGGGCGGGCGCCGGCATGCCCGCTTCGAGCGCGACGGCGTCCTGCGCCTCCGCGTCGGCGACCGCGAGGTGCACGCCGGTGACGCCCATGCGATACGCGATGGGCGGCAGCACGCGCCGGCGCAGCGCGTCGAGCGTCGAATCGCGCCGCGCGCCGTCGATCGCGAAGCGCACCGTGCACAGCACGCCGCCGCTGCCCACGCCGGTGGTGTACGGCACACGCACCGTCGCCTGCACGACGTTGCGCAGCATCGGCAGGAAGCGTTGTGCGGCGCTGGTAGGCGCGGCGAAGCGCCGTCGCACGTCCTCGCCGCCGAGCGCCTCGACGCTGTCGGCTTCGAGCAGCGTGAAGAATTGTGGTGCACCCGCAATGCCAACGTAGCGGCGCACGCGGCGCACGCCCGGGATACCGGCGCGCGCGGGCATGTGCTCGCGCGTGTGCCACTCGCGGAACTCGTCGTGCGCGTCGTCGGCGACGTCGTGCCACGTCGCGATCACGCCGAGTCCGGCGAGGCTCATTGGCGGCGCCCCCGCGCAGCGCGCTGCGTTGCGAATGCGGAAGTCGTGGGCGTCACGACGCGCGCACGAACGTCACGTCGAGCGTGCCGAGGTCGCCGTAGGCGAACGTGAGCGGCGTGTCGTAGGGCAGGTCGAGCACGCCGCAGTACGAGCCGGTGGTGACGACGTCGCCCGCGCGCAGCGGGAAGTCGCGCTTCTCGGCGAGGTGGTTCGCGAGCCAGTACAGCGGCTTGAACGGATGGCCGTCGGGATGCTTGCCGTCGCGCGTGGCGAGCGTCGTGCCGCCGCTCTTCACCGCGATCGGGAAGGCGTCGAGCACGTTGTCGAGGCCGCCCGGCACCTGCGGCCCGATGAAGAGGCCTTCATTGGAGATGCAGTCCGCGAGGAGCTCGGGGAACGTCACGGCCGCGGGATCGGCGTAGCGCGTGCCGATGAGCTCGAGCACGAAGCGCACCTCGCCGATGGCGGCGCGCACCTCGTCCTCGCCGTAGGGCGTGTCGCGCTTCGGCAGGTCGCGGCCCATCACGAACGCGATCTCCGGCTCGATGCGGGCATGGCCCGCGGTCGGCAGCAGCGGGCACGGCGAGGCGCGGCGGATCGACGGCGCGAGGATCGGCGCCATCGCGACGGGACGCGGCTCCGTCGGCGCCGAGCACTTCCAGCCGCCGATCGCCTCGCCCATGAGTCCCACGACGCGCGCCTGGATCGCGAGCCCTGCCTCGACGTCGGCGGGACGCAGGTCCTCCGGCAGGCGCGGACCGGGCGTCCGGCTGCGCCGTGCGGTGACGAGATATTGGGCGGCGGCTTCCTGGGCGGGTGTCAGCATGGCGGACGAGAAGAAGGAGGGCGAGGGACATTCTGGCATAGCGGGCGGCCGGTCGGTTATCCTTGCGCCTTCCCCCTGCGTTCCTCTCTGCTCCCCGATGGAATCCCTGCGTGAACGCCTGAGCGTGGCTGCGTCGTTGCCCGAGGACGCCGCGCGCGCGCTGCTCGTCGGCCGTGCGTACGTGCCCGCGTACGACGGCGCCGTGCTGGTGGCCGTCGCCGGCGCCGACCTCGTCGACGTGTCGTCGGTGGCGCCGACGTCGAGCGCGCTGTGCAACCTGCCCGACCCGGCGGCGGCGATCCGCGCCGCGGGCGCGCTGCCGAAGGTGGGTGCGCTCGCCGACGTCCTCGCCAACAGCGCCGAGGACGCGCGCGATCCCGCGCGGCCGTGGCTCATGGCCCCGTGCGACCTGCAGGCGATCAAGGCCGCGGGCGTCACGTTCGTCGCGAGCATGCTGGAGCGCGTGATCGAGGAGCAGGCGCGCGGCGATCCGGGCAAGGCCGAGTCGGTGCGCGCGGCCATCGTCGCGATCATCGGCAATGACCTCGCGAGCGTGCGGCCGGGCTCGCCCGAGGCCGCGCGGCTGAAGGACGCGCTCATCGCGCAGCACGCGTGGTCGCAGTACCTCGAGGTCGGCATCGGGCCCGACGCGGAGATCTTCACCAAGTCGCAGCCGATGTCGGCGGTGGGCACGGGCGCCGCGATCGGCATCCATCCGAAATCGGAGTGGAACAACCCGGAGCCCGAGATCGTGCTGGCCGTGGGCAGCCACGGCAGGACGGTGGGCGTCACGCTCGGCAACGACGTCAACCTGCGCGACTTCGAGGGCCGCAGCGCGCTGCTGCTCGGCAAGGCGAAGGACAACAACGCATCGTGCGCGATCGGCCCGTTCATCCGGCTCTTCGACGCGCACTTCACGATGGACGACGTGCGCCGCTGCGACCTCGCGATGCGCGTCGAGGGCCCCGACGGCTTCGTGCTCGACGGCTCGTCCGCGCTGTCGATGATCAGCCGCGACCCGGAGGACCTCGCGGGCCAGGCCATCGGCCCCAACCATCAGTATCCCGACGGCTTCATGCTCTTCCTCGGCACGATGTTCGCGCCGACCAAGGACCGGCACGGGCCCGGGCTCGGCTTCACCCACGTGGTGGGCGACGTCGTCACCATCGGCACGCCGAAGCTCGGCGCGCTCGTCAACCGCGTCGACACGTCCGACCGCATCGCGCCGTGGACCTACGGCGCCGGCGCCCTCATGGCCACGCTCGCGCGGCGCGGCCTGCTCCCGCACTGAAGGATTCGCAATGGCTGAACAGTTCCGCAACTACATCGACGGCGAATGGGTGACGGGCGCTTCCGTCAGCGTCAATCGCAATCCGTCCGACACCAACGACGTGGTCGGCGAGTACGCGCAGGCCGACGCCGCGCAGGCGCAGGCCGCCATCGCGGCGGCGAAGGCCGCGTTCCCGGCGTGGTCGACGGGCTCGATCCAGGAGCGCGCGAACATCCTCGACAAGGCCGGGAGCGAGATCCTCGCGCGCAAGGACGAGCTCGGCACGCTGCTCTCGCGCGAGGAAGGCAAGACGCTGCCGGAGGGCATCGGCGAGGCGATGCGCGCCGGGCAGATCTTCAAGTTCTTCGCGGGTGAAGTGGTGCGCATGGCGGGCGAGAAGCTCGCGTCGGTGCGTCCGGGCGTGGACGTCGAAGTGACACGCGAGCCGCTCGGCGTCATCGGGCTCATCACGCCGTGGAATTTTCCGATCGCGATTCCCGCGTGGAAGATCGCGCCGGCGCTGGCCTACGGCAACACGGTGGTGATCAAGCCCGCGGACCTCGTGCCGGGCTGCGCGTGGGCGATCACCGAGATCCTCGCGCGCGCCGGCTTGCCGAAGGGCGTGCTCAACCTCGTGATGGGCCGCGGCTCGGTGGTCGGCGAGGCGCTGGTCACGAGCCCCGACGTGACCGCGATCTCGTTCACCGGCAGCGTGCCCACCGGCCGCGCGATCGCGGCGAAGGCGATCGCGCGCATGGCGAAGGTGCAGCTCGAGATGGGGGGCAAGAATCCGCTGGTGGTGCTCGACGACGCCGACCTGCCCACGGCGGTGAACGTCGCGGTGCAGGGCTCGTACTTCTCGACGGGGCAGCGGTGCACGGCCTCCTCGCGCATCATCGTCACGCCGGGCATCCACGACCGCTTCGTCGCCGCGGTGGCGGACAAGCTCAGGACGCTGCGGGTCGACAATGCGCTGCTCGCCGGCACCGACATCGGGCCCGTGGTCGACGACGGCCAGCTCGACATCGATCGCAAGTACATCGAGGTCGGCAAGGCGGAAGGCGCGACGCTCGTCACGGGCGGCGAGCGCGTCGAGCGCGCGACGCCGGGTTACTACCTCTCGCCCGCGCTCTTCGCCGGCGCGACGGGCGCGATGCGCATCGCGCGCGAGGAAATCTTCGGGCCGGTCGCGTGCGTCATCCAGGCGCGCGACTACGACGAGGCGCTCGCGATGGCCAACGACACGGAGTTCGGACTGTCGGCGGGCATCGTGACCACGTCGCTCAAGTACGCGTCGCATTTCAAGCGGCACTCGCAGGCGGGCATGGTGATGGTCAACGTGCCCACCGCGGGCGTCGACTATCACGTGCCGTTCGGCGGCCGCAAGGGATCGAGCTACGGTCCGCGCGAGCAGGGCCGTTATGCGGCGGAGTTCTTCACCACGGTGAAGACCGCCTATACGGCGCCTTGACGGCGGACGACACTGGGTTCCCGCTTTCGCGGGAACGACAGGCGGGAGTGCGTCGACGTAGGGATCTACCCGCGACGTCTCAACCAGGCCTCCCTGTCGCGCAGCCCGTCAATTCGGCCTACCTCTCCCGCAGCCCGTCGATTTGACCTCCCTCTCCCGCGGCCCGTCGATTTGACCTCCCTCTCCCGCAGCGCGGGAGAGGGTTGGGGTGAGGGCGCGGCCGTCCCCTCACCCCGGCCCTCTCTTGCAGAGCGCGCGGTCGCAAGCATGCGACCGCCGCATTTCCGGCGGCGAGCAGGCTCGCCGAATTCCCGGAAATGCCCCCGCAAGCGGGGCGAGGGAGCTTTTGGGGGTCGGGGCGAGGACACCGAAAAGTCTTACGCCGGCATCCGCACCGACGGCAACCCCGCCAACGCCATCGCGAGCTCCGCCTCGTCGTACTCGAGGTCCTTCAGCTTGCCGCCGAAGTAATCGATGTACGCCTGCATGTCGAAGTGGCCGTGGCCGCAGAGGTTGAAAAGGATCGCGCGCGACACGCCTTCCTCGCGGCAGCGGATCGCCTCGTCGATGGCACCCTTCACCGCGTGGTTCGCTTCCGGCGCGGGCACGATGCCTTCCGCGCGTGCGAAGGTCACGCCTGCCTCGAACACCTTCGACTGGTGATACGCCTTCGCGCGGATGAGGCCGAGGTCCATCAGGTGCGACACCATCGGCGCCATGCCGTGGTAGCGCAGGCCGCCCGCATGGAAGCCGGGCGGCGTGAACGTCGAGCCGAGCGTGTGCATCTTGGTGAGCGGCGTGAGGTGCGCGGTGTCGCCGAAGTCGTACGCATAGCGGCCGCGCGTGAGGCTCGGGCACGCCGCGGGCTCGATGGCGACGACGTCCACCTTGCGCCCGCCGCGCAGCTGCTCTCCCAGGAACGGGAACACGATGCCGGCGAAGTTCGAGCCGCCGCCCGTGCAGCCGACGATGACGTCAGGATAGTCGTCCGCCATCGCGAGCTGCTCCATTGCCTCCATGCCGATCACGGTCTGGTGCAGCAGCACGTGGTTCAGCACGCTGCCGAGCGCGTACTTGGTGTCGTCGCGCTGCGCGGCCACCTCGACCGCCTCGGAGATCGCGATGCCCAGGCTGCCCGGATGATCGGCGCGCTGCGCGAGGATCGCGCGGCCCGATTGCGTCTCGTTCGACGGCGACGGCACGCAGCGCGCGCCGTACGTCTCCATCAGCGCGCGCCGGTACGGCTTCTGGTCGTAGCTCACGCGCACCATGAACACCTGCACCTCGAGCCCGAACAGCGCGCCCGCGAACGCGAGCGAGCTGCCCCACTGGCCCGCGCCGGTCTCGGTCGCGAGGCGCTTCACGCCGGCTTCCTTGTTGTAGAACGCCTGCGCGACCGCGGTGTTGGGCTTGTGGCTGCCCGCGGGCGAGACGCCCTCGTACTTGTAGTAGATGCGCGCCGGCGTCTGCAGCACGCGCTCGAGGCGCCGCGCGCGGAACAGCGGCGTCACGCGCCACTGGCGATAGACGTCGCGGACCGGGCCGGGGATCTCGATCTCGCGCTCGGTCGACACTTCCTGCGCGATCAGCGCCATCGGGAACAGCGGCGCGAGATCGTCGGGACCGATCGGCTGGTGCGTGCCCGGATGCAGCACCGGCGGCAATGCCTGCGGCAGGTCGGCCGCGAGGTTGTACCAGGCCTTCGGAATGCGGGATTCGTCGAGGAGGTACTTGACCGAGTCGTTCATGGGCGCTCCAGGCAGGGGGAATCCCCCAGTCTAGAGGCCGCGCGCGCCCCCGTTCATTGACGGGGCGCAAGGGCCGCGCGACGGGCGGATGCTGCCGCCGCCCGTCGCGGCGCGGGCTACTTCCGGCCCTTGAAGGCGACGACCTTCTGCTTCTGCTCGCCCAGGCCCTGGATGCCGAGCGTCATCACGTCGCCGGCCTTGAGGTAGGTCGGCGGCTTCATGCCGAGGCCCACGCCCGGCGGCGTGCCGGTGGTGATGACGTCGCCGGGCAGCAGCGTCATGTACTGCGAGACGTCGGCGACGACCTGCGCGATGCCGAAGATCATCGTCCGCGTGTTGCCGGTCTGCCGACGCTCGCCGTTGACGTCGAGCCACATGTCGAGGTTCTGCACGTCCTTGATCTCGTCGCGCGTGACCAGCCACGGGCCCATCGGCCCGAACGTGTCGCAGCCCTTGCCCTTGCTCCACTGCGAGCCGCCGCGCTTCATCTGCCAGTCGCGCTCGGACACGTCGTTGACGATGCAATAGCCCGCGACGTAGCGCATCGCGTCCTTGGCGTCGACGTAGCTCGCCTTGCGGCCGATGACGATCGCGATCTCGACCTCCCAGTCCACCGCCTTCGCGTCCTTCGGGATCATCACGTTGTCGTTCGCGCCGACGATGCAGCTCGTGGGCTTGTAGAACACGACGGGATGCTCGGGGATCGGCGAGCCGGTCTCCTTCGCGTGGTCGATGAAGTTGAGGCCGATCGCCACGAACTTCGACGGCGTGGCGACGCACGGGCCCAGGCGCTGCTTGCCCTTCACGAGCGGCAGCTTCTTCGGGTCGAGCTTCGCGAGTGCCGACAGCGACGCCGGCGCGAGCGCCTCGCCATCGATGTCGCGCACCTTGCGCGAGAGGTCGCGCAGGTTGCCGTCGGCGTCGATGAGGCCGGGCTTTTCCTTGCCGGCGGGGCCGTAGCGTACGAGTTTCATGGTGTTGTCTCCTTGGTGGGAAAGGCGGGGCTGGGGGCTGGGGACTAGGGGCTAGGGAGCGGCGGTGGCCGGCACTCGGCAGGGGTTGGAGGTGAAGGTCCATCGTGAGCCGACGGGGGCGCGCACTCCGCGCTGCTCCCCAGCCCCTAGCCCCTAGACCCTAGCCCCTAGCCCGCATCTCTATTCAAATCGTCATTCCACCGTCGACCGAAAACACCTGCCCCGTCGCGAACGCGGACTCGTCCGACGCGAGGAAGATCACCACCGGCGCGATCTCCTCCGCCTTGGCGATGCGGCCCATCGGCTGGCGGGCGACGAACATCCTGCGCGCCTCCGCGGGATCGGCGAAGGCGTTGATGCGGTCGGAGAGCGACGGCGTGTCGACGGTGCCCGGCGCGATCGCGTTGCAGCGCACGCCCTTCTGCACGAAATCGGCGGCGACCGATTTCGTGAGCCCGATCACCGCGGCCTTGCTGGTGCCGTACACGAAGCGATTCGGCAGCCCCCGGATCGATCCGGAGACCGAGGCCATGTTGATGATCGAGGCCCACTTGCCGTCCTTCTGGAAGCGCTCGAGCATCTTCGGCAGCGCGGCCTGGATCGTGACGTACATCGCGCGCACGTTGAGGTTCATGCTGAAGTCCCAGTCCTTCGGCGCGCACTCGAGGATGGAGCCGTGGTGCACGTAGCCCGCGCAGTTGAACAGGATGTCGAGCGGCGGCAGGTCGGCGAGCGTCGCCTGCACGGCGGCGTCGTCGAGCACGTCGAGCCGGCGCGTGGTGACGTTGGGCACGCCCTTGAACGCGTCGAGCAGCTCGGGGCGGACGTCCGTCGCGCAGACATGCGCGCCTTCCTGCGCCATCTGCAGCGCGCATGCGTGCCCCATTCCCTGGCCGGCGGCGGTGACCAGCGCCGTCTTGCCGGCGAGTCGTCCTGACATTTTGGTTTTCTCCTCGAATTCTTTTCACAAAGAGACGCAGGGACGCAGAGGAAAGCTCGGGGTTCTCGGCGTCTCTGCGTCTCGTTGTGAATTCATCTTAGCGCAGGCCGCAGCGACACGTCGGGGTCGGCCCAGCTCGAGTTCGGCACGTGCGCGAACCACCCCGGGCGCCCCGGGTCGCGATCATACGGGTAGCCGCCCAGCTCGCGGTAGAGCTCGTGGTAGCGCGCGAGTTTGTCGCGGTCGAGCGTGACGCCGAGGCCCGGCGCGTCGGGCACGCGGATGGCGCCGCCCTCGTAGCGCAGGAGGCCGCCGGCGATCACGTCGTCGACGAGGTGGTGATAGTGCGCGTCGGCCGCATACCCGAGGTTCGGCACCACCGCGCCCATGTGCAGCATCGTCGCGAGCTGGATGCCGAGCTCGCCCGAGCTGTGCACGGCGACGCCGAGGCCCATCGTCTCACACACCCCCGCGGCCTTGATGCACGGGCGGATGCCGCCCCAGAACGTGGTGTCGAGCAGGATCACGTCGACGGCGCCGTCGCGGACGTTCGCGGCCAGCTGCTCGAAATTCACCACGACGGTGTTGGTCGCGGTGGGCAGCGGCACGAACTCCTTCAGGCGCTTCAATTGCGGCATGCCCCAGACCGGGTCCTCGTAGTAGTCGTTGCGGATGTCGAGGATGCCCTGGCCGAAGGCGATCGCGTCGGCGAGCGACAGCGCGGAGTTGGGGTCGTAGCGGAAGCGCTCGCCGGGCAGCGAGCGCGCGAGCGCGCGGTAGCACGCGAGCTCGTGCATCGGCGGATAGACGCCGCCCTTCAGCTTGTGCGACGTGAAGCCGTGCTTCGCTTTGAGCTCCGCGGCGTTGGCGACGAGCTGCTCGGGCGTGCGCACCTCGCCCTCGCCGGTCTCGGGATTGGCATAGCGGAAGAAGAGGTAGCTCGCGAAGTCCACGCGGTCGCGCAGCTTGCCGCCGAGCAGCGCGTGCACCGGCACGCCGAGCTTCTGCCCCATGATGTCGAGGCACGCGAACTCGATCGCCGCGTGCAGCTGCGTGCGGTTGTTGTAGAGGCTCGCGGTGGGATTGCAGATCTTGAGGCGCAGCGCCTCGAGCTGGAACACGTCGTGGCCATCGAGGTAGCGCATGAGGCCGGCGAACGCGCGCGTCGCGTCCTCGCCGCCGCCGCCCATCTCGCCTAAGCCCACGTAGCCGTCGTGCGTCTCCACCTCGACGACGGTGCGCACGAAGCGGCCCCAGTGCGCGCCGTTGCTGTGCAGGATCGGTGCCTCGAGCGGCACGGTGACGGGCGTGGCCCGGATGGCGGCGATGGCGGTAGGCATGCGGGTAGGCGCGGCGATCGGCGACGCGGCCAGTCGCGTCGAACGCGCGATTGTAGCCTCTTGACGGGACAATTGGTAATACCACTTGACCACTTGCGCCGCAGCCATTAGCCTTCCGGCCCGAGAGCCTCTCCCGCCGCGCCCGGCGTTCCCACGCAGCCCCCCGCAATGCCGTTCCAGAGCATCGAACCGCGCCGCCTGTACCGGCAGATCGCCGACCAGATCCGCAGCCTCATCAGGAGCGGCGAATTCCCGCCGGGCGCGCGCCTGCCGCCCGAGCGCGACCTCGCGAAGCAGCTCGGGGTGTCGCGGCCGTCGGTGCGCGAGGCGCTGATCGCGCTCGAGGTGGAGGGACTGGTCGAGGTGCGGATCGGCTCGGGGATCTACGTGCGGGACGCCGGCGAGCGCGCCGCCAACGACGACGTCGCGCAGTCGGAGTCCGGGCCCTTCGAGCTCCTGCGCGCGCGATACCTGATCGAATCGGAGTGCGCGGCGATGGCCGCCAAGTCGGCGAGCAAGGCGCAGGTCGACGCGATCGCGGAGGCGCTCGAGATCATGCGGCAGGAATTCGCCGCGGGTGCGACGCAGCCCATCAACGGCGACCGGCTGTTCCACCTCCGCATCGCGGAGGCGACCGGCAACGGCGCGCTGGTCGCGGTCATCAACCTGCTCTGGAAGGAGCGCGCGGGACGGCTCTTCCAGCAGCTCGAGCACCACTACGACTCGCCCGCGCTGTGGGAAGCGGCGCTCGCCGAGCACCGCACGATCTACGAGGCGATCGCCGCGCGCGACGCGAAGGCCGCGCGGGCGGCGATGCAGAAGCACATGAATCACGCCTACAAGCGTTTCTCTACTGGCTGGGAGGGCAGTAAATAAGTCAGATGGGGTCGCAAGGCTGACGCCGCGACCCCATGGAAAAATCTCGACGCTGAGTGGCGTGCGAGAAGCTGAAGTGGGGGAAATCGCCGGCGGAGCCGGACGATTTCCACCAGGTTGTAAACGACGCGCGCCTGATCGGGCGGCGGTGGATAATCGAGTGATTGCGGCGTTTGCCGCACGTATTGGAGGTTGCCATGCTTGCCTGCCGCATCCACGCCAAGGAAGACCTGCGCATCGAGGACATGCCGGCGCCGGAGCCGGGGCCGGGCGAGGTGCTGTTGCGTCTCGGCGCGGGCGGCATCTGCGGGTCGGACCTGCACTACTACCACGAGGGCCGCAACGGCAGCTTCATCGTGCGCGAGCCGCTGATCCCGGGGCACGAGGCGTCGGCGGTCGTTGCCGCGGTGGGTGCGGGCGTCACGCGCGTGAAGCCTGGTGACAAGGTCGCGGTGTCGCCGTCGCACGCGTGCGGCCGCTGCGAGTATTGCCGCGAGGGCCGCGAGCACCTGTGCACGCAGATGCGCTTCCTGGGCAGCGCGAGCCGGTTCCCGCACGTGCAGGGCATGTTCCAGGAATACTTCGTGATGGGCGAGCGCCAGTGCTATCCGGTGCACGGCGACATCTCGCTCGGCGAGCTTGCGTTCGCCGAGCCGCTCGCGGTGGGCCTGCACGGCGTCAATCGTGGCGGCGACCTCATGGGCAAGTCGGTGCTCATCGCCGGCGCCGGGACGATCGGCTGCGTCACCGTGCTCGCCGCGCGGCTCGCGGGCGCACGCAAGGTCACCGTCACCGACGTGCTCGACCGCCCGCTCGCGCAGGCGAAGCTCGTCGGCGCCGACGTCACGCTGCGCGCCGACCGCGACGGCGATGCGCTCAAGGATCCGCAGTTCGACGTTGCCTACGAAGTCTCCGGCAATTTCAACGCGCTCAAGTCGTGCGTCGCCGCCACCAAGCGCGGCGGCGTGATCGTGCAGGTCGGTACGCTGCCGCACGAGCCGCTGCCGTTCGTGGTCAACGAGCTGATGGCGAAGGAGCTCGACCTGCGCGGCGCGTTTCGCTGGGGCATCGAGTTCGACTGGGCGGTCGATTACCTGTCGTCGCGCCGCGTCGACGTGCGCCCGCTGCTGTCGGGGCAGTTCCCGCTCGCCGATGCCAAGGCCGCGTTCGCCGCGGCGGCCGACAAGAACAAGAGCACCAAGGTCCAGATCGTCGTTCACTGAATCGCGTTTTCACACTCGACGGGCCTGCGGACGTCCGCATGGCCCGCGTTGCCCAAGGAGGAGTCATGCGTCTGTTTGCGAAGTTCACCCTGACGGCCGTCGCGCTCGCCGCGGTGGTTGCCGTCGCCCCCGCGTCCGCCCAGCAGAAGTTGAAGTGGGCGCACGTCTACGAGACGAGCGAGCCGTACCACACCGAGTCGGTGTGGGCCGCGCAGGAGATCAAGAAGCGCACGAACGGCAAGTTCGACATCGAGGTGTTCCCGGCCAGCACGCTCGGCAAGGAAACCGACATCAACCAGGGCCTGACGCTCGGCACGGTCGACATGATCATCAGCGGGCCGTCGTTCGCGGCGCGCACGTATCCGCGCATCGGCATCGCGTACTACCCGTTCATCTTCCGTGACGCCGACCACCTCATCGCGTATTCGAAGAGCCCGATCTTCGCCGAGATGACGGAGGAGTTTCGCAAGAAGACGGGCATCCAGATCACCGCCTACACGTACTACGGCGCGCGGCACACGTCGTCGAACCGCCCGTTCACCGACTGCGCCGGCATGAAGGGCCTCAAGATCCGCGTCCCCGACGTGCCCGCGTACATGGCCACGCCGAAGGCCTGCGGCGCCAACCCCGCGCCGATCGCGTTCGCCGAGGTGTACCTCGCGCTGCAGAACGGCACCGTGGAAGCGCAGGAGAACCCGCTCACCACGATCGAGGCGAAGAAGTTCTACGAAGTGCAGAAGGCGATCATGCTGACCGGCCACATCGTCGACGGCCTCACCACGCAGATCGCGCCGCACGTGTGGAACAAGCTCACGCCGGACGAGCAGAAGATCTTCGTCGAGGTGACGCGCGAAGCCGCGGCCCGTGCCACCGACAAGATCAAGAAGCGCGAGGCCGAGCTCGTCGAGGACTTCAAGAAGAAGGGCCTGCAGATCGTCCCGGTGAATCGCCAGAGCTTCGTCGACGCGGTGCTGAAGAACCAGCCGCTCGAATCGCTCGGCTATTCCAAGGCCGACTACGACAAGATCGTCGCGATCAAGTGACCTTCGCGCCGCAAGGCGCGAAGGTCATCCCCGCGAAAGCGGGGATCCAGCGTCGTAAGGCGTACCAAAGCTCAACGCCCCAACGCGACTGGGTCCCCGCCTGCGCGGGGACGACGAAGGAAGCGTTGCAGTCCGCTCGCGAGGTCTTGAAATGCAAATCCTGGAAGGCCAGAACGAGGTCCCGCCCAAGTCGGGCCCGGTCCTCGACGACGACGGCCACTTCCACGCCACCGACGCGCCCGTCGAGCTCGATCACTACCTCACCGAGGACTGGATCTCGCTCGGGTTCTTCTGGCTGCTCGGGCTGTGCGTGTTCTACCAGTTCTTCACGCGCTACGTGCTGAACGACTCCGCGGCATGGACCGAGGAGATCGCGCGCTACCTGCTGATGGCCACGGTGTTCGTCGCGATCGCGGCCGCCACGCGGCGCACGCGGCACATCCACGTCGACTTCCTGTACCGGCTGGTGCCGGCCGGGCTCGGGCGCGGGCTGTCGACGCTCGTGGACGTGATCCGCATCGCGTTCTTCGCCATCGCCACCGCGCTGACGATCGAGATGATGACCAAGATGAGCAACCTGCAGATGACCATCGTGGACCTGCCGATGAACATCGTGTACGGCGTGTGCGCCTTCGGCTTCGCCGCGGCCGCGGTCCGCGCGGTGCAGGTGGCGCTCGAGAACTGGAAGCGCGGCTTCTCGATCCTCGAGCGGCCGGAGCACGCGATCGAGGAGACCATCGAATGACGACCACCGTGCGCACGAAGGGGATCGCACGATGACCGGCACGCTGCTGTCCGCGTTCCTCGCCCTGATGGTGACCGGCGTCCCGGTCGCCATCGCCATGGCGGGGGCATCGCTGCTCTACATCTGGCTGTCCGGCACCACGCCGTCGATGGTGGTGGTGCACCGGATGCTGTCCGGCATCGACAGCTTCCCGCTGCTCGCGGTGCCGTTCTTCATCCTGGCCGGCAACCTGATGAACAACGCCGGCATCACCAACCGCATCTACAACTTCGCGCTCGCACTCGTGGGCTGGATGAAGGGCGGCCTGGGCCACGTGAACATCGTGGGCTCGGTGATCTTCGCCGGCATGTCGGGCACCGCCATCGCCGACGCGGCGGGCCTCGGCACCATCGAGATCAAGGCCATGCGCGATCATGGCTACAGCAAGGAGTTCTCGGTCGGCGTCACCGCGGCGTCGGCGACGCTCGGCCCCATCATCCCGCCGTCGCTGCCGTTCGTGATCTACGGCATGGTCGCCAACGTGTCGATCGGGCAGCTCTTCCTCGCGGGCATCGTGCCGGGCGCAGTGATGACGGTGCTCATGATGCTGACCGTCGGCTACTTCGCGCACAAGAACAACTGGGGCGCGGACATCAAGTTCGTCTGGAGCCGGGTGGGGAAGGCGCTGGTCGAGCTGGGCGTCGTGATCGGCTTTCCGCTCGCGATCTGGATCGCCGTGCAGATGGGCGCCAACGCGACGATCGCCACCGGCATCGCGATGGTGCTGCTCTTCGCGTCCGACTGGAAGTGGAAGTTCGAGGCCGTGCTGCCGATCATGACACCGGTGCTCCTCATCGGCGGCATGACCACGGGCATCTTCACGCCCACCGAGGGCGCGGTCGCGGCGGTCGTGTGGGCGCTGATCCTCGGCCTCTTCTGGTACCGCACGCTCAGCTTCCGCATGCTGATCAAGGTGTCGATGGAGACCATCGAGACCACCGCGACGGTGCTGTTCATCGTCGCCGCGGCGTCGATCTTCGGCTGGCTCCTGACCGCCACGCGCGTCACCGACATGGTCACCGCGTGGGTGCTGGGCTTCACGCATTCGCCGTGGGTCTTCCTGCTGCTCGTGAACCTGCTGCTGCTCTTCGTCGGCTGCTTCCTCGAGCCGACGGCGGCGATCCTGATCGCGATACCGGTGCTGATGCCGGCGGTGCAGCAGCTCGGCATCGACCCGGTGCACTTCGGCCTCATCGTCGTGCTGAACCTCATGATCGGGCTGCTGCATCCACCGATGGGCATGGTGCTGTTCGTGCTCGCGCGCGTGGCGCGAATGTCGCTCGAGCGCACGACGATGGCGATCCTGCCGTGGCTCGTCCCGCTGCTCGGCAGCCTGATCCTCATCACGTACGTGCCGTCGATCTCGCTGTGGCTGCCGCACATGTTCTACAAGTAGCGCGGAGCGAGAGTCAGTGAGCACGAAGGGCCGTCCCGAGGGCGAACAGGCCCCGAAGCGCGCAGCGCGAAGGGAAGTCCAATGAGCACGATCGAGCGCGTCGAGATCCTGCAGGTCAACCTGCCGCCGAAGGTCGTGCGCACGGACGCCATCCAGTCGTTCGCGCTGCAGGAGACGCCGATGGTGCGCATCGCGTGCGCCGACGGCGCGGTGGGCACCGGCTACACGTACACCATCGGCACCGGCGGCTCGTCGGTCGTCGCGCTGCTGCGCGATCACCTCGCACCGCGGCTCGTCGGCCGCGATTCCCGCGAGGTCGAGGCGATCTGGAAGGACCTCTTCTTCGCCACGCACGCCACCGCGGTGGGCGCGATCACGAGCCTCGCGCTCGCTGCGATCGACACCGCGCTGTGGGACCTCAGGTGCCGCCGCGCCGACCTGCCGCTGTGGCAGGCGGCCGGCGGCGCGCAGTCGAAGGTGCCGGTCTACACCACCGAGGGCGGCTGGCTGCATCACTCCGCCGCGCAGCTCGTCGACGAGGCGCAGGCTGCGCAGGCGCAGGGGTTCCGCGGCGCCAAGATGAAGGTGGGCAAGCCGTCGCGCGCCGAGGACGTCGCGCGGCTCGCTGCCGTGCGCGAGGCCGTGGGCGACGCGTTCGAGCTGATGGTCGACGCCAACCAGGCGTTCACCGTCACCGAGGCGCTGCGCCGCGCGCACGCCTACGAGGGACTGATGCTCGCGTGGTTCGAGGAGCCGCTGCCCGCCGAGGACCTCGAGGGGCATGTGGAGCTCGCGCGCCAGGCGCGCATGCCCATCGCGGTCGGCGAATCGCTGTACCACCCCGCGCACTTCCGCGGCTACCTCGAACGCCGCGCCTGCTCCGTGGTCCAAGTGGATTGCGCGCGGGTCGGCGGGATCACGCCGTGGCTCAAGGTGGCTCACCTTGCCGAGACTTTCAATCTGCCGGTGTGCCCGCATTTCCTGATGGAGCTGCACGTGTCGCTTTCGGCGGCGGTGCCAAACGGGGCATGGGTGGAGTACATTCCCCAGCTCGACGACGTCACCACCTCCCGCATGGCGATGGCCGGGGGCTACGCGTTGCCTCCGGACACGCCGGGCCTCGGCATCGACTGGGACTGGCCCGCCATCGACCGCCTCGCCGTCGCGCGCACCACCGTCGCGCACAAGGATTGACCCCATGCTGACCCGCTCCTCGCTGACCATCCGCCTTCACCCCAACGACGACGTCGTCATCGCGCGCGCGCAGCTCGTGGGCGGCACCAAGCTGCTCGACGAGGACGTCACCGTCGTGGGCCTCGTGCCGCCCGGGCACAAGGTCGCGACGCGCGCGCTGAAGGCCGGCGATCCCGTGCGCCGCTACAACCAGATCATCGGCTTCGCGAGCCGCGACATCGCGCCCGGCGAGCACGTGCACTTGAACAACCTCGCGATGGGCGCGTTCGAGCGCGACTACGCGTTCGGCGCCGACGCGAAGCCGACGCAGTACGTGGCCGACCCCGCGACGTTCATGGGCATCGTGCGCCCGGACGGCCGCGTGGCCACGCGCAACTACATCGGCATCCTGTCGACGGTGAACTGCTCGGCCACCGTCGCGCGCGGCATCGCCGATCACTTCACGCGCGAGCGGCTCGCTGCATTCCCGAACGTCGACGGCGTCGTCGCGCTCACGCACGGCTCGGGCTGCGGCATGGACACGCAGGGCGAGGGCATGCAGGTGCTGCGCCGCACGCTCGGCGGCTACGCGAAGCACGCGAACTTCGCCGGCGTGCTGATGATCGGCCTCGGCTGCGAGGCGAACCAGATCAGCTCGCTGCTCGGCGCGCAGCAGTTGCAGGAAGGGCCGCTGCTGCAGACGTTCAGCATCCAGGACACGGGCGGCACCGCCAAGACCATCGCGCACGGCATCAAGCTCGTCGAGGGCATGCTGGCGCACGCGAATGCGGTCACGCGGCAGCCGGTGCCCGCGTCGCATCTCACCGTCGGCCTGCAGTGCGGCGGCTCGGACGGCTACTCGGGCATCACCGCGAATCCGGCGCTCGGCGCGGCGGTGGATCTCCTCGTGCGCAACGGCGGCACCGCGATCCTCTCCGAGACGCCCGAGATCTACGGCGCGGAGCATCTGCTCACGCGGCGCGCGGTGTCGCGTGCCGTCGGCGGGAAGCTCATCGCGCGCATCAAGTGGTGGGAGGATTACACGACACGCGAGCGCGGCGAGATGAACAACAATCCCTCGCCCGGCAACAAGGCCGGCGGGCTCACCACCATCCTCGAGAAGTCGCTGGGCGCGGTGGCGAAGGGCGGCACCACCAATCTCGTCGACGTGTACGAGTACGCGGAGCCGGTGACCGCGAAGGGATTCGTCTACATGGACACGCCGGGGTACGACCCGGTGTCGGCGACCGGGCAGGTGGCCGGCGGCGCCAACATGATCGTGTTCACCACCGGCCGCGGCTCGGCGTACGGCTGCGCGCCCGCGCCGTCGCTCAAGCTCGCCACCAATACGCAGCTCTGGACGCGGCAGGAAGAGGACATCGACCTCAACTGCGGCGAGATCGTCGACGGCAACGCGACGGTCGCGGACACCGGCGCGCGCCTGTTCGAGCTCATGCTCGCCACCGCCTCCGGGCAGAAGTCGAAGAGCGAGATCCACGGCTACGGGCAAAGCGAGTTCGTGCCGTGGCAGCTGGGCGCGGTGATGTAGCCGTGCGCGCGGGCGGCGCGCGACGCTGCGCGCGAGTTGACACACCTTCCACCCGACCGTAGTCTGCCGTCGTCGCCGCCGAACGCGCCACATAGAGCGCGGGTGCGTGCGACACCATCCAGGAGGAGTCGCATGAAGCTGTTCGCAAAGTTGGCCGCTGCGCTGGTCGCCGTCGGCGTGCTCACGGCGGCCGCACCGGTCGCCGCGCAGGAGAAGCTCACGGTGTGGTGGGTCAAGGGCTTCTACAAGTCCGAGGACGACGCGCTGTTCGAGGCCATCAGGAAGTACGAGGCGAAGACGGGCGTCAAGGTCGAGCTCTCGCAGTACCCCGTGCAGGACATGATCCCGAAGACGGTCGCCGCGCTCGACGCCGGCACGCCGCCCGACGTCGCGTATGCCGACGTCTACGACTTCCAGGTCACGGGCAAGTGGGCGTCCGACGGCAAGCTCGAGGACATCTCCGACATCATCACGCCGATGAAGGACAAGTTCCTCAAGAACACGATCGAGACGACCTACCTCTACAACGACAAGACGAAGAAGAAGGCGTACTACGCGTTCCCGCTGAAGCAGCAGACGACGCACATCCAGTACTGGAAGGACATGCTGGGTGAGGCGGGCTTCAAGGAAGCGGACATCCCGACGACGTGGAAGGCGTACTGGGACTTCTGGTGCGACAAGGTGCAGCCCGCGCACCGCAGCAAGACGGGCAAGCGCACGTACGCGATCGGCCAGCCGATGGGCGTCGACTCGTCCGACTCGTTCTACTCGTTCCTGACGTTCATGGACGCGTACAACGTGAAGCTCGTCGACGACAACGGCAAGCTGCTGGTCGACGACCCGAAGGTGAAGGCCGGCCTCGTCAACGCGCTGCGCGACTACACGAGCATCCGCACGCGCGGCTGCACGCCGCCGTCGTCCACGAGCTGGAAGGACCCGGACAACAACGTCGCCTTCCACAACAAGACGATCCTGATGACGCACAACGCGACCATCTCGATCGCCGCCAAGTGGCTCGACGACGCCAACAACGCGACGCTCTCGGCCGAGCAGCGCGCGCAGGCGAAGAAGAACTACGAGGAGCTCATCGCCACCGCCGGCTTCCCGAGCAAGCCCGACGGCAGCAAGTTCGTGTACCGCGCCGCGGTGAAGACCGGCGTGATCTTCGAAGCGGCCAAGAACAAGAAGCGCGCGAAGGAGTTCGTCGCGTTCATCCTCGCCGACGAGAACCTGCAGCCGTACGTCGAAGGCTCGCTCGGGCGCTGGTACCCGGTGACGATCTCGGGCACCAAGAGCCCGTTCTGGCAGGGCGACCCGCATCGCAAGGCGGTGTACAACCAGTTCAACGCCGGCACGGTCACGTTCGAGTTCGTGAAGAACTACCGGTTCACGATCCTCAACAACGAGAACGTGTGGGCGAAGGCGATGAGCCGCGTCGTGAACGACGGCTGGACGCCGGAGAAGGCCACCGACGAGATGATCGCCCGCATCAAGCAGGTCGCGGGCTGAAGCACTCCGCGTTCCTTTCCCCGCGCGTGCGGTCGCCTCGTGGCGGCCGCACCTGCGGCGGAGAGGGACCGGCATGAGGGCAACTTCGAGACGCGAGCGCATGTCCTCCATCGCACAGCCCGACGCCGCGCCCGTTCCCTCGGGGCCGGCCCGCAAGGGCCTCTCCCCGTGGCAGAAGTGGGGGCTCGTCCTCCTCGCGCCGTACCTCGTCGTGTTCCTCGTGTTCGTGGTCTACCCGGTCGGGTACGGCCTGTGGCTCGCGCGCCATCCGGAGAGCTACGTCCACCTCGTCGACGACCCGATCTTCCTGCGGTCGGTACTGAACACGCTCGCGTTCCTGGTCGTCGCGATCAACATCAAGATGATGATCGCGCTCCTGCTGTCGGGCTTCTTCATCCAGGCGCGCTGGTGGATCAAGGCGCTGTCGCTGCTCTTCATCCTGCCGTGGGCGGTGCCGTCGATCCCCACGATCCTCTCGTTCCGGTTCATGCTGAATCCCGAGTGGGGGATCATCAACTCGCTGATCTTCCGCTACACCGGCCTCGACGGTCCCAACTGGCTCAACGACCCGGTCATCGCGCTCGGCATCGCGATGACCGTGCACGTGTGGAAGTCGCTGCCGTTCTGGACGCTGATCCTGATCGCGGGGCGGCTCGCGATTCCCGCGGAGCACTATGAAGCTGCGTCGGTGGACGGCGCCACGGGCTGGCAGAAGTTCCGCTACATCACGTGGCCGGCGATGCGCACGCTCTACCTCACGTGCACGATCCTCTCGATGATCTGGACGCTCGGCGACTTCAACAGCGTGTACCTGCTGACAGGCGGCGGCCCCGCCGACCTCACGCACGTGCTCGCCACGCTCGGCATCCGCTACCTGCGCCTCGACCAGGTCGACCTGTCGATGGCGGCCATCGTGGTCGCGCTGCCCGCGGTGCTCCCACTCGTGTACTTCATGATGAAGCGGCTGTCCAAGTGAAGCTCCGCCACGTCGCCACCGAGGCCAAGCTCCTCCTGATCGGCATCCCGGTGCTGATCTGGACGATGCTGCCCATCTACCACCTGTTCCTGTTCGCGATCTCGCCCAAGGAATCGGCGCTCGGCGGCAAGCTGTGGCCGGACGAGCCGACGCTGCAGAACTTCCGCATCGTGTTCAACGAGCAGCACCACTACCTCGACCACTTCTGGCTGCAGATGTGGAACTCGCTGCTGATCGCCGTGGCGGTGGGCGTGCTCACGCTGGTGGTGGCCACCGGCGCGGCGTTCGCGATCAGCCGGCTGCGCGTGAAGGGCGGCCGCCTCATGATGAACCTCGCGCTCTTCACGTACTTCATCCCCGCGGCTTTCCTCGCGGTGCCGATGTACAAGACGATGGGCGTCTACGGCCTCCTCAACAACCAGTGGTCGCTCATCCTCGCGATGGTGACCATCGCGTCGCCGTATGCGATCTGGGTGCTGAAGCAGGCGTCGGACAAGCTGCCGCTCGAGCTCGACGAGGCGGCGAAGATGGACGGCGCGTCGCCGCTGCAGCTCTTCCGGCTCGTGTACCTGCCGCTCATGACGCCCTCGCTGGTGGCGGTCGGCACCTACGCGCTGCTGCTCGCGTGGAACGAATATTTGTACGCCTTCCTGCTGCTGTCCAACGACAAGCAGATCACGCTGGGGGTGGCGCTCGGCAACTTCCTCGCGGCCGACGATTCGCCGTGGGAGCTCCTCATGACCACGGGCCTCATCTACGCGCTTCCTCCCGCGGCGATCTACTACACCTTCAAGCGCTACATGGTCGGCGGCCTTACTGCGGGCGCGGTCAAGAGCTGAAATCTTTTCACAGGAGACGCAGAGACGCAGAGATCGTTCCCGTGACGCTGTCGAAACTCGGCGTCTCTGCGTCTCTTTGTGAGAAAGCATGGCAACCGTATCGTTCAGCAACATCGAGAAGTCGTTCGGCACCACCAAGGTGCTGCACGGCCTTTCCTTCGACATCCAGGACGGCGAGTTCGTCGTGCTGGTGGGTCCCTCGGGCTGCGGCAAGTCCACGCTCCTGCGCATGCTCGCGGGCCTGGAGGAGATCACCGGCGGGACGATCGCCATCGACGGTCGCGTCGTGAACGACGTCGAGTCGAAGGACCGCGACATCGCGATGGTGTTCCAGAGCTACGCGCTGTATCCGCACATGACGGTCGCCGACAACATGGCGTTCAGCCTGAAGCTGCGCAAGGCCGACCCGAGGATGACCGAGGAGCGCGTGGCGCACGCGTCGAAGATCCTGAACCTCGATCCGTACCTGCACCGCTTCCCGCGCGAGCTCTCGGGCGGCCAGCGCCAGCGCGTCGCGATGGGCCGCGCGATCGTGCGCGACCCCAAGGTGTTCCTGTTCGACGAGCCGCTGTCGAACCTCGATGCCAAGCTGCGCGTCGCGATGCGCGCGGAGATCAAGGCGCTGCACCAGCGCCTCAAGACCACCACGGTGTACGTCACGCACGACCAGGTCGAGGCGATGACGATGGCCGATCGCATCGTGGTGATGCACGACGGGCGCATCGAGCAGATCGGGCCGCCGCTCGCGCTGTACGATCATCCGCAGAACCTGTTCGTTGCGCAGTTCATCGGCTCGCCCGCGATGAACGTGGTCAACGGCACGGTGCGCCGCATCGACGGCGCCGCGCATGTGGACATGGGCGACGGCCTGCTGTGGCCGCTGCAGCAGGCGCCGGGCATGGACGGCCAGCCCGTGGCGTACGGCGTGCGCCCCGGCGATCTCGCGCTCGCGGAGGTCGGCGCGGCGGGCACGGTGATGGGCGAGATCATCGTCGTCGAGCCGACCGGCGCCGAGACCGAGCTCCTCATCCAGGCCGGCGGCGCGCAGTTGACGCTCGTCACGCACGGCCGGCCGGCCGTCAATCCGGGCGATCGCATCGGCCTCGCGGTGAATCCGGGCAAGGTCCATGTCTTCGACCAGGCGACCGGAGCGCGACTCGCCGCCTGAAAACGACGCAGCATCACGGGGCCAGGCCCCGATCCGCAACGCGGGGCCAGGCCCCGATTCCCCAACCGTCTTCGGGGTCAGACCCCGCCATCGTCATCATGAGCAAGAAGCCCACCAAGAAAACGCCGCCGCTGCGGTCCCGCCACTGGTTCGGTCTCGAGGACCGCGATGCGCTCGTCCACCGTTCGTGGATGAAGAACCAGGGCATTCCGCACGACCAGTTCGACGGCCGGCCGGTCATCGGCATCTGCAACACGTGGTCGCAGGCTACGCCGTGCAACGCGCACTTCCGCGAGCTGGCGCAGCACGTGCGCGACGGCGTGCTCGACGCCGGCGGCTTCCCCATCGAGTTTCCGGTGATGAGCCTCGGCGAGACGCTGATGCGCCCCACGACGATGCTCTTCCGCAACCAGGCCGCGATGGACGTCGAGGAGTCGATCCGCGCGAACCCGTTCGACGGCGTCGTGCTGCTCATGGGCTGCGACAAGACCACGCCGTCGCTGCTGATGGGCGCGGCGTCGTGCGACCTGCCGACCATCGGCGTGTCCGGCGGGCCGATGCTGAACGGCAAGTTCCGCGGCGAGGACATCGGCTCCGGCACGCACGTGTGGAAGTTCACGGAGATGCTGAAGACCGGGCAGATGAAGCCGGCCGACATGATCGAGGTCGAGTCGTGCATGTCGCGCTCGGCCGGCCACTGCATGACGATGGGCACGGCGTCGACGATGGCGTCGATGGTGGAGGCGCTCGGCATGGGCCTGCCCACCAACGCCGCCATCCCCGCGGTCGATTCGCGCCGCCGCGTGCTCGCGCGCATGGCGGGGCGGCGCATCGTGGAGATGGTCAACGAGGACCTGCGCATGTCGAAGATCCTCACCAAGAAGGCGTTCGAGAACGCGATCATGGTCAACGGCGCGATCGGCGGCTCCACCAACGCCGTCGTGCACCTGCTCGCGATCGCCGGCCGCATCGGCGTCGACCTCACGCTCGACGACTGGGATCGCCTCGGCCGCGACATGCCGTGCCTCGTCAACCTCATGCCGTCCGGCAAGTACCTGATGGAGGATTTCTACTACGCGGGCGGCCTGCCGGTGGTGATGAAGGAGATCGGCAAGTTCCTGCACAAGAAGGCGCTGACAGTGAACGGGCAGACGCTCTGGGACAACGTGAAGGACGCCGTCAACTACAACACCGACGTCATCACGCCGCTCGCCACGCCGTTCAAGGCGCAGGGCGGCATCGCGGTGCTGCGCGGCAACCTGGCCCCGTCGGGCTGCGTGATCAAGCCGTCGGCGGCCACGCCCAAGCTCATGCAGCACAAGGGCCGCGCCGTGGTGTTCGAGGACATCGACGACCTGCACACGCGCATCGATGATCCGAAGCTCGACGTCACGCCCGACAGCGTGCTCGTGCTCAAGAACTGCGGACCGAAGGGATACCCGGGCTTCCCGGAGGTCGGCAACTTCGCGCTGCCCGCCAAGATCCTGAAGCAGGGCGTGACCGACATGGTGCGCATCAGCGATGCGCGGATGTCGGGCACCGCCTACGGCACCGTCATCCTGCACACCGCGCCGGAAGCGGCCGCCGGCGGCCCGCTCGCGCTCGTGCGCAACGGCGACCTGATCGAGGTCGACGTCGCCGCGCGCAAGATCCAGCTGCACGTCAGCGACGCTGAGCTCAAGTCGCGCAAGGCCAAGTGGCGGCCGCTGCCGCCGCACTCGAACCGCGGGTGGGTGAAGCTCTACTGCGATACCGTGCTGCAGGCGGATCGCGGCGTCGACTGCGATTTCATGGTCGGGGGCTCGGGTGCCAAAGTGGGAAAAGTCAGCCACTGAGTGCACGCAGGCACCGCGCTGATTCGAGCACTGTCGTCCCCGCGAAGGCGGGGACCCAGTGTCTTTCGATCGTCGAGTCGAAGCACCTTGCGGCAAACGCCACTGGGTCCCCGCCTTCGCGGGGACGACAACGTCGTAGCGGCAGCGCCAGGCGTCGCCGCGCTGCACCGCTACTTCCGCCGCTCGTAATACCCGTCGAACACCGTCTTCCACGTCGCGCCGCTGTCGGCGGAGGCTTCCCAGAGCTGCCGGACGCGGCCGTCGGGGAGCGGCGTCCACGTGATGCGGTTCACCTGCGCGGCCGGCGCGCTCGCGAGCACCATCCGGCCGTCCTGCAGGTTGCCGTCGAGCTGCAGCAGGCTGCCGGCGCTGTCCACCCAGGTCTGGTGCCAGCGCTTCGTCGCAGCATCGTAGAGGTTGAAGCTGGTCCCGGTCACCTTGCCGTCGGCGGAGGTCCAACTCTCGAAGAGCACGCAGCCGCCGTGCAGCGACGTGATCCGGTTGCGGCCCGCGACCTTCCCCGCCGGTCCGCGCACGTCCCATTCGCCGAGCCAGAAGTCGAACTGGCGATGCTCGGGCGCGCTGCACGGCGGCGCGGGCGGCGCGTCGGCTGCGCGGGCCGTGGCGGCAACGAGGAGCAGGGCGGCCAGCAAGGTGCGCAGCGCGTTCATGGTTGCCTCCGATGGCGAATGCACGGCCCGTGCGCTTTGCGCGACCGTCGTGCGCTTGCTATCGTGCGTGGCTTCGCCGATCCGTGCAACCCGCCGCCATGCCTCCAGCGCCCGACTATCTCAATCCAGACGTGCCGCGCGGCGTGCGCCGCGTCGTGATGCCCGTGGTCGACGCCACCGAGGAAACGCTGCGCGGCTACGGCCGTCTCGTCGACGATCCGAAGGACTGCAAGGTCGCCATCGTGCGCTGGCCGGCGCGCGGCTGGCGGCCCGTGGACGAGGACAGCGGCGACGAGGGCGGGACCACCGAAGGCGTGTTCGTCAGCGAGTGGAAGGGCGACGTGCTCTACGGCCGCAACGAGGCGGTCGCCGGCCACTACATCCTGGGCTACGGCTGCGAGCCCGCGGACGCCGACGAGTCGCACGCGCGTGCGCCGTCGCGCGTGCTGCTGTGGCACTGCAACTACCATCCCGACGGCGGCCAGCTCTTCTTCCCGCTCGACCCCGCGCCGTTCTACGTGCCGCTCGCGCTGCCGGGCGACGACGTCCGGCCAGAGCATTTCGTGTGCTTCCGCTGCGACGGCACGCGCGGGCTCTACATCCACCCCGACATCTGGCACGAGGGCGTATTCACCCTCGCGGGGAAGCAGCGCTTCTTCGACAGCCAAGGGGCGGTGCACGCCCGTGTGTCGGTGGATTTTCCCCGCGAGTTCGGGTGCCTCCTCGAGGCGCCGATCGCAGTGCGCTGACGGGCTTCACGCGGGCTGGATGGCGCCGCGCAACGCCGCGGCGTCGAACCCCTGCGGCGCCTCGCCCGTGCGTGCGAAGAGATACAGCACCACGCCGAAGATCGCGCGCAGCGCGGAGAGCACGATGCCGAGCGCCACGAGGTAGAGCACCGCGGCCACCGCGAGCGAGCCCCAGCCGCCTGCGTGGTGCCCCTGCGAGGCCACGAGGCCGACGACCGCGAGCACGATGACCACGATGGCCGGCACCGTGAGCAGGAAGCCGATGAGGCCGTAGCCCAGCCCGCTCACGATCTGCTTGCCCCACGTGCGCGCGAGGAGGTCCTTGGAGCTGCCGATTGCGTCCAGCGCGTTCTTGCGCTCGATGACGATGATGGGCACCACGAAGTACGTCACCAGCGTCCACGCGACGCCGACCAGCGCGACGACGATCCGCCCGAGGAAGCCCGCGCGCGACTCCAGCGCCTTCAGCAGCACGCCGACGGTCGATGCGACCACCGCCCACATCGCGATCTGCGGCAGGCACGCGGCCGCGGCCCGCAGGCTGCCGCCGAGCGTCGGCTGCCCGCCCTGCAGGCGCGTGTTGACGAAGTCGACCAGCGCCGCGTTGAAGAAGAACACGACGAAGAAGTTGCACAGGTAGTAGCAGAAGAGCAGCAGGTAGCCGCCGATGCCGCCATGGCCGTGCGCGAGCGAGCGCATGCCGCCGCCGCCGACCCCGATCGCCGGCACGATGAACGTGAGCAGCACGAGGAAGCAGGCCACGCCGGACACGACCGGGAACAGCAGCAGCACCGGATCGCGCATCAGGACGGCCCACGACGACTTCATGAGGTCCCAGGTGTTCGCGGTCTTGCTCATCGGCGGTTCTTCTCCTCGGTAGCGCGGGTCAGCGCCCATTGTGCCCGGCGGATGCCGGGGACGTCGACGATGGTGACACCGGACCCCGGCGGATGCGCGACCGCTGCGACGAGCGTCGCCACCATGTCCGCGAGCGTCACCAGGCCGAGACGAACGGCGGTGTCGCGCCACGCGGGAACGAGGCGCGCGAGCGCGTAGAACGGCACGAGGACGACGGGCCAGCGGTGCCCGGGACCGAGCACGTACCACGGCCGCACGAACGTCGCGGGGATGCCGGTCGCGCGCACGAGCGCCTCGCCCTGCGCGCGTGCCGCGACGTACGCGCGCATCGCCGGGGCCGGCTGCGCGACGCTCACGTACACGAGGTGTGACGCGCGTGCGGCGGTCGCCGCGCGCGCCGTCGCGCGGATCGAGCCTAAGTCCACGCGCTCGAACTCCGCGGCTTTGGAAGGATTGGGATGCGGCGTGCCGACGAGGTGCACGATCGTCGCGCCCGCGGGAATCGCGTGCGTGAACGTGGCGGCGTCGAGCGCATCGCCGGTCACGACGTGCGCACCGGCCGGCACGCGCGCCTCCCCACTTGCGCGCGCCAGCGCATGCACCGCGTGGCCGCGCGCGAGGAGGGCGGGAATGAGCGCGCGTCCCAAGTAGCCCGTGCCGCCGGTGACGAAGACGGTGGCCATCGGCGCTTCTAGGCTCGCCTATCGCCGCTCGGGCGGAATGTCGCGGATCGCGGCGGCGAAGCGCGCGTGCGCCTGCACGTCGACCGGGCGATGCCGGACCGTCGTGCCTGCCGGATCCTTCCCGAGGTGATTGCCGCCCTTCCAGTCGCGCGCGGGGCGGATCGGCCGCGGGACGAAGCCGCCGCCGCAGTTGGGGCACACGTTGGCGAGCACGGACTCGACGCACGCCGCGCAGAACGTGCACTCGTAGCTGCAGATGCGTGCGTCGGTCGCGGTCGGCGGCAGCGGCTTGTTGCAGTTCTCGCAGGTCGGTCGCAATTCGAGCATCGCCTGGCCTCGCGTCAGTTCCGGTGCTCGACGTAGCACTGCGCGTGGCGGATCGTGGAGTCCATGGAGCGTCCCTCCGTGGCGCCGTTAAGCGGCCGGCGCGCTGCATTCACGCATCACGCCGGCAGGCACGCGGGCCCCAGCGGCGCGAACGACTTGTAGGTGAGGATGAATTCCTGGTGGCCGAGCGCTTCGGACTTCGTCGGTGCGCCGTTCGCGACGCGGCCGACGAGGTCGAAGATCTCGCGCCCCACTTCCGGCAGTGACGCGCGGCCTTCGAGGATGCGCCCCGCGTCGACGTCCATGTCCTCGGCCATGCGCTGGTACGTCTCCGGATTCGCGCACACCTTGATCACCGGCGCGATCGCCGAGCCCACCACGGACCCGCGCCCGGTCGAGAACAGGATGAGATGGGCGCCGCACGCGATGAGCTCGGCGATCTCGGCGTTGTCGTTGATGTTGGGAAAGCCGAAGCGCACTTCGCCGTCGGGCACGACGTCCAAGAGGTAGAGTCCGCTGCGCGGCGGCTCGATGCCCGGCTTCACGATGCCGGCGATGCGCGACTGCCCGGACTTCGCGTACGCACCGAGCGACTTCTCCTCGATGGTGGTGAGGCCGCCGTCGGCGTTGCCGGGCGCGAAGCTCGCGTAGCCGAGCGTCGCGTAATACTCCGCGGCCTTGCCCACCGTGCGCTTCAGCGCGTCGCCCAGCTCGGGCGTGGCCGCGCGCGCGGCCATCAGGTGCTCCATGCCGATGAGCTCGCCGGTCTCCTCGAACAGCGTGCGCGCGCCGGCGTCGACGAGGAGGTCGAACGCAACGCCCATCGCCGGATTCGCGGTGAGGCCCGACGTCGCGTCGGAGCCGCCGCAGATGGTGCCGACGACGAGTTCGTCCACGCGCATCGGCACCGGGGGCTGCGCGCGGATCGCGGGCACCGCGGCGGCGAGCCACGCGCGTCCGGCCTCGATCGTCTTGCGGGTCCCGCCCGTCTCCTGGATGCCCAACGTCTGCACCGCGCGGCCCGACGCCGCGATCGTCCTGCGCAGCGTGCGCCGGTCGAAGCCCTCGCAGCCGAGCGACACGAGCAGCGCGCCGCCGACGTTGGGATGCGTGCAGAGCTTCTCCATCATGTCGAGCGCGTACGCGTTCGGATAGCAGCCGGGGAAGCCGATGAGGTGCACGCCCTGCTCGCGAAACGGCGCGGCGATCTCGCGCGCGACGTGGTGCGCGCACTCGACGAGGTACGCGACGACCACGACGTTGCGCACGCCCTTGCGGCCGTCGTCGCGCGCGTAGCCCTGGAGCAGTGGCTTCATGCCGGCAGCGTGTACGTCGGCAGGTAGCCGCTCTTCACGTTGTGGGTGTGCACGTACGCGCCCGGCGCGATGGGCTCGGTGGCGATGCCGATCGGGCACTGGTACTTGACGATGCTCTCGCCCGCCGCGATCGCGCGCACCGCCACCTTGTGCCCGATGCCGACGTCGCGGTCGAGGGTGAGTGCAACGCCGTCGCACGTCACCGTGGCGCCGGCCGGCAGCGGATGCAGCGCCACCGCGACGTTGTCCTGCGGCGCGAGCCGCATGAGGCTCGCGCGCGGCGCGGCGTCAGAACTTGCCATACTGGTTGTACGCGGCGACGGGGTCCATGCCGCCGATGAGCGCACGGCGCATGTCGGATTCGGTGGCGACCACTTCCTCGGTCTTCGCGATCACGTCCTCGGCGAGCGCGCGCGGAACGATCACGACGCCGTCGCGATCGGCGAGCAGGTAGTCGCCGGTGGCGATGGTGACGGTGCCGATGGTCACCGGCTCGCCGTAGCGATCCGGGATCCAGCGCTGCACGATGTCCGACGGCGTCAGGAACGAGCAGAACACCGGGAAGCCCTGCGCGAGCACGAGGTCGGTGTCGCGCGAGCCGCCGTCGACCACGTAGCCCAGCACGCCGCGCGCCTTGAGCGTCTGCGCCGAGAGCTCGCCCATCAGCGCGACCTCGTGGTTGTGCGGCTGGCACACGACCACGTGTCCCGACGGCGCCTTCGCGAGCAGCGTGCACCAGCCGAGCAGCGTCTCGTGCCGCGACTTGCTGCGATCGATGTGGCCGGACACGGTCCACACGGGCCCCGCGAGCTTCGTGCCCGGCGCGATGGCCTTGATGGCCGGCGGCAGCACGATGTCCTCGTGGCCCATCATGCGCAGCACGTCGTGCACGGCGCCGGTGTAGCACGCGGCGAGGCGTTCGGTAAGCGTGGTCATGCGGAAGCCATCCTGTGGCGGCGCGCGGGGCAGCGCGCGACGGAAGGCAAGTCTCACATGGCCGCGCGGCGGATGGCAAGCGCGCGGCGGCGGTCGGTCGTCAGCGCGCGCGGCAGCGGCGCAGTGCCGGGCGCCGACGCGTCGATGCGAAGAGCGCGATCGCCAACGCAACGAGCCACGCGGATCCCGGCTCGGGCAGCGGCCGCAGGGGCGGCCGGACGACTTCGTTGCCCGGAGTGACACCGCTGCCCTCGCCGGGCGGGACTCCGCCCGGCGGATAAGCGATGCCGCCGCAGGGTGCCTGGGAGGGCGGCGGCGCAGCGGTCGATGGACCGTTGTTGGCAATCACCGTGACGGGCGGCACGCCGGGCGTCGGCGGCACCACCGGCGGCACGCTGGTCAGCAGCGCTTCGGTGCTCATGAAGGAGCTCACGTCGATGGGAACGATGCCCGGCGGCGGTATGACAGGCATGCCCGATGCGCCTTCATCGATCGTCACCAGCAACTCGGCGTAGACGGAAGGCGGACGACCGAGGCGCACCGGCGAGCCCGGCGGCATCCGGAACAAGGCCTCGTCGCCGGCGCGCGCGACGTCGGTAGCGGGCATCGCGGACCGCATGCCGGCACTCGGCAGCGCACCGCCGCGATGCCGGACGTCGCGGTCGCCGTCGTCCGTCGTGGTCGCGCCCGCCGCCTCGTGCGGCGTCGCGAACGTGAGCAACTCCATGACGTCGGCGTGGGCGCGCGTCCGCTCGTGCATGGCGACGGGACGCGGCGCATCGTCGGGCAGCGAGGCGCCATCCGCCGCGTCGATCATCACGGCACTCGCGCGCGCCTGCCACGGATCGTCGTCGCGCAGCGAGGCCTGCACGAGGTCGAGTGCGGACGCATACAGCGAGCGATCGAACGCGTGCTGCAGCGTGGGGCAGGTGCCGAGGACCGGCGCTGCGACGAGAACCACGACGCACGCATGGCGAAGCGCGCGCAGCGTGCGGTCGCTGCGCATCCATGCGGGTGCAGGGGGAAATGCGAAATGCCAGCGGACGACACTGTCCATCGACCATCACCATGACGAGCGCAGTCACCTGCACGGCGCCGGGCGACGGAAGCGTTCCTCTCCAGGAAACGATGCCCGACGTTTGCAGATCGTTACTGCAATATGCGTACCGCGAGGGGTGCGGGGCGATGTGGCCCGGGGACAATCCCCAAGCATTGCGGCCGCGGCGCGTCGATCCGCCGACTCTGCGGAAATCGCTTCGCTCGTCTTCGATGAATCGGCTGTAGGCGCAACGACGGCAGCGTGCGCGATACCGCCGGAAAATATTGCAAGACTGCCGGCCCCTAGAAGAGCCGACCCTGCAAAGGGTTATCGGCAGGCGGCCGGAAGCGCGAGGTGTCGAACGGCTCGCTCCGGTGTTGCCCCAGCCCGTGGCGCTTCGCCGCGAGCTCGAAGCGCCGCGCGATGAGGTCGGCGTACGTCCCCGTACCGCGCATGCGCGTGCCGAAGCCCGACTGGTAATCACGGCCGCCGCGCAGTTGCTGCACGAGGCTCATGACGTGCGCCGCGCGCAGCGGGTAGTGCGCGTCGAGCCACGCGCGGAACAGCGGCGCCACTTCGAGCGGAAGGCGCAGCATGATCCAGCCCGCGCTCGTGGCGCCGGCCCGTGCGGCGGCCTCGAGGATCGCCTCCAGGTCCTTGTCGTTGAGCTGCGGGATGACCGGGGCGACCAGCACGCCGACCGGCACGCCGGCATCGGCGAGCGTGCGCAGCGCCTGCAATCGCCGCGGCGGCGCCGACGCGCGCGGCTCGAGCGTGCGCGCGAGGTTGCGGTCGAGCGAGGTGATCGAGAAGTACACGCGCGCCATGTTCTTCGCCGCCATCGGCGCGATGAGGTCGAGGTCGCGCTCGATCAGCGCCGACTTGGTCACGATCGAGAACGGATGCTCGTGCTCGACCAGCACTTCGAGGATCTGCCGCGTGATCTTCCACTCGCGCTCGATCGGCTGGTACGGGTCGGTGTTGGTCCCGAGCGCGATCGGGTCGCAGACGTAGCCGCGGCGCGCGAGCTCGGCACGCAGCAGCGCGGGCGCGTCAGGCTTGGCGAGGAGGCGCGTCTCGAAGTCGAGCCCCGGCGAGAGATCGAGGTACGCGTGCGTGGGCCGCGCGTAGCAGTAGATGCAGCCGTGCTCGCAGCCCCCAGCAAGAAACCCCATAAAATACATAACACATTATGCGAGTGAGTGAGTGTTGCTATATAAAGTGGTCCAAGTCAAAGTATGTATTATGTATCCAGTGACCTGTGGCTTTTGGTCTAAGCGTTCGACATTCCTCGGAAGTTCTTGTGGTTTGGCCCGCTATCGGCCAGCCGCTCTCTCCGTGGATCGCAGAGCACGCGGCACAAGTCGCTCCGGGCGCATTCCCAAGGCCACGGCGATTGCGGCGAGGTGAGAGAACGACGGATCGCGCAGTCCTCGCTCAACTAGTGAAACATAGTTTCGGTGTACGTCAGCCTTCTCAGCGAGCTGCTCCTGTGAAAGTCCATTCCGAATTCGTTCTGCACGAACCACGGCTCCCAAAGCACCTGCCAAACGCGCTGCCTCTCGTCGCTTCATGGACGAGAGTGTTAGCGTCACATAGGCTATGTCGGAGGGCATTTTCGAATGGGCGTCGCTTTGCACGCGACGCCGTTGAGGGGAGGCTCTCAAGATCTGCGAACCGCAGGTCAGCAAGGCGCGACTTGTGCTAAGGCGATCGGTTAGATGCGATTCGTTCCGCCGTCAGCGAGGGGTGGGGGGCGCGCTATGCTGCGCCCAAGCCGTGCCCCAAAACGGCGTAGAGGCCGCTATCGCCAGTTTGTTGCGTCGTTACCACATTGACCGACCGTCTTTCGGTTACGCGGTGGCGTAGGCAGCTGTCGTCGGTGCCGGACATGGTGGCGTTGCCGGGGGAGGGCGCGCGGGAGGGGGAAGCGGGGCGGGTGGTACCGAAACCCCACCCATCCCCAGAAAATCGCGCCTGTGTCGATCTACGCGGTCTTCACCGTCTTCGATCGCGGTTCAGCCGGCGCAGCTGCGCCAGCAGTTGCCCGCAGGCGGCTGCAGCGTCCGCGTTGGCGTAGCCTGCCTGTACGTTTGCATTGGACTTCAGCAGGCGCTGCTCAAGGGCCCGCAGACTGGCCTGAGGGCGTTGGCGCTTCGCTCTTTTCATGGCACGGAGCTCATCAGGTCCTCGTCGCCGGCGGTCGCGAGGCGCGTCGCCTCCCGGGCGGCCGCCCGTCGCCGATGGTCAAGGTCGCGTCTGGCAGCCCGCACCTGCGCCGCGCGGTGTGGGGCCATCAGCTGAGCCACCCGACGCTGCTTTGCCCGCTTCATGCGCCGTCGCTCTTCGCGCGCACGGCCCCGTCCACCCTGCGGACCAAGTCCCCGTTGCCGGCGTCGATCGCGGCCTGGCGTGCGGCCTCGAGGTCCGCGATCGACTTCCTCCAGGCGACGACCAGTCTGGCAGTGGTCGGGTCGGCCAGCAGCGCGACGAGCAGCGCGTCCTCGGTGTGGTCCTGGCCCACTAGGTCGACCAGGCGCGGTGGCGGTGGTTTAGCAGACATTCTCGTCTCCCTTTCGTGTGCGCTTCGCGTCTCGTCGTCGGAGATACTCGGAGGCCGTGATGCTGCCTCACCGGCGGCGCGCCCCGCACGCGACGTACACCAGCGCGCTGGAGACCATCTGCTCGCCGGCGTTGCCGCAGGTCGCGCACGTCTTCTCGCTCGCGAGGCCGGCTAGCGCGATTGCTTCGTCAATGGCTTGGCGCTTGGGGTGTCGCGATCGGGCGGCCACGAGGTATCCGCCGACGTGTGGCGTCACGGTTGCGGGCAGAGGATGACCGGGGGGCTCGGCCACGCCGAGCGCGAAGTAAAACCTCAGGGAGGCGAACTTCGACTTGATATCGTGGACCTGGATCGCGTCGAGTTCGTCGCCGAGAATCAGCTCGATCTCGCTGCACAGTCCGTCGACGATCTGGTACCAGCCCGCCGGAAGGTGTTGGCCGGGATTTACGCCGCGGAACAGGCCCGGATGCGCTGCCACCAGCCGCATCAGTGCGTCGTCTGCTGTTGCTGCCATTGGTGCCTCCACTCTTGGTGGTAGGCGCGCCGGGGGTCGAACCCGGGACCGGTCACTTATAGGGTGACTGCTCTCACCAGCTGAGCTACGCGCCCGAATGATCGTCGGAAACGAAAAGGCCCGCTTGCGCGGGCCTTCGTCGTCGTGCTCATCTTCAGCGGGTCAGCGGTATTCGGGCGAGCAAGGCTAGCGCGGCGCAGGTGCTGCGCAACGGTATCAGGCGGCTTGCGATTACGTTCGACATGGGCGCAAGTATACGGCTTGAGTAGCACCATACGTCAAGTCCGACAGACTCGACGGTTCGACTCGGCGAATTACAGCATCGCCGAGTCCTCTTTCCGCATTGACCAATCTTGAAGGAATAGCGATGGGTGTGTCCGCAGAACGTGGCAGATCGAACTTATCCAAAGACTACCTTGAGTATCTTTGCGGAAAGCACAGTAGCACCAGGGAAATTGCCAAGGCTACCAACTATTCGCAGACGAACATTCGACATCATCTAGGGAAGTATGGCCTAAAGACACGAGGTCTCGAACACGCTGCAACATTGAATCTGCGTGTGGAAGACGTCAAGAATCTTGCGGCCGAGTGTGCCTCAGTGACACAGTTATGCAAGCGGCTTGGAATCCGAAACTCCGGGAACCAATACACGAAGTTCACGCAATGGATTGCGGACCACGGTATCGACGTGGGGCGAATTCTTCGCCGAACCGGCAAGGACCGTGCGAGCTCGCAGACAAACATTCAGCCTCCCGTTGATAAAATGAACACGAACCGCATCGGCAATATCAGTCTCCTTGAGGTTTCCTCGCTCTTCCTGCGCCTCGGCTACAACGTCTTCATGCCAATGGGCGATGGTTACCGCATCGATCTTGTTGTGGGAGACGTGCACGGAAAACTGTTTCGCATTCAAATTAAGACAGTGGCTGCCGAATCGCCGAAGGGTGTCGTCAGAATCAGAACTTGTGGCCGAAATGCCAAGCACTATGTCGGGGACGTAGATCACGTCATCGCCTACGATCGGCGAGATGGCTGCATTTACGCCGTGAAGCCAGAACGAGCCGGGACAGTCACGCTGGCCAAGACCAAACCCAAGACCAACAAAAGATATGTACTTGCTGCCGATTGCCTTCTACACAGGGTCTATGAAGCGCAGTGGGGGATCCGACAGGGATAATCGTGCGCAGTCGTACCGTCGGATGAACATACACGACCCTACAGATGGAAAGGCGATGACTTGAACTAACGCGCGACCTCAGATGAACTTCGCTACACCGACTGAGAGCGGCCACGAAGGTTCGGTCGGGATCGGCCCCTCGAACGTCAGCAATCGGGCCCTAACCGGGCGCTGACTAATTCTAGGCAGCCGGCAGCATCAGACCCTTTGCTGCCTGTCGTCTTTTCGAGAAGCGGACACTTGCGGATTTCGCTGATCGCCCAAGACCCGCCATTCGACATTGCTTCGCAAGTGCCATCAGACCGGTCGCGCCGGGTAAGTGGGGTGAATGGCGATCTATCCCTGTCGAATATGACTTGGTCGCGAGACGGTCTGTCGTTACTGCTTTGGCCCAGCGGACTTTCGTCGCAGCGTATCCGACGGCAGTTCGCCGAAGCATTCCTTGTAGGCGCGCGAGAATTCGCCAAAGTGCCAGAACCCCCAGTTGAGCGCCTCTGCGGAGACCGTGGTTGATCTCTGGGTCGCCGCCAGCAGCACCTCGCGCACCCGATGGAGTCTGAGCCGGATCAGATAGGTTATCGGTGCCACTCCCAAGACCTTGTTGAACGCGCCTTCAAGGGTACGTTCGCTCACCGCTGCGGCCCTACACAGGTCGCTGACGTAGAGATGCTCGCCAGTATGCGTCAGGGCATAGTCCTCGGCGGTCTTTACGACAAGACTGTGTCCCTGCCGCGTCCGGTCGTTGCGGGTGGGCTCGAAGTCGTGGGCCACGCCGAGGGTCGCAAGAAGGTTCTCCAGCAGTTCGACGCGAGCTGCGACTCGCTCATTCCTGCGCTCGTTGAACAAAGCGGGCTGCCGAACCGCGGTGTCCACCAGTCGCTTCCCCCAGGCGAAGAGTCTGTCAACCCGCTCAGGGTCGACCTGCAATGCCTCCACCCCATGCGGCAAACGAAAATCACCCTCGCGCTGGCGGATGGCGAGATGCATGCGGATGTCCTGCGGCGGTAGCAGGAACGTGATGCTCTCCCAGCCGCCTTCGACAACAAACCTTCCTTCCGCCCCGGACTCCGCCGCCAGCATCAAACCAGGGCGGACCGACAGCCCGTTCATCATCCCATTCGCGCGCGGACCGAACGTGACGTAGGCAAGCAGGCCCTTGCGGACCCTCGTACGGGTCCGCACGCGGAGGTTGGTCGATTGGAACACGACCGCGGCGGCTTCGAGGCGCACGATCACTCGCCGCGCTCGAAGCGGAGTCGACTGCAACTGCAACACCCTCTGGTCCATCAACTCGATGCCGGCTCTTGGGGCCGTGGGGTCGCTGATCTCGACAACCGTGACCGCCGGGTGAGTGATTGTGACCATGGGCTTCAAGAATTTCTCTTTTTTGCGGAATTCCGATAGCCGGGGACGAAGACTCGCCAAATACTAACCTGAGTTTGCATTCTCCGCCGCGGGCAACTTGGGTGGCGCAGTAGCGCCAAGTGGAGCGCGGAGCGTGATGGTGCCGCATGGACCGTCGCGGTATGTGTTAGACGAGGTCACTCGATTCCTCCGACATGGGGCGCGTTTGTGAAGCTACAGCAAGTTAGCGACAACTGCTTCGCGGTCTTGAACGAGAAGAACCGCATGTGCGACGCCAATTCGGGTCTCATCAATCTCGGCGGCGGCGTCGTGATCGACACGCAAGCGGACTTGGCTCACGCGCGCCGGATGATCGAACTGTTCGGCAAAGTGTGGCCGGGGATGCCCCAGCGCGTCGTCAACACCCAGGAAGACGGTGACCACGTCTGGGGGAACCAGCTCTTCGAGGGCGCCGAGATCATCGCCCATCGGACGGTGCCCGACCGCATGAGACAGGTCGCCGATCCACGGGAAGCCCAGAGGATGATCAAGGGTGCCGATCACTTCCTTTCGCGACTGCTTCTCAAGGCCGTGCACCCCGGCGCGCTGGCGGTTGCCAGGCAGTTGCAGCAGGACTACTCCTTCGACGGGATCGAGCCGGCGTTTCCGACCACCCTTTTCGATGAACGACATGTACTAAATCTCGACGGCACGGAAGTCCACCTGATCTATGTGGGGCCGTGCCACCAGGTCGGTGACACGATTGTTCACCTGCCCAAGGAACGCGTGGTGTTCGCTGGCGACGTGATCTTCCGGCAGTGCGCCCCCACAGGATGGTCCGGCACCTACCAGAAATGGCTTGAGGCTCTCGACCTCATCATCTGGCTCGATCCGGATGTCATCGTGCCCGGACACGGACCGGTGTGCGGAATCGAAGGGGCGATGGAAATGAAGGCGTACCTCGATTACGTACGCGAGGAGTCGAGGCGGTACTTCGACCGGGGACTCCCTTCACTGGACGCTTCCAAGCGGATCGATCCGGGACCTTATGGATCGTGGCGGTGCACGGACCGCCTCTACACGAACGTCGAGCGAGCCTATCGGGAATTCCGCAACGAGCCCGTGGATGCGCCGTGGGATACGGCAAAGACCTTCGATGCGGTCTACAGAGTCGCGAAGGCAAAGGGAATCGAAATCGAGTTCTGATGTGCCCAAGTGAAAAGGAAATGGAAATGGAAATGGAGATGAAGCGGCAATGCTCGATGCGCGCCATCGTCGGGAAACCGGGCAACCTGCGTCCACTGTTGAGGGCACTGGGCATCGTCGGAATGGTTGCGGCGCTCGTTGCGCCTGCGATCTCCTCCGCCGCAGACGCGCCCAAGCGCCCGAACATCGTCATCCTCCTCGCCGACGACATGGGCTTCGCCGACATGGGTGCGTTCGGCGGCGAGATCCGGACCCCGAACCTCGATTCGCTGGCCAACGAGGGCGTGCGCTTCACGAACTTCTACACCCACGCCAGTTGCTCGCCCACGCGATCGATGCTGCTCAGTGGTGTTGATACCCACCTGAATGGCCTGGGCAACATGAACGAGTGGATCGCGCCCAATCAGGCGGGCGTGCCCGGGTACGAGGGCAACCTCAACAACCGTGTCGCGACGCTGCCGCAGTTGCTGAAGGATGCCGGCTACCACACCTACATGGTGGGCAAGTGGCACATGGGCAAGGCGCCCGAGCTGATTCCGCGGGCGCGCGGCTTCGAGCGCGACTTCTCGCTGCTCGACGGCGGCGGCAGTTACTGGGACATGACGAACATCACCGCCGCGGTGCCGAAGTCGCTCTTCACCGAGGACGGTCGCTACCTGACCAAGCTGCCCGAGGACTATTACGCGACCAAGACCTACACCGACAAGATGATCGGCTTCATCGACGCCAACAGGGGTGACGGCAAGCCCTTCTTCGCCTACGTGGCGCACCAGGCGCCGCACGACCCGTACCACCTGCCGAAGGACTGGCGCAACCGCCATGTCGGCGAATACGACAAGGGCTGGGACACGGTGCGCCAGGAGCGGCTGAAGCGGCAGGTCGAGATGGGCATCATGCCGGCCGGCACCGAGCTTGCCGAACGGATGTGGTTTGTGCCCGATCCGATCACGCTTGCCCCCGCAAGCCGCGCCTTTCTCGGCAGGAAGATGGAGCTCTATGCCGGCCTGGTGGAGAACATGGACCACCACATCGGCCGGCTGGTCGACCACCTGAAGAAGATCGGCGAATATGAAAATACGATCTTCGTCTTCTTCGGCGACAACGGGGCCGAGGGCACCGACCTTTTCGGGATGATCGCGGGTTCCCCGGGTGCGCGCGACAACCTCTACGCGGCGATCAACTGGAACCAGACCAATTTCAAGGCGTGGGGCGACCCGGGCTCCTGGGTCGGCTATGGCCCGATGTGGGCCCAGGTGTCGATGACGCCGTTCAGCCAGTTCAAGGGCCAGTTGGCCGAGGGCGGCATCCGCAACGCGCTGATCGTCAGCGGACCCAACGTGAAGCGGCCCGCCGGCAGCATCAACGACGGGCTGATGCATGTGGCCGATCTCATGCCGACGCTGCTTGAAGTCGCCGGCACCAGCTATCCCAAGGCCAGCCAGCCTGACTTGCCGCCGCTGTTCGGCAAGTCGTGGGGCCCGGTGCTCGCCGGCAAGGCGGACTCGGTGCGGACCGAGCAGGACTACCTCGCCTGGGAGGTCTTCGGCAACCGCGCAGTGCGGCAGGGTGACTGGAAACTGCGCTGGCAGTTGAAGCCGTATGGCACGGGCGACTGGGAGCTGTTCAACGTCGCCAAGGATCCCGCCGAGCGCAAGGATCTCGCCGCACAAAGTCCCGACAAGGTGAAGGCGATGGTCGCGCTGTGGGACGACTACGTGCGGGCCAACAACGTGATCCTGCCGATCCGCGGGCCGTACGACACCCTGGAAAAGGACATGCCGCAACGGGTTACGGTCTATCCGGGCTTCCCGCCGCTGATCTACCAGCAGCAGTTCGTGCCGCCGAAGGAAATGCTGGCCGATCCCAAGCCCTGAAGATTCATCTAGAGAGACGGAGATACCATGAAACATGTCGCAGAACTATCAGCAAGAGTTGCGTGGCTGCGGCTCGTACCTGCAATCCTCCTCGCCATGGCCGCACTCTGCCCGCCGCAGGCGCTGGCTCAGATGCCCGCGCGCTTCTACTGGAAGCCACTGGCTGGCTCGAACGCCGTGCCGCTCATCGTCAACTCGTTCAGCGGCAATACGAACCCGTTCGATCCGGCGGACACCGTGACGCCCGGCGCGCAATTCGACGCGACGATGGCGCAGGCGGGCTACGCGCACGTCTTTTCCCTGTTCGATCGCTCGGCCATGGCGGCCGTCATCCTGCCGATGGGGCGCATTTCGGGAGACGTGACAGTGGCGGGCAAAGCCATCAACCAGAGCGCGAGCGGCTTCGGCGACCCGATGCTGGAGTTCACCTACAACATCCTCGGACCGAAGGCGCAGCAGAACATCCCCGACGCGATGCGCTACGAGCCGGGATTCTCCGTCGACGTACTCGCCGACCTTGCGGTGCCGATCGGCGAATACGACAGCAGCCAGCCGCTCAATCTCGGGCAGAACCGCTGGTATGGCCGCGTGGGCATGCCTGTCGTCTGGCAGCTCGGCGATTGGGTGCCGGGCCGGCGCACCACGCTCGAGTTCCTGCCCGCCGTGTGGCTCTTCGGCAACAACACCGATTACGTCGGCCAGACGCTGAAGACCGATCCAAAGTTCCAGCTCGACGCGCACTTAAGCCGCGACTTCACCGAGCGCTTGTGGGGGTCGCTCGATCTCGCCTGGTACTACGGCGGCCAGGCGACCATCAACGGCGTCACCGGCGAGAAGCTCAACAACCTGGGCGTGGGGTTCACGCTCGGCTACCAGGTCAACAACAACCTGGGTCTCACGTTCGGCTACAAGTCGACCATCAACGACAACGGCCCCGGCGATCTGAAAATGGACGTCTTCCAGATCTCGCTCGTCTACGGGTGGCACCCACTCATCGAGGGCATGAACCGGCTGAAGAGCGAGTAACAGGCGAAGTAGAGGCAATGACGCTGAAGGCGGCCATGATCAAGAATGATCAACGCAAGCGCCCGAGTGACGCACTGCAAACCGAAGCTCCGTATCTGTCCGCCGGCGAGCGCCGCGCTAAGGGAAAGGCGTTACGCGACAAGGTGCCGCGCGCGTCGCAAGCGGGCTGGAAGCCGCAAAGGGTGCGCCGCGATCCGGTCAAACTCCTGGACGACTCAAATGCCGGCCGCTTGGAGGACCTGATCCCGATCCGCTTCGGGCGCATGTCGGCGTCGCCGTTCGCGTTCTATCGCGGCTCTGCGGTGCTGATGGCCGCCGACCTCGCGACGACGCCGACGAGCGGGATCCGCGTGCAGGCCTGCGGCGATGCGCACCTGATGAACTTCGGCGGGTTTGCGACGCCGGAACGGAATGTAGTCTTCGACGTCAACGACCTCGACGAGACGCTGCCGGCCCCGTTCGAGTGGGACTTGAAGCGCCTGGCGGCGAGCGTGGTGATCGCCGCGCAATTCCTGAAGCTTCCCGACAGCGACGCGGCGCGCGTGACCACTGACCTCGTCCGTGAATATCGCGAGCGGATGGCCGACTATGCATCGATGCGGGCGCTCGATGTGTGGTACGACCGGATCGACATGCAGAAGTACGAGGATCGGGCGGGCGATCCGGCGGTCGTGCGCGCGGCGCGCAAGCTCATGGCCGAGAGGATCGAGGAGGCAAGGCACAAGACCGTGCCCGACCACCTGTTTCCCAAGCTGGTCGCGCTGGAAGGAACCCGGCCGAGGATCAAGGACGACCCGCCGCTGATCTTCCATCCGACCGCAGCGATGGCGCCCGGCCTCGAGTCCGGCTACGCCGCCGCCATCGCGGGATATCGGGAGAGCCTCGCCGAGCACACCCGGACGCTGTTCGACCGCTATCACTTCTTCGATCTCGCCTTCAAGGTCGTGGGCGTGGGCAGCGTGGGCACGTCGTGCACCGTCTGTCTGTTCATGGCCGCCGACGACGACCCGCTGTTCCTGCAGGTAAAGGAGGCGCGGGCCTCGGTGCTCGAGCCCTATGCGGGCAAAAGCGTCTTTCCCAATCACGGCCAGCGCGTCGTGGTCGGCCAGCGCATCATGCAGGCGGCGACCGACGTGTTCCTCGGCTGGACCCGCTTACTGAATGGCCGCGACGTCTACGTCCGCCAGCTCCGCGACATGAAGATGTCCGCGGTCATCGAGGGCTGCGACACGAAGATGCTGCGGAATTACGCACGGATGTGTGCGCACGCGCTGGCCCGTGCCCACGCCCGCTCAGGGGATGCCGCGATGATCTCCGGCTACATGGGGTCCGGGCAGACCTTCGACGACGCGATCGGGGAGTTCGCGGTCGAATACGCCGATCAGAACGCCAAGGACTATCGCGCGTTCACACGGGCAATCCAGGAGAAGCGCATCGAGGCGACCGTCGAAATCGACGCGAAGCAAGGACGAAAATGATCTACCTGCTGGTTGGTTCGCCGTAGGCGGAGGCGTCCCATGCAGCGCTTCCTGGCCGGGGCCTGGTCATTGCCATGAAAAAAGGTCCCCGGTGCTGTTCCTTGGCCTGGCCGGCATCGCAGTGGCGATCTCCGGTGTCCTGACCGAGGGTGATAGGAGTACGGAAATGCTGAAGACATCTGCGCTGCTGCTGGCCATTGCCGCCGCCTGTGTTGCGGGAGCCGCCAATGCCGCCGTGGTTTACTGCACTGCACCGGGAGTCCCCGCGGGCTGCGTGGTGCGTCCCGTGGCACCGGCGGCGGCCGCTGCCAAGGTTGCGTATTGCACCGCGCCGGGCGTGCCCGTAGGCTGCGTGGCGAAGCCCGCGGCGGCCGCGACCGCCAAGGCCATCTACTGCACGTCCCCTGGCGTCCCGGTAGGGTGCGTTGCACGCCCGGCAGCGACGGCCGCTGCGGTGACGCCTGGCGTCGGGGCGCCGGGTCGCGGTGCGGTCGACCCCGGCATCAACCAGCCGGGTGCCCTGGGAAACCGCGGTGGCGGTGCGCCCGGCGTCGGCGTTGTGGACCCAGGAGTCAATCAGCCCGGTGCCGCGGGAAATCGCGGCGGTGCTGCTGTGCATCCCGGCGTGGGCGCCCCAGAGGTTGGCGTCAACAACGTCGGCACCAACGGGCCTGGCGTCGCCAACCAGAACGGCGGCGTGAATCGAGGTGGGCGACGTTGATCTGACCAACACTGCGGCGCCGGTCGCGACCGCGCGAAGTACCGAGAGCGGGTAAACGGGGCGTCAATCGGTCACGCTCCGCATTGCTTTCTCAGCCGTGCGCGTCAGCACCTGAATCCAGGGTCAAATCTGCGCCACCTTGCGAAGAGGTTCGCGGTTGGCAGCGCTGTAGGGCTGGCCGTTGATTGAGCAGGGATGAACGGTCCAAGCTGCAATGGGCACGGGGGGTTCGCCAGAACGCACCGAGGACGCGAGGAAACGCGCTACTTACGTCGCGCAGACTCGCTGGAAGCCCAAACGACCAACGGCGTGCATTCCACTCTCGCGGCCGCCGTTCGCAGTGACTCCTCGAATGCTGCGTACACGGCTGCCTTCTCCGCCGCAAAATTCACTGGTGGCGTGATAATCCGAGTCAATGTGTCTTGTTGCTAGCCGTCAGATGCCTGCAAAAGCCCCTGCTGATCCATTTGGCCCCCTGATGCGTCTTACGAAAATCGGTGTCGTTCACGTTTGAATGATCTCCCCACCTGCGTCGCCCAACACGATTACCGGGCGAACAACCGCCACCACAACGGCACAAAACCCACCCTCGCCGGGGGGCAGTCGGTGGGGGTAATAAACCCACCCCCACCAACAGCCCGAAGCGTATTGTCGCTCCCGAGGCGTCAACCTCCGCCCGACGCCCGGCACGAGCAGCCGGCCGACGGATCGAAGGTATGACCCCTCGTTCGCTCCAAGGGGTTCGTGGTCGCCGGCTCGATGGCCGGCGTAATTGACACTATCGGATGCGAGACTTCGCACGTCATTGCATGAACTTCGATTCGCGCTCGGCCTCAGCCAGCAGCATTGGTAGTGCGATGTGCCGCTCAGCCGCCGACGCCGGAGCCATAATTGCTTTCGATGTTGCCTCTTCATCGCCGACGATTACGACCTGTTCGATGCCTCGTGTCACCGCCGTATAGATCAGTGCCTGATCCAACAGGCGTGAGGTCCGAATTGGCACAATGACGCGATTGAACTGGCTGCCTTGCGCCTTGTGGACAGTGACCGCGTAGGCGTGACTGAGAGGACCTATCTGCGTTGAGTCGAGCACGTATTCTTTGCCCTCGAACTCACACCGGCAGCATGGGTCGCTCGCCCCTGTAACGGGCAGCGCTTCGACAATCTGGCCCAGAGAACCGTTGCGCAAGTCGAGGAAGTAGTCGTTCTCAGTGAAGATAACCAGATCGCCGACGCACAGCGGCTCATGTGCGAGGGTTCTTGCACCCACGACACCGAACTCCGGATCGACGAAATTCACCTGCTGCACGTTGCTCTGGTATCGGTTGTGGAGGGCGCTATTGAGGTTAGTGATTCCCCCGACGTTGCTCTTGGTGATCGAAAGAACTTGAACAGCAAAGTCTGCTCCCCGACCACCCAGTTCATGGTAAATCTCCTGAACCTTGGCTTCGAGTTGTGATGGCGCGCAATGCACGAAGGAGACGCCAGCATCCGGCTTGTGACTGTAGGGGGTATAGACGGGCTGTTGGTGTGCGCGAATCGCGGCCGCGATCTGTGGGATACCAGAGACGGCGCTTTGGCGCATGACGACATCCAGCTCAGTCTGGGGAATGCCGGTCAAGCCAACAAGCGCATGCAGAACAAGGCCAGGTCCAATGGGAGGCAGTTGGGCGGGGTCCCCTACGAGAATTAGACGCACGCCGTCCGGAATGTGGCGCAGCAGCTTGTACATCAGGATGACATCGACCATCGACATCTCATCGACGACCACGACGGAGCCGATAGCGATGGTCGCTGGATCGATCTTCGTGAGGAAACCAGCGATGGTCATCGCCTCACGGCCTGTGGCTTGCGCCATGCGTTGCGCTGCGCGGCCGGCCAGAGCCAACTGATAGATAGGTACGCCTGGCTGCAATTCGTCAAGAACGTGATAGAGCGCCTTGAGCACGGTCGTCTTACCGGTTCCAGCCCCACCAAGGATCAGACTCAAACGTTGAGCTACACAGGTCTGAACCGCCTCCTTCTGCTTGTCACCGAGATTGAAGTGCGTGCTTTCATATTGCCGAATGGCACGCGCCACCGCCTCGGCATCGTAAATAATCTCCGAGAAGAGGCCCACCTGACCCACGTCGGACTCGCCGTCAAGGATCGCACGCAGGCGGCTGGCGACGTAGGCTTCGATGAGGTAGGGGCCAGCAGCTTGGTATATATCGTCATGTTGCCAATGGCGCACCTCTGATCGAGAATCCGCGCAGCTCAGTGCCAACGATATAAGAGCGGGGTCTCGCAGAAGCCGTTGAAGGCCGCGCCGAAGCTCTACACCCGGAAGGGAAGTGTGCCCCTGCTTCATCGCGCCATACAACACCTCTTCGACAGCACCCAGCAGCCTTCGGGGGTCATCCTTCGCGATGGCGAACCGCGCGCGGGCAAGATGATCAACCTTCGTCCAGTCCGCCTCGAAGCTAACGAGAGCATACGGATTGGCTTCGATCCGCTCTTGTGTCTTGTCTCCCCAGTAGTCGATGACCGCCTGACCGAGCCTACGCGGCATTTCGATGCGGTCAAGCCAAAGCAGCGCGTTAGCGACTTTGAACTTGGCGAAGGCATTGCAAAGGTGCCGCGCAGATTCTTCGTTCACAATAGCCGTGAGTGCGGGCCAATCCTGCGCTTCGATCTTGTCGGCCAGCGCCGGACCAAACTGATCGTAGAGCTTTCGCGCCTTGACCGGACCAATGCCTATACAGTCGGGAGAATTTGCGATCCAGGAGACTATCTGCTGGCCGGAAGGTCGCAGCAACTCGGCACTAGTAGCTTCAATGACTTTCTCGTGTCTTAGGAATCGCCCGTCGACCATCGCGCTGCGCATTTTCGCCGGTCCCCTGATCGCCCAGACCTGCCCCTTGGTGAGCAATGACGCGTCGGGGAGAAGCTGCCGAGTGCAGTTCGCGACATAGGTCTCGCCCGACTCAGTTACACCGGAAAAGATCGCCCCGCCGGGCATTCCCCGTGCGCGAATCTCTTTGACGTGAATGCTGACAGCCAGATCGCTCATGTGGGCAACAGCCTCCCCGTGCGGCCGAGGTGGGCGTCAAGGTGATCGAGGCGCCGCAGCTTTTCACGCAAGTCGGCTACTTCGGCCTTCAGCGCCGCGTTCTGTTCCTCCAGCGCCTTGACTCTCGCTTCCGCTTTCGCCTTGGTGACCAAGATGCGGTTGTCGGTGGCACTTCTAGATGCCTCTGCGGCGTCATTGGAAGCGTCCGGAGATGCTTGGGAACGAATGATGATGCCGCGAGCCATCAAGTCATCCTCTAAGGCTTGCAGCGCCTGCTTAATGGCTGGGTTCTGGCGAAGGACTGACAAGGCGAATCCGCACTCGTCAGCGATTTCGCTGCGGTTGAGCTTGCCGTTGCGGAGATAGTCGCGCCAGTCGCTTGCAGCCTCGCGCTCGGCCACCCACCCGGCGAACTTCGCAACATTGTCCTTTGCAATCTGCTGGCCAGACTGGCTCATGACCGGCTGCGCTTTGAATTGAGCATAGGGGTTATCGATTGACCAAGTATCTTGCTAATCCCGGTCGCAAAGCCGGGATTGAAGATGAAGCGATCACGCTCGTCGAGCACTTCGCCGCTTTTCCCCAGCCGCCATTTCCGCTTGGCCAATGTATTGACATCGATAGCAGCGACCAAGGACTTACGCTCTGAGTCGGTCAACCGCGCAGCGAGTTCGACCACCGCTACGCTGCTCTTCCCCTCTGCGACGCCGGCACCTAGTGGCCTCATGTCAACGACCACCTCAGTTCGCGATTTCAACATGTTCAACTCAGCCCGGAGTTTGTCGCGCTCACTGAAGGCGATCTGGCACAAACTGCGAACCGCCGCGTCTTCAATTGTCAGCAGGAACGAAAGCTTGTCTGAGGATGCCGCTCGATCCTTCGCCCGCTTGGAGTCCTTCGGGCCGTTGTACGCCTCCCAAGCCTTTATCAATGCCGCGTAGTCCTGAGACTGCTTGTTGTAGATCGTCCGCGCCTTAAACAGGCCATGACTTTCTGCAACCCGTGAGATGTTGGCGACGCTCAGATCGCGCGCTCCTTTGTTGTGGCGGTTGTACTCCGTCGAGCAAAGTTCATTCAGCTTACGCAGCTTCGCTTCCTTGTCACTGCGATTGCCTCGCTTCAGCAGTTCTTGCAGCACTACATCAGGATGAACGACCGTGCTTTCCGTCATTGGGTATCCTCCTCTTTAGCGACGGACAAGCGTACCGAAGGGGGCGACATACTAGGCAGTTCGGCAACGAGAAAAACGTTCCTGAGAGGGGTACCCAGAGCAGCTTGTAAGCTGTCGTGGCGATCCATTATCTCCACCACCTTTCGACGACCGGACAACTGATTCGTCGGATCGGCATGCCTTTCTAGCTCACGCATAATTGCATTCGCGGCAATCAGCTTCTCGCGCTCTGGCATGCGGGAAAAGACAAACGGACTGCCTTCTCGTTCGAACGCCTGCTCTAAGAGTTCGACGTATTCAAATACAGCGGTGCCAGGGTCGAGGTCGGGGAAGAACTCAACGTCTGCGCACACCTCTGCGAGAACCAGCAACTCCGAGTCCGTATCTTCGAGAACTGCATGCAGGGTCGCAATATCTCCCTGTGCGGCCAATGCCATTGTCCCGTCGCTTGCGTTCGGGAGCTTCTGAATTCTTTGGATCATTCGGTACACTGCGGCCACATCTAGTGCCAGTTCTGTCATCTTCTGCATTGCCATCTCGTATCGACGTTCCGCATTGCGCATCTCGGGGAATTTGGTGAACGGCAGTCCGGTCGTTTCAATATTCGCCTTCTCCTGCATAAGGGTATTCCGCGCACGCTCCGCATCAATTGCGGCGTCGCCCGCCTTGTGAAGGTGGAACTGGCGATTGTTAAGTGTTGCCTGCAGACCAAGGAGATTCCGCGTTCCGGCGCACTTCCAACGACAGCGGCAACAATTGCGGACACCACCCGGGACCGGTCCGAAACCGCGTTTTCCATTTTCGAGTGTCGCGGCCCCTCCGTTGTGGCATCCGGGAACGTGCGTATCGCCATTCAACGGGCCTGTATTCCCCCCGGCCAAACATAGGCCGTCATGCAAAGGAAGCCAGCCAAGCGGGTTTCTGTCGGCAGGATTCAGTGGCAACACGTCCACCAATTCCTTCGCGTTGAACACGACGGCGTCTCGAATTTGTTCTGCCGATTTCGATGACAGGTCCCGTACGAGCGTCTCGTCCTTTGTGGCGTCCAGTACCTTCGTCGCATCCGCTATGGCGTCTTGGATTCGGGTTAGCCCGGGCTTGGTGTAATAGATCGTCATGATGAATCGTGCGTGACCGACGATCTTCATCATCAGTTCGGGTGTGATGTCTCCGTCAAGAATCAGATGGGTTATTAGGCTCACCCTGAGCGCGTGAGGAGATACTTCAGCCCTTCCGTTGACAATTAGCTTGATTGGCGAGCCATCAGGATTCCGGCGCTGTTCTCCATCCAACACAACCTCGTACTCGGCCATGATGTTCTGCCACGCCTTGTCGCAGACTCCATGCGAGACGGGGAACTGAGTCGCGCCCTCTGTCTCGGCGGTCCGGAACAAGAAAACAGCGTCGGGATAGGTCGAGCAGACGATGTCCGACTTTCCCTTTAAACGTCGCCCGGACGGGATGTCTTTCCAAGCCAGGAGCGCCGTTGGCGGATTGTATTTTGCTTGCCAGTCACGTAGCTTTTCTATCCAGTAGTACGGATCATCAGGGTGGTCTGGCAAACGTGGCCAAGGGCATTCAGCGCCCTTCTCGGTGCCAACCTTTGCGATGTCTTGAGTTTTGTTCGTATTGAAGTAGAGGACAGTCATCCCGTCCGCATTGCGCAATACGCCTTGGCGCCGAGGTCTTCGCGTTGTGCCGGCAGCGAGTGCGCCTTCGTTGCGCACGAATGCGCCATTCAGAAAAACGGATGTGTCACCCTCTCCACTGTCCAGCATTCGCAATTGGCCCATGCGCGCCGTTGTCTGAAACTTCAGGAGGCAAGCGACCCATCGCACAGGGCTCCACATTTCAAGGACCGCGGGTTCCCCTGCGCGCTCCCTTAGCCGCCACACGCAATCTGGATCTGTCTTGTCAATTTGGGTCTCGCGAACTGGAAACCAATCTCGCGATTCACGGTCGCCGGAAGCGGTGAGCTTCCCAGAAATCCGCTGAACCCAGAGCCAATTGCGAAAGTCGGGGCCTTGCGCGATTCTTCTGCGTACATCATGAATCATCCAATATGGCATTACTTTCTTATTGGACTCCGACGCACGCTGCACTTTATGATTCCTGCGATCAACCCGACGAATCGGATTGCGAAACATAGGAAACGTGGTTGGCTCGTCATCGTCGGAAAGATCGGCGAATTCGGGCTGGATCAATACCCAGTCGAGAAAGTCCGAGATGACATTGTTCATTGCGGCACCGTGATCGGACTCAGGGCACGCTTGGGCGAAGAAGCTGGGAATGGTCGGCGCGTTCTTACGCAGGAAAAAATCCGCCGGCTTTCGAAATAGGGAATGCCTAGAAAGAAAATCGATGAACCGATGCATCGCGGAACAAGCGATGGCAAAATTCCCGTCAACTACGCGATACCACTGCACCGCATAGATGCGCCACTCTTCGTATTCCGGGTAAAGCCGTTGCACCCGCAACAATTCCCGGTCGTCCTCCATCGCCAACTCGATGCGCGGTAGGACTGTGCCGGCCTTGACTGCCGCCTCATAGGCTCTAACAACCGACTGAGCGTGACTGCCTGTTTCCGCAACGACCTGTTGAAGCTGTTTGCCTTTGCTGTACTGCTGTGCCATCACGAGCTTTTCGGCTTCAGAATATCGAACGAACTTCGATTTGTCGTTAGCGACACTTTGCACGGCGTGGAGCGGGATCTTCATGCCCGCCGCAATTTCTTTCATCGACGTTCCCGCCCTGAGCTTGCGTTTGATCTGCTTCACTTGGCGATCGTCCGGTCGCTGGAGGGACGCTCGAACGATGTGAGCGGCGGTGTCCTCGTGAATCTTCAATTCGCGTGCCGCCTGCGCGACCGACGCGCCGCTCTGTACTCGTTTAATCAAATCTTCTCTTACATCGTCCTCAATTCGCTTAGGCGCGGCTGACGGTTGGGGTGCTAGTTCGCTAACCCATTGCCGACTTACGCCCAAGTCTCTAGCAATGGAGGATCGCGACTGTCCCAGGGCGAGCCTGCGAAGTGCATCCTGTCTAACGGACTCTTCTATTCGCCACGGAATGGGATCGGTGTATTTGCGAACCACAGAGTGTGAAATGCCAAGTGCCTTTGCGATCTGGGTCTTGGCTTCACCTCTGCGGAGCCGCAGGGCAATCTGCTTCACCACGTCCTTAGAAAGTGGCTTGTTGTTCTCGTGGTTCGTGAAATTCGCCATCGTTGTCCCTGTCACCCGGGAAAGACGTTGATCGGAGTTGGCGCGGTTGCCTGCGTAGCGAGCCGTTGCGTTGCGGTTTCTATCGCGGCAGCGGTTTCTTTTAGCTCCGGCTCTGTGTAAATCTTTTGGCTATCAGGAGAACAGTGATGCATCATTCTCTGAATGATCACTGGATGAATTCCTCCTTGGCGCGCTCGCTGCGCGTACGCGTGTCGCGGTCCATGTGCCGTTGTGCCCCATGCCTTTCCAAAAGTCAGACCGATGCGGTCCACAGCAGCTTCGAGAGCCTTGAGGTATGAGGCAATTGTGTAAATGCCCCCGATGGGCGAGCGGGAGACGTTTATAAATGCGTAGGGATGATCTCTGGGTAGGGAGGCCACTTGTTCGAGGTAGCGCACCCACACTTGTAAGAACCACTGGCCGTACGTGGATGGAAGCCATTGCACCTGCATGTAATAGCGGTCATCAAGGGCTGGATGCTTCCAGCCAGCGTGAAGTTTTCCGCGAACCTGATGTCGTGGAGTCAGACCGTACTTCTCACTTAGATACTCGGCGCGCGACCCGCGCTTTCCTGATTGGTTTTTCCATCCATTAGGCGCGATGCCCAAGCTCGGGTGATTAACGGCCACGAACGCCCGCGTTGGGTCTTCCCAGTAAGGCTGCACGTCGGCCATGTAGAGGTGAAAGGGCTCGCTCACTCTTAGACCACCACCGAAAAGCAAAAGCGTAATCAACATTCCTCGGTAGTCGTAGCGCCCCGCTGTTCGGAAGCCCCGGAGAAGTAGTTCCTCGAACCGATCCTCAGGAAACATGGGAGGCCGCTTGGTGAAAATCTTTGGCGCCATTTCACCGCGCGTGACTCTTCCGTGGGCTTGTGGCGTATCGGACCATGTGTGGCCGAGAAACGCCTTGTTGCGCCTGTAGTCGTAAGCTTTTTTGTCGATATGCTGGTCCCAACGGTTTCCCGCGTAGACGGGATTGAACGCGGCCGCACGCGGTCCCTCACGGCGACCAAGCCAGTCGAAAAATTCGGTGAGGCTAGCGATCATCAAGTTGGCCTCGCGGACATCTAGGCCAGACCAGTACAGGCCACTTGGATCAATGCGGGTCTTAGGATCAATCGTCCCGCTTCGCAGCGCGTTAGCGAAATTCCGGAACAGCCGCCACTCTTCTTCACCGGTAACGGCGTTTCGTTCGAGGTATTCCAAGAAAAGTTTGACCGCGCGTACTAGCTTCTCCCGCCAACTGATGCTTCTTCGCACGGTCAAGCAGTAATCGATGAGTGAGCGAATCGGGCCTTCGGGCGATAGCAGCACCGCCAGTGCTACGGCGGCTCCGGTGTTGTCCGTAATTGCCTTCCCGTTTACGACTACAAATGGCACGTCCGCTCTCCACGAATGCATACTTGTGGATGCGTAGTATGTCTTAAAAGGGGTATTACTGGGGTCTATGCTCGCCAAATTCGAGGAAATTCGGACGATTTGGCGGCTCTAGGCGAACCACGGCTCGGAAGTATGTGCCGCTAGGCGGGGGTAATAACCTGGTATGGGTTGATCGACTGCGTGAACGGGATGTCGGGCGACGCGTTGCGCGAGATGATCGTGCGCGCGCGCTGGATCGTCACGATGGTCTTCTGCTTCGGCGGCCCGGTCTCGACGGCCATGTCGCCAGCCATGTCGCCGGTCTCGTCGGCGAGCGGCGAGGCCTGCCCCCAGCCGTCGTCGCAGGCCTCGCGCGCCTCGCGCCGGAAGCGGTTGCCGATGTTGAAGGTCGCGCCGCGGCCGCGCTCGGCCGGCGCATTCGGCGCGCGGCGCAAGGGATCGGGAACGGGTGTCCAGTCGCCGTCGTCGCCGGACGGCACCGGCACGCCGGAGGCGGGCGGGGGCATCGCGCGATATTACGCCGGCGCGCGATTCCGCCTAGAATCCGGACGGCCTCGCGCGAAAATTCACGATGACCCAGCCCAAGACGCTCCGCTTCGACACGCTCTCGCTGCACGCGGGCGCCGCGCCCGATTCCGCCACCGGCGCGCGCGCCACGCCGATCTACCAGACGGCGTCGTTCGTGTTCCCGGACAGCGATCACGCCGCCGCGCTCTTCAACATGGAGCGCGCGGGTCACGTCTACTCGCGCATCTCGAACCCGACGGTCGCGGTGCTCGAGGAGCGCATCGCCGCGCTCGAAGGCGGCGTCGGCGCGATCGCCACCGCGAGCGGGCAGGCCGCGCTGCACCTCGCCATCACCACGCTGCTCTCCGCGGGCGATCACCTCGTCGCGTCGCGCTCCCTGTACGGCGGGTCGCACAACCTCCTCGACTACACGCTGCCGCGCTTCGGCATCGAGACGACGTTCGTCGATCCGCGCGACCTCGACGCGTGGCGCGCGGCGATCCGGCCGCAGACGCGCATGCTGTTCGGCGAGACGCTCGGCAACCCGGGGCTCGAGGTCCTCGACATCCCGCGCGTCGCCGCGCTCGCGCACGAGCACGGGTTGCCGCTGCTCGTAGACTCGACCTTCACGACGCCGTGGCTCATCCGGCCCTTCGAGCACGGCGCGGACCTCGTGTTCCATTCGGCGACGAAGTTTCTCTCGGGCCACGGTGTCGTCATCGGTGGCATCCTCGTCGACGGCGGCACGTTCCGGTGGGACGAGGGACCGGCGCGCGGGAAGTTCCCGACGCTGACCGAGCCGTACCACGGATTCCACGACATGGTGTTCAGCGAGGAATCCACGACGCACGCGTTCCTGCTGCGCGCGCGGCGCGAGGGCATCCGCGACTTCGGCGCGTGCATGGCGCCGTTCACCGCATTCCAGATCCTGCAGGGCGTGGAGACGCTGCCGCTGCGCATGGCGAAGCACGTCGAGAATGCGCGTCGCGTGGCGGCATTCCTGTCGGCACATCCGATGGTCGAGAGCGTGGGCTATCCGGAGCTGCCGACGCATCCGGATCGCGAGCTCGCGGCGCGCCTCATGCCGCGCGGCTGCGGCGCGGTGTTCAGCTTCGCGATCCGGGGCACGCGCGCGCAGGGCCGCCGCCTCATCGAGTCGCTCAACCTGTTCTCGCACCTCGCCAACGTCGGCGACGCGAAGTCGCTCGTGATCCATCCGGCGTCGACCACGCACTTCCGGATGTCGGCCGCGGATCTCGCGCGGGCCGGCATCGGCGAAGGCACGCTGCGCCTGTCGATCGGCCTCGAGGATCCCGAGGACCTGATCGAGGACCTGTCGCGCGCGCTGCACGCCGCCGGCAAGGCGTGACGCGCCGATGGCACGGCCGGTGGTGCTCCTCGGTGCCGCGCTCGCGCCCGCGTTCGCCGCGCGCCTCGCGGAGCGCTTCGCGGTGCTGGGGCCGCTGCCGCCGCCGTTCGCGGCCTCCGTGTCCGCGCTCGCGCGCGACGACGCGGCCCGCGTGCGCGCCGTCGTCACCATGGGTGGGATCGACACCTCGCGCGCGGCGATCGCAGCGTTGCCGCAGCTCGGGCTCATCTGCTGCGTGGGCAGCGGCTACGAGGGCGTCGACCTCGCCGCGGCGCGCGAGCGCGGGATCGCGGTCACCCACAGCCCCGCGGCCAACGCGTCGGCGGTCGCCGACCTCGCGACAGGCCTCATGATCGCGTCGGTGCGCCGGTTCAGCGAAGGACAGGCGTTCCTGCGCTCGGGCGCGTGGTCGGGCAACTACGCGCGGCGCATGCCGATCGTGCGCGGGCTGACCGGCCGCCGCGTCGGCATCTTCGGCCTGGGCGCCATCGGCGAGCGCATCGCGCGCCGCGCACTTGCGCTCGAGATGGAGGTCGGCTATCACAACCGGCGGCCCCGCGACGACGTCGACTACCCGTACTTCCCGTCGCTGCCTGCGCTCGCCGCATGGGCGGACGTGCTGGTGGTGTCGGTGCGCGCGAGCGCGGCGACGCACCACGCGGTGGACGCCGGCGTGCTCGCGGCACTCGGCGCCGAGGGCCACGTCGTCAACGTCGCGCGCGGGTCCGTCGTCGACCAGGCCGCGCTGGTGGCGGCGCTCGCCGCGGGCACGCTCGCCGGCGCGGGGCTCGACGTCTACGAGCACGAGCCCGACGTCCCCGCCGAGCTGCGTGCACTGCCCAACGTGGTGCTGCTGCCGCACGTCGGCGGCGCCACGCACGAGGCGCAGGCGGCGATGCAGGACATGGTGTGGGCGAACCTCGACGCCTTCTTCGCGGGACGGCCGGTGGTCACGCCGGCGCCGATGACGGGAGCAACGTAACCGATGCGCTTCACGGTCGCAGGTCACGAGACGTACGCCTACACGGGCTCGCGCACGCTGGTGTCCACGCAGCCCACCGTGCTGTTCGTGCACGGCGCGGGCAACGACCACAGCGTGTGGGCACTGCAGTCGCGCTACTTCGCGCATCACGGCGCCAACGTGCTCGCGGTCGACCTGCCCGGCCACGGTCGCTCGCAGGGTCCGGCACTCACGACGGTGGAGGCGATCGCGGACTGGCTCGTGCAGGTGCAGGACGCCGCGGGCATCGCGCAGGCAAGCTTGGTCGGCCACTCGCTCGGTGCGCTCGCAGCGCTCGCCTGCGCGGCCACGCATCCGCAGCGCGTGACGAAGATCGCGCTGCTCGGGCCCGCCGTCCCGATGCCCGTCAGCGACGCGCTGCTCGCGGCGGCGAAGGCCGACGATCACGTGGCGTTCGAGCTCATCAACGGCTGGTCGCACAGCACCGCGCGCCAGTTGGGCGGCAATCGCGTGCCGGGCCTGTGGATGACCGGCGCCGCCATGCGCCTCATGGAGCGCACGCCGCCCGGCGTGCTCTACGCCGACCTTGCGGCATGCCATGCGTATGCCGACGGACTCGCCGCGGCGGGTCGCGTGCGGTGCCCCGCGCTGCTGATCCTCGGCCAGCGCGACATCATGGCGCCGCCGCGCGCCACGCTGGCGCTGCAGGAGGCGCTCGCGCAGAAGAAGGTCGTCACGCTGCCGGGCAGCGGCCACGCAATGATGGCCGAGCAGCCGGACGCGGTGCTCGATGCGCTGCGTGCGTTCCTGTAGCCGCGCCCGCAGCGGGCGCCCGGGCGTGTCGGGGCCGCGCACAGGCGCCACGCCTCCCGTACAATCGCCCGCACGACGGCCCTGCCGCGATGGCAGCGCGCGGACGCCGCGAAGGGGGACAGGCCATGCTCGACAACGTTGAGGCACAGCAGTCGTTCATCCCGGATGTGCGCGCGGTCGGGCCGGCCGCGCCGTTGCGCTGGGTGGTCGCGGGCTGGCGCGACTTCTGCGCGCATCCGCTCCCGAGCATCTTCTACGGCGTGTGCTTCGCGATGATGGGACTGCTGTTGCGCGTGGTGTTCGATGCCGCGTACGAATACGTCTCCGCGCTCGTCACCGGCTTCTTCTTGGTCGGCCCCTTCCTGTGCATCGGCCTCTACGCGCTCACCCAGCGCCGCGAGCGCGGCGAGCCCGCGTGGCTCGCGCCCACCCTCGATGCGTGGGCGCCGAACAAGAGCGCGATCGGCCTCTTCTCGCTGGTGCTCGCGGTGATCCTGCTCGTGTGGGCGCGCGCGTCGCTGATCGTGTTCGCGCTCTTCTACACGAACGACCTGCCGGACCTCCACGACTTCCTGCACCAGGTGATCTCGCTCGACAACCTCGAGTTCATCATCGCCTACCTCATCGTCGGCGGCTTCTTCGCTTCGCTCGTGTTCGCGATCAGCGTCGTCTCGGTGCCGATGATGCTCGACCGCAACACCGACGGCATCGTCGCGGTGCTCACGAGCCTGAAGGCGGTGTCCGTCAACGTCGGGGCGATGGTGGTATGGGCGTTGCTCATCGTCGCGCTGGTGGGCATCGGCTTCGCGACGTGGTTCGTCGGCCTCGTCGTGACGGTGCCCGTGATCGGGCACGCGACGTGGTTCGCGTATCGCGAGCTCGTGCTGCCGGAGGACGCGCGGCGGTAAATGGCGGCTCCGCGCTTTCACGTCCCGCTGCCGCTCGCGCCCGCCGATGCCGGCCGCGAGGTGGCACTGCCCGAGGCGACGGCGCATCACGCGCTGCGCGTGCTGCGCCTCGCCGCCGGCGATGCGATCACCCTGTTCACCGGCGAGGGCGGCGAGTACGCGGCGACGCTGACGCGCGCCGACCGCCGCACGACGTGGGCGCGTATCGATGCCTTCGATCCGGTGGAGCGCGAGTCGCCGCTCGCCGTGACGCTAGTGCAGGCGCTGCCCGCGTCCGACACGATGGACTTCGTGGTGCGCAAGGCGGTCGAGATGGGCGTCCGCGCGATTTCGCCGGTGACGAGCGAGCGCAGCGCGCGCGTGCCGGCCGGCGAGCGCGGCGACAAGCGCGTCGCGCACTGGCGGCAGGTCGCGGTGGCGGCCTGCGAGCAATGCGGCCGCAACCGCATCCCGGACGTGCACGATCCGCAGCCGCTGCTGGCGTGGCTCGCGGCACGCGACGCGCGTCCGGGTATCCTGCTCGCGCCGACGGCGGATGCGGGCCTGCCCGCGTTGGCGGCGCCGGCGCACGCGCTCGATCTTTTGATCGGGCCTGAAGGCGGCTGGACCGCCGATGAAATCGAACGGGCCCGCCGCGCGGGCGTGACGGCGGTGCGCATGGGCGCGCGCGTCATGCGCACCGAGACCGCGGGCATCGCGGCGCTGGCGGTTATCCAGACCCTGTGGGGCGACATGCGATGAAGTGGATGCACCTTGTGTTGATCACCGCGGCGTTGGCCGGATGCGCATCGCCGCCGGTCACCGCGCCGATCGGCGCGGACCATCGCTTCGTGGTGCTCGGTCCGGACGGCGCGGCGATCGCACGCGTGATCACCGCGTCTGCGCAATGTCCGCACACCACGATCGACGGCACCGCGCGCCCGATGTCCGTGCGCATGAAGGCCGGGACGGTGCCCGCGCGTCCCGCGGCGAGCCCGCTGCTGCCGTCGAAGCCCGCGGCGTTCCCGGTGACGACGTGCGAGGCGCCGATTCCGCCCGGCACGCAGCAGGCGAGCGTCGACGGAGTCGCGCTGCCGCTCCCGAAGGCCACGCCCGCGCGCATCGTCGTCCTCGGCGACACCGGCTGCCGCGTGGTGAGCGGGCCGTACCAGTTGTTCCAGGCGTGCAACGATCCGGTCGCGTGGCCGTTCGAGCGCATCGCGACGCTCGCGGCCGCCACGCGTCCCGACCTCGTGCTCCACGTCGGCGACTACCACTATCGCGAAGGGCCGTGCGCGCCGGGCAACGCGGGATGCGCGGGCTCGCCGTGGGGCTACGGCTACGACGTGTGGCGCGCGGATTTCTTCGATCCGGCGCGTGCGCTGCTCGCGGCGGCGCCGTGGATCGTGGTGCGCGGCAACCACGAGTCGTGCAACCGCGCGGGGCAGGGATGGTTCCGCTTCCTCGACCCGCGTCCGGTGAATGCGCGGCAGGACTGCAACGATCCCGCGAACGACGACGTCGGCAACTACAGCGAGCCGTACGCCGTGCCGTTCGGCGCGCAGGCGGACACGCAGTTCCTCGTGTTCGACTCGTCGTGGGTGGGCGTGACGCCGCTCGCGCCGGCCGACCTCATGTACCGCAACTATCGCGCGCAGTTCGCGTCGCTGTTCGGGCTCGGCGCGCGCACGCCGCACAACTTCTTCGTCGCGCACCATCCCGTGTTGGGCTTCGCGTCCAACCCCGGCAATCCGCAGTCGCCCTATCCGGGCAACGCCGGCCTGCAGTCCGTGCTGACTCCGATGTTCGGACCCGGGCTCTTTCCCGCCAGCGTCGACGCCGTGCTCGCGGGGCACAACCATTTGCTGGAGATCGTCGATTTCTCGTCGCCGCATCCCCCGCAGTACATCACCGGCAACGGCGGCGACTGGGCCGACGAGCCGTTCCCCGTGCCGTTCCCGGCCGGTGCCACGCCCGCGCCCGGCGCGGTGGTCGCGACCCTGCTGTCGACCACGCGCTTCGGGTACGCCACGCTGGAGCGCGCCGGCGCGGGCTGGCGACTGCAGGCGTTCGACATGAACGGCGCCCTCATCACCACGTGCTCGCTCGCCGCGCGACGCACCACGTGCACGCCGCTCGCGAAGGTCGCATCCTGATCTTGACGGCCGGCGTCTTCACTTCCACCATCGGCCGCTGCCCGTTCTGGCCTCGCGCATGACCGATCCTGCCTCCCCCGCGGCGCCCGCCGCATCGCCCTCCGACGCCCCCAAGGCGTGGATGTCGGGCCTCGTGCGCTCCCTCATCCGTCCCTATCGCACGTGGGTGCTGGTGGTGTTCGGCGCCATGATGGTCGAGACGCTGATGAGCCTCGCCGCGCCGTGGCCGCTCAAGGTCGTCCTCGACAACGCGCTCGGCCACGACAAGCTGCCCGAGTGGCTCGCGTGGGTGCACGACCTCGGCATCGATCGCACCACGATGGGCCTCGCGCTCTTCGCCGCACTCGCGACGCTGCTGATCGCGCTGCTCGACGCGATCGCCGACTACGTCGACAACTACTACACGGAAAGCGTCGGGCAGTGGGTGGCGCACGACCTGCGCATCCGCATCTACGACCACCTGCATCGACTGTCGCTCGGCTACTACTCGACGCACCAGACCGGCACGCTGCTGTCCACGCTCACCAGCGACGTGGCGACGGTGCAGGACTTCGCGAGCTCGGCCACGCTGTCGATCGTCGTCGACCTGATGACCATCGTCGGCATGCTCGGCATCATGTTCTGGCTGAACTGGGACTTCGCGCTCATCGCGGTGGGCGTGACGCCGTTCCTGCTGCTGTTCGTCGCGCGCTTCAAGAAGGCCGTGAAGGAGGCGACGCGCGACGTGCGCAAGCGCCAGAGCCAGATCGTGGCGGTGGCCGAGCAGGGGCTGGGCTCGGTGCGCTCGGTGCGCGCGTTCGACCGCCAGGACCTCGAGGCCGAGCGGATGCAGGATGCGAGCCGCGCGACGGTCGCGGCGGCGCTGAAGGCCCGGCGCATCAAGTCGCTGCTGGGCCCGGTGGTGTCGGTGGTGGTCGCGCTGTGCACGGCGTTCGTGCTCTGGCGCGGCACGTCGCTCATCGTGAGCGGCGCGATGACCGTCGGCGCGCTGACGGTGTTCCTCGCGTACCTCTCGAAGTTCTTCAAGCCGGTGCAGGATCTCGCGAAGATGACCAACACCATCGCGCAGACCGCGGTGGGGCTCGAGCGCATCAACACGATCCTCTCGGCCGACGACGTCATTCCCGAGAAGCCCGATGCGCAGGATCCGCCGAAGCTCACGGGCGCCGTCGCGTTCGAGCACGTGGCGTTCGGCTACAACACCGACACGCCGGTGCTGAAGGACGTGAGCTTCACGGTGAAGCCGGGACAGGTGATCGGCGTGGTCGGCGGCACCGGCAGCGGCAAGTCGACGATCGTGAGCCTCATCCCGCGCTTCTACGATCCCACCGGCGGGCGGGTGCTGCTCGACGGCATCGACGTGCGCGACATGAAGCTGCATCCGCTGCGCAAGCAGATCGGCTTCGTGCTGCAGGAGACCGTGCTCTTCAGCGGCACCATCCGCGAGAACATCGCGTACGGCCGGCCGGGCCCGGTCACCGATGCGGAGATCGTCGCCGCCGCGAAGCTCGCCAATGCCGACGAGTTCATCACCCGCATGGCGCACGGCTACGACACGGTGGTAGGCGAGCGCGGCGACACGCTGTCCGGCGGGCAGCGGCAGCGCATCGGCATCGCGCGCGCGGTGATCCGCGACAACCCCGTGCTGATCCTCGACGAGCCGACCGCCGCGCTCGACACCGAGTCGGAGCGGCTCGTGATGGAAGGCCTGGAGCGGCTCATGAAGGGCCGCACCGTGATCTGCATCGCGCATCGCCTGTCCACGATCCGCGACGCGGACAACATCATCGTGCTCGCCAACGGCGTGGTCGCCGAGCAGGGCACGCACAGCGAGCTCCTCGCGAAGAACGGCATCTACGCCGATCTCTACCACGTGCAGTTCGGCGACGACGGCCAGGCCGCCGCGCCGGCGGCCGCCTGATTCCAGCAAGGTCCCCATGTCCGCCCGCTCGCTCCTCGTGTTGCCCGAAGCCACCGCGCAGCCGCTGCTCGCCGCCATCGCCGGTGCGAAGCAATCGCTGCGCATCAAGATGTTCCTGTTCTCCGATCCGTCGCTGCTGGCGGCGGTCGTCGCGGCGAAGCAGCGCGGCGTCGACGTCAAGGTGATGCTCAACCCGGCGCGGCGCAGCGGCGAGTCGGAGAACGAGGACTCGCGGCGCCGGCTCGTCGAGGCCGGCGTGTCGGTGCTCGACAGCAATCCCGCGTTCGACCTCACGCACGAGAAGTCGATGGTGGTCGACGCCAGCGAGGCGTTCGTGATGTCGCTCAACTGGGAGACGCGCAACGTCACCGAGACGCGCGACTACGCGGTGGTGACGCGGCATCCGAAGGAGGTGGCCGAGGTCGCCGAGTGCTTCGACGCGGACTGGAAGCGCACGCCCTTCACGCCGCCGCCGGAGTCGCCGCTCATCTGGTGCAACGCCAACGGCCGCGAGCGCTTCGCGCACTTCATCGACCGCGCGCAGCACACGCTGTGGCTGCAGAACGAGCGCTACCAGGACGCGGTGATCATCGAGCGTGTGGTGCGCGCGGCGAGGCGCGGCGTCAAGGTGCACATCGTCGCGCGCCCGCCGCACACGCTGAAGAAGGAGAAGCTGATCGAGGGCGTGGGCGGCCTGCGCATCATGCAGGACGTCGGCTGCAAGGTGCACAAGCTGAAGCACGTGCGGCTGCACGGCAAGATGATGCTCGCCGACAGCGCACGCGCGATCGTCGGCTCGATCAACCTGGCGCCCGGAAGCTTCGACGCGCGGCGCGAGCTCGCGATCGAGGTCGACGACGCGGACGTCGTCGGCCCGCTCGAGAAGGTGGCGAAGAGCGACTGGGACGCGTCGAAGGCGCTCGACCTCAGCGACGAGGGATTGCTCGCCGATCTCGCCAAGCGCCACAAGGAAGCGGGCGCCGCGGACCTCGTGCTCGACGTGCACGAGGACGCGCACGCGGACAAGCACGGGGCCGCGTATGCGCGTCACGGGCATCACGGCAAGCATTCGCACAAGCGCGACGCGACGTAGACGTCGGGCTTCGGTCTTTCCCCGGATGCATCGATTCCGTCGTCCCCGCGAAGGCGGGGACCCAGTGTCGTTCGCATCGACGCTGGGACCATAAAAGACGCTGGGTCCCCGCCTTCGCGGGGACGACATGGTGTGAGGCCTTCGGCTAAGCGAGCAGCGGCAACGCCGGCTTGCCCGCCAGCACCAGTGCGGCGCTCGCGAGCTCGTCCCACGGGTTGCCGCGGCCGATGCCCTTCGAGAGCGCATCGAGCCGCGCGCATGCCTGCAGGAGATCCGGGACCACCGTGGGTGCCACGCGCGTGACCGCGCGCTCCAGCGCCGACTGCCGCTTGCCCCACACGCGCGCGCTGCGCACGGCCGTCGAGGCCGGCGTGCCGGCGCGCACCTGCGCGACCACCGATGCGAGCGCGTGCACGTCCTCGGAGAACTGCCACACCGCGAGCGTCACCGCCTCGCCCTCGCGCTCCAGCGAATGCAGCACGCGCAGCGCACGCGCGGCGTCGCCGGCGAGCCACGCTTCCGACAGCTCGAACACGTCGTAGCGCGCGACGTCGGCGACGGCGTTCTCGACGTCCTGGTGCGCGAGCTCGCCTTCGGGCAGCAGCAGCGCGAGCTTGTCGATCTCCTGCCGTGCGGCGAGCAGGTTGCCCTCGCAGCTCTCGGCGAGGAACGTGAGCGTCTCGCGCGACGCCTTCTGCTTCTGGCGCGCGAGGCGCGCCGCGATCCACGCGGGCAGCGCGTCGCGCTCGACGGGATAGACGGCGATCGTGACGCCGGCTTGGGCGAGTGCGGAGAACCACGCCGACGACTGCGTCGCGCGATCGAGGCGCGGCAGCGTGACGAGCGTCACGTTGTCGGGATTGGGATGCGCGGCATAGGCTTCCAGCGCCTTGCCGCCTTCGACGCCGGGCTTGCCCGACGGGATGCGCAGGTCGACGAGCTTGCGATCGCCGAAGAGGCTCGCGTTGGCGTTGGCGCCGAGGAACGCGTCCCACTTGAAGCCCGGCTCGACGACGAGGACTTCGCGCTCGGCCGCACCCGCCTTGCGCGCGGCGGCGCGGATCGCGTCACCGGCCTCGAGCGCGAGCAGCGGCTCGTCGCCGTGGACGACGTACAGCGAGCGCACGCCCTTGGCGAGATGGCTGTCGAGGTCGTCGGGCTTGAGTTGCATGGTGGCGGTTGCCCCTCACCCCAGCCCTCTCCCCGCGAGCGGGGCGAGGGAGCTTCTGGGGCGCTGCGCGGTCACGCTATCGTCGCAACGAAGGCCTCCCTCGCCCCCGGAGGGGGAGAGGGTTGGGGTGAGGGGTGCCGCGCAATCACGCCGCCGCCCGCCACGAGTTCTCCCTCGCCCCGCTTGCGGGGAGAGGGTTGGGGTGAGGGGTGCCGCGCAATCACGCCGCCGCCCGCCACGAGTTCTCCCTCGCCCCGCTTGCGGGGAGAGGGTCGGGGTGAGTGGTGCCGCGCAGTCACGCTATCGCCCAACGAAGACCTCCCTCGCCCCCGGAGGGGGAGAGGGCCGGGGTGAGGGGCAGCGTTCGAAGCGCGAAATCACGCCGGCCGCTTCGCCGTCTGCATCCGCCGCAGGATCTGCTGCACCGCGTCCGTCTGCATCTCGCGCAGCAGCCGCTGCTCCTGCAGATCGCGCGCGAGCACCTGCGTCTCGTTGAACGTGTACGAGCGCCGCACGACGATCTCGCCCGGCGGCATCCAGTCGGCGCCGGCCTTGTCGTGCAGGCGGAACTGCACGCGCTTGACGAGCGCGTACTCCCGGACCGAGCCGCCGGACGACAGCGACAGCACGTCCTTGTCGTCGACCACGACCGGGATGTCGAGCACAACCTCCGCCGCCGTCGCCTCGGCCACGATCTTCGTGTCGCTGCCGGCGGCGATCGAGCGCTCGAGCTCGGTCGCCATCGGCTTCGACGTCGGCGCGTTCACGAACACCGTCTTGAACGGGAAGCTCGCGTCGCCGCGCAGGTGGAAGCCGCACGACGCGACGCTGCCGGCCACCGCGATGGCCGCGAGCGCCCGCGCGAAAGCCCGCCTAGACGACGACATTGACGAGCCGCCCCGGCACCACGACGACCTTCTTCACCGGCGCGCCGTTCGCGTGCTTCGCGACCTCGGCGCTCGCGCGCGCCGCGGCCTCGATCGCGTCCTTGTCCGCCTTCGCGGGCACCACGAGCTTGCCGCGCAGCTTGCCGTTGATCTGCAGCACGAGCTCGATCTCGTCCTGCACCAGCGCGACCTCGTCCACCACCGGCCACGGTGCGTCGACGAGGTCGCCCATCGCCTGCGCGTAGCCGAGCTCGTTCCACAGCACCCACGTGGTGTGCGGCACGACCGGGTAGAGCACGCGCAGCAGCAGCGAGAAGCCCTCGCGCTGCAGCGCCTGCGCGCCGCGCGCGTCCGCGGGCAGCGCCTCCAGCGTGTTCAGCATGATCATGCCGGCGGACACGACGGTGTTGTAGTGCAGGCGGCCGTAGTCGTCGTTGGCCTGCTTCAGCGTCACGTGCAGCTCGCGGCGCGCCTTCTTCACGGCGTCGTCCGCGTCGCGGAAGTCGAACGCGCCGGCCGCCGCCTCGATCGCGGCCTCGTTCGCCTGCGCATAATTCCACAAACGCTTCAGGAACCGCGACGCGCCTTCCACGCCCGCGTCCGACCACACCGCCGAGTCCTCCGGCTTGCCGGCGAACATCACGTACAGCCGCGCGGTGTCCGCGCCGTACTTGTCGATGAGGGTCTGCGGATCGACGCCGTTGCGCTCGGACTTGCCCATCTTGCCCACACCGCCGTACTCGACCGGCTGCCCGTCCTGCTTCCACGCCGCGGACGCGACCTTGCCCTCGCCGTCGTACTTCAACTCGACCTCGTCGGGCGGGATGTAGTCGACGCCGCCCTTCGCATTGCGGCGGAAGAAGATGTGGTTGAGCAGCATGCCCTGCGTGAGGAGGCGCGTGAACGGCTCGTCGATCTTCACGAGGCCCATGTCGCGCATCACCTTCGTCCAGAAGCGTGCGTACAGCAGGTGCAGGATCGCGTGCTCGATGCCGCCGATGTACTGGTCCATCGGCATCCAGTAGTCGTTGCGCGCGTCGACCATCGCCTGCGCGTTCGCGCACGTGTAGCGCATGTAGTACCACGACGAGTCGATGAACGTGTCCATCGTGTCCGTCTCGCGCCGCGCTGCCGCGCCGCACTTCGGGCACGCGACATTCAGGAAATCCGCGCGCTTGGCGAGCGGGTTGCCGCTGCCGTCGGGCACGCAGTCCTCGGGCAGCACCACCGGCAGATCCTTCTCGGGCACGGGCACCGGCCCGCACGCCTTGCAGTGGATGATCGGGATCGGCGTGCCCCAGTAGCGCTGGCGCGAGATGCCCCAGTCGCGCAGGCGCCAGGTGATCTTCTTCTCGCCCAGGCCCAGCGCCGCGAGGTCGGCGGCCACCGCGTTCACCGCTTCCTCGTAGGGCAGTTCGTCGTACTTGACCGAGAACACGCAGCGGCCGCGCGCCTTGTCGGCGTACCACGGCTGCCAGAACTCGGTGGTGAAATCCTCGCCCTCGACCGCGATCACCTGCTTGATCGGCAGCCCGTACTTCTTCGCGAACGCGAAGTCGCGCTCGTCGTGCGCGGGCACGCCCATCACGGCGCCGTCGCCGTAGCCCATCAGCACGTAGTTGCCGACCCACACCTCGATCGGCTCGCCGGTGATGGGATGCGTGACGTAGAGGCCCGTCGGCATGCCCTTCTTCTCCATCGTGGCCATGTCGGCCTCGATGACGGAGCCGCGGCGGCACTCGTCGATGAACGCCGCGAGCGCAGGATTGCCCTTCGCCGCGTGCGCGGCGAGCGGATGCTCGGCGGCCACCGCGCAGAACGTCACGCCCATGATCGTGTCGGCGCGCGTCGTGAACACGTACATGCGCCCGCCTCCGATCAGCGCGCCGCTCTCGTCGGCGATCGTGTGCGGGAACGCGAAGCGCACGCCGGTGCTCTTGCCGATCCAGTTGGCCTGCATTGTCTTCACGCGCTCGGGCCAGCCGGGCATCCTGTCGAGATACGACAGCAGCTCCTCGGCGTAGTCGGTGATCTTGAGGTAGTACATCGGGATCTCGCGCTTCTCCACCGGCGCGCCCGACCGCCAGCCGTGGCCGTCGATCACCTGCTCGTTGGCGAGCACCGTCTGGTCGACGGGATCCCAGTTCACCACGCCGGTCTTCAAGTACGCGATGCCCTTCTCGAGCATCTTGAGGAACAGCCACTGGTTCCACTTGTAGTACGCGGGATCGCAGGTCGTGACCTCGCGCGACCAGTCGATCGCCCAGCCCATCGCCTGGCACTGGCCCTTCATGAACGCGATGTTGTCGCGCGTCCACTTGCCCGGCGCCACGCCGTTCTTCATCGCCGCGTTCTCGGCCGGCAGCCCGAACGCGTCCCAGCCCATCGGCATCAGCGGATTGAACCCGCGCATCCGCAGCTGCCGGTACATCATGTCGTTGATGGTGTAGTTGCGCACGTGCCCCATGTGCAGCACGCCGGACGGGTACGGCAGCATCGACACGCAGTAGTACTTCGGGCGGTCGCTGCGCTCGATGGCGCGGTAGACGTCGGCGGCACGCCACGCGGACTGCGCGGCGCTCTCGATCTCGTGGGGATTGAACGGTTTCATGGCGCGGATTCGGTGTGAAGGCCGATTATAGCGGGGGGTGTGCGACGCCTTTCCCGGGGGATCGCCGCGCTCGCCGCACGTGCGCCAAGCCATGACAATGTCATAATTCCCCGGTCGCCCCGGTGTCCCGTCAAGAAAGTCCATAATTGCAGGCTTCGCCCCGGAACCCGACGGAAGGACGGCGCACCAAGCACTGTTGTACCCGTCGCGTTCCTCGCCCCTTCGCCCCACGCTCGCCCATGCCGCGCCGCCCATCGCCCCTCCTTCTCGTCCTGCCGCTCCTCGCCCTCGCGACCGCGCTGTGCGCGGCGCCGGTGAAGACGGAGCACGTGGAAGCCGAGCTCGTGTCCGAGCGCACCGCGCTCGTCCCGGGGCAGACCACGACGGTCGCCCTGCGCCTCGCGATGCAGGACGGCTGGCACACGTACTGGCAGAACCCCGGCGACTCGGGCCTGCCCACCACGCTCGCGTGGACGCTTCCGGCCGGCGTGACCGCCGGCCCGCTGCAATGGCCTGCGCCGCAGCCGCTGCCCGCCGGGCCGCTCGTCAACTACGGCTACGAAGGCCAGGTGCTGCTCCTCTCCGACATCGTGGTCCCGGCGGATGCGCCGGCCGGCGAGTCGATGACGCTGTCCGCGAAGGCCGAGTGGCTGGTCTGCCGCGAGACCTGCATCCCCGAGGAGGCGAAGCTCGAGTTGGTCCTCCCGGTGGCGCAGCGCTCCGATCCGTATCCGCAATGGGGCAAGGCCATCGCGGCGACGCGCGACGCGCTGCCCGCGAAGGTCCCGGGCTGGGTGTTCGCGGCCAAGGGTGACGGCCCCAAGGTCACCCTCACGCTGACCGGCCCCGCGGGCGCCGCCACGCCCAGCGGCGTGCATTTCTTCCCGTTCCAGGAAGGCCGCATCGAGCCCTCGGGCAAGCAGCCGTTCGTGCGCGACGCGAACGGCACGTTCGTGCTCACGCTGCCCGTCGCCAACCAGCTCACGCCCGGCTTCACGCAGGTGGCCGGCGTGATCACGTCGGCGAACGGCTTCGCCACCGGCGGCGCGCCGGTGAAGTCGATGATCGTCGACACGCCGCTCGCCGGTGCGGTGGTCGCCGGTCCGAAGCCGGTGGCCGCCCCCGCGCCCGCGCTCAACCTCGCGCCCGCCCCCGCGGCCGATGGCCTCTCGCTCTTCACCGCGATCGTGTTCGCGTTCTTCGGCGGCATCGTCCTGAACCTCATGCCCTGCGTGTTCCCCGTGCTGTCGCTGAAGGCGCTGTCGCTCGCCGCGCCGGGCCACGGCAATCGCGACAAGCTGCGGCTCGAAGGCCTCGCGTTCAGCGCGGGCGTGGTCGCGACGTTCGTCGCGCTGGCGGCGATCCTGCTCGCGTTCCGCGCGGCCGGCGAGCAGTTCGGCTGGGGCTTCCAGCTCCAGTCCCCCGCGATGGTCACCGGCCTCGCGCTGCTGTTCTTCGTGCTCGCGCTGAATCTCTCCGGCGCGTTCGAGTTCTCGGGACTCGTGCCGTCGGCGGCGGGCGACTGGTCGGTGCGCAACCGCTACGCGAACGCCGCGCTGTCGGGCGTCCTTGCGGTGGTCATCGCGTCGCCGTGCACCGCGCCGTTCATGGGCGCGGCGCTCGGGTTCGCGCTCGCGCAGCCGGCGGTACTGACGCTGATCGTGTTCGTCGCGCTCGGCGCGGGCATGGCGCTGCCGTTCCTGCTGCTGTCGTGGTTCCCGGGCTGGCGGCGCCTGCTGCCGAAGCCCGGCGCGTGGATGGAGCGCCTGAAGCAGTTCCTCGCGTTCCCGCTCTATGCCACGGTCGCGTGGCTCGCGTGGGTGCTGGGCGCGCAGGTCGACAACGATGCGGTGGTGCGCCTGCTGGTCACGCTCGTGGTGGTCGCGTTCGCGCTGTGGGCGTGGCGCACGTACCGGATGGGCGCGGCGCGCGCGTTCTCGGTGGTGGCGGCCGCAGGGCTCGCCGCCGCGGCATTCGTCGCGTGGCCGCTGTTCTCGGGCGCGGCGGCGGCGGGCACCGATGCGCGCGCGGCCGCGAAGGCCGGCAGCGACGCGTGGCAGCCGTTCACGCCCGGCATCGTGGGCGAGCTCACGGCCGGCAACAAGGCGGTGTTCGTCGACTTCACCGCCGCGTGGTGCGTGACCTGCCAGGTGAACAAGAAGCTGGTGCTGAACGACGGCGGCGTGCAGGAAGCGTTCGCGAAGAGCGGCGTCGAGCTCGTGCGCGCCGACTGGACGCGCCGCGACCCGCAGATCGCGCAGGCGCTCGCCGCGCTCGGCCGCCAGGGCGTGCCGGTTTACGTGCTGTATCGTCCGGGCAAGGAGCCGCTGCTCCTGCCCGAGGTCCTGCAGAAGCAGACGGTGCTCGACGCGATCGCCACGGTCGCGCCGGTCGCGGTCACGTCGTCCCAGTGAGGTCCGCCATGATCCCTGCCACGCTGCGCATTCTGTCCGCGTCCCTGTGCCTCGTCGCCGGCGGCGCGCTCGCGCTGACCGCCGGCGCGCCGGCGCCGGATTTCAGCGTCACCGACAGCAACGGCAAGGCCGTGCGGCTCGCCGACTACAAGGGCAAGTTCGTCGTGCTCGAGTGGACGAATCCCGAGTGCCCGTTCGTGCGCGCGCAGTACGGCGCCGCGACGATGCAGGCGCTGCAGAAGGAAGCGGCGGGCAGGGACGTCGTGTGGCTCGCGGTCAACTCCACCCACCAGTCCAGCAGCGAGTACAGGACGGGCGCGCAGATGAACGCGTGGATGACCGAGAAGAGCGGCGCCGCGAAGGCCGTGCTGATCGACGCCACCAGCGCCACCGGCCGCGCGTACGACGCGAAGACCACGCCGCACATGTTCGTCATCGATCCCAGCGGCACGATCGTGTACGCGGGCGCCATCGACGATAAGCGCAGCGCGCGCGAGTCGGACCGCAAGACGGCGCACAACTACGTGCGCGCGGCGCTCGACGAGGCGCTCGCCGGCAAGCCGGTCAGCGTCGCGAGCACGCAGCCGTACGGCTGCAGCGTGAAGTACTAGGCACCCGTCCCGGAATCCGTATGGCACCACCGCTTCCGATGCCGTCCCCGCGAAGGCGGGGACTCCGTGTCGTTGGGTCGCCGAACTGCAACGCCGCTGGGTTCCCGCCTTCGCGGGAACGACGAATCGAAACATCGGCGTCGCTTCGCATCGCGAACTCGAGATAGGGTTCCAGCGATGCTACTCGACACCTGGCTCGCGTTCGTCGTCGCCGCGTTCCTCATCAGCCTGTCGCCGGGCGCGGGCGTCGTCTCGTGCCTCGCGGCCGGCCTGCGCTTCGGCTTCGCGCGCGGCGTGTGGAACGTCGCGGGCCTCATCGCGGGCCTCATGTTCGTGATGATCGTGGCCGCGGTCGGCTTGGGCGCGCTGCTCGCCGCCTCGGCCGTCGCGTTCACGATCACGAAGTGGGTGGGCGCGGCGTACCTCGTGTGGCTCGGCGTGCAGCAGTGGCGCGCGCCGGCGATCGCGGTGGATCCTGACGGCGCCCCGCTCGGCGGCACGCCGCGCGACCTCGTCGTGCGCGGCTTCCTCGTCAACGCGACGAACCCGAAGAGCGTCATCTTCATGCTCGCGGTGCTGCCGCAGTTCATCGACCCGGCGCGGCCGCAGCTTCCGCAGTACCTCGTGTGCGGCGCCACGCTGTGCGCGAGCGACCTCGTCGTGATGTCCGCCTACACCGCGTTCGCCGCGAAGGCGCTGCGCCTGCTGCGCAAGCCGGCGCAGGTGCGCGCGATGAACCGCACGTTCGGCGGCATGCTGATGACGATGGGCGCGCTGCTCGCGACGTTCAAGCGCGCGGCCTAGGCTTTTCCGAAGTGCGACTCCATCTCGCGGCGGAAGCGCACGGCCGCATCGCCGGCGTCGTACTGCACGTCTTCCCAGCGCACTGGCGCACCCGCCGCAATCGCGCGCGTGAGCTTCACGCCGTGCGCAAGGCCGAGCGGCAGCCCGCCCAGGGCGCGCGAGGCCGCGGCGGGCATGAGCTTGCCGTACACCGTGTAGCCGCCTTCGCCGTCGAGCGTCTCGCCCGCGGCCAGCGCGCGCTTCGCGGTGGCGACGACATCGCCCTCCCACGCGAAGGCCTGTCCCGTCGGCTCGCGACGCAGGCCCGCCGACGCGACGCTGATCCCGAGCTCGAGCCCGATCGCGTGATACGGCTTGTACATCGCGGCGTAGCGCCCGGAGGGATCGGTCGAGAAGCCGTACTCGCGGAAGCAGCGGCGCACGTAGTCCTCGCTCGCCGCGCTGCCCGCGCGGAAGGTCACGTAGACGCCCCAGCGCAAATCGCGGAACACCGGCCGGCCATCGCGCTCGAGGCTGCTGATCACCTCGACCTGGCCCGCATGCTCGAGCGCGCCGCCTTCGGCGCGCGGCTTCAGCACGCGCGGCAGGTCGTCGACGCCGCACGGCGGGAACGCGAGGCCGTCGGCGGCGGGCCGCAGCCCGGTCGCGTTGGCGACCGCCGCCATCTCGATCGCGCTCTTGGTGCCGTCGAGGAACGAGTTGAACATCTGCGCGTTGAAGTCGCCCGCCGCGACCATCTCCGGCGTGAAGCCGTAGAACGGCCACACCGTCGCGGGCGTCGACGCGTGGTACGCGGGCAGGTACTTGGTGCCCTTGCCGGCGGCCACCACCTCGAAGCCCGAGGCGCGGCACCAGTCCACCATCTCGCAGATGAGCGCAGGCTGGTCGCCGTACGCGAGCGAATAGACGATGCCCGCCTCGCGCGCGCGCTGCGCGAGCAGCGGCCCCGCGAGCGCGTCGGCCTCGACGTTGACCATCACGACGTGCTTGCCGTGCGTGCAGCATGCGAGCGCGTGGCGGATGCCCGCGGCCGGATGCCCGGTGGCGTCGATCACGATCTCGACCTCGGGCGCGGCGATGGCCGCCGGCGCGTCGTCGGTGATGCACGTGGTGCCGGCACGGTGCGCGTCGGCGAACGTCGTCGCCGCGTACTGCTCGGCCGGCCAGCCGACGCGCGCCAGCGACGCGCGGGCGCGATCCGGCGCGAGATCCGCGATGGCCACGACGTGGATGCCCGGCGTGTGCCGCGCCTGCGCGAGGTACATCGAGCCGAACTTGCCCGCGCCGATCAGCGCGACCCGCAACGGGCGGCCCGCGGCCGCGCGTTCCTGCAGCATGCGATGGAGGTTCATGGGAAGCGTGGCGCCGCGTGGATTTACAATCGTCCGCCGCACCCACTCTGCGAAGGACGACGATGAAGCTCTATTATGCCCCCGGCACCTGCGCATTGGCCGCGCACATCGCGTGCGAGGAAGGCAACGTTCCCTGCACCTACGTCAAGGTCGACCTGCGCACCAAGAAGCTCGCGGACGGCAGCGATTACCTCGCGATCAATCCCAAGGGCGCGGTGCCCGCGCTCGCGCTCGACGGCGACGGCGTGCTGACCGAGAACGCCGCCGTGCTGCAGTACATCGCCGACCAGGCGCCCGGCAGCGCGCTGGCGCCGGCGCCCGGCACGTTCGAGCGCTACCGGCTCGCGGAGTGGCTGAACTACATCGCGAGCGAGATCCACAAGGCCTGGACGCCGCTGTGGAACGCGAAGAGCCCCGACGAGGCGAAGGACGCCGCGCGCAAGTCGCTCGCCGCGCGCTTCGATTACGTCGGCAAGCGGCTCGCCTCGGCGCCGTGGCTGCTGGGCGACGGGTTCACGGTCGCCGATGCCTATCTCTTCGTGATGCTCAACTGGGCGGCGCACCTGAAGTTCGATCTCGCGCCGTGGCCCATGTTGCAGGCGTATCACGAGCGCATCGGCGAGCGGCCCGCGGTGCAGCGCGCGCTGCGTGCGGAGGGATTGTTGCACTGAGCGCGCGTCACGCGCGCGGATCGCGCTCCGCGGTAAGCGCGGTGACGAATGCCGCGCACTCGGCGGCGTGCGTCAGCGGGGCGAGGTGTCCGGCATCCAGCAGCAGGTCGGCATGCGCCGGCGGCACCACCGTGCGATCGCGTGAGCCATGGATACGGAACACGGGAGTTCCAGGATCGCTGCCGCCTCCCCATGTGGCCATGGCATCGATCATGTCCATGAAGAACGCGAGGTCGAAGACGCTGAACTGCTCGATCGCGTCCAGCACGGCCCGCTCGAGCGGCGACGGGTCGCGGCCGTAACGCTGGCGGCGGATTCCTTCCCGTCGTCGCAGGAAGCGCTGCACCCGCGCAAGCGGCAGTCGACGCTGCCAGCGGCGTACCTTGCGAGCCCCGACGAAGTCCTCCGGGGCGCTGCTGCTGCTGATGAGCACCAACGCTCGAAGCGACCGCAACCTGGATACCTCGCACGCGACGGCGCCGCCGAACGATGCCGCCACCACGATGGCGCCGTCGGGAATGCGCCAGGCATCGGCCACGTACCGCGCAATGGCGGGAACCGAACGCTCGCCGGCATAGCGCGGCCATTCGACGAACACCGCACCGGGAATCTCCGTCCATGGACCCCGGTAGTTCCTGCTGTCGGCGCCGAGGCCGGGCACGAGGTACACGGGCGGTTGCGCCGGATCGCGTGCACGCAACGTGCGGCGACTCGGCACCTGCCGCGATTCGAGCCAGTCGAGCATGACATCCGGTGACGGCCGTACGCGCATCCGCTGCGCGCACGCGGCGGCCGCCTCGCGCATGGCGGGGTCGTCGAGCACGCGCGCGAACTGCGGCGCCGCGTCGCCGGCGACGAACGCGTCGAGCGTGGTCGCCGCGCCCGCGCCCAGCGCCGCGATGCGCTCGGCGTTGTCGGGCTGGTCGAGCGACATCGCGGTGATCATCTGCGGCACGCCGGCGGCGAGGCCCTGCGCCAGCGTGCCGATGCCGCCGTGGTGGACGAACGCGCGCGCGTGCGGCAGGAGCTGCGAGAAGGGCGCATACGCCGCCGTGAAGATGGTGGCGGGCAAGTCGCGCGGCACCTGCTCCGGCGTGCGCGACAGGAACACGGCGCGCACGCCGTGCCGCCGGGCGAGCGCCGCGGCCTGCGTGAAGAACGCGCCGGCGTGCCGCTGTCCGGTCCCCGGCGTGAACACGACCGGCGCCTCACCGCGCGCGAGGAACGCCTGCAGCTCCGCGGACAGTGGCTCCTCGGCCGCCATGTCCTCCAGCGGGAAATCCCACTGCAGCAGGTCGAGCGGCCAGTCCGGCTGCGACGGCGCGAACCATTCGGGAAAGAGCGCCAGCACGCCGTCCGGCGAATGCCAGTACTCGCGCCACAGCGAATGCGGCCCGTCGATGCCGAGCGCGGCGCAGGCCGCACGCACGGCGGGATACGCTGCGGCATCGTTGGGATTCTTGCTCAGGAGCGCGAGGCGGCGCAGCCAACGCGGCATCCGCCGCACGAGGCGTGCCTCGGGACCGAACAACGGCACCGCGCTCGCGGTCACGAACATCATCGGGTACAGATGCACGCTGACGAGCGGGATGCCCCACTTCTCGCGCGCAACGCGGGCGCCGAAATTGATCATCGGCGCGAGCATGAGGTCGGGCATGCCCTCCCGCGCGACGATGTGGCCGACGGCGTCGGCAAACGCCTGCGTATACGCGCCGGCACAGGCATACGACACGCGCGCGCCGCTCCGCCATTGCCACAGCGCCGGATCGGCGAGCAGCGCGGCGAGCGCGGCGTCGCCCACGCCGTGGAACGCGAACCCCGCGCGCGCGGCGGTGGGGCCGTAGGTGTCCGCACTGACCATCGTCACGCGATGGCCGCGCGCGCGCAGCAGGCGGCCGAGCGCGACGAACGGGTAGATGCTGCCGGACGTGCCGTGCGGCAGCAGCAGGACGTGGGCCATCGGGTGTGACGTGAGGCGGCGAATCCTCGTGCGTGCGCGGGCAATGCGCACGACAACGCGACGTTACCACGCCGCGGCGCGCGGCGTCAGGCGTCCGGCAGCAGTCCCAGCTCGACGAAGGCCGCGCGCGCGCCGGCCACACCCACCACGCGGCGCGCGTGCAGCCCGACCCGGGCCGCGCCCTCGACGTTGATCGCGTTGTCGTCGATGAACAGCACGCGCGCCGGCGGCACGGCGAGCGCCTCCACCACGTGCGCGAAGTAATCGGCGTCGGGCTTGAGCTTGCCGACGAGGTGCGACGGGAAGTTGTAGTCGAACTGCTCGTGCAGCCGCCACGCGTTGGCGAAGCGATCCCAGTGGATCTCGTTGGTGTTGGACACGCTCGCCACCCGGAAGCGCTGCCGCACCTCGGCGACCAGCGTGTGCGCGCCCGGCAGCACGGCGCGCGGCCACCAGGTGAACGCCGCGAGGAACTCCTCCGCGGGCACCGGCAGGCCGAACTCCGCGATGAGGTCGCGCGCGAAATCGTCGCGGCCGATGCGGCCGGTCTCGAAGCGCCGCACGGTCTCCGAGTGCAGCCAGCGCCGCCAGAGGTCGTCGGTGGTCGCGACGTCGCGCGACCACTCCAGCATCTTCTCCACGCCGGCGAGCTCGACGAGCACGCCGCCCAGGTCGAACAGCACGACGTCGATGTGCGCGGCGTCCATCGTCACCGGAGCGCGAGCGTGAGGCCGAGCGGCACGAACGCGACCGCGAGCGTGTTGCCGATCAGCACGATGGAAGCCACCTTGCCCGGCTCCTGGTTGTAGTGCTCGGCGACGATGAAGTTGAACACCGCGGGCGGCAGCGCGCCGAAGAGGATGAGGAGACCGCGCTGCAGGTCCGACAATCCGAGCAGCGGCGCCAGCACCAGCGCCATGGCGATGCCCGCCAGCGGGCACACCACCGCGCCGATCACGCCGATGCGCACGTCGCTCCAGCGCACCTCGTAGAGCCGCACGCCGAGCGAGATGAGCATCATCGGGATGAGCGCGTCGCCGACGATCCGGATGCCGGTGCCGATCCACGCCGGCAGCGGCGGGTGGAAGAGCGCGAACGCGAAGCCCACGAACGTCGACCACACCATCGGATTGCGCATCAGGCTGCCGAAGCGCGCGTGGTGGTCGACGATCCACGTGCCGAGCGTGAACTGGATGAGGTTGCTGATCGCGAACAGCGCCACCATCGCCGAGAAGCCCGCCGGACCGAACGCGAGCGCGGCGAGCGGCAGCCCCATGTTGCCGCAGTTGTTGAACATCATCGGCGGCAGGAAGGTCCGATAGTCGAACCCGAGCCACTTCGCGAGCGGCCACGCGAGCAGTCCCGATCCCAGCACCACGCCGACGCAGCCAACCATGAGGAGCCCGTTGGCCGCGACGTCGAACTCGCGGCTCGCGAGCGCGGTGAAGATGAGCGCCGGCGCGATCAGCGTCGAGCTGATCCTGTTCACCTCCGTCATGTCCGGCTTCGCCTTGCGGGCGTAGAGGTAGCCCAGCATCACCACCACGAACACCGGCAGCATGATGCCGAGGATGCGCTCGAACACCGTCAGCCTCGCGGAAGATCGCGCCCGCGGCGCGTCACAGGATGTAGCGGGCCAGGTTGTCGTCGCCGGCGATGCCGGCCAGCGTGGCGTCGACGAACGCCGCATCGATGGCGATGTGCTCGCCCGTGCGCCGCGCCGCGTGGAACGAGACGTCGTCGAGCAGCCGTTCCATCACCGTGTAGAGGCGCCGCGCGCCGATGTTCTCCTGCTTGTCGTTCACCGCGAACGCGATCTCGGCCAGGCGCCGGATGCCGTCCGGCTGGAACTCGAGGTGCACCTGCTCGGTGGCGAGCAGCGCGGCGTACTGGCGCGTGAGGCACGCGTCGGTGGCGGTGAGGATCTTCTCGAAGTCGGACACCGACAGCGGCGACAGTTCCACGCGAATCGGGAAGCGGCCCTGCAGCTCGGGAATGAGGTCGGACGGCTTCGACAGGTGGAACGCACCCGACGCGATGAACAGGATGTGGTCGGTCTTCACCATGCCGTACTTGGTGGCGACCGTGGTGCCCTCGACGATCGGCAGCAGGTCGCGCTGCACGCCCTGGCGCGAGACGTCGGCGCCGTGCGCATCGCTGCGCGACGCGATCTTGTCCATCTCGTCCAAGAACACGATGCCGTTCTGCTCGGCGGCCGCGAGCGCCTTCGCCTTGATCTCGTCGTCGTTGAGGAGCCGCGCCGCTTCCTCGTCGGTGAGCACCTTCATCGCCTCGACGACCGTCATCTTCTTCTGCTTGCGCCGGCCGCCGCCCATCTGCTGGAACATGCCCTGGATCTGGCTCGTGAGATCTTCCATGCCGGGCGGCGCCATGATTTCCATTTGCTGCGGCAGCGCGGCGACCTCGATCTCCACCTCGCGGTCGTCGAGTGCGCCCTCGCGCAGCATCTTGCGGAATTTCTGGCGCGTCGCGGAATCGGTGGGCTTGAGGTTGCTGAAGTCGACCTCGCGCGCAGGCGGCAGCAGCACGTCGAGCAGACGCTCCTCCGCGTTGTCGGCGGCGCGATCGCGCACCTTGCGCGTCTCCGCCTCGCGCGTCTCCTTCACCGCGACCTCGACCAGGTCACGCACGATGGTGTCGACGTCGCGGCCGACGTAGCCCACCTCGGTGAACTTGGTGGCCTCGACCTTCACGAACGGCGCGTCGGCGAGGCGCGCGAGGCGGCGCGCGATCTCCGTCTTGCCGACGCCGGTGGGCCCGATCATCAGGATGTTCTTCGGCGTGATCTCGTGGCGCAGCGGCTCGGCCACCTGCTGGCGGCGCCACCGGTTGCGCAGCGCGATCGCCACCGCGCGCTTGGCCGCCTCCTGCCCGACGATGTGCTTGTCGAGCTCGGAGACGATCTCCTCGGGGGTCATGTAGGACGACATGATGGGCAGTCGATGCGACGAAAAGGCCGCCCTTGCCAGGCGGCGTTCGATTGTACCGGACGGGGTGGCAACGTCGCATTTCGCGGCTGCGCGATGCATCGCGGCGCAACGCCGGTGGCGCGCGTCGCTTAGAATGGGCGTTCATCTACCGGAAAGAGACCATGAAGACATCGTTCGCCCTCGTCGCCGCCGCCCTGCTCGCCGCGGGCTGCGCCACCACCGCCGGCACCGCGCCGTCCGCGGTCGCGAAGCTCGAGCCCACGACGGGCAACACCGCGCGCGGCACCGTGACGTTCACGCAAAAGGGCGGCAAGGTCGTCCTTGACGCGAAGGTGGCCGGGCTCACGCCGGGCAGCCACGGCTTCCACATCCACGAGAAGGGCGACTGCAGCTCGGGCGACGGCATGAGCGCGGGCGGCCACTTCAATCCCGCGGGCAAGCCGCATGCGGCGCCCACCACGCCGGACCGCCACACGGGCGACATGCCGATGCTCGTCGCCGACGCGAGCGGCAATGCGACGCTCACCGTCGAGCTCGACCTCATGACCATCGGCAGCGGCCCCAACGACATCGTCGGCCGCGGCCTCATCGTGCACAAGGACCCGGACGACTTCAAGACGCAGCCGACCGGCAACTCCGGCGCGCGCGTCGCGTGCGCCGTCATCGCGAAGTCGTGATGCCGCGTTCGCGCTGCGCGGGTACCGGGCGCGCCGCGGCGTGCGCCGCGCTCGCGGTGCTGCTGGCGGCGGGCTGCTCGTCGTCGATGAAGCAGGAGATGAGCACCGTCTTCCCCGACAGCCCGGGCCTCGTCGCGCGCCTGCGCAGCCCGTCGTCGGCGGCGACCGGCACCGTCCGCGTGGTCGACTATCGCGACGGCGTGACGCTGCAGCTCTCCATCAGCAATCTCATTCCCGGGCAGTATCGCGTGGCGCTGCACGAGAAGGGCAACTGCAGCTCGACCAACCTCTTCTCCGCGGGCGCACCGTGGGCGCCGCCCGGTATGAATCCGGACGACCTGCTGCCCGGCTTCCTCGCCAACAACGACGGCAACCAGAACGGCTACGTCGCGTCCATCAAGGGGGTCAGCGCGGAAGGCGCCAACTCGCTGCGCGGGCGCTCGGTGGTCGTGCACTGGGGCAGTCGCCTGGGCGAGGCCTTCCCGGGCCAGCCCAACAATCGCGTCGCGTGCGGCGTCCTCGAGCCGGCGCGCCAGTTGCTCTGACCGCAGGTCGCGCACGGTATCCTTCCTCACTCCGCTCTCCCCGATCGCCACGCATGGGCTTCCTCGCCGACCGCAAGATCCTCATCACCGGAGTGCTGTCCAACCGCTCGATCGCCTACGGCGTCGCCCAGGCGTGCCAGCGCGAGGGCGCGACCCTGGCGTTCACGTACGTCAACGACGAGCTCAAGGGCCGCGTCGACAAGATCGCGGCGGAGTTCGGCACGGTGCCGGTCCTGCCGTGCGACGTGACGCGCGACGAGGACGTCGACGCGCTCTTCGCGACGCTGCAGTCCGAGTGGGGCGGGCTGGACGGCCTGCTGCACTCGATCGCGTTCGCGCCGCGCGAGGCGTTGTCGGGCGACTTCCTCGAGGGCATGTCGCGCGCGGCCTTCGCCACCGCGCACGACATCTCGAGCTACAGCCTCGCCGCGCTCGCCAAGGGCGCGCGGCCGCTGATGCAGGGCCGCAACGGCGCGCTCGTCACGCTCACGTATCTCGGCGCCGTGCGGGCGCTCACCAACTACAACGTGATGGGCCTCGCCAAGGCGAGCCTCGAGGCCAACGTGCGCTACCTGGCGTCGTGCTTGGGCCCCGAGCAGATCCGCGTGAACGGCATCTCGGCAGGCCCGATCAAGACGCTCGCGGCCGCGGGCATCGGCGGCTTCTCGAAGATCCTCGGCTTCGTCGAGCGCAACGCGCCGTTGCGGCGCAACGTCACGATCGAGGAGGTCGGCAACGTCGCCGCGTTCCTCCTCTCCCCGCTCGCGAGCGGCATCACGGGCGAGATCACGTACGTCGACTGCGGCTTCTCGAACGTCGCCGCCGGCATAGGTGACGAGTAGCGCGCGACGCTTCGACGCCGTCGTCGTCGGCGGCGGCCACAACGGCCTCACCTGCGCCGCGTACCTCGCTGCGGCCGGCCTGTCGGTTTGCGTCGTCGAGCGCCGCGGCATCGTCGGCGGCGCCGCGGTCACCGAGGAGTTCCACCCCGGCTTTCGCAACTCCACCGCGAGCTACACGGTCAGCCTGCTCGATCCGCAGGTGATCCGCGACCTCGACCTCGCGCGGCACGGCCTCGTCGTGCGCGAGCGGCCGTTCTCCAACTTCCTGCCGCTGCCCGGCGGCGACTACCTCGAGGTCGGCGGCGGGCTCGCGGCCACGCAGGCGGAAGTCGCGCGCTTCTCGCGCGCCGATGCCGATGCGCTGCCCGCGTACTACGCAATGCTCGACGGCGTGGCGGCGCAGCTGAAGCGCGTGCTGCACGTCACGCCGCCGAACGTCGGCAGCGGCGCGCGGCAGGACGTCGCCATGCTCGTCGACCTCGTGAAGACCGCGAAGGGCTTTCGCGCGCTCACGCTGCCCGAGCGCCGCGATCTCCTCGATCTCTTCACCAAGAGCGCGGGCGAGGTGCTCGACCGCTGGTTCGAGTCGGCGCCCATCAAGGCGGCGTTCGGCTTCGACGCGGTGGTCGGCAACTTCGCGAGCCCGTACACGCCCGGGTCCGCGTACGTGCTGCTGCATCATGTGTTCGGCGAGGTGAACGGCAAGCCGGGGCAGTGGGGCCACGCGGTGGGCGGCATGGGCGCGATCACGCAGGCGATGGCCGCGGAATGCGTCGCGCGCGGCGTGACGATCCGCCTGCGTGCGCCGGTGGCGCGCGTCGTCGTGAAGGCGGGGCGCGCCGCGGGCGTCGAGCTCGCGGATGGTGAAGTGATCGAGGCGCGGCGCGTGATCGCCAACGTGAACCCGAAGCTGCTATGCGAATCGCTGGTGGCGCCCGAGCACCTGCCCGAGGACTTTCGTGCGCGCATCGCGGGGTATCGCTGCGGGTCGGGCACGTTCCGCATGAACGTCGCGCTGTCGGCGCTGCCGTCGTTCGCGTCGCTGCCGGGGAGCGAGGCGCAGCCGCATCACTCGAGCGGCATCATCATGGCGCCGTCGATGGCGTACATGGAGCGGGCGTACTTCGATGCGCGCGTAAGCGGGTGGTCGAGGAAGCCGATCGTGGAGATGCTGATCCCGTCGACCGTCGACGATTCGCTCGCGCCGCCCGGCATGCACGTCGCGAGCCTGTTCTGCCAGCATGTGCATCCGGACCTGCCGTCGGTGGCGCCGGGACGCACGTGGGACGACGCGCGCGAGGAGGTCGCGGAGCTGATGATGGCGACCATCGAAGGCTTCGCGCCGGGCTTCCGGCGCAGCGTGCTGGGTTATCGCGCGCTGTCGCCGCTCGACCTGGAGCGCGAGTTCGGGCTGGTGGGCGGCGACATCTTCCACGGTGCGCTGGGACTCGACCAGCTGTTCTCCGCGCGGCCGGTGATGGGGAGTGCCGATTACCGGTTGCCGTTGCGCGGGTTGTATCTCTGCGGGTCCGGTGCGCATCCCGGCGGTGGGGTGACGGGGATTCCGGGGCGGAATGCGGCGCGGGAGATCGTGAAGGACGTGCGGCGGCGGAGGCATTAGGCGGCGACTGCCCCTCACCCCAGCCCTCCCCCCGCAAGCGGGGCGAGGGAGCGCTTCGATGCGAGGGTCGAGTGAATGCGCGGCGGCCCCTCACCCCAACCCTCTCCCCGCAAGCGGGGCGAGGGAGCGCTTCGATGTGAAGGTTGAGTGAATGCGCGGCGGCCCCTCACCCCAACCCTCTCCCCGCAAGCGGGGCGAGGGAGCCTCTGAGGCGCTGCGCGTTGGAGGTTGAGAACTCGGGGCGCTACGCGTTCGCGCCACCGCAACAACGAAGACCTCCCTCGCCCCGCTTGCGGGGAGAGGGCTGGGGTGAGGGGCGCGACCGCCGCACAGCGCAACTGCAAGCAGAGGCATTCACGCCGCCAGCAGCGCGTGACCGAACGGCGCGCGAGAGCGCGCTCATGAGCGGCGCGCTTCGTCGCAGTTACTACACGAAAACCGCCCGGCCGCCCGAAGGTTTTCGTGCTGACCAGAACGGCCGCAAAAGGCGCAACGCCGGCGCCACGTCATCCACGGACCGTACGACGCGCCTTTTGCGGACGAAGAAATTGAAGCTCAGCCGATAAGCCGGGTTCTGTTACGGCGCACGGGTGAGGTGCGCTATGGCCGTCATTCCTCTAGGCGCCGCGTTGCCGCGGCGCTCGAGCCACCTACCCGCGGACTCGGCGAGCAGCGTCATCGTCCGCTTACTTGGTGTTGCTCCGGATGGAGGTTGCCGCGTTTCACCCGCCTGCGGCGAACCGCCGGCGACTCGTCTCTGTGGCCCTGTTCCTCGCCTTCGTCGACGCTCGCGCGGCGACTTATAGCGTCCGGGCGTTACCCGGCATCCTTGCTCTGCGGAGCCCGGACTTTCCTCTCCCCGTGCAAGACGGGCAGCGACGGTCTGGCTGGCTTCGACCGTGATTTTACGCTGTTGCGGAAGTCGCGTCGCGCACGCGCCAGCGCAGCGGCTCGCCGGCGCGCAGCGGCACCAGCATGTCGTCGCCGTACGGATATGCCGCCGGCACCTCCGTCGCAACGCGCTCCAGCGTCACCGTGCCGTCGTTGTACGGCAGGCCGTAGAAGTCCGCGCCGAAGCGGCTCGCGAAGTCTTCGAGGCGATCGAGCGCGTTTGCGTCCTCGAACGCCTCCGCGTACAGCGGAAGCGCGATCGGCGCGGAATAGCAGCCCGCGCAGCCGCACGCATTCTCCTTCGTGTGCCGTGCATGCGGCGCCGAGTCCGTCCCGAGGAAGAAGCGCGGATTGCCCGACACCGCCGCCGCGACGAGCGCCTCGCGGTGCGTCTCGCGCTTCAGGATCGGCAGGCAGTAGTAGTGCGGGCGGATGCCACCGACGAACAGCGCATTGCGCGACCACAACAGGTGCTGCGGCGTGATGGTGGCGCCGATGGGCGCGCGGGCCTCGCGCACGAACGCGGCCGCCTCGCGCGTCGTGATGTGCTCCAGCACGACCTTGAGCGCGGGGAAGTCGCGCACGATGCGCGCGAGCAGCGTGTCGACGAACACGCGCTCGCGGTCGAACATGTCGACGTCGGGCGCGGTGACCTCGCCGTGCAGCGACAGCACCATGCCGTGCCGCTCCATCGCCGCCAGCACCGGGTACACGCGGTCGAGCGAGGTGACGCCGGAATCGGAGTTGGTGGTGGCGCCCGCCGGGTAGTACTTCATTGCGTGCACGAAGCCCGACGCCCGCGCGCGCTCGATCTCCGCGGGCGGCGTGTTGTCGGTCAGGTAGAGCGTCATCAGCGGCGAGAATGAGGTTTCCGCTGGCAGCGCCGCGAGGATGCGCGCGCGATAGTCCGCTGCCGCCGCCACGGTGGTCACGGGCGGCTTGAGATTCGGCATGACGATTGCTCGCCCGAACACGCGGGCGGTGGCCCCGGCGACCGCGCGCAGGGCGGGGCCATCGCGCAGGTGCAGGTGCCAGTCGTCGGGACGGCGGAGGGTGAGGCTTGAAATGGAGACGGTCATCGGAAGGCCTTGTTTCGAGACGGATTATACGGGCGGCCGGGACGCCGGCCCGGACGCCCCCCGGCCGTCCCGGCGGTTCCCGGCGAGGATGGCGGGAAGCCCCGGTAGCAGGCTATAATGTCGGATTTACAGCGGACGGCGTGGCCGCCGGGAAGCCGGTCGGAAGACCCCGCGGCATCCCTCGCCGGCCCGCACGATGCAGGCACGGATGCAGGCGATACGCGACGGATGCAACCAGCAGCGAACCAGGGTGACGAAGCAATGGCAGGCAAAACCGCAACCGCCGTCAAGAAGGTCCGGGAGCTCACCGAGGAGGAGATCCTCAAGGCGCCCGAGAAGGACTACATGAACGAAGCGCAGCTCGCCTTCTTCAAGAAGATGCTGCTGAACCTGCGCGACCAGCTCCTGCAGAACGCCGACGACACCGGCGAGCACCTGCGCGAGAACGAGATCACCACCGACCCGTCCGACCGCGCCACGCTGGAAGAGGAGTACACCCTCGAGCTGCGCACCCGCGACCGCGAGCGCAAGCTCCTGAAGAAGGTCGAGAAGTCGCTGCGCATGATCGACGACGGCTCCTACGGCTGGTGCGAGGAGACGGGCGAGCCCATCGGCGTCCCGCGCCTCATCGCGCGTCCCACCGCGACGCTGTCGCTCGAAGCGCAGGAGCGCCGCGAGCGTGTGCAAAAGCTCTACGGGGACTGATGTAGATAAGGCAGAAGGGTGTGCAAGCCTGACGGCGCACACCCTTGGAAAAATCCACGACGCCGACGGGCTGACGTAGAAGCTGGTCAGACGGAAATCGCGGGCGGAGCCCGACGATTTCCGAGTGGTGGAAAGGACGCGCGCGGCGTGACTGCCTGCGATCGCGTCCTGCCGGATCGAACGTCCTGTCGTCCGCAATTCGGTTCGGCTCCTGCCCTGCCGTACAATCATCGGTTCCCCCGGTCACATCACTTATCCAGGAGAGCCCGCATGTTCACGCTTCCGCCGCTTCCGTACGCCGACAATGCGCTCGAGCCCGTGATCTCGGCCAACACGCTGTCGTTCCATCACGGCAAGCATCACAAGACTTACATCGACAACCTCAACAACCTCATCAAGGGCACGCCGTACGAGGGCGCGTCGCTGGAGTCGATCGTCACCGACACGGCGGGCAAGGCGGACAAGGTCGCGATCTTCAACAACGCGGCGCAGACCTGGAACCACACGTTCTACTGGAACTCGCTCAAGGGCAACGGCGGCGGGCAGCCGACGGGCCGCATCGCGCAGATGATCGAGTCGTCGTTCGGCGGCTTCGACAATTTCAGGAAGGAGTTCTCGGCCACCACCGTGTCGCAGTTCGGCTCGGGCTGGGGCTGGCTCGTCCTCGACGGCAGCGCGCTCAAGGTCGTGAAGACGGGGAATGCCGAGGTGCCATTCACCAAGGGCCAGAAGCCGCTCCTCACCATCGACGTCTGGGAGCACGCGTACTACCTCGACCACCAGAACAAGCGCGCGGCCTACGTCGATGCTGTGATCGACAAGCTGCTGAACTGGGATTTCGCCGCCCAGAACCTCGGCTGAGCGCCCGGGTCGAAGCAGTGCCGGCGCGCATCCCGCGACATCGGGACGCGCCGGGGCGGGCGCGGCGTGCGCAAGTTGTATGCACCTCGCGCTTGGGTCGATAATCCCCGGACTCCAATCGTCGGCACCGCGTGCCGCGTCCATGGCGCTTTTCTCGAAACCGCCGGCCAAGAAGCCCGAGCTCGCCAAGCCCGTCGTGAAGCCGGCGGCAGGATCGGCACGTCCGCCACCGTCCGCGCACGACATCGCGCAACAGGCGCAGGGCCGCCGCGGCGCCGCCGAGCGTCCGCGCGCCGAGCCTGCGGCCGACATCTCGCTGGCCGGCGCGAGCCTCATCGAGTGGTCGCCGGGGCGCACCTCCATCGAGGTCGCGCAATCGAATCCGGGACTGTGTGCCGTCCTCGAGAACGCGGCGCTGCTCTACGCGAGCGGGCAGGCGCAGCCCGCACGCGCGCTGCTCGAGGAGGGTGTGGACAGCGATCCCGATTGCAAGTCGTCGCCGCTCGCCTGGCTCGCGCTCTTCGACCTCCTGCAGCGGGCCAACGATCGCGCGGGCTTCGACCGGCTCGCGCTGCAGTACGTCGTGCAGTTCGAGCGCTCGCCGCCGCCGTGGGAGGAGACGTCCGGACCCCGTCCCGCGCACGCCGAGGCCAAGACCGTCACCGGCTACGTCGCGCTCACGGGCAAGCTCAGCGCGGCCAGCGCCCCGCAGATCGAGGCGCTGCGCAAGGCGATGGCCAAGTCGCCGGCGCAGGTGCGCCTCGACCTGGCGCAGGTCGCGGGCTTCGACGACGCCGGCGCCACGCTGCTCGCCGGCGCGCTCGCCGAAGCGCGGCGCAAGCGCTACGCGATCGCGCTGCAGAAGCCCGAGAAGGTGCGCGCGGCGCTCGACATCCTCGTGCGCCGCGGCAAGGCGGCGGGCGAGGGCGCGTGGCTGCTGTCGCTCGAGTTCCTGCAGTGCGAGCAGAAGCAGGAGGCGTTCGACGACCGCGCGATCGAGTACGCGGTGGCGTTCGAGAAGTCGCCGCCCTCCTGGGATCCGCCGCCGGTGCCCGCGGTCGACACGCCGCCCGCCGAGCATGCGGACGCGGAGCCCGCGCCGGCCCCGGCCGCGCCGGTGCATGCCGAGACGGTGGAATGGTCGGGCGTGCTCTTGGGCGCCGCCACCCACCAGATGGCGCAGTTCGCCGAATTCGCGCATGCGCATCCGGTGGTGCCCATCGACATGACGCGCGTCGAGCGCGTGGACTTCGTGTGCGCCGGCGCGCTGCTCAACGCGATCAACCGCGTCGAGGGGCAGCGCAAGTCGGTGCAGATCACGGGCGCCTCGCCGATCATCCGCGCGCTGCTGCTGCTGATCGGCATCTCGCCGCGGCACTTCGTCAAGAAGACGCCGTAGGCTTCCCACATCACGCACGCGGCGGCGCTCGCGGCGCCGGCCGCGCCGGACCATGGACTCCTTTCACGGCACCACCATCCTCTCCGTGCGCCGCCACGGCGTCGTCGCGCTGGGCGGCGACGGCCAGGTGACGCTCGGCAACGTCGTCGTCAAGGCCACCGCGCGCAAGATCCGCCGGCTCTACCACGACCGCGTGCTCGCGGGCTTCGCCGGCGCCACCGCCGACGCCTTCACACTGTTCGAGCGCTTCGAGGCGAAGCTCGAGAAGCACCAGGGCCACCTCACGCGCGCCGCGGTCGAGCTCGCCAAGGACTGGCGGTCCGACCGCGTCCTGCGCCGCCTGGAGGCGATGCTCGCGGTGGCCGACCTCACCGCGTCGCTGATCCTCACCGGCAACGGCGACGTCCTCGAGCCGGAGCTCGGGATCGTGGCGATCGGGTCCGGCGGCGCCTACGCGCAGGCCGCGGCGCGCGCGCTGCTCGAGCACTCCGCGCTGGCCGCGCCCGAGATCGTCAAGCAAGCGCTCACTATCGCGGGCGACATCTGCATCTATACCAACCAGCATCACGTGATCGAGGTGCTGACGCCGGCGGAGGGGGCGTGACCGCCGCCGGGCGCACGCGGGGCACGGCATGACCCGCACCGAGTACGACGTCGTCATCGGCGGCGCGGGGCTGGTCGGGCTGGCGCTCGCCACGGCGCTCGCGCGCGAGGGCCTCGACATCGCCGTCGCCGACCGCGCGCCCATCGCGGCACCCGATCCCGACCCGGCGAGCTGGGACGTCCGCGTGTACGCGATCAGCCCGGGGAGCGCCAACTTCCTGCGCGCGATCGGCGCCTGGCAGCACCTGGCCCCCGACCGGGTGGCGCCGATCGAGGCGATGGACGTCGCCGGCGACGCCGGCGGCCGCCTGCAGTTCTCCGCCTACGACCTGGGCGAACGGGCGCTGGCCTGGATCGTCGAGGAGCGCGCGCTGCGCGCCGCCTTGCTGCACAGCGCCTTCGCGGCGGACGTGCAGGTCCATGGCGGGTCGCCGTTCGTCGGCTTGTACTTCGGGCCGGAACGGGGAACGCTGCGCCTGGACGACGGCGGCACGCCGCGCGAGCTGGCCGCCCGGCTGGTGGTCGGCGCGGACGGCCTGCGCTCGTGGGTGCGCGAGGCGGCGGGCATCGTCGCCGAGCCGCGGCCGTACGGGCAGGTCGGCGTGGTCGCCAATTTCGCGTGCGAGCGCGCCCACCACGGCGTGGCGCGCCAGTGGTTCCGCCGGGACGGCAGCATCCTGGCCTGGCTGCCGCTGCCCGGGCGCCGCATCTCGATCGTCTGGTCGGCGCCCGATGCACTGGCGGAAGAGTTGCGGGCGCTGTCGCCCGAGGCGCTGGCGGAACGTGTCGCGGAGGCCGGCGGCCACGCGCTGGGCGCGCTGACCACGATCACCCCGAGTGCCGGGTTTCCGCTGCAGATCATGCGGCTGCCGGCCGTCGTCGCGCATCGGCTGGCGCTGGTGGGCGACGCCGCGCACGGGGTCCATCCGCTCGCCGGGCAGGGCGTGAACCTGGGCTTCGGTGACGCGCTCGCGTTGGCGCAGGTCGTGGCCGAGCGTGGTCCGGTGACCGATCCCGGGGCGCCGGTGCTGCTCCAGCGCTTCGCGCGCAAGCGCGCGGAGCGCGTGCAGGCGATGCAGGCCGTGACCGACGGCCTGACGCGCCTGTTCTCGCCGCGCCATCCGCTGCTGCGGCCGCTGCGCAATGCGGGCATGACCGCCGTCGATCGGCTGCCGGTGTTGAAGCTCGCGCTCGCGCAACCTGCGCTGCGCTAGACTGTCCAATTGCGGTTTCGCCCCTTCGGAGTCGTCATGACGTCTGCATCGCCCATCCCGTCGCGCCTGCGCGCGACTTTCGCCGCCGTGTGCGCGGCCGCCGCGCTCGCGTTCGGCGCGCTGCCCGCGCACGCGCAGAATGCCCAGGGGCAGACCGCCGAAAGGGCGCCCGCCATGTCGGCCGAGGCGGCCGGCATCAAGAAGGTGCTGGAGCAGAAATTCCCGGGCGCCGAGGTCCGCGGCATCACCAAGACCAGCTACATGGGCCTCTACGAGGTGCAGTTCGACGACCGCCTGATCTACACGGACGCCAAGGCGAAGTACGTCGTGATCGGCGCGATCTACGACACCGACAGCAAGACCAACCTCACCGAGGAGCGGCAGCGCAAGCTCAACCGCGTCAACGTTGCGCAGCTCCCGCTCGACCTCGCGATCAAGAAGGTGAAGGGCACCGGCGAGCGCGTGATGTACGTCTTCTCGGACGCCGACTGCCCGTTCTGCCACAAGCTCGAGGAGGAGATGAAGGCGGTCGACAACGTGACCGTGTACACCTTCCTCTACCCGATCGACACGCTGCACCCGGACGCCGCGCGCAAGTCGCGGCAGATCTGGTGCGCGGCCGACCGCACGAAGGCGTGGGACGACTTCTTCGCCACCGGCGCGCTGCCCGACAACAAGGGCGACTGCGACAACCCCGTCGCCAAGCTCGCCGAGCTCGGGGCGAAGTACCGCGTCAACGCCACGCCCACCGTCGTGTTCGCCGACGGGTCGATCGTGCCGGGCGCCATGCCCGCGCAGCGCATCGAGCAGGAGCTGAAGACCGCCGACGCCGAGGCGAAGAAGCTCGCCGCGGCGAAGAAGTAGCGGTACCGCACGCCCCCTTCGTCAACGCACGTTTCCCTCGGAGGAGACAGGACGCGTCATGGCCATTCTCGACTTCATCAAGAAGCAGTTCATCGACATCATCGAATGGACGGACGACTCGCGCGACACGCTGTCGTTCCGCTTTCCGGATGAGGACAAGGAGATCAAGAACGGCGCGCAGCTCATCGTGCGCGAGTCGCAGGTCGCGCAGTTCGTGTACCTCGGGCAGTTCGGCGATTCGTTCGGGCCGGGCAAGTACACGCTCACCACCGACAACATCCCGATCCTCACCAACCTGCAGAGCTGGAAGTACGCGCTGCAGAGCCCGTTCAAGGCCGACGTCTACTACGTCGTCACGCGCCTCTTCACCGGCAACAAGTGGGGCACGGCGAACCCGGTGATGATGCGCGACGCCGACTTCGGCATCGTGCGCCTGCGCGCGTACGGCACGTACGACTTCCGCATCGTCGACGTGAAGAAGTTCCTGAAGGAAGTGGCCGGCACCGACGATCACTTCCGCCTCGACGAGTTCAACGACACGATGCGCTCGCGCATCGTGAGCGTGTTCACCGACGCGCTCGCGAGCTCGAAGATCCCGGCGCTCGACGTCGCGTCGCGCTACGGCGAGCTCGGCGCAGCACTGCTGCCGCTCATCAATCCGGCGATCGGCGACAAGTACGGCCTCGAGATGACGACGTTCATCGTCGAGAACGTGTCGGTGCCGCCCGAGGTGGAGCAGGCGATCGACAAGCGCTCGAGCATGGCCGCGGTCGGCAATCTCAACGACTACGTCAAGTTCCAGATGGCGCAGGGCATGGGGCAGGGCGGCAGCGGCGGCGGCATCGGCGGCGCGGGCGCGGAGCTCGCGATGGGCATGGCGATGGCGCAGCAGATGATGAACCAGCCCGGCGGCATCATGGCGCAGGGTACGCCCGGCATCCAGGCACCTGCAGCGCCCACGGCCGCGCCCGCCGCGCCCGACCTCATGACGCCCGCGCAGGTCGCGCAGATGCTGGGCGTGGCGGAGTCCGACGTGATCGCGAGCCTCGACGCCGGCGATCTCAAGGGCCGGCGCATCGGCACGCAGTGGCGCATCACGCGCGCCGCGGTCGACACTTTCCTCAAGGGATGAACATGCAGCGATTCGACGGTGGCCGGCGCCTGGTGCTGGCCACGCTGGCCGCGTGCGCGCTGGCGGCTGCGCTGCCGGGGTGGGCGCAGGATCCCACCACCAGCGTGGCCAAGGCGGCCGCGCTCGACTGGCTGGCGCTCGCGGACAAGCACGACTACGCGGCGACGTACAAGGCAGCCGCCGCGCGCTTTCGCGGGCAGATCACCGCCGAGAAGTGGGCGGGCGCGCTGAAGCAGGTGCAGGACCAGTTCGGCGACGTCGTCGACCGTACGTTCGTCGGCGCGCGCGCGGTCGAGCCGAAGCCCAACGATCCGCAGGGCACGTTCACCGTGATCGGCTTCCGGACCGATTTCGCCAAGCGCAAGCAGGGCGTGGAGACGGTGACGCTGGAGAAAGAAGCCGACGGCAAGTGGCGCGTCGTCGGCTACCTCATGCAATAGCCGGGCAGCCGTGAGCGAAACCGCGGCGATCGCCAAGTTCGCCTGCCCCGCGTGCGGCGGCGAGGCGGTCTGGAATCCTGCCAGGCAAAAGCTCGTGTGCCCGTTCTGCGGCACCGAGTCCCCGGCGAAGCTCGACACGGCCACCGGCGCGATCGTCGAGCACGACCTCGTCGCGGCGCTGCGCGGCATCTCCGACGACCAGCGCGGCTGGAAGTCCGAGAAGCGGCAGGTGAAGTGCATGTCCTGCAACGCGATCTCGGTGTTCGACCCGAAGCGGCAGGCGCAGAACTGCGAGTTCTGCGGCTCGGCGCAGCTCGTGCCGTACGAGGAGACCAAGCCCGCGTTCCGGCCCGAGAGCGTGCTGCCGTTCGTGGTGAGCGAGACGCAGGCGCGCGACCGCATCCGGCAGTGGTACGGCAAGCTGTGGCTCGCGCCGAACGCGCTCAAGCGGCGCGCGCTCACCGACACGGTGAAGGGCATCTACCTGCCGTACTGGACGTTCGACGCGCAGGCCGACGCGCAGTGGACGGCGGACGCCGGCTACTACTACTACACGACCGAGACGTACGTCGAGAACGGGCAGACGCGCACGCGCCAGGTGCGCAACGTGCGCTGGGAACCGGCGGCGGGGCGGCTCGCGCACTTCTTCGACGACGACCTCGTGTGCGCGTCGGTCGGCGTGCACGCCAACCTGCTGCGCGGCGTCGAGCCGTTCCCGACGAACACGCTGAAGCCCTACGACGCGGGCTACGTCGCGGGCTGGGTCGTCGAGCGCTACCAGATCGACCTCGTCGGCGCGGCGCAGCGCGCGCGCGAGGCGATGGACGGCAAGGTCGCGCAGCTGTGCGCGCAGGAAATCCCCGGCGACACGTACCGCAACCTCGAGGTGCACACGCAGTACTCGCGGCAGACGTTCAAGCACATACTTGCGCCGGTGTGGCTCATGACCTACACCTACGGCCGGCGCTCGTTCCAGTGCGTGCAGAACGGCGTCACCGGCGCGATCCAGGGCGAGTACCCGAAGAGCCCGTGGAAGATCGCCGCGCTGGTGGTGGTGATCCTGATCGTCGTGATCATCGCGCTGTCCGCCACCGGCGGACGCTGACGTGGCATCCGCATCCGCGCATCCGGCCTTCGCGCCGTACGCGCGGTGGCCGCTGGGCGCCGCGCCGCCGTCGCTCGCGACGCTGAACGCATGGGCGCACGCGGCCTCGCTCGCGCTGCCCGACGGGCGCGCGCTGCGCTTCGCCGACGTGCCCGTCGCGAGCGCGCTCGACTACGAGGCGGCGGTCGCGCGCGATGCCGTGATCCCGACGCGCGCGGACAACCTGCACGACGCCTGCAACGCGCTCGCGTGGCTCGCCTTCCCGCGCGCCAAGGCCGTGCTCAATGCGGTGCACGTGCGTGCCGGCGCGGCGGCCACCGCGAACCGGCGCGATCGCGCGCGCGACGCGGCCACGCTGCTCGACGAGTCGGGGCTGCTGCTGGCGTGCGCGGACGAGGCGCTCGTCGCGCTGCTGCGCGCGCATCGCTGGCGCGAGCTCTTCGTGACGCACGCCCGCGACGTCGCGCGCGCGATGCGTCCGCTCGCGCTCGGCCACGGCCTGCTCGCGAAGCTCGCGCGGCCCTATCGTGCGATCACTGCGCACGTGCTGGTGCTGCCGGTGCCCGCTGCCGACGCGACCGTCGCCGCGATCGACGTTGCCGCGGCCGCCGCCATCGCGCTCCCTGCGCTCGCGCCGGCGCGGCTTGCCGTGCTGCCGGTCGCCGCGCTGCCCGGATGGGACCGTGAAGCGCTCGGCGCGGCGCTGTTCGACGACGTCTCGGTATTCCGACCCGCGCGCACCGCGGGCTGAGCGCGTCACGCGAGGCCGAGCCCGCGCAGGAGGCCCGGCAGCTCGGCGGGCGTGGCCGCGACCGCATCGGCGGCCGCCAGCTCCTCGTGCGTCCCGTAACCCCAGCGAACGCCGACCGCGCGCGCGCCGTTCATGCGCGCGGCGCGGATGTCGTGCGAGCGGTCGCCGATCATGACCGCGCGGGACGTGTCGATGCCCTCGCGGTCGGCGAGGTGGCGCAGCAGCTTGACCTTGTCGTCGAGCGTGCCGGCAAGGTCCGCGCCGTAGATGCCGCCGAAGTGCACCGACAATCCGAACAGCGTCACGATGCGCCGCGCGAACACTTCCGGCTTCGACGTGCACACGTAAAGGCGCAGCGGCGCCTGGGCGAGCGTGGCGAGGGCGTCGTCGATGCCGTCGTACACGATGTTCTCGCGCCAGCCGACGTCGCCGTAGCGCTCGCGGTACAGCGCGATCGCGGCCTCGATCGCCGCCGCCTCGTCGGTGCCAAGCAGCCACGCGAACGTCTCGCGCAGCGGCGGCCCGACGCACCGGCGCAGCGCGGCCGGGTCGGGCAGCGGCACGTCGAGGCGCTCGAGCGCGTAGGCGATGGAGCGCGTGATGCCGGGAAAGTTGTCGGTGAGCGTGCCGTCGAGGTCGAACAGCAGCGTGTCGATGCGCTCGTTCGCGCTCATCGTGCGCCTCCCGCCGGGAGGACGCGCGCGCGGTAGGTGACGATCGCGCCCTGCCGGCCCGCTTCCCAGCGCAGGCAATAGCGGCGCGCGGTGCGCGCGAGGTAGACGCCGGCGTCGGTCGTCACGTCCTCGCGCGAGATCGGCGCGAGGAACGCGTTGCCTTCGACATAGTAGAGGTTGAACGTCACGGGCGCCTTCGACTCGAAGCGCCAGTCGAGGCGATCGCCGGCCGCGAGGCGTGCGCATGCCTCGTGCACCTCGTAGGGCGCGATCGGGAAGTCATCGACCGCGCGCGGCGCATCGGCGACGAGCGTCTCGCCGGCGCAGCCGGCGAGCAGCAGCGCGAGCAGGAGCGCACGCATCACGCACGCGCGACGCGCCGGGGCAGGTGTCGCGCGCGCAGCCCGCGCCATTCCTCGGCGAGGAGCGCCAGGCGCACGTGATCGCGCCAGCGCCCCGCGATCTTCACGTAGCGGCGCGAATAGCCTTCGCGCACGAAGCCCACGCGCTCGGCCAGCGCAAGCGAGCGCGCGTTGGTGGGCTGGATGTTGACCTCGACGCGGTGCAGGCGCAGCGTGCGGAACGCGACGTCGAGCGCGAGCGCCATGCCCTCGGTCATGTAGCCCTGGCCCGCGTGCGGTGCAAAGCCGTAGTAGCCCAGGTACGTGCTCTGGAACACGCCGCGCACGATCTCGGAGAAATTGAAGACGCCCACGAGCGCGTCGTCCTCGCGGCGGAACACGAGGAAGCCCACGTCCTTAGCCGTCGTCATGTCGCCGGCGAAGCGCTGGACGTAGAGCGCGAACCGCGCGCGGGTGGCGGGCGGATTCGTCCACGCGCCGTGCAGCCGCCGGCTGTTGCGCGCGGCGGCGATGAACGCGCTCGCGTCCTTCGCGTGCGGCGGGCGCAGGTAGACGCGCGCGCCGGTGACGGTCGCGACGCTCGGGCGAATGGGCATAATGTTGATTTTACGCGACGGGCAAGGGCGGCCGGGCATGGCGGCATGGGTGGAAGGACGGGTCACGGGCAACCGTGCCTGGGCGCGCGGGCTCTTCTCGCTGCAGGTCGCGGCGCCCGAGGTGAAGTTCGTGGCGGGCCAGTTCGGCCGCCTCGCGCTGCCCGCGCCGCCGGGGCATCCCGAGCCGATGATCGGGCGCCCGTACTCGTTCGTGAACCCGCCGGGCACGCAGCCGCACGAGTTCTACTGCATCGTCGTGCCGCAGGGCCCGCTGTCGCCGCGGCTTGCCGCACTGGTGCCGGGCGATCCCGTCTGGCTCGGGCCGCGCGCCAACGGCTTCTTCTCGATCGACGAGATCCCCGCGGCCGACACGCTGTGGTGCTTCGCCACCGGCACCGGCCTCGGCCCCTTCCTGTCGATGCTGCGCACCGACGAGCCGTGGCAGAAGTTCGGGCGCGTGGTGCTCGTGCACGCGGTGCGCCACGCGGACGAGCTCGCGTACCGCGACGCCATCGACGGCATCGGCCACGCGCGCCCGGGCGCGTTCACGTTCGTGCCGATGGTGAGCCGCGAGCCGCATCCCGACGCGCTCGCGGGCCGCATCCCGGCGGCCATCGCCGACGGCCGGCTGGAAGCGCGCGCGGCCGTGCCGCTGTCGCCCGAGAGCTCGCACGCGATGCTGTGCGGCAACCCGGCGATGGTGGAGGACACGCAGGCGCTGCTCGCGACGCGCGGCATGCGGCGGCACCGCCGCAAGGAGCCGGGGCACGTCACGGTGGAGACGTACTGGTGAGCGCGCTCGTCGACTCGCCGCAGGCGTGGGCGCGGCTCGCGGTCGCGCTCGTGCTGTCGACGATCGGCGGCGTCGGCATGTGGTCGGTGGTGGTCGCGCTGCCTGCGGTGCAGGCGGACTTCGGCGTCGCGCGCGCCGACGCGTCGCTGCCGTACACGCTGACGATGATCGGCTTCGGCGCGTCGAGCGTGCTGCTGGGCCGCATGGCCGACCGGCACGGCATCGTGCGGCCGGTGGTGTTCGGCGCGGTCGCGCTCGCGGCCGGCTACGCGCTCGCCGCGGCGGCGGGCAGCATCGGCTTCTACGCGCTCGCGCACTTCCTCGTCGGCGTGGGCAGCGCGGCGACGTTCTCGCCGCTCCTCGCGCACGTGTCGCTGTGGTTCGCGCGCCGGCGCGGCGTGGCGATCGGCATCTTCGCGAGCGGCAACTACCTCGCGGGCACGGTGTGGCCGCCGATCGTCGCGCACTTCATCGGCAGCGCCGGCTGGCGGGCGAGCTACGTCGGCATCGCTCTCTTCGTGCTGGTGACGATGATCCCGCTCGCCGCGTGGCTGCGGCGCCCGCCGCCGCATCACGATGCCGCGGTGCCGGCCGGCGTGCGGCCGCGCACCGCCGAAGCGCTCGGGCTGTCGCCCGCGGCGCTGCAGGTGCTGCTGATCGTCGCCGGCGTGTGCTGCTGCGTGGCGATGTCGATGCCGCAGGTGCACCTCGTCGCGTACTGCGCCGACCTGGGTTACGGACCGGCGCGCGGCGCGCAGATGCTGTCGCTGATGCTCGCGTGCGGCATCGTCAGCCGGCTGACGTTCGGCTTCATCTGCGACCGCATCGGCGGCCTGCGCACGCTGCTGCTCGGCTCGGCGCTGCAGGGCGTCGCGCTGCTCATGTACGTGCCGACGGACGGGCTGGTGTCGCTGTACGTCGTGTCGGCGCTGTTCGGGCTCTTCCAGGGCGGCATCGTCCCGTCGTACGCGATCATCGTGCGCGAGTACTTCCCGCCGCGCGAGGCCGGGTGGCGCGTCGGCGCCGTGATCACGGCGACGCTGCTCGGGATGGCGCTCGGCGGCTTCCTGTCCGGGGCGATCTTCGACTGGACCGGGTCCTATCGCGCGGCGTTCGTGAACGGCATCGCATGGAACCTCGTCAACGTCTCGATCGCCGTGTGGCTGCTGCGACGCTCGCGGCCGCGGGCGGCGTATGCGTGAACGATGACGACAACAGGGGAGAAGCGCATGGCAGTCGCAAGGAAGCGCAGTGCAAGGAAGCAGGCGAACGTCGAGCCACCGCCAGCGGCGCCGACGGTGGCCGGCAGCGCCGAATCGGCGCTCGTCGGCGTGGCGAAGCAGGTGCGCTCGTGGTCGGATTCGGTGCTCGGCATCGCGGGCGCGGCGGCGGATGTGTCGCTGTCCGCGGCGAAGGCGATCCTCGTGCGTCCCGAGCAGCGCCACGCGCTCGAGAAGGCGGGCACGGTGCTGCGCGGGATGCGCGAGGCCGCGGGGTTGTCGGTGAAGGAAGTCGGCGAGGCGATCAACCTCAAGGACCCGACGCTGATCGAGCTCGTCGAGAACGGCAAGGTCGCGCTGCCGTTCGAGATCATCCTGCGGCTCGCGTCGGTGCTCGGGCGCAACGACCCGATCTCGTTCGTGATGCGCTTCACGCGCTCGTACAACCCGGAGGTGTGGCACACGCTCGAGAACCTCGGCATCGGCCGCTTCGCCGTGCAGGCGGGGCGCGAGCGCGAGTTCGCGAACATCTATCGTGCGAGCGATGCGGCGCGCAGGCTGGACGACGCGGATTTCGCCGCGGTGCTCGCGTTCACGCGCGCGGCGTTTGAAATGGCGATTGCGTTTAGAGGAGCGTCCGCAAAAGGCGTCCGCAAGGTCCGCGGATGACGTAAGGACGTCGTCGCGCCTTTTGCGGCCGAAGCGAACGCGCACGATTGCGCGGAGAAGTGGCGCTTACTGCAGGCCAGGCGGCCGCCTTGGGACGGCCCGGCGGCGACCGCGCGCAAATGCCACGCAACGACGAGCGTCATGTGGCGGTCTGCGTGCCAGTGATCGACTGTGATGCTGCCTAGTCGGCCAGTGTTCGCGTCACCACCTCGGTCACGTCCGGCGAAAGCCCCGGCATCGCCGCGATCCGCTGCATCGCGGCCTGCTGCAGGCCGCGGCGCGGCTCGGGGAACCGCTTCCAGAGGTTGAACGCGCCGGCGATCGTCGCGGCGAGCTGCGGATTGGTCGCGTCGAGTGCGAGCACCTGGTCGGCGGCGAAGTTGTAGCCGGCGCCGGTGGCGTCGTTGAAGCGCGCGAAGTTGCGCAGCGTGAACGCGCCCACCAGCGAGCGCACGCGGTTCGGATTGCGCGCGTTGTAGCGCGGATGCGCGAGCAGCTGCTGCACGCGCGGCAGCGCATCGGCGCGCAGCGACTGCGCCTCCTGCGCGAACCACTTGTCGAGCACCAGCGGCTCGTCGCGCCAGCGCGCCTCGAAGCGGCCGTACAGCGCATCGCGCTCGGCCGACACGCTGTCGCGCAGCGCCGCGAGCGCGGAGAGGCTGTCGGTCATGTTGTCGGCGGCGTCGTAGTGCGCCACCACCAGCGCACGCGCGGCGTCGTCGTCGATGCGCGCGAGGTACGCGAGGCAGGTGTTGGCGAGCCTCCGTGAGCCCGACTGGTCGGGCGTGGGCGCGTAGGGCCCGTGCACGCGCCGCTCGCGGTACACGCGCTCGAATTCGGAGCGCAGCGAGGTCGCGAGGTCGCGCATGATGAACGTGGACGCCGCGACCACGCCGTCCACGTCGAGCACCGGCTGCAGCGCGGCGACGTACGACGATGCGGGCGGCATCAGCGCGAGCGCCAGCAGCGCCGGATCGCTCGCGTGGTCGTCCAGGAGGCGGGCGACGATGCCGCGCAGCGACCGCGGCACGACCAGCGGCTGCCCCGTGCCGTGCGCAGCGGCAAGGGCGAGGATCGCGTTGGCGAAGCTGCGCTGCGCGGCGTCCCAGCGGTTCACCGGATCGCTGTCGTGCGCGGCCAGGAACGCGAGGTCGTCCTCGCCGTATCCGAACTCGACGACGGCCGGCGCGGAGAAGCCGCGCAGCAGCGACGGCACCGGCCGCTGCCCGATGCCGGCGAACGTGAACGACTGCTGCGCCGCGCGCACGTCGAGCACGCGCGTGGTGCCGAGCGGCGCCGCCTCGTCCACGAGGCGCAGCGGGATGTCGCGCCCGTCGGCGTCGATGAGCCCGAGCGCGAACGGGACGTGGAACGGCTCCTTGACCGGCTGGCCCGGCGTCGGCGGCGTGTGCTGCGCGACGTCGAGCGTGTACGTCTGCGCGGCGGCGTCGTAGCGGCCGCTCACCGTGAGCACCGGCGTGCCGGCCTGCGAGTACCAGCGCCTGAACTGCGCGAGGTCCACGGACGACGCGTCCTGCATCGCCTGCACGAAGTCGTCGCAGGTCACCGCGCTGCCGTCGTGCCGCTCGAAGTAGAGGTCCATCCCGCGCCGGAAGCGCTCGGAGCCGAGCAGCGTGTGCTGCATGCGGATGACCTCGGCGCCCTTCTCGTACACCGTCGACGTGTAGAAATTGTTGATCTCGAGGTACTCGTCCGGGCGCACGTTGTGCGCCATCGGGCCCGCGTCCTCGGGGAACTGCTCGCTGCGCAGGTACTTCACCGCGGAGATGCGCTCCACCGCGCGCGAATTGAGGTCGCTGCTGAATTCCTGATCGCGGAAGACGGTGAGGCCTTCCTTGAGCGAAAGCTGGAACCAGTCGCGGCAGGTGACGCGGTTGCCCGTCCAGTTGTGGAAGTACTCGTGCCCGACCACCGACTCGATCGCGTCGAAGTCGTCGTCGGTGGCCGTCATCGGATCCGCCAGCACGAGGCGGCTGTTGAAGATGTTGAGGCCCTTGTTCTCCATCGCGCCCATGTTGAAGTCGTCGGCGCAGAAGATCATGAACGTGTCGAGGTCGTACTCGCGGCCGAAGCGCTCCTCGTCCCAGCGGAACGCGCGCTTGATGCACTCCATCGCGTGATGGCAGCGCGCGAGGTTCTGCGGCGTCGAGTAGATGCGCAGAGCGACGTTGCGTCCCGAGCGCGTGACGAACGCGTCCTCGAGCGCGGCCAGGTTGCCCGCCACCAGCGCGAAGAGATACGAGGGCTTCGGGAACGGGTCGTGCCACGTGGCGAAGTGGCGGCCGTCGTCCAGCGCGCCGTGCGCCACGAGGTTGCCGTTCGACAGGAGCACCGGGAACGCCGCGGGGTCCGCGCGCAGCGTGACCGTGTAGCGTGCGAGCACGTCGGGACGATCCGGGAAGTACGTGATGCGGCGGAAGCCTTCCGGCTCGCATTGCGTGCAGAACACGCCCGACGACACGTAGAGGCCCTCGAGCGCCACGTTGCGCGACGGCGCGATGCGCGAGCGCACGGTCAGCGTGCCCTGCTCGGGCGGCTGGTGCAGCGTGAGGCCCTCGCCGTCCACGGCGAGGCGCGGGCCCGTCACGGGGAAGCCGTCGAGCTCGACGCGGACGTCTTCCTGCTGCTCGCCGTCGAGGACGAGCGGCGCGGCGCGATCCACGTCGGCCGCATACGGGTTGCGGCGGAACGAGAGCGTGGCCGTGACTTCGGTCGCGTCCGGCACGAGGTCGAACGCGAGGTCGAGCGTGTCGACCAGGAAGGCCGGCGGCCGGTAGTCGAGTCGCCGCTTGAGCGGCGCACGGGAATCGCGCGGCAGCATGGCCATCCGGACTATTTCACTTCGATGAGCTCGACGTCGAAGATGAGCGTCGCGTTGGGCGGGATCACGCCGCCGGCGCCTTGCGCGCCGTAGCCGTACGACGGCGGGATGATCAGCGTGCGCTGGCCGCCCACCTTCATGCCCACGACGCCTTCGTCCCAGCCCTTGATGACGCGGCCGGCGCCGAGGATGAAGCCGAAGGGCACCTTGCGGTCGCGCGAGCTGTCGAACTTGGTGCCCTTGTTGTCTGGCTTGGACGGGTCATATAGCCACCCCGTGTAATGCACGAGGACCGGCTTGTTGGACACGGCTTCTGCGCCAGTGCCTTGTTTCACATCGATTTTCGTCAGTTCCGTCGGCATGGCATTCGATTTGCTTTGGATTTGGGTGGAAGGGGCCGGCGCCGGTTGCGCCGCGACGTCGGACGGCGTGGCGAACGGCAGCGCGAGCAGCAGGAGCGCCGCGCCGGCGGTGGCGACGTGAGCCACGAACGGACGGCGGGACGCAGGAGTGGAAGTGCGGAGCGTCGACATTCTGAGGGATCGAAAGGGGAGAAACGCGGGCGCGAGCCAGCGCAGGAAAGCGGCGTGAACGAAAGCCGCGGGACCGAAATTGTAGCCGACGGCCTGCCCGTTTTGCGCCAACGAGGGATTTGGACTATAAATGCCGGTTCCCTGCCAGCTAGGGTTTTGCCCCTGCGTGCCCGCGCTGCCGACGCGGCGCGCCGGCGCCGCATGACCCGGAATCGCGCCATCGAGATGCCATGTTCGGTTTTCTGACTTCCGGCACCAAGGAAATCGCGGATCCGCTCGCGTCCGCGAAGTCGGTGGCGGCATGGCTGCGACAATTGCCCGCACTCGACGTCATCGGGCGCCAGCAGCACGTGATGCGCGCGTTCGATGCGATGCGCCAGTCGCGCAAGCCGCTCGACCTCGCTCGCGTGCAGGCTGTCGAGTACCTCGATGCGGCGCTCGGCGCCGACCGCCGCCAGCTCATCAAGCAGTACGTCGAGAACTTCGACAGCTCGGAGAAGCTCGCCGAGCGCATCTGGCAGGCGATCTACGACCTGTCGCAGGGCTTCATCTACGCCTACCAGTCGGCGCTCGAGGAATCGCTGCGGCAGAACCAGAATTCGCGCTGGAAGGCGTACACGCCGCTGCTCTTCGCGCGCCTCATCCACTACTACGGCACCGATGCGAAGCTGCGGGTGTTCCGCTTCGAGCGCTGGATCCCCGCCAAGTGGATGGACCTGCACCGTGCCTACCTGCGCGCGGCGGAGCTCGGCCTCGACCGCATTCCGTCCGTCCTCGGCACCGCGGGGCCGAACGCGACGCACTGGTCGGTCGAGCAGGAATACGTGTACGTGCTGCTGATGCACCAGCTCAACACCGGCAACATGTCGCCGCCGCAGCTCGACTGGGCGATGTCGCAGCTGCGCGCGTGGAGCCGCCGCCTGCAGCTCGACGCCGTGCCGCGCTCGCCGGAAGGCTTCTTCGTCGACGTCGCGGGCAAGACGGGGCTCGGCCGCCGCACCGGCAACGACTCCGGCTCGATGCTGCGCTACCTCGACACCACGCCGCTGTTCGACTCGCTCGAGCGCGCGATCGGCGCGCTGCGCAATGCCGAGGCCACCGACCAGGGACCGGCGGCGCCGATCAACCAGCTGCGCATCGCGATCCTCGAGAAGGTCAGTCCGTCGATCGCGCCGAACCTCAACGCCGAGCTGCGCCGCGATCCGCGCATCGCGTGCGCCGTGCCGGCGAAGGTGCGCATCGGCCTGTCGCGCGTGTGCCGCGAGCTGATGGCGCAGGACCCGGGCGTTGCCGAGTCCACGCCGGGCAGCGAGCAGATCGAGGTGTTCGCGGTGTCCGACACGACGCGCACCAAGCGGCGCGTGCCGGACGAGCACGACTCGCTCGCGGCGAGCCTCTCGTCGTTCTCGGATCCGATGTGGCAGGTGAAGGACCGCAGCGTCGCCGGCTTGCGCATCGCGGCGTCGGGCGGCATCGGGCAGGCGCTCGCGCTGGGCGCGCTGGTCGCCGTGCGGCAATCCGATCTCACCGACTGGGTGCTGGGTGTGGTGCGGCGCCTGAACAAGGTCAGCAACGACGAGGTCGAGGCCGGCATGTCGATCATCGCCGACCGCGTCGTGCCGGTCACGCTGCACGCGGTGCGGCAGGCCAAGGACGACATGGGCTTCGTGGTCGACGGCATCGACGTGTCGACGATGGGCGCGCGCTTCCACGGCCTGTACCTGCCGCCGCCCTCGCGCCCCGACAAGCCGCTCGCGGTGAAGACGCTGATCGTGCCGACGCAGGAATACTCCGAGGGCCGGCACGTAACGCTCACCACCGGGCGCTCCGTGTACACGGTCGCGCTGCGGCACCTCGTGGAGCAGCGCGCGGACTGGAGCTGGGCGGCGATCCAGATCGTGGAGAAGAAGTCGCGGGTTTAGTCTTCGGCGGCGGTTCGCCCCTCACCCCAACCCTCTCCCCGCGAGCGGGGAGAGGGAGCTTCTGGGGCACTGCGCGGCATTCCGGCGTTTGCTGTACGCCCCCTAGGAAAACTCCGTCGTATCGCTAGACCTCGTCGTACCGCTAGACCTCTTTCGCCCCGCTCAACCACAAAGCTCCCTCGCCCCGCTTGCGGGGAGAGGGCTGGGGTGAGGGGCAGTCCCCTCGCTCGTTGGGAACGAGCCGAAGTGTCGAGCGAACCGCCCCGCTAATCCAACGGCCTGAACCGCAGCGTCAACGTCCGCTGGAACAGCTCCGCCCGCTCCGGCCTCGGCAGCGGCGACGACTTCAATATCGCGCGCTGCACCGAGTCGTCGTACGCACGATGCCCGCTGGACTTCACGAGCCGCGTGTCGATGATCTCGCCGGTCGGCAGCTGCACGACCTCGAACACCGCTTCCGGATTGCCGGGCAGGTCGGAGGGCACGATCACGTTGCCCTTCACCTTCGCCTGGATGCGGCGGATCCAGTCCTGCTCCGCCTTCGACCGCGCAGCGGACTCTGCGGCTGCCTTCGCCCGCTGCTCCGCCTCCGCCGCCGCCTGCTGCCGCAACGCCGCGTCGCGCTGCGCCTGCGCGCGCTGCTTCGCCTCCTGCTCGGCCTGCGCGCGCAGCGCCGCTTCCTGCTTCGCCTGCCGCTCGCGCGCCTCCGCGACCTTCTTCTCCTCGAGCTTGCGCTTCTCCTCCTGCTCCTTCTGCTTGCGCTCGGCCTCGCGCTTCTCGGCCTCCGCCTTCTTCTTCCGCTCCTCCTCCTGCTTCGCCTTGAGCGCGATCTCCGCGGCGCGCGGGTCGGGCTTCTCGACGGCGGGCTTCGGCGGCGGCGGGGGCTCGGGCTTCGGCTCCGGCTTCGGCGGTGGAGGCGGAGGCTCGGGCTTGGGTTCCGGCTTGGGCTCCGGCTTCGGCTCGGGCACCGGCACCGGCGGCGGCGGCTCCGCCACCGGCGCCTTCACCGGCGGCGCGTAGAGCTCCGCCGACATCACGTCCGGCTGCCGGTTCTGCCATTGCAGCGAGAACACGAGCACGCCGACGAACGAGAGCTGCACGAGGATCGCGAGCAGCAGCGCCCACCACTTGCCGGTGACGCGTCGCGGCTGCCGCGGGCGCTCGGTCTTCGCCATCGCCGCGCGTCAGGGCGTCTGCGAGCGCGCAAGCAGCCCGACCTTCTTCACGCCGTTGCGCTGCAGGAGGTCGAGCACCGACAGCACGTCCTCGTAACGCGCGTTCTTGTCGGCGGCGATGACGACGGGCTGCTCGCCCTTCGCCTGCTTCTGCAGCACGCGGTCGACGAGCTCCTCGCGCGACACCTTGACCGGCTGCGTGTTCGCAGCCTGGTCGCGCAGCGTCAGCACGTTGTTGGTCACCGTGACCTCGAGCGGCGCGACCGGCGTGGCGAGCTTGCTGCCCACCGACGGCAGCTCGATGTTGCCCGGGCTCACGAGCGGCGCGGTCACCATGAAGATGACGAGCAGCACCAGCATCACGTCGATGTACGGCACGACGTTGATCTGGTTGACGGCTTTGCGGGGTCGGCGCATGGCGGTGCTAGCCCTGCCGCTGCAGGATGTTCGAGAATTCCTCGATGAACGTCTCGTAGCGCGTGGCGAGGCGGTCGACGTCGTGCGTGTAGCGGTTGTAGCCGACCACCGCGGGGATCGCGGCGAAGAGGCCCATCGCGGTGGCCACCAGCGCTTCCGCGATGCCGGGCGCGACGCTCGCGAGCGTGGCCTGGCTCACGTTGGCGAGGCCGCGGAACGCGTTCATGATCCCCCACACCGTGCCGAAAAGGCCGATGTACGGCGACACCGAGCCCACGGTCGCAAGCCCTGCGAGGTTGGCTTCCAGCGCGTCGATCTCGCGCTGGTACGCCGCGCGCATCGCGCGTCGCGCGGAATCGAGCGTCACCACCGCGTTGCTGCCCTGCTTGCGATGCTTCGCATATTCGCGGAAGCCGGCCGTGAAGATGTGCTCCATGCCGCTGCCCGTGCGCGACTGCGCGGTCCGCTGGTAGAGCTCGTTCAGCTCGCCGCCCTTCCAGAAGTCGTCCTCGAAGCGGTCGGTGTCGCGCACCGCGCGGCGGAGCTGGAAGAGCTTGAGGAAGATCTGCCACCACGACCACAGCGAGAGCAGCGCCAGCAGCGCCATCACCGCCTGCACCAGGAACGAGGCATGCGTGATCAGCGTGACGAACGAAAGGTCGGCGTGGACGTTCAAGCGGGAATCTCCAGGGTCGCGGCCAGCGCCGCGGGGATGCGCGCGGGCCGCCAGCGTGCGGCATCGACGCAGGCGAGCGTCACGCGCGCGGTGGTCAGGATCTCGTCGCCGCGGCGCACTTCCTGCCGCGCGACGAGCCGGCTGGCCCCGCGGTGCAGCGCTTCGACCGTCGCCACGAGGTCATCGTTCAATCGCGCGGGGCGGTGGAAGTCGATCTCGCAGCGGCGCACGACGAACACGACGCCGTGCTCGCGCTCGAACGCGGCCAGCGGGAAGCCCAGCGCGGCCAGCCACTCGGTGCGCGCGCGCTCCATGAACTTGAGGTAGTTGGCGTAGTAGACGACGCCGGCGGCGTCGGTGTCCTCGTAGTAAACGCGGACGCCGAAGCGGAAGGGTTGCGCCGTCATTGGCCCTTGTCGAAGAGGTCGCTCACGCCGGAGGGCGGCGCCAGCCCGAAGTGCTGGTAGGACAGCGCGGTGGCGATGCGCCCCCGCGACGTGCGCTGCAGGAAGCCCTGCTGGATCAGGAACGGCTCCAGCACGTCCTCGATGGTGTCGCGCTCCTCGCCGATGGCCGCCGCGAGGTTGTCGACGCCGACCGGGCCGCCGGCGAACTTCTGCAGCACGGTGTGCAGGAGCTTGCGGTCCATCACGTCGAGGCCGAAGCCGTCGACGTCGAGCATCGACAGCGCGGCGTCGGCGATCGGTCGCGTGATGTCGCCGTCGCCCTTGACCTGCGCGTAGTCGCGCACGCGGCGCAGCAGGCGGTTGGCGATGCGCGGCGTGCCGCGCGAGCGGCGCGCGATCTCACGCGCGCCCTCGGGCTCGATCGGGATGTCGAGCAGCGTGGCCGAGCGCACGACGATGCGCGTCAGCTGCTCCGCGTTGTAGAACTCGAGGCGCGCGACGATGCCGAAGCGGTCGCGCAGCGGGTTGGTCAGCATGCCCGCGCGCGTGGTGGCGCCCACCAGCGTGAACGGCGGCAGGTCGAGCTTCACGCTGCGCGCGGCGGGGCCCTCGCCGATCATGATGTCGATCTGAAAGTCCTCGAGCGCGGGGTAGAGGATCTCCTCGACGATCGGCGAGAGCCGATGGATCTCGTCGATGAAGAGCACGTCGCGCGGCTCGAGGTTGGTCAGCAGCGCCGCGAGGTCGCCCGCGCGCTCCAGCACCGGCCCCGACGTCTGGCGCAGGTTGACGCCCAGCTCGTGCGCGATGATGTGAGACAGCGTCGTCTTGCCCAGCCCCGGCGGGCCGAACAGCAGCACGTGGTCGAGCGCCTCGCCGCGCTGCTTCGCGGCCTGGATGAAGATGCCGAGCTGCTCGCGGATCTTCTCCTGCCCGACGTACTCGCCGAGCCCGCGCGGGCGCAGCGCGCGCTCGATGACCTCCTCCTGCGGGCCCGCGGCCTGCGGCGTCACGATGCGGTTCAAGCCGTCGGTTTCGATCGCCATGCGCGATTCTAGCCTCTGCGTCCGGCCGCACGCGCCGCGGCCCCGGCCTTCGGCGCGGGCACGGGCGGCAGCTCGCGCGGCCGGTGGCGGATGTAGAGCGTCTTGCGCACCTCGGCGACCGTCACGTCCTGCGCATCGACGATCTTCACGTGGAACACCGGCTCCGACTTGGCGCCGTGGGCGGTCGCCTTGCGCGCGCGTGCAACGGCGGCGGCCGGCAGCCGGAAGTGCGCGAACACGTCGCCGCGCGCCGGGCGGCGGTAGTCGATCGTCCCCGCCTTGTCCCACACGACGTAGCCGGGACCGAGGTTGTTCAGCATCATCAGCGCGAAGAACGGATCGGTCATCGCGAACATCGAGCCGCCGAACTGCGTGCCGAAGTAGTTGCGGTTGAGCACGCCGAGGCGGAGGCGCACGTCGATCTCGCGGAAGTCCGCGGACACGCGCGTCACGCGGATGCCGGCGCCGACGAAGGGCGGCCACAGGTTGATGCCGCGGCGGAAAACGCCCGCGGGAATGGAGAGCTTCGGCAGCAGTCCCTGGCGGCGCGACGACATCGTGGTGGCCTACGGCTTGGCGAGGAGCTTCAGCGCCTGGCGGATGCCGTCGGCCACCGCGAGGCCTTCGGGCAGCTGCTTCACCGCGGCCACCGCTTCCTTCTCGCTGTAGCCCAGCGCGAGCAGCGCGTGCAGGATGTCGCTCGTCGCGGGCGGCGCGCGGTGCACGCCGACGGCAGTCGTGAGATCGGCGCCGAGCTTGTCCTTGAGCTCGAGCAGCAGGCGCTCGGCGGTCTTCTTGCCGATGCCCGGGATGCGCGTCAGCCGTCCGACTTCCTGCAGCGTGACGGCCTGCGCGAGCTCGGCCACCGACAGTCCCGAGAGCACCGACAGCGCGGTGCGCGCGCCGATGCCCGTGATCTTCAGGAGCTGGCGGAACGCGCGGCGCTCGTTCTCGGTGCCGAAGCCGTAGAGGAGATGCGCGTCCTCGCGCACCACGAGGTGCGTGAACAGCGTGACCGGCTGCCCGGTGGCGGGCAGGTTGTAGAACGTGCTCATCGGCACGTCCACCTCGTAGGCGACGCCGTGCACGTCGAGCAGCACCTGCGGCGGCGCCTTCTCGACCAGCACTCCGGCAAGACGTCCGATCATCGTTCGATTATCTCACCGCGGCAGCGGCGCGAGATGGGCATGCGCGTGCGCAAGTGAGGGCACCACCAGCGGCTCGAGCGCCAGCAAGTCGGCGGACGGCGGATGCAGGTCGGGCACCATGATCGGCGTCATGCCGGCCGCGAGCGCGGCGCGCACACCGGGCTCGGAATCCTCGAACACGACGATGGTCTCCGGCGCATGCGCGAGCCGTTGCGCGGCGAGCAGGAAGATGTCCGGCGCGGGCTTGCCGTGCGCGATCTCGTCGCCGCCGACGAGCGCGACGAAGCGGTCGAGGAGGCGCGTCTGCGCGAGCTTGGCCTGCGCGCGGTCGCGGCGCGTCGACGTCGCCACTGCCTTGGGGATGCCTTCCGCATCGAGCCAGTCGAGGAGGTCGTGGAGCCCCGCCTTGATCGCAATCCCGTCGCGCTCGACGATGGCGTCGTACGCGACGTGCCACGCCTGCATCAGCGCTGCCGTCGGGTAGTCGGGGCCGTGGCGCTCGACGATCAGCGACTGGCAATCGCGAAAGTTGCGGCCCACCATCAGCGGCAGCAGCGTCATGTCGAACGCGACCCCCATGCGTGCGGACGCGTCCTCCCACGCCTGGGGTGCCAAGCGCTCGGTGTCGAGCATGAGGCCGTCCATGTCGAAGATCACGGCAGTGGGGCGGCGGACCGGTCGCGGCGCGCGGATCATTGCCATGCCCTTCGCGCTGCTCATCGCACGAAGCGCCCTTCGCGCCGCGTGTAGCCCGCCGCGCGGATCTCGCCGATGCCCACACTGCCGTGCGCGTGGCAGATCGCGCACGCGAGTGCGTCGGCCGCGTCGGGGGAGGGCGCGCCGGGCAGCTGCAGCAGTCGCCGCACCATCTCCTGCACCTGCGGCTTCAGCGCGCGACCCTGGCCCACGACGGCCTGCTTCACCTGTCCCGCGGTGTATTCGTGCACGGGCAGGCCGGCGAGCACCGCGGCGGCGATGGCCGCGCCGCGCGCCTGCCCGAGCAGCAGCGTCGAGTTGGGATTGACGTTCACGAACACCTTCTCGACGGCGACCTCGTCGGGCCGCTCCTCGGCGATCACGTGCGCGATGTCGCGCGCGATGATGCCGAGGCGCACCGGCAGGCTGTCGCCGCTCGCGCGGATGCAGCCGCTCGTCACGTAGGCGAGGCGATTGCCCTGCTGCACGAGCAGGCCGAACCCGGTGACGCGCAGTCCGGGGTCGATGCCCAGGATGCGCCGTACCGGAGGGGCGTCGCGCAAGGGCGTGGGCTTACGACTCGTTGATGACCGCCGACGTGTAGACCTCCTGCACGTCGTCGAGCGATTCCAGCGCGTCGATGAGCTTCTGCATGCGCTCGGCGTCCTCGCCGGTGAACTCCACCTCGGTCGACGGCTTCATCGTGACCTCGGCGAACTCCGGCGTGAAGCCGGCCTTGGCGAGCGCGTCCTTGACGGTGACGAAATCGTACGGGCCGGTGACGACCTCGAAGCTGCCGTCGTCGTTGCTCACGATGTCCTCCGCGCCCGCCTCGAGCGCGGCTTCCATGAGCTTGTCCTCGTTCGTGCCCGGCGCGAACACGAGCTGCCCGCAATGCTTGAACAGGAACGCGACCGAGCCGTCGGTGCCGAGGTTGCCGCCGTACTTCGAGAACGCGTGGCGCACGTCGGCGACGGTGCGCGTGCGGTTGTCGGTCATGCAGTCGACGATCACTGCGGCACCGTTGATGCCGTAGCCCTCGTAGCGGATCTCCTCGTAATTCACGCCTTCGAGGCCGCCGGCGCCGCGCTGGATCGCGCGGCTGATCGTGTCCTTCGGCATGTTCTGCGCGGTCGCCTTGTCGACGGCGAGGCGCAGGCGCGGGTTCATCGACGGATCAGCGCCCCCCAGGCGCGCCGCGACCGTGATTTCCTTGATGAGGCGGGTGAAGATCTTGCCGCGCTTCGCGTCCGTCGCGGCTTTCTTGTGCTTGATGTTCGCCCATTTGCTGTGGCCGGCCATGGTGTTCGGAAGACTGCGCGTCTTGGCGGGGAAAACGCAAATTATACGCGGGCGGCCTCGGCCGGCCGGCGGGGCTATGCCGCGGTGGGGATCTGAACCGTCGGGGCGACGCTCCCAAGTGCCCATTCGGGAGCGGCCGAATCAGCGAGAGCCCCGGACGAAGCCATACGCGAGGCGCAGGAGTGCGGCCGCCAGCAGGATGCGCGCCGGCCACAACACGTAGGGCGAGAACACCGCCACGACGAAGCCCGCGCCTCCTCCGGGAATCAGGGCCGCAAGAGTTCGCGCCGTGACGTAGAGGAGAATGAGAATGCAACCGAAGGTGAGCATGCCCGCCGAACGAAACCTCGGCGGTGTCCGTTCGATGATCTTGAAACGACGCAGGAAAGCCCAGGCGGCCAAGGTAAACGGCACATAGGTGAACGCGAAGGCGGTCGCGATGAAAAGTGCGGCTGAGTGATGCCTGAAGAATGGCCCGTACATTCCGCCTGTCACGGCGACGAGAATTCTGGTCATGAACGGCAGCGCCGCAGCCACCAGAACGGCGATGCCGAACGACGTGACGAACAGGTCACCCGGGCCGACTGCCTTCGCATCGAGATCTGCGAGGCGCTGCGGCTTCCAACTCGTCGGACCCTCGAACGAAGCGGCGCAAGCGACGCATCCCGCAGCATCTTGCGGCACGACCGTCCTGCAATTCGGGCAATGGAATTGCTCCGTCATGATGCTCCTCGCGCCGGGCAAATCACGACATTGACAGCCAATCCTTCACGACGGACCACGAGCCACGGGAAGGATATGCGGGTGCATCGGCAGCTGCGGCTGGCATAACCTGCAGTTGAGCCGATGCTGCGCGTCCTGCCGTCTGAAAATGGCAAGACGCACCGGAGTATGTCGCGCGACGACGTTGCGAAGCGTCCCGGCCGCACCGAACGGCGGCGGCGCTGCTAGACTCGCCGCCCGAGGGGGAAACCATGGCCTTGCGCACCGCCCGCGACGCGATGTCGCGAATCTTCTTCCAGCGCTGCTTCTATCTCTTCGTGATGCTGATGGCGCTGATCGTCATGGCGCCATTCCTGCCGGGCACGCCGACCGGCCGCATCGTCACCAACTTCATCAACGCCTTCGTCGTGGTGGCGACGGTCGCCGCGGTGGGCCGCTCGACGTACTCGTTCACGCTCGTCCTGCTCCTCGCGATTCCGACCCTGGGCTTCCAGTGGCTCGGCATCGACGAGGCCGAGCCGTACTGGCTGGTCCGCTCGTGGGTGGCGGGCGCGCTGCTGTACTTCGCGACGCTCGTGTACCTCCTGCGCTACGTGTTCCAGCGCGACGTGATGACGGCCGACAAATTGTTCGGCGCCGCCGCCGGCTACCTCATGCTCGCGATCCTGTGGGCGTATCTCTACGCCATCATCGAGTACGCCTATCCGCGCTCGTTCCTCGTCGCGGGGCAGGCGTCGGGCCTCGAGTTCTACGATGGGCTCTACTTCAGCATGACGGTGCTTACCAGCACGGGCTTCGGCGACATCGTGCCGCTGTCGCGGCCCGCGCGCGCCGTCTGCATGGTGGAGCAGGTGACGGGCGCACTCTTCGTCGCGATCCTGATCGCGCGCCTCGCGGGCGTCTACCCGCCGCAGCGCGGGCGGCTCGCGGGCGACGAATGAAGGACGCGCGTTACGGCTGCACGCGCGAGATCTGGACGCTGACGATCTTCCATTCGCCGTCGCGGCGCACGTAGATGTCGATGTAGCGGTAGTGCGAGCTGAACGGCTTGCCGTCGTACGTGCCGGTCATCCGCGTCCGCCCGCTCAGCAGCGCGACGTCGCCGTACAGGCGGACTTCGAAGTCTTCCACGGTGTACGGATGGATCGTGAGCTCGGGCGCGACGAGGCCATCGACGAACGAGGCCTTGGTCTCGACGTTGCCGGCGCCGTCGATCTGGCGGAAATCGTCGGCCATGTTGGCCTCGATCGCGGCGCGGTCCTTGGCGACGATCGCCTTGTCCCATCGGCTCGCCTGCGCCGACAGCAACGCGGTGACGGCCGCCGCATCGGTGGTGACCAGCGGCATGCTGCTGCACGCCGCGAGTGCGCACGTTGCCAGTGCGACGACGATGCGGGTGCATGCGCGCCACACGTGTGTGGCGGCCGAAGTGCGCGAGACATGGGTCGGCGTTCGCATCGCGAGTTCAGCCGTTCGGCGCGTGACAGACGGCTTCGACGTTGTGCCCGTCGGGTCCTATGACGAACGCCGCGTAGTAGGTCGCGCTGTAGCGAGGGCGAATGCCGGGCGCGCCGTTGTCGATGCCGCCGGCGGCCAGTGCCGCGCGATGGAAGGCGTCGACCTGTTCGCGAGTCTCCGCTGCGAAGGCGAGATGCAGCGGCGCGGGCGTGTGCTGCGCCTGGTACAGGCACAAGGACGCATCACCCTTGCCGCCAAGCTCGACGCCGTAGTCCGGCGCTCCTTCCGCGATCACCGTGACGCCGAGCGGCGCCAGCGCCGCGACGAAGAAGGCCTTGCTGGCGGTGTAGTCGCTGACGCCGAACTTGACGTGATCGAACATGCGCGATGACCTGTCGTCGTTGATGCCGCTAGAGCCAGCGGCGAACCGAGCTGCAGTACTGCTCGTACTGCGCTCCGAATTTTTCCGCCAGCGCCCGCTCCTCCGGCCGGATCTGGAAGCGGGTGATATACGCGACGAAGCCCGCCGGCGCCAGGATCGCCGGCAGCCACCACAGCCACGCCGCGATGCCGATCAGCACCAGCGTCACGCCGACGTACATGGGATTGCGCGTGTAGCGGTAGATGCCGGAGGTGACGAGCGCGGACGCCTTCTCGGGATGAAGCGGGTTGACCGTCGTGCGCGCGCGACGGAAGCCGATCGAGCCCGCGACGGCGATGGCGCCACCGAGGAGGGCGATGGATACGGCGAGTGCGACGCGCGCGCTCGCCGCGAGGCCCGCACGCGCCTCGAGGGGTGCCGCGAGCCAGGCCAACAGTGCAAGGCATGCCGCGACGATCGGCGGTGGGATGCGGGTCTCGAGCCAGCGCATGCGTCGGTGCGTGTTGAACCCGCTGTTGTCGGCGGCCGGATGCTACTTGCCTGCGGTGCGCCGCCGCGTCCGGGCTTTGCTCGCGTCCTGCACGGCACGCAAACGCGTGAGCGACGTGATCAGGTCGTAGGGAAGGGGTCGCTCGTACGGAAACCGCAGGTTGCCTTTCTCTCCCGCGTAGGGCGCCGCTTGCGCCTCGAGCGTCGCATCGCCCCGGATGGGCGGATAGAAGCCGATATGGCCCTTGAAGGCCGCGAAGTAGACGAGGACGCCATGCTGCCGCAGCGCCGGCATGCGATAGCTGATGATCTCCGTTGCGTCCGGCGCGCCGGCGCGGGCGGCGGCGCGAACGCGGTTCAGGATCTCGCGTATCCCGGGGTCGAAGGTCGCGATGTATTCGTCGATGGTGCGCGGTGCGTCAGAAGGCAGGCTCATAGGGGCGGCGCAACCCGCTGCAGGACGACGTGCGTCGCCTTCTCCGAGGCGACGTGCTCGACGCAGCGATAACCGAGGGTTCGCAGGTCGAGCCCTTCGAACAGCGGCTCGCCGCGCCCGAGCAGCACCGGCGAGATCGCGATGTGCAAATCGTCGACGAGTCCCTCGCGCAAGTACTGCCGGATCGTGGCGGGCCCGCCGCCGATGCGCACGTCCTTGCCGGCCGCCGCTTCGCGGCCGCGGTCGAGCGCCTCGTGGATGCCGCCGCTCACGAAGTGGAACGTCGTGCCGCCGTCCATCGCGAGTGGAGGGCGCGCGTGGTGGGTCAGGACGAACACGGGGACGTGGTACGGCGGGTTGTCGCCCCACCAGCCCTTCCAGTCGAGGTTCGGCCATTCGCCGCGAACCGGTCCGAACATGTTCCTGCCGAGGATCCAGGCCCCGACGTTGCGAAAGCCGCGCGCGGCGAAATCATCGTCCACGCCGGTGGTGCCGTCGTCCTTGCCGAACAGCATGCGCTGCAACGTGCGCGTCGGCAGCAGCCACTGGTGCAGCTCGGTGCCGCCGATGCCGAGCGGATGTTGCAGGTCCTGATGCGGACCTGCGCCGTATCCGTCGAGCGAGATGGTGAAGCTTTGAACGCGGACTCGTGTCATCGTCGATGGCGCCTTGACGCCGGTAGTCGAGACCCGACGCGAATGCTACCGCGGAGTCACCGGGTCAGCGACATCGGAGATGGCCGGCGCGTGCCGGCGATCGGCGAGGTGCGGCCGCGCGGAGATGCGTCGCGTCGATCGCAGGATCAGGGCTCAAGCGCCACGGCCCGGAAGGACCAGGCCGTAGACGAGCATGTCGACGAACCGGCCATGCTTGAGCGCATGCTTGGCCAGGAGGCCTTCGCGCTTCATCCCCAGTTTCGTCATGACCCGCGACGAAGCGAGATTTTCGGCAGAGCATCGCGCAACGATCTTCGTGACGCCGAGTTCCTCGTGGGCGTATCGAATCAGCCGGGCGGCGGCCTCGGTGCAGTAGCCACGATTCCAATGCTCGACGCCGGTCCAGTAGCCAAGCTCACCACGCGCGTGAGGCTCGCCAAGATCGAAAAGCGAAATGGCGCCGACGAGCTCGTTCCGCTCGTGCAGCGTGACGGCGAATACGACCTCGCGACGAGCGGCAAACGCCTCGCCATGGGTCGAAATCCACCGCTCGGCCTCGCCTTCGGGGTACGGATGCGGAATGGCCGCCGCAGCGCGGGCCACTCGTTCGTCACCGGCCAGGCGCTGCACGGCGCCGGCGTCGGTGACGTCGAAGGGGCGCAGGCAAAGGCGAGTCGATTCGAGCGTTGGCTGCATGTGAAGCCCAAGTGTCGATCTGGACGGTCGCGGATCGTCGTAAGGTAGGCTCTCTTTCCCAGGGAGTCTCTCACCAAAACCTGGACCCGGAAATCACATGACCAAGATGATCTTCGTCAGCCTGCCGGTCGCCGACCTCGACGCGTCCATCGCCTTCTACAAGGCTCTCGGGCTCGAGCGCAACCCGCAGTTCAGCGACGAGTCGGGCGCCTGCATGGTGTGGAGCGAGGCGATCTACGTGATGCTCGTGACCCACGCGAAGTGGCGGACTTTCACGCAGAGGCCGTTGCCGGCACGAGGGACGGCCGGGCACATGCTCTCGCTCGCGCTGGACAGCCGAGAGGCAGTTGACGCGATGAACGTCGCGGCGGCGACCCACGGTGGGACCGCCGACGTGAACCCGGCGGAGGACCTGGGCTTCATGTACACGCGCGACCTCGCGGATCCGGATGGGCACGTGTGGGCCGCGCTGTGGATGGATCAGGCCGCGATTCCACCTGAGAAGCGGAGTTGAGCCGCGCGCTCGGGCCGGGGCGTTGACCGGACCTGAACCCCGCGGCTCGCGGTCCGGCTGCGGGCTGACGCCAGGAAGGCGCCTGGCTCGGGCGGCGGATGAGGACAGCGAGCGTCATGCCGGCCAAGCGCCTTGCCGGTGGCAGTCCGCTTGGGCGAAGGGCTAGACCGCACTGGGCGGATAGGGGCCGACCGTGTCTTCTTCGGCAGGATTGTTGCGGGCAATCACCGCGCGGGCTGGCAAGGTGCTGCTGAGGTTCACGTTCTCGTGTGGCACGCCCGGAGGGATGTACAGGAATTCGCCGGGTTCCGAGACATGCTCGTTTTCGAGGTTGTGGCCCCAGCGCGTGAGCACCTTGCCTTCGAGCGCATAGATCCCGGTCTCGTAACCGACATGACTGTGGGGATCTGTCCTGCCGCCAGGCGGAATGACCACCAAATGCATGGAGAGGCCCTGAGAGCCTGCCGTCGAGCCAGATATGCCGACAAAGTGGGGTAGTCGGTGAAGCGTCGTGACCTCGCGATCCGGGCAGATGGCTACGACGCGGTTTGGTGGGGCGGAGACTTCGGAGGGCATGGGGTTCTCGCTTGTGTAGCCAAATGTTCAAGTTGATCGGCGCGTGCCGTGCTCGCCGAAGGACGGGCGAAGGACACGCGTCAAGTTGATCGGGACCATCACAGCGACGATCGAAGGGCGGACATTTTGCGGTCAAACGAGTGCGGTAACCGGAGCCGACGGGACTCGCGCCATAACCAGCCGCCGGCCGCCGTCCGGTCAACCGCGAGGTCAGGCCTCACTGTGTTTTGGAGGCTGCAGTTGCTCCCAAGTGTTCCACTCTTCGACGATCTTTCCTTCCACGATGCGTGCGAGATTGATGCCAATTAACGTAATCGGCTCGCCGGTCGTGCGCAACTTCACGTGTGCCGTCATGCGCGTGGCAACCTTCTCGCCCTCGGTGAATTGATCGTTGACCTGGAACGAGTCTTCGCTGTAGACGAAGAGGTCGTGAAAATACAAGATGCTTTGACGAAACCCTTCGAGGTCGCGGTCGCCTGAGGACGCGTGACCAATGTAGTTCGGAGCAATTACTTCTTCCAGCGCCGACAGATTTCCAGTTGCATAGATGTCGACCAACCGACGAAAGACCGCTTTCCTGGACTCAGGGGTGTCCATCACTGCCGCAATGCTCATGGATCGATCCTCGGAAAAGACTGACATTGGCAGACGCAATGAATGCCTGGAGTGACCCGGCTTGCCAGGGCATGTCCGCTCGATGCAGGAGTCAGGCGTCACCGCCGCTTTCCGGGGCGCTCCATCGCAACCTCGGATCGGCTGAACCCCAGTTTCTCGTAGAACGCAGAGACGCCCGTTCGTCCAGCGCGGAGCACCCAGGTCATTCGCTCTTCCGTTCCCACGGCTGCGCGAACCATCGCCGAACCGACGCCTTTGCCTCGCTCGTGCTCTGCGACAACGACCATGGATATGTAGCCATTGAAAATGCCGTCGGTGAGCGCACGAAGAAAGCCCACGACCTGCCCGTCCTGGACTGCTACCAACGCCAGTTGCGACCTTTGAACGAGTTCGCGAAACACCGAAGCGTCTTGTACCCGCGGACCCCAGTCTGCGGCGACGAGCAAAAGCCGAGCTTGCTCGATCTCTTCAGGACGGATGGCGCGGACTTCCATGGATGACGTCTAACTTGCCAGCTACGCCGGCAACACCCCCTGCTGCGCCAAGAATTTCTGCAGCACCTGCAGCCGCACGTCGGCGTCGTTGATCTCGAGCATGCTCTGCTTGATGGTCAGCGGCAGCGGCAACAATTCCGCGAGCCGGTAGCCCACCCACGACGCGTCGTCGTAGTTGCGCTCGGCCGGGAAATTCTGCGGGCCGACGCGCGTCGCGATGAGCTCCAGCAGCCCCACGAGCGGCGCGAACGTATCCCCGATGCGGCGCGTCGGCTCCACCGGCAACGCCTGCACCTCCCCGCTCAGCAAGCCGGACGCCGCGACGCTGCGGCTCTTCACCTGGAAGCGCGTGCCGCCGACCGTCGCGAGATGCAGGATCCCTAGCTGCGGCATGTCCCAATCGGTGATGCGCGCGAGCGTGCCGACGCTCGCGATCTCCGGCGTGCCGCTGCCCGCGCTCGCCACTTCCTCGCCGCTCGTGATGAGGCACACGCCGAACGGCCGCTCGTCGGCGATGCACGCCTCGGCCATGTCGATGTAACGCTGCTCGAACACCTTGATCGGCAGCACGCCGCCCGGGAACAGCACGGTCTTCAGCGGGAACAGCGGCAGCGTCTGCGGCTCGCGCGCCCCGCCGCCGAACGGCCACATCACGCGGACTCCGATGGTGGCGGTGGCGCGGCCTCGCCCCAGCGCGGAATCAGCGATTGCGCGACGCCGAGCTGGTCGAGGACGCGCGCGACGACGAAGTCGACGATGTCCGCCACGCTCTGCGGCCGCGTGTAGAACCCCGGCGCCGGCGGCACGATCGACGCGCCCGCCTGCGCAAGCTTCAGCATGTTCGCGAGGTGGATGGCGGAGAGCGGCGTCTCGCGCGGCACGAGCACGAGCGGCCGCCGCTCCTTCAGCATCACGTCGGCCGCGCGCTCGATCAGGTTGTCCGCGAGGCCGTTGGCGATCGCGCCGAGCGTGCCCATCGTGCACGGGCACACGGCCATCGCGTCGGCGGGATTGGAGCCGGACGCCACCGGCGCCATCCAGTCCTCGCGGCCGTACACGACGATCTGTCCCTCGGCGGCGCCGCAGCGCTCGCGGAAGAGGCGCGCGGCCTCGCGCGGCTGCGCGGGCAGCACGAGGTCGCACTCCTGCTTCGCGACGACCTGCGCGGCCTGCGAATACAGGAGCTGCACGCGGCACCCCGCGGCGACGAGGCAATCGAGCAGCCGCAACCCATATGGCATGCCGGACGCGCCCGTGAACGCCAAGGCAATCGATCGCGACGTCATTCCAGCTCGCGGTGACGCACCAGCACCTGGTACCTCGGCGAGAACGCCTTCGCCAGCCGCTCGACGAGATACACGGAGCGATGCCGCCCGCCGGTGCAGCCGATGGCCACGGTGAGGTAGTTGCGGTTGTCGCGCGCGTAGTCGGGCAGCCAGCTCGCGACGAAGTGGTAGATGTCGGTGTACATCCGCTCGACTTCCGGCGCCGCCTCGAGGTACGCGATCACCGGCGCATCGCTGCCGCAAAGCGGCGCGAGCTCGGGCTCGTAGTACGGATTGGGCAGGCAGCGCACGTCGAACACGAGGTCGGCGTCGAGCGGCACGCCGTGCTTGAATCCGAACGACTCGAAGAGCAGCGTGATGCGCGTCGGATCGACAGCGATGAAGTCCTTGATCCAGCCGCGCAGCGCCGCGGCCGACAGGTCGCTGGTGTCGAACACGAAGCCGAGCTCGCGCGCGTCCTCGAGCAGCGCGCGCTCGTGGTCGATGGCCTCGATGAGCGTGCGCTCGTCGCTGGAGAACGGATGCCGCCGCCGCGTCTCCGAGAAGCGCTTGACCAGCGTGTCGGCCTTGGTGTCGAGGAACAGGAAGCGCACGGTCCAGCCCATCTCCTTCGCGCGCGCGATCGCGTCGGCGAGGTTGGGCAGCCCGGGGCCGGTCTTGACGTCGAGCGCGATGGCGACGCGCTCCTGGCCGCCGCGCGCGAGGTTGGCCGCGGTGTCGACGAGCATCGACGGCGGCAGGTTGTTGATGACGTGATAGCCGGCGTCCTCGAGCGCGGTGAGCGCCACGCTCTTGCCGGATCCCGAGACGCCGCCGATGAGCAGGAGATCCCGCGCCTCCATGGAGTGGCTCAGTTGCCGTCTTCCATGAGCTTCTGCTGCCGCTCGATGAACTCCTTGGTGCTGTCGATGCCGCGCTGGTTAAGCACGAAGTTGCGCACCGCGGCCTCGACCAGCACCGCGAGGTTGCGGCCGGCCGCGACGGGGATCGTGACCTTGCGGATCGGCACCGAGAGCACGTCCTGGTACGTCGCGTTCACCTGCAGGCGGTCGAGGTCGGAGAACGCCTCGTGGCCGTGGTCCTCGAGGTGCACGAGGAGCTTCAGGAGCTTGCGCGGCCGCACGGCGGTCTCGCCGAAGATGGTGCGGATGTTGAGCACGCCGATGCCGCGCACCTCGAGGAAGTCGCGCAGCACGGCGGGGCAGCGGCCCTCGATGGTGTCGGGCGAGATGCGGTACAGCTCGACGATGTCGTCGGCGACGAGGCCGTTGCCGCGCGAGATGAGCTCGAGCGCGAGCTCGCTCTTGCCAATGGCCGAGGCACCGGTGATGAGCACGCCCATCTCGAGCACGTCGAGGAACACGCCGTGCAGCGTGGTCGACTCGGCGAGCACGCGCGCGAGGTACAGGCGGATCACGTCCACCATGTGCGGCGACGGCTGCGGCGACGTGAAGAGCGCGACGTGATGCCGGTTGCACTCGTCGAGCAGGAACTCGGGCACGTCCTCGCCGTTGGCGACGACGATGGCGATGAGATCGTTGGTGAAGAGCCGCGTGAGCGCACGCTGCCGGTCCGACAGCGCCAGCCCGCGCAGGTACTCGCCTTCCGCCGCGCCCAGGATCTGGATGCGGAACGGATGGATGAAGTTCATGTGGCCGACCTGGCCGACGGTGGGCTTCAGCTCGGAATCGCCGGTCATGACCCGGCTGCCGCCCTGGCGCCCGCCCTTCCAGTGCAGGCCGAGGCGGTCCGCGTTGTCGTCGAACAGGCGCTGGACGCTGACTTGCCGCATCGCCACGTCGCCGCTCATCGGCCGCGTGCCGGCGCGCGGCCCGGCGTGCCGGCGGGGTTCACAGCGAGGGCTCCCATTGCGCGAACACCGCGGACAGCTCGGGCACCGTCGCCGCGGTGGCGAGCCGCTCGCGGAACGTCCTGTCGGAGAACATCTGCGCGAGCTCGGAGAGGAGCTGCAGGTGGAGGTCCGTCGCCTGCTCGGGCACGAGCAGCACGAACACCTGCGACACGGGCTTGCCGTCGGGGGCGTCGAAAGGCACCGCGGTCTTCAGCCGCGCGAATGCGCCGCGCGCGACCTTGAGGCCCTTGATGCGCCCGTGCGGGATCGCCACGCCTTGCCCGAGCCCCGTGGAGCCGAGCTTCTCGCGCGCCGCGAGGCTCGCGCTCACCATGCCGGCATCGAGCCCGGCATTGGCGCCGAACAGCGCGCCGAACGCCTCGAACAGGCGCGCCTTCGACGGCACGTCGAGGTCGAGCGCGATGTTCGCGGCGGGCAGCAGGTCGGCGATCTGGTTCATGGAAGCAGGGACGATTCTAGCGCGCGCCCCCGGAAACGAAACGGCGGGCGGTCACCGCTGACCCCCGCCGCCTTGGGCTGTTGGAAAGTATACGCCGAGGTCAGTCCACGATGGGGCCCGGCGGATTCGACGTGGCCAGCGTGCGCTCGATCGTCTCCCGGTCGGTCCGGTGCCCGGACTGCTTCTCCTTGTACTTCAGCACCTGCCGGTTGAGCTTGTCGGCCAGCACGTCCACGGCGGCGTACATGTCTTCCTCGATGGCTTCCGCGTGCAGCTCGTGGCCGCGCACGTGCACGTTGGCCTCGACCTTGTGCCGCAGCTTGTCGACGGTCATCACGACGTTCACGTCGATCACGTGGTCGAAGTGGCGGTTGATCCGCTCCAGCTTCTTGACGACGTAGGCGCGAATGGGCGGCGTGATGTCGAGATGGACGCCAGTGAGGTTCAGGTTCATCGAGCTCTCCTCTTGTGTGCTGCCTGCTCTACTGCTTGCTGCGCACGGGCATGGGGTGCATAGGCCCTTGGAAGGCCGCTAGATGGCCTTGCGCATGTTGACGGGAGGAATCGAGAGCGCCTCCCGGTATTTCGCGATCGTGCGGCGCGCGACCAGGATGCCCTGCTCGCCCAGCAGCTCGGCGATGCGGCTGTCGGTGAGCGGTTGCTGCTGGTTCTCCGCCGCGATGAGCTGCTTGATGAGCGCGCGGATCGCCGTCGCCGAGGCCGCGCCCCCGGTGTCGGTGGCCACGTGGCTGCCGAAGAAGTACTTGAGCTCGAACGTGCCGCGCGGCGTGAGCATGTACTTCTGCGTCGTCACGCGCGAGATCGTCGACTCGTGCAGGTCGAGCATGTCGGCGATCTCGCGCAGCACCATCGGCCGCATCGCGACCTCGCCGTGCTCGAAGAAGCGCCGCTGCCGCTCGACGATGGCCTGCGCGACGCGCAGGATCGTCTCGAAGCGCTGCTGGACGTTGCGGATCAGCCACTTGGCTTCCTGGAGCTGGGCGGAGAGCTGCTGGTTCGACGCGTCGCGGTTCCTGGTGAGGATATCGGCGTAGATGTGGTTCAGGCGCAGCTTGGGCATCGCGGCCTCGTTGAGCGAGGCCACCCACTGGTTGCGCACCTTGCGCACCACGACGTCGGGGATCACGTAGTTCGCCTCGTCCTTCGCAAAGGACGAGCCGGGACGCGGGTTGAGGCTCCTGATCAGCTCGCGCACCGCGCGCACGCACGCCTCGTCGCAGTGCAGGACGCGGCGGATCTTGGTGAAGTCCCGCGCCGCGAGCAGCGGCAGATGTCCTTCGGCGATCTTGAGCGCCTCGGCGCGATACGGCGTCTCGGCGGGGAGCGCCTTCAGTTGCAGCGTGAGGCATTCGGCCGCATTGCGCGCGCCCACGCCGGCGGGCTCGAAGCTCTGCAGGTACTTGAGCGCGATGGTGAGCTCTTCCGGCTCCAGCGCGTCGTTCTCCGAGAACATGTCGGCGATCTCTTCGAGCGGCGCGGTGAGGTAGCCGTCGTCGTCGAGCGCGTCGATCAGCGCGGCCACGATCTGGCGGTCGCGCAGCGGCAGGTTGAGGAGTGCCAGCTGGCCCATCAGGTGATCGCGCAGCGAGCTCGACGCCACCTGCTGCGGCGCGAAGTCGTCGTCCTCGCCGCTGCCGCTTCCGCTGCCGCCGCCCCAGTCGCTGTCGGTGGCGCCGCCGCCGTAGTCGGAGAAATCGGTGACGTCGGGAAGGTCGTCGCGCGTCGGTGCGGAATCGACGCCGGCCATGCCCTCCGCATCGCCGTCGTCCTCGCGCGCGGGACGCTCGATGGTGACGGGTCCCGGCGCCATGCTGTTCACCGGCTGCTCCGGGACCGGCGGCTCGTCGTCGCCTTCCTCGCGCTCGAGCAGCGGGTTCTCCTGCAGCATCCGGTCCACCTCGGCGTTGAGTTCGAGCGTGGACAACTGCAGCAGCCGGATCGACTGCTGCAACTGCGGAGTCAGCGTGAGATGCTGGGTGAGCTTGAGCTGGAGCGTCTGTTTCATCGTGCAGTGCGGCTGCGCGGCTCCCAGATGCGGCTCATCGACACTCCCTCCGCGCTGCGCGCTTCGGGCCGGAGTTCGCCCTGCGAGCTTACCGGGCTACCTTGCGCGTCGCGGCTCATAGCCGGAAATGCTCGCCGAGGTAGACCTTGCGGACGTCTTCATTATAAACAATCTCGCCCGGGATCCCGGATGCCAGCACCCGCCCCTCGTTGATGATGTACGCGCGGTCGCAGATGCCGAGCGTCTCGCGCACGTTGTGGTCGGTGATCAGCACGCCGATGCCGCGCTCCTTCAGGAAGCCGATGATCTTCTGGATGTCGAGCACCGCGATCGGGTCCACGCCCGCGAACGGCTCGTCGAGCAGGATGAACCGCGGCCGCGTGGCGAGCGCCCGGGCAATCTCGCAGCGACGCCGCTCGCCCCCCGACAACGATACCGCAGGTGCGTCGGCGAGGTGCGATATCGACAGGTCCTCGAGCAGCGCATCGAGGCGGTTGGACAGCGTGTCGGGGTCGAGGTCCTGCAGCTCGAGGATCGCCCGCACGTTCTCCGCCACCGTGAGCTTGCGGAAGATCGACGCTTCCTGCGGGAGATAGGACAGGCCGCGCCGCGCGCGCTGGTGGATCGGCAGATGCGACAGGTTCTCGCCGTCGAGCTCGATGCTGCCGCCGTCGGACGGCACGAGGCCCACGATCATGTAGAAGCACGTGGTCTTGCCGGCGCCGTTGGGACCGAGCAGGCCGACCACCTCGCCGCTCGCGACCTCGAGCGACACGTCGTGCACGACGGTGCGCGCCTTGTAGCGCTTCTGCAGGCGCGCGGCGGAGAGCTGGCTCATCGGCCACGCCTCCGCGCCGGGCACGCGCGCGGGCCCGCCACTGCACCGACGGGAATGCCGTACCTCGCGCCGCGGAGGAGCGCGCCGATGGCGTCGCTCATTTCGCGGCCGGTGCGAGTTCCCCGGACGGCTTGAGCGTCAGCGGCGCGGGCTTCGCGTCGCCGCCCTTGGCCGGTCCCTTGGGCGTGCCGGGGAGGGTGCCCTCCTTGGGCTGGAAGACGCCGCGCACGCGATCCGTGCGGCCCGCCTCGCCGGGGATCGGCGTGGTCGAGGCGCGGCCCTCGGCGCGGAAGAGCTCGGTGGCCGAGTTGTACGAGATGTAGTTGCTGCGGATCTCGTCCTCGCCCTTCTTCAGGATCGCGTTGTCGAAGAGCTGCAGCTCCTCCTTGCTGCCGTCGTACTCGGCGCGCTGCGCCCAGCCCTCGTAGTAGCCGTCCGCGTCGTCGCGCTTCTGGCGGAACGCGAGCGGCTTGCCGTACGCGGTGGCCGACAGCGAATTGTCCGGGTTCTGCTTGAAGTCGATGCGGTCGGCGCGGATCGTGAGCGTGCCCTGCGTGATGACCACGTTGCCCTTCAGCACGCCGGTGCGCTTCTCGTAGTTCACCTCGCCGTCGTCGGAGGTGAACGAGATCGGCTTGTCGCGATCGGCCTTCTCCGCGTGCGCCGCGCAGGCGAGGGCCAGCCCCGCGCAGAGCGCGGCGACGAGACGGGCGAGCGACGGGGCGAGGCTCATTTCCTGGGAGGTCGCTTCTTCGGCGGGGCCTTGGCCGCAGCCTTCGGCGCGGCGGGCAGGTCCGGGAGTGCCTGGGGTTGCAAGGTGCCCTGCACGCTCGATTTCAGCTTGAGCGTCTTGGCGTGGTTGTCGAGGGTGAGGCCGACGGACTTGATTATTCCACGGGGCTCCTCGATCGTCACGGCCTTGTCCGTGGTGGCCGTTTGTGCATCGGGGACCACGTGCAGGTACTCGGTGAGCACGGTGACCGGGCCGACGGGCGCCTCGCCGGGCGCCGCGGGACCCGCCTCGCGCACCGCGCGGACGTTGCCGCTGAAGAACACGTCCTTGCGGTCGCCCGAGAGCTTGCCGGCATCGGCGGTCACCCGGAACGCGGGCTTGCCCGCTTCGGTCTGCGCGAGCATCGGCTGCGTGAACTCGGTGGTCTGGTCGTCGCCGAAGTGGCGTGCGGTCTTGCCGGCGATCGACTGCGTGGGCCGGCCCTGCGCGTCGAGCGTAATGGCACTGAAGCCCTCGACGTAGATGTCGGGATCGTGCCGCTCCGACCCGTCGCGCCGCGGCGCCGGCGGCTGCACCTGCGCGTCGAGCCAGTAGGTGAGGGCGGCGAGCCCGCCCAGCAGCAGCACGGGCGACCAGGCCGTGATGCGGTCGAGGAGCGTTCTGCGTGGCGTCATGGCCGCGAATGCCACCGATGCGCTGCCGCGGACGAGCGAACGGCCCGTAATTTGTCGTCCCCGCGAAGGCGGGGACCCAGTGTCTTTCGCTTGCCCGCGACGAGTACCGCAACGACGCTGGGTCCCCGCTTTCGCGGGGACGACATGGCCGTCCATTGCGCCGGCGCGCAGAGCGAAATGGCAGGCTTTCCGCCGTTCACGATCACGCGCTCTTCGGCGGCACGCCGGCGAAGGTCTGGCCCTGCGCGGCCAGGATCAGCTCGGCGAGCTCGCGCACCGCGCCGCGGCCGCCGTCGCGCGCGGTGACGTAGTGCGCGTGCTCGCGCACCGCGGCCGGCGCGTGCGGCACCGTGACCGCGAAGCCGCAGGCCTGGAACACGGGCACGTCGGGCAGGTCGTCGCCGATGTGCGCGCACGCGTCCGGCGCGAACCCGAGCTGCGCGCACAGCGCCTGCCACGCCGCGAGCTTGTCGGCGACGTCGAGCAGCACGTGCGCGACGCCCAAACGCCGCGCGCGGTGCGTCACCGCCGGCGCCGGGCTGCCGGTGATCCACGCGACCTCGATGCCGGCGCGGCGCAGAAGATTGATCCCGACGCCGTCGAGCGCCGAGAACGCCTTCATCTCGTGGCCGTGGTCGTCGACGAAGATGGTGCCGTCGGTGAGCACGCCGTCGACGTCGCAGGTGAGGAAGCGCACGCGGCGCGCGCGGGAGAGGGCGTCGGTCGGCATCGCGGGCGTCAGACGATGCGGGCCTTGAAGAGATCGTGCAGGTGCACGGCGCCCACGAGGCGCAGCGCGTCGTCGATCACGAGGAGCTGCATGACCTTCGGCCCCGTCTCCATGAGCTCGACGCAATCGATGGCGAGCCGTTCGGGACGCACGGTGCGCGGCGTGCGCGTCATCACGTCGGTGACGCGCACGGCCGCGACGTCGCGCACGTGCGCGAGGCAGCGCCGCAGGTCGCCGTCGGTGAAGATGCCCGCGATGCGCCGCTCGCCGTCGACGATCACGGTCATGCCCATGCCCTTGCGGCTCATCTCGACGATGGCCTCGGCGAGCGTCGCGGTGTCGCGCGTGACGGGCAGCGCGTCGCCGGTGCGCATGATGTCGGCGACGCGCGTGAGCAGCCGCCGCCCGAGCGATCCGCCCGGGTGCGAGCGCGCGAAATCCTCCGCGGAGAATCCGCGCGCGTCGAGGAGCGCCAGCGCCAGCGCATCGCCGAGCGCGAGCGCCGCGGTGGTGCTCGCCGTGGGCGCGAGGCCGAGCGGGCAGGCTTCGGCGTCGACCGCGGCATCGAGGTGGATGTCCGCGGCCTGCGCGAGCGAGCTGCCCTCGCTGCCGGTCAGCGCGACGATGGCGGCACCCTCGCGCTTGACGTGCGGCAGCAGCGCCACCAGCTCGTCGGTCTCGCCGGAATTGGACAACATGACGACGACGTCGTCGGCGGTGATCATGCCGAGGTCGCCGTGCAGCGCCTCCGTCGGGTGCACGAAGAACGCGGGCGTGCCGGTCGACGCGAGCGTGGCCGCGAGCTTGCGCCCGATGTGCCCGGACTTGCCGATGCCGCACACGACGACGCGGCCGCGGCACGCGTAGATGCGCTCGACGGCTTCGACGAACGCGTGGCCGATGCGGTCCGCGAGCGCGGTGATCGCGGCCGCCTCGGTGGCGAGCACCTGCCGCGCGAGCGCGAGCGCACGCTCGCCCGCGACGTGCGAGGCGGCGCGCGTCGACGCGTCCGTGGCCCGGCTGTTCATCGGCAACAGTATAACTGCCGGGTCACGGGGCTAAGGCGGCAGCCGGCGCGGTCGCGCACCGCTCGCGCACGGCGTCGCGCCCAAGGCGAATCGGCTGCCTTATGATGATTGCCGGACGCCCTCGCCGCGCGCGTGCACGCCGTGCGCCGTTCGCGATGGCCCCACCCGCCGATGCCCCATTCCCTCGTCCTCATCATCACGTTGCTCGCCGCCGCCGTGGTCGTGGTGGTGGTCTGCCGGCTGGTGCGCCTGCCGCCGATCGTCGGCTACCTGCTCGTGGGCGTGGCGGTCGGGCCGCATGCGCTCGACTGGGTTCCGTACGACGACACGACCCGCTACATCGCGGACTTCGGCGTCGTGTTCCTGATGTTCACCATCGGCCTCGAGTTCAGCCTGCCGCAACTGCGCGCGATGCATCGCGCGGTGTTCGGGCTCGGCCTCGCGCAGGTGGCGATCACCACCGTCGCCGCGATGGTCGTGCTGCACTTCGTGGGCTACGGCTGGCAGGCCGGCCTCGTGCTGGGCGGCGCGGTGGCGATGAGCTCCACCGCGATCGTGTCCAAGATGCTCGCTGAGCGCATGGAGCTCGGCACCGCGCACGGGCGCGACATCATGGGCATCCTGCTGTTCCAGGACCTCGCGGTGGTCGCGTTCCTGATCGTCATCCCGTCGCTGTCGAAGTCGGGCGGCGAGCTCGCACTGGCGCTGCTGGTCGCGGCGCTGAAGGCGGCGGGCGCGCTGGCCATCATCCTGTTCTTCGGGCAGCGGCCGATGCGCGCGTGGTTCCACGTGGTCGCGGGCGCGCGCTCGGGCGAGCTCTTCGTGCTGAACGTGCTGCTGGTGACGCTCGGCCTCGGCGCCGTCACCCAGGCGCTCGGCCTCTCGCTCGCGCTCGGCGCATTCCTCGCGGGCATGCTGATCGCGGAGACCGAGTACCGCTACCAGGTGGAGGAGGACATCAAGCCGTTCCGCGACGTGCTGCTCGGCCTCTTCTTCATCACCGTCGGCATGGCGCTCGACCTCGAGGTGGTCTTCGCCAGCATCGGCTGGGTGCTCCTGCTGCTGCTGGTGCCGGTGCTCGCCAAGCTGGCGCTGGTCGTGGGGCTCGCGCGCGCGTTCGGCTCCCCGCTCGGCAGCGCGCTGCGCGTCGGCTTTTACCTCGCGCAGGCCGGCGAGCTCGCGATCGTGATGCTGGCGCTCGCGTTCCAGAACTCGGTGATCCCGGCCACGCTCGTGCAGCCGATCTTCGCCGCGATGATCATCTCGATGCTGGTCGCGCCGGTGCTGATCCAGTTCGCGGACCGCATCGCGCGCCGGCTCACCGCCAACGACTGGCTCGCGCGCGCCGCGCAGGTGACGCAGATCGCCGCGCGCACGATGGCGCGGCAGGACCACGTGATCGTGTGCGGCTACGGCCGCAGCGGGCAGAACCTCGCGCGCCTGCTCGATGCCGAGGAGATTCCCTACGTCGCGCTGGACGAGGACCCCGACCGCGTGCGCGAGGCGGCGGCCGACGGCAACAACGTCGTGTACGGCGACGCGAGCCGCAAGGAGGCGCTCCAGAGCGCCGGCCTCGCGAAGGCCAAGGCCATCGCCATCACGTTCGCCAACACGCCGGTGGCGCTCAAGATCCTGCATCACGTGCAGGCGCAGCGGCCCGACCTGCCGGTGATCGTGCGCACGGTGGACGACAGCGAGATCGACCGGCTGCTGGCCGCGGGCGCCACCGAGGTCGTGCCGGAGGTGCTCGAGGGCAGCCTCATGCTGGCGTCGCAGTCGCTTCTGGTGCTGGGGGTGCCGCTGTCGCGCGTCCTGCGCCGCATCCGCACGATCCGCGAGGAGCGCTACGGGCTCTTCCGCGGCTTCTTCCACGGCGTCACCGACACCGCCGACGCCGCCGAGAACCTGCACGCGCGCCTGCACACCGTGGTGCTGCCGCCGCGCGCGGCCGCGATCGGCACGAACCTGGGCGAGATCACGCTGCCCGAGGGCGTCGAGGTGACCGGGGTGCGCCGACGGGGCGCGCGCTCGGTGCGCCCAACCGCGGACTGGTGCTTCGAGGCGGGCGACGTCGTCGTGCTGCTCGGCCGCCCCGAGCACCTGCTGGTCGCCGAGCAGCGGCTCTTGTCGCGGCCGCGCACGCGACCGTCCGCCGCACAGGACGCGTCCGCCACCGAAGTGCAACCTCCGCCCGCCGCGGGGGTCTGACCCCGGTCGCGGTCGGAAGTGCAGACCGCATTTGCCACAGTCGGCCGCACGACGCTCGTTGTTGCGTAGCCCTTGCGGCGGCCGCCGCCGGGCCGCTCCCAAGGCGGCCGACTGAACTGCATTGAGCGCTGAAATTTCTCGCGGCCTATGCCAATGGCCGGCTGCAAAAGGCGCAACGCCGGCGCCGCGTCATCCCCAGGCCTCACGAACGCCTTTTGCAGACGAAGAACCTAACTGACCGCGGGTCATTGCGGCGTCCGGAGCCATGCGGCTACAATCGCTGTCCCCTTCCGTGCCCGGCACTCCGTTGCATTCCACCGCGCCTACCGCCGCGGCGTCCGCCCCTGCGGCGAACGCCATCGAGATGACCGACGTGTCCTTCGGATACGACCGGCGGCCGGTGCTGCAGGGCATCACGATGAACGTCCCGCGCGGGCAGGTGGTGGCGATCATGGGCGGGTCGGGCTGCGGGAAGACCACGATGCTGCGCCTCATCGGCGGCCAGCTCCGGCAGCAGTCGGGGACGGTGCGCGTCGGCGGGCACTCGGTGAAGGACCTCACGCGCGACGAGCTCTACGCGCTGCGCCGGCGCATCGGCATGCTGTTCCAGTTCGGCGCGCTCTTCACCGACATGAGCGTGTTCGAGAACGTCGCGTTCCCGATGCGCGAGCACACCGACCTGCCCGACGACCTCGTGCGCGACCTCGTGCTCATGAAGCTGCACGCGGTCGGCCTGCGCGGCGCCGCGTCGCTCATGCCCTCCGAGCTGTCGGGCGGCATGGCGCGGCGCGTGGCACTCGCGCGTGCGGTCGCCCTCGACCCGATGCTCGTGCTCTACGACGAGCCCTTCGCGGGCCTCGACCCGATCTCGCTCGGTGTCGTGGGCCAGCTCATCCGCAAGCTCAACGACGCGCTCGGCATCACGTCGGTGGTCGTGACCCACGACGTCTACGAGTCGCTCAAGATCGTCGACTACCTCTACTTCGTGTCCGCCGGCCGCATCATCGCGCAGGGCACGCCCGACGAGGTGCGCGCATCGAGGGATCCATTCGTGCGCCAGTTCGTCGACGGCGAGCCCGACGGGCCGGTGCCCTTCCACTATCCGGCGCGCGCCTATGCCGAGGAGCTCGGCAGTGCCCGCTAGCGCGCTCGCCAACGGCGTGCGCCGCGTCGGCAACGGCACGCTGCGCGCGATCTCGCGCCTCGGGTACGCGACGCGCTTCCTGCTCGCGGTGCTGGTGCAGACGCCGGCCGCGTTCCGCCGCCTGCAGCTCACCGCGCGCGAGATCTACTTCGCCGGCGTGCTCTCGCTCGTCGTCATCATGGTGTCCGGCCTCTTCGTCGGCATGGTGCTCGGCCTGCAGGGCTACGACGTGCTGAACAAGTACGGCGCGGGCGATTCGCTCGGCATCTTCGTCGGGCTGTCGCTGGTGCGCGAGCTGGGGCCGGTGGTCGCGGGCCTGCTGTTCGCGAGCCGCGCGGGCAGCGCGGTGACCGCCGAGATCGGCCTCATGAAGACCACCGAGCAGCTCTCCGCGATGGAGATGATGGCGGTGGACCCGATCGCGCGCATCGTCGCGCCGCGCTTCTGGGGCGGCGTGATCTCGATGCCGCTGCTCGCGGCGCTCTTCTCGGTGATGGGCGTCTTCGGCGCCTACCTCGTCGGCGTGCGCCTCATCGGCGTGGACAACGGCACGTTCTGGGGCAACATGCAGGCCGGCATCGACTTTCGCCCCGACATCACCAACGGCATCATCAAGAGCTTCGTGTTCGGCGTGGCGGTCAGCCTCATCGCCGTGTTCGAGGGCTTCGACGCCAACCCGACCGCCGAGGGCGTGTCGGCGGCGACCACGCGCACCGTGGTGGAAGGCTCGCTCGCGATCCTCGCCCTCGACTTCATCCTCACGGTATTCATGTTCCGCGGCCTGGGCAACGTGTAGCCGCGCACCAAAGGCCAAGAATGAACCGCTCCACCCTCGACCTCTGGGTCGGCATCTTCGTGACGATCGGCCTGGGCGCCATCGTGTTCCTCGCGCTCAAGGTCGGCAACCTCACGAGCTTCGACACGCAGCCCGCGTACCACCTCACCGCGCACTTCGACAACATCGGCGGCTTGAAGCTGCGCGCGCCGGTGAAGGCCGCGGGCGTGATCGTCGGGCGGGTGGAATCGGTCAAGCTGGACAGCAAGACGTACGAGGCGGTGGTATCCCTCAAAATAGACAACGGCTACCAGTTCTCGAAGGACACCATCGCCGCGATCCTCACCTCCGGCCTGCTGGGCGAGGTGTACATCGGCCTCGAGGCGGGCGGCGATCCGCAGATGCTCGCCGACGGCGGGCGGATCGGGAAGACGCAGTCGGCCGTGGTGCTCGAGAAGCTGATCAGCCAGTTCCTGTTCGACAAGGCAACGAGCGGACCCGCTCCCACCGGAACGCCCAAATGACGAACCTCGCGCGCAAGCTCGTGCTGGTCGTGGCCGCGGCGGCGCTCGCCGGCTGCGCGAGCACGCCCGGCCGGCCGTACGACCCCTTCGAGGCGTCGAACCGCGTGATGTACGAGATCAACGAGCCGCTCGACAAGTACTTCGCGCGGCCGCTCGCGCAGGCCTACGTCGACTACATGCCGACGGTCATCCAGACGGCCGCGCGCAACTACTTCAACAACATCGACGACCTCTTCTCGGTCGTCAACGACTTCCTGCAGTGGAAGCTCGACAAGGCCGGCAACGACATGGCGCGTGTCATGATCAACACCGGCTTCGGCTTCGCGGGCTTGATCGACATCGCGTCCGACCTGAGCATCCCGCGCGGCAACGAGGACTTCGGGCAGACCTTCGGCTACTGGGGCATCCCGCAGGGTCCGTACCTGTTCATCCCGCTGTGGGGGCCGACCACCGTGCGCGACGGCACGGGCTCGATCCTGCGCTACTGGTGGTCGCCCGCCAACGAAATTCCGAACGTTCCGGTGCGCAACGTGATCTATGGGTTTGGCGCCGTCGATGCGCGCGCGCAGCTCCTCGGGGCCAGCTCGCTGCTCGACCAGGCGTCCATCGATCCGTACACCTTCGTGCGTCGCGCGTACCTGCAGAAGCGCGAATACGAGGTGTACGACGGCAACCCGCCCAAAGAGAAGGATGAAGAGTGATGCATCGTTTCCTGTCGTTGTTCCGTTCCATGTTCACGCTCGGGCTCGTGCTCGGCGCCGGGGTCGCGCTTGCCCAGGAGGCGCCCGACGCGCTGGTCAAGCGCGTGTCGCAGGACGTGATGGCCACCATCAAGGCGGATCCGAAGATCCAGGCCGGTGACCAGGCGCGCATCAAGGAAGTCATCGAGACCAAGCTGCTGCCCAACTTCGACTTCGAGCGCATCACCGCGCTCGCCATGGGCCGCAACTGGCGGCAGGCGAGCCCCGAGCAGCAGAAGCAGCTCGTCGACCAGTTCCGCACGCTGCTCGTACGCACGTACTCGGGCGCGCTGTCGCAGTACCGTGACCAGACGATCGATTTCAAGCCGCTGCGCGCCGACGCCAGCGCCACCGACGTCAACGTGCGCACCGAGGTGGTCCGCCCCGGCCAGCAGCCGGTGCAGATCGACTACGGCCTCGCCAAGGGCCCGAACGGCTGGAAGGTGTACGACGTGATCGTCGGCGGCGTCTCGCTCGTGACCAACTACCGCGACGAGTTCAACGAGCAGATCAAGAACGGCGGCATCGACGGCCTCATCGCGTCGCTCCAGAAGAAGAACGCGGGCGGGAAGTGAACCTCGCGAGCGACCCGCAGGCGGTGCCCGGCGCGTTCGCGGCCGACGGCGACCGCTGGCGCTTCGCGGGCACCCTGACGTTCGACGACGCCACGGCGGTGCTCGCCGCCGCGCAGGCGCTGCCGCTGCCGCCGTCGGGACGCATCGACATGTCGGGGCTCGAGCACGCCGACTCCGCGGGCCTCGCCGTGCTGCTGGCGCTGAAGCGCCGCGCGGCGGCGGAGCGGCGCACGCTCGCATTCGAGGGCATGCCGCCGGTGCTGGCGTCGCTCGCCCGCGTCTACGGCATCGAGGACATCGTCGCGCCCGCCGGATAACCGCGGTTCGCCCCACGGCCGCCCGCCGGCTGCCATAATTTCGTTTCATCATCGCATTCGAAGGCGCGCCCCACCCGGTCCACGGATGGCGCGCCCCACCGCCGCTTCCCCGCCATGACCGTTCCCGCCGTCGAAGTCGTCGATGTCGCCCGCCGCTTCGGCAGCGTGCAGGCGCTGGCCGGCGTCGACCTCTCGGTCGCGCAGGGCGAGTTCTTCGGCCTGCTGGGACCCAACGGCGCGGGCAAGACCACGCTGATCTCGATCCTCGCGGGGCTCACGCGCGCCGACCGCGGCAGCGCCCGCATCCTCGGCCACGACGTCGTGAGCGACTTCCGCCTGGCGCGGCGCAGCCTGGGCGTGGTGCCGCAGGAGCTCGTGTTCGACCCGTTCTTCTCGGTGCGCGAGACGCTCGTGTTCCAGGCGGGCTACTTCGGGCTGCGCAACCAGGGCGCGTGGATCGACGAGATCCTGCATCACCTCGACCTCACCGCGAAGGCGAACGCCAACATGCGCTCGCTCTCCGGCGGGATGAAGCGGCGCGTGCTCGTCGGCCAGGCGCTGGTGCACAAGCCGCCGGTGATCGTGCTCGACGAGCCCACCGCCGGCGTCGACGTCGAGCTGCGCCAGAGCCTGTGGGCGTTCATCCGCAAGCTCAACCGCGACGGCCACACCATCATTCTCACCACACATTACCTCGAGGAAGCCGAGGCGCTGTGCGGGCGCATCGCGATGCTGAAGGCCGGGCGCATCGTGGCGCTCGACTCGACGCACAACCTGCTGTCGCGCTTCGCGGGGATCACGTGCCGGCTCGCCGCCGCGCGCATTCCTGCCGCGTGGCAGCGGCGGGTCACGCGCACCGAGCGCAACGTGCACTGGATCGGGCTCGATTCGTACGGCGAGCTCGAGAACCTGCTGGCCGCGCTGCGGGCCGAGGGCATCGCGGTCGAGGAGCTCGCGATGGAGGAGACGGACCTCGAGCACGTGTTCCTGTCGATCATGAAGAGCCCGGACGCGAAGGCGGCATGAGCGCGATGCCCGTCACCTGGCGAGACTGCCCCACCTTGGTCGTCCCCGCGAAGGCGGGGACCCAGTGTCGTTCGCTCCTCCTCGATCACCGCTTCAACGCCACTGGGTCCCCGCCTTCGCGGGGACGACAGGCTTGGGGCTGCGATGTGCCTCTTGCGCTACGCATCGACCCCCTGGATCTCGAGCGCTGAATGGCCACCCCGATCACCGAAGGCGCCGCCCACGGCTGGGTCACGCTGTTCTACAAGGAGCTGCTGCGCTTCTGGAAGGTCGCGTTCCAGACCATCGCCGCGCCGATCCTGACGTCGCTCCTGTACCTCCTCATCTTCTCGCACGTGCTGGAAGGCCGCGTGTCGGTCTACGACGGCCGCGTCGCCTACACGTCGTTTCTCGTGCCGGGCCTCGTGATGATGTCGGTGCTGCAGAACTCGTTCGCGAACTCCTCGTCGTCGCTCATCCAGTCCAAGATCACCGGCAACCTCATCTTCGTGCTGCTGCCGCCGCTGTCGGCGGCCGATCTCTTCGCGGCCTACGTGCTGGGCGCGATGGTGCGCGGCATCGTGGTGGGCGCGGGCGTGTTCCTCGTGACGCTGCTCTTCGCGCCGTCGCTCCTCTTCATGCCGTACCCGCTGTGGGCGCTGCTCTTCGCGCTCCTGGGCAGCGCGATCCTCGCGATGCTGGGCCTGCTCGCCGGCCTGTGGGCGGACAAGTTCGACCAGCTCGCGGCGTTCCAGAACTTCATCATCGTGCCGCTCACGTTCCTCTCGGGCGTCTTCTACTCGATCCACTCGCTGCCGGCCTTCTGGCAGGCAGCCTCGCACGTCAACCCGTTCTTCTACATGATCGACGGCTTCCGCTACGGCTTCTTCGGCGTGTCCGACGTGTCCCCGTGGGTGAGCCTCGGCATCGTCGCCGCGGCCGCGCTCGCGCTGGCGGCGGTCACCCTGCGCTTCTTGGCCTCGGGCTGGAAGCTGCGTCCCTAGAAAGACAAAGCCATGCACACCGAACCTCCCGTCAGCCCCGACTCCATCCGTGCGTCGCTCGTCGCGGGCCTCGCTCCCGAATACGTCGACGTGCGCGGCGACGGCCATCACTTCGAGGCGATCATCGTGTCGCCGAAATTCGCGGGCCTCTCCCGCGTGAAGCAGCACCAGCTCGTCTATGCGGCGCTCGGCGACCGCATGCGGCAGGAGATCCACGCGCTGTCGATGCAGACGCTCACGCCCGAGCAATGGGCGGAGATGCGGCGTGGATAAGCTGTCGATCACCGGCAACGGGCCGCTGTCCGGCGAAGTGCGCGTGTCGGGCGCCAAGAATGCGGCGCTGCCGATCCTGTGCGCGGCGCTGCTGACCCCCGAGCCGCTGACGCTCACCAACGTGCCGCGTCTCAACGACGTGCGCACGATGGAGACGCTGCTGGCGCAGATGGGCGTGGCGCTCGACATGCGCACGCCCGGCACGGTCGCACTGTGCGCGGAGCGCATCGACTGGCCGCTCGCCCCCTACGAGCTCGTGAAGACGATGCGCGCGTCCATCCTCGCACTCGGCCCGCTGCTCGCACGCTGCGGCGAAGCGCGCGTCTCGTTGCCCGGCGGCTGCGCGATCGGCCTGCGGCCGGTGGACCAGCACGTGAAGGGCCTGCAGGCGATGGGCGCCGTCATCGACCTCGAGCACGGCTACATCAACGCCAAGGGCCGCCTCACCGGCGCCAAGTTCATGTTCGACATCGTGACCGTCACGGGCACGGAGAACCTGCTGATGGCGGCGACACTCGCGGACGGCACCACGGTGCTCGAGAACGCCGCGCGCGAGCCGGAGGTGGTCGACCTCGCACGCTGCCTCACCGCGATGGGCGCGCGCATCAGCGGCGCGGGCACCGACCGCATCACGATCGAGGGCGTGCGCAGCCTGCGCGGCGGGACGCACGCGATCATGCCCGACCGCATCGAGACCGGCACCTTCCTCGCCGCCATCGCGGCGGCGGGCGGCGATGCCGTGGTCACCGGCACGCAGGCCGATTCGCTCGACGCGGTGCTCGGCAAGCTGCGCGACGCCGGCGCCACGATCGACACCAACGCCGACGCCATTCGCATCCGCCGCCGCGGCGCGCTGGCGGGCGCCGACCTGCGCACCGCGCCGTACCCGGCGTTCCCCACCGACATGCAGGCGCAGTTCATGGCGCTCGCCACGCGCGCGCAGGGCACGTCGGTGATCACCGAGACGATCTTCGAGAACCGCATGATGCACGTGCAGGAGCTGAAGCGGCTCGGCGCGGACATCGAGGTGGAAGGCAACGCCGCGGTGGTGCGCGGCGTGGCGAAGCTCACCGGCGCCGACGTCATGGCCACCGACCTGCGCGCCTCCGCGTGCCTCGTCATCGCGGGCCTCGTCGCGGAAGGCACCACCACCATCGACCGCATCTACCATCTCGATCGCGGCTATGAGCGCATCGAGGAGAAGCTCTCGGGCCTCGGCGCGAAGATCGAGCGCGTGAAGTAGGAGGCGACGCAGGTGAGCAGCACGGAAGGCCGCGATGCCGCGCAGCACGAGCAGGAGGCGCTCGCCACGCTGCGCCACGAGCTCGCCGACGCGCCGCTCGGGCATCCGACCGACTATCCCGACACCTACGATGCGTCGCTGCTGTTCGCGGTCCCGCGCGCGCCGCAGCGCGCGGACATCGGCATCGCGGACGACGCGCTGCCGTTCACCGGCGGCGACGCGTGGACGGCATACGAGCACACGTGGCTCGAGCCCTCGGGCAAGCCGCGCATCGCGATCCTGTCGTTCACGGTGCCCGTCACGTCGCCGGCGATCGTCGAGTCGAAATCGGTGAAGCTCTACCTCGGGTCGTTCGCGCAGTCGCGCTTCGCCGATGCCGACGCGATGCGCGAGGTGGTCGCGCGCGACCTCTCGGCCGCCACCGGCGCGCCGGTCGCGGTGACGCTGGTGGCCCCCGCGCAGTTCGCGGCGGAGCGGCTGGCGGCCCTCGCGGGCGAGCACATCGACGACGTCGCCGCGGCCTGCGACCGCTACGAGGTCGCGCCCGAGCTCCTGCAGGCGGCGGGCGACGTCGTGTCCGAGACGCTCGTCAGCGACCTCTTCCGCTCGGTGTGCCCCGTGACCAACCAGCCGGACTACGCGTCGATCGCCATCGCGTACCGCGGGCCGCGGATCGATCGCGCCGCGCTGCTGCGCTACCTCGTGTCGTACCGTCACCACGCCGGCTTCCACGAGCACTGCGCCGAGCGCATCTTCGCCGACCTCGTCGCGCGCTGCGGCTGCACGCAGCTCACGGTGCACGCGCGGTTCACGCGCCGCGGCGGCATCGACATCAACCCGTTCCGCACCAACGCGGGCCTGCCGATGCCCGCGGGTGTGCGCACCCCGCGCCAGTAGCGCCAGGCCCGGGGCGGCGGCGGCCGCCTACGGTAGAATGATCCTCCGCCGTCTTCCTGCCCGATCCGTGTCCCTGACGATCGCCCTGGCCAAGGGCCGCATCCTCGAAGAAACGCTGCCGCTGTTTACGCACGCGGGCATCGTGCCGTCCGAGGATCCGGAGACGTCGCGCAAGCTGATCCTCGACAGCAACCGGCCGGACGTCCGCTTCGTGCTGATCCGGCCCACGGACGTCCCCACCTACGTGCAGTACGGCGCGGCCGACGCCGGCATCGCGGGCAAGGACGTGCTGCTCGAGCACGGCGGCGAGGGCCTCTACCAGCCGCTCGACCTCGGCATCGGCCGCTGCCGCCTCGTCGTGGCCACCAAGCGCTCGTACGACTGGGCCGGCACCGTGCAGCGGGGCGCGCGCATCCGCGTGGCAACCAAGTACGTCCGCGTCGCGCGCGAGCACTTCGCGCAGAAGGGCATGCACGTCGACTTGATCAAGCTGTACGGCTCGATGGAGCTCGCGCCGCTCGTCGGGCTCGCCGACGTCATCGTCGACCTCGTGTCGACCGGCAACACGCTCAAGGCCAACGATCTCGTCGCGGTCGAGGACATCGTGCCGATCACGTCGCGGCTGGTGGTCAATCCCGGCGCGTTGAAGCTCAAGCGCGCGCTGATGCAGCCGCTCATCGACGCCCTCGCGCGCGCAGCGGCCGGCGCCGCGCACGGCCAGGCCGCCTGACCATGGACGGCCTCACGTTGCGCCGTCTCGACACGGCGGCTCCCGATTTCGCGACGCAGCTCGACGCGCTGATCGCGTTCGAGTCGGCGCAGGATCCCGCGATCGACGCGCAGGTGGCGGCCATCGTCGCCGACGTGCGCGCGCGCGGCGACGCCGCGCTGCTCGAGTACACGCGGCGCTTCGACCGCCTCGCGCTGGATGCCGCGGCCGCGCTCGAGATCACCGCCGCACAGATGCGCGCCGCCTACGACGCGCTGCCCGCGGCGCAGCGCGACGCGCTCACCGCCGCGGCGGCGCGCGTGCGCGCCTATCACGAGCGGCAGAAGGGTGCGGGCTTCACCGTGCACGAGGCCGACGGCACCGAGCTCGGCCAGCGCGTGACGCCGCTCGACCGCGTCGGCATCTACGTGCCCGGCGGCAAGGCCGCATATCCGTCGTCCGTACTGATGAACGCGGTGCCCGCGCACGTCGCGGGCGTGGCGGAGATCGTGATGGTAGTGCCCACGCCCGACGGCGTGCGCAACCCGCTCGTGCTCGCGGCCGCGCATCTCGCCGGCGTGACGCGCGCGTTCACCATCGGCGGCGCGCAGGCGGTGGCCGCGCTCGCCTACGGCACCGCCACGGTGCCCGCGGTCGACAAGATCTGCGGCCCCGGCAACGCCTACGTCGCGGCCGCCAAGCGGCGCGTGTTCGGCACCGTCGGCATCGACATGGTGGCCGGCGTGTCGGAGATCGTGGTCGTCGCGGACGGCTCGGCCAATCCCGACTGGATCACGCTCGACCTCTTCTCGCAGGCCGAGCACGACGAGATGGCGCAGGCGATCCTCGTCACGCCGGATTCGACGCTCATCGACCGGGTCGAGGCGAGCGCGCGCCGCCTGCTCGCGGAGATGCCGCGCGCCGCGATCATCACCGCGTCGCTCGCGCATCGCGGCGGCCTCGTGAGGACGCGCGATCTCGCGGAAGCGTGCGCGGTGGTCAACCGCATCGCGCCCGAGCACCTCGAGCTCGCCGTGGCCGATCCCGATGCGCTGCTGCCGCAGATCCGGCACGCGGGCGCGATCTTCGTGGGCCACTACGCGTCGGAAGCGCTCGGCGATTACTGCGCCGGCCCGAACCACGTGCTGCCCACGGGCCGCACCGCGCGCTTCTCATCCCCGCTCGGCGTCTACGATTTCGAGAAGCGCTCGAGCGTGCTGCGCATCTCGCGCGACGCCGCGCAGTCGCTCGGCCGCATCGCGTCCACGCTGGCCCACGGCGAGGGCCTCACCGCACACGCGCGCTCCGCCGAGGCGCGGCTCGATCCGGAGTAGCCATGGCCAAGGTCTACGCGATGTACAGGACGCCCGCGGACACGGCGGCGTTCGACCGCTACTACTTCGCGACGCACGTGCCGATCGCGAAGAAGATCCCGGGCCTGCGCCACTACGAGGTGACGAGCGGCCCGGTGGCCACCATGACGGGCGCGTCGCCGTACTACCTCGTCGCGGCGCTCACCTTCGACTCGATGGCGGCGATCCAGGCGGCGCTCGCGTCGCCCGAGGGGCAGGCCACCGCGGCCGACCTCGGCAACTTCGCGACGGCCGGCGTCGACCTCTACTTCGCGGACACCCGCGACGTCTGACGCGCATGAACGATCCCCGCCCGCCGCGCCTGCCCGCGTCCGCCGCCGAGGTCGAGGCGCGCGTCAAGGCGACGATCCGCCCCAAGATCCGCGCGATGTCGAGCTACCCGGTGGCGAAGGCCGTCGGCATGATCAAGCTCGATGCCATGGAGAATCCGTACGGGCTGACCGCCGAGGCGCGCGCGGAGATCGGCGCCGCGGTCGCCAACGTGCGCCTCAATCGCTACCCCGACGGGCCGGGCGACGAGGTGAAGCAGGCGCTGCGCCGCTCGCTCGCGCTGCCGGAGGACGCCGGCCTCATCCTCGGCAACGGCTCCGACGAGCTCCTGCAGATGGTCACGCTCGCCGTGGCCAAGCCCGGCGCGGTGGTGCTGGCGCCCGATCCGTCGTTCGTGCTCTACCGCGCCAACGCGGAGATCTACAACCTCCGCTTCACCGGCGTGCCGCTCGCCGCGGACCTCACGCTCGACGTCGACGCGATGCTCGCCGCGATCGAGCGCGAGCGCCCCGCGCTCGTATGGCTTGCGCAACCCAACAACCCCACGGGGACGCTGTACCCGGAGGGCGCGATCGAGCGCATCCTGCGCGCGGCGCCCGGCCTCGTCGTGGTCGACGAGGCGTACTACGCGTTCGCCGACAGCACCTTCCTGCCGCGCGTGCTCGAGTTCCCGAACCTCGTGGTGATCCGCACGGTCTCGAAGATCGGGCTCGCCGGCGTGCGCCTGGGCTACGCGGTCGCGCATCCGGCGTGGATCGTCGAGCTCGAGAAGGTGCGGCCGCCCTACAACGTCAACGCGCTGACGCAAGCCGTGGTGCCGGTCCTGCTGCGCCACGGGGCGCTGCTGGCCGAGCAGGCGGCGGCGATCCGGCGGGAGCGGGGCCGGATGGCGCAGGCGCTCGCGGCGCTCCCGGGCGTCACCGTGTTCCCGTCCCACGCGAACTTCCTGCTCGTGCGCGTGCCGGACGCCCCGGGGTGGTTCCAGCGCCTGAAGGACGCCGGCATCCTGGTCAAGAACGTCCACGGCTGGCATCCGCTCCTGACGCACTGCCTGCGCATCACCATCGGCACGCCGGCGGAGAACAACGCCGTGCTCGCCGCGCTGGCCGCGTGAGGCGCGCGCCGGGCGCTACACTATGACGATGAGCACCGCCAATCCCCCGCGCCGCGCCGCGCGCGTCGAGCGCAACACGGCCGAGACGAAGATCGTCGTCGAGATCGACCTCGACGGCACCGGCCGCGCCGACCTCGCCACCGGCGTGCCGTTCCTCGACCACATGCTCGACCAGCTCGCGCGCCACGGCATGGTCGACCTCACCGTGCGCGCGCAGGGCGACCTGCACATCGACGCGCATCACACGGTCGAGGACATCGGCATCACGCTCGGACAGGCGTTCAAGGCGGCGGTGGGCGACAAGCAGGGCATCGTCCGCTACGGGCACGCGTATGTGCCGCTCGACGAAGCGCTGTCGCGCGTGGTGATCGATCTCTCGGGACGCCCCGGGCTCGAGTTCCACGTGCCGTTCACGCGCGCGCTGATCGGCACCTTCGACGTCGACCTCACGCACGAGTTCTTCCAGGGCTTCGTGAACCACGCGCTGGTGACGCTGCACGTCGACAACCTGCGCGGCGTCAACGCGCATCACCAGGCCGAGACGGTGTTCAAGGCGTTCGCGCGGGCGCTGCGAACGGCGGTGGCCATGGATGCGCGCGCCGGGTCGGTGATTCCGTCGACCAAGGGCACGCTGTAGCCGTTCCGCGCACGCGTTCCCGATCGTCCCCGATCCCGACATGATCGTCGTCGTCGACTACGGCATGGGCAACCTCCGCTCGGTGGCGAAGGCGCTCGTGCACGTGGCGCCCGGGCGCGACGTGCGCGTGTCGTCCGATCCCGCCGAGATCCGCGCGGCCGACCGGATCGTGCTGCCCGGGCAGAGCGCGATGCCCGACTGCATGAAGGGCCTGCTCGCGAGCGGTCTCGCGGACACGGTGCTCGCGGTGATGCGCGAACGTCCGTTCCTCGGCATCTGCCTCGGCCTGCAGATGCTGTTCGACGCGAGCGAGGAGGGGCCGACGCGCTGCCTCGGCGCATTGCCGGGACAGGTCGTGCGCTTCCGCGAGGAGGCGATGCAGGCGCCCACCGGCGAGCGGCTCAAGGTGCCCCACATGGGATGGAGCCGCGTGCACCAGGCGCGGCCGCATCCGCTGTGGGCCGGCATCGAGGACGGCGCGCGCTTCTACTTCGCGCACAGCTATTACCCGGTGCCCGCCGACAGCTCTGTTACAGTCGGCACCGTGGACTATCCGGTGCCGTTTACTTGCGCCATCGCGCGGGCTAATATCTTCGCCACCCAATTCCATCCGGAAAAGAGTCAGCGCGCGGGCCTCAAGCTGCTCGCCAACTTCGTCTCCTGGGACGGACGGTCCTGACCTCACGCGTCCGCGGTCACGACGCATCGCCGACAACGCAGCCTCACCTCGCTGCCGCCATGCAAATCATCCCCGCAATCGACATCAAGGACGGCCACTGCGTGCGCCTGAAGCAGGGCGAGATGCACACGGCCACCGTGTTCTCCGAGGACCCGGCGGCCATGGCGCAGCACTGGCTCGAGCAGGGCGCGCAGCGCCTGCACCTCGTCGACCTGAACGGCGCCATCGCCGGCAAGCCGCGCAACGAGCTCGCGATCCGCGAGATCGTGAGCGTGATCGGCGAGGAGATCCCGGTGCAGCTGGGCGGCGGCATCCGCGACCTCGACACCATCGAGCGCTACCTCGACGACGGCGTGAGCTACGTCGTGATCGGCACCGCCGCGGTGAAGAATCCCGGCTTCCTGCACGATGCGTGCTCCGCGTTCCCCGGCCACATCTGGGTCGGCCTCGACGCGCGCGAAGGCAAGGTCGCGACCGACGGCTGGTCGAAGATGACGGGCCACGACGTGGTCGACCTCGCGCGCAAGTTCGAGGACTATGGGGTGGAAGGCATCATCTACACCGACATCGGCCGCGACGGCATGCTCACCGGCATCAACATCGAGGCCACCGTGAAGCTCGCGCGCGAGATCAAGGTGCCCGTGATCGCCTCCGGCGGGCTCGCGTCGATCGCCGACGTGCAGAAGCTCGCGCAGCACGAGGCCGACGGCATCATCGGCGCCATCGCCGGCCGCGCCATCTACGAAGGCACGCTGAACTTCAAGGATGCGCTGAAGGCGGCGGGGGCGTAGACACAAAACCGTTCACAAAGAGACGCAGAGACGCCGAGAAGGGCTCGTACCCTCTGCGTCTCTGCGCCTCTTTGTGAAAAGCATCTGGTGACGACCCGACAATGGGCCTGGCAAAACGGATCATCCCCTGCCTCGACATCGCGGACGGCCGCGTCGTCAAGGGCGTCAACTTCGTCAACCTGCGCGACGCCGGCGATCCGGTCGAGGTCGCGCGGCGCTACGACGAGCAGGGCGCGGACGAATTGGCGTTCCTCGACATCCGCGCGAGCGTCGAGAAGCGTGGCCTGCTGTACGACATGATCGAGGCGGTGGCCTCGCAGGTGTTCATCCCGCTCACGGTCGGCGGCGGGGTCAACGCGGTCGACGACATCCGCCACCTGCTCAACGCGGGCGCCGACAAGGTCAGCATCAACACCTCGGGCGTGCAGAACCCTGACCTCTTCGCGGAAGCGTCGGCGCGCTACGGCGCGCAGTGCATCGTCGCCGCCATCGACGCCAAGAAGTACGCGGTCGACGCGTGGCAGGTGTACGTGCACGGCGGCCGCACGCCGACGGGCATCGACGCCGTCGAGTGGGCGCAGGAAGTGGTGGCGCTCGGCGCCGGCGAGATCCTGCTCACCAGCATGGACCGCGACGGCGCGCGCACCGGCTTCGACCTGCGCCTCACGCGCGCGGTGAGCGACGCCGTCGACGTGCCCGTGATCGCGTCGGGCGGCGTCGGCGCGCTGCAGGACCTGGTCGACGGCATCCGCGAGGGCGGCGCAGATGCGGTGCTCGCGGCGTCGATCTTCCACTACGGCGAATTCACGGTGGGGCAGGCGAAGGCGGCGATGGCCGCGGCGGGCCTCGAGGTTCGCACGTGAAACCCGATAACAAAGAGACGCAGAGACGCAGAGAAGTACCGTCGTGTCTTTCTCGGCGTCTCTGCGTCTCTTTGTGAACGCCGTGAGCACCTGGCTCGACGACGTCCGCTGGAACGCCGACGGCCTCGTCGCGGCCATCGCGCAGGACGCCGCGTCGGGCCGCGTGCTCACGCTCGCGTGGATGAACCGGGAAGCGCTCGCGCGCACCGCGGAGACGCGCGAGGCGCACTACTGGTCGCGCTCGCGGCGCAAGCTGTGGCGCAAGGGCGAGCAGTCGGGGCACGTGCAGCGCGTGCAGGAGATCCGCCTCGACTGCGACCACGACGCCGTGCTGCTGATGGTCGAGCAGGTCGGCGGCATCGCGTGCCACACGGGCCGCGAGCGCTGCTTCTTCCGGCGCCTGGAGGACGGCGCGTGGCATGATGTCGAGCCCGTGCGCAAGGACCCGAAGGCGATCTACGGCGATGGCTGATCCCGCATCCGCGAACGACGTGCTCGCGCGCGTCGCGGCGACCATCGCCGCGCGCCGCGGCGCCGATCCGGCGTCGTCGTACGTCGCGTCGCTGTTCGCGAAGGGCGACGACGCGATCCTGAAGAAGATCGGCGAGGAAGCCACCGAGGCGGTCATGGCCGGCAAGGACGGCGTGCCCGCGCGCATCGTCTCCGAGGTGGCCGACCTGTGGTTCCACTGCCTCGTGCTGCTCGCGCGGCACGGGCTCGGCCCGGCCGACGTGCTGGCCGAGCTCGCGCGCCGCGAAGGAACGTCCGGCCACGCGGAAAAGGCCGCGCGCGGCCGCTAGCCCCGCGAGTGGCACCCTATCGGCACACGCAGGTGGGCTGGCGGATGCTGGCCGGCACCGCCGTCGGCATGGCGCTCGCCACCGTCCTCGTGCTGGCGCTGTCGCCGCAGACGCGGGCGGCCGCGCCGTGGCTCGTCTACGCCATGTTCGCGGTGCTGGGGGCCGGCGCCCTGCTGTTCCCGACGCTCGTCACGCGGGTCGACGACGAGGCGCTGCAGGTGTCGTTCGGGGTGGGCATCGTCGGCACGTCGGTGCCGCTGGCCGAAATCGTGGCTGTCGACAGGGTCATCGTCCGGGTGTGGTGGGGGTGGGGCCTCCACTGGACGCCGGGCGGGTGGCTATACAATATCGGGGGCCGCGGCGCGGTGAAGGTCACCGTGCAGCGCGGCCGCGGCGTGATCGTCGGCAGCGACGACGCCGACGGGCTGTACGAGGCGCTCGCCGCCCGCATCACCGCACGCCGCACCTGACAGAGAGAGCCTCATGGCCGGAAGCGACCCGAACTGCATTTTCTGCAAGATCGCCCGCGGCGAGATCCCCGCGAAGAAGGTCTACGAGGACGCGGAGGTGATCGCCTTCCACGACATCAGCCCGGTGGCGGCGGTCCACTTCATGATCGTCCCCAAGCATCACGTTGCATCCCTGTACGATGTCACCGACGCCGACGCGCCGGTGATGGGGCGCATCATGGCGCTGGCGGGGCGGCTTGCGCGAGAGCAAGGCGCGAACGAGGGGTTTCGGACGATCATCAACACCGGCCGCATCGGCCGTCAGGAAGTCCCGCACGTCCACGTGCACGTCATCGCCGGCGCCGAGCCGCTGGGCGCGATGATCCGCAAAGGTTAAGGAAGGAGCACACCATGGGTGGCTTGAGCATCTGGCATTGGCTGATCGTCCTCGTCGTCGTCGTGCTGATCTTCGGCACGAAGAAGCTGCGCAACATCGGGCAGGACCTGGGCGGCGCGGTCAAGGGCTTCAAGGAAGGGATGAAGGGCGCCGAGGACGCGGCCGCGGAAGCGCCGCCGCCGCCGGCGCAGCAGATCCCGGGCAAGACCATCGACGCGGAAGTCCGCAAAGAGACCAACCGGTCCTAGCCTGCGGTTCACGGCCCGGGTGACCCGCGCCCCGGCGCGGCAGCCGCGCCTTCCGTCATGTTCGACATCGGCTTCTCCGAAATCGTCGTCATCGCCGTCGTGGCGCTGATCGTCATCGGCCCCGAGCGGCTGCCGAAGACGGCGCGCACGCTCGGGCACCTGTTCGGCCGCCTGCAGCGGTACGTGAACGACGTGAAGTCCGACATCAACCGCGAGATCGAGCTCGACGAGCTGCGCAAGCTCAGGACGCAGGTGCAGACCGCCGCCGCGGACCTGAAGTCGTCGGTCGAGAGCGCGGCGCGCGACGTCGAGACGGGCGTGCGCGGCGTCGAGAGCGAGCTCAACGCGGCCGCGGCCGACAACGCTCCGGCGCCGACGAGCGAGCGGCTCGCCGAGCCGGGTCCGCTTCCCAACGAGCCGGGCGGCGAGCTCGCCGATGCCGCGCCCGCCGAGCCGCCGCGCCAGGGCGCGCTGCCCGGCTTCGACAAGATCTGATCCTCCCGCATGGCCGAAGACACCCCGGAAGGCGTGCAGGAGACCTTCCTCTCGCACCTCGTCGAGCTGCGCCAGCGCCTGATGCGCTCGCTGATCGCGGTGGTGGTCGTGCTGCTGTGCCTGTTCCCGTTCGCGAAGGACATCTACGCGTTCCTCGCGAAGCCGCTGCTCGAGAAGCTGCCCACGGGCGCGACGATGATCGCCACCGACGTCACCGGCACCTTCCTCGTGCCGCTCAAGGTGACGCTGATGGCGTCGTTCCTGATCGCGCTGCCCTACGTGCTGTGGCAGGCGTGGGCGTTCGTGGCGCCCGGCCTCTACCATCACGAGAAGAAGCTCGCGCTGCCGGTGCTGGTGAGCAGCGTCGTGTTCTTCTTCATCGGGATGTGCTTCGCGTACTTCTTCGTGTTCCCGGTGATGTTCAGCTTCTTCGCGGGCTACACGCCGGCCGGCGTCACGATGATGACCGACATCGACAAGTACCTGTCGTTCATCCTCGCGATGTTCCTCGCGTTCGGCATCACGTTCGAGGTGCCGGTGATCGTGATCGTGCTCGTGCGCCTGCGCATGGTGAGCCTCGAGAAACTGCGCTCGATCCGCTCCTACGTGATCGTCGGCGCGTTCGTCGTCGGCGCCGTGTTCACGCCGCCCGACGTGCTGTCGCAGCTCATGCTCGCGGTGCCGCTGTGGCTGCTCTACGAGCTCGGGCTTTTGCTCGCGCGGTTCGTTACGGTGCCTGCGCCTGAGGGCGAGGCGGAGGCTTCGTAGCGCCGCCGTTTCCCATTGTCGTCCCCGCGAAGGCGGGGACCCAGCGACTTTCGATCGCTCGCCGCAGTCGCACGCAACGACACTAATGGGATGGTCGCCCCCTGCCCGATACGGCATCGAAGTGCCAAAGTGAGGACTGTTAATCCCACTTACACGAGAGGAGGCGACGCCATGAAGATTACGACGATTGGGCTGGATCTGGCAAAGAGCGTGTTTCAGGTGCATGCCGTGGATGCTGGCGGCCGAGTGGTGTTGCGCAAGCAAGTGAAGCGGGCGCAGATGAAGGCGTTCTTCGCCAAGCTGCCGCCGTGCTTGGTGGGCATGGAAGCATGCGGCGGCGCGCATTATTGGGGGCGCGAGCTGCAAGCGCTGGGGCATGTGGTGAAGCTGATGCCGCCGCAGTACGTGAAGCCGTTTGTGAAGCGCAACAAGAACGATGCGGCCGACGCCGAGGCGATTTGCGAGGCGGTACAGCGGCCGAATATGCACTTCGTGCCGATCAAGACCGTGGAGCAGCAGGCGATCTTGGCGGTGCACCGGGTGCGCCAGGGCCTGGTCAAGGCACGCACCGCGCAGGCCAATCAGATACGGGGGCTGCTGGCCGAATTTGGGCTGGCGATACCCAAGGGCATCGCACAGATCGAGCCGCGGGTGCTGGCGTTGCTGGAGGACGGTAACAATGGATTGCCCGACAGCTTCCGGCGCTTGCTGGAGCAACTGCGGCAGCGCCTGGGCGCGCTGGGCCGGCAGCAGGCGGAGCTCGAAGTCCAGATCAAGGACTGGCATACCCAGCATGAGGACAGCCGGCGCCTGGCCACCATCCCCGGAGTCGGGCCGCTGAGTGCCAGCGCCTTGGTGGCGAGCGTGGGCCCGGCGCGCACTTACAAGAATGGACGCCAGCTCTCGGCGTGCTTGGGGATTGTGCCGCGCCAAGCGTCCAGCGGTGGCAAGACGACGCTGCTGGGCATCAGCAAGCGCGGCGACAGTTATCTGCGCACTTTGCTCATCCACGGCGCGCGGGCGGTGGTACGACAGGCGCAACGCGCACCGGAGAAGGCCGAACCGTGGCTGCGCGAGTTGCTGCGGCGCCGTCCGACCAACGTGGCAACCGTGGCGCTGGCCAATCGCAATGCGCGCGTGGCCTGGGCGCTGCTGGCGCACCAGCACGATTATCGACAACCACTCACGAAGTAATCGACGCGCACCGACGCACCGCCCGTTTCATACCACCGCCAAGGAGCACCCCACACGATTGCGCAGGCAACCACGACGTGATGGCAGAACAGGTCGGACCGTGACCGGGTGAAGCTGAGGGACCCAGAGCACCTCGAGTGCGCGACACTGAGAAGCCCCCGGTCAGCGAATTCCATCAGGGCCAGAGGCTAACGCCTCAAATGAGGGCCGGATGTATGGCAGCAATCGCACCTTCCGCCATCAGGAACTGGGGCCTTGCCAACAGGGGGCGACCATGTATGGGTCCCCGCCTTCGCGGGGACGACAGGGGATCGACCGGCGTCTACTGGCGATCCGGCGGCGGACGTTTTCCCACCGTCACGTCGAGGTCGACGTCCTTCCCGCTGCGGATGACGTGCACCTTCGCCGTCGATCCCGGCGGCAGCTCCGCGATGCGCGCCAAAAGCTGCGGCACGCTCTTGGTGGCCTTGCCGCCGATGTCCATCACGACGTCGAGGACCTTGAGGCCGGCGCGGTCGGCGGGCCCGCGCGGCTCGACGCCGCGAATGACCACGCCCTCGCTGCGCGGCAGCGCGAGCGCCTGCGCCACCTCGCCGGTGACCGCCGCCGGCTCGATGCCGAGCCAGCCGCGCGTTACCTCGCCGTCGCGCACGATCTGCTCGAACACGTTGCGTGCGAGCGAGACGGGGATCGAGAACGCGATGCCGAGCGAGCCGCCCGACTGCGAGTAGATGGTGCTGTTGATGCCGACGAGATTCCCCGCGGCGTCGATCAGCGCGCCGCCGGAATTGCCCGGGTTGATGGCCGCGTCGGTCTGGATGAAGTCCTCGAAGCGGTTCACGCCGAGGTAGTTGCGGCCGAGTGCGCTCACGATGCCGAACGTCACCGTGCTGCCGAGCCCGAACGGATTGCCGATGGCGAGCACCACGTCGCCGACCTGCAGGTTCTCCGAGGCGCCGAACGTGATCGCCGGGAGCTTCTCGGCGTCCGCCTTCAGCACCGCGAGGTCCGACTCGGGATCCACCCCGCGGATGCGCGCCGCGAGCCGGCGGCCGTCGGCGAGCACGAGCTGGATGTCGTCCGCGCCCTGGATCACGTGGTGGTTGGTGATCACGTAGCCCTCGGGCGACACGATCACGCCGGAGCCCAAGCTCGTCTGCCGCTGCGCGGCGCCGCGCTCGAGCTCGGGGAAGTAGCGGCGGAAGAGCGGATCCTCGGCCAGGGGGTTGCGCGCGCGCACTTCCTTGCTGGTGTAGATGTTGACCACCGCCGGCATCGCCTTCCTGGCGGCGTCGGCATAGCTCGCGACGCGCGGCACGTTGACCAGCGTGTGCGCCTCCTGGGTGACGACCACGCTGCCGCCGGGCTCGTGCATCGCGAGCCGCGGCAGGAGATCGGGGCGCAGCGTGGCGACCACGAACAGCGCGGCGATGGAGACGGTGCAGGCCTGCGCGAAGAGCAGCCAGAATTTGCGCAACATGGGTCGCAGTATAGAGCCGGCGCCGCGGGGCGTCCCCGGACGGGGGCTGGCGGGCCGCCCGGACCGGTACGCCAAGCGCCTGATTCGGAGCGGGTTTCCGGCCGGAAACCGTCGCCGGGCTTCCGGCGGACCGGGCCGATCCCGTATAATTGAAAAGTTTTTGCGAACTCGCCGCCCACGACGCATCCGGGCCGGCGGGCGCGGGGCCCGACGCGCGCCCCGCGCGATCCATTTCGGTCTTCGCGCCACCATGGGACATTGGGATGGCTGACGCGCTCGTCAATCAATCGGTCGATACGAAGAAACGCCGGTTCCTGCTCGCCGCCGGCGGGGTGGTCGGCGGAGTGGGGGCGGTGGCCGCGGCCACGCCGTTCGTGATGTCGCTGTGGCCGTCCGCGCGCGCCAAGGCCGCCGGCGCGCCCGTCGAGGTGGACATCAGCAAGATCGAGCCGGGCCAGCTCATCACGGTCGAGTGGCGCGGCAAGGTGTGCTGGCTGCTCAACCGCACCAAGCCCATGCTCGACTCGCTGCCCAAGCTCGACGCGCGGCTCGCCGATCCGAACTCCAACGTCCCGCAGCAGCCCGCCTACTGCAAGAACGAGCACCGCTCGATCAAGGACAGCATGTGGGTCGCGGTCGGCATCTGCACGCACCTCGGGTGCTCGCCGACGTTCCGCCCGGAAGTGGCACCCGCCGACCTCGGCCCGGATTGGCTCGGCGGCTTCTTCTGCCCCTGCCACCAGTCGAAGTTCGACCTCGCCGGACGCGTGTTCAAGGGCGTCCCCGCGCCGACCAACCTCGTGATCCCGCCGCACAAGTACGCGACGGACACGAAGATCGTGATCGGCCTCGGCCAGGACGGCAAGGACAGCTGACATGCAGAAAATCCTCGACTGGGTCGACGCGCGCTTCCCGCTCACCGCGCTCTGGGAATCGCAGTGGGGCAAGTACGTCGCGCCCAAGAACTTCAACTTCTGGTACTACTTCGGCTCGCTCGCCACGCTGGTGCTCGTGATGCAGATCCTCACGGGCATCTTCCTCACGATGAACTACAAGCCCGACGCGCAGAAGGCGTTCGAGTCGGTCGAGTACATCATGCGGGACGTCGAGTGGGGCTGGCTCATCCGCTACATGCACTCCACGGGCGCGTCGATGTTCTTCGTCGTCGTGTACCTGCACATGTTCCGCGGCCTCATGTACGGCAGCTACCGCAAGCCGCGCGAGCTGCTGTGGATCTTCGGCTGCCTCATCTACCTCGTGCTGATGGGCGAGGCGTTCTTCGGCTACCTCCTCCCGTGGGGCCAGATGTCCTACTGGGGCGCGCAGGTGATCGTGAACCTGTTCTCGACGGTCCCGCTGATCGGCGACAGCCTCGGCGTGTGGATCCGCGGCGACTACACGATCAGCGACATCACGCTGAACCGCTTCTTCGCGTTCCACGTGATCGCCTTCCCGCTGGTGCTGCTGGGCCTCGTCGCCGCGCACCTCATGGCGCTGCACGAGGTGGGCTCGAACAACCCGGACGGCATCGAGATCAAGAAGCAGCCCAAGGATCCGAAGACCGGCCTGTACCTCGACGGCATCTACAGCCACCCGTACTACACGATCAAGGACATCGTCGGCGTCGTCGTGTTCCTCGTCGTGTTCTCGATCATCGTGTTCTTCCTGCCGGAGATGGGCGGCTACTTCCTCGAGGCCAACAACTTCATCCCGGCCGATCCGCTGAAGACGCCCGAGCACATCGCGCCGGTGTGGTACTTCACGCCGTTCTACGCGATGCTGCGCGCGGTGCCGTCGTTCCTCGACTCGCAGTTCTGGGGCGTGCTGGTGATGGGCGCGGCGGTGGTCATCCTGTTCTTCCTGCCGTGGCTCGACCGCGGCGCCGTGAAGTCGATCCGCTACCGCGGCACGCTCTACAAGTCGTGGCTCACCGCGTTCGTGATCTCGTTCCTGATCCTGGGCTACCTCGGCGTCGTGCCGGTCACGGTGTGGGGGCAGTTCGGGGACGGCTTCCCGTTCTACGGCGCGGACAAGGCCACCGTCGTCTCGCGCGTGCTGACGGTCGTGTACTTCCTCTTCTTCCTGCTGATGCCGTGGTACACGGTGCGCGACAAGACCAAGCCGGTGCCGGAGAGGACGACGTAAGAACATGAACAAGATCGCCACCCTTCTCGCAGCCCTGCTGCTCGCCGCCGGCACCGCATTCGCGTCCGGCGGCGCCGACCTGCGCATGGATCCGGCGCCGGTGCATCGCCTCGACACCGATTCGCTGCAGCGCGGCGCGCGCAACTTCGTCAACTACTGCATGGGCTGCCACAGCGCGAAGTACATGCGCTACGAGCGTCTCAAGGACATCGGCCTCACCGAGGACCAGATCAAGAACAACCTGATGTTCGGCACCGACAAGATCGGGTCCGTGATGTCGGTGGCGATGACACCCGCGGAAGCCAAGCGCGCGTTCGGCTCGATTCCCCCCGACCTGTCGGTCGAGGCGCGCGTGCGCGGCACCGACTGGCTCTACAACTATTTCCTCGCGTTCTACAAGGACGACGCGTCGGCCACCGGCTGGAACAACCTCGTGTTCCCCAACGTCGGCATGCCGCACGTGCTGTGGGCGCTGTCGGGCAGCCCGAAGCTCGTGACCAAGGAATTCGAGAAGCACGAGGAAGCGCTCGCGGCCGCCATCGCGGTCAAGGGCCTCGTCAAGCTCGAGCCCGCGCCCGGCGGCAAGTGGCTGCTGCGCACGGTGCAGGTCGATGCCGACGCGCCCGGCAGCATGACGCCGATCGAGTACCAGGGCTTCGTCGCGGACCTCGTGAACTTCATGGACTTCGTCGCCGAGCCCACCAAGAACAAGCGCATCAGCCTGGGCATCGTGGTGCTGCTCTACCTCGGCGTCCTGTTCACGCTCATCTACGCGTTGAAGCGCTCGTACTGGAAGGACGTGCACTGACCCGCCGTTCCGACTGATTCCAAGGGGCACGGGCGGCGCTCGTGCCCCGATGCTTTTCTGGGCGGGGGTGAACGCCCGTCCATGCAGCCACGCCGCGCACGCACGCGCACGGAGACACCATCATGATGACCCTCTATTCCGGGACGACCGACCCGTTTTCGCAGCGCTGCCGCATCGTGCTGCACGAGAAGGGCATGGATTTCCAGATCATCGACGTCGACTTGGACCACAAGCCCGAGGACCTCGCGGTGATGAACCCGTACAACCAGGTCCCGGTGCTCGTCGAGCGCGACCTCGTGCTGCACGAGTCGAACATCATCAACGAGTACATCGACGAGCGCTTCCCGCATCCGCAGCTCATGCCGGCGGATCCGGTGATGCGCGCCCGCGCGCGGCTCTTCCTGCATCGCTTCGAGAAGGAGCTCTTCGTCCACATCGACGCGCTCGAGGGCAACAACCAGAAGAACGCCGACAAGGCGCGCGGCCTCGTGCGCGACGCGCTGCTGCAGATCACCCCGGTGTTCGCCAAGCACAAGCACATGCTGGGCGAGGACTACTCGATGCTCGACGTGGCGATCACGCCGCTCCTGTGGCGCCTCGACTACTACGGCATCCAGATGCCCAAGCAGGCGGCGCCGCTCATGAAGTACGCTGAGCGCCTGTTCGCGCGGCCGGCGTTCTCCGAGGCGCTCACCTCCGCCGAGCGGGGAATGAGGAAGTAACGTCTGCAAAAGGCGTTCGTGGGGCCGGGGGATGACGGCCGCGCGGCGTTGCACCTTTTGCAGCCGGGTACAGCGTCCTTGAGGTCACGCGGCCGCCTTGGGGCGGGCCGGCGGCTGCCGCCGGAAAAGGCCACGCAAGAACGAGCGTCGTGCGGTGGGCTGCGGTTGTCCCGCGCGACAGTGGGTTGAACTCCTGGAGGGGTTGAACTCGGGGCGTCCGGCGCCATCCATGGGATAAGCGCCGCACCGCCGGCCCTGGCAGGTCCCCGGGGCGCCCGCCCTTGACGGGCAGGCCGACCTGCGTACTATGTGACCCCCATGTCCGAGCAATCCGCCAAGCCGTACCTCATCCGCGCCATCTGCGAATGGTGCGGTGACAACTCGCTCACGCCTTACCTCGCGGTCAAGGTCAATGCGGAGACGCGGGTGCCGACGGCGTTCGTGAAGAACGGCGAGATCGTGCTCAACGTGAGCGCCACCGCCACGCGCAAGCTCACCATCGACAACGACTGGATCCAGTTCACGGCGCGCTTCAACGGCGCGTCGCAGGAGGTGGCCGTGCCGATGAACGCGGTGTCGGGCATCTTCGCGAAGGAAACGGGCTACGGCTTCGCGTTCACCGCCACGCAGGATCCGGTCGCCTCGCTGACCGCCGCCACCGCGCCCCGCGAGCCCGAGAAGGCGGACGCCGAGGCGCGCAAGGACGGCGACGCCAACGGCGACGGCAAGCGCAAGCCGCGGCCGTCGCACCTCCAGATCATCAAGTGACCCGTCGCGCGCGCGGCGCGCGACGGGTCATCCCCGCGAAGGCGGGGATCCAGTGTCGTTCAGCGTCCGACGCGCGAAGCGCGCGCGAGGTCATCCCCGCGAAGGCGGGGATCCAGTGTCGTTCAACGTCCGACGCGCGAAGCGCGCGCGAGGTCATCCCCGCGAAGGCGGGGATCCAGCGTCGTTCGGCATCCCACGCGCGGCGCGCGACGGGTCATCCCCGCGAAGGCGGGGATCCAGTGTCGTTCAGCGTCCGATGCGCGAAGCGCGCACGAGGTCATCCCCGCGCAGGCGGGGATCCAGCGTCGTTCGCTCCGCCGCCCGGTTCGGCTCCCTGCGGCGGCCCTGTCGAAGATCAATGCGGACATCGATCCGGGATGCCATCGTTGTGTGCCGACAGGCCCCGGCTGGACCATCCTGGCACCGTTCCCGGCGCACTCGCGCCTGGCGCCATGCCACCGCACGGGAGGTCCGCGTGGGCCGCACGACAAGTCGAACGTCACCGAAGGGAGATCCGGATGAAAGCTAAGTACGCGGCATTGCTGTGGGCACTGGCGCCGTTCGTGGGCCTGGCCCTGCAACCGGGCGTCGCCGCCGCCCAGGGCGCGGCGCCGCCGAAGCTCGGGGCATCGCTCATCGGCAAGCTCGAGGGCCCGACGCTGGTGCTCGACGCCAAGGATTACCCCAAGAGCTTCAAGGAAGCGCCGATGCTCGACCCGCTCGTGAAGGGCGGCAAGCTGCCGGCGGTCGACAAGCGCCTGCCCGAGCCCTCGCAGCTCCTCGTGATCAAGCCGCTGCGCGAGATCGGCAAGTACGGCGGCAACTGGCGCCGCGCGTTCACGGGGCCGGCCGACCACGAGAACGGCAACCGGATCAACTCCGCCGACAAGATCCTCACCTTCGACTACACGGGCAACAAGATCGTGCCGAGCCTCGCGCGCGACTGGAAGGTGAGCGCCGACGGCAAGACCACGACGATCAGCCTGCGCAAGGGCGCGAAGTGGTCGGACGGCAAGCCGCTGACCGCGGACGACTTCATGTTCTGGTACGAGGACATCTACCTCAACAAGAACATCGTGCCGACGCCGTTCTTCGAGTTCCAGATCAACGGCAAGGACGGGAAGATGCGCAAGGTCGACGACTACACCGTCGCCTTCGAATTCCCCGAGCCCTACACGTTCTTCGTCTACCAGCTCGCCGGCAGCACGGCCATCGGCGCCGGCTTCGCGACGCGCGGCGGCTTCCAGAACTTCGGCGGCGCCTACGCGCCGGCGCACTACCTGAAGCAGTTCCTGCCCAAGTATTCGTCGGAAGAGGCGGTCAACAAGAAGGCGAAGGAGCTGGGCTTCGACAACTGGGTCTCGCTGCTCAAGAACCGCTACAGCTGGGCGCTCAATCCGGACCTGCCGGTGATGACGCCGTGGAAGACCGTGTCGCCGATCAACACGCCGACGTGGTCGATGGAGCGCAACCCGTACTTCTGGGCCGTGGACACCGCGGGCAACCAGCTGCCGTACATCGACCGCATCACGATGACGCTGGCCGAGAACACGGAAGTGGCGAACCTCCGCGCGATCGCCGGCGAGTTCGACCTGCAGGAACGGCACATGGGCCTCACCAAGCTGCCGGTGTTCCTGGAGAACGCGAAGAAGGGCAACTACACCGTCCGCCTCGACCCGGGCCTGAACGGCGCCGACGTCGCGCTGCACATGGGCAACGCGTACGAGGGCGATCCGGAGATCATGAAGCTCCTGCGCAACAAGGATTTCCGGCACGCGCTGGCACTCGGCATCGACCGCGACCAGCTGAACGAGGCGTTCTGGCTGGGTGTGGGCACCGCCGGCTCGATCGCGCCGTCGCCCGACACGCTCTACAGCCCGGGCCCCGAGTACAACAAGAAATGGGCCGTGTACGACCCGAAGCAGGCCAACGACCTGCTCGACAAGGTGGGCCTCGCCAAGAAGGACGGCGACGGCTATCGCCTGCGCAGCGACGGCAAGGGCCGCGTGCGCCTCGAGATGATCACGATCGGCGGCCAGTTCGTCCCGTTCACGCCCGTGGGCGAGATGATCAAGCAGCAGTGGAAGAAGATCGGCATCGACGTCGACATCAAGGAGCTCGAGCGCAACCTGGCGTTCACGCGCGACAACAACAACGAGAACCAGATCATCACGTGGGCCAACGACGGCTCCGAGATGCTGTTCCTGTTCCCGCGCCACGCGCTGCCGGTCGATGCGGCCGAGGCGCACATGGGCATGGCGTTCGCGAAGTGGTACGCCTCCAACGGCGCCGCGGGCAAGAAGCCGGACGATCCGGAGATGATCCGCGCGTTCGACCTCTTCCGCGCCGCGTACGGCATGAACGACGAGGACCGCACCAAGGCCGGCAAGGAGATCTGGCGGATCCTCACCGAGCAGCAGTGGAGCATCGGCACCGTCGGCCAGTCGCCCGCGTTCATGGGCGTGCGGATCGTGAAGAACAACATGGGTAACATCCCGGAGCGCCAGACCAACGCGCAGCACGTACGCACGCCGCACGCGTCGTGGCCCGAGACGTTCTACTTCAAGTGAACTGAAGCAGGGCGCGGGGCGACCGGCCGGCGGCATTCGCCGGCCGGCCGCCCCGTGCGCAATCCCGGCCCGAAAGGATCGCCATGCTGGCCTACGTCGTTCGTCGCCTGATGCTCGCCGTGCTGACGGTGTGGGCCATCTCGGTCCTGTCGTTCATGATCATCCACTTGCCGCCGGGCGACTACGTGACGTCGTACATCGCGTCGATGTCGGCGTCCGGCAGCGCGGTGTCCGAAGGCGAGGCGCAGGCGCTGCGCGAGCAGCTCGGCCTCGACAAGCCGATCACCGTGCAGTACGCGAAGTGGATGGGGCTCATCCTGCAGGGCAACTTCGGGATGGCGATGGAATGGAGCCGGCCGGTGGCGGACGTCATCGGCGACCGGCTGACGCTCACCATCGTCATATCGGTGGCGGCGATCATATTCACGTGGGCGCTCGCCTTGCCCATCGGCATCTACTCGGCGGTGTATCGCTATTCGTTCCTCGATTACCTCTTCACGTTCGTCGGCTTCATCGGGCTCGCGATCCCGAGCTTCCTGCTCGCGCTGATCGTCATGTACTTCGGCTTCCGCTACTTCGGCGCCAACGTCGGCGGGCTCTTCTCGCCGGACTACGCCGAGGCGCCGTGGAGCATGGCCAAGGCGTGGGACCTCGTGAAGCACCTGCCGGTCCCGGCCATCGTGCTCGGCGTCGCCGGCACCGCGCAGCTGATCCGCATCATGCGTTCCAACCTGCTCGACGAGCTGCGCAAGCCCTACGTGATGACGGCGCGCGCGCGCGGCCTGCCCGAGTACCGCGTGATCATGCGCTACCCGGTGCGCGTCGCGCTCAATCCGTTCGTGAGCACCATCGGCTACCTGCTGCCCTACGTGGTGTCGGGCAGCATCATCGTGTCGCTGGTGCTCGGCCTGCCGACGGTGGGCCCGCTGCTCCTCAAGTCCCTCGTGGCGCAGGACATGTTCCTCGCGGGCACCATCGTGCTCCTGCTGGGTGTCCTGACGGTCGTCGGCACGTTCATCTCCGACCTGCTGCTGATGTGGGTCGACCCGCGAATCCGCCTCGGGCAGCAGTGATGACCGATCTCGTCGCAGCGCCGGGCGCACCGGACGCGCAGGACTTAGCGGAGCAGCGCCTCGCGGTTGCCACGCAGTGGCAGCTCATGTGGTGGCGCTTCCGCAAGCACAAGCTCGCGGTGGGCGGCACCATCGTGCTCGCGGCGTTCTACGTGGTCGCGATCTTCGCCGACTTCTTTGCCTACGCGGATCCGCAGGAGTCGGATGCGCAGCGCTCGCTCATCGCGCCGCAGGCGATCCACTGGATGGACGACGGCCGCTTCGCGCCGTACGTCGAGGGCCTGAAGGGCACGCGCGATCCGCTCACGTTCAAGCGCGTGTACACGCCCGACCCGAGCGTGAAGGTGCCCATCGGATTCTTCGTCGCCGGCCGGCCGTATCGCCTGCTGGGCGTCATCCCGATGGACCGGCACCTGATCGGTCCCGCCGATCCCGGCGCATCGCAGTCGCTCTTCCTGCTCGGCACCGACGTGCAGGGACGCGACCTGTGGTCACGCCTCGTGTTCGCCACGCGCACGTCGATGACCATCGGCCTCGTGAGCGTGGCGCTCTCGCTCGTGCTGGGCGTCGTGCTGGGCGGGGTCTCCGGCTATTTCGGCGGGCTGACCGACACCGTCATCCAGCGCATCATCGAGATCCTGCGCTCGATCCCGACCATCCCGCTGTGGATGGGCCTGGCCGCGGCGCTGCCGAGCGACTGGGACGTCGTGCAGGTGTACTTCGCGATCACCATCATCATCTCGCTCATCGGCTGGACCGAGCTCGCGCGCGTGGTTCGCGGCCGCTTCATCTCGCTGAAGCACGAGGACTTCGTGATGGCCGCGGAGCTTTTGGGCTGCACCAAGTCGCGGATCATCTTCCGCCACATGGTGCCGTCGTTCGTGAGCCACATCATCGCCGCGACCACGCTCGCGATTCCGGCGATCATCATCAGCGAGACGTCGCTCTCGTTCCTCGGCCTCGGCCTGCGCCCGCCCGCGATCAGCTGGGGCGTGCTGCTGCAGGACGCGCAGGACATCCAGGCGCTGGTGATCTCGCCGTGGCTGCTGCTTCCCGCGTTCCCGGTGATCGTCGCCGTGCTCGCGTTCAACTTCATGGGCGACGGCATCCGCGACGCCGCCGACCCGTACCTGTGATGACGGCCGCGACCACACCGCTTTTGTCCGTGCGCGACCTGCGCACGAGCTTCTTCCAGGACGAGGGCGTCACCAAGGCCGTCGACGGCGCGACCTTCGACGTGATGCCCGGCAAGACGCTCGGCATCGTCGGCGAGAGCGGCTGCGGCAAGAGCGTCACCGCGCAGTCGATCCTGCGCATCGTCGAGCGGCCGGGCCGCATCGTCGGCGGCGAGATCCTCATGACCCGAGGCGACGGCCGCGTGGTCGACCTCACCAAGCTCGACGCCAACGGCCGCGAGATGCGCGCGATCCGCGGCGGCGAGATCGGCCTCATCTTCCAGGAGCCGATGACGTCGTTCAGCCCGGTGCACACCGTCGGCGCGCAGATCGTCGAGGCGATCCGGCTGCACGCGAACGTCGACCGCAGGGAAGCGCGGCGCCGCGGCATCGAGGTGCTGCGCAGCGTCGGCATCCCGAAGCCGGAGCGCCGCATCGACGAGTACTCGTTCGAGCTCTCGGGGGGCCTGCGCCAGCGCGCGATGATCGCGACCGCGCTCGCCTGCGACCCACGCCTCCTGATCGCCGACGAGCCGACTACCGCACTCGACGTCACCACGCAGGCGCAGATCCTCGACCTGCTGCGCCGGATCCAGCACGAGCGCGGCATGGCGATCATGCTGATCACCCACAACCTGGGCGTCGTCGCCGAGATGGCCGACGACGTGGTCGTGATGTACCTCGGGCGCATCGTCGAGCAGGGCCGCGTCGACGACATCTTCCACAACCCGAAGCATCCGTACACGCGCGCGCTGCTGCAGTCGATCCCGAGCATCGAGGCGCCGGCGCGCGTGAAGCTGCCGACCATCAGCGGGTCGATCCCGCATCCGCTCAATCGGCCCGCGGGCTGCCCGTTCCACCCGCGCTGCACGGCGTTCATGGCGGGCCGCTGCGACCGCGAGGAGCCGCGGCTCACACCGGTGGGCGAAGGCCAGCAGGCGAGCTGCTTCCTCTACCAGGATCGGGTCACCGCATGACGGCGCCTGCCACCACCGCCGTCGCGCCGCCGCTGCTCGACGTGCGCGGCCTGAAGAAGCACTTCCCGATCCGGCGCGGGCTGCTGCAGAAGACAGTCGGCCACGTCGCGGCCGTCGACGACGTGACGTTCTTCGTCCAGCGCGGCGAGACGCTGTCGCTGGTCGGCGAGAGCGGCTGCGGCAAGACCACGACGGCGCGCTGCATCCTGCGCGCGATCACGCCCACCGCGGGAACGGTGCTGTTCACCAACGAGGACCGGACGATCGACGTCACGGCGCTGCCGAAGCAGGCGCTGCGCTCGCTGCGGCGGCAGATGCAGATGATCTTCCAGGATCCGTTCTCGTCGCTCAACCCGCGCATGACGCTGCTCGACATCGTGGGCGAGCCGCTGCTCGTGCACGGCGTCGGCACACCGTCGGAGCGCACCGACCGCGTCGTCGAGCTCTTGCGCCTCGTGGGGCTGCGGCCCGAGTACATGCGGCGCTACCCCCACGCGTTCTCGGGCGGGCAGCGGCAGCGCATCGGCATCGCGCGCGCGCTGGCGCTCAACCCGAGCCTCGTCGTCGCCGACGAGCCCGTCTCCGCGCTCGACGTCTCGGTGCAGGCGCAGATTTTGAACCTCCTGCTCGAGCTGCAGGAGCGGCTCGGCCTCGCGTACCTCTTCGTCGCGCACGACCTCTCCGTCGTGAAGCACATCAGCGCGCGCGTCGCCGTGATGTACGTCGGACGCATCGTGGAGACCGCACCGACGGAGAGGTTGTTCGCGGCCCCGCGCCACCCGTACACTGAGGCCTTGCTGTCGGCGGTGCCCAAGCCCGACCCGCGCCTGCGCTCCGAGCGCATCGTGCTGCAGGGCGACGTCGCCGACCCGGCCAACACGCCGCCGGGCTGCCACTTCCACCCGCGCTGCCGTTACGCGCAGGACGTGTGCCGCGAGAAGACGCCGCTGCAGGAGGAGATCGCGCCCGGACACTTCGTGCGCTGCCACCGCGCGGCCGAGCTCACCCTGCACGGCGTGGCCGGTGCCGCGCCTTGATTGAATCGCTATCGTTTCCTAGAACAGAAAGATCGAACCCCATGGACATGCGTCAACCCATCCACAGCGAGCACGCGAAGACGCTCGACACCGCCGGCCTGCGCCGTCACTTCCTCGTCGAGCGCCTGTTCGTGCCCGGCGAGATCGCGATGACCTACAGCCAGATCGACCGCATCATCGTCGGCGGCGCGATGCCGACGAACACCGAGCTGGCGTTCGGCCCCGACCTCGCGAAGCAGTTCGCGGCGAGCGCGTTCCTCGAGCGGCGCGAGCTCGGCGTGGTCAACGTCGGCGGTCCCGGCGCCGTGACGGTCGACGGCACGGTGCACGCGCTCGGCCATCGCGACGCGCTCTACGTCGGCATGGGTGCTACGGACGTGCGCTTCCGCAGCGACGATCCGGCCAAGCCTGCCCGCTTCTACCTCAACAGCGCGCCCGCGCATCGTGCGTGCCCGACGCGCCGCGTCACGCTCGCCGAAGCCGCGCGCCAGACGCTGGGCGATCCCGCCACGTCCAACCGCCGCACGATCTACAAGCTGCTCGTGCCGGGCGTGGTCGAGACGTGCCAGCTCACGATGGGCATGACCGAGCTCGAGAGCGGCAGCGTGTGGAACACGTTCCCGACGCACACGCACGAGCGGCGGATGGAGGTGTACTTCTATTTCGGGCTGCCGGAAGACGCCGCGGTGTTCCACCTGTGCGGACGTCCCGACGAGACGCGGCACATCGTCGTGCGCAACGAGCAGGCGGTGATCAGCCCGAGCTGGTCGATCCACTCGGGCGTGGGCACGCGGGCGTACACGTTCATCTGGGGCATGGTCGGCGAGAACCAGGTGTTCGACGACATGGATCACGTCGCGACGAAGGACGTTCGATAATGGCTGTTTCGTTCGGATTGAAGGGCCGCTGCGCGCTCGTCACGGGCGCGGGGCAGGGCCTCGGGCAGGCGATGGCGGTGGCGCTCGCCGAAGCAGGCGCGGACGTCGCGGGCGCGGACGTCGCCAACATGGACGAGACGGCGGCGCGCGTCGCGGCGGCGGGCCAGCGTTTCGCCGCGATCTCCGGCGACCTGCGCGGCACTGCCGCCACGCGTCGTGCAGTCGAGCAGGCCGTCGCCGCGCTCGGCCGCCTCGACATCCTGATCAACAACGCCGGCATCATCCGCCGCGCGGATTCGATCGACTTCTCCGAGGCCGACTGGGACGACGTCGTCGACCTGAACCTCAAGAGCGTCTTCTTCCTCGCGCAGGCGGCGGGCCGCCAGTTCCTCGCGCAGGGCGGCGGCGGGAAGATCGTGAACGTCGCGTCGATGCTCTCGTTCCAGGGCGGCATCCGCGTGCCGTCGTACACCGCGTCCAAGAGCGGCGTGCTGGGCCTCACGCGCCTGCTCGCCAACGAGTGGGCCGCGAAGGGCATCAACGTCAACGCGATCGCGCCGGGCTACATGGCTACCGCGAACACGGCGCCGCTGCGCGCGGATGCGAGCCGCAGCGCGGAGATCCTCGCGCGCATTCCCGCCGGACGATGGGGCCAGCCCGACGATCTCGGAGGCGCCGTGGTGTTCCTCTGCTCGACCGCCTCCGACTACGTCAACGGTGCGGTGATTCCCGTCGATGGCGGGTGGTTGGCGCGATAGCAAATCACGAAGCCCTCGCGGTAAGGCGCTCCCTCGCCCCGCTTGCGGGGGCATTTCCGGGAATTCGGCGAGCCTGCTCGCCGCCGGAAATGCGGCGGTCGCATGCAGGCGACCGCGCGCCCTGCAAGGGAGGGTTGGGGTGAGGGGCGGCGCCGCAGCTTGAATGGCCGCAAGCGTTACACAGGCACCGCCACCCCCGACCCCTCCGCACACCGCACCACCGCCTCCCACGCCTGCGCGTCGAACGCAATACCGTCGCGCATCGCCTCCGCGATCCCGCGCGCCGCGTTGTCGCCCGGCACCCGCACCGGCTGCGCCGGATCGATCGGCCGGTTCGCGCGGCACTGCTCCGACAGGAAGTCCATCTGCTCGACGAACGCGTCGCGGCCCGCGAAGAATTCCGGATCGATCACCTGCAGGAAGACGTTGCCGCCCCAGCGCGTGGGCGCATCGCGGCGCCCATGGCCGCTCAACCCCTGCGACAGCGCCTCCACCATCAGCGCGAGCCCGAATCCCTTGTGGCCGTATTCATGGCCGCCGACGAGCTGCAGCGTTCCGCGCGGCTCGGCGTGCTCGAGCACGGCAGGATCGCGCGTCGGAACGCCCGCGGCATCCAGCAGCCACGGATGCTCGAACGTCTCACCCGCCGCGTATTTCTGCCGCGTCATCGACACGGTCGTGATCGATGCGCAGAGATCCACCAGCACCGGATGACCGGCGCCCGGATAGCCGATCGCGAACGGATCCGGTGTGAGCAAGGACTCCGTGCCGCCGTACGGCGCCACCCGCTGGCCCGCGGGATCGGAGTTGGCGATGATCGCGACGAGGCCGCGGTCGGCCGCCTGCTTCACCAGCGCCGCGAGGCAGCCGATGTGATGGCTGCGGCGGATGGCGACCGTCACCACGCCCCACTGCGCGCAGCGCGCGCTCGCGATCTCGATCGCGCGATTCACGAGCCACAGCCCGGGCAGGTAGTCGCCGTCCCAAAGCAGCGTCGGCCCGCCGTCCTTCACCACCTCGGGCTCGCCGGTCACGCGCATGGTGCCCTTGCGGATGTCGTCGACGTACAGCGGCACGATGGCGAGGCCGTGCGTGCGGCGCCCGATCGCGTCGGTGAGGACGAGGAGGCGCGCGACCGTCGTCGCCTTGGCGTCGTCCATGCCGGTGGCCGCGAGCAGCGACGTCGCGAACGACGTCAGCGCAGCGATGGAATGGCGCGGGTTCGAGGCCATGGCTTCACGCGAGGATGAGCGGCGGCGGTAGTCTGCCACACGCGGACGACCTGCCTCGCGCGTCTGCGACCGTCGGGTGTCGCCGCCCGCCCGCACGGTAGAATGGCGCGACGCCGGCATAGCTCAGGGGTAGAGCAGCGGTTTTGTAAACCGTTGGTCGTGGGTTCGATTCCTACTGCCGGCACCACCTGACACGTTCGCGCGCGAGTACGCGCAACGATCCGCCGTCACCGGCTCCCGATCGGGCTCCAGTAGTCCACCGACTGCGACAGCGTCCAGTTCCAGGGTGAGCGGTTGCCGTCGAGGTTGGCCTGGATCGAGTTGATCCGGTCGCTGAGCGCGAGCCATTGGTTCGATTGCGGCACCGCCTGCGCACGCTGCGCGCCGTAGAACGCGAGTCCCGCCTGCAGTTGCTCCGTGCTCCACTGCTCGAGCGGCAGTCCCTCGATCTGCGCCGGGTTGGTCGACGTGTGCCAGAAGGCGACCTGCGCCGCCTGCGCGGCGGCGTCGGCGACCTGCGCGTCGTAGATCGCGGCGGCGGCCGGCGGCAGCCACATCTGCGCACGATAGACGTAATCGGAGGGAATGCCCGGCGGACGCGGGGGCACCGGCGCGTTTGCCGACGGAACCGGCTTGACGAATGCTTGCCCGCCGTCGAGGGACCCTGCCGCCGATGGCGAAGACGTTGCAGGCGCCGCGGTGATGCCGGCCTGCGCGACCCGCGCCGCGACGGTCCCGTACGACTCGCGGGTGCGCGCGACCGGCGTGCTCGCAGCGGCCACGGCGGATGCCGTGCGGTGGATGGCCTGGATGCTCATGCGACGCCTCGTTCGGGCAGGGGGGTTAAGGAGCCTCGAGGCTACCGCCGCGCCGTCGCCCGCGATCGACCGAACAGCGCGCGAAACGCGCGCCAGTTCGCCTGCGTGGAGTTCTGCATCGACAGCGCAGGTGTGGACCTGCGCGCACCCCGTCGCACGGCGCCCGTTCTTGCCTCGCCGTTTCCCGCGGCCGACGCCGGGCCGCCCCAAGGCGGCCGCCTGACTTGAATTGGACGTCCCGGCTGCAAAAGGCGCAACGCCGCACCCGCGTCATCCACCGCCCGACCGAACGCCTTTTGCAGACGTACGCCTAAAGCGGCACGCAGGCGATCACGCCCTCGCCGTACCCCTCGGGCTTCCAGCCGAGCTGCTGCATCGCGAGGAACGTATCGCGGTCGGTCGTGTAGCGATGGTTCGGCGCACCGCCCTGGCCGTCGTTGTAGACGCGGAAGAGCTTCTGGGTGCCGCCGGGGCAGGCGCCGTCGCCGGCGGGCAGCGTGACGTTGAACACGGCCGCCTCGAACGACCAGTCCGGGCTCCTCTTCACGGCTTCGCACTCGCTCGCCGACGGCGTGTAGAAGTGCGAGCTCTTCGGCGCGAACGACGTGCTGAAGAAGCGGCACACGTCGGCAGTGTCGGGCGTGCCCGGGACGTACACGTTGAAGACCTGCCCGGTGCGCGTCCAGCCGGCGAACGTGCCGTCGTCGAGCTTCTGGATCTCGGCGGGCAGCGCCGTGATGAAGTAGTGGTCGAATTCCGCGTGACGGTATTCGATCACCTTGGCGACGGTGCTCACCGTGGGTGCGCCCACGCCCGGCGAGCGCACGCCGCCCGCTGCGAGGAACACCACCGCGTCGTACGCGGCGTCGGCCGTGTCGGCGATCGCGATCTTCACGTGATTGGCGACACCCGGGTTCACGTTCGCCACGCAGTCGAGCGGCACGGTGAGGCCGTCCATCTGCGTGTCGCGCGTGCCGGTGTCGTTGTCGACGAAGTACGCGGCGTTGCTGGTGGCGTTGATGGTGTTCACGCTCACCGGGCGGCCGTTGTAGTTCGCGCAGTTGACGCCGTTGACGAAGATGGCGAGCACGTCGTTGTACGCGCTGCCGACGAACTCGGGATATTCCTCCGAGCCGAAGACGAAGCGGATCGCGAGCGTCGACGCGGAGGGCGTCACGTCGAACTCGAGCACCGCCGCATCGAGTGTCTGGTAGGGCGCGACCAGCACGTCGAGCGCCGCATCGCCGGGCGTGAGATTCTCGGTGGTGCGCGCCGTGTCGTTGTTCGGCCCGGCCGCGTCGGCAGCCTCGCCGGTCGACAGCACCACGCCGCTGTCGATGCCGATGCTCGCCTGCCCGCCGCTGAAGGTGCCGGCCGCCGCCGGCGCGCCGCGGAAAATCGCATTGGTGATCGTGACGCCGCCGCCCGCGAGCATCGCGGCGAGCGCGGTGGGATTGCTGCCGACGACGCCGAGCTTGGGCAGGACGCCGCCCGCCGGACGCGGCGAAGGGGCACGTGTCTGCGCCGCCGCGGAGAGGCTCGCGACGAGCAGGAGGGCGGTCAGGACGGCGGACAGGCGCATGGCGATTCCCGTGGAACCGAAGCAGGTCCGCCATTCTGGACTGTCGGCCGCCTCATGACAATGGCATGAAGGCGCCAATAATCCACGTTCCGGGCGGTTGTCGTTCACAAGACCCGCGCTGCCGCCGGTCTCGCGTGTCCGGAACGGCATGTCGCGCGGGCGGCGGATGACTTAGAATCGCCCCGCGCAGATCGCGCAGCCGCATTCGCGCGACGCCACTTTCCTCACCGCCCACGCCTCTCGCATGCCGCTGCTCGGATTCCGGCCGACCAAAGCGCGGCTCGTCATGGAGAACGCGCGCGACAGCGTCCTCGTGATGAAGGTGGCGCTCGAGGACGACGATCCGGTCGAGCTCGCGACCGGTGGCTCGCTCGGCGACCTCACGGGCGTGCTGCGCATCAAGGAGCGCAAGCCCAACGGCAACGGGAATGGCACTAGCAATGGCAACGGCCACGGCGGCACCATCGGCGCGGTGGTGTACGTCGCCGAGCCCGGCCGCAACGGCGATCCGGCGTCCGGCAAGTACCAGGTGACCGTCGGCATGGCCGCCGACCGGTTCGCGACGCTGCTCGCGGTGGCCAATGCCGGCCGGCTGCCCACGAAGTTCATCGTCGATGCCGGCGGCCCGCCCAGCGGACCCGAAGGCAAGGCGCTCGCATACCGGATGCGCGCCGGTGTCCGCACCAAGGTGTGGGACAACCACGCGTTCCGCACGCTGCCCGTCACGCATTTCGTGATGATTCTGCCGATCGACGTGCCGACCGTTCCCGCCGCCGACGTCGCGCGCGTCGAGGCACTCGCGCCGCCCGTCGCGCTCGCGACCAACGCGCAGGTCGCGGAGCTGATGGACGACATGCTCGTCTTCCAGAGCGACACGCGGCACACGATGTTCGGCCTCGTGCTAGTCATGGGCATCGTGGCGCTGGCCGCGCTCGCGCTCGGCATCGGCATGTTCTTCCGGTAGGGACGTCTGCAAAAGGCGTCCGTGGCGTCGGTGGATGACGCGTGGCCGGCGTTGCGCCTTTTGCAGCCGGAACGTCCACTGCAAGTCAGGCGGCCGGCTTGGGGCGGCCCGGCGCCGGCCGCCGGAAAATGCCGGGCAACAACGAGCGTTGTGCGACGGACTGCGCACGGGTCCGCTCCCCATGCGCGTAGTGCAGAGGTTCCCTCGGCGAAGCTGCGCATTTGCCGGCGCGTTGCTATGCTCGCCGTTTCGCTCGACGCAGGAACGTTCCATGAACCAGCTGGATTTCGCCGGCCGCACCGCGGCCATCACCGGGGGCGCGATGGGCATCGGGCTCGCGGTCGCCACGCGGCTTGCGCACAGCGGCGCGCGCGTCGCGCTGTGGGACCGCGATCCCGCGGCGCTCGCGGCCGCGAAGGCGGCGCTCGGCGCGAATGCGCTGACCTTCGAGCTCGACGTCAGCGACGCCGATGCCGTCGCGCGCGTCACGCAGGCCACCGCCTCAGCGCTCGGCCGCATCGACGTGCTCGTCTGCTCGGCCGGGATCACGGGTCCCAACGTCCCGCTCGCCGACTATCCGGTCGCCGACTGGAAGCGCGTGTTCGACGTCAACGTCCACGGCGTGTTCCTGTGCAATCGCGCGGTGGTCCCGCTCATGCAGCAGCACGACTACGGGCGCATCGTCAACCTCGCCTCGGTGGCCGGCAAGGAGGGCAACCCGAACGCCTCGGCGTACAGCGCGTCGAAGGCCGCGGTGATCGGCCTCACCAAGTCGCTCGGCAAGGAGCTCGCGAAGTCGAACGTCCGCGTCAACTGCGTCACGCCCGCGGCGGTGCGCACCGCGATCTTCGACCAGATGACGCAGCAGCACATCGACTTCATGCTGTCGAAGATCCCGCTCGGCCGCTTCGGCACCGTCGACGAGATCGCGGCGCTCGTGTGCTGGCTCGCGAGCGAGGAGTGCTCGTTCTCCACCGGCGCAGTGTTCGACCTTTCGGGGGGCAGGGCAACTTATTAGCCGGAGCGTCGCAGGTCGCATGACGCTCGTTTTTGCGTAGCTCTTTCCGGCGGCCGCCGCCGGGCCGTCCCAAGGGGGCCGCCTGACTTTGCTGTTGACGTGCCGGCCGCAAAAGGCGCGTCGCCGCTTTGGCGTCATCCACCGGTCGCGCGGACGCCTTTTGCGGACGTTACGCTTTCAGGACAATCTTGCCGATCAGCGTGCCCGATTCCATCAGCGCATGCGCGGCGGCTGCGTCCGCGAGCGGGAACTCCTGCGCGATGACGATCTTCAGCTTGCCCTGCGCGAACAGCGGCCACACGTTGGCGCGCAGCGCGGCGGCGAGCGCCACCTTGCGCGCGGTGGGGCTCGCCCGCAGCGTCGAGCCGGTGACGGTCAGGCGCTTCATCATCACGTTGCGCATCTCGACCTCCACCTTGCTGCCTTGGAGGAACGCGATCTGCGCAAGGCGCCCCTCGGTGGCGAGGCAGCGCAGGTTGCGGTCGACGTAGTCGCCGCCGACCATGTCGAGGATCACGTTCACGCCCTTCTTCCGCGTGAGCTTCCACACCTCGGCCGAGAAATCCTGCGTGCGGTAGTTGATCGCGTGATCCGCGCCCATCGTGCGGCAGAACGCGACCTTCTCGTCGCTGCCCGCGGTGGCGAACACCACCGCGCCATGCGCCTTGCAGAGCTGGATCGCGGTGAGGCCGATGCCGCTCGTGCCGCCGTGGATCAGCACCGATTCGCCGGCGGCGAAGTGGATGCGGTCGAAGAGGTTGTACCAGACCGTGAAGAAGTTCTCGGGCACGCCGGCGGCCTCGCGCGCCGTGAGCCCGTACGGCAGCGGCAGGCAGAAGCCCGCGGGTGTCGTGCAGTACTCCGCGTAGCCGCCGCCCGGCGTGAGGGCGCACACCTCGTCGCCGATCTTCCACTCCGTGACGCCGTCGCCGAGCGCCACGATGCGGCCCGCCACCTCGAGGCCCACGATCGGCGAGGCGTCGGGCGGCGGCGGGTACGCGCCCGAGCGCTGCAGGCAATCGGGACGGTTCACGCCGGCATACGCGACGTGGATCAGCACTTCACCCGGCTTGACCTGCGGCAGCGGGCCCTCGGCGGGCACAAGCACGTCGGGCGGACCCGGCTCGCGGATGGCGACGTAGCGCATGGAGGTGGGTAGCGTCATCGGGAAATTGCTCCAGAAAGGCTCTCACAAAGAGGCGCAGAGACGCAGAGAAGATCTTGTCGTTCTCGGCGTCTCTGCGTCTCTTTGTGAAAAGAATCTTCCACGTCAGTAGACGACCTGCACCGCCTCCGGCGCGAGCCATTCGCGCAGGCGCTCGATGAGCGCATCGTCGAGGTTCACGCGCCAATCCGCCGAGAGCTGCACTTCGCCGCTCACGCGCTCGTTGCGGTAGGCCACGACGATCGGCTTGTCGCCGGGCCGGTGCGGCGCGAGGATCTCGGCGAGCGTCGCGGCGTTCGCGTTGCCGTTGCACGCGATGCGCAGGCCGCGCGCATGCTTGCGCCGCAGCGTGGCCAGGTCGAACACGTTCTCCGCGATGATGCGCAGGCCCTGCGCCTCGCCGTCCTCGCTCATGCGCTGGTTGACCTTGACCTCCGCGATCACGAGCTGGTCCTCGCGCAACAGCGCGCGCACCGCGTCGAACGTCTCGTTGTAGACCATGATCTCGGCGGACCCGTGGCCGTCGTCGAGCGTGACGAAGGCCATCTTGCCGCGGCGGCTCGCCTGCACGCGCAACGCGGTGACGATGCCGGCGACCAGCACCCGCTCCTGCCGCGGTGCGAGGTTCGCGATGGTCGTGCGCACCAGCGACGAGAGCTCGGCCGCATAGCCGGCGAACGGATGGCCCGACAGGTAGTAGCCGATGGCGGTCTTCTCGTGCTGCAGCCGCTCGGCGTCGGTCCAGTCGCGTGTCGCGACGAGGCTCACCGCCGGTCCGCTCGTCTCCTCGCCGAACAGCGACACCTGCGCGGCGTTGGCTTCGGCGTGCTCGGCCGCGTCGAGCGCGATGCCCACGGACGCGAGCAGCGCCGCGCGCCGCGGCTCGATCGCATCGAACGCACCGGCACGGATGAGCGCCTCGATGGCGCGCCGGTTGACGACGCGCTTGTCGATGCGCCGGCAGAAATCGAAGAGGTCGCGGAAGGGCCCGCCCGCCTTGCGCGCCGCGACGATGGCGTCGATGGCCGCCGCGCCCGTGCCCTTGACGCCGCCCAGCCCGTAGCGGATGCTCGCCGCATCCACCGGCTCGAAACGGTAGTTCGACGCGTTGATGTCGGGCGGCAGGACCTTCAAGCCCTGCGCGATCGCGTCGTCGCGGAAGCTGCGCACCTTGTCGGTGTCGTCCATGACGAGCGACAGGTTGGCCGCCATGAACGCGGCCGGGTGATGCGCCTTGAAGTAGGCGGTCTGGTACGCGACGAGCGCGTACGCGGCGGCGTGCGACTTGTTGAAGCCGTAGCCCGCGAACTTCTCCATGTTGTCGAAGAGCTGCGTGGCCTTGGCCTCGGGCACGCCGTTCTTCGTCGCGCCCTCGACGAAGATCGTGCGGTGCTGCGCCATCTCCTCGGGCTTCTTCTTGCCCATCGCGCGCCGCAGCAGGTCGGCGCCACCGAGCGTGTAGCCGCCGATGACCTGCGCGATCTGCATCACCTGCTCCTGATACACCATCACGCCGTAGGTGGGACCGAGGATGGACTCGAGCCGCGGGTCGGCGTGCGCGACCTTCTCGCGCCCCGACTTGCGCGCGACGAAGTCGGGGATCAGCTCCATCGGGCCCGGCCGGTACAGCGCGACCAGCGCGATGATGTCCTCGAAGCGCGTGACCGGCGCCTGCTTCAGGAGCTCGCGCATGCCGCGCGATTCGAACTGGAACACCGCGGTGGTGTTGCCGGTGCGGAAGATCGAGAAGGCCTTCTGGTCGTCGAGCGGCAGCGCGTCGAGGTCGATCGTCGACTGCGGATCGAGCATCTTCACGTAGCGCACCGCCAAGTCGAGGATGGTGAGCGTGGTGAGGCCCAGGAAGTCGAACTTCACGAGGCCCACCGCCTCGACGTCGTCCTTGTCGAACTGCGAGATGATGGCTTCCGCGTTCGGCTGCACGTACAGCGGGCAGAAATCGGTGAGCTTGCCGGGCGCGATGAGCACGCCGCCCGCGTGCATGCCGACGTTGCGCGGCAGGCCCTCGAGCTGCTCCGCGAGCTCCAGCAGCTGCCGCACTTCCTCCTCCGCGGCCTCGCGCTCGTTGATGAGCGGCTCGACCTCGCGTGCGTAGATCACGTTCGCCTCGCCGTCGCCCTCGCGCTTCGCGAGCGTCACCACCTTGCCGGGCTGGAACGGGATGAGCTTCGCGATGCCGTCGACGAACGGGTAGGGCAGGTCGAGCACGCGCCCGACGTCGCGCACGGCGGCCTTCGCCGCGAGCGTGCCGAAGGTCGCGATCTGCGACACGGAATCGGCGCCGTACTTCTTCTTCACGTAATCGATGACGCGGTCGCGGCCGTCCTGGCAGAAGTCGATGTCGAAGTCGGGCATCGACACCCGCTCGGGATTCAGGAACCGCTCGAACAGCAGCGCGTAGCGCAGCGGATCGAGGTCCGTGATGCCGAGCGAGTACGCGACGAGCGAGCCGGCGCCCGAGCCGCGGCCCGGGCCCACGGGCACGTCGTTGCGCTTCGCCCAGTTGATGAAGTCGGCGACGATCAGGAAGTACCCGGGGAAGCCCATCTGCACGATGGTCTTCACCTCGAACTCGAGCCGGTCCACGTACTCGGGCCGCTTCGCGTCGCGGATCGCGGGGTCGGGAAAGAGCTGCGCGAGCCGCCGCTCGAGGCCCGCGAGCGCCTCGTTGCGCAGATGTTCGTCGACGGTGACGCCCGCCGGCGTCGGGAACTCCGGCAGGCGCGGCTTGCCGAGCGGGATCGTGAGGTTGCAGCGCTGCGCGATCGCGATCGTGTTGGCGAGCGCCTCGGGCAGGTCCGCGAACTTCGCGGCCATCTCCGCCTGCGTGGGGAAGTACTGCTCGCTCGTGAAGCGGCGCGGCCGCCGCGTGTCGGACAGCACGTGGCCTTCCGCGATGCAGACGCGCGCCTCGTGCGGGCGGAAATCCTCGCGCGCGAGGAACTGCACCGGGTGCGTGGCCACCACCGGCAGCGCGAGCTCGCCGGCGAGCGCGACCGTGGCGGCGACCAGCGAATCGTCGTCGGGGAAACCCGCGCGCTGCACCTCGAGGTAGAAGCGTTGCGGGAACCACGCGGACCACTCGCGCGCCGCGCGCGCGGCGCCGGCCATGTTGCCCTGCGCGAGCGCGGCACCCACTTCGCCGTGCCGCGCGCCCGAGAGCGCGATCAGGCCCTCTGTGCCTTCGGTGAACCATTCGCGGCGCAGCTCCGCGCGGCCGCGGTGCTGGTTGCTGCGATAGGCGCGCGAGAGCCAGTCGCAGAGCTTGAGATAGCCGCCGCGATCGGCCGCGAGCAGGATCGCGCGGAACGGCGCGTCGCGCTCGGCTTCGTGCGTGATCCACACGTCGCAGCCGGCGATCGGCTTCACGCCCTTGCCGCGCGCGGCCTTGTAGAACTTGATGAGCCCGAAGGCGTTGGCGAGGTCGGTGAGGGCCAGCGCGGGCATCGCGTCGGCGGCGGCCGCGGCGACGGCGTCGTCGATGCGGATGGTGCCGTCGACGACGGAGAACTCGCTGTGCAGGCGCAGGTGGACGAAGGTCGGTCGAGTCATGTGGTGCGTGCGCCGGGTGCTAGAATTCTACTCCGTCCGTTTGGCAGCGAGCGTGGCCCTGCGCCCTCCTTTTCCGATGCGCGCCTCTCGTCTCGGCATCGTGCTGTGCGCGATCGTGATCGCGGGTTGCGCCACGCCGCCGCCTTCGCCATCGCCGTCGCCCGCACCCGCTCCGTCGCCGCCCGCGGCGCCGGCGCCGCTGAAGGAGCCGCCGCCACCGCCGGTGAACCTGCAAGGCTTCCCGCTGCCGTATCGCGCCGGCTTCGCCGACGGCTGCAGCAGCGCGCGCGGCACCGCGAAGAAGGACGACGCGCGCTTCGGCACCGACGGCAACTACCGCATGGGATGGCAGGACGGGCTCGCGCAGTGCAAGGGCAAGTGACGCGCGCGCATTGCCGCTCCGCCCGATGAGGCCTTCACGCTCGCTGCGCGTGCCGGTGCGCGGCCTCGACTATCACGTGCGCGCGTGGGGCGATCCCGGCGGCCGCACCGTGTTCCTCCTCCACGGCTGGATGGACGTGTCGGCGTCGTTCCAGTTCCTCGCCGATGCCTTGCCCGGTGACTGGCACCTGCTCGCGCCCGACTGGCGCGGCTTCGGGCTCTCGCAGACGCCGGAGGACGGCTACTGGTTCGCCGACTACGTCGCCGACCTCGATGCGCTCGCGCGCGCGCTGTCGCCGGACCGGCCGATCGAAGTGGCGGGCCACAGCCTCGGCGCGAACGTCGCGATGATGTACGCGGGCGCGCGGCCCGCGAACGTCGCGCGCATCGCGGCGCTCGATGGCTTCGGCGTACCCTCGGATGCGCCCGAGCGTGCGCCCATCAAGCTGCGCAAGTGGCTCGACGCGCTCGCGGCGCCGCCGTCGCTCGCGCCGTATCGCAGCCTCGCCGCGGTGGCCGACCGGCTGCAGAAGAACAATCCGCGGCTGTCGCGCGCGAAGGCGGAGTGGCTCGCGCCGCATTGGGCGGAGGTGCTGGCCGACGGCAGCGCGCGCCTGCGCGCCGATCCGAAGCACAAGCTGCCGTTCCCGGTGAACGCGCACGGCGACGACATGTACGCGATCTGGCGCGAGATCACGGCGCCGGTGCTGTGGCTGCGCGCGGCCGACTCCGAGATCGGGCGCTGGCTCGCCGGCGGCGGCGATGCGATGAGCGAGATCGTGCGCCGCTTCACGCACGTGCCGAACGGGACGCTGGTGACGATCGAGGATGCGGGACACATGCTGCATCACGACCAGCCGGAGGCGGTGGCCCGGCACCTGGCCGCGTTCTTCTCCGGTCCGCTGCGCTGATGCCGGCGTGGGGCGTGCGCACCCGGCGGGGCGCCTACGCCGCGCTCGCGTTCCTCACGCTCATCTGGGGCGCGAACTGGATCGTGATGAAGCTCGCGCTCGAGAGTGCGCATCCGGTGGTGCTCAACGTCGAGCGCACCGCGCTCGCGGTGGCCACGCTGTTCGCGGTGCTGGTGCTCACGCGCCGCCCGTTCTGGCCGCCGTCGTGGCTGCCGGTGGTGGTGACCGGCTTCTTCCAGACCACGCTCAACTACTTCGCGACCACGATGGCGCTCGCGGGCGGCGGCGCGGGACGCACGTCGGTGCTCGTGTTCACGATGCCGTTCTGGACGCTGATGATCGCGTGGCCCGTGCTGCACGAGCGCGTGCGCGGCGGGCAGTGGCTCGCGATCGCGTTCGCGGCGGCGGGGCTCACGCTCGTGGTCGAGCCGTGGAACTGGCGTGGCGACCTGGGTCCCAAGCTGTGGGCCGTGCTGTCCGGATTCGGCTGGGCGGCAGGCACCGTGTGCACGAAGTACTTCCAGCGCAAGCACGCGCTCGAGCCCGTGAACTTCATCGCGTGGCAGATGGTGGCGGGCCTCGTGCCGCTGCTGCTGATGCCGGCCGTGGCCGACTACCCGCCGACGCAGTGGAGCGCGCTCTACCTGCTACTGCTCGCGTTCATCGGCATCGTGTCGACCGCGGGCGGGTTCATGCTGTGGATCGCGATCCTGCGCGTGCTGCCCGCGGGCACCGCGTCCCTCAACATCTTCGCGATCCCGGTGATCGCGCTGGTGAGCTCGATGCTCGTGTTCGGCGAGCGCCTCACGCGCAGCGAATGGACCGGCATCGCGTGCATCGGCGCGGGCCTCGTGATCCTGACGGTCACGGCGCTGCGCTCGGCGCGCAAGGGTGAATCGGCGATGCCGACGCCGCTGGAAGGCGGCGGCTGACGGCCGGAGTGGCCGGTCGCTCCGCGCGAAGACTACGACGGGTCGCCGTCCCCCATCTGCGACTGCAGGTAGTTCCCGAGCCCCACCTTGCCGATGAGCTCGAGCTGCGTCTCGAGGAAGTCGATGTGCTCCTCCTCCGACTCGAGGATGTCCTCGAAGATCTCGCGGCTCACGTAGTCGCCGACCGTCTCGCAGTGCGCGATCGCCGCCTTGAGCTGCGGATGCCCGGCGAGCTCGAGCTTCAGGTCGCAGGCGAGCGCCTCGGGGACGTCCTCGCCGATCATGAGCTTGTGCAGGTCCTGCAGGTTGGGCAGGCCCTCGAGGAACAGGATGCGCTCGACGAGCTTGTCGGCGTGCTTCATCTCGTCGATCGACTCGTGGTACTCGTGCTCGCCCAGCTTGCGGAAGCCCCAGTGGCGGAACATCCGCGCGTGCAGGAAATACTGGTTGATCGCGGTCAGCTCGTTGGTGAGGACCGTGTTGAGGTGACGGATGACGTCGGGATCGCCGCGCATGGATGTAGCCCCGGATCGGAAGCCGGAAAGTGTAGCGTAACGAGGGTGCGGCGGAGGAGCGTCAGTCGTCGCCGGCGCAGGCAGGCGCGGCGTCGAGCGCCTCGCACAGCACCGCGCTGGCGCACTCGGCGCACTTGCCGCAGCAGGTGGCGACGCCTAGCATCGACGAGAGGTCGCTCATCGAGCGCACGCCGAGCTTCACGGCGCCCTTGATCTCGCGGTCGGTCACGGCATTGCAGACGCAGACGTACATGGCAGTCGGTCAGGGTGGCGGCGCTGGCGCCGCGGTAGCCACACTCTAGGCGTTTACTGTAGCCGAATCCTTGCGTAAACGCAAATCATTCCTATTTACTTTCATGCCCAGGCTGGGCTAACCTTCGACCGGCGGGGCGCCTGTCCCCGGCGGCCCGCGGCCGCCAGGGCTGGCTAGGGAACCCGCGGCCGGACCGGCGCCGCGAAGCGCACGGCGGCACCTATCGAAACGGCCGCAGGCCTCCAGGACTGGAATGCACATGAACTTCCGCTCGCTCGCCCGCTTCGCGGGCTTCGCCCTCGCCGCCACGCTCGTCGTCGCGGCGCCGCTCGCCTCCGCGCAGGAGATGGTCGAGCTCACGGTCGTCGCCAAGGGCGGCAAGCTCGAGCCCGCCGAGCTCGCCGCGCCCGCAGGCAAGAAGATCAGGATCACCGTCCGCAACGAGGAGAAGAAGGCGATCGAGTTCGAGAGCAAGCCGCTCAAGGTCGAGAAGGTCTTGGCCCCCGGCGCGACGGCGACGGTCAACGTGGCGCCGCTCAAGGCCGGCGAGTACGTGTTCGTCGACGAGTTCAACGAGAAGAACGCGCGCGGCAAGCTGGTGGTCAAGTAAGGGCACGACGAGGCGGCACCATGGGCAACGCGATCTTCATCATCTGGCGCGAGTCGGCGGAAGCGCTGCTGGTCGTGGGCATCCTGTATGCCTGGCTGCTGCGGCGCCCGGATCGCGCGGTGGGCCTGCGCTACCTGTGGGGCGGCGTCGCGGCCGGCGTCGGCCTCGCGGTGGCGCTGGCGCTCGTTGTGCTGGGGCTCACGCGCGTGCTGCCCGAGACCGCGCTCGACTATTTCCAGGTCACGATGATGCTGGTCGCGGCGGCACTGATCGTGCAGATGGTGTTCTGGATGCGCAGGCACGGCCGCACGCTGAAGAGCGAGCTCGAGTCGCGCCTCGAGAAGGAAGCCGGCGCGGCCAACTGGTGGGGGATGCTGATCGTGGTCGCGCTCGCGGTGGGCCGCGAGACGGCCGAGACGGTCGTGTTCCTCTACGGCGTCGGCCTGGAGCAGCTCGATGCCGCGCAGTTCGCGCTGGTCCTTGCGGTGGGGCTGGGGGCCGCGTTCCTCACCTTCTGGCTCCTGCAGCGCGGCGGTCGTGCGCTGTCGTGGCGGCACTTCTTCCGCGTGAGCGAGATCCTGCTGCTGCTGCTCGCCGGCGGCCTGCTGGTCTCCGGCCTCGATCGCCTCATCAGCCTCGGCGTCGTGCCGTCGCTCGGCGACCAGCTCTGGGACACGAGCGCGCTGCTCGACGACGCGACGCCGGTCGGATCGTTCGTCGCATCGATGACGGGTTACCGCGCGCAGCCGTCGCTCCTGCCGCTCGCGTGCCTCGCGGCCTTCTGGTGCACGATGCTCTTCGCGCTGCGCGAGCGGCCGGGCAGCGGCCGCCCGCACGGCGCGAACCGGGTGCGGCTGCCGGGGTAGAATGCGCGGCTTGCCCGCGCATGGCGCCGTCGCTTGCGGCAGCGCCGCCGTTTCATGACCTCGACACCCCCGACCGACCTCTCCAAGCTCAAGCTCGATCGCACACTGGCCCCGATCCGCGGGCGCCGCCGCCGGCGCTGGCTCGTGTGGGGCGTGCTGCTCCTGCTCGTCGCGATCGCCGGCGCGTGGTACGCGCTGCAGCCGAAGGTGCGCGACGTGCAGGTGGTGCCGATCGTCACCAGCTATCCGTCGCAGCAGTTCGTGGTGCTGAACGCCACGGGCTACGTGGTCGCACAGCGCAAGGCCGCGATCTCGTCGAAGGCGACGGGGCGGGTCGAGTTCCTGGGCGTCGCCGAAGGCTCGCGCGTGAAGGCGGGCGACATCATCGCGCGCATCGACGCGCGCGACGTCGAGGCGCAGGCGCAGAGCGCCGAGGCCAATGTCGTGGCCGCGAAGGCGGCGCTCGTGCAGGCGCAGGCCGAGGAGACCGACGCCCGCGCGCAGCTGAAGCGCGCGCAGGACCTGCTCCGCCAGAAGTTCGTGTCCGCCGCTTCCGTCGACACCGCGCAGGCGCGCGCCGATCGCGCGACGGCCGCCGTGGCCAACGCGCGCGCGAACATCGCCGCCGCCGAAGCCACGGCCCGCAACGCGCGCGTGGCGGTCGACTACACCGTCATCCGCGCGCCGTTCGACGGCGTGATCCTGTCGAAGACCGCCAACGTCGGCGACCTCGTGACGCCGTTCTCGAACGCCGCCGACTCCAAGGGCGCGGTGGTGTCGATGGCGGACATGAGCACGCTGGAGGTCGAGGCCGACGTGTCGGAGTCGAGCCTCGCGAAGGTCAAGGTGGGCCAGCCGGCGGAGATCGTCCTCGATGCGCTGCCCGACACGCGCTTCCGCGGCCACATCAGCCGCATGGTCCCCACCGTCGACCGCGCCAAGGCCACGGTGATGACGAAGGTGAAGTTCGACGCGATCGACCCGCGCGTGCTGCCGGAGATGAGCGCCAAGGTGTCGTTCCTCTCGCAGGAGGTGGGCGCCGAGCAGCAGAAGCCGCTGCTCGCGGTGAACGCCGACGCGTTCGCGCAGCGCGACGGCAGGACCGTGCTGTTCGTCGTGCGCGGCGAGCGTGCCGTGCAGGTGCCGGTCGCGCCGGGCGAGAAGGTCGGCGACCTCACCGCGATCACCGGCGCCGTGAAGAGCGGCGAGAAGGCGGTCGCGAAGCCGCCCGCCGAGCTCGCCGACAACGCACTGGTGAAGGTCGTCGGCAAGTAGCGGCCGTGGCCACACCCAACGTGGAAGGCGGGCACGAGTTGCAGGACGGCGGCGCCGCGCGCGACACGCTCGTCGCCATCCGGCGGCTCGCGAAGTACTACGTCCGCGGCGATCAGGTGATCCCGGTCCTCACCGACATCAACCTCGACGTGGCCGACGGCGACTTCATCGCGCTGATGGGGCCGTCGGGCTCGGGCAAGTCGACGCTCCTGAACCTCATCGCGGGCATCGACAAGCCTTCCGCGGGCGAGATCCTGGTCGCGGGCGTGGACATCGCGCAGCTGTCGGAAGGCGAGCTCGCGCACTGGCGCGCGATGCACGTCGGCTTCATCTTCCAGTTCTACAACCTGATGCCGGTGCTCACCGCGTTCCAGAACGTCGAGCTGCCGCTGCAGCTCACGGCGCTGTCGCGGCGCGAGCGGCGCGAGCGGGTCGAGACGACGCTCGCGCTGGTCGGGCTCTCCGACCGCATGGACCACTACCCGAACGAGCTCTCGGGCGGCCAGCAGCAGCGCGTGGCCATCGCGCGCGCGCTCATCGCGGACCCGACGCTGATCGTCGCCGACGAGCCGACCGGCGACCTCGACCGCACGACGGGCGAGGAGATCCTCGACCTGCTCGACGGGCTCAACCGCGAGCTCAACAAGACCATCATCATGGTCACGCACGACCCCAAGGCGGCCGGCAAGGCGCACCGCCTCGTGCACCTCGAGAAGGGCGTGCTGGTCGCGTAGCGGCCGGCGGCAGGCGTGTTCGTCCCCTTCCTCATCCTGCGCAACGCCTTCCGGCACAAGCTGCGCACGTCGCTCACGATGATCGGCATCGTCGTGGCGATCGTCGCGTTCGGGCTCCTGCGCACGGTGGTCGATGCGTGGTACGCCGGCGTCAACGCGACGTCCTCCGCGCGGCTCATGACGCGCAACTCGATCTCGCTCGTCTTCCCGCTGCCGCTCAACTACGCGGAGAAGATCCGCCAGGTCGCAGGCGTGCGCTCGGTGTCGTGGGCGAACTGGTTCGGCGGCGTCTACATCTCCGAGAGCAACTTCTTCCCGCAGTTCGCGGTCGAGGGCAGGTCGTACCTCGACATGTACCCCGAGTACCGGATCCCCGACGAGGAGCGGCGCGCGTTCCTGTTCGACAAGGCCGGCGCGGTGGCGGGACGCAAGCTCGCCGAGCGCTACGGCTGGAAGGTCGGCGACCAGATCCCGCTGCGCGGCACGATCTTCCCCGGCACGTGGACCTTCAACCTGCGCGCGATCTACGACGGCGGCGAGAACAAGGTCGACGAGTCGCAGTTCTTCTTCCACTGGTCGTACCTCAACGAGACGGTGAAGGCGCGCTTCCCGCGGCGCGCCGACCTCGTGGGCCTGTACGTTGTCGAGATCGCCGATCCGGGCGCCGCGGCCGAGGTGTCCGAGCGCATCGACGCCACGTTCCGCAATTCGCTCGCCGAGACGCTCACCGAGACGGAGAAGGCGTTCCAGCTCGGCTTCGTCGCGATGACCGAGGCGATCCTCGTCGCAATCCAGGCGGTGTCGTACGTCATCGTGCTGATCATCATGGCGGTGATGGCGAACACGATGGCCATGACCGCGCGCGAGCGCTACAGCGAGTACGCGACGATGAAGGCGATCGGCTTCTCCAACGGCTTCGTCGCCGCGCTGATCTTCCTCGAGTCGGTGGGCATCGCGCTCGCCGGCGGCGTGCTCGGCGTGCTCGTCACGCTGCCGATCGCCGACGCGTTCGGCAGTGCCATGGGGGCGCTGTTCCCCGTGTTCTTCGTGTCCCGCGAGACGATGCTGCTGCAGCTCGCCGCCGCGCTCGTGGTCGGCGTCGTCGCGGCGCTGATTCCCGCCTGGCGGGCCGCGCACGTGCGCATCGTCGACGGCCTGCGCTCGGTGGCATAGGGCATCACGGGCACGCCGATGACCATCCCGCTCAACTACATCGCGCGCAACCTGATGGCGCGCAAGCTCACCACCGCGCTGACGGCGGGCGGCATGGCGCTCGTCGTCTACGTCTTCGCGACGGTGCTGATGCTCGCCGCCGGGCTGCGCGAGACGCTGGTCGCCACCGGGCAGCCGGACAACGTCGTGGTGATCCGCCGCGGCTCGCAGACGGAAGTCCAGAGCGGTGTCGACCGCCGCTCGGCTGCGGTGATCGAGGCGTTGCCCGACATCGCGACCGGCGAGGACGGCAAGCCGCTGGTCTCGAAGGAGCCGGTGGTGCTCATCAACCTGCCGAAGCGCGAGACGGGCAGTCCCGCCAACGTCGTCATCCGCGGCGTCACCGGGGCCGGGCTCGCGCTGCGCCCGCAGGTGCAGATCGTCGAGGGGCGCATGTTCCAGCCGGGCACCTCCGAGATCGTGGTGGGCCGCGCGGTCGCGAACGGCTTTCGCGGCACGAGCCTCGGCGAGACGCTGCGCTTCGCCCAGCGCGACTGGCGCATCGTGGGCGTGTTCGACGGGGGCCGCACCGGCTTCAACTCCGAGATCTGGGGCGATGCCGAGCAGATGCTGCAGGCGTTCCGGCGCATCGTGTACTCGGCGGTGATCTTCCGGCTCGCCGACGGCGACCGGTTCGAGAGCGTGAAGCGCACGCTCGAGACCGATCCGCGCCTGACCCTCGAGGCCAAGCGCGAGTCGCAGTTCTACGCCGACCAGTCCGAGCAGCTCTCGAAGTTCATCGCGTACCTCGGCACCACGATCTCCGCGATCTTCTCGATCGGCGCGATCATCGGCGCGATGATCACCATGTACGCAAGCGTCGCCTCGCGTACGGCGGAGATCGGCACGCTGCGCGCGCTCGGCTTCACGCGCCCCGCGATCCTGATCGCGTTCATGGGCGAGGCGCTGCTGCTCGGGCTGGTGGGCGGCATCGCCGGGCTCGTCGGCGCGTCGTTCATGCAGTTCGTGCCCATCTCCACCACCAACTTCCAGACGTTCGCCGAGATCGCGTTCACCTTCACGCTGACGCCGCCGATCGTGATGGGATCGCTCGCCTTCGCGCTGTTCATGGGCTTCGTCGGCGGGTTCCTGCCCGCCGCGCGCGCCGCGCGGCTCAAGATCGTGGATGCGCTTCGCGCCGCATGAAACGGGGAACGAAGGGCGGGCGCTTACCCCGATTGCGGCACCCGGCCGGTGGGAGCGCGTGTTGAGTGCAACGCCTTCGTTGGCGGACCTGCGCGCATTCGCGGTGACGCGCTCGCTGCGTCCCGCGGCCTCCATCGTTGAAGCAATCGGTGCGTTGGGATTCCTGCAGCTCGATCCGATCCGCGCACCGGCGCGCGCGGCGGACCTGATTCTCCGCGTGCGCGTGGCCGGTTACCGCGCCGGCGACCTCGACCGCGCCTATCCCGACCTGCCGCTCGCCGAGGATTACCTGCACGTCTACGGCGTGTTGCCGGAGAGTGCGCTGCGCCTGCTGCATCCGCGCCCCGCGCGCTGGCGGCGGCACGTGGAGCGCGAGCATCCGCGGCTCGCGTCGCGGCTGCTCGCGCACGTCGCGCGCGAAGGCGAGGCGCACCCGCGCGCGGTCGCGGCGCTGTTCGGGCGCGGCAGCGTGGTCAACGGCTGGGGCGGGCAATCGTCCGCCACCACGCGCGTGCTCGAGGCGCTGCATCACCGCGGGCAGCTGCGCGTCGCGCGCCGCGACAACGGGATCAAGGTGTACGCGCCGGCGCGGCCGCTCGCCGACGCAATGCCGCCGCCGCAACGTGCGCGCGCGCTCCTCATGCTGCTGCTCGCGCTGTACGCGCCGTTGCCGGAGGCGAGCCTGCGCGAGCTCGCGCGCATGGTCACCGAGACGTCGTTGCCGCCGCTCGCGCGCTCACGGGCGCTGGACGCGCTGCTGCGCGACGACGCCGTCGCCTCGATCACGCACGACGGCGTGCGCTGGCTGTGGCCCGCGGATGAATCGGTCGCGGGTGACGTGCCCGCACGCGTGCATTTCCTCGCGCCGTTCGATCCGGTGGTGTGGGACCGGCGCCGATTCGCGATGTTCTGGGCGTGGGATTACCGCTTCGAGGCGTACACGCCACCCGCGAAGCGCCGCTTTGGCTACTACGCGCTGCCGCTGCTGTGGCGCGATCGCGTGGTCGGCTGGGTGAACGCCGCGCTGCGCGACGGTCGCCTCGAGGTCGCGCCCGGCTACGTGCGCGGCGCGCCGCGCGACCGCGGATTCCGGCGCGAGCTCGCCGACGAGGCCGCGCGTCTCGCGCACTCGGTCGGCGCGCGAGACGTCGACGTGGTTGCATGAGCTCGCCGCGCATTCCCAATGTCGCGCTGTTCCTGATCGCCGCCGGCATCTGGGGCTCGACGTGGCTCGCGATCACGTGGCAGCTCGGCACCGTGCCGCCCGAGGTGTCGGTGGCCTATCGCTTCGGGCTTGCCGCGGCGATGCTCGCCGCGTGGTGCCGCCTCACGGGCCAGCCGCTGCGCCTGCCGCGGCGCGAGCACCGCTACCTCGCGCTGTTCGGCGCGACGCTGTTCGGCCTCAACTACGTCGCGGTGTACTGGGCCGAGCGCTACGTCGCGTCGGGACTGGTGGCGGTCGTGTTCGCGACGATCGTGTTCATGAGCCCCGTCGGCATGCGCCTCGCGTACGGCACGCCGCTGCGCGCGCGGACGTTCGTGGCGGCGGCGCTCGGCGTCGGCGGCGTGGCGATGCTGTTCGTGCCCGAGCTCGACGCCGCGCGGCGCGGCGGCTCGGCGCTGCTCGGCATCGTCTATGCGCTCGTGGCGACGGCGATTGCGACGGGCGGCAATCTCCTCGCGGTGCGCAATCACAACGCGGGCCTGCCGACCCTGCCCGCGACCGCGTGGGGCATGCTGTACGGCGCACTCACCGCCGCACTGCTCGCGCTCGTCATGGACGTGCCGTGGACGTTCGAGCCGACGTTCCGTTACGTCGCGTCGCTCGTGTACCTGTCGCTGCTCGGCAGCGTGATCGCGTTCGCCGCCTACCTCACGCTGCTGCAGCGCGTGGGCGCCGCGCCGACGGCCTTCGTCGGCGTGGCGACACCGGTGATCGCGCTGCTGCTGTCGACGCTCTTCGAGGGCTACCGGTGGACGCCGGTGGCGGTGGCGGGCGTGCTCCTCGCGGTGGCCGGCAACTGGCTCGCGCTGCGCAAGTAGCGCGGCGCTATTCGAAGCTCAGCTTCGCTTCGACGATGAGCTTCTTCCAGTGCGCGAGGTCGTGCTCGATCAGCGCTCCTAGGCGCGCCGGCGGGCCCGGGATCAGCTCCGCGCCTTCCTTCTCGAGCCGCTCCCTGACCTCCGGGTGCGCGAGGATCTTCTGCACGTCCGCGTTGATGCGCGCGACCACGTGCGACGGCGTGCCCACGGGCGCGACGATGCCCCAGTAGTTGATCACGCTCGCGTCCTGCACGCCTTCCTCTTCCCAGCTCGGGACGGTCGGCATCTGCGGGATGCGCTTCGGCCCCGTGACCGCGAGCACCTTCACGCGCTTCTCGGCGGCGAGCGGCAGCGTCGCGGGAATCGACGCGGTCATCGCCTGGATCTGGCCGCCCAGGAGATCCTTCGTCGCGTCCGCGATGCCGCGATACGGCACGTGCACGACGACGATCCCGGCGCGCGCGTTCAATAGCTCGAGCGCGAGATGGTTGACGCTGCCCGCGCCCGCGGAGCCGTAGTTGAGCTTGCCCGGCATCGTCTTCGCGAGTGCCACGAACTCGCGCATCGTGTTGGCCGGCACCTCGCGATTGACGATGAACGCGAGCGGCCCCGACGCGATCGGCGCCACCGGCACGAACTGCTTCACGGGATCGTAGGCGGGATTCTTCGAGGCGGCCGCTACCGTGGTGAACGGCGACGCGACGAACAGCAGCGTGTAGCCGTCGGGCGCCGCCGCTGCCGCTTCCGCCGCGCCGATCGCGCCGCCCGCACCGGTCTTGTTCTCGATCACGATCTGCGCCTTCATCGTGTCCGCGAGGCGCTGCGCGACGAAGCGCGCGACGGTATCGGTGCCGGCACCCGGCGGGAACGGCACGATGAGGCGGATCGGCCGCGCCGGCCACGCCTCCTGCGCGAGGGCAGGCAAGGGCAGGCAGCACAGCGCGAGGCAGGCGAGCAGGAGAGGGCGCAGGGACATGGCGGTCACTCGCAGGGTGGGATGGAGCGCTAGTCCTTGCCGTCCTGCTTCACGACGTCGACGTTGTCGATGAGCCGCGTAGTGCCGAGCGTCGCGGCGCCGAGCACGATGAGGAGGTTCGGGTGATCGAAGCCTTCCGGGTGCGGGATGCGCAGCGCGAGCCCATGCCGCACCGCGACGTAGTCGACCTTCCAGCCGCGCGAGGCGAGCTCCGCGCGCGCCGCCGACTCCAGGTTCGCGTAGTCGCTGCGGCCCTCGTTGATCGCGTCGGCGATGCCGCGCAGCACGCGGTAGAGGTTCGGCGCCTCGCGCCGCTCCTCGGGCGAGAGGTAGCCGTTGCGCGAGGACAGCGCGAGGCCGTCCTCCGCGCGCACCGTCTCGGCGGGCACGATCTCGATCGGCATGTTGAACTGCTGCACCATGCCGCGCACGATCTTGAGCTGCTGGCGGTCCTTCTTGCCGAACACCGCGACGTCCGGCTGCACGAGGTTGAAGAGCTTGAGCACCACCGTGCACACGCCGCCGAAGAAGCCCGGCCGGAAGAAGCCCTCGAGCTCGTCGGCGAGCGGCGGCGGCTGCACGCGGTAGACCTGCGGCGTCGGGTACATCTCCTGGTCGAGCGGCGCGAACAGCACGTCGACACCCTCGCGCTCGAGCCCCGCGCGGTCGTTGTCCATCGTGCGCGGATAGCGGTCGAAGTCCTCGTTCGGCCCGAACTGGAGGCGATTGACGAAGATGCTGGTGACGACGGTGTCGCCGTGCTCGCGCGCGATGCGGCACAGGCGCAGGTGGCCCTCGTGCAGGTTGCCCATCGTCGGCACGAAGGCCACGCGCCCCGCGTTGTCGAGGCGGCGGGCGAGCTCGGCGGCGGTACGGATCACGTCCATGGTCATCCCTGGCCCAGGTTGAAGAACTCGCGGCGCGAGCGCATGCCCGCGATCCGCGCCAGCAGCATCCGCATGTGCGCCGGATTGTCCACGAAATTGAGGCGCTCGCTGTTGATGATGAGCAGCGGCGCCTCGTCGTATTGGTAGAAGAAGCGCGAGTACGCATCCGCGAGGCGCGCGAGGTACTCGTCCGGGATCGCCTGCTCGAAGTCGACGCCGCGCGTGCGCACCCGGCCCACGAGTGTATCGACCGGCGCTTGCAGGTAGATGACGAGGTCCGGCGTGGCGGTCTGCGGCTTCAGGTGCTGGTACACCTTCTCGTAGAGCGTGTACTCCTCGTCGTAGAGGTTGAGCCGCGCGAACAACGGATCCTTGTCGAGCAGGAAGTCGGAGACCGTCGGCTTGCGGAACATGTCGAGCTGCGCCATGCCGCGCAGCTGGTCGGCGCGCTGGAACAGGAACGTGAGCTGCGTGGGCAGCGCGAAGCGCGCCATGTCGCCGTAGAAGCGCGGCAGGAACGGGTTGTCCTCGGGCTGCTCGAGCAGCAGGTCGGCGTCGAGGTGCTCGGCCAGTTGCCGCGCGAGGCTCGTCTTGCCGGCACCGATCGGCCCCTCGACGACGATGTAGCGGCAGCGTTCGAGTTCCATGCCAGTCAGTGCAGAGGATGGGTGCGGGTGCGGGCGATGCGCTGGTTGCGGACGGCGGGCACGTGGCGCCGCGCGAGGCCGCGCCCCGGGATCCGGACATGCGGCGCGACGTCCAGCAGCGGCCGCAGCACGAACGCGCGCTGGTGCATCCGCGGATGCGGCACCGTGAGCGGCGCGGTGGCGATCCGGAGGCCTTCGTATAGTAGCAAATCGAGGTCGAGCGTCCGCGGCGCGTTGCGCGGTGTCGACGCGTCGCGGCGGCGATGCTGCCGGCGCTCGATGGCCTGCAGGCGCGCGAGCAGCGCGCGTGGCGCGAGCGCGGTGCGCAGCGCCGCGACGGCGTTCACGTAATCCGGTTGCGGTGCCTGCGTGCCGACGGGCGCGGTGACGTAGTTGGGCGACACCGCGAGCAGCGTGGTGGCGGGCAGCCGCGCGAGCGCGCGGGCGGCGCGTGCGAGCTGGCGGCGCGGGTGCGCAAGGTTGCTGCCCAGCGCGACGAACGCGAGCGCCACGCGCGCGCCGCTACTCGGGCTCGGAGCGCTCGCCGGGCGCGTCGTCGCCGCCGCGCGGCGCGGCGTCGCCCCCGCCCTCGGACTCACCCTCGCGGCGCTTGCGGCCGCGGCCGCGCGAGCGCCGGCTCTTCTTCGGCGCCTCGTCGGGCTTCAGCATCGCCTGCCGCTCGTGCTCGCCCGCGTCCTGGAAGCGCGTCCACCAGTCGACCAGCGCGCGCGGGACCTCGCCCGATTCGCCGCGGAGCGCGAGGAAGTCGTACGCCGCGCGGAAGCGCTCGTGCTCGAGCAGCCGGTACGGCCGCGAGCCCGCGCGCTGCTCGAAGCGCGGCTGCAGCGACCAGATCTCCTTGATGTTCGCCTCGAAGCGGCGCGGGATCGCGATGCGCTCCGCCTGCGCTTCCAGCACGCGATCCATCGCCTCGAAGAGCGCGGGGATGGGCTTGTCGCCGCGCGACTTCGCGACGGTCCACTGCTGCAGCACCTCGTGCCACAGCAGCGTGGCGAACAGGAACGCCGGCGACACCGGCTTGCCCGCGCGGATGCGCGCATCGGTGCTCGCGAGCGCCGCGTCGATGAACTTGGTGCCGAGCGGCTGCTCGAGGATCACGTCGAGCAGCGGCAGCAGGCCATGCGAGAGGCCGTGCGCGCGCAGGCTGCCGAGCGTCTCCGCGGCGTGGCCCGAGAGCAGCAGCTTCTGCATCTCGTCGAACAGGCGCGCGGGCGGCACGTTCTGGATGAGGCTCGCGAGCTTCGGGATCGGCGCCGCGGTCTTGGGCTCGATGGCCACGCCCACCTTCGCGGCGAGGCGCACCGCGCGCAGCATGCGCACCGGGTCCTCGCGGAAGCGCGTGACCGGCGGGCCGATGAGCTTCAGCCGGCGCGCGCGCACGTCGGTGACGCCGCCGACGTAGTCCCAGATCTCTTCCGTGACCGGATCGAAGTACAGCGCGTTGATCGTGAAGTCGCGCCGCGCCGCGTCCTCGGCCTGCGTGCCGTAGACGTTGTCGGAGAGGAGCCGGCCGTGCTCGTCGGTGGCCTCCTCCGCGCGCTGCGGCGCGCGGAACGTCGACACCTCGAACACTTCGCCGCCGATGTGCACGTGCACGAGGCGGAAGCGGCGCCCGATGATGTACGCACGTCGGAACAGCGGCTTCACCTGCTCGGGCGAAGCATCGGTCGCGATGTCGAAGTCCTTGGGCGTGAGCCCGAGCAGCAGGTCGCGCACCGCGCCGCCGACGATGAACGCGCGGAAGCCGCCTTCCTGCAGCTTTTCGATCACGGTGCGGGCGCCGCGCGAGACCTGGTCGCGGCGCACGGGATGGTCGGCCGCGCGATAGATGCGCGGATCGCGCGCCGGCCGGCCCGGGATGAGGCGGGCGATCAGGCGGCGGATCATTGCGGAGGAAGGACGGCGTGCACCGTGTGCGAGGCGGGAGGAGGGCGACGTTTCGCCGCAGCGCCTCCCCCGACGTGCGCGGGACGACGAAGCGCGAAACGGCGCGGGATCATAGCACGGCGATTTCCCGCGCCTCGCCCGGCGCGAGGCCCGCCAGTGACCACTCACCGACCGCCCACCGCACGAGCCGCAGCGTGGGCAGGCCGACCGCCGCGGTCATCCGGCGCACCTGCCGGTTGCGGCCCTCGTGCAGCACGAGCGACAGCCATGCGGTCGGGATCGCGCGGCGGACGCGGATCGGCGGATCGCGCGGCCACAGCCCGGGCGGCTCGGCGATGACCGCGACGCGCGCCGGGCGCGTGCGGCCGTCGGGAAGCGTCACGCCCGCCGCGAGGGTCGCGAGCTGCGCGGCGTCGGGCGTCCCCTCGACCTGCACCCAGTAGGTCTTCGCGAGCTTGTGCCGCGGGTCGGCGATGCGCGCCTGCAGCGGCCCGTCGGCGGTGAGCACGACGAGCCCCTCGCTGTCGGCGTCGAGCCGGCCGGCCGGGTAGACACCGGGCGTGCGCACGTAGTCGGCCAACGTCGGCCGGCCCTCGCGGTCGGTGAACTGGCACAGGACGCCGTAGGGCTTGTTGAGCAGGATGACGCGCCCGGAACGGGCCCGCGACGGCGTGCGATGCATGGCGGGAACGGTTGATTTAGCCGATAATCGCGAAGTTTCGCGGCTGCAGCGCGGGCCGCGCCCTCTCGTCGCCGCGTCCCCATCCCCGGCACCCGCATATCCAGGAGCTTCCATGTCCAGCTATCAGCACGTCAAGGTGCCCGCCAGCGGCGCCAAGATCACGGTCAATCCCGATTTCAGCCTCAACGTGCCGGACAATCCCATCATCCCGTACATCGAGGGCGACGGCACGGGCTTCGACATCACGCCGGTGATGATCAAGGTCGTCGACGCGGCGGTGGCGAAGGCCTACGGCGGCAAGCGCAAGATCCACTGGATGGAGATCTACGCGGGCGAGAAGTCGACCAAGGTCTACGGTCCCGACGTGTGGCTGCCCGAGGAGACGCTCGCGATCCTCAAGGACTACGTGGTCTCGATCAAGGGCCCGCTGACCACGCCGGTCGGCGGCGGCATCCGCTCGCTCAACGTGGCGCTGCGCCAGGAGCTCGACCTCTACGTGTGCCTGCGCCCGGTGCGCTGGTTCAAGGGCGTGCCCTCGCCGGTGAAGGAGCCCGCGAAGGTCGACATGGTGATCTTCCGCGAGAACTCCGAGGACATCTACGCGGGCATCGAGTGGGCCGCGGATTCGCCGCAGGCCAAGAAGGTCATCGAGTTCCTCGTGAAGGAGATGGGCGTCAAGAAGATCCGCTTCCCGGGCAGCTCGGGCATCGGCATCAAGCCCGTGTCGTCGGAAGGGACGGACCGCCTCGTGCGCAAGGCCATCCAGTACGCGATCGACAACGACAAGCCGTCGGTCACGCTGGTGCACAAGGGCAACATCATGAAGTACACGGAAGGCGCGTTCCGCGACTGGGGCTATGCGCTGGCCGAGCGCGAGTTCGGCGCGAAGCCCCTCGACGGCGGCCCGTGGATGTCGTTCAAGAATCCGAAGACGGGCAAGGACATCGTCGTGAAGGACGTGATCGCCGACGCGTTCCTGCAGCAGATCCTGCTGCGGCCCGCCGAGTACAGCGTGATCGCCACGCTCAATTTGAACGGCGACTACATCAGCGATGCGCTGGCGGCGGAAGTCGGCGGCATCGGCATCGCGCCGGGCGCCAACCTGTCGGACTCCGTCGCGATGTTCGAGGCGACGCACGGCACCGCGCCGAAGTACGCCGGCAAGGATTACGTGAACCCGGGCTCGGAAATCCTGTCGGCCGAGATGATGCTTGTGCACATGGGCTGGAAGGAAGCCGCCGCGCTCATCGTGTCGAGCCTCGAGAAGGCGATCGACGACAAGCAGGTCACGTACGACTTCGCGCGCCTGATGCAGGGCGCGACGCAGGTGTCGTGCTCCGGCTTCGGCCAGGCGATGATCGCGCGGATGTAACGCACAGGTCGTTGCCTGCACGCGAGAGGCCCGCGAATGCGGGCCTCTTGCTTTTCAGGCACTTGCGCTTCGGGGTCTGACCCCAAAGTTGCGGGGTCTGACCCTGAGGCTTTCGAGAGCCGAAAAAAAGCCCGCTCGGCGAGCGGGCTATGTGCTGATTCGACGGAAGCCCTCCCTCACCCCCCGGCCCCTCTCCCGGCGGGAGAGGGGAGAGGAAATGATGCAAACGGCTACGCCGTTTGCATTGGTTTCTCAGGCCGCCTGGATATTGGACGCCTGCTTGCCCTTCGGGCCCTGCGTGACGTCGAACGAGACCTTCTGGCCTTCCTTCAGGGTCTTGAAACCCTGCATGTTGATCGCCGAGAAATGCGCGAACAGGTCTTCGCCGCCGCCGTCCGGGGTGATGAAGCCAAAGCCCTTCGCATCGTTGAACCACTTGACGGTACCAGTTGCCATACTGCGTATTCCTTTTTGGTGTGAACGGGGTATCTGGCAGACGCAACGCCGCACTCGTCGCCGGTCGGGTGGAGGGTGGCGTCGGCACGCGGCGGGAGGCCCGGATCAGGACCCCCAAAGCGCCAGACAAGCGCTTTCTACGCGCGCGGGCGGGCAGGCGTCAAGCCCGGGCTGCCGGAAGGGCCATCCCCTTGAAAAAACTGTTGCAATCATCAAACATTGACCCCAAGTTGATCCGTAGTATCGTGGCGGGAAATGAAGAACCAGGAGCAGCACGGTGGGTTGCTGGAGGCCGAGAAAAAGAAGGTCAAACCGCCACCGCTGTACAAGGTGATGTTGCTGAACGACGACTACACTCCGATGGACTTCGTGGTCGTCGTCCTGCAAACTGTCTTCGCCATGAGTCGCGAAAAGGCAACGCAAGTGATGCTGCAGGTTCATCGCGAGGGCATGGGCGTTTGTGGCACCTATACGCGCGAGGTAGCCACGGCGAAGGTCGAACAAGTCATCAACATCGCGCGCAAGCACCAGCACCCGTTGCAGTGCACGATGGAGGAGACGTAAGCGTTAATGGCCGAAGGCCGGGCGACTTCCCGGTGGTGGAAAGGATGAAGGAAGGTCGATGATTGCGCAGGAACTGGAAGTTTCGCTCCACATGGCCTTTGTCGAGGCCCGCCAGAAGCAGCACGAGTTCATCACGGTCGAGCACCTGCTGCTCGCGATGCTCGACAACCCCTCTGCCGCGGAGGTCCTGAAGGCCTGCGGCGTCGACCTCGATGAGTTGCGCGGCGTGCTCTCCGAATTCATCCAGGAGCACACGCCGCGGCTCGCGCCGCACTCCGATGCGGACACGCAACCCACGCAGGGCTTCCAGCGCGTCATCCAGCGCGCGATCCTGCACGTCCAGTCCTCCGGCAAGAAGGAGGTCACCGGCGCCAACGTGCTCGTCGCCATCTTCGGCGAGAAGGAATCGCACGCCGTCTATTTCCTGAACCAGCGGGGCGTCACGCGCCTCGACGTGGTCAACTACATCGCGCACGGCATCACCAAGACGCCGCAGCAGAAGCAGGACAAGCAGGAAGCCAAGGGCGACGACGAAGGCGGCAACGAGTCGCAGGGCGCGCTCGACGCGTACACGCTGAACCTCAACGCGCTCGCGAAGCAGGGCAAGATCGATCCGCTGATCGGCCGCGACCACGAGCTCGAGCGCGTGATCCAGGTGCTGTGCCGCCGCCGCAAGAACAATCCGCTGCTGGTCGGCGAGGCCGGCGTCGGCAAGACCGCCATCGCGGAAGGCCTCGCGCGCCGCATCAACGACGCCGAGGTGCCCGAGCTGCTGCGCGAGTACCAGGTGTATTCGCTCGACATGGGCGCGCTGCTCGCGGGCACGAAGTACCGCGGCGATTTCGAGCAGCGGCTGAAGGCCGTGCTGAAGCAGCTGCAGGATTCGCCGAAGTCGATCCTGTTCATCGACGAGATCCACACGATCATCGGCGCCGGCGCGGCGTCCGGGGGCACGCTCGACGCGTCCAACCTCCTGAAGCCCGCGTTGTCCACGGGCGCGCTTAAGTGCATCGGCGCCACGACGTACGCCGAGTACCGCCAGATCTTCGAGAAGGATCACGCGCTGTCGCGGCGCTTCCAGAAGGTGGACGTGCCCGAGCCGTCGATCGCCGAGACCATCGAGATCCTGAAGGGCCTGAAGACGCGCTTCGAGCAGCACCACGGCGTGAAGTACGCGCCGGCGGCGCTCACGTCAGCAGCGGAGCTGGCCGCGCGCTTCATCAACGACCGTCATCTCCCCGACAAGGCGATCGACGTGATCGACGAGGCCGGCGCGGCGCAGAAGATCCTGCCCAAGTCGCGGCAGAAGAAGATCATCGGCAAGACGGAAGTCGAGGAGATCGTCGCGAAGATCGCGCGCATCCCCGCGAAGAACGTTTCCTCCGACGACCGCAACGCGCTGAAGACGCTCGACCGCGATTTGAAGAACGTCGTGTTCGGCCAGAACAAGGCCATCGACGCGCTCGTGTCCGCGATCCGCATGGCGCGCTCGGGGCTCGGCAATCCGCGCAAGCCGATCGGCAACTTCCTGTTCAGCGGCCCCACGGGCGTCGGCAAGACGGAAGTCGCGCGCCAGCTCGCGTACTGCCTGGGTGTCGAGCTCATCCGCTTCGACATGTCGGAGTACATGGAGCGGCACGCGGTGTCGCGCCTCATCGGCGCGCCGCCGGGGTACGTCGGCTTCGACCAGGGCGGCCAGCTCACCGAGGCGGTGACCAAGCATCCGTACAGCGTCGTGCTGCTCGACGAGATCGAGAAGGCGCACCCGGACATCTTCAACATCCTGCTGCAGGTGATGGACCACGGCACGCTCACCGACAACAACGGGCGCAAGGCCGACTTCCGCAACGTGATCATCATCATGACCACCAACGCGGGCGCCGCCGAGCTCTCGAAGACGACGATGGGCTTCACGCAGACCAAGGCCGCGGGCGACGAGATGGGCGAGATCAAGCGCCTGTTCACGCCGGAGTTCCGCAACCGCCTGGACGCCACCATCTCGTTCGCCGCGCTCGACCACGAGATCATCCTGCGCGTGGTCGACAAGTTCCTGCTCGAGCTCGAGGCGCAGCTGCACGAGAAGAAGGTGGAAGCCTCCTTCACCGCGGCGCTCAAGGAATACCTCGCGAAGAAGGGCTTCGATCCGCAGATGGGCGCGCGGCCGATGTCGCGCCTCATCCAGGACACGATCCGCAAGGCGCTCGCCGACGAGCTGCTGTTCGGTCACCTCACGAACGGCGGCAAGGTCACCATCGACATGGGCGAGGACGAGAAGGTCAAGCTCACGTTCGAGGAAGCGCCGTCGGAGCCCAAGCCCGAGGCCGAGCCGGTGGCGTAGTCCGCACCGGCACGTCGCCGGCATCGGCAACGAAAAGGGAGCGCAACTGCGCTCCCTTTTCTTTTCGCGGCCCTCGCGTGGACGAAAGTGCCGGCGTGGGGCGCGAGGCGGGCCCACACGCCGGCTAAGGACCCGGCCGCCGAACGCGAGGCGGGTTGCGGGTCGGGAGGAACACCGCGCGTCGTCGCTGCGGCGGCTTACCCCGGGAGACGAGCCGCCGCTACGCGACTACTTCTTGCTCGCGACTTTCTCCGGCGTGCCGCCTTGCGCGACGACGCGCGCACCGGCTGCCAGGAGCTTCGCTTCTTCGACCTTCGCCTTCGTGTAGTTCGGCGCATGCACGCCCGACGAGCCATCCTTCGCGACCGCATCGATGATTTCCTGCGCCTGGTTGATCATGAGCTGCGCCTGCGCCCGCGCCTGCACCGTGGCGGACGTCTTGGCGAGCACCTTGCGCGCCTCGGTCAGCGTGGCCTTCGTTTCGGCGACGCCGTCCTTGACGGGCTTCTGCCACGCGACGACGCGGTCGTAGATCTGCTTCTGCGTCTTGAACTGGTACTGCTCGGGCAGCTGCGAGACGACCGGGCTGTGGCAGCCGCCTGCACGCACGAGGTGACCGTCGGACCACGAAGTGCGGCCGCACGTCCATTGCAGGTCGAGCGACGGCCGGCCTTCCTTGTCCTTGTCGAGCAGCCACGCGCCTTCCTTCCAGTCGCGTCCCTTGCCCGGCGGCGGGTTGATGGTCTTGAAGCCCGGGTCGACCTTGATCTTCCAGATGTGCGAGGTGCGCGCGGTGTCGAAGCCCGCGTTGTCGCTGAACTGGATCGCGGCGAAGTTCTCGCAGCTCATCATCACCGGCATGTGGCACGACGAGCAGGTCGATTCGCTGTGCATGTCGCGGTTCGCGAAGAACGCCGCCTGGTTCGCGTGGCAGTTCTCGCACTGCTTCTTCAGGCCCGGCACCGTGTACGGGTCACGCCAGTCGTTGGCCGTGACCTCGTGCGGGTCGTGGCACGTCGAGCAGTTCATGCCCGCGTCCTTGTGCTTGGTGTTGTACGCCTGCGAGCCTTCGGTGCCGCACGACGGCAGCCGGCTCTTGAAGTACGAGCTGAACGGACGCTTCGGCGATTCCTTCGCCTGCGCCTCGTTCCACGCGAAGCGCTGGTGGCAGCGCTCGCAGTTCGACGGCACCGAGCCGCGTGCCGCGCCGCCGACCAGGTGGCCGCCCGCGCCGTGGCATTCCTCGCACGCGATGCCCTTGCTGATCGTGTGCTTGCGCAGCTCCTCGGGCTTGCCGAGCGCGGCGATCAGCTCTTCCTTGCTCTTGAAGTCGAACTTCCAGCTGTGGCACACCTCGCAATACGACGAGCCGGGCTGGAACAGCATGCCCTTCTGGTATTGCGAGCCGTAGGAGTTCATGCCCCACTGCGAGCTGCGCTGCGCGCCGAACTGGTCCATCGTGGTCGGGAATTCGGGAATCCACGCCGCGACCTTCTTCGCGACTTCGGGCGTGAGGCCCGCGGCCCACGAGCGCGAGAACTGGTTGCCGCCCGCGACCAGCGTGCCGGTGCCGTCCTTCAGGTTGCCGTCGACGATGTGGTACGTGCCGCGCACGAGCCACGCGTCGAGGAAGCCGTACTTCGTGCGCGGCGTGCCGATGATCGCGAACACCGCATCCGGCGTGATGCCCGGCGGCAGGATCGCGGCCGGGGACGTCGGATACACCGGCGACTTGAGGTCCTTGACCTCGGTGATCTCGTCCGGGAAGCGCACCACCTTCGCGTGGCGCGAGCGCTCCCACGCCTCGTATTGCGCCGGGTGGCACTCACCGCACTTCTTCGGGCCGACGAACTTGTTCGGCAGGTCGAGGATCGATTCCTCGCCCAGGCGATACGTGATCGACGCGTGCGCGAGGTCCTTCGGATGCGCCTTCAGGTACTGGGTCGCTCCGCCGAACTCCACGAACTCCTCCTCGCGGTCGCTGATCGACGGCTTGCCCTGGATCCGCCCGTTCTTCTCGTAGATCGTGAACATCGGATGGTTCTTCTTGAGGAACTCCATGAAGAACTCTTCCTGGTCCACGTAGCCCGTCAGCGTGCGCGGGCCGTCGGTGGTGCCGTGCGTGGCGTGGCCGGCTTCCGCGGCCTTGGGCGCCGGGTCGGCCGCCGACACGCCGCCGGCGAGGCCCATGGTCAGCAGCGCTGCCAGGGCCAGGGCAAGGCGCGTGTGTTTCGTCCCGCGTTGCGCGGGGGCCGAAATGCTTGCGTTCATCGTTGGTTCTCCCTTCGTTGACGTCCGGCTGCGCTGCCGCAGGGGCGACGCGAGACGCGCGCGAGCGTGGACGGATCGTCGGAAGGGGCGCCGGCGGGCCGGCACGCGCACGTTGATTCGACGTTACTGCCCGGTGCGGCCGCGTGCCATCCGCACGATCGGGGTGAGCCATAGGGAGAAGTGCCTATGCGACGCGCGGTCGCAACAAGCGCGGCGGGCTAGAGCGGCTGGCAGTCGCCGGTGCCGAACGACGGATCGACCTGCATCATGAGGCGCGCGAGCTCGGCCGCGGAATGCGTGGCCGTCTTCTCCATGACCCGCGCCCGGTGGATGTGCACGGTCTTCTCGCTGATGCCGAGTGCGCGCGCGATGAGCTTGTTCGCGTGGCCCCGCGCGACGAGCGCGGCGACGTCGCGCTCGCGCGGCGTGAGCCCCGCGAGCAAACCCGCGAGCGCATCGCGCCGGTCCTGCGTCGCGTGGGCCGCAACGCTCGCGCGCACGGCACGCGCGACGGCGTCGAGGAGCTGCTGGTCGTGGAACGGCTTCTCGAGGAAATCGACGGCGCCGGCCTTCATCGCCTCCACCGCGAGCGCCACGTCCGCGTGCCCGGTGACGAAGATGATCGGCAGTGTGATGCCGCGCACGCCCATCTCGCGCTGCAGCTCGAGGCCGCTCATCGACGGCATGCGGATGTCGAGGATCGCGCAGCCGGGCTCGCCGTTGTGCGGGTGCGCGAGGAAGCTCGCGGCGCTGTCGTGCGCGCACGCGCGCCAGCCGACGGATTCGGCCAGGAACACGATCGAGCGCCGCATCGCGTCGTCGTCGTCGACCACGTGCACGAGCGCGGACATCAGGCCGCCTCCGTGGCGCGCTGCGCCGCCGACGTCGCCGCCGCGGCCGGCGCCGGCGGCAACGTGAAGCTGACCGTCACGCCGGGATGGGGCGCGTTCGCGGCGGCCCCGATGTGGCCGCCGTGCGCCTCGATCACGCGCTTGCAGATCGCGAGGCCGAGCCCCACCCCGTTCGGCTTGGTGGTGTAGAAGGGCTCGAACAGCCGCTGCATCGTCTCCGGCGACAGGCCTTCGCCGTTGTCGCGCACCGCGACGCGATAGCCGTCGTCCGCGCAGGAGAGGTGGATGGCGATGCGCCGCTCGGCCGGCGGCAGCGACTGCATGCCGTCGAACGCGTTCTTGCAGAGGTTGAGCAGCACCTGCTCGATCGACAGGCGGTCGAGCAGCGCGCGCGCGCCGTCGTGGCAGCGCTCGTCGCAGGTGCATTCGATCTCCGGCGCGTTGGGCAGGAATGCGCGGAACATCGTCCGCGTGCCGTCGATCACCTCGCGCAGGTCCGCGACCTCGCGCGGCACCTGGCGCTTGCGCGCGAAGCTGCGCACGCGCTGCATCACGTCGGCCGCGCGCTGCGCCTGCCGCGCGATCTCCTCGCCCGCGTCGGCCAGCGGCTTCGGATCGACGAGGCCCGCGTCCACGCGGCGGACGATCCCCCGCGCGAAATTGGTGATCGCGGACAACGGCTGGTTGAGCTCGTGCGCGAGCATGCTCGACATCTCGCCCAGCACGCCGAGCCGCGACAGATGCAGGAGCTGCTCCTCGCGCGAGCGCGATTCCGCGGAGATGCGGTCGCGCTCGGCCAGCGCTGCGCGCAGGTCGCGCGTGCGCCGCTGCACGAGCTTCTCCGAATGCACGACATGCAGGATGACGGCGACGACCGCGACCGCGAACACGAGGAGCGCGACGCGATAGCGGTGATACAGCGCGTCCATCGTGCGCTGCGACAGCGCCTCGTACGGCCCGATCTCCACGGTGCGCAGCACCTCGTGGACGCTGTCGTAGTCCATCGGCACGGTCCACGCATAGCCTTCCGCCGACGCCGGCATCGCGAGCAGCGCGAGCGCCACCTGCCGCGCGAGCTCGGGCGACGTGTCCTTCAGGCGCGCGAAGGCCCAGTCCGGATACAGCGGCGTCGACACCACGCAGCCGGTGCGGTCCGGCGGCTGCTCCTCGATGACCCGGAACAGGCCGCGGGGAAAGCGCGGCGTGGCGGTCAGCTTCTCGAACAGGCAGCGGCGGATGATCGCCACGTCGGCGTGGCCGCTCACGAGCTCGGACAGCAGGCGGTCGGTGTCGTAGCCGACGAAGCGGACGCTCGCGAGGTCGTCGCGCGCGACGCCCGCCTTGTGCAGCGCGTGGATCGCCACCTGGTAGCCGCCGAAGAGTTCCTCCGACACCGCGATGACGCGCTTGCCCTTCACCGCCGCGAGCGTCGCGAGGTCGCGGCGCGCGGCGAGGCTCACGATCGCGGAGCCCAGCGCCTGTTGCGGCGACTTGGCCCGCGGCGCGTCGACGGTCGCGAGCGCCGTGGCGCCGTACTTCGATTCCATCTCGACGAAGAAGCCGCTGTTGGCGATGAAGAAATCCGCCTGCGCATGCGCGACCACGCGCCGCAGCGAGGCGACGTCGAGCGTCTGCAGCCGGATGCGATAGCCCGGCAGCGCCTGCTCGAGCGTCGGCACGAGGAAGTCCCACGTGTGCAGCACGTCGGAGACGCCCTCGGGCGCCATGATGCCGATGCGCACCTCGGGCGGCGCGGCCGGCGCGGCGTACGCGGCCGGCGCACAGCCAACGGCCGCGACCAGCGCGAGCACTGACCACCGGGCACCGAAGCGGGCGACGAAGAACGCGAGGGCGTACATACCACCCACGAGCGTGCACCGCGCGTCACCCCCGGGGTCTGACCCAAGTCAACGCCCGGGGGGGCCTGCCCCCGGAGCAGCGGAAGGCGGCTACACCAGCGCATCCCCCCACATGTTCTTCGCCCACGCGAACGCGTACTCGCCTTCCTGGGCCGACGGCGCCGGCGAGAGGCCGCCCGAGCCCGGCACCGTGACGAACGTCTTCTTGTCCCTGTCGTACTGGTGCACCGAGCACACGTGCACGGTGTCCTTGTCGGTGATGAAGCTGTAGCACGTGTTGTTGATGGCCGGTGCGGGATTCGGGGGCAGGCCGGCGAACGCGTTGAGGATCGCGGCCGCCGCGACCTTCGCGTGCTGGTTCGCCATGTGCGCGGACTTGGGCATCAGCGGCGCGATCTGGATCGCGTCGCCCAGCACGTGCACCTTCGGCACCTTGATCGACTCGAACGACAGGAAGTCGACCTCGCACCAGCGGCCGTTGGCGGTGACCACGCCGGCCTTGGCCGCAATCGCGCCCGCGCCCTGCGGCGGAATGACGTTGAGCACGTCCGCGCGCACGTCGTTCTCGGTCTCGAACTTCAGCGTGTTGGCGGCTGCGTCGACCCCGGTGAGCACGTAGTTCGGCCGGTACTCGACGATGCCCTTGTACTCGTCGGCCCACGCCTTCATGAACAGGCCCTTCTTGGACACGACGTCCTCGTTGCCGTCGAGGATCAGCACCTTGCTGCGCGGCTTCGCGCGCTTGAAGTACCACGCGACCTGGCACGCGCGCTCGTAGGGGCCGGGCGGGCAGCGATAGGGCGCGCGCGGGATGGAGATCGCGAACACGCCGCCGTCGGGCATCGCCTCGAGCTGGCGGCGCAGCGCGACGGTCTGCGGTCCCGCCTTCCACGCGTGCAGGGCCTTCGCGCGCGCGGCCTCGTCCGCCATGCCGGCGATCTCGCCGTAGCGCATGTCGACGCCGGGCGACAGGATCAGCCGGTCGTAGGGAAGGTCCGCGCCGGTCGCGAGGCGCACCGTGCCGCGCGCGGGATCGACCGCCTCGGCGGTGTCCCTGCGCACCTTGATGCCGCGTTTGGCCAGCGCGTCGTAGCTCACCGTGAGGTCGGACAGCTGGCGGCTGCCGCCCAGCACGAGGTTCGACAGCGGGCACGACACGAACGCGGCGTCCGCCTCGACGAGCGTGATGTCGAGCGTGCCGTTGCTCCACAGGTCGAGGTAGCGCGCTACGGTGGCGCCGCCGTAGCCGCCGCCGACGACCACCACGCGCGGCCCGGCGCGCCCGGCCGGCGTCGCGCAGCCGGCCAGCGCCGACAGTGCCACGCCGGCACCCAGCGCCTGGAGGAAATCCCGTCGTTGCATGCGCTTCATCGCGTCCTCCCCGTGCTCACGGCTTCTGGCCGGCGAACCAGCCGGCGATGAGGTCGATCTGCTCGTCGCTGTAGCCCTTGGCGAGCTGCGGCATCACGGTGCCCGCGGCCCGGCCGGCCTTGTAGTCCTGCATCTTGCGCACGAGGTCGGGCTTGGGCTGGCCCGCGAGCGATGCCATGCCGCCCGCGCTGCGGCCCCCGGTGCCGTGGCAGTTGGCGCAGGCCGCGGCGAGGTTGCGCGCGAGATGGGGATCGGGCGCCTGCGCGTGCGCAGGCAGCGCCACGGCGACCACGGCCGCCATTGCTAGCAATCGGACCACGGGACGGTTCTCCTCCAAGAAGCGGCACCTTGGCAGGCGGCGCCGGCGACGCCGCCAAGCATAGCAACGCGGCGGCGGGTGCGTGGCGCTTGCATGCGACCACCTCGCCCTCCGTCGCGAACGGGATTATGGAAATGAAATCCACGGCGCGGAAATGACGGATTCTGTCTCGGATGGCGCGGGTGATGTGCGCCACCTTTACAAATCAACTACTTGCAAGAAAAAGCGGAATCCAAGTCTTCTAACTCTTATATAAGATATAAATGCTCAGCAGCAAACTATGCCGCTCCCGATGCCGAAACATTTCCATGTAATGGAATGACTTTCTAAATACATGATTTCACGATGAAAAATTTATAGTGCGGCGCGCCAAAAGGCGTTGCACACCCGTGCGGTCGTTGGTAACCTGCGAAGCGTCACGAGCCGCTTTCCGCTGCATCACGCGGGTGGCGGCAAGCAGGGCGCTGGACCGTACACCCAATCCTCCCGCCCGCCCGATCGACGAGCGATCCTCGCCGGTCCGTGCAGCGAAGCACCGGCGACCGGGTTTGCCGGCCGCTTCGCAAACGGCCACGACGACGCGCCAAGCGCGCGCGGCGCGACCGCTCCAACAACCGGCGTGTCCCCCGGGGCATGCCACGGCGATGAACCTCGAATTGGGAGTACGGCAATGAACTACGATCTCGAAGCGGCACGGCTGAAGAAGGACTGGGCGGAGAACCCGCGGTGGAAGGGCATCAAGCGCGGCTATTCGGCGGAGGACGTCGTGCGCCTGCGCGGCTCGGTGCAGATCGAGCACACGCTCGCGCGCCGCGGCGCCGAGAAGCTGTGGAAGCTCGTCAACGAGGAGCCGTTCGTCAACTCGCTCGGCGCGATGACCGGCAACCAGGCGATGCAGCAGGTCAAGGCCGGCCTGAAGGCGATCTATCTCTCGGGATGGCAGGTGGCCGCCGACGCCAACGTCGCGGGCGAGATGTATCCCGACCAGTCGCTGTACCCGATCAACTCGGTGCCGAACGTCGTGAAGCGCATCAACAACACGTTCCAGCGCGCCGACCAGATCCAGCACATGGAAGGCACCGGCAACACCGACTTCTTCGCGCCGATCGTCGCGGACGCGGAAGCGGGCTTCGGCGGCGTGCTGAACGCGTTCGAGCTCATGAAGGCGATGATCGAGGCGGGCGCGGCCGGCGTGCACTTCGAGGACCAGCTCGCGTCCGTGAAGAAGTGCGGCCACATGGGCGGCAAGGTGCTGGTGCCGACGCGCGAAGCCGTCGACAAGCTGATCGCCGCGCGGCTCGCGGCCGACTGCATGGGCGTGCCGACGATCATCCTCGCGCGCACCGATGCGGAAGCCGCGGACCTCGTGACGTCGGACATCGACGACACCGACAAGCCGTTCCTCACCGGCGAGCGCACGATCGAGGGCTTCTACAAGTCGCGCAACGGCCTCGACCAGGCGGTGTCGCGCGGCCTCGCCTACGCGCCGTACGCGGACCTCATCTGGTGCGAGACGGGCAAGCCGGACCTCGCGTTCGCGAAGGCGTTCGCCGACGCGATCCACGCCAAGTTCCCGGGCAAGATGCTCGCGTACAACTGCTCGCCGTCGTTCAACTGGAAGAAGAACCTCGACGACGCGACCGTCGCCAGGTTCCAGCGCGAGCTGGGCGCGATGGGCTACAAGTTCCAGTTCATCACGCTCGCGGGCTTCCACAGCCTCAACTACTCGATGTTCAACCTCGCGCACGGCTACGCGCACGAGCACATGACGGCCTTCGTCGAGCTGCAGGAAGCCGAGTTCGCGGCGATGAGCAAGGGCTTCACCGCGATCAAGCACCAGCGCGAGGTGGGCACCAGCTACTTCGACGCGGTCACCACGACGATCCAGGGCAGCCAGGCGTCGACCACCGCCCTCAAGAACTCCACCGAGGACGAGCAATTCTTCGACAAGCCGAAGGGCGAGCTGCAGGTCGCCAACGCCTGACGCGTTCGCAGCAGGCAGAAGAACGCCGCCCGCGGGCGGCGTTTTTCATGGGTGCGCGCCTGCCGCCGCGACCGCCGCACGTTTGGCCGGGCGTACAACGAGGGACCGCACGCGATGCGGTGCGGCGTCCGGCGAACGCTTGCGCCGCGGCGTGGTCCGACGATGCATGACCGAGTTCCAGACCCTCGTCCCGGCGGACGCCCCGGGCACCGGGCAGCGCATCCGTGCGTTCTTCGCCCTCGTTCCCGACGAGGCCACGCGCCTCCGCTTCGTGACGCTCGCGCGGGAGGTGGCGCGACGCTCGCGCGGCCGCGCCATCACCGGCGAGCACGTCCACCTCACCGTCGCGTTCCTGGGGGACGTCGAGACGTCGGCGCTGCCCGCGCTGCGGGCGATCGGCGATGCCCTTCCGCTGGCAGGCGCGGAGCTCGATTTCGACATCCTCGGCGCGTGGCGCGCCTCGGGGGTGGCCTGGGTGGCGCCGGCCGCGGTGCCCGCGCCGCTGGCCGCGATGTGCACCGCGCTCCACGAGTCGCTGCAGCAGCACGGGTTCTCGCTCGACACGCGACCCTTCCGGCCCCACGTGACCCTGGCGCGGCGCTGCGTGCAGCCGCATCCGCGCGCGCATTGCGCGCCGATCCGGTGGAACGTGTCGCGGCTGTGCCTCATCGGGTCGGAGCTGCGGCCGGAAGGCCCGCTCTACACCCAGTTGCACGAATGGCGGCTGCCGGTGTAGGCAGCTTCAGAAAACGCTGGGCCGCTATGCCCGTGACTGCTTTCGCGAGAGCCTGATTCGTCGTCAGCCCACCGCGACCGGGCGCTCTGGGTCCGCGCACCACTCGCTCCACGAGCCCGGATAGAGCCGCGTGCCGGGCATGCCGGCGATCTCCATCGCGAGCGCGTTGTGGCACGCGGTGACGCCCGAGCCGCAGCTGTGCACGACGAGGTCGGGGGAATCTTCGCCGAGCACGGCGGCGAATTCGGCGCGCAGGAAGGCGGGGTCCTTGAACGTGCCGTCGGCGTTGAGGTTCTGCGACGCCGGGCGATTGCGCGCGCCGGGGATGTGGCCGGCCACCGGATCCATGGGCTCGCTCTCGCCGCGGAAGCGCTCGGGCGCGCGCGCGTCGACGATCACGAGCGCGTGCCGCGGGATGCTGTTCATGATGCCGGTCGCGCTCACCGTGGGCGTCACGTGCGCGATCCGGAACGCCGCAGGAACCGGCACCCCCGGCTCGGTCGACACCGGACGGCCCTCGGCGGTCCACTTGGCGAACCCGCCGTCGAGCACGGCGACGGACTCGAAGCCCAGCCACCGCAGCATCCACCACAGGCGCGCCGCGAACATGCCGCCGCCCTGGTCGTAGGCCACCACCTGCTTGCCGTCTGTAATGCCGAGGCGCGAGAACACCGCGGCTGCCGCCTCGGGCGTAGGCAAAGGATGCCGCCCGTTGCGGCCGGTCTTCGCGGCCGAGAGATCGCGGTCGAGATGCACGAAGAGCGCGCCCGGCACGTGGCCCGCGGCGTACTGGGCCTCGCCCCACGCGTCGGCGCGCATCAGATCGTGACGGACGTCGCAGACGACGAGGTCGGGTGAGCCGATGCGCGCGGCGAGCGCTTCGGTGCCGATGAGCAGGTTGAACATGACGGAATCCGGGAGCGAAGAGTGGACGGCGATGACGTTGCGTTGCGGCGTGGCGCATGGCGCGCGCACGCCTTTAGCATGCCTGCACGGCGGCCCGCCGTAAATGGCCTGCGCGAAGCGGCGCATGCGACAGCGCAGCGCAATGAATCGCAATGCCCGATCGCGTGCATCCGCATATCCAATGAGGTTGCGCATCGCGCGTTGACAGTCGTCAACGAGAGTTCCGGCACGCCCGCGCACGATCGATCACAGGACGCTTCATCGTGCCGTGTCTCGTCGCCGCAATGACACGGAAAGCTCCACCCTCGCGGCACCGTCTACGACGAACCCATGTGCAACGCAAACGACGAGCGCGTGATCCAGCGCTTGCGTGAGCCGTGCGCGCGCAACCGACGCGACGCGCGCGCGACGATGCCGCAGCGGGACAGGCGTGGCATGCGATCGTCGACGAAAGGACAACTGCAATGACTGACTTCACGAGCAGGGACAAGCGGCCGGGTGCGGGCATGACGCGCCGTGAAATGTTGAAAGGCGCGGTGACCGTTGCCGTCGCTGGCACCGGCCTGATGGCGATGGACCTGTCGGCGGCCGTGACAGGGGTCGCGCCGAAGCGCGTGCTGCCGGCGAAGTGGGACGAGACGTACGACGTCGTGATCGTCGGCTCGGGCTTCGCGGGCCTCGCGGCCGCGGCCGAGGCGGCGGGCAAGGGCGCCAAGGTCATCGTGCTCGAGAAGATGCCGACCTACGGCGGCAACTCGATCATCAACGGCGGCGAGTACAACGCGTGGGACAGCGAGCTGCACCTGCGGCAGAAGCTGAACCTCGGCGACGACAGCGTCGCGCTGCACACCGAGGACTCGCTGCGCGGCGGCGACCGGTACGGGTTCCCGGAGCTGGTGGGCGTGATGACGGGCGGCGCCGAGCCCGCGCTCAACTGGATGATGGACGAGGGCGGCCTCAAGCTGCGCCCGGTCCTGAACCGCACCGGCGGGCACACCGCGTATCGCACGCACACCTGCGTCGAAGGCGTGGGCCGCGGCTACACCGAGGCCATCCGCAGGATCGCCGAGAAGCGCGGTGCGAAGATCGTGCTCAACTCGCCCATCTCGTGGATCTGGCGCAAGGACGCCGACAGCGAGGTGCTCGGCGTGGAAGTCGACCGCAAGGGCCGCAAGGTCAACATCCGCGCGCGCAAGGCGGTGATCCTCGCCTCCGGCGGCTTCTCCTCCGACGTCAAGATGCGCGCCGCGCACAATCCGCGCATCACGGCCGACTACAACTGCACGAACCACAAGGGCGCGACAGGCGAGACGATCCGCTTCGCGCAGGCGATCGGCGCCGACACGCTGCAACTGAGCTTCATCCAGCTCTATCCGTACGCCGAGCCGGAGACCGGCATCCTCGACGCGCCGGCCGTGTATCCGTTCCGCGGCCCCGGCTACGGCATCGTGTACGTCGACAAGAAGGGCAAGCGCTTCGTCAACGAGATGGAGCGGCGCGACGTAGTGTCGGCGGCGGAGATCGCGACCGGCATGAAGCCGACGTTCACCATCTTCAACGAGGCGATGGTGCCGAAGATGGGGACGAAGGAGGAAGTGGAGGCGGGCCTCGCGAAGGGACGCTTCGTGCGCGCCAATACGCTGGCCGAGCTCGCGGGCAAGATCGGCGTCGATCCCGCGACGCTGGAAGACACGATCGCCAAGCACAACAAGTACCTGGCCGACGGCAAGGATCCCGAGTTCGGGCGCCAGTTCACGAAGGCCATGCTGCCGCTGACCGAAGGCCCGTACTACGCGATCGCGCAGTGGCCGGCCGTCCATCACACGATGGGCGGGTTGCGCATCACGCCGCAGGCGCAGGTCGTCGACATCTGGGGCAAGGTGATCCCGGGCTTCTATGCGGCCGGTGAGATCACCGGCGGCGTGCACGGGGCCAACCGCCTCGGCGGCAACGCCATTCCGGATGCGGTGGCATTCGGCCGGGTCGCGGGTGTCAACGCGGCCAAGGAAGAGCTCGGCTGACCGGGAGCGGGCGCCGGGTCGCGGCCCGGCGCCCCACGTCGACGATGACATCGAAACGTTGGTCGAAGTATGCGGTCTGCGCGCTGCTGGCCGCCGTGGCCCTCGTCGTTCCCGCGGCGGTGGCAAGCGCCGCCGCGCCGGCCAAGGCCGTCACGTGCACCACTTGTCACGCGGACTTCGCGTCCGTATTGCCGAAGGCGCACCCGGCCGTGGCCGGCAAGACGCTCGCCGCCTGCTTCGCGTGCCACAAGCCCGCGCAGGCCGGCAACGCGAAGCCCGATCGCTATGTGAGCGCGCTGCATCGCGCGCACGCCGCCGGTGCCGCGGCCGTCGATTGCGCGACGTGCCACGTGGCGCGCGGCAAGGGACCGGTCGCCGTGGTGTCGGGCAAAGTCGCGCTGCCGGTGACGGCCGAAGCGCTGAAGGCGCTGCAGCCGGTCATGGTGTCGTGGGCGACGTCTGCCTTCCTCGACGGCTTCCATGCCAAGGGCGGCGTCGGCTGCGGCGGATGTCACGGGGCCGCGGTGCCGGCGCCGGGTGCGGAGATCGGCAACGAGCGTTGCCTCGCCTGCCATGGACCGATGGAGCAGCTCGTCGAGAAGACGAAGCCCGCACAGTTCGCGGACCGCAATCCGCACCGTTCGCATCTGGGCGAGATCGCGTGCACCGTGTGCCACAAGGGGCACGAGGCGTCGCTCGTCTACTGCCTCGACTGCCACCGCAAGTTCGAGATGAAGATCGTCGGCGCGGGGCCGCGCTGACCCGGGCGGCCGGCGGCACGCCCGTTCTTGCAACCCAACGCCACGCGGGCCGGTGCCGGCCCGCGTGGATTTTTCTCAGGCCGCGAGGTGCGCGATTTCCGCCTCGAGCTGCGCGCGGTAGAACTCGTGGAAGTGCTGCATCCCGTCTTCCATCGGCGACTGGTACGGCCCGACCTCGTTGCGGCCGGTGTCCCACAGCGCCTTGCGTCCGGCGTCCATGCGCTCGGCGATCTCGTCGTCCTCGCGCGCGGTCTCCATGTACGCGGCCTGCTCGGCCTCCACGAACTCGCGCTCGAACAGCGCGATGTCCTCGGGATAGTAGAACTCGACGACGTTGAGCGTGCGGTCGACGGCTTCCGGGATCACCGTGCTGATCACGAGCACGTGCGGATACCACTCGAGCATGATGTTCGGGTAGTACGTGAGCCACACCGCGCCCTGCTTCGGGAGCTCGCCGCGGTAGTAGTCGAGCACCGCCTTGTGCCAGCGCTCGTAGATCGGCGTGCCGGCACGCGACAGCCGGTTGTTGATGCCGACCGTCTGCAGCGACGCCCACTCGGCGAACTCCCAGCGCAGGTCGCCGCAGGAGACGAACTGCCCCAGGCCCGGGTGGAACGGCTCGACGTGGTAGTCCTCGAGGTACACCTCGATGAAGGACTTCCAGTTGTAGTTGACGCGGTGCATCTCGACGCGGTCGAACACGTAGTTCGAGAAGTCGAAGTCGCGCACGCCGAGCTTCGCCAGGTCGCGGGCGACGTCGCGCTTGCCGTCGAACAGCAGGCCGTTCCAGCTCGTCAGCGGCGTGCGGCCGAGATTCGCGCACGGCCGCTCCTCGAAGTGCGGCGCGCCGAGCAGCTCGCCCTTGAGGTCGTACGTCCACCGGTGGATCGGGCACACGATGTGGCTCGCGTTGCCGCGGCCGTTGAACATCAGCGCCTGGCGGTGGCGGCAGATGTTCGACAGGAGCTCGATGCCCGCCGGGTTGCGGACGAGCATCTGCGCGTTGCTGCGGCCGGGCAGGACCTGAAAGTCCCCGGCCTCGGGCACCATGAGCTCGTGCCCGACGTAGCCGGGGCCGGCATTGAACAGCACGCGCCGCTCGGCCTCGAGCACGCGCGGATCGAAGTACCAGGAAACGGGAAACTGCGTCGTCGCAGGACGCAGACGCCCCGCCGTGGCGAGGTCGGACATCGGCCTACCCTTTCGTCGCTAGTGAACGGTTGCTAACCACCAACCCAACCCAACAACCCGGGACGCTTACGGCTTTTGCATCAAAGCCGCCCCGGACCGCTTTGCTAAGTCGGCCGCACGAAAGGAACTGCGTAAGGCCGCGTCGTCAAAAGATGGTATGATATGGCGTTTTCTGCCATAAGGTCAAGACCTTAGCGCGGGGAAAACGTCCAGTGGAAACGGGCCCGCGCGGCGGGCCCGACTTTGTGAATTGACCTCAGACACTCCACAAGATTTCGAATCCGCCCTCGCCGAGCTCGAGGGCATCGTGGCCGCCATGGAAGGCAGCCAGATGCCGCTCAAGGACGCGCTCGCCGCGTACAAGCGCGGCGCGACGCTCGTCGCCTACTGCCAGGGTGCGCTGAAGGACGCCCAGCTCGAGATCGAAGTGCTCGAGAAGGGCGTGCTGAAGCCGTTCGCGCCCGACGGCGATGGACCCTGACCTCGCCTTCGCGGTCTGGTCGCAGGAGCGCCAACGCCGCATCGAGGACGTGCTGGACCGCGCGCTCGCGCCTTCGCCCGGCCCGCTGGCCAGCCTGCACGAGGCGATGCGCTACGCGGTGCTGGGCGGCGGTAAGCGCGTGCGGCCGCTGCTCGCGTACGCCGCCGGCGAGGTCACCGGCGCCGATCCCGATCGCGTGGACGGCGCTGCTGCCGCGGTGGAGATGATCCACGCCTATTCGCTCGTGCACGACGACCTGCCGTGCATGGACGACGACGTCCTGCGCCGCGGCAAGCCGACCTGCCACGTGGCGTTCGGCGAGGCGGCGGCCCTGCTCGCCGGCGACGCGCTGCAGGCGCAGGCGTTCGCGGTGCTCGCGGCGGGCAACCTGCGCGACGGCGCCGCCGCGTGCGCGCTGCTCGCGCATGCGGCCGGCGCGCCCGGCATGGCCGGCGGCCAGGCGATCGACCTCGCGCACGTCGGCCAGCCGATGACGCTGCAGGCGCTCGAGGAGATGCATCGCCTGAAGACCGGCGCGCTGATCCGCGCCGCGGTGCGCCTCGGTGCCGCGTGCGGACGCGCGCTCACCGTCGACGACGAGCGCGCGCTCGACGCGTTCGCGGGCGCGGCGGGGCTCGCGTTCCAGGTGGTCGACGACGTGCTCGACGTCGAGGGCAGTGCCGCGACGCTCGGCAAGACCGCCGGCAAGGATGCCGCCGCGCACAAGCCCACCTACGTCGCGCTGCTCGGGATCGCGGACGCGAAGCGGCGCGCGCAGCAGCTCACGAATGACGCGCATGCGGCGCTCGCGCGCTTCGGCACCTCCGCGCGCCGCCTGCACGAGATCGCCGACTGGATCGCGTGCCGCACGAACTGACGAATCCATGACTGCGTACCCGCTGCTCGAGACCATCGACTCCCCCGCCGACCTGCGCCGGCTCGACCGCGCGCAGCTGCGCGACGTCGCGCGCGAGCTGCGCTCGTTCCTCATCCATTCCGTCGCGCAGACGGGCGGCCACCTGTCGTCGAACCTCGGCACGGTGGAGCTCACGGTCGCGCTGCACTACGTGTTCGACACGCCCGAGGACCGCATCGTGTGGGACGTCGGGCACCAGACGTACGCGCACAAGATCCTCACCGGCCGCCGCGCGGGCATGGCGAAGCTGCGGCAGTGGGAAGGCCCGTCGGGCTTTCCGCGGCGGCAGGAGTCGGCGTACGACACGTTCGGCACCGCGCACTCGTCGACGTCGATCTCCGCCGCGCTCGGCATGGCGCGCGCGGCGGCGCTGAAGGGCGAGACGCGGCACGTGGTCGCGGTGATCGGCGACGGCGCGATGAGCGCCGGCATGGCCTTCGAGGCGCTCAACAACGCGCAGGGCGCGAACGTGCTCGTGATCCTCAACGACAACGAGATGTCGATCTCGGAGCCGGTGGGCGCGTTCAACAACTACCTCGCGAAGATCCTGTCGGGCCGGCTGTACAACACCGTGCGCCGCGGCGGCAAGGAAGTGCTCGCGAAGCTGCCCACGCCGGTGCACGACCTCGCGAAGCGCTGGGAAGAGCACATGAAGGGCATGCTGCTGCCCGGCACGCTGTTCGAGGAGTTCGGCTTCAACTACATCGGCCCCATCGACGGCCACGACCTCGACACGCTGACGCGCACGCTCGCCAACGTACGCGGCCTCACCGGCCCGCAGTTCCTGCACGTGATCACGCGCAAGGGCTTCGGCTATCCGAAGGCCGAGGAGGACCCGATCCTCTATCACGGCGTGACGAAGTTCGATCCGGCGGTCGGCATCGTGAGCAAGCCCGCCGCGAAGCCCGCGTACAACCAGATCTTCGGCGACTGGCTGTGCGACATGGCGGCGCGCGACGAGCGCATCGTCGGCATCACGCCCGCGATGCGCGAGGGCTCTGGGCTCGTGCGCTTCTCGCAGGCCTTCCCGCAGCGCTACTTCGACGTCGGCATCGCCGAGCAGCACGCGGTCACGTTCGCGGCGGGCCTCGCGTGCGAAGGCATGCGGCCGGTCGTGGCCATCTATTCGACGTTCCTGCAGCGCGCCTACGACCAGGTGATCCACGACGTCGCGCTGCAGAACCTGCCGGTGCTGTTCGCGGTGGACCGCGCCGGTGTCGTCGGTGCGGACGGCGCGACGCACATCGGCGCGTTCGACATCGCGTACCTGCGCTGCCTGCCCAACACCACGGTGATGACGCCGTCCGACGAGAACGAGTGCCGGCAGATGCTCTACACCGGCAGCGTGCTCGGCACGCCGGCCGTCGTGCGCTATCCGCGCGGGACCGGGCCGGGCGTCGCGATCGAAGCGCAGATGCAGGCGCTGCCGATCGGCCGCGGCGAGGTGCGCCGCGAGGCAAAGCTGCGGGGGCAGCGTATCGCGCTGCTGGCGTTCGGGCCGCTGCTGGCACCCGCGCTCGCGGCGGCGGAGGAGCTCGACGCCACCGTCGCCAACATGCGCTTCGTGAAGCCGCTCGACGTCGACCTCGTGCTGCGCCTCGCGCGCGAGCACGACGCGCTGGTGACCATCGAGGAGGGCGTGATCGCCGGCGGCGCCGGCAGCGCGGTGGCCGAGGCGCTGGCCGCGGCGGGCGTGACCACGCCCGTGCTGCACCTCGGCCTGCCCGACCAGTTCATCGACCACGGCGATCCCGCGTTCCTGCTGTCGCACGTGGGGCTCGACGCGCCGGGCATCGTCGCGTCGGTCAAGGCGCGGTTCGCGGCGCGGCCGCAGGGCGCGTGGCCGAAGCCGGCGGCGGCTTGATGCGCAACGGGCCGCCCGCACCTATCGGATACAATCGCGCTCCCGCGCCATGAACAAGCCCGAGCAACCCAGCCTGCTTATGTCCATCCCCGACACGCAATCGGGGCGGGACGAGCGCAAGCTCGCGATCGACCAGGTCGGCATCCGCGGCCTGCGCTACCCGATGACGTTCGCCGACCGCGACGGCGTCGCGCAGGCGACGATCGCGCAGGCCGGCGTCTACGTCGCGCTGCCCGAGGACCGCAAGGGCACGCACATGTCGCGCCTCGTGATGCTGCTCGAGGAGCGCGCGGTGCCCGGCGCGGCGCCGCTGTCGGTGATGAGCCTCGCCGATCTCCTGCAGGACCTGGTCGAGCGCCTGGACGCGCCCGCCGGCCGCATCGAGCTCGCGTTCCCGTTCTTCGTGCGCAAGACCGCCCCCGTGTCGGGCGTGGCGAGCCTCCTCGATTACGAAGTGCGCCTGACCGGCGAGCTGGCCGGCGGCGTGTTCGTGCGCACCGTCACCGTCGCGGTGCCGGTGACGTCGCTGTGCCCGTGCTCGAAGGAGATCTCCGAGTACGGCGCGCACAACCAGCGCTCGACCGTGACCATCTCGGTGCGCGGCAGCGAGCCGGTATACGTGCAGGAGCTCCTGCGCATCGCCGAGGAAGAGGCCTCCAGCGAGCTCTACGGGATACTGAAGCGCGCCGACGAGAAGTACGTGACCGAGCGGGCGTACGACAACCCGCGCTTCGTCGAGGACTTGGTCCGCGGCGTCGCCGCGCGCCTCGCCGACGATCCGCGCTTCGCCGCGTTCGCGGTCGAGGCCGAGAACTTCGAGTCGATTCACAATCATTCGGCATACGCGCGGATCGCGCGCGGCATGTAACTCCGAAGCCGCAAGCCACAGCCCGTGGACTCCCTCTCCCCGGGCCGGGGAGAGGGTTGGGGTGAGGGGAGCGCATCCATCGCGCGTTCCCGTCGCCCGTCGCGCCCCGTCGCTGCCCGTCGCGGCTCCTGTCCGCAGCGGGCCGCCCACGACCTACAATCCCGCCCGTGATGTTCGCCCCCTTCAAGTCCCGCTACGAGGCCTTCGGGCAGCGCGTGCTCGCCTCGCTCTCGGAGATCGAGCGGCGGGACGTGCGCGCGTTCGACAACTGGTTCTACGCGAGCGGCGGCTGGCGGTGGCTGCTCGCCATCGTCGCCGTCACGACGTTCGTCGCGTGGCTCGCCTCGCAGCTGCCATGGAACATGTCGTTCGCGGAAGCGGCGATCCTGTTCAACACCGTCGTGCTCACGCTGCTGTGGTCGGGACTCTCCGCGTGGTTCGGCTATCGCAAGTTCCAGGGCCGGATCTTCCGCTACATCGTGGTCGCGCCGCTGCTCGCGCTCGCGGGGGCGCTGGTCGGCGCGAGCATCGCGGGCTTCGTGAAGGGCGTCGACCCGTTCGTGTTCTTCCACGACAGCGCGAAGCTGCGCCACGTCGTGACCGCGGGCCTCGTGTTCGGCTTCGTGTTCGCGATCCTCACCGCGCTGATCGCGCACCTGCGCAACCGCGAGTACCGCGCGCTCACCGCGCACCTCGAGGCCGAGGCGCGCGAGAGCGCCACCTCGCGCCAGCTTGCGGAGTCGCGGCTGAAGCTCCTGCAGCTGCAGATCGAGCCGCACTTCCTGTTCAACACGCTGGGCAGCGCGCAGCAGCTCGCGGAGAAGGGCGCGCCGGAAGCCGCGCGGCTCATCAGCGACCTCATCCGCTTCCTCCGCGCCGCCACGCCTGCATTGCGCAACGAGATGACCACCATCGCCGAAGAGGCCGCGATGATCCGCGCGTACCTGGGCATCATGGGCACGCGCCTCGGCAAGCGCCTCGCGTGGTCGGTGGAGGTCGCGCCGGAGCTCGCCGACGTGCCGATCCCGCCCGGCATGCTTATCACGCTCACCGAGAACGCGATCAAGCACGGCATCGAGCCCGCCCCGCGCGGCGGCCGCGTCGACGTGAGCGTCCGCCGCGAGGACGACGCCATCGCGCTCTGCGTCACGGACACGGGCGTCGGCCTCGCGTCGTCGTCGTCGTCGGGCGGCATCGGCCTCGCCAACATCCGCGAGCGCCTCGACCTGCTGTTCGGCGCGCAGGCCGCGCTGGAGCTCACCGAGGCCGAGCCGCACGGATTCTGCGCGCGCATCCGGCTGCCGGTGCCCGCCTCGCATCGCCTTGCCCCGCCCCTGGAGATCGCCGCACGATGAACCATCCGACCGCCCTCATCGCCGAAGACGAGCCGCTGATGCGCGAGCGGCTGAAGGAGAAGCTGGCCGAGGTGTGGCCCGCGCTCGAGATCGTCGCCGAGGCGGAGGACGGCGACGAGGCGCTCGCGCTGTTCGCCGCGCACAGGCCGCAGATCGCGTTCCTCGACATCCGCATGCCGGGCCCGAGCGGCCTCGACGTCGCGGCGGCCATCGGCGCCGACTGCCACGTCGTGTTCATCACCGCCTACGACCAGTACGCGGTGGACGCATTCGCGGCCGGCGCCGTCGACTACCTGCTGAAGCCGGTGGAGACCGATCGCCTGCGCGCGATGGCCGAGCGCATGGAGCGCAAGCTCGGCGCGCCGCCCGCCGACCTCACCGCGCTGCTCGAGACGCTGCGCGCCGCGGCGCGGCCGCCCGCGGGCGGCCGGATGAAGTGGGTCAAGGCCGCCGTGGGCAAGCAGGTGAAGCTCATCCCGGTGGGCGACGTCGTGTATTTCCAGTCCGACACCAAGTACACGCGCGTGGTGCTCGCGAGCGGCGAGGCGCTGATCCGCACGCCGTTGAAGGACCTGCTCGCGGAGCTCGACCCCGAGCGCTTTTGGCAGGTGCATCGCGGCACCATCGTGAACCTCGACGCGGTGAGCGGCGTGCTGCGCGAGGAGGCCGAGCGCCAGTTCGTGCTGCTCAAGAACCGGCAGGAGAAGCTGCCGATCTCGCGGCAGTTCACGCATCTCTTCAAGCAGATGTAGGCGGCGGGCGGCGCGCGCCGCCGCCCGGCGGCCCGGCTGCTAGAATCAGCGGATGCAGCCCGTCGCCATCTTCCGCTTCTCGCAGACCGAGCACCCGGGCCGGTTCGGCGAATGGCTCACGACGCAGGGCATTCCCTGGCAGCTCATCGCGCTCGACGAAGGCGCCGCCGTGCCGGCGAGCCCGGCCGCGTTCTCGGGCATCGGGATGATGGGCGGGCCGATGAGCGTCAACGACGACCTCCCGTGGATCGGGCCGCTGTGCGCGCTGCTGCGCGACGCGATCTCCGACGGCACGCCGGTGCTCGGCCATTGCCTCGGCGGCCAGATGATGGCGAAGGCGCTCGGTGCGCGCGTGCTGCGCATGCCCGAGCCCGAGATCGGCTGGCTGCACGTGGACGTCTGCGATCGCGGCGCGCGCCGCGAGTGGTTCGGCGGCCTGCCGCGGTTCGCGGCGTTCCAGTGGCACTACGACCGCTTCGAGCTGCCGCCGATGGCCACGCGCATCCTCACCAACGAGGTCGCGGTCAACCAGGGCTACGTGATCGACGACCGGCACGTCGGCTTCCAGTGCCACATCGAGATGACGCGCGACCTGGTCGAGACGTGGTGCCGCATGGGCGCCGACGAGCTGCCCGCACGCTCCAGCGCGCACCGGCAGAGTGCCGCCGACCTGCAGAGCGACCTCGCCGATCGCCTGCACGCGCTGGGTGAGGTGGCCGACGGCGTGTACGCGCGCTGGGCGCAGAAGCTGCAGCGGTAATGCCCAGCATTCAGGCGCTGCCTGATCTGCTGATCAACCAGATCGCGGCCGGCGAGGTGGTCGAGCGGCCGGCGGCGGCGCTCAAGGAACTGATCGAGAACGCGCTCGACGCCGGCGCGACGCAGGTCGACATCGACCTCGCCGCCGGCGGCGTGAAGCGCATCCGCGTCGCCGACAACGGCGCCGGCATCGAGCGCGAAGATCTCGCGCTCGCGGTGGCGCGGCACGCGACGTCGAAGATCCGCTCGGTGCTCGACCTCGAGGCGATCGCGTCGCTCGGCTTCCGCGGCGAGGCACTCGCGTCGATCGCGTCCGTGTCGCGCCTGTCGCTCTCGTCGCGTGCCTCAGGCAAGCCGCACGCGTGGCGCATCGAGGTCGAGGGCGGCACCGTCGCGCCGATCACGCCGGCCGCACTCGCGGCGGGCACCGCGGTGACCGTCGAGGAGCTCTTCTTCAACACGCCGGCGCGGCGCAAGTTCCTGCGCACCGAGGCCACCGAGTGGGGCCACTGCGACGAGGCGTTCCGCCGCGTGGCGCTCGCGCATCCGGCCACCGCGTTCACGCTGCAGCACAACGGCCGCGTCGCGCATCGCTTGGTGGCGGGCGGGCGCCAGGTGCGCGTCGAGCAGCTGCTCGGCGACGCGTTCGTCGCGCACGCGGCGCGCGTCGACGAGAGTGCCGGCGACGTTTCGCTCACCGGCTTCGCCGTGCGTCCCGCGTACGCGGCGCAGGGTGGCGGCCAGTACATCTTCGTCAACGGCCGCTTCGTGCGCGACCGCGTGCTGCAGCACGCATTGCGCGAAGCGTATCGCGACGTGCTGCACCACGACCGGCAGCCGGCGTTCGCGCTGTGGCTCACGGTCGACCCGCGCCGCGTGGACGTCAACGTGCATCCGCAGAAGATCGAGGTGCGCTTCCGCGACGCAGGCGGCATCCACCAGTTCGTGCGCCACGCGGTCGAGCGTGCGCTCGCGGCGACGGCCGCCGAGCAGCCCGCGGTGTCCGCGGCCGAGCGGCTCGGTGTCGCCGCCGCGCACCTGCCGCCGCGCGTGCCGGAGCGCGACGCCGGCGGCCCGCGCACGGCGAACCTCGTCACCACGATGCCGCTGCAGCCCGCGCTCGCGATCGACGCGGCGGAGCCGTCGGCGTTCTACGCGAAGCTCTTCGGCCCGCGCGCCGCGCCGGCGCCGGCGATGCCCGCCGACGAGCCGCATCCGCTCGGCTTCGCGCTCGCGCAGCTGCACGGCGTGTACATCCTCGCGCAGAACCGCGCGGGCCTCGTGCTGGTCGACATGCACGCGGCGCACGAGCGCATCGTGTACGAGCGCCTGAAGAGCGTGGCGGACGCGCGCCTGCCGGTGCAGCCGCTGCTGGTGCCCGCGACCTTCGCCGCGGAGCCGCTCGAGATCGCGACCGCGGAAGAGAACGCGGAGGCGCTCGGCGCGCTCGGCTTCGCGATCTCGCCGCTCGGCCCCGCGACGCTCGCGGTGCGCGGCGTGCCCGCGCCGCTCACCGACGCCGATCCGGCGGCGCTCGCGCGCGCCGTGCTGCACGACATCCGCGAGTTCGGCGGCACGCAGGCGCTCGCCTCGCGCCGCGACGAGCTCCTGTCGACGATGGCCTGCCACGGCGCGGTGCGCGCGCATCGCGCGCTCACGGTGCCGGAGATGAACGCGCTGCTGCGCGAGATGGAGGCCACCGAGCGAGGCGGGCAGTGCAACCACGGCCGGCCGACGTGGTACCAGCTTTCGCTCGCGGACCTCGACCGCCTGTTCATGCGTGGGCGATAGCGTCCTGCCGGCGGTGCTGCTGATGGGCCCGACCGCGTCGGGCAAGAGCGCGCTGGCGCTCGTCCTCGCGCGCGAGTTCGGCGGCGAGATCGTCACCGTCGATTCCGCGCAGGTCTACCGCGGCATGGACATCGGCACCGCGAAGCCGTCGGCGGCCGAGCGCGCGCAGGTCCCGCATCATCTCCTCGACCTCCGCGACCCGACGGAGGCCTATTCCGCCGCGCAGTTCGCGGCCGATGCGCAGCAGGCGATCGCCGGCATCCGCGCGCGCGGCCGCGTGCCCATCGTCGCGGGCGGCACGATGCTCTACTTCAAGGCGCTGACGGAAGGCCTGTCGTCGCTGCCGCGCGCGGACCCGGCGGTGCGCGCGGAAATCGATGCGCAAGCGGCGCGCGAAGGATGGCCGGCGCTGCACGCGGCGCTCGCGCGCGTCGACCCCGCGACCGCCGCGCGGCTCGAGCCCACCGATGCGCAGCGCATCCAGCGCGCGCTCGAGGTGCATCGCCTCGCGGGGCAGCCGCTGTCCGAGTTGCAAGGCCAGCGCGTGGCCGCGTCGCTCGGACCCGCCGTGCGCCTGGCCCTCGTGCCCGCCGATCGCGCACCTCTGCACGACGCCATCGCGCGCCGCTTCGACGCCATGCTTGGCGAGGGCCTCGTCGACGAGCTGCGCGGCCTGCGGGCGCGTCATGCGCTGACACCCGAATTGCCGGCGATGCGCTGCGTCGGCTATCGCCAGGCCTGGGACTTCCTCGACGGCCGCATCGATGCGGCGCAACTGCGCGCCGCGGGCATCGCAGCCACACGCCAGCTCGCGAAGCGCCAGCTCACGTGGCTGCGCAGCACCGCGGCGGAGGCCTACGATCCGCAGGCCCCCGGCCTCGCGGAAGCGGTGAGCGCGCGGGTGCGCGCAGCGATCGCCGCGGTGAGCGCGGGGTCAGACCCCACGAATTCGGGGTCAGACCCCACCCGCCTCGGGGTCTGACCCCGGTCCGCTCCGGACCGCGCTGACAGCCTCGTGCTGCCATGCAATAATCTGCGTTTCGCCCGCTGCGGCGCGGGCGCCGCAATCCGCTCGGAACCATGGCACGCACGCTCTTCGACAAGCTCTGGGACAGCCACGTCATCCGCGAGGAAGCCGACGGCACCGGGCTCCTCTACATCGACCGCCACCTCGTCCACGAAGTGACGAGCCCGCAGGCGTACGAAGGCCTGCGGCTCGCCGGCCGCAAGCCGTGGCGCGTGAGCTCCGTGGTGGCCACCGCCGACCACAACACGCCGACGCAGCATTGGGAGCGCGGGATCGACGGCGTCACCGACCCGGTGTCGCGCACGCAGATCGAGACGCTCGACGAGAACATCAGGGCGACGGGCGCGAAGGCCTATTTCCCGTTCCTCGACCGCCGCCAGGGCATCGTGCACGTGATCGGGCCGGAGCAGGGCGCGACGCTGCCGGGCATGACGGTCGTGTGCGGCGATTCGCACACCAGCACGCACGGCGCGTTCGCGGCGCTGGCGTTCGGCATCGGCACCTCCGAGGTCGAGCACGTGCTCGCCACGCAGTGCCTCATCCAGAAAAAGGCGAAGTCGATGCTCGTGCGCGTCGACGGGCGCCTGCCCGCCGGCGTCACCGCGAAGGACCTGGCACTCACCGTCATCGGCCGCATCGGCACCGCCGGCGGCACGGGCCACGCGATCGAGTTCGGCGGCGAGGCCGTGCGCGCGCTGTCGATGGAAGGCCGCATGACGTTGTGCAACATGGCCATCGAGGCCGGCGCGCGCGCCGGCATGGTCGCTGCCGACGACAAGACGATCGAGTACGTCAAGGGCCGCCCGTTCGCGCCCACCGGCGAGCTGTGGGACCGCGCGGTCGCGCACTGGCGCACGCTCCACAGCGACGAGGGCGCGACGTTCGACACGACGGTGGTGATCGACGGCACGCAGGTGCGGCCGCAGGTCACGTGGGGCACGTCGCCCGAGATGGTGCTGTCGATCGAGGATCGCGTGCCCGATCCCGACCGCGAGCGCGACTCGACGCGCCGCGAAGGCATCGAGCGCGCGCTGAAGTACATGGGCCTCACGCCGAACATGCCGGTCACCGGCATCCACGTCGACAAGGTCTTCATCGGCTCCTGCACCAACTCGCGCATCGAGGACCTGCGCGCGGCCGCGGCCGTGCTGAAGGGCCGTCGCGTCGCGGGCAACGTTAAGCTCGCGCTGGCCGTGCCGGGGTCGGGCCTCGTGAAGGCGCAGGCGGAAGCCGAAGGCCTCGATCGCGTGTTCCGCGACGCGGGCTTCGAGTGGCGCGAGCCCGGCTGCTCGATGTGCCTCGCGATGAACGACGATCGCCTGGAGCCGGGCGAGCGTTGCGCGTCCACGTCCAACCGCAATTTCGAGGGCCGCCAGGGTGCCGGCGGCCGCACGCACCTCGTGAGCCCCGCGATGGCGGCGGCCGCGGCGGTGGCCGGCCACTTCGTCGACGTGCGTCGACTCTTCTGACGAGCGCTTTCGATCATGCAACCGTTCCGCGTCCACACCGGCCTCGTCGCGCCGCTCGATCGGGCGAACGTCGACACGGACGCCATCATCCCGAAGCAGTTCCTGAAGTCGATCAAGCGCACCGGGTTCGGCCCCAATCTCTTCGACGAGTGGCGCTACCTCGACCGCGGCGAGCCCGGCATGGACAACACGCACCGGCCGCGCAACCCGCAGTTCGTGCTGAACGACCCGCGCTACCAGGGCGCGTCGATCCTGCTCGCGCGCCGCAACTTCGGATGCGGCAGCTCGCGCGAGCACGCGCCGTGGGCGCTCGCCGACTACGGTTTCCGCGCGATCATCGCGCCGTCGTACGCCGACATCTTCAACAACAACTGCTACAAGAACGGCCTGCTGCCGATCGTGCTCTCCGAATCCGAGGTCGACCGCCTGTTCGCGGACACGTTCGCGTTCCCCGGGTTCAAGCTCACCATCGACCTCGAGCGGCAGCTCGTGTCGACGGTCGACGGCTCGCTCGCGTTCGCGTTCGACGTGCAGCCGTTCCGCAAGCATTGCCTGCTGAACGGCCTCGACGACATCGGCCTGACGCTGCAGCACGCCGACGCGATTCGCGCGTTCGAGACGAAACGGCTCTCCGACCAGCCCTGGCTTTCCTGACGCCACCGCAAGAACACCTTAAACAAAGAGACACCGAGGCGCAGAGGAAGCAGGGGGAAGTCCCTGCGTCTCTGCGCCTCTTTGTTGCTTGAAAGGCTGCAACCATGAAGATCGCAATCCTGCCGGGCGACGGCATCGGACCGGAAATCGTCGGACAGGCGCAGCGCGTGCTCGACGTGCTGCGCGACGGCGGCCTGCCCATCACCTACGCCAGCGCGCCGATGGGCGGTGCGGGTTACGACGCGGCCGGCGATCCGCTGCCGCCCGCCACGCTCGCGCTCGCGCAGGGCAGCGACGCGATCCTGCTGGGCGCGGTCGGCGGCCCGAAGTACGACACGCTGCCGCGCGACAAGCGCCCCGAGCAGGGGCTGCTGCGCATCAGGAAGGCGCTCAACCTCTTCGCCAACCTGCGGCCCGCGCTGCTGTATCCCGAGCTCGCCGCGGCATCGTCGCTCAAGCCGGAAGTGGTGTCCGGCCTCGACATCCTGATCCTGCGCGAGCTCACCGGCGACATCTACTTCGGCCAGCCGCGCGGCCGGCGCACCAACGCGCAGGGCGACGTCGAGGGCTTCGACACGATGCACTACAGCGTGCCCGAGATCGAGCGCATCGCGCGCGTCGGCTTCGAGGCGGCGCGCAAGCGCGGCAAGCGCCTGTGCTCGGTCGACAAGGCCAACGTGCTCGACACCAGCATCCTGTGGCGCGAGACGGTGACGGCGCTCGCGAAGGACTATCCCGACGTCGCGCTGTCGCACATGTACGTCGACAACGCCGCGATGCAGCTCGTGCGCAATCCGAAGCAGTTCGACGTGATCGTCACCGGCAACATCTTCGGCGACATCCTGTCCGACGAGGCGTCGATGCTCGCGGGGTCGATCGGCATGCTGCCCTCGGCGTCGCTCGACGCGAACCAGAAGGGCCTGTACGAGCCGATCCATGGCTCCGCGCCCGACATCGCGGGGCAGGACAAGGCCAACCCGCTGGCGACGATCCTGTCGCTCGGCATGATGTTCCGCTACACGTTCGCGCGCGCCGACGTCGCCGACCGCATCGAGCGCGCGGTGCGCCGCGTGCTGCAGCAGGGTCATCGCACCGGCGACATCGCGCTCGCGGGCGAGAAGGTCATCGGCACGCGCGCGATGGGCGACGCGGTCGTGGCAGCGCTGCGATCATGACAAGGCGACGGCGGCCCGTGCTGACCGTGCGCCGCGCGGAGATGCGCGACGTCGACGCGATGATGGCGACCTTCTCCGCCCCCAAGGCGCAGGCGGGCACGCTGCAGATGCCGTACGCCTCGGCGGAGATCTGGCGCAAGCGCATCGCCGACACCTCGCCGGGCGACTACCTGCTGGTGTGCGAGGCGGACGGCGAGGTGGTCGGGAATTGCGGCCTGCACGCGACGTCGCTCTCGCCGCGCCGGCGCCACGCCGGCTCGATCGGCATGTCGGTCCGCGACGACTGGCACGGCAAGGGGGTCGGCACCACGCTGATGGCCGCGGCCATCGATCTCGCCGACAACTGGCTCGACTACCGGCGCCTGGAGCTCACGGTCTACACGGACAACGCCGCGGCGCTCGCGCTCTACCGCCGGTTCGGGTTCGAGGTCGAGGGCACCCTGCGCCAGTACGCCCTGCGCGACGGGGTGCTGGTGGACGCCTACACGATGGCGCGGCTGCGCCCCGCCGCGGCACCCGCCGGAACCGACGCCGTGGCCCGGAAATCCACCCGGACTTTGCGAAAACAGGGTGGTCGGTGATCCCGTGGCCGGTTAACCTCCCTTTTGAATCGTTGGAGCGTCGATGATGGGTAACGCAATGCGGGTAGGCATCGTTGGATGGCGCGGCATGGTGGGCTCGGTCCTCATGCAGCGGATGCGCGAGGAGCGCGATTTCGATCACGTCGAGCCGACGTTCTTCTCGACGTCCGCCGCGGGCGGCAAGGGGCCCGAGGTCAACGGCCGGACGGCGCCGCTGGCCGACGCCGCGGACGTGACGGTCTTGAAGCAGCAGGACGTGATCATCTCCTGCCAGGGCAGCGACTGGACGAGCGCGCTCTATCCCAAGCTGCGCGCTGCGGGCTGGAACGGCTACTTCATCGACGCCGCGAAGACCCTGCGCATGCAGGACGACGCGGTGATCATCCTCGACCCGGTCAACCGGGCCGTGATCGACGCGGCGCTCGCCAAGGGCGTCAAGAACTACATCGGCGGCAACTGCACGGTCAGCCTGATGCTGATGGCGCTGGCCGGGCTCTTCGAGCGCGACCTGGTCGAGTGGATGACGTGCATGACCTACCAGGCCGCCTCCGGCGCCGGCGCGCAGAACATGCGCGAGCTGCTGGCGCAGATGGGCGAGGCGCACCGCGCGGCGAAGGACCTGCTGGCCGACCCGGCCTCGGCCATCCTCGACATCGACCGCGAGGTCGCCGGCATCCTGCGCGACGAGCGCTTCCCGACCGCCAATTTCGGCGTGCCGCTCGCGGGCTCGCTCATCCCGTGGATCGACAAGGACATGGGCAACGGGATGAGCCTCGAGGAGTGGAAGGGCGGCGCCGAGTCGAACAAGATCCTGGGCCGCACGGCGGCCAACGTGATCCCGGTCGACTCGCTGTGCGTGCGCATCGGCGCGATGCGCTGCCACAGCCAGGCCCTCACCCTCAAGTTGCGGCGGGATGTGCCGTTGCCCGAGATCGAGCAGATGATCGCGGGCGCCAACGACTGGGTGAAGCTCGTGCCGAACCGGCGCGAGGACAGCATGCGGGAGCTCACCCCCGCCGCCGTGACCGGCAAGCTGACCGTGCCCGTGGGACGCCTGCGCAAGCTCGCGATGGGGCCGGAGTACCTGTCGGCGTTCACCGTCGGCGACCAGTTGCTGTGGGGCGCGGCCGAGCCGCTGCGCCGGATGCTGCGCATCCTCGTCGGGAAGTAGGCAGCAGCAAGGGGCGCGGCACCTCGTCGCGCCGTTCGCAGGACCCGCCGGCGATGCCGCGCCGGCGGTGGGAACGCAGGGCACGGGCACGTCCCGTGCTTCGCGTCCGGAGGACTTGGTCGGCATGCAGGGCAACGAAGCGTGGCAGTGCGATGGGCGGGCAGGCGTGCCGCCGGCGTCGCTGCGCGGCGCGCTCCGGGCCATGCCGCCGGCCGTCCGGGAACGTCGCGATGCCGCGCGACAGGAAACGCAACAACGGTCCGCCTGCGGGCTGCCACTAGATGTAGTGGCGCCCTCCGGCGGGCACCCAACCACTTGCGCCAGCGGCTATTACGTCGGCATTAATCTGCTCGCCGCCGGGGCGCGCTCAAGGGCCAAAACCCAAGCTAATACCGGGGTTTAGCTTGCACCGCTAAACCCATGATGTTATGTTAGCTTGAGCGAAACAGCATTTCCGAGGGGGGCGGTATGCGCGTCAAACCCATGTTCAAAATGAGCCTCGTCGCGGCCGCGCTGGCGCTGCCGCCGGCGGTGCACGCGCTCGGCCTGGGAAGGCTGGCCGTCGAGTCCTACGTCGGGCAGCCGCTGGTCGCGCGGATCGAGCTCCTGTCGACGTCCAAGGAAGAGCTGGACACGCTGTCCGCCAAGATCGCCGACCCGTCCCTCTACCGCCAGAACAACCTGACGTACCAGGGCGTGCTGTCGCGCGCGCGCATCTCGCTCGAGCGCGGCCCGGGCGACACCGCCTACCTGCGCGTGACGTCCAGCCAGCCCGTGACCGAGCCCTACCTCGACCTGCTGGTCGAAGCCAACTGGGCGTCGGGCCGGGTGGTGCGCGACTACACGTTCCTCCTCGATCCGCCGGGCACCACGACCCCGCCGGTCGACCCCATCACCCCGCTGCGCGCGGGCGCCGCGCCGGCGCCCCGTGCCGCTGCGCCGGCCGCCGCGCCGTCCGCACCCGCCACGCGCGCCGCTGCCGCCCCCGCCGCCCCGCGCGGCCAGGGCGACTCCTACGAGGTCAAGCGCGGCGACACGCTGTCCAAGATCGCGCAGAACTACAAGCCCGACACCGTCACGCTCGACCAGATGCTGGTCGCGCTGTTCAAGAGCAACGCCAACGCGTTCGACGGCGGGAACATGAACCGGCTGCGCACCGGCGCGATCATCACGATCCCGAACGCCGCGGATGCGGCCGCCGCGTCGGCCACCGAGGCCACGCGGACCGTGCAGGTCCAGGCCTCCGACTGGCGCTCGTATCGCGACCGCGTGGCCGGCGCCGCGCCGCTTGCCGAGGAATCGAGCACCCGCGCCGCGGGCGGCCGCATCGGCACCGCCGTGCAGGAGAGCACGCCGGCCGTGCGTCCGGGCTCCGACCAGTTGAAGGTCTCGCGCGAGGCCGGTGTCGCGAAGGGCGGCGGTGCCGCCGCCGCCGCGGAGACCAACGCCGCGCAGGCCGCGCAGCTGCGCGATGCGCAGAGCCGCATCGCCGACCTCGAGAAGACGCTGAAGGACCTGCAGCGCGCGGTCGAGATGAAGAACCAGACGCTCGCGCAGGCGCAGACGCAGGCCGAGCTCGCCAAGGGCAAGGCGCCCGCCCCGGCCGCGGCGCCGGCGGTCGCGCCGCCGCCACCGCCGGTCGCGAAGGCGCCGGAGCCGCCCAAGGCGGCTGCACCCGCACCCGTTCCGCCGAAGGCCGCCGAGCCCGCGAAGGCCGAGCCGCCCAAGGCCGCCGAGCCCGCGAAGGCCGAGCCGCCCAAAGCCGCCGAGCCGGCCAAGGTCGAGCCGCCGAAGGCTGCCGAGTCCGCCAAGGTCGAGGCCCCGAAGGCGCCCGAGCCGACCAAGACCGAGCCCCCGAAGGTCGAGCCGCCGAAGGCGGAGCCGCCCAAGGTCGAGCCGCCGAAGCCCACGCCGCCGAAGACCGTCGCCAAGGCGCCGGCCAAGGAGCCGCCGGGCTTCTTCGAGGAGCTGTTGTCGAACGTCCCAGGATGGGGCATCGGCGCGGTCCTCCTCGCGCTGCTGGGCGGGCTGGTCGCGCTGTTCGCCGCGCGCCGCCGCAAGACGACGAAGTTCGAGGACAGCATCATCTCGGGCACCGACATCAAGACCAACACCGTGTTCGGCTCGACCGGGGGCGGCGTCGTGAACACCGGCGACAACTCGCTCGCCAGCGACTTCAGCCGCGAGGGCCTGGGCAACATCGACACCGACGAGGTCGATCCGATTGCCGAGGCCGAGGTGTACCTCGCATACGGCCGTGACGCGCAGGCCGAGGAGATCCTGAAGGACGCGCTCAAGAAGGATCCGCAGCGGCAGGAGATCTACCTCAAGCTGCTCGAGATCCACGCGCAGCACAACAAGCCGTCCGCGTTCGAGACGGTGGCCTCGGAGCTGTACTCCGTGACCAACGGGCAGGGCGAGGTGTGGCAGAAGGCCGTCGTGCTCGGCCGCCAGCTCGATCCCGCCAATCCGCTGTTCGCCGAGGGCGGCGCACCGGCGCCGAAGCCCGCGGGCGAGGCGGCCGCGGCCTCCGTGGCGAGCCTCGAGGCGGCGCTGCCGAGCGACATCGGTGGCGATCGCAACCTCGAGTTCCAGATGGACGAGGAGATCTCCATCTCGCCGTCCTCGGGCGCGGCGCCGAAGTCGCCTGCCGACATCCTCGCGGGCGCCGAGTCGGAGCTCGAGAAGACGGCCAAGCTCTCGGTCGCGGACATCGACACCGACCGCACGCTGTCGCTCGGGGCCGGTGCCGGGGCGGCCATCGCGGGCGCCATCGCCGCCAGCAAGGCCGCCGAGGAGCCGCCGATCACCGCGCAGTCGTTCGCCGAGAAAGTGGAGTCGACCAAGGATCGCGTGCCCGAGGCCGCGAAGTTCGACCTCGACTTCCAGCTGGACGAGGCCGAGAAGCCCGCGCCGTTCGCGAAGCCGCGTCCGCCCGAGCCGGAGCCGGTGCTCGAAGCGGCCGGCGCGGCTGCACCGTCGCTCACGCGTCCGGCCGCGGCGCTCGAGCTCGACAAGCTCGATCTCTCGTTCGACCCCGAGCGCTCGACGTTCGAGGATCCGACGCCGTCCGTGCTCGACGGCCAATGGCACGACGCCGCCACCAAGCTCGACCTCGCCAAGGCGTACCAGGAGATGGGCGACGTGGAAGGCGCGCGCGAGATCCTGCAGGAGGTCCTGCACGAGGGCGACGACCAGCAGAAGGCCGAGGCGAAGGCGCTGCTCGGCAAGCTGGGCTGATTCGGAAGACAGGAATCAGGATTCAGAAGACAGCAAGCCCCGCCCCATCTGCCCGCTGCAACATCGCCGCCGCCGCGCCATGCGCCGGCGGCTTCTTTTTTCGCGGCGTACCCTCCGGTTATCCTGCACCGCCGGGCCTGCGTCTCTGTCTTCTGTCCTCTGAATCCTGGCTCCTGAAATGCGTATCGCCCTAGGCATCGAATACGCCGGCTCCGCGTTCTGCGGATTCCAGTCGCAGCCGTCGCGCTGCGGCGTGCAGGATGCGCTGGAGGAAGCGATCGCGCAGATCGCGGGGCATCCCGTGGGCGTGGTCGCGGCGGGGCGCACCGATGCGGGCGTGCACGCGCTCTCGCAGGTCGTGCACTTCGATGCGACGGTGGCGCGGCCCGCGACCGCGTGGGTGCGCGGCGTCAATGCCCACCTGCCCGCATCGGTCGCGGTGCTGTGGGCGCAGGAGGTGGGCGACGACTTCCACGCGCGCTTCGCGGCCACCGCGCGCCACTACACCTACCTCCTGCAGAACCGACCCGAGCGGCCCGCGCTGGGGGCCGGACGCGTCGGCTGGTACCATCGGCCCCTCGACGTCGCCGCGATGCAGGCGGCCGCGGCGGCGCTGGTCGGCACGCACGACTTCTCGTCGTTCCGCGCGGCCGAGTGCCAGGCGAAGTCGCCGGTGAAGACGCTGTCGCGCGCGAGCGTCACCGCGCACGACGGCCTCGTCCGCTTCGATTTCTCCGCCAGCGCGTTCCTCCATCACATGGTGCGCAATCTCGTGGGCTCGCTCGTGTACGTCGGCGCCGGGCGGCAGCCGGTGACCTGGATCGCCGAACTCCTCGCGGCGCGCGATCGCACGCGCGCGGCGCCGACGTTCGCCGCCGACGGCCTCTACTTCGCGGGCGCCGATTACGACGCGCGCTTCGGATTGCCGCCGACGGTGCGGCACGTTGCCATGGGCACGCCATGAACCGACGCACGCGGGTGAAGATCTGCGGCATCACGCGGGTCGACGACGGCCTCGCCGCCGCGAACGCCGGCGCGGACGCCATCGGCCTCGTGTTCTGGCGCGGCACGCCGCGCTGCGTCGAGCCCGCGCAGGCGCGGGCCATCGCGGACGCGTTGCCGCCGTTCGTGACGCGCGTGGGGCTGTTCGTCGATCCGGCGCCCGACGAGGTGCGCGCCACGCTCGCGGCGGTGCCGCTCGACGTGCTGCAGTTCCACGGGCGCGAGACCGCGGCGTTCTGCAGCGCCTTCGCGCGGCCGTGGCTCAAGGCGATCCACGTGAGGGAAGGGGTCGATTTGCTAGAATGTGCGGCGGCCTACAAGGGCGCGGCGGGCCTTTTGTTCGACACCTTCGCGCCGGGCGATCTACCCGGCGGCACCGGGCGGTCCTTCGACTGGTCGCGGTTGACGGCCGTGCAACCGCGCCTGCCTGCGCCGGTGGTCCTCTCGGGCGGCCTTGACCCGGCCAACGTCGGCGATGCCATCCGCGCGGTCCATCCGTGGGCGGTGGACGTGTCGAGCGGCGTGGAGGAGCGCGACGCCGGCGGCAAGCCGCGCCGCGGCTGCAAGGATGCCGCGCGCATCGCGGCGTTCATCGACGGAGTGCGCAATGCGGATGCCTGACCTGCCCTATGACCTTCCCGACGAGCGCGGTCACTTCGGGCCGTACGGCGGCGTGTTCGTCGCCGAGACGCTGATCCGCGCGCTCGACGAGCTGAAGGCGCAGTACGCGCACTACCAGCACGATCGCGAGTTCCGCGCGGAGTTCGAGCGCGAGCTGAAGCATTACGTCGGCCGCCCCTCGCCCGTGTATCACGCGGAGCGCTGGTCGCGCGAGCTGGGCGGCGCGCAGGTGTGGCTGAAGCGCGAGGACCTCAACCACACCGGCGCGCACAAGATCAACAACGTGATCGGCCAGGCGCTGCTCGCGAAGCGCTTGGGCAAGCCGCGCGTGATCGCGGAGACGGGCGCGGGGCAGCACGGGGTGGCCACCGCGACGATCGCCGCGCGCTACGGCATGGAATGCGTCGTGTACATGGGCTCGGAGGACGTGAAGCGCCAGGCGCAGAATGTCTTTCGCATGAACCTGCTCGGCGCGAAGGTGGTGCCGGTGGAGTCGGGCAGCAAGACGCTCAAGGATGCGCTCAACGAGGCGATGCGCGACTGGGTGACCAACGTCGAGACCACGTTCTACATCATCGGCACCGTCGCGGGCCCGCATCCGTACCCGATGATGGTGCGCGACTTCCAGCGCGTGATCGGCGACGAATGCGTGCAGCAGATGCCCGAGTTCGCGGGACGACAGCCGGATGCGGTGATCGCGTGCGTCGGCGGCGGCAGCAACGCGATGGGCATCTTCTACCCGTACATCCCGCATGGCGACGTGCGGCTCATCGGCGTCGAGGCCGGCGGCGAGGGCCTCGCGAGCGGCAAGCATGCGGCCTCGCTCACCGGCGGGCGGCCCGGCGTGCTGCACGGGAATCGCACGTACCTGCTGCAGGATGCGGCAGGGCAGATCATCGAGACGCACTCGGTGTCCGCGGGCCTCGACTATCCCGGCGTGGGCCCCGAGCACGCGTGGCTCAAGGATTCGGGGCGCGCCGAGTACGTCGTGATCGACGACGACGAGGCGCTGGCCGCGTTCCATGATTGCTGCCGCATCGAGGGCATCATCCCGGCGCTCGAGTCGTCGCATGCGCTCGCGTACGCGAAGAAGCTCGCGCCCACGCTGCCGAAGGACAAGATCCTGCTCGTCAATCTCTCGGGCCGCGGCGACAAGGACATGAACACGGTGGCCGAGCGCAGCGGGCTCAAGTTCTACTGCCGGCCCGAGTGCAATCCTGCGCACCGGTAAACCCATTCACAAAGAGACGCAGAGACGCCGAGAACATCGACTTCCTCTGCGTCTCTGCGTCTCTTTGTAGATCGCGCCCTTGAACCCGAACCGCATCGACGCCACCTTCGCCCGCCTGCGCGCCGCCGGCCGCACCGCGCTCATTCCCTACGTCACCACCGGCGATCCGTCGCTCGCCGCGACGCGGCCGATCATGGACGCGCTGGTGCGCGGGGGCGCCGACGTGATCGAGCTCGGCGTGCCGTTCTCCGATCCGATGGCCGACGGCCCCGTGATCCAGCGCGCGTCGGAGCGTGCGCTCGCGCAGCACGTGACGCTCGCCGACGTGCTCGACGTCGTCGCGCAGTTCCGCACGGCCAACGACGCGACGCCCGTGGTGCTGATGGGCTACGCGAACCCGATCGAGGCGATGGGCACCGCGACGTTCGCGCGGCGTGCGCGCGAGGCCGGTGTCGACGGCGTGCTCGTGGTCGATTACCCGCCGGAAGAATCGGAAGCCTTCGCCGCGCTGCTGCACGAGCACGGCATCGCGCCGATCTTCCTGCTGGCACCCACCACGCCCGACACGCGCATTGCGGCCGTCGCGCGGCTCGCGCGCGGCTACGTGTACTACGTATCGCTGAAGGGCGTGACCGGCGCGGGCCATCTCGACACCGCCGAGGTCGCGCGCAAGGTCGGCGACATCCGCCGCCATCTCTCGCTGCCGGTGGGCGTGGGCTTCGGCATCCGCGACGCCGCGAGCGCGCAGGCGATCGCCGCGCATGCCGACGCCGTGGTGATCGGCAGCCGCATCATCCAGGAGATCGAGTCGGGCGCGCCGGCGGAAGCCGCCTCGCGCGCGGGCGCCTGGCTTGGTACGATTCGCGCTGCGCTGGACGGCATGCCCGGCAAGCCGGCCCCCGCGCACCCCGCATGAGGAGCGCCCGATGACCTGGCTCCAGAAGCTGCTTCCGCCGCGCATCCAGCGCACGCCGGGCGAGCGCCGCAATCCCGTCCCCGAGGGCCTGTGGGTCAAGTGCCCGGCCTGCGAGGCGGTGCTCTACCGCACCGACCTCGAGAAGAATCTCAACGTCTGCCCCAAGTGTGCGCATCACGCGCGGGTGCCGGCGCGCGAGCGCATCGAGCAGCTCCTCGATCCGGAAGGGCGCTTCGAGATCGGCTCGGAAGTGGTGCCGGTCGACAGCCTGAAGTTCAAGGACCAGAAGAAATACCCCGACCGTCTCGCCGCGGCGCTCGAGGAGACGGGCGAAACCGATGCGCTCGTGGTGATGCAGGGCAGCGTCAAGAGCGTGCCGCTGGTGCTGGCCGCGTTCGACTTCGAGTTCATGGGCGGCTCGATGGGCTCGGTGGTCGGCGAGCGGTTCGTGCGCGGCGTGCGCGTCGCGTTCGACAACCGCGTGCCGTTCGTGTGCGTGTCCGCATCGGGCGGTGCGCGCATGCAGGAAGGCGTCAACTCGCTGTTCCAGATGGCGAAGACCACCGCGGTGCTGCAGGAGTTGAACAAGGCGAAGCTGCCGTTCGTGTCGATCCTCACGGACCCGACGATGGGCGGCGTGTCGGCGTCGTTCGCGTTCGTCGCCGACCTCGTGATCGCCGAGCCCGGTGCGCTCATCGGCTTCGCCGGGCCGCGCGTCATCGAGCAGACGGTGCGCGAGAAGCTGCCCGAGGGCTTCCAGCGCGCCGAGTTCCTGCTGGAGAAGGGCGCGCTCGACCTCATCATCGACCGCCGGCAATTGCGCGACGAGCTCGCGAGCCTGCTCGCGCTGCTGCTGCGCCAGCCGCTGCCGGCCTAGCGTCCATGGCGCGTCCCGCGAGCCTCGCCGCCTGGCTCGCGTACCTCGAATCGCTGCATCCCAAGTCGATCGCGCTTGGCCTCGACCGCGTGCGCGCGGTGCACGCGAACCTCGATGCGCGCATCGCGTGCGCGGTGGTCACGGTCGGCGGCACCAACGGCAAGGGCTCGACGTGCGCGATGCTGGAATCGATCCTGCGCAGCGCGGGCTATCGCACCGGGCTCTACACGTCGCCGCACCTCGTGCGCTTCAACGAGCGCATCCGGCTGCTCGGCGTGGAGGCCACCGACGAGGAGATCGTCGCGGCGTTCCATGCGGTCGAGGATGCGCGGCTTGCCACGCCCGCGGCGGACGGCGCGCCGACCGCGCTCACGTACTTCGAGTTCGGCACGCTCGCCGCGCTGTGGCTGTTCGCGCGTGCGCAGCTCGACGCGCTGGTGCTCGAGGTGGGGCTCGGCGGCCGGCTCGACGCGGTGAACATCGTCGACGCGGACGTCGCCGTCATCGCGAGCGTGGACCTCGATCACCAGGACTACCTGGGCGACACGCGCGAGGCGATCGGCCGCGAGAAGGCGGGCATCATGCGCGCGGGACGTCCTGCGGTGTGCGCCGATCCGGCGCCGCCGGCGAGCGTCGTCGACGCGGCGAGCGCCATCGGCGCGCCGCTCCTGCTGATCGGCCGCGACTACGGCTACGCCGACGAGCGCACGCAATGGCGTTATCGCGGGCCTCGCGGCGAGCGCTTCGGATTGCCGTTCCCCGCGCTGCGCGGCAGTTACCAGCTCGCCAACGCCGCGACCGTGCTGTGCGTGCTCGACCTCCTGCATGGGAGAGCGCCGGTGAGTGCAGGCGCCGTGCGCGAGGGCTTGCTGACGGTGACGTTGCCCGGCCGCTTCCAGGTGCTGCCCGGGCGGCCCGCGGTCGTGCTCGACGTCGCGCACAATCCGCACGCGGCGCGGGCGCTCGCGGGCGCGCTCGGCACGATGGGCTTCTTCGCGCAGACCACGGCGGTGTTCGCGATGCTGTCCGACAAGGACATCGCGGGCGTCGTGGCGGCGGTGAGCCCGCGGATCGATCGCTGGCACGTGGCGCCGCTGCCCGGCCCGCGAGGGACGACCGCCGCGCGCCTGCGCGACACGCTCCTCGCCGCGGGCGTGCTCTCGGCCGCGATCCGCACGTTCGACGACGTGGCCGGCGCCTTCCGCGCCGCCCGGGAAGGCGCGGGCGAGGCTGATAGAATCGTCGTTTTCGGATCGTTCCTGACCGTCGCGGCCGCGTTGCCCGCGCCGCTGCGGTAGAGGCCGCTGCCCCCATGCCCGCTTCCGAAGATGTCAACGTCGACGATCTCCGCCGGCGTGCCCGGCGCAGGCTCGTCGGCGCCATCGTGCTGGCGCTCGCCGCCGCCGTGCTCGTGCCGATGCTCCTCGAGAGCGAGCCGAAGCCGCTCGGCGAGGACGTCTCGGTCAGGATCCCGCCGGTCGACGACGCGAAGTTCGTCAACAAGCTGAACGAGAAGGCAAAGGACGCGCCGCGTCCCGCGCCCGCCAAGGCGGAGCCCAAGGCGCCAGACGCCGCGGCGGACGCGAAAGCCGCGCCGAAGTCCGAGCCCGAAACGCCGCCGAAGAGCGAGCCGGTAGCGGTTGCCGAGCCGCCGAAGGCCGAGGCCGCGCCCGCCGAAGCGCCGAAGTCCGAACCGAAGGCGGAGCCGAAAGCCGAGCCCGCGAAGGCGGAACCCGCCAGGGCCGACAGCGCGAACGGCGCTCCGAAACCGGACGCCGCGCCCAAGGCGGACAAGGCGCCGGAGCCGAAGGCCGTGCCGAAGACGGACGCGAAACCCGCGCCCGACAAGAACGCCGCCGCGGCGCCGCACGACGCCGCTTCCGGGTTCTCGGTCCAGCTCGCGGCCTTCTCCGACAACTACGGCGCGAACGCGCTGTCGAACAAGCTGAAGAAGCTGGGCTATCCCGCGTACACCGAGCCGCTGCAGACGAGCCGCGGCACGCTCTACCGCGTGCGCGTCGGGCCGTTCGCCTCGCGGGAAGCCGCGGCCGCCTCGCGCGACAAGCTGAAGGGCGAGGGTTACGCCGGGATCGTCGCGCCGTCCAAGTAGGCGCGAGCGTCCGCGATGACGGTGTTCGACGGCGCGGTGCTCGGCGTAATCGGCCTGTCGATGCTGTTCGCGTTCGTGCGCGGCGTCACGCGCGAGCTGATCGCGCTGCTCGCGTGGGTGGTCGGCTTCTTCGCGGCGGTCGCGTTCACGCCGCTGGTCGGGGCGTGGCTGCCGGATTTCGGCGAGCACGGCGTGGTCCGCTACCTGGTCGCGTTCGTCGTGATCCTGCTCGCGGCGCTGCTGCTGGGCGCGCTGGTCGCGTGGCCGCTGTCGAGCGTGATCCGCAAGGCGGGCTTGGGGTTCGTCGATCGGTTCCTGGGCGCGGTGTTCGGCATCGCGCGCGGCGTGGTGCTCGTGATGGCGTTCGTGCTGATCGCCGGCCTGACCACGCTGCCGCAGCGGGATTGGTGGCAGAATGCCGCCCTGGCGAAGCCCCTCGCGGTGGCGGCCCTGTCGCTTGCGCCGTGGCTGCCCCGGCAGTGGGCGGAACGGCTTGACTATTCCCGCGAGGGCCGCACGTTACCCCGTGCCGCTCCCGCGGACAGAAAGGTGTGACCGTAACATGTGCGGCATCGTCGGCGTCGTGGCGCATACGCCCGTCAACCAGCTCCTCTACGACGGGCTTCTCCTCCTGCAGCATCGCGGCCAGGACGCGGCCGGCATCGTCACCAGCGAGGGCCCGCATTTCCACATGTACAAGGGGCCTGGGCTCGTGCAGAACGTGTTCCGCACCCGCAACATGCGCGACCTCATGGGCGCCGCGGGCATCGGCCACTGCCGCTATCCCACCGCCGGCTCGGCGTTCTCGGAGCTCGAGTCGCAGCCGTTCTACGTGAACTCGCCGTTCGGCGTCACGCTCGGCCACAACGGCAACCTGACCAACAGCGAGGAGCTGAAGCGCGAGCTCTTCCAGCTCGACTTCCGCCACGTGAACACCAACTCCGACAGCGAGGTGCTGCTCAACGTGCTCGCGCTGGAGCTCGAGCGCGCGGCGCAGCACCATCGCCTCGACCCCGACGCGATCTTCAAGGCGGTGGCCGGCGTGCACAAGCGCTGCCGCGGCGCGTACGCGGTGGTGGCGATGATCGCGGGCTACGGCATGCTCGCGTTCCGCGATCCGTTCGGCATCCGCCCGCTCATCATCGGCCGCAACGAGGCGATGGGCGGCACCGAGTACATCGTCGCGTCGGAGTCGGTGGCGATCGAGGCGCTGGGCTTCACGCCGCTCCGCGACGTGGCGCCCGGCGAGGCGATCTACGTCGACATGGCGGGCACGTTCCACGCGCGGCAGTGCGCGCCCAACCCGTCGCTCAACCCGTGCATCTTCGAGTTCGTGTACCTCGCGCGGCCGGATTCCGTGATCGACGGCACCTCGGTCTACGAGACTCGGCTCAACATGGGCGGCGCGCTCGCGGAGAAGATCCGGCGCATGCCGGAGGCGCAGGACATCGACGTCGTGATACCGATTCCCGACTCGAGCCGGCCCTCGGCGCTCGAGCTGGCGAATCGGCTGGGGCTCAAATACCGCGAAGGGTTCGTGAAGAACCGCTACATCGGCCGCACGTTCATCATGCCGGGGCAGGCGATGCGCAAGAAAAGCGTGCGCCAGAAGCTGAACCCGGTGGGCATCGAGTTCAAGGACAAGGTGGTGCTGCTGGTCGACGACTCGATCGTGCGCGGCACGACGTCGCGCGAGATCGTCAACATGGCGCGCGACGCCGGCGCGCGCAAGGTCTACTTCGCGTCGGCGAGCCCGCCGGTGCGCTACCCCAACGTGTACGGCATCGACATGCCGAACCAGGACGAGCTCGTCGCCACCGGCCGCACGGAGGCGGAGATCGCGCTCGAGATCGGCGCCGACCTCCTGATCTACCAGGACCTGGAGGCGCTGAAGGACGCGGTGCGCCGCGCGAACCCCAAGCTCGTCAACTTCGAGGCCTCGTGCTTCGACGGCAAGTACATCACCGGCGACATCACCGCCGATTACCTGTCGCACCTCGCGGTCGAGCGCCACGAGGCGCGCGGGCAGGCGGACGCGGACCTGCTGGAAGAGGAAAAGCAGCCGGGATAAGTGCTGCCAATCGCTGACGGCCTCTTCGGCTCGGTGAGCCTCGCGGCAATGAGTTCGTCGTCCCCGCGAAGGCGGGGACCGAGCGTCGTTTGGGGGCGCTGGGCGCGATGAAGAAAGTCACCGGTTCCTGCCTTCGCGGGGACGACATCCTTTCATCATGCAGCGTGGGCATGCGAGCGAAGGACGGCGCCCGATGCGTGGGTCCTAGTTCGCCGCCCCCTTCACCGCGAACGTCGCGCACGCCGTCGAGAACCCCTTGAACTCCACCGGGCCGAGCGGCTCGGTCGCGATGTCGGCCGGCAGCGCGTCGCGCGTGGCCTGGTCGACGAGGACCGCGCGTCCCGCGACCTTCGTGTGCTGCTCGATGCGGGCGGCGAGGTTCACGACGTCGCCGATGCACGTGTAGGTCGCGCGCGCCTGCGTGCCGGCGTAGCCTGCGACCATCTCGCCCGATGCGATGCCGATGCCGATGCGCACGGGCGCCTTGCCCTGCGCGACGCGCTCCCGGCTGAAGAGCTCGACGAGCGCGATCATCTCGAGCGCCGCACGCACCGCGTGCACCTCGTGCTGCGGCAGCGGCATCGGGGCGCCGAACACCGCCATGAGGCCGTCGCCGACCATCAATGTGACGATGCCGCCTTCGCCCGCGATAGCGTCGAACATGAGCGCGTAGTAGTTGTTGAGGAGCTCGATCGTCTCCTCGGGGGACGACGCCTCGGCGATCGGCGTGAAGTCGCGGATGTCGCAGAAGAGCACGCTCGCGCGCACGCGCTTGCCGTCGAGCGAGAAGCCCGACTGCTGCAGGTCGGCCGCCACCTCCGCGGTGGCGAAGCGGCGCAGCAGCTCCTTCTGCTGGTCGCGCAGGCGCTTCTTCTCGAGGCACGCGGACAGGCGCGCGCGCAGCAGCACCGCGTTCACCGGCTTCGGCAGGTAGTCCTCGGCGCCGAGCTCGATGCAGCGCACGACGTTGTCGATGCCCTCGAGCGAGGAGGTGACGATCACGGGCGTGTCGCGCAGCTCGAGGTCGCGCTTCAGCGCCTCCAGCACCGCGAAGCCGTCGAGCTCCGGCATCTCCATGTCGAGCAGCAGGAGGTCGAAGCGCTCGCCGCGCAGCATCTCCAGCGCCACGCGGCCGTTGCCGGCGGTCGCCACCACGTAGCCCGCGAGCTCGAGGTTGCGCGTCAGGAGCAGCCGGTTGACCTTGTTGTCGTCGGCGACCAGCAGCCGCGCGCCGCGCACGCTACTCATGGGTGAGCGCCGTCAGCTCGGCGGCGGCGCGCGCATATTCGTCGGCGACCGCGGTCAGCGCCTGCGGACCGCGCTCGCGCACGCTCGCGAGCCCGGACAGCTCGAGATCCTTCGCAAGTGCGCCGAGCGCGAGCGCGCCGAACGTGTTGCCGTTGGACTTGAGCGAATGCGCGGCGCGCCGGAAGCGGTCGGGCTCGTTCTTCGCGAGCGCGTCCGTCAGATCCGCGAGCATCGAGGGTGCCTCTTCCAGGAACGTGGCGACGAGCTCGCGCACGAAGTCGTCGCCCGTCGTCTCGCGCAGGGCGTCGAACGTATTGCGGTCGATCACGCTCACGGGCCCGTCCTCCGCGCTGCGCGCGTCATGGCTGATTCGTGCTTCCGATGGTTCATGTCCTGTCCTCGCGCGCGGGTGTGTGGGCGAGCGCCTCGGTCAGGCGCTCGACGCGGATGGGCTTGGTGATGTAGTCGTCCATGCCGGCCGCGATGCACATCTCGCGATCGCCCTGCATGGCGTTGGCGGTCATCGCGACGATGCGCGGCCGTTGCCCGTTGGGGAAGCGCGCGTTGATGCGCCGCGCGGCCTCGAGCCCGTCCATCTCGGGCATCTGCACGTCCATCAGCACGACGTCGTAGCGCTGGCGCTCCACCGACTCGATGGCCTCGATGCCGTTGCTCGCGAGGTCGGCGCGGTAGCCCATCTGCTGCAGCAGGCGCAGCGCGAGCTTCTGGTTCACCGCGTTGTCCTCGGCGAGCAGGATGCGCAGCGGATGCCGTGCGGCCATGCCGGGATCCGTCTGCGGCTTCGCGGCGGCGACGGGCCGCGGCGGCTCGTCGTGGGCGAGCAGGCCCGCCAGCACGTCGAAGAGGTGCGACTGGCGCACGGGCTTGCCGAGGAACGCCGCGAACAGCGACTCGGCGTCGCCGACCTCGCGCCGCCCGAGCGAGCTGCAGAGCACGAGCGGCAGCGCGTTGCCGCGCGCGCGGATCGCGCGTGCCAGCGCGACGCCGTCCATCTCCGGCATGTGCATGTCGACGACGGCGAGGTCGAACGTCTCGCCGGCGTCGAGCCGCGCGAGCGCCTGCGCGGCGGAGTCGGTGGCGCACGCGGTCATGCCCCACTTGCCCATCTGCAGCGCGAGCACGCGCAGGTTGGTGGGATTGTCGTCGACCACCAGCGCACGCCGGCCCTCGAGCTGCGGCTGGGTGCCGGTGAACTCACGGCGGCCGCGCGCCGGCAGCACAGCGAGCGGGGCCGCGATCGTGAAGTGGAACGTCGCGCCGTGCCCCGGGCCGTCGCTCACCACCCACATCGTGCCGCCCATCAGCTCGGTGAGCCGCTTGCTGATCGCGAGCCCGAGGCCGGTGCCGCCGTACTTGCGGGTGGTGGACGCGTCGGCCTGGCTGAACTTCTGGAAGAGGCGGCCGATCGCCTCGTCCGTGAGCCCGATGCCGGTGTCGCGCACGGCGAACGCGAGCTCGGCGGCGGCGCCGCCGGTCGTCCGCGCGCTCACGGTGAGCACGATCTCGCCGCGTTCGGTGAACTTGACCGCGTTCGACAGCAGGTTGAGGAGGACCTGGCGCAGGCGCGTGACGTCGCCCGCCACCACCGGCGGCACGTCGCCCTCGAACAGGTACGCGAGGTCGATCCGCTTCTCCGCCGCGCGCGCGGCGACGAGATCGAGCGCCGACTCGACGCATTCGCGCAGGTCGAACGGCTGCGCCTCGATGTCCATCCGGCCCGCCTCGATCTTCGAGAAGTCGAGGATGTCGTTGATGATGGTGAGCAGCGCGTCGCCGGAATCGCGGATGGTGGCGGCGTAGTCGCGCTGCTCGTCGTCGAGCTGCGTGTCGAGCAGGAGGCCGCTCATGCCGATCACCGCGTTCATCGGCGTGCGGATCTCGTGGCTCATGGTCGCGAGAAACGCGCTCTTGGCCTCGTTCGCGCCTTCCGCCTGCGCGCGCGCCTCCTGCGCCTCGGCGAACAGGCGCGCGTTGCGCAACGCGACGCCGACGTTGGCCGCGATGGTCTCGAGCAGGCGCTGGTCGGCGGTCCCGTACACGCCTTCGCGCTGCGTGCTCTGCACGCTGATCGCGCCCTCGGCGCGGCCGTCGACCGCGATCGGCACGCCGAGGTACGAGCGCGCGCGGCGGCCGACGCGCTGCGTGCCTAGCTTCTGCACGGCGGCGTCGAGGTCGCTGTTGACGAGCAGCGCCTCGCCGCTGTCGATGATGCGGCTGGTGAGCCCCTCGCCGCGGCGCCGCGAGGTGCCGACGTCGCCGTGCCGGTACGGGAAGTGGATCGTGTCGGTCGCGCGGTCGAGCAGCGCCACGTAGGCGATGTCCGGCCGGAACAGGCGGCGGATCTGCTCGCCGACGAGCTCGATCAGCGCCGCGAGGTCGAGCTTGGCGGCCACCTCGCGCGACACGGTGTTGACGGTGTCGAGCTCGGCCGCGCGCTGCTCCGCCTCGGTGAAGAGGCGCGCGTTCTCCATCGCCACCGCGGCGGCCAGCGAAAGCCCGACCACGAACTCGAGGTCGCCCGCGGTGAACGGCTTGCCGCCGTTGCGCCACACGGCCATCGCGCCCTTGACCGTGTCGCCCGCGCGCAGCGGGGCCACCATCAGGCGCTCGTCGCTCGCGTCCTCGGTGCCGGCGATCGGAATCGCGCGCGCGTCGGTGCCGGCGTCGTTCACGAACTCCGCGCGGCCGCTCGCGATGATGTTGCCGATGATGCCCGCGCCCGGGCTCACCTCGGTGTCGCGGATCTGCGGCGCGCTTTCGCCGTCGGCCACGATCGCGCGGTAGATCGTGGTGCCGTCGGCGGCCGGCTGCGGCAGGAAGATCGCGCTGTCGTCGGCGGCCAGCAGCGTGCGTGCGTGGCGGGCGATGCGATCCATCACGGTGGCGAGGTCGAGCGTGGACGAGATGTCGCGGCCGACCTCGGCGAGCGCCGCGCTCTCGCGCGTGCGGCGCTCGATCTCCTGGAAGAGCCGCGCATTCTCCAGCGCCACGCCCATGCTCGCCGCGACGGTCGTCAGGAGCCGCAGCTCCGCCTCGCCGAACGCGTGCTCGCGCTCGTAGTCGGACATCGACAGCGAGCCCAGCACGCGGTCGCTCCCGACGATCGGCACCCGCACGAAGGATTGCTCCTCCTCGGTGCCGGGGACGATGCCGAGGTGCGCCATCTCGGCCTTCGTGTTGTAGATCTCGGGCTCGCGGGTGCGCGCCATCGTCTCCCACGGGCCGCCCGGCTTGGGCATGCGTGGGGGCAGGCTGATCCGCTGCCCGCGCTCGAATTCGTAGAGGCTGTGGATGAGCCCGGTCTCGCGCTCGAACCACGTGATGCCGATGTCGCCGCTCGCGAGCACCTCGCGCAGCTTGTCGCCGACGAGGTCGACGATCGACTGGAAGTCGAGCTTGCCCGCGATGCCCTGCTGGATGCTGTTGATGACCGCCATCTCGGCGGCGCGCTGCTCGGTCTCGCGCAGCAGGCGCTGCGTCTCGTCGAAGAGGCGCGCGTTCTCGAGCGCCACGCCCATGCTCGACGCGACGGTGGTGAGGAGGCGCAGCTCCGATTCGCCGAACGCATGCTCGCGCTCGTGGTTCTCCATGTCGAGGACGCCCAGCACCCGGTCGCCGCCGATGATCGGCACCTTCACGAAGGACAGTGCCTGGTCGGTGCCGGGGACGAGGTCGGTGTCTTCGGCGAGCATCTCCGCCGCCGAATTGCACACCACCGGCCTGCGCGACGCACTCATCTGCTCCCACGTGCCGCCGGGGATCGGCCGCTGCGGCGGCAGCGACAGCCGCCGGCCGTGCTCGTAGACGTAGAGGCTGTGCAGGAAGCCGGTCGCGGGCTCGAACCACGTGATGCCGATGTCGCCGCTCGCGAGCACCTCGCGCAGCTTGTCGCCGACGAGGTCCACGATCGACTGGAAATCGAGCTTGCCCGCGATGCCCTGCTGGATGCTGTTGATGACCGTGAGCTCGGCGGTCTGCTGCGCGAGCTCCGCCGTGCGCGCGGCCACCTTGCGCTCGAGGGCCGCCGCGTTGCGCACGTTGGCGAGCGCGGCGGCGGCCTGCGACGCCAGCACCACGACGAGGTCGCGGTCGCCGTCGTGGAAGCGGCCGAATGCGCCGCCGAGCTCGCAGTGGAAGTACCCCAGCAGCTCGCGCTGCGCGACGAGCGGAACCACCAGCAGGCTGCGCTGGTCCGCGGCATCGACGCCGTCCGGCGTGTGGCGCAGCATCGGCGCGCGGGTGCGGCGCACCTCGGCGAGCCACGGCCGCGCCGACGCGAGCACCGATGGCGCGTCCTCGCCGGCGGGCAGCAGCGAGCCGGCGATCGTGAAGCCGTTCGCGGCCTGCGCATCCTCCAGCACGAGCAGCACGCGCTCGGCGCCGGAGAGCTCGGTCAGCTCCTCGACCAGGAACGCGGCCAGCGCGGATTCGTCGCGCATCTCGTCGAGCCGCAGCCCCGTGTCCACCAGCCGCTCGAACGGCTCGGCGCGGTCGACCCTGCCCGCGAGATGCGCATCGCGCCGCGCGTGCGGCAGGCCACGCGCGCGGGCCTCGGCCTGCCACGCGAGCACCACCGCGCGGTGCTCCTCGCGCTTGTCGAGATAGTTGCGCCGCAGGCCTTCGTCGGAGAGCGTCTCCATGCGCTCGAGCAGCATCTGCCACGCGCGTTCCAGTGCATCGCCTGCCTCGCGCCGGCGGCCGTTCGCCGCCAGCGCGAGGCTGTACTGCCACCACAGGTCGACGCGGGACGCCGCGCCGACCGGGGCGAGGCGGTAGGCGCGGTGCGTGCGGGCCGCGTGCTCCGCGTGCACGAGCGCGGCGGCCGGGTCGCCGGCGGCGAGATGCGCGCGCGCGAGCGCGGTCTGCACCTGCAGGCGCGTGCCCGGATCGTCGCGCGGCGTGGTGCGCAGCGCGCGCGACAGCGCGCGAACCGCGGCGGCCGGCTGCCCCTCCTGCAATGCGATGAGCCCATCCGCGTAGTCGGGATAGCCGACGTAACGGCGGTCGCGCAGCTCGCGCGTCAGCGCCCGTGCCTCCGCCGCGCTCGCGCGCGCCGCCGCGGGCAGCTGGGCGAGGATGTCGAACTCGACCAGGTTCCACAGCCACAGCACGAGCGAGCTCCGGGCGCCGGCGCGGCGCGTGATCGCCGCGGCGTCGATGGTGAGCCGTCGTGCACGCTGCACGAGCCCCAGGTCGGCGTACGCCGACGCGAGGTTGCCGCTGGCGGTGACCTGCGACAGCGCATAACCCGCGCGCCGGAACGCCGCCAACGCCTGGCGCCACGTGCGCATCTGGACGCCCACGTCGGTCTCGTTGAAGGCCGCCATGTTGAGGGCGTTGCCTGCGCCTAACAGGTCGCCGGTGCGCCGCGCCAAGGCCAATGCTTCTGCGGCGATGCGCTGCGTCGGGCCCTGCTCGTCGCGATTGGAGTACGCGATGGCGAGGACGTGCAGCGCGCGGCCGCGATTCACGTCGTCGTGCTGCGCGGCGAAGCCGGCGACCGCGGCCTTGGCCTCGCGGAATCCGGCCGCGAGGTCGAGCCGGCCGAGCGCGCGGGCGTGCGCGACGCGCAGGCGCGCGTGCGCCTCGGCGTGCCGGAGCCCGGCCGCGCGCGCGACGGCGAGCGCCGCCAGCGCGTGGCGCAACGCCTCCTTCATGTTGCCGATGCGCACCCACACCGCCGAGGTGCGGCACAGCGCGCGGGCGATGCACGCCGCATCGCCGGACGCGCGCGCCGCGACCACGCCGGCGCGGGCATCCGCGCGCGCGGCGGCGAGCTGGCCGAGCGCGACGCGGCTCTCGCAGCGCACATCGAGATAGCTCGCGCGGTCGCGGGCACCGAGCGCGCGCGTCGCGAGCGCGGCGTCCGCGGCTGCCACCGCGTCCTCGTGCCGGCCGGCCCAGGCGAGGTCGGCGATCTCCTGCGGGCTCAGCGCGCGACCCTGCGCGCGTGCGCGTCGCGGCGCCGGCCCGCCATTCACCGGCCTCACGCGTCCTCCCGCCGCGCCGCCACGCGCAGGAGCGACTCGACCAGCGCGTCGACGCGGATGGGCTTGGTCACGTAGTCGTCCATGCCGGCCGCGATGCACATCTCGCGGTCGCCCTGCATCGCGTTGGCGGTCATCGCGACGATGCGCGGCCGCGCGTCCGCGGGCCAGCGCGCGACGATGCGCCGCGACGCCTCGAGGCCGTCCATGTCGGGCATCTGCACGTCCATCAGCACCACGTCGTAAGTCTGGCGCTCGACCGATTCGATCGCCTCGATGCCGTTGCTCGCGAGGTCCGCGCGATAGCCCATCTGCTGGAGCAGGCGCAGCGCGAGCTTCTGGTTCACCACGTTGTCCTCCGCGAGCAGGATGCGCAGCGGATGGCGCTGCGCGAGTCCGGGATCGAGCTGCGGCTTCGCGGCCGCGGCGGCCGGGCGTGCGGGTGCGTCGTCGCGCGCGAGCAGGCTCATCAGCGTGTCGAAGAGGTGCGACTGCCGCAGCGGCTTGCCGAGGTGCGCGGCGAAGAGGTCGGGATCGTCGGTGGCCTCGCGGCGCCCGAGCGACGACCACAGGACGCGCGGCAGCGCGGGCGCGGTCTCGCGCAGCCGGCGCGCCAGCGCGATGCCGTCCTGCCCGGGCATGTGCATGTCGAGCACCGCGACGTCGAACGCGTCGCCGGCCGCGACCCAGCGCACGGCCTCGTCCGGCGAGGCGGTGTCGCGCACGCGCATGCCCCACTTGGTCGCCTGCAGGCCGAGCACGCGGCGGTTGGTGGCGTTGTCGTCGACCAGCAGCAGCGACTTGCCGGCGAGCCCCGGCTGCACGCCGGCGATGTCGTGGCGCCGCGCCGGCGGCACCTCGGCGGCCGCCGCCACGATGGAGAACGTAAACGTGGAGCCGCAGCCGGGGCCGCCGCTCTCGGCGCGCATGCCGCCGCCCATCAGTTCGGCAAGCCGCTTGCTGATGGCGAGGCCGAGGCCCGTGCCGCCGTACTTGCGCGTGGTGGACGAGTCGGCCTGCGAGAACGACTGGAAGAGCCGGCCCATGCCCTCGGGCGTGAGGCCGATGCCGGTATCGCGCACCGCGAACGTGATCTCGTGCGCGCCCGCGGGCGCGGGCCTCGCGGTGACGGTGAGCACCACCTCGCCCGCCTCGGTGAATTTCACCGCGTTGGACAGCAGGTTGAGGATGATCTGGCGCAGGCGCGTGACGTCGCCCGCGATGGCCGCCGGGACGTCGCCCTCGAACAGGTAGGCGAGGTCCAGCTCCTTCTCCACCGCCCGCGTCGAGATGAGATCGAGCGCGGACTCGACGCACTCGCGCAGGTCGAAGGGGGCGACCTCGATGTCCATGCGCCCGGCCTCGATCTTCGAGAAATCGAGGATGTCGTTGATGATGGTGAGCAGCGCGTCGCCGGAGTCGCGGATGGTGACCGCATAATCGCGCTGCTCGGCGTCGAGCGGCGTGTCGAGGAGGAGCCCGCTCATGCCGATCACCGCGTTCATCGGCGTTCGGATCTCGTGGCTCATCGTGGCGAGGAACGCGCTCTTCGCCTCGTTCGCGGCCTCGGCCGCGGCGCGCGCGTGCTGCGCCTCGTTGAACAGGCGCGCGTTCTGGATCGCGATCACCGCCTGGTCGGCGAAGGTCTTGAGCAGCGCGTTCTCGCGCTCGCGCAGGCGGTCGACGTCCTCGCGGAACATCGTCAGCGAGCCGATGCCGCGGCCTTCCCACATGAGCGGCGCGATCACGACGGAGGTGCCGAGGTTCATGCGCAGGGCCGCCTGCACCGCGGGTTGCGCGGCGTCGGCGTCGCCGGCGAGGTTGCGGATCTCGACGAGCTTCCCGCTGTCGATCGCGCGGCCGGTGAGCGTGCCCGCGAGCGGGCGCGGGAATGCGCTGCGGATCATCGACTCCACCTCGGCGGCGCCTTCGTCGCCCAGGCGCCGGCGCGCCGCCTGCGTGATGCGGAACACCGGCAGCGCGACGCGCCGCTGGTCGTCGACGATGCCGAGCGCGAACGCCTGCGCCGGGAAGAGCTGCTCGCAGCACTCGACGATCTTCTCGAACACCGGCGCCGCGTCCGCCATCGAGTGGCTGATGACGTCGAGCACGTCCGCGGTGGCGGTCTGCTGCTCGAGCGCCTCGCGCGTCTCGTTGAACATGCGCGCGTTCTGGATCGCGATCACCGCCTGGTCGGCGAAGGTCTTGAGGAGCGCGAGCTCCTTGTCCGTGAACGGCCGCGGCGGCTGCCGCAGCACGGCGAGCGAGCCCACGCCGCGGTCCTCCCACAGCATCGGCGCCCACGCGACCGAGCAGTCGCCAATGCGCTCCGTCACGCCGCGCACCGCGGGCGGCGGATCGGGCATCGCGGCGCTGTCCGGGATGTGCATCGTCTGCCGCTCGGCGATGACGCGCGCGGTCATCGTGTGCTCGACGGGCTTCGGGAACGTCTGCGCGATCGCGCCGAGCGCATCGCCGCGCCACGCGCGGGCGTGCACCTGGCCGTCGTCGCCGACGAGGAAGATGCCGAGCTGCTCGGTCGCGAACAGGTGCCGGCCGCTGTCGAGGATCTTGTCGAAGACCGGCGACGCATCGGCGACCGAGCTGCTGATCACCTGCAGCACGTCCGCCGTGGCGGTCTGCTGCTCGAGGGCCTCGCGCGTCTCGTTGAAGAGGCGCGTGTTCTCGATCGCGATCAGCGCCTGGTCCGCGAAGGACTCGGCCAGCGCGATCTGCGCGTCGCTAAAGGCGCCGGTGGTCGTGCGCAGCATCGCCAGCACGCCGACGCATTCGCGCTCGCGCATCAACGGCACCATCAGTGACGCCCGGACGCCATTGTCCTCGAGGATCCTGCGCTCGATCTCCGGCAGCTCGATGGCCGACCAGTCTGGCAGGTGCAGCGGCACCCCCGACACGATCGCCCGCGACGGGAAGTTGGCGGCGGGATCGATGGGCTGCCCGGTCGTCACGACGTCGATCGGGACACCGTCCGCGCGTGCCGCCGCGACCGAGCGGAACGTGGATCCGCTGCAGCGCAGGAGCACCGCGAGATCGCTGGCCAGCAATCGCTGCGCGGTGCCGACGATCGCGTCGAACACCGGCTGCACGTCGGTCGGCGAGCTGCTGATCACGCGCAGGATGTCCGCGGTGGCGGTCTGCCGCGCGAGCGCCTCCTGCGTCTCGTTGAAGAGGCGCGCGTTCTGGATCGCGATCACCGCCTGCTCGGCGAACGTGCGCAGCAGCGCGACCTGCTTGTCGGTGAAGGCGCCGGCCGACGCGCGGCCCACCCACAGCGTGCCGATCGCGCGCCCTTCGGAGAGCATCGGCGCGAAGATCATCGAGCGCAGGCCGATCGCGCGGCATCCGTCGCGCGAGCGCGGCGGGATGTCGTCGGCCTCGACGTCGGCGTACATGAGCACCTTGCGCTCGAGGATCGCGAGCCCCGACGCGCTGCTGCGGTCGAGCGGCTGCGGAAACAGCCGGCGCAGTTCGTCGCCGCCCGCGCCCGCATAAGCGCCGATGTCCACCATGCCGTCGTCGCGCACGAGCGTCACGCCGACGTTCTCGCCGGCGAACAGGTGCTGGCAGCGCCGCATGATGACGTCGAACACCGGCTGCGCGTCGGCGATGGAGTTGCTGATCGCGGCCAGCACCTCGCTCGACGCGCGCTGCTGGTCGAGGGCCTCGGTCGTCTCGTTGAAGAGGCGCGCGTTCTGGATCGCGATCACGGCCTGGTCGGCGAACGTCTTGACCTGCGCGAGATCGACCTCCGTGAACGTGCGCGGCGGCGTGCAGATGATGTCCAGGGTGCCGACCGGCGTACCGTTCCAAACCATCGGCGCGTTGACCACCGAGAAGTCGCCGCGCTGCCGCGCGATCTCGCGGATGTAGCCGGGCAGGTCCGGCGCCGCGAGCACGCTCGGGCGGTACAGCACGCCGCCCTGCTGCGCGGCGAGCGCGCTCACCGTGCCGGCCAGCGGCCGCGGGAACGCGCGCTTCACTTCCTCCACGAACTCGCCGCGATAGGCGCCGATGCGCAGCGTGTCGCCGTCGATGAGGCAGATTGCGGGGTCGCCGGCGCCGAAGAGCCGCGCGCAGCTGTCGAGGATCGCGTCGAAGACGGGCTGCGGATTGGCCATCGACCCGCTGATGACCTCGAGGATCTCGGCGCTCGCGGTCTGCCGCTCGAGCGCCTCGCGGGTCTCGTCGAAGAGCCGCGCATTCTGCAGCGCGACCGCTGCCTGCAGCGAGAGGCCCTGCAGGAACTCGAGCTCGCGCCGGTCGAACGGCTGGCCGCCGGTGCGCCACACCACCATCGCACCCTGCACCGCGCTGCCGGCCAGCAGCGGCACGGCCATCATGCGCTCGTCGGCCTGCGGCTCGGTGCCGGGGATCTGCACGCCGCGCGCGTCGGACTGCGTGTCGTCGATGAGCTCGGCCTGCCCGCTTTGCAGCAGCCTGCCGATGATGCCTTCGCCGGGATTGATGGTCGTCGCCTTGATCTCGCTCGCCGCCGAGCCGAGGGCCACGATCGCGCGGTACGCGCTGCCGCCCTGGTGCGGCAGGAAGATCGCGCTGTCGCTCGCGCCCAACAGGCTCTTCGCGTGCGTGGCGATGCGGTCGAGCACCGTCGTGAGGTCGAGCGTCGAGGAGAGCTCGCGGCCGACCTCCGACAGCGCCGCCGATTCGCGCGCGCGCCGCTGCGTCTCCTCGAGGAGGCGCGCGTTCTCGAGGGCCACGCCCATCGACGCGGCGATGGTCGTGAGCATGTGCACCTCGGATTCGCCGAACGCGTTCTCGCGCTCGAAGCTCTCGATCGAGATGGCCGCGAGCAGGCGGTCGCCTACCTTGACCGGCACGAACACGCAGGACAGGCTCGCGTCGGTGCCGGGAACGGTCTTGATGCCGAAGTCGTCCATCGCGGCCCGGTTGCCGAAGACTACCGGGCGGCCCGCCTGCAGCGCCTTGTCGAGCGGCTTCTCCGGATCGCGCTTCTGGCTCCTCGACGGCAGGCGCTGGCCGTGCTCGTAGACGTACAGCGTGTGGACGATCTCGGTCTTCTCGTCGCGCCAGTGGATCGCGAGGTCGCCGGTGCGGAAGACGACGCGCAGCTTGTCGCCGACGAGGTCGACGATCTTGCGGAAGTCGAGCTCGGCCGAGATGCCGCGCTGGATCTCGTTGATGACGGCGAGCTCGGAGCTCCGCTGCTCGGTCTCCTTCAGCAGGCGCTGCGTCTCGTCGAACAAACGCGCGTTCTGCAGCGTGACGCTCATGCTCGCCGCAAGCGTTTCCAGCAGGCGCACGTCGTCGGCGCTGAACGCGTGCTCGCGCTCCATGTCGTTCAGCACGATGATCGCCTGCGTCTGCCCGGCGGCCACGAGCGGCACCAGCAGCATCGACCGGGGATGGCGGTCGCCCGCGATGAGTCCCGGCGAGCCGAGCCTCGCCGCCACCTCCGTGACGTTCTGGTTCACCAGCAGCGTGCGGCCGGTGCGGATGACCTCGGCGCCCAGGCCGCGGTCGGTCAGCGGCACGGGCGGCGAATGCACCCGCTTGCCTTCCAGGACGCCATACGGAAACAGCATCCGGCCCGACGCCCGGTCGACGACGCGGATGCCCTCCAGCGACCGCGGGAATACCTCGCGCAGCTTGTCGCCCACCGCGTCGTACACGCCCTGGATGTCGAGCTCGCCGGCCAGCGCCTGCTGCACGGCGTTGATGATCGCGAGCTCGGCGCTGCGCCGCTCCGTCTCCTTCAGCAGCCGCTGCGTCTCGGCGAAGAGGCGCGCGTTCTGGAGGGCCACGCTCATGCTGTTGGCCAGCGTCTCGAGCAGGCGCACGTCGGATTCCGCGAACGCGTGCTCGCGCACCATGTCCATCAGGTGGATGACGCCGAGCGCGCGCCCCGACACCTTGAGCGGCACGAAGACCCCGGACTTCTCGTCCGCGGTGCCGGGGATCGTCGTGGATCCGAAGCGGGCCGCGAAGCCCTCCATGTCCTCGTCGATGACGAGCGTCTGCCCGGTGTCGATGACGTGGCGGCCGAAGCCGGTGTCGGGGAGCGGATGGGGCTCGATGCGCACGCGCTGCCCCTTCTCGCACAGGTAGACGTAGTCGATGAGCCCCGTCGCCGGGTCGAAGATGCGAATGCCGAGGTCGCAGTTGCGGAAGATCTCGCGGATCTTGTCGCCGACCGCGTCGTAGATGCCCTGGATGTCGAGCTCGGCCGCGAGGGCTGCCTGCACGCTGTTGACGACCGCCATCTCGGCCGCACGCTGCTCGGTCTCCTTCAGCAGCCGCTGCGTCTCGTCGAAGAGGCGCGCGTTCTCGAGCGCGAGGCCGAGCGACGCGGCCACGGTCGAGAGGATGCGCACCTCCGCCTCGCCGAAGGCGTGCTCGCGCGCGTAGTCCTCCATCGAGATCATGCCGAGCACGCGGTCGCTGCCGATGATCGGCACCACGACGTTGGAATGGCTCTGGCTCGTGCCCGGCATCGCGCCCAGCCCGTTGGCGATCTGCTCGGCGGCGGTGTGGTACACCTCGGGCGCACGCGTCTGCATGAGCCGGCGCGCGGCGCGCGGCAGCTTGATCGGCGCGAGGCGCAGCGGCTTCCCGTCCTCGTAGGCGTAGGCGAACTCGAGGCGGTCGTGGTCGACGTCGAACCACGTGATGCCGATGTCGCGCACGCCGAGCACCTTGCGCAGGCGGTCGCCCACGACGTCGACGATGCCCTGGAAGTCGAGGCTCGCCGCCATGCCCTGCTGGATGCCGTTGATGAGCGCGAGCTCGTCCGCGCGGCGCGCGAGCGCGGCGTTCGACTCGGCCAGCGCCTGCGTGCGCTGGGCGACCTTCGATTCGAGGTCCTCGGACCACTGCGCGTTGTCGAGCGCGACCGCGGCCTGTCCGGCGAGCATCGCGAGGAGATCGCGGTCGGTGTCGCGGAAGCGGCCGAACATCCCGTCGAGGTCGGCGTACACGAGGCCGACGAGCTCGTTGCGCGCGACGAGCGGCGCGACCATGCGCGAGCGCTGCGCGACCTCGGGCGCCGCCGCGGGCAGGTGGTCGAGCGCCGGTGCACGCGTCGTGCGCACGGCGGCGAGCAACGGCGCCACGTCCGCGAGCAGCGCGTCGGCGTTCTCGCCCGCCGGCATGCGCGACCCGGCGAGCACGGGCGCATCCGCGGTGCCCGTGACGAGCAGCACGCGCTCGGCGCCGGTGAGCTCGACGGTCTCGTCGAGCAGGAACTCACGGACGCCCGCGACGCTGCGGATCCCGTTGAGGCGCACGCCGGTCTCGACGAGCCGCGCGAACGGCTCGCGCAGGCTCGCCTGCACGCGCAGGTGCTCGGGCAGGCGGGCGGTGGCCTTCCGCTGCGCCATCACCGCCTGCACGACGGCGCGGTGATCCGGCACCTTGGAGAGGAAGTTGCGCCGCAGGCCCTCGTCGGCGATGTGGCGGATCGGCTCGACGACGTCGCGGTAGGCGCGGGCGAGCGCGCGCCGTGCGGCGGCGTGGCGGCCCGCGGCCACGAGCGCCTGGCAATGCACCCGCCGTGTCCAGACCGGCGACACGCCCTCGACGTCGTCCCTGCTGCCGTCGAGCACCGCAATCGCCGGGGTCGAGGCGGCCAGCGCACCCGCAGCGTCCCCCGTCGCGAGCCGCGCCTCCGCGAGCGCGGTGAGCGCGATGAGCTGCAACGCCACGTGGTCCGTGCTTTCGATCAGCGTGTAGGCGTCGCCGATGCCGCGCAGCGCTTCGTCCTTGCGCCCCGACCAGTGCGCCTGCAGGCCGGCGACCAGGTGCTCCTGCGTCGGGAGGATGTCCATGGCGAGCCCGCGCCACGCGTCGAGCGCGCGGCGCAGGCTTTCCTGCGCCGCGGGCAGGTCGCCCAGGTCGCGGCAGGTGTTCGCCAGCACCCAGTAGGACGTGGCGACCGCGTCCCCCACGACACCCGCCCGCCGATAGGCGTCGAGCGTCTGCTCCAGCAGCCGCCGCGCGTGCCGGTAGAGCCCGAGCGCGCCGTACACGAGCGCAAGGTTGTGCCGGACCATCGCCTGCCGGTCGACGTAGCCGGCCGCCTCGAAGGCGGCGAGCGCCTGCGCGAGCAGCGTCTTGCGCCGCGCGAGATCGGGCTCGTGGAACGTGAGCAAGTTGAGCGCGTTGCCGGCGCCGAGGACGTCGCCGGTGGCGCGGGCCAGGCGCAGCGCCTCTTCCGACGCGCGATCCGATTCGGTGCCGCGGGCCTGCGCGCTGCGCGCGCACGCCACGCCCCACAGCGCACGGCCCTGCCAGAGCGGTTGCTTGGCGGCGGCGAAGAGGCGCGCCGACTGCTGCGCGTGGCGCGCGCCGGCTTCGTTGTTGCGCAGCCGGAACTCGGCCTCCGCGAGCCGCAGCAGCGCCATCGCCTCGCGCGCCTTGTCGCCGGACCGGCGCGCGGCCGCGAGCGCATCCCCGGCGACCGCGAGCGCGTCGCGAGAGCGGCCGGCGCGGATGTCGACGTAGGCGCGGCGCGCCAATGCCTGCGCGAGATGCGCGGGATCGCGCGAGCGCCGTGCGAGGGCGAGCATCGTGTCGGCATCGGCGAGCGCCTGCGCGTTGTCGCCGAGCGCGATGCGGCTTTCGGCGCGGAGCTCCAGCAGGTCGAGCTGCAGCGGGACCGCGAGCCGCTTGCCGGCGAGCGCCGCGTCGACCACCGCGATCGCCTGTACGTGGCGGCCGGCGCGGGCGAGCGCCTCGGCATCCACCAACGGTCCGGACGCCGGCGCGGCGGCGCGGCGCCCGCGCGGCGGTTGCTTCACGTGCTGCTGCGCGTGCTTGCGTGGCATGCGTGAGCTCTCGTGGGCCGAAGGAGAGGGGCGGGCGCGTCGCGGCGGCGCGGCCCCTGTGGGCCGCTAGTCTACAGGTCGTGATCGCAAGGGATAGCCCCTGCGTCGCGGCCGACGCGATTTGACAGCGCCGCACCGATTGCGTAGCCTACTCGTTGCGCCGATTTGAAGCTTCAGCTTGCGGGCGCATAACAAATGCCGCTAAAGCGAGGTTCGCTCCAGCCAGGAGATTCCTGGCGGGGCACACGAAACCCGTTTGGCGGCCGCCCAGACGGGTTTTTTGTTTTCCGACGCCGGACCCTCCACCATGACCACGAACCAGCACCGCGGCTTCACGACCGCCATCCTCCACTCCGACCGCGACGCGCCCATCGAGCACGGCGCGCTGCACAAGCCGCTGCACGTGTCGGTCGCCTACGGCTATCGCGACGTCAACGACCTGGCCGCGGTGTTCCAGGGCCGCGCGCCGGGACACGTCTACGGGCGGCAGGGCAACCCGACGTCGTCCGCGCTGGAGGCGAAGATCACCGCGATGGAAGGCGGTGTGGGCACCGTCACCTTCGCCACTGGCATGGCCGCGATCGGCGCGATCATGATCGCGCTCCTGAAGCAGGGCGACCACGTGGTGTCGAGCCAGTTCGTGTTCGGCAACACCGCGAGCCTGCTGCTCACGCTCGAGGCGCATGGCCACGACGTGACGTTCGTCGATGCGACCGACGTGCGCCACGTCGAGGCCGCGCTCACGCCGGCGACGCGCATCGTGTTCGTCGAGACGATCGCCAACCCGCGCGTGCAGGTCGCGGACCTCGCGCGCATCGGCGCGCTCTGCCGCGAGCGCGGCATCCTGTTCGTCGTCGACAACACGATGACCTCGCCGTGGCTCTTCCAGCCGAAGTCGGTCAGCGCGTCGCTCGTCGTCAACGCGCTCACCAAGTACATCGGCGGCCACGGCAACGCGCTCGCGGGCGCGGTGACCGACACCGGGCTCTTCGACTGGACGCGGTTTCCCAACATCGCGGACGCATACAAGTCGCAGCCGCCGCGCAACTGGGGCCTGCAGCAGCTGCGCAAGAAGGGCCTGCGTGATTTCGGCGCCACGCTGTCGCCCGAGCAGGCGCATCACATCGCGGTGGGCTCCGAGACGCTCGCGCTGCGCATGGAGCGCATCTGCGGCAACGCGCTGGCGCTCGCGCAGTGGCTCGCCGCGCAGCCGACGGTGCGCGCGGTGCACTATCCCGGCCTGCCCGCCCATCCGCAGCACGCGCTCGCGACGGAGCTCTTCCGCGCGTACGGCGGCCTGCTGTCGTTCGAGCTCGCCGACGGCATCGACACGTTCGCCGTGCTGAACCGCCTGCGCTACGTCGTGCTCTCGTCGAACCTGGGCGACAACCGCACGCTCGCCATTCCCGTCGCGCAGACGATCTTCTACGAGATGGGCGCCGAGCGGCGCGCGGCGATGGGCATCGCCGAATCGCTGGTGCGCATCTCGGTGGGCATCGAGGATCGCGACGACCTCGTCGCGGACTTCGCGCAGGCGCTGGGGGTCTGACCCCGGGTCGGTGGGATCCCGGGGCGTGGCCCCGAGTTGAGGGCACATCCGGGATCTGACACCGGCGCGCGGAAAACCGTGCGTGCCGGTATCAGACCCCTTGCGTCAGTGTCTGACCCTCAGCTGCCGCCGCAACCGCCGCCGCCGCAACCTCCGCCGCCCCCGTCGCCACCACCGTCGCCGCCGCCGGCATCCCCACTCGCGCCGGCGCCGCCGCTCTCGCCGCCGGCGCCATCGCCGAAGCCGTCGGTCGAGCCGTCGACGGAGCTGCTCGCGAAGTCGCCGCCGCAGTGCACGTTGCCCGTGGCGGCGCCGTTCCCGCCGGCGCGGCGCACGCCGTTGCAATCGGGCACGTAGTGGAAGCCGTCGGCGATGCCGAGCTTGGCGTCGAGCGCGAACAGCAGCGGCAGCCGCGTGGGCCGCCGCGGGTTGATGTTGTCCTCCCGGCAGCACTGCCACCACACGCGGCGCAGGCCGGCGTTGCCCTGCCGGTCGGGGCCGAGCACCACCGCCGGCGTGTGATGCAGGAAGCGGCCGAACGCGCGCTCGCAGAAGAGCTGGTAATGGCGCGTGTAGAGGATGAACTCGTGCCAGAGGTCGTCGGCGACCTGCGAGGGCATCGACACGAAGCGGCGCCCGCTCTTCAGGTGCGCCAGGAAGAACTGGCGCAGCGCGTGCGCGACGAGCTGGCACTCCTTGAGGGTCAACTGCGGCCTCCGCTTGCGCAGGCTCTCGAACAGCCCGCGCGGCAGCTCGAACGTGCGGATGTAGCGCTCGCGCTGGAAGGCGAGCGTGCGCTGCCACAGCGCGAGCGCGATGGCGAGTGCCAGCACGAAGCCTCCCAGCAGGAGGGCGGTCAGCATCGTTCGGGTCCCCTCGGTGCGCCGGACGCGGCGCGCGTGTCCGGTCTCTAGCCCGCGATCTCGTGCACGTGCACGCCGTCCGCGTCGACGGCGAGATAATGCCCGTGGTCGTGCCAGTCCGCCAGCACGTGGCGCACGCGCGGCACGCCGTCGACGTCGCCGTGGTGCGTCGCGGGCCGGTGCGTGTGGCCGTGGATCATCCGCGCGACGCCGTGCGTGCGGAACGCCTGCGCCACCGTGGCCGGCGCGACGTCCATGATCGCGTCGGCCTTCTGCGCCTTGTGCTCGCGGCTCTTGCGCTGCAGCCACCACGCGATCAGCCGCCGCAGGGCGTAGGGCAGCCGCAGCAGCCGCCGCTGGGTCGCGGGATCGCGCATGCGGGCGCGGTACGCCTGGTAATCGGCGTCGTCGGTGCAGAGCTCGTCGCCGTGCGAGACGAGCGTCGGCGTGCCGGAGAGGTTCACCACCGCGCTGTCGGGCAGCAGCGTGGCGCCCGTGGCCTGCGCGAAGCGCTCGCCGATCAGGAAATCGCGGTTGCCGCGGCCGATGAAGAGCGGCACGCCGGCGTCGCTGATGCCGCGCAGGTCGCGCACCGCGGCGGCGACGAACGGATCGCGCATCTGGTCGTCACCGACCCACCAGTCGAAGAGATCGCCGAGGATGTAGACGGCCGCCGCATGCCGCGCCGGCCCTGCGCAGAACGCGCGGAACGCCGCCACGGCGGCCGGGCGGGCCGGGGACAGGTGGAGGTCGGACAGGAACAGCGCGGGGCGCGCGTCGACGCTCGGTGCCATGTCCGGATTGCTCCGCAACGCCGCCTGCGCGCCGGCCTGTCGCATCGCGCGAGAGGCCGCCGCGCCGGTGCCGCGCGCCGCAGGCGGGCGCTACGCCGTCTCGCGCGCCTTGCGGATGACGACGTCGTCCTTCGGCACGTTCTGGTGGAAGCCGCTGTTGCCGGTCGGCACGTCCTTGATCTTGTCGACGACGTCCTGCCCGGCGACCACCTTGCCGAAGACGCAGTAGCCCCAGCCGTTGGCCGAGGGCGCCTTGTAGTCGAGGAAGTCGTTGTCGGCGACGTTGATGAAGAACTGCGCGGTGGCGGAGTGCGGCTCCGACGTGCGCGCCATCGCGACCGAATACTTCTTGTTCTTGAGGCCGTTGGTGGCCTCGTTGGCGATCGGCGCGCGCGTGGGCTTCTGCTTCATGCCGGGCTCCATGCCGCCGCCCTGGATCATGAAGCCGTCGATCACGCGGTGGAACACCGTGTTGTCGTAGTGGCCGTCGCGCACGTACTGCAGGAAGTTGGCGACCGTCGCGGGCGCGTTCTCCGCGTCGAGGTCGATCGTGATGTCGCCGTGGCTCGTCTCGAGGATGACCATGATGTGTCCTTGCGAAAAGCGGGTTCAGCCGCCGATGACCTTGGCCGCCTTGATGACGACCTGCGTGGTGGGCACGTCGCCCGGATTGATGCCCGGCGGCACCGGGCCCGACGCGCCCTTCGGCGCCTTGGCGATCTTGGTCACGACGTCCATGCCGTCGACCACCTTGCCGAACACCGTGTAGCCGACGCCCTGCGGCGACGGATCGCGGAAGTTGAGGCGCGTGTTGTCGTTCACGTTGATGAAGAACTGCGACGTCGCGGAGTTGGGATCGCTGGTGCGCGCCATCGCGACGGTGCCGGGCACGTTGAGGAGGCCGGCCTTCGACGACTGCTCCGACTCGATCGCGATCGGCGCCTTGGTGGGCTTCTGCTTGAAGTCGGTGGTGAAGCCGCCGCCCTGGATCATGAAGCCGTCGATCACGCGATGGAACTGCGTGCCGACGTAGTGGCCGGTCTTCACATAGTCGAGGAAGTTGGCGACGGTCTTCGGCGCGGCCTCGGGATAGAGCTCGATGCGGATCACGCCGGCGGTGGTGTCGAACTCGACCTGCGGGTTGGCCGCGAGCGCGGGCATCGCCACGACGGCGAGCGCGGCAGCGAGGAAGAAACGGCGAAGCATGGAACGACCTCCTTGACGGGAACGAGCGGCGGATGCGCTAGCGCGGCGCGCCCGGAGCGGGCGCGGCGGCAGGCGCGGGGGTGGGAGCCGGAGCAGGAGCGGCAGCGGGAGCAGAGGTGGGCGCGGGCGCGGCGGCGGCCGGCGCATCGGGGGCCGCGCCGAGCGCGCTGCGCACCATGCGCAGCTTCACCGGCAGCGCGGGATTGCGTGCGTCGCGCGCCGCGGCCTTCTCGTAGTTGACGGCGGCGAGGCGCGCGTAGATGTCGCCCAGGTTCTCGTAGGCGACGGCGTAATCAGGGGCGGCGGCGATCGCGGCCTCGAGCTCGTCTCGCGCGAGGCCGTACTGGCCCTTCTGCGCGTAGAGCACCGCGAGGTTGTTGTGCGGCTCGGGCAGCTCGGGATAGTCGGCGAGCACGGCCTGGAACACGACGATCGCGGCGTCCGCCTGGCCCGAGTCGGACAGCGCGAGGCCCTTCAGGAACCGCGCCTGCGGCTCGCGCGGGCGCTCCTTGCCGAGGCGGTCGAGGATCGCGATCGCGTCGGCGTATTTCTTGTCGGCGATGAGGCCGCGCGCTTCCTTGAGCGACTGCGCGTACGCCTTGCGCGCCGCCTCGCTGAACTCGCGCGGATCGGTGGTCTGGTCCGATTGCGCATGCGCGAGCGGCAGGGCGAGGCACAGGACGGCGAGGAGGAGGGCGGCGCGCATCGGGCGTGGACGAGGAATCGCCGCGACGGGCGGCGAATCGTCAATTCTAGCAAGCATCGTCACCCGCCTCGCGCGCGAGCCGCGCGGCGGTGGCGTCGATGAGCCGGCGGGCGATGGACACCGACGGCGGCAGCGACGGCAGCGACTCCGGCGTGAACCAGCGCGCCTCGGCGATCTCCGCGTCGTCGACGCGGATGTCGCCGCCCGCGTACTCGGCGGTGTAGGCGACCATCAGCGAATGCGGGAAGGCCCACGGCTGGCTGTCGAAGTAGGTGATGCCCGCCACCTCGAGGCCGACCTCCTCGCGCACCTCGCGGCGCACGCAGTCCTCGATCGACTCGCCCGGCTCGACGAAGCCCGCGAGCGCGCTGAAGCGTCCCGGCGGGAAGCGGTGCGCGCGCGCGAGCAGCATCTCGCGGCCGCGCGTGACGAGCGCCATCATCGCGGGCGCGATGCGCGGATAGGCGACGAGGCCGCACTGCGGGCACTCCTTCGCACGCTCGCCGCTGCGATCGCGCGTGGGCGTGCCGCAGCGGCCGCAGAAGCGGTGGCAGCGGTCCCAGTCGACGATGTGGAACGCGCGCGCCGCGAGCGACAGCTCCGCATCGGGCACCTTGAAGAACAGCGAGCGCAGTCCGATGTAGCGCATGCCCGGGGGCTCCTGCGCATCGTCGGCAAGATTGAGTCCCATGCAGGGGGTGCCCGCCAGCCAGCCCAGGAAGTGCGGGGCGCCGGCAATGCCGGCCGCGGACACGGTGGCGAACGTCGGGATCGCCGGCGCGTTCTGCGGGTCGCCGGCGACGAGCAGGCGGTCGCCGCGGAACGCGAAGGCGAGCGCCGCATCAGAAATGACGGCCGGCAGCGCGTGCGCCGGTTCGAAGCCGTGCGGGGTGTGCATGGGGCCGCATTATCGGTCCAATCGCGGACCGTCCGGGCCTCGCGCGCCGGGCACGGGAGTTGCGCTTGGGCGGGCGGGGGTCGCCTCCGCACTTCTACGTACGTCCAAAGCGACGCTGCGCGTCAATTGCGCGCGCGTTTCGGTATTCCGGCGGGGGTTCGTCCCGCCGGTGCTGCATCGGGAGAATCCGCATGACCATCGACGCCGCGGCCGCCGTGCCCCCGGTCCATCCGGGGCCCGCCGCCAACGACGGCTCCGCCTCGCCCGCCGCCGGCCATGACAGCTTCGAGGACATGTTCGAGCTCGCCCCGGTGGCGCTGTGGCTCGAGGACTACTCGGGGCTGAAGGCGCTGCTCGACCAGTGGCGGGTGGAAGGCGTCGCGGACCTGCGCACCCACCTGCGCGCGCATCCGGAGCTCGTGCCGCAGTGCGCGGCCTGCATCCGCGTGCTGAAGGTCAACCGCCGCACGCTCGAGCTCTACGGGGCGCGCGACCTGCCGCATCTCGTCGAGAACCTGCCGCGCGTGTTCCGCGACGACATGTTCGAGCCGCACGTCGAGGAGCTGGTCGCGCTGTGGGAAGGGCGCAACGCGTTCGCGAGCGCGACCGTCAACTACACGCTCGCCGGGCGCCGGCTCGACATCCTGCTGCACGGCACGGTGCTGCCGGGGCACGAGAAGACCTGGCAGCGCGTGCTGCTGTCCATCGAGGACGTGACCGAGACCGCCCGCGCGAGCCGCCGGCTGGTGCGCAGCGAGCGCTACGCGCGCGGCCTCTTCGAGCACTCGCCGGTGTCGCTGTGGGTCGAGGACTTCAGCGGCGTGAAGGCGCGCTTGGACGAGGTGCGGGCGCTGGGCATCACCGATTTCCGCGTGTTTCTCGACGTGCATCCGGATTTTGTCGCACGCTGCATGCGAGAGATCCGCGTGATGGACGTCAACCAGCAGACGCTGCAGCTCCTGTCCGCGCCGGACAAGGACACGCTGCTCGCGCGGCTGCCCGAGGTATTCCGCGACGACATGAAGCCGCACTTCGCCGAGCAGCTCGTCGATTTGTGGGACGGCAAGCTCTTCCAGCGCCGCGAGGTGGTCAACTACTCGCTGTCGGGGGAGGCGGTCGACGTGCACATGCAGTTCTCGGTGCTGCCGGGGTACGAGGCGACGTGGGAGCTGGTGCTCGTCTCGCTCACCGACATCACCGCGCGCAAGAAGGCGGAGGCCTACCTCGAGTTCCTCGGCAAGCACGACGTGCTGACGCAGCTGCGCAACCGCTCGTTCTTCGAGGACGACATGGCGCGCGTCGAGCGCAACGGCCCGTACCCGGTGACCGTGGTGATGGCGGACCTCAACGGGTTGAAGAGCGTGAACGACCAGCTCGGGCACGCGGCGGGCGACGCGCTCCTGCGCCGCGTCGGCGAGGTGCTGCGCAAGGCGGTGGGCGAGGAGGTGAACGCGGCGCGCCTGGGCGGCGACGAGTTCGGCATCCTGCTGCCCGGCATGGACGAGCGCGGCGCCGCGCACCTCATCGAGCGGCTCGACCTGCTCATCGACCTCAACAACCAGTTCTATCACGGGCCCAAGCTGTCGCTGGCGCTCGGCGTGGCGACGTGCGCGGTGGGGGAGCGTGTCGAGGATGCGATGTCGCGGGCCGATGCGCAGATGTACTCGGCGAAGAAGGATTTCTACGCGACTACCGCGCACGACCGCAGGCGGTGATCCCGGGCCCGCTTCACGCTCGCAACGGCACTTCGTTTACATTGTCGTCCCCGCGAAGGCGGGGACCCAGCGGCGTTGGGTCGCCACGCACGTTCCAAGACAAAGACACTGGGTCCCCGCCTTCGCGGGGACGACGACTCGTTCGGTCGCCACGCACGTTTCGGGAAAACGACACTGGGTCCCCGCCTTCGCGGGGACGACGACTCGTGGCGATTGCGTGTTACGCCCGATCCGTCGCCCGCCGCAGCCTGATGCGATTCGGCAGCGGCACCGACCGCCGCAGCACATCCTCCGACAGCCAGATCGCGGACCTTCGCGCGCGCCCCGCAACGACCGGCAGCGGCAGCTGGCTGTAGTCGTCGTTGAACACCTCGAAGCTGTAGTCGCCGTTGTAGCCGAGGCCATCGAGGCGCATCACGAGCTCCGCGAGCTGCGCGCTGTGCACGCCCTCGCCGGGGAACACGCGGAAGTGGCGCGCGGTGGTGATGCGCTCCTCGACCGTGCGGATCTCCTGCCACATGAAGTCCGCGAGCTGCACGAGGAAGATCTTCTCCGGGTCCAGCATCTCGAGGTCGTCGAGCGCGGACTGCGTGGCGAACGCGTGGAACGAGTCGATGCCGATGCCGAGGTTCGGCGCATCGGCGCGGCACACGATGTCCCACGCGTCGGGGAACTCGTTGATCGTGCGGCCCCACGACAATCCCTCGTACGCGACCTTGATGCCGAGCGGCACCGCGAGCATCGCGAGCTTGCGCAGGTCGCGGGCGAGCGCGTCGCGGTCGTCGGTCGCGTGAGAGGAGGTCGACGAGCACACCAGCAGCACCTTGCTGCCGATCGCGTGGCACATCTCGAGCATCGACTTCGCGATGTCGACCTTGTACTCGTGCAGGTGGCCGGAGAGCCCCTCGAAGTCGCGCAGCACCTGGAAGCCGGTGACGCGCAGGCCGCTGTCGCGGACCGCGCGCGCGGCGGCGGCGACGCCGCCCTCGTGGCCGACGACGTCGCGCGCGGAGAGCATGATCTGCGCGAAGCCCGCGGCGCGCACGGCGGCGAGCTTCGCCGGCAGCGAGCCCGCGAGCGAGATGGTGTCCATCCCGAAGTCGTCGAAGTTGATCGGTGCCGCGGCGCTCGCCGCGCGCGGGCCGCGCGACGCGGCGACGCCCGCGTCAGCGGTGGGAACGGCACGCTCGTCGTTCATCGCGCCTCCGTCAGCCGCGCTCGTCGTGCACGAGCTCGAACATCACGCCGCCCAGGTAGCTTTGGGTGAGCGCGCCGCGCTCGTTGGGATGCACGCCTTCGGATTCGACGAAGCCGACGCCGCGCTGGCGCAGCTTCGCCACCGTGTTCATCACGTCGCGCACGCCGAGGCCCACGCGCTGCAGCGACTCGTCCGGCTCGACGTCGAGGATGCCGGGCCGCGGCTCGATGAGCTGCAGGAAGAACGAGCCGCACGGCGACTGCAGGATGCGGCCCTTGGGCAGGATGCCGTAGCGCTTGTCGTCGGGCAGCGCGCGGAAGCCCATGAGCTCGGTGTAGAACTCCGTCCAGTCGGCCATGCGCTCGGCGCCGATGTACTGCACGATGCCGAACCAGTGCATGCCGGCGAGCGCGGGCGGCTTCGGGTCCACCGTCGGGATCAGCGTGAAGTCGACGTCGTAGATCGAGAAATCGCGGTAGCGGTCGACGAAGTAGATGCGGCTGCTGCCGACGCCGTGGATCGCAGGGATGTTGAGTTCCATCACTTCGACGTGCGTAGGCACCACCCACGCGCCGCGCTCGATCGTGTAGCGGTATGCGGCGGCGGCGTCGCGCACGCGCAGCGCGACGGCGGCGATCGTCGGCCGCTCCACCGGCTGCACGCTGCGCGGCAGCATGCCCTCGTGCGCGTTGACGATGACGTTCATGTCGCCCTGGCGATACAGCAGCACCTCGCGCGAGCGGTGCCGCGCGACGGGGCGGAAGCCCATCATCTCCAGCACCTGCCCCAGCGCCTGCGGCTTGGACGTCGAGTACTCGATGAACTCGATGCCGTCGATGCCCAGCGGGTTCTGGGTGTCGGTGATCTGCTCGCGGTCGGTCGTCATGAAGCGCTCCTCGTACGTGCCCGTATTCTAAGCAGGAACGGGCGACGCGGTTGGCGCTTCGTCGCGGGGGGCAGACCCTCAGTCGTCGAGGGGTCTGATACCGGCGCGCACGTCTTTCGCGCGCCGGTGTCAGATCCCGGGTTGGGGCTCCGGTCCGGGGTCAGACCCCGCTGGTCGGAAGTGGCACTTCGGTCAGCGGGTCGTGCACGCGGGGTCCGACCCCTTACGCCAGGGGCAACGTCCGCACCCGCTTCCCCGTCGCCTGCGCCATCGCGTTCGCCACCGCCGGCGCGATGACCGGCACCGCCGGCTCGCCCACGCCCGACGGCTTCGCCGTCGACGGCACGATGTGCACCTCGACCACCGGCATCTCGTTGATGCGCAGGATCGGGTAGTCGTGGAAGTTCGACTGCTCGACCACGCCGTCCTTCAGCGTGATCTTCCCGTAGAGCGCCGCGGAGAGGCCGAAGCCGATGCCGCCTTCCATCTGTGCGCGCACGACGTCCGGGTTGACCACCGTGCCGCAGTCCACCGCGCACACGACGCGGTCGACCTTCACCTTGTTGTCGGCGCCCACCGTCACCTCGGCGACCTGCGCGACCACGGTGCCGAACGACTCGTGCACCGCGACGCCGCGCCCGCGCTTCGTGCCCGCGGGTCCCGCGGCGAGCGGCTTGCCCCAGTCGCCCTTCGCCGCGGCGAGCTCGAGCGTGGCGAGATGGCGCGGGTGCTTCGCGAGCAGCGCGCGGCGGAACTCGACGGGATCCTTGCCGGCGGTGGTCGCGAGCTCGTCGATGAACGTCTCGGTGGCGAAGCCGGTGTGCGTCGAGCCGACGGAGCGCCACCACAGCACGGGCACGCCCTGCGCCTGCGTGTGCAGGTCGACCGCCATGTGCGGGATCGCGTACGGCAGCGTGGACGCGCCCTCGACGCTCGTGAGGTCGATGCCGTCCTTCACCATCTGCGCCTCGAACGCGGTGCCGGCGAGGATCGACTGGCCGACGATCACGTGCTGCCAACCGGAGACGGCGCCGTTCGCATCGAGGCCAGCGCGCAGCGTGTGCAGGTACATCGGGCGGTAGTAGCCGCCCTTCATGTCGTCCTCGCGCGTCCATACGAGCTTGACCGGGATGCCGGGCTTGCCCGCCTTCACGAGCGCGACGGCGATCTGCACGGCTTCCAGCACGTAGTCCGACGCGGCGCTCGCGCGGCGGCCGAAGCTGCCGCCCGCGAAGAGCATGTTGAGCTTCACCTGCTCGGGCTTCAATCCCGTGTACTTCGCGATCGCGAACTGGTCGCCGGTCTGGAACTGCTCGCCGTTCCAGATCTCGCACGCGTCGTTGGTCAGCTTCACGACGCAGTTCATGGGCTCCATCGCCGCGTGCGCGAGGTACGGGAACTCGTAGCTCGCCTCGAGCTTCTTCGCGGCCTCGCCGATCGCCTTCTGCGCGTCGCCGTCCTTGCGCGCGGACTTGCCGGGCATGGCGGCGACCTTGCGGTACTCGGCCATCATCGCGTCGGACGAGCCCTTGAAGCCGGTGGTGTCGTCCCACGTGACCTGCAGCTGGTCGCGGCCCTTCTTTGCGGCCCAGAAGGTGGTGGCGATGATCGCGACACCGTTCGGAATCTCGACCACGTAACGGACGCCGGGCACGTTCACGCTCTTGGCATCGAAGCTCGCGAGCTTCTGCCCGAAGCGCGGCGCGTGCGCGACGACGGCGGTGAGCATGTCGGGCAGCTTCACGTCCTGCGTGAACTGCGCGGTGCCGTTGGACTTGGCCTTCGAGTCGGTGCGCTTGGCGACGTCCTTGCCGATGTAGACGAAGTCCTTCGCGTCCTTCAGCTTGACCGTGGCCGGCACCGGCTGCTTCGCGGCCGCATCGGCGAGCTCGCCGAACGTCGCCTTCTTCCCGCTCGCGTGCGCGACGACGCCGCCCTTCACGGTGATGGACTCGGCCGGCACCTTCCACTGCGCCGCAGCGGCGGCGACCAGCATCTGGCGCGCGGCCGCGCCGGCCTGGCGATACTGCTCGAACGAGTTGGCGATCGCCGTCGACCCGCCCGTGCCCTGCGCCGGACCCCAGAACAAATTGTTGTAGCGCGACGCGTCGGCGGGCGCGCCTTCCACGCGCACCTGCGACCACGCGCAGTCGAGCTCTTCCGCGACGAGCGTCGGCAGGCCGGTGTACACGCCTTGCCCCATCTCGAGGTGCTTCACGATCACCGTGACCGTGTTGTCCCTGCCCACGCGCAGGAACGCGTTCGGCGCGAACGTGCCGGCGGCCGCATTGCCGACGGTCAGGCCGGGACCCGACGCGGCCTGCGCGAGCGCTTCGCCGAAGTAGATGCCGAGGGTCAGGCCACCGCTGGCAGCGGCGGCGGACTTGAGGAACGTGCGGCGCGTGACGGTGGTCGCGGCGGCGGGGGGACGCATGCGCATCGGATTCATCGTCGTGTCCTTACGCGAGCGTCTTCGCGGCTTCCTTGATCGCCGCGCGGATGCGTTGATAGGTGGCGCAGCGGCAGGCGTTGCCGCTCATCGCGTCGTCGATGTCCTTGTCGGTGGGTCGCTTGTTCTTCGCGAGCAGCGCGGCCGCGGCCATCACCTGGCCCGACTGGCAGTAGCCGCACTGCGGCACGTCGAGCTTCTCCCACGCGGCCTGCACCGCCTTGCCCTCGCGCGTGGCGAGGCCCTCGATCGTCGTGATCTCCGCGCCCTGCTTCAACGACGACAGCGGCGTGACGCACGCGCGCGTCGGCTGGCCCTCGACGTACACCGTGCACGCGCCGCACAGCGCCATGCCGCAGCCGTACTTGGTCCCGGTGAGGTTCAGGTTGTCGCGCAGGATCCACAGGAGCGGCGTGTCGCCCGGCACGTTGGCGGCGATGTCCACGCGATCCTTGTTCACGAAGAAGGTCGGCATGTGCGTCTTTCAGGAGGGAGCGGCGCGGAGCGCCGAAGGGCGCAATTCTACCTGCCGCCGGCGGCGCGCCGATGCCCCCTTGCCGGGACGCGCGGCTTCGCCGGGCAGCGCGGCGCGACACCTGCCGTCGCGTATAATTACCTGTTTGGCTTACGGAAACTCGCCATGGAAGCGGAACGCGTCAACGCCATCGCCAACCAGCTCGCGGACCTCGCGCAACGCGCCGCCGAGCTGCGGAGGTATCTTTGACTTCGATGTGAAGGCGGAGCGCCGCGCGGTCGTCGCGCGCGAGCTCGAGGATCCGAAGGTCTGGGACGAGCCGGAGCGCGCGCAGGCGCTCGGCAAGGAAAAGAAGGAGCTCGACGGCACGGTCGGCACGCTGGAGGTGCTCGACAGCGGCCTGAACGACAGCCGCGAGCTCTTCGAGCTCGCGCGCGCCGAGGGCGACGACGCCACGATGCTCGCGGTCGAGGAAGACGCCGCGCGGCTCGCCAGGACGGTCGGCGACCTCGAGTTCCGGCGGATGTTCAGCAATCCGCTCGATCCCGCCAACTGCTTCATCGACATCCAGGCCGGGAGCGGCGGCACCGAGGCGCAGGACTGGGCGTCGATGCTGCTGCGCATGTACTTGAAGTACTGCGAGAAGAAGGGCTACCGGACCGAGCTGCTGGAAGAGTCCGCGGGCGACGTCGCGGGCATCAAGAGCGCGTCGGTGAAAGTCGAGGGCGACTACGCGTACGGCTTCCTGCGCACCGAGGTCGGTGTGCATCGCCTCGTGCGCAAGAGCCCGTTCGACTCCAACGCGCGCCGGCACACGTCGTTCGCGAGCGTGTTCGTGTACCCGGAGGTCGACGACTCGATCGAGGTCGACATCAACCCGGCGGACCTGCGCATCGACACCTATCGCGCGTCGGGCGCGGGCGGACAGCACATCAACAAGACCGACTCCGCGGTGCGCATCACGCACCTGCCGACGAACATCGTCGTGCAGTGCCAGAACGACCGCTCGCAGCATCGCAACCGCGCCGAGGCGATGGCGATGCTGAAGTCGAAGCTCTACGAGCTCGAGCTGCGCAAGCGGCAGGAGCAGCAGCAGAAGCTCGAGGACTCCAAGACCGACATCGGCTGGGGCCACCAGATCCGCTCGTACGTGCTCGACCAGTCGCGGATCAAGGACCTGCGGACCAACTACGAGGTGGGCAACACGCAGGCCATCCTCGACGGCGATCTCGACGACTTCATCGCCGCGAGCCTCAAGCAAGGGGTGTGACGCATGAACGACAAGAACCAGGCGCCGGCGGAAGCGCCCGCCGACGAGAACCAGATCATCGCCGAGCGCCGCGCGAAGCTCGCGGATTTGCGCGCGAAGGGCCTCGCGTATCCGAACGACTTTCGCCGCGATTCGCTGGCCGCCGACCTGCATGCGCAGTACGACGTGATGAGCAACGACGTGCTGGAGCCGCTCGCGCGCACCGCGACGGTGTCCGGCCGCATGATGCTGAAGCGCGTGATGGGCAAGGCGTGCTTCGCCACGCTGCAGGACATGTCGGGCCGCATCCAGCTCTACGTGACGCTCGACGCGGTGGGCGCCGGCGTGCTCGAGGACTTCAAGCGCTGGGACTTGGGCGACATCGTCGGCGCGGCGGGGACGCTGTTCAAGACCAAGACCGGCGAGCTGTCGATCAAGGTGAGCGAGATCCGCCTGCTCGCGAAGGCGCTGCGGCCGCTGCCCGAGAAGTTCCACGGCATGACGGACCAGGAGCAGCGCTATCGCCAGCGCTACGTCGACCTCATCACCAACCCGCGGTCGCGCGACACGTTCGTCAAGCGCTCGCAGATCGTGCAGGCGATCCGCGAGTTCTTCGTGCGCCGCGGCTACCTCGAGGTCGAGACGCCGATGATGCATCCGATCCCGGGCGGCGCCGCCGCGCGGCCGTTCGTGACGCACCACAACGCGCTCGACATGCAGCTCTTCCTGCGCATCGCGCCGGAGCTGTACCTCAAGAAGCTCGTGGTCGGCGGGCTGGAGAAGGTGTTCGAGGTCAACCGCAACTTCCGCAACGAAGGGATCTCGACGCGCCACAACCCCGAGTTCACGATGCTCGAGTTCTACGAGGCGTACCGGGACTACCACTACCTGATGGACCTCACGGAGGAGCTCATCCGCGAGGTCGCGCAAAAGGTGCTCGGCACGACGACCATCGAGTACCAGGGCACGACGATCGACCTCGCGCGCAAGTTCGACCGCCTGACGATGGCGCAGGCGATCCATCACTACAATCCGGAGCATCCGCTGCACGAGCTCGCGAAGCCGGAGTACCTGCGCGTGGCGCTCGCGCCGCACGACGTCGAGGTGTTCCCGACCGACGGCGTGGGACTGCTGCAGCTGAAGCTCTTCGAGGCGCTGACCGAGTCGAAGCTCGTGCAGCCGACGTTCATCATCGCGCATCCGACCGACGTGTCGCCGCTCGCGCGCGCGAACGACGCCAATCCTGCGGTGACGGATCGCTTCGAGCTCTTCATCACCGGACGCGAGATGGCGAACGGCTTCTCGGAGCTGAACGACCCCGAGGACCAGGCCGCGCGCTTCAAGGCGCAGGTCGACGCGCGCGAGGCGGGGGACGAGGAGGCGATGTATTTCGACGCGGATTACCTGCGCGCGATGGAGTACGGGCTGCCGCCGACGGCGGGCGAGGGCATCGGCATCGATCGCCTCGTGATGCTGCTGACCAATGCGCCGTCGATTCGCGACGTCATTCTGTTTCCGCAGTTGAAGCCGGAGGGTTAGGCGGAGTTCGTAGGCTTCGGCGGGAGGGCTGCCCCTCACCCCAACCCTCTCCCCGCAAGCGGGGCGAGGGAGCTTCTGGGGCGCTGCGCGTTGCAGAGTGAGAAGTTGGGGCGCTGCGCGCTCACGCCACCGCCTCAACGAACACCTCCCTCGCCCCCGAAGGGAGAAGGGAGCTTTTGGGGCGCTGCGCGCTCACGCTACCGCCTCAACGAACACCTCCCTCGCCCCCGAAGGGAGAAGGGAGCTTTTGGGGCGCTGCGCGCTCACGCCACCGCCTCAACGAAGACCTCCCTCGCCCCCGAAGGGGGAGAGGGTTGGGGTGAGGGGTGCCGCGCGTTCACTCAATCCTCACATCGAAGACCTCCCTCGCCCCCGAAGGGGAAGAGGGTTGGGGTGAGGGGTGCCGCGCGTTCACTCAATCCTCACACCGAAGAGGTCCCTCGCCCCCGGAGGGGGAGAGGGCTGGGGTGAGGGGCGGCCAGTACCCCTCCCCGGTATCTTGACCCATACCCGCCAGGGGTATAGACTTTCCCCATGGCGCCCCCCGTCGCAACGCCATCCTCCCAAGGCCACGTCGAGCTCGGCCTCACCGGCATGACCTGCGCCGCATGCGCGGCGCGCATCGAGAAAGTCCTGAACCGGGTCCCCGGCGCAACGGCGACGGTCAACTTCGCGACCGAGACCGCCGCGATCGGCTACGACCCCGCGGTCACGGGGCCCGAGCAGCTCGTCGCCGCCGTCACCCGCGCCGGCTTCGGCGCCGCGGTGCGCGAGGACCCCGCCATCGAGCGCGAGCGCGACGCCGCGCGCAAGGCCGCGGAATTCGCGCAGCTCAGGCGCGAGTTCATCGTCGCCGCGCTGCTCTCCGCGCCGCTGCTGCTGCAGATGGTGCCGATGCTCTCCGGCGCGCACGCCGATCTCCTGCCGCGCTGGCAGCAGCTCGCACTCGCCACGCCCGTGCAGTTCTGGATCGGGCGCCGCTTCTACGTGGGCGCATGGCATGCGCTGCGCGGCGGCGCCGCGAACATGGACGTGCTCGTCGCGCTGGGCACGTCGATGGCGTACCTCTTCAGCGCAATCGTGACGCTGGCCGGCCGCCACGACCTCCACGTCTACTTCGAGGCGAGCGCCGCGATCATCACGCTCGTGTTCCTCGGCAAGCTGCTGGAGGCGCGCGCGAAGGCCGGCACGTCGGCCGCGATCGAGAGCCTCCTCGACCTGCAGCCCAAGGTCGCGCACGTGCTGCGCGACGGCGCGCTCGTCGACGTGCCGCTCGACGCCGTGCGCGCCGGCGACCGCTTCGTGGTGCGCGCAGGCGAGAGCGTGCCGGTCGACGGCGTCGTGCGCGACGGCCAATCCGCCGTCGACGAGAGCATGCTCACCGGCGAGTCGCAGGCCGTCGCGAAGGCGGCGGGCGCGTCCGTGTTCGCGGGAACGCTGAACCAGGACGGCATGCTGGCGTGCGAGGCGACGAGCGTGGGGGCGAGCACGCTGCTCGCGGGCATCGTGCGCCTCGTGTCGGAAGCGCAGGGCTCGAAGGCGCCGATCCAGCGTCTCGCCGACCGGGTGTCCGGCGTGTTCGTGCCGGTCGTGGTGGCCATCGCACTGATCACGTTCGCGCTGGCGTGGTGGATCGCCGGCGGCTTCACGGTGGCGCTCGTCAACGCCGTCGCGGTGCTGGTCATCGCGTGCCCCTGCGCGCTCGGCCTCGCGACGCCGACCGCCATCATGGTGGGCACCGGCCGCGGCGCGCAGATGGGCGTCCTCATCCGCAACGCGGTTGCGCTGGAGCACGCGGGCCGCGTGCGCACGCTGCTGGTCGACAAGACCGGCACGCTCACCGAGGGCCGTCCTGCGGTCACCGACGTCGTGGGCCTGAACGGCGCGACGCGCGCCGACGTGCTGCAGGTCGCCGCCACGCTCGAGCAGGGCGCCACGCATCCGCTGGCGCGGGCGATCGTGGACGCCGCGGCGGCCGACGGCATCGCGCCGCAGCCGGTCACCGATTTCGTCAACGCGCCCGGCCGTGGCGTGAGCGCGCGCATCGGCGGCCGCGCCGCGCTGCTGGGCTCGCTCGATTACCTCGCGGCGTCCGGCATTTCAATTCAGGGCGACGCTCACGACGCGTTGCAGCGCGCCGGCAAGACGCTCGTCGGCGTCGCGTGCGACGGCGAGGCGATCGGCATCATCGCGCTGATGGATGCGCTGCGGCCCACCACGGCCAATGCCGTGCGGCGCCTGCAGGACGCCGGCATCCGCGTGGTGATGCTCACCGGCGACAACGAAGCGACGGCGCGGGCCGTGGCCGACGCCGCAGGCATCCGCGACGTGCGCGCCGGCGTGTCGCCGGCCGGCAAGGCCGAGGCCGTGCGCGCGTGCAAGCACGAAGGCGCGGTGACCGGCATGGTCGGCGACGGCGTCAACGACGCGCCCGCGCTCGCCGCCGCCGACGTGAGCTTCGCCATCGGCGCGGGCTCCGACATCGCGGTCGAGGCGGCGGACGTGACGCTGATCCGCAGCGACTTGGGCGCCGTCGCCGACGCGATCCTGCTGTCGCGCGCGACGCTCGCGAAGATCCGGCAGAACCTGTTCTTCGCGTTCGCGTACAACGTCCTCGGCATCCCGCTCGCCGCGCTCGGGATGCTGAGCCCGGTCATCGCCGGCGCCGCGATGGCGGCGAGCTCGGTGTCGGTGGTGACCAACGCGCTGCTGCTCAGGCGCTGGAAGCCGGGTCGCTGAACGCGCCGGCTTCGATTCGCAACTCAAGGAGAAACGGCATGGAAACGATCACGATGAAGGTCAACGGCATGACGTGCGGCGGCTGCGTGGCGAACGTCACGCGCGTGCTGAAGGCGGTGCCGGGCGTCGACGACGTCGCGGTGACGCTCAACCCCGGCGCGGCGAAGGTCACGTTCGATCCGGCGAAGACCGCGCAACCGGCGTTGAAGGATGCGGTCGAGAATGCCGGCTTCGATGTCGTCGGCTAAGGGCCCCGCACCCGCCGCGCATTGCCACGAGCATCCGCCCGTGGCGCGCGCCGAGGCGGATGCCGCCGCGCTCGCGAAGCGCATCAACCGCATCGAGGGCCAGGTGCGCGGTATCGGCCGGATGATCGCCGAGGACCGCTACTGCATCGACATCCTCACGCAGGTGAGCGCGGTGCAGTCCGCGCTCGACGCGCTGTCGCTGCAGCTCCTCGAGCATCACCTGCACGGCTGCGTGCAGCACGCGGTGCGCGAGGGCAACGGCGACCACGCGATCGACGAGGCGCTGGCGGTGATCCGCAAGTTCGCGCGGTAGCGCCGCTCTAAGCCCCTGGCGTGAGCTCGCTCTCGTGCCAGCGCCGCAGCGCGAGGCGTGCCGCCGCGCCCGTCGCCGCGAACATCGCGACGCCGGCGAGCGTGATCAGCACGAGCGCCGCGAAGAGCCGCGGGATGTTGAGCTCGATGCCCGCCAGCAGGATCTGGTACGCGAGCCCTGCGCCGTTGCCGCCGGTGCCGGCGACGAACTCCGCGACCACCGCGCCGATCAGCGCGAGCCCGCCCGCGATGCGCAGGCCGGCGAAGAAGTAGGGCAGCGCGCCCGGGATGCGCAGCCGCACGAGCGTCTGCCAGCGCGACGCGCGGCTCATGCGGAAGAGGTCGGCCAATCCGGGATCCACGCTGCGCAGCCCGAGCGTCGTGTTCGAGATCACCGGGAAGATCGCGACCACCGCCGCGCACAGCACGAGTGCCACGCGCGTGTCGCGCACCCAGATGATGATGAGCGGCGCGATCGCGACGATCGGTGTCACCTGCAACAGGATCGCGTAGGGGAAGAGGCTCGCCTCGAGCACGCGGCTCTGCGCGAAGAGCAGTGCGATCGCGACGCCCAGGAAAACGGCGAGTGCCAGCGCCATGAGCGCGATCGCCATCGTCACGCCCAGCGACGAGAGCAGGAGCGCGCGGTCCGACCACAGCGCCTGCGCGACGCGCACGGGGGACGGCACGAGGTATGCCGGCACGTCGTTCACGGTGACCAGCAGCTGCCACAGCGCGAGCACCACGCACGCGACGAGCAGCGGCGCGCCGATGCGCAGCCACGTCGTCACGACAACTCCGTCGCGAGCGACGCCTGCGCGATCGCCGCCGACAACCGCGCGCAGTACGCCGCGAACTCGGGCGCGCCGCGGAACTCGGGCGGGCGCGGACGCGGCGCGTCGATCGTCACCTCGGCGACGACGCGTCCGGGCGCCGGCGCCATCACCAGCACGCGGCTCGCGAGGAACACCGCTTCCTGGATGCTGTGCGTGACGAACACGACGGTGAGCCCGCGTGCGTGGCAAAGTGCAGCGAGGTCGACGTCGAGCCGATGGCGCGTGAACTCGTCGAGCGCGCCGAACGGCTCGTCCATCAGCAGCAGCGCCGGCGCCATGACCAGCGCGCGGGCGAGCGACGCGCGCATCTGCATGCCGCCCGACAGCTCGCGCGGGAACTTGTGCGCGGCGCCGGCGAGCCCGACCCCGCTGAGCGCGGCCTGCGCCTGCGCGTCCGCCGCGGCGCGCGGCGCACGATCGAGGTCGAGCGGCAGGCGCACGTTGGCGAGCACGCTTGCCCACGGCATCAGCGTCGGCGACTGGAACACCATCGCGAGGCGGCGCGCGGCATCGTCGTGCGGCAGCGAGGGCGACGACCACCACGCGAGCGTGCCCGCGCTCGGCGCCATGAGGCCGGCGAGCAGGCGCAGCAGCGTGGTCTTGCCGCAGCCCGAGGGCCCGAGCAGCGTGACGAATTCACCCGCATCGACGGTGACGTCGACCGGCGCGAGCGCGGCGGTGCCGTCGGAATACGTCTTGGCGACGCCGCGCGCCGCGAGCACCGCTGCCACGGCGCGCGGCGTCAGGGCATGACCTTCACGTCGCGCGCGACGTCGAGCGTCCACGCGCCCGTGTAGTCGACGCCCGGCTGCGCGAGGCCCGCGCCGTGCAGGAAATCGACCGTCGCGCGCCAGCGCGCATCGGTCATGCCGAGGAGCCCGGCGGTGCGCGCGTCGCCGCCCGCAACGATCGCGTGCTCGCGCAGCTTGCGGTGGCCGTACGCGAGCAGCGCATCGCTCATCTGCGGGTTGTCCTTGCGGATGAGCGCGTTGCCCGCGGCCGGGTCGGCGAGGTAGCGGCGCCAGCCTTCCGCCGACGCGCGCATGAAGCGCACCAGCACGTCGCGGCGCTTCGCGAGCGTCTCGCGCGTGACGACCAGCACCTCGGAATACGGCGGATAGCCGAGGTCCGCGAGCAGGAACACGACGGGCATGACGCCCGCCTGCTCGATCGAGAAGGGCTCCGAGGTGACGAAGCCCTGCTGCGAGAGCGCGGGGTCGGCGAGGAACGGCTGCACCGAGAATCCGTACGGGCGCTTCTGGTCGTCGGTGAACCCGTATTTCTGCTTCAGCCACGGCCAGAACGTGATGTTGCTCGCCGCCCCGATGGCGATCGGCTTGCCCTTCAGGTCGGCGAGCCGCGTCACGCCAGGGTGCGCGATGACGACCGTCGGATTCTTCTGGAACGTGGCGGCGAACGCGGTGACCGGCACGCCCTGCGCGACGGCCGCGAGCACCTGCAGCCCGTCGCCCATGGCGATGTCGATCTGCTTCGCGGCGAGGAGCTGCATGCCGTTCACCTGCGGGCCGCCCATGCGCAGCGTGACGTCGAGGCCTTCCTTCCGGTAGAGCCCGTCGGCCACGGCCTGGTAGAAGCCGCCGTGCTCCGCTTCCGCGAGCCAGTCGGTCGCGAACACGAGGCGCTCCTGCGCGCCGGCGGCGTGGACGGCGGCGGCGAGCAGGAAGGCGGCGAGGGCGCGCAGCGCGGAGGTCATGGGCGTCGAAGATCGTGAACGGCGGATGCGAAGCTTAGCGCAAAGCCCACCCGTCGACGTGCGCGCGAGCTTGCCGGTTTGCCGCATCCCGGCACCGATGGCATGATGCGGCGCGCCGTTCGTGTCCGTCATCGCCTCCTGCCATGTTCGACAGCGAATTCCTGATCGCATCCGTCGTGTGCGCCTGCGTTATCGGCGGCGCGCTGCTCGGCCTCGGCCTTCGTGCCGTGCTGCCGGAGCACCACATCGGCGAGCCGTCGCGGCAGATCGTGAACGTCGCGATCGGGCTCATCGCGACGCTCTCGGCGCTCGTGCTCGGCCTCCTCGTCGCCTCCGCCAAGAGCTCGTTCGACGCGCGCAACGACGAGGTCAAGACCAGCGCCGCGAAGCTCATCCTGCTCGACCGCACGCTGCGCCAGTACGGTCCGGAGACGGCGCCGTTGCGCGAGGTCGTGCGCAAGCTCACCCAGCGGCGCATCGACCACGCGTGGGGCAATGCCGACGCCGGCGGCATCCTGACGACGCCCGCGGACGTGACGAGCGCCGAGCAGGTGCGCACGCGGCTGTTCGCGCTCGCGCCGGCCAACGACGCGCAGCGCTGGCAACTGGCGCGCGCGCTCGCGATCACCGCGGAGATCGAGCAGGCGCGCTGGCTCGCGATCGAGGAGAACCGCAGCTCGATCCCGCGGCCGTTCCTGGTGGTGCTCGTGTCGTGGCTCACCGCGATCTTCGCGAGCCTCGGGCTCTTCGCGCCGCGCAACGCCACCGTGTACGCGGTGCTGTTCGTCTGCGCGCTGTCGGTGTCGACCGCGATCTTCCTGATCCTCGAGATGGACCAGCCCTACGAAGGCCTGCTGCGCATCTCGAGCGCGCCGCTCGTCAACGCGGTGGCGGAGATGGGCCGGTGATCCCCGAAGTGGCCCGCCGTCGCGCCCGGGAATGGCACAATAGATCCTTCGGGGTGTAGCGCAGCCCGGTAGCGCGCTTGCTTTGGGAGCAAGATGTCGGAGGTTCGAATCCTCTCACCCCGACCAGAATAATCAGCTACTTGCGTTTACGTCGGCCCCCCTTGGGGGCCGCGATATTAGCCGGTTCGGCTAATATTTTCGCGGGCAGCTTGACCACGATCTCGCTCACCGGCGGCGCTTCGTGACCGCGAAGGTAGTCACGGGTCGATTTGAGGTCCGTGTGTGCGAGCCCGACCTTGATCTGCTCCTCGCTGAAGCCGCTTTCCTTGGCTGTCGATGCCGCGGTAGCGCGAATGTCCTTGAGCGTGATGCCGGTGATCCCCGCGCGAGCGCGAGCGCGATTGAACAGCGTCGCGATTCCGTGGGCCGTGTACGGCTTGCCTTCTTCGTTCGAGATCACGTAATCGCTGCGGCACTTGGCCAGTGCACGCGCGCTGGCGAGAACTGCGCGGATGTCGTCGGTGAGCGGTATCCGGACGGCCTTCCCGCTACTCCGCTGAGTCTTCGTCGGCTTGAAGACGATCCCCTCGTCGGAAATCGCGCTCCACTTGAGCAGGCGTACCTCGGTGCCTCGCTGGTAGACGAGGAACAGGAGGTCCATGTAGACCTGCACCATTGCGCCGGTCCGGGTCGGCTTGCCGTCGTCGCCAACCAGTAGTTGGTCGCGGATCTTATGGTACTGCTCGTTCGTGATCACGACCATTCTCTTCGGAGGCTTCTCGATTTCCACATCGCTCGCCGGATTGTGTTTGATCAATCTCTTTCGGAGGCACCAGCGGAAGAACTTGATGAGGTGAGCCCTGTAGGTTTGGGCAGAACGCCGGCCTTCCCACTGGTCTAGGAAGAGTGCCACGTCGGCGGTTTCGATTTGCTCCAGATCGAAATCGGCGAAGGCGTGCTCGATGACTCCATACACAGACAGCAGCGCCTGCGTTCCCCGACGCCAGATGATGAGATGGTCGGGATCCTTCGGCGCCAGTCGGTCGCGCCTCTGGAGCATGTGCTTTCGCCACTTGTCGAAGGCTGGTCCGAAATTGCCGGTGCCGTGCCCGACACTCTGACGCTTCAGCAGGGCGTCGAGCGCCATGCGCGCGCGCAGTTCGCCGTCGGCCACCGGGCCGAGAACATGCCATTTTGTGGCGCGACCCGTCTTCGGGTTGATCAGCGGCTCACGCGAGAAGTACGCATACTTCTTGTGACGCACAAATATCCGGCTGAGCGCCAGAGTAAGCCGCGTCTTGCGATGACGGCCCAATTGGCTAACTCCTACGCAGGCGCACGCGGGGCCGAGTGTCGTCGCTTGGGGCGATTGGACCGTGCGCTAGGCCGAGCGCGCGGGCGAAAAGGGCCTCGCACGTTGACGCAGTCAGAATCGGGCCAATGCGGTCGCACGGAACTTGCGCGGACAAGTGGTCACGGAACCAGGCCACCTGCGCTCGCGGGCGCTTGCAGCCGGTAATCTCGGCGAGCTGCTGGCAACTGAGTCTCATAACCGCAGGTCGTGGGGTGACTTACGCCGCAAATTCCGATACGATTAAAGTAATTGACTGCTACGAGTGGGCGCAGAAAATTCCGCCATCGGCGGACATTGTAGTAAGTTACTGCAATTATCCGGACTTGCTTTGAGACTGTCAAGTGCCACGACGACATACTTCGACGCAGGTCGCTACAACCGCCGACAGTCGGTTGCTGGATGAGTTGCGCGAAGGATTCCGAATCGACAGCGACAAAGCGCTCGCCGCTTGGCTCGGCATCGAGCCGAGCACCCTATCCGTCGTGCGGACCGGACGGCACGGATTTGGTCAGATCCAGCGGCTCAAGGTTCTCGACCGGATCGGCTTCCTGCGAACACGGCGCTTGCTGGAAAGTCTGCTGCCCGATCGACTGGCCCAGGAAGTCGTCGACTGGAGTCGACGAAACGCGACAGCGCAGGCCAGGCGCGCTCTGGAGCGGCTAGAGTCGACCGGGGAAAATGCGAGGCTCATTGAGGTCGCGAAGATCGCCTTCGAATTTGATACCGACGACGAATTGGCAGCGTTTCTCGGCGTGAGCAGAAACGCCATCTCGATGGTCCGTCGCGGCCGTGGCGGATTAGGGGACCGGCCCAAGCTCCGGATACTCAAGCGCGTCGCACCGGATGCTGGCTTCGACGAAATTGAAAGGGCGCTCGATTCTTCGGATTACATGATCAGGCTCGTGCGACGCTGGCGGCGCAGCGAGGGTGGACCGCCTCCAGCGGGGACGTAATGGAGTCGGGGGAAGCGACTGATCGTTGGCTGTTAAGTGGAAACCGCCCGGTCGCAACCGAGAGCGGTCACGGGAACATGTCGACGTGTATTCGCGCAGCCGGAATCGACGTGGCCGTCGTCTTTGTCGGCGGCGGCTCAAGCCCCGCGAAGCGGATTCCATGCCGCGTAGCGGCTTCCCACGGCGCGAAGCGCCTTCCAATGGCGCGAAGCGCCTCCCCTTGGCCGCGAAGCGGCTCCCCGCGAGCCCCATGGGGCGAGCTGTTTCCGCCTTTGCTCTTCTGCCAATACGGTCGGCAACTCCGATGGGTTGCTGTCGAGACTCATCGGCTCGCACTGGTGGCCATCAAACGTTGCTGGCTAATGCCGACTGGCCGACCGTTTGAGATGAGGAAGGGGCCGGTCGCCGCGACTGGGAAGTGGCGCTATCGACCGTGGCTCGCGACCGGAGAATCTGGTACATGTAGCATCCATGCAGGGTCCAATCAGGACCCGAATTGCATTGGTGGAGCCCTTCAGGATGCCTCTCTATAGCGTCTGCGTCCTCGGTAAGCCAACTAAGGCACAACTCGCGGCACTCACGAGTCATGTCGCACGGGCCGTCGACCGATTCAGGCTTGATTTCGGAGATATTGAAGTCGCCGTCAATCCGACCAAGTTTGATCCCGATCCCACGAGCGCGGCCGCAGCAATTTTCTTTGGTGGCAAGGGAACTGTTTCGCTCAAGATTTCAGGTGTGCTCGATGTTGCTTCAGTGCCAGTGCTGCCTGTCAGTTCGCAGCCTACAAGCGTTAGTAAGGAGATACCTGCGGACTTGAGAGGTCTCAATTGCGTCTTCTATCGCGGACCCGGCGGCGCGGACCGCGTGTTCGGTGCCTTGCTTGGGTGCCTAGGGATGTTGCCCCGACAGCGCCGCGTTTTCTTGAGCTACCGGCGGAACGAGTCAACGCCTGTAGCTATCCAGCTCTTCGCCGAATTGTCAGCGCGACATTACGACGTGTTCTTGGATACACACAGCATAGGCGACGGCGTCGACTTCCAGGAGAGCCTATGGCACAGCCTGTGCGACGTGGATGTCCTGGTCATGCTGGATACGCCGGCGTACTTCAGAAGTCGATGGACGGCGGCCGAGTACGGGCGGGCTCTTGCCAAGGGAATTGGCGTACTTAGCGTGCAATGGCCGACCGCCCAAGCCTCAACGATCACCGGTACGTCCAGCCTCGTTGCGCTGAGCACCGGAGACTTCAGCCCGGACCAAAGCCTTGTTCCTGCCGCACTTGATCGGGTGTGTGACCAGTTGGAAGATTTTCGCAGCCTCGCGCATGCAACACGCCATCTCGGCATCGTAAGCGCCGTCGAGGAGGCGGTGTCACGAGTTCACGGCCGTGTCGAGGGAATGGACGCGCGCCGCGCCATGCAGATCCGACTGCGCTCTGGAAAGCGAGTTGTCCTACAGCCAACAGTTGGCGTGCCGACGGCTGTGACACTCCAGCAGTCACTCGAGCATGCCGGCGCCACCGAGTCAGCCATCGTCTACGATCATGTGGGTATCATGCCCTCATGGGTTGCCCACATGGTCTGGCTCGCTTCGTCCATCAAAGGTGCCCGATGGATAAAGTCGACCGAGGCCGCATGGGACTTGGCCGGCTGGGAGACCTAGGATGAGCCAAGTCTTCCTCTCTGCCAGCATTCCAGAGCAAGGCCACGGCAACTTCTTTGAGTCGGCCAATCCCTTCTTGATCCAGTTCGCCGTTCGCGAGCTTATGACTGTGTGCCTCGGGCGTCGACGCGTCGTCTGGGGAGGGCATCCTGCGATCACTCCGATGATCTGGGCTGTATGCGAGAGCCTCGGTGTCGAATACGCGTCCGCGGTGCGCCTATATCAGAGCCGGTTCTTCGAGGAGTGGTTCCCCAACGAGAATAGGCACTTCGGAAATGTGCGCTACACGCCTGCAGTCGGCAATGATCGCGAGGCCAGTTTGGAGCGCATGCGCCGTTCGATGCTCGCCGAGCCCTTTGATGCGGCGGTTTTCATTGGCGGGATGGAGGGCATCTTCGCGGAGCATCGGATGTTCCGCGAATTTCATCCTACCGCAAGAGTTATTGCAGTCGCCGCGCCAGGGGGCGCCGCAAAGCAGCTTGCAAGGCAACTTCGGCAACGCAACAGCGGTGTAGACTTCGCGCGAATCTTCCATCGCAAGTTAAGTATTCGCGTCGATGAGCCAAGGACTTTGAATCTGGACCGATAGTTGGTCAGGGTGAGCGGCTAACCATTGCTTTCGCCACGCAGCGAGCGACCAAATTCTTTAGAGCTTGGAGGCAACGGGGAATCCATGGCAGACACCAAGAATGTCTTTATCAGCCACGTGCATGAGGATGATGACGGCTTGAAGAAATTGAAGGATCTTCTTAAGCCTCAGGGCGTGGAGATTCGTGACTCATCCATTCACACTGGAAAGTTCAACAACGCGTCGGATCCCGACTACATCAAGACCCAGATATTGGCGCCGGCAATCAATTGGGCGGGAGTATTTGTTTGCTATGTGTCACCGAAGACGAAGGGTAGCGACTGGGTGGACTGGGAGATCGAGTACGCGGCGAAGCAGGGCAAGCGCATAGTGGGTATATGGGCACACGGGGAAAAAGACTGCGATCTTCCAAGTGCCCTTGAGGAGCATGCCGACGCGCTCGTGGGCTGGGCCGGCTCAGCCATAGTCGACGCGATCAATGGCAAAGATCAATGGGAAAGACCGGATGGCGGAGCCTGCGCTCCAGTAAGCATCAAGCGGCATCCGTGCTGATGCCGATGGCGTTGCAATCGTATGTCGTGCGGTACGACAGTGGCTTTGCGCCGAATCCGTTTTATGGGTTTTGTACGCTGGCTACTTGCAAGCCGAAAATTCGGTCGAGCACGCGGATAGATGACTGGATTGTCGGCAGCGGCAGCGGCGCTCAGAGCGTTCGTCGCGCGGGCCACCTAGTGTATGCAATGCGCGTCACGGAAACGCTGACGTGGGATCAATACGCGATAGATCCGCGGTTTCTGCGGAAGAAGCCATTTCGCAGAGGGAGCCGCAAGCAGACCTGCGGCGACAACATCTACTATCGCGCGGAACCCGGCGCACCTTGGCAGCAACTGGATTCGTTCCACAGCCTCGCGGACGGAAGTCCAGACATGGATCACGTAGCGATCGACACAAGTGTCGATCGCGTCCTGATCAGCGATGACTTTGTCTATCTTGGAGGCACCGGGCCACTCATCCCCGACCGGCTGCGTGACTCTCGGGGTCGCCAGCTATGCAAGCAAGGGATCGGCCACTCGAAGTTCGATGAGCCGGAACTTGTTGCCGCCTTTGTGACTTGGGTGAGGTCCCTTGGGATGTGCGGCTTCCAGGGGGCACCTCAAGAATGGCTTGCGCTGAGACAAGGAGCTATATGAGCGACTCACGAGGCTCCATTGCACTCGCCAAATACGCTGCCGAGATCGCCGCAACTGACGTTCTCGATTCAAACGATCTGCATCCAGTGCTGCTTGGTCTATTCGGTGAGGTCGGCGGCATCATGGCGACGGCAAAGAAGCATGTACGCGAGGGTGATCGCTATCCTGGCTATGCAAAAGCGGCGTTGGAAGAGTTTGGCGACACGCTTTGGTACTTGGCAGCCATATGCAGGCGTCTGGCTGTAGATCTTCAAGACCTCTTCGCTGAAGCGGGCGCGGGCGCGAGCTATATGTTGAACGGCACAGCCAGTGAACTGCCTAGCGGAGCGCGTGCATGCGTTTCCGCTCCTGTGTCGACCGAAAGTCTCGACGCTCGACTCTTCAGGCTCGGACGTTCTGCTGCGTCCCTTCTCGACGGCACACCCGAGAGGGGAAAGCTGGTCACCTTCACGCGGTACTACCTTGAAGCGCTGGACGGCGCCCGGCTCACCTTGCCCGATGTTGTAACGGGCAATTTGCGAAAGGCGCTTGGCGCGTTCGTTGAGCCAGATTTCGCTCAGTTGCCGGACTTCGATGAGCAAGAGTTCGGGCCGGAGGAGCAGCTTCCCAGGCAATTTGCAATTCGCGTCAATCAACGCCCGAGTGGCAAGACATATCTGCAATGGCAAGGAGTATTTGTCGGAGATCCGTTGACGGACAACATCGGTGATCCCGATGGCTATCGCTTTCACGATGTCTTCCACCTTGCGAACGCAGCGATTCTGCATTGGTCTCCGGTCACGCGAGCGTTGATCAAGCACAAGCGAAAGAGTGTCCCGGCGTATGACGAGGCCGAGGACGGCGGAAGGGCCATCGTGGTCGAGGAGGGCGTGACCGCCTGGATCTTTACGCAGGCCAAAGACCTGAAGTTTTTCGAAGGCCATAAGCGCGTCTCACTCGGCATCCTCAAGACCGTCGGAGAGTTCGTCAGAGGATTCGAGGTCGAGAGGTGCCCGCTGAAGCTGTGGGAACGCGCCATACTCCAGGGCTACACGGTCTTTCGCCAGATCCGGGCGTCCCAAGGCGGTTGGATCATCGGTGACCGAGCTACACGTACCTTGTCCTATCAGCCAGCGGACTGGACGCCATGAAACTTCATCCGTTCGTTGACACCCTTGTGGCCCTACGTTTTTCGGACTGTTTCAACCCATACGCTGATCGGTGTGCAGTCCATGATCGGGCGGATGCCCCGCGATGCCGAGCCGAAGTGCTGTCGTCGATCCTTGACAGTGCCACCAAGGCGCCCGTGGAGGCGATATGGATTGGACGCGACCTAGGCTATCGTGGAGGCCGGCGGACGGGACTGGCTCTCACTGACGACGTTCACCTTAACCATCATGCACGTCGTTGGAGTGTGCAGATGGAGAGGCCCACGAAGGGCGCGGCCCTTGCTGAACGTACTGCGGCCGTTGTTTGGGACGTGCTTGATCGGATCGAAGACAGGATTTTCTTATGGAACGTATTCCCGCTGCATCCGCACAAGTCCCAAGAGCCCTTCTCGAACCGTGCACACAACGCGAATGAGAGGCGTACTGGTGAGGAATTGCTCGGACATCTGATCTTGCTTATTCGTCCTCGGCGACTCATCGCGATTGGAAATGACGCCGAGCTGGCGGCGCAGCGTGTGGCACCAGACGGGCTGCCGGTAGTTAAGGTTCGTCATCCGAGCTACGGCGGACAGACCGAGTTCCTTCAGCAGGTCGCGGCCTTGCACGGCGTGACTGCCAGTCGGTCGCCCCTGTTTTGACCGATGCAATGGATTTGGTACGCCAAGGCAATCGCCAAGGCTGACGTGCCGTCAATGAGAGGCAGTAAGCGCCTTCGCTGGAACCGGCGACTTTCTGTGGCTGCGGTCGTTCCCTTACCTGACATAGCAAGACGCCCGGATCCGACCCCTTGTCGCCCAAGCCATTCGGTCAAAGCTGAGTACACGAGTTCGCGGGACAACTGGGTTACACCGCGGCATGGAGAGGTAACCCCGGGTCGAGTAGTCGACTCACAGAGGGATATACATCTTCACCCAGCGCGTGATCCGCGTCCAAACAGACGGCGGCTGCACGACCCCGCGTCGCCACTGCTCACCCTTATCCAGCCACTCGACGATATAACTGTCCGCGGCCACGCGAAACCGACAGTGGATTCGGGTGATGCGCGAGCACGGCCTACAGTGCCCCGTCGCCTCGACTGTAACAACGGTCGGAAGTGACCAGTAGACCCGCCCGCGGACCAATTCGCGGTCGATGGTGTTGCCGCACTCGCCGCAGACGCAGGCGACACTCGGCGGACATGCCCCGTTGGGCAGCGTCAACGGGAATTGGGTGTACAGCGCCGGATCGCGCTGGTAAGCCTCGGCCCACGCCTTTAGCTGGTGTCGTGGGGCCGTGCGATCGACCGGTTCAGTTGGCATGGCTCTTCGAACCGCGGGCCGCCGGTGTTGCGCGACCTGCCTTCCGCTTGCTGATGATGGCGTGATAGTCGTCGGCCTGCCGCCGAACGGCTTCCAGCTCGCCGCCGAGGCGTGCCGCCATTGCGGTCTGCTCCTTCGCATCGCGACGCGCTTCGTCGCGGGCGACCGTCAGCGCCTCGATCTCGGCCGACGCCTTCGCCGCGTCCACCGCGGCGAAGGCGTCGGCCGCCGTACGGACTGCAGCGACCTCTGCCCGGACAGTCGCGGTGTCTTCGGTCGCCTGTTCCAGCCTCGCCTGCATCCGGGTGATCTCCAAGCGAAGCTGGGACGACTGTTCCTGCTCGGCCTTGTGCAGGTTGAGGAGCGCGGCAAGCTCGGCCTTCAGATCATCGACGTGCTTGCGCACCTCACGTTCGCGCAGCTCGGCTGTTTCCGTGCGCGCGGCGGCATTGGCGGCTTGCATGGTCAGGTCCGCAACCCGCTGGATTGCTGCGTCATATGCGGATTGCAACTCGCTGCGGCACCGCCTTTCCTCATTGAGGTCCGTCAGGATGCGTTCGCTGTCGGCCAGCACGGAATCGAACTTCTGGTTCGACTCCGCGGCGTCAGTGCGGTAAACCGTCGCTTGGCCATCGACCCGGATCTGCACCTCAGCCTCGATGACCTTGGCAAGCCTCGAATTCAGGTCGTCGGTGATATTGGCGATGACTTCGGGGATCGAAGTGCGTTCGGGCGTGTTCGACGGCGTCACGCCCTGCAGCTTGAGCCACTCATTGACGTACTTGTAGTGCGTGTTGAGGGAGCCGACCCTGAGTACGTCGTAGGTTGCATATCCGGTAACGGGTTTTCCGGCTTGCTTCAGCTTCTCAGCGGTGTCAAACACCTGCTGACGGGTCACAAGAGCTTGCGTCATATTGATTATCCTTCGGTAGTCATTGAATTCGGGGCACAGGTTGGCCTTACGGTTCCGTAGGTCTTACGGATCGATAAGGCATTACGGTTCTGCAACCTTACGGACGGATGGCGATCGGATCGCCTTCGTTCCGACGGCGGACCCGCTCCCGCGATGTAGGGCGTGGTGGCGCCAGTGGCGCAAAGAAGCGCCGTTTGCGCAGATAGACGAACCGGATCGTGAGCGCCAACGAGCTGGATGTCGCTGGCGGCGAGTCGTGCCGCCGCGGTCTTTCTGAGCGTGTGTGGTGGTGCGGTGTGCTCGGTTTGTATTTGCAAAGTCGTACCTCGTTGTCGATTGAGTCCTCTGGCGACGCGACAGGTCGCGCTGATGCAGGCAGGTGTTTACGGCAATGCGCAGCGTTCGCAGCGAGCCGCGAAGTGCGCTTGCCACGCGCCGGATGTGCCGGACGCGCTTCCTGCCATTTATGCCAACGAGGCCGCGGCGATGCCACGGTGCTGGCCAACGCTGGAACCCATCGGTGGCGACGGATCAGCGGATCGACTTTGCGATTTCACATTAACACGGTGGCCATGTATCAAACGCTATGACCAGTCGCAAATTTGGGAGCCTCCACGACCCTGTTGTGTCCGCGCCACGGTCACACGTGGCTGCCCGTGTCTCCCGTCACGGGACCACGGGAGACGCGAGTGCGGATGCGGGTGATCGTCGCGCTAAAGGTACGGCAGACCGCGTCGCGCAAGGTAGTCTGCAATCGATCTGTCAAATCGGTTGCGGCCTCGCTCTGAAAGCGGCGGTCATGCTCTCAACAGACCTGCATTCCGATCTGTCCAGAGCGAAATATTCATCGAGGCCCGCAGCGGCAAGATTGGCGACATCTCGATCTACGCCCAGGGGTCGAACTACACGACGTGGCGGCTGAGCTAGGCCCCACCGCACCGCAGCCGCGCACCGGCGACGAGTGGGCTGCGTCTGGTTATTCCGCTTGAGTGCGGCGTTCCGAAGTATCGGTAGTTGTGCATAACTACCGAAACTATGGAACAATTGCCCCATGAAGCGCCCGGGCCGAAAAATTGAGACCCTTCTTCGCCGCTCCGGAACAGCCCGCTCTCGCGAGCTAGTCGCCGCTGGTGTAACTCGGAGCGAACTCTCGCGCATGGTGGCTGCCGGCCAGATCATGCGTGTGGGGCGTGGGCTGTATGCGCTGCCGTCCTACCAAGGAGGAGAGCACGGTGCGCTGGTGACCGTCGCCAAGCGTGTGCCCGGCACGCTCTTCTGCCTGCTAACCGCGCTCCGCCTCCACGAGCTTACGACGCAGGCGCCCTTCGAGGTATGGATTGCCATTGGAAATAAGGACCACCCGCCACGGATGGACTACCCACGGCTTCGCACGGTCCGATTCTCCAAAACCGCGCTGGAGGAGGGTGTCGAGATCAAGAAGGTGGATGGCACCCAGGTGCGCGTGACCAGCGTGCCGAAGACCGTCACTGACTGTTTCAAGTTTCGCAACAAGATCGGACTCGATGTGGCGCTGGAGGCGCTGAGAGAGGCGCGCCGCGCCAAGAAGGCAAGCGCGGATAATCTTTGGCACTTCGCCAAGATCAACCGCGTCGCAAACATCATGCGCCCCTACCTGGAAGCCGTGGCATGACCACGGGACGCGCCGCGTCGATTCACGCTCGACTGCTCAATCGGGCCAAGGAGCGCGGCGAGGATTTCAACCTGTTGCTGACCCGATACGGAATCGAGCGCTTTCTCTACCGCCTGTCGCAACTGCCCGCGCGCGAGGTCCTGCTGCTCAAAGGCGCGCTCCTGTTCGATCTCTGGTTCGATGTCCCGCACCGCCCGACGCGCGACGCCGATTTTCTTGGCTTTGGACCAAAGGATGCCGAAGCGCTCGCGACAACGATTCGCGACATCTGCGTCGTCGTCGCTGTGGACGATGGCATGGTATTCGACCCGGAATCGATTGCAGTCGAGGAGATCCGAGAGGACGCGCGGTACGGCGGGCTGCGAGTGCGGCTGCTTGGCAAGCTCGGCAATGCGCGCGTCACACTTCAACTGGATGTCGGTTACGGCGACGCGGTGACACCAGGCCCGGAGGAAGCCGAATATCCCACGTTGCTGGAGGATATGCCGGCCCCTCGATTGCGCACCTATCCGCGCGCATCTGTTGTCGCCGAGAAGCTGGAAGCCATCGTGTCGTTGGGCATGGGGAACAGCCGAATGAAGGACTACTTCGACCTGCGCGCGATGGCACGCGAGGGTGCGCTCGACGAGAAGCTTTTGGGTGAAGCCATCGCCGCGACATTTGACCGGCGGCGGACTGCGATTCCTCCACGTGCACCGTTGGGCCTGAGCGAAGAATTCTGGCGCGACGCAACGAAATTGGCGCAGTGGCGCGCCTTCAAATCGCGGAATCGACTGGATGCACCGGAACTCGAAGCCGTTGCCAGGGAAATCTACGACTTCGTCGAGAAGCCATTGGCCATCGCGCGGCGATTGAGCGGGGCGAAGCGATGACGGTCCTCAACGTGTCGCACATCGAGGAAGCCGCGCTCGCCTGACTCGCGTCGCTCTGCTACAGCGTGCTGCACGCGCCTGACGTTGCTGCGGGGATGCCAAGCGCGGAGCGGAGCGATCCGCCGTACCGCGACGTAGTGCTGCTGCGTCGACTACGAGACGCGCTTGCTCGTCTCAATGCTGATTGCCACCGCGTTGAACGTGCGCCGCCAGACGATCTGACCACTGCCGCCAGCAACGTTGACCATCGCCGCCAGTCAATTGACCGGCCCTCGGGTTCGCGTGCTACCGGGCCGCGAGCAGCTCATTGGTTGCGAAGCGCGAACTCGGTCCAACGTCTGCAACAAGGCGGTAAGGAGCCGTACGCCGCGGCCGGGGGAATGCGAATTATCGACCCTCACTAGACGTTCTTTGGCATCAGGACGCGACATTCAGTCCAGAAAGTGGTCCAGCCTGCGCCTACGCCGGCGTCTTCGATCTGCGCTTAACCCCCCTCGTTGAGGGGGGGCATGTGTGCTGCGGTCATTCATAGTCGCGCGGTAGCGATGATCGCGAGGAAAGCTGGCAATGCAAAACGTCCCTCTGCTGCTCGGCGCGCAATGCTCGCGCTACAGTGCCCGCGTGCGCAGCTACCTTATCAAGAAGGACATCGCGTACGTCGAGCGTGTGCCTACCGCATGGACGTACGCGGTGACATGCAAGCGACGGTTCGGCGATCACACGATGCCGGTATTGATCATGCCCGATGGCGAATGGATCGCCGACAGCACGATCATCCTCGATCGACTGGAGGTCGCCAACCCGGACGATTCGATCGAGCCCCCCGATCCAGTGCACGCGTTCTTCGCCGCGCTGGCCGACGCCTGGGCGAGCGAGTTTTGGCATCCGGTCGACCTTGGCACCCGCTGGTTCGGTCGCACGCAATACCCCTGGTGGTACGAGGAACTGGGCGAGGGATTCCTCTGCGGCTTTCCGAAGCCCCTCAAGAACGCGCTGGCCGGCAAGTTCGCGACGATGATCCAGGATCACCTGCCGCGCATCGGCACCACAACGGAGTCTGCGCCGCTTATCTGGCGCTGGGCGCGGCAGATGATGGATGCGCTGGACATCCATTTCGCGCAGCATCCGTATCTACTGGGCAACCGCGCCACGCGCTTCGATTTCGGCCTCATCTGCCCGTTCTACGGCCACATTGCCCGCGATCCCTGGTCGCGCGACGAATACATGATGCCGCGTCCACGCCTGCACGCGTGGGTCTGGCGCATGCAGCGACCGTACCTGACGCCGCAGCCGCCCGCATGGCCCGCCATCGGCACGCCACTTCCCGCCACGCTACAACCCATCGTCCGAAGCGTCTTCGACGAATTCGTGCCCTGGGTCGAAGGAACGCTTGCCGAGTTGCGCCGCGTCGAGCCCCGGGCCGTGAAGGGCAAGCGGATCGCCCGCTTCTTTGGCAACGTGAGCTACCCCTACGCCGGCGCGACGCACGCGCGCACGGCGCTTCCGTTCGCCCTCTGGATGGTGCAGCGGTCGCTCGACCGTCTCGCAGCGATGTCGGCCGCGGATGCACAGCGCGTACGGCAATGGGTGATGGACTCCGGCGGAGCACGCCTGCTCGATCTCGAAATCCCCCGGCTAGAGGTCTGCGGCCTGACAGTGAGGTTTGCGTAGGCGGAGGACGTGGCGAGCCGAAGAAGACATCGGCCCGATCACGGAGCCTGCGCCTCCCATCATGTAATCGAGGGGCGTACCCTGAGCCAGTCTCCGCGTTGGAACGTCTGGTATCGGGCGCGCGCGAGAAGGCCCGCTTCTGGCCGAAACCGCCGGTTGACGAGCCTGAACTGAGCGCCCGGTGTCGGGGCCAAGCGGAAGTTCGTCTTCGGTCGGAAGCGTAACCGAGAACGGTCGCTGGTGGTCCGCTCAAACCTGCGTGGTCAGATCGCTGGCGACGCCGGGCAGTCTGCTTGCCTGTAGGCGTTCAAGGGCTATGGCGGTCGCTGGCAAGTGCTTGGCGGTTTGTACTCAGGGAGCTGGGGGGCCCTGAACGGCGCGGAGGAATCGCTGGAACTGAGGCGATGTGCGCAACAGCGCTCCGCCGATCGCACGCAAGCGGTCGATGGTCTCCGCGGGCAAAGCCAAGGTGGTCGGTAGTCCGAGGAAGAACTCCCGCTCCGCGGGGTCCGGGATGCCGGCGAAGTCGAGCACGATCGGATAGAAGTCGATGCGCGGTCGCGTTCGCGCCGCGGCGGGATCGAGCCTTCCTTCCAGCGATTGCACCTCACCGACAAGCCTCCAGCGCTCGATCATCAATTCCATGAGGATGATCGAATCCATCGAGTTGTTGTCGATGGGAACGCTGGAAGCCTGCAGGATCGTGTCGACGAGGTTCGGGCCGCCTGGCGAGCGGTCCCAGCCGGACGGCGGTGAGGACAGTGAGTTGACGACGATCACGGCGACGCGCCGGACCTTGCCCAGTTCGAACAGCTTGCGGAAGTCCTGGCGCAACTCCAGCACCTCCATCAAGTCCAGGATCGCACGCAAACCGAGGTTGTCCGAGATGCCTCCGTCGACCAAATGCAGCCACGGCCGCTGCTCGCTATTCGCCAGGTCGCGCAAGTCATTCAAGCGCTGGCTCACGGACAAGGCTTCGGCCGTGCTGCCCCGTTGCATTTGCTCGAACCACTTCGGAAGAGGTCCACAGCTCCCGCCCCAGTTCGTCAACGTCACCGGTGCGAACGCCACAGGAACCGCCGACGATGCGGTCGCGGCGATCGAGAGTCGCGTCGGGGAGAGATCCGCGCAGATCAGGTCGTACGTGTCCTGCGTGAACGTGAAACGGTAGCCGGACGCGAACTCGGTCGAGGACGCCACGACGAGCGGTCCCGGCTTGCCGGCCAGGTCGCCGAACGTAGCCCCGCCGAACAGAATCTCATCGTAGTAACGGGCGGCGAGGTCTGACCGAGTGAAACTGCCGACCATCATCGGTGGCCAATTGAACGGGTTGATCAGGCCGGTGATGAGTCCCTGCTCGACGTTACGCTTCAGGAAACGCGGCTCAAATACTTCGAAGAGGCGCTCGCCATAGAGGGCGTACGCAAGCGCGGTAAATGAACCGCCCGAGACACTGGAGATCGCATCGATCTGATCTAGCATTCGTGCTTGGCGTCCGGCGATGACCACCGGCGTGCGCCGCAACTCCTCGAGCACGCCGTAGGAGAATGCGGCGGCGCGCGTGCCGCCGCCAGAGAACGCGAGGAGCAGGAGCGTTTCTGGATCGTTTTGGACGACGTGCTCGAGTCGGCTTTCGATGCGGTAGCCGACTGCGGGGTCGCGTTCCGCAATGCGCATCTCCGGAGGTCGCGTCGCGCAGCCGGTCGCGAGAAGTAACACTACGGTCCAGACGAGCGTTGCGCAGAACGTGGGAAGAGGAGCCCGCACGTACCAGCAAGAAGCAAATGGCCCCTCACCCATCGAGCCGCACAGGCACCTCGTGACCGTGAACACGGGATTGGCCATCAGCCCCATAGACTCTCAAGCGCTATGGGCGGTCTTTCGAACGTCTCATGGTCATCCCGAGCCAACGGAGTGAACACTCTCGCGCCGCCATTGAATGAGGGAAACGGCCATTCGTACGAGTCCAACGTGCAAGCGGATTTCCAACACGCCCGCACCCCTGCAAGCGACGCAGCGGCCGTAACTATGCCATCGTGATGGAGCGCAGAGAACACGGCGGCAAGCGGTCTTCCTGTCGCGGCTAACGCAGCAGGGAGCGTAGCTTATTGCCGGCTTGCGAGGATTGATCAGCGCACACCTCGACGCCGGATTGCGAAAGTTCCGCTTGCATGACTCCCATTGTCCGCAATGCGTCTTCCAATGGGACCTTGCGCGAGATCTCGGCAAACTGCTCGCCGCCGGGAAGTTGCGAAATATCGATGTCGTCGAGCTTGCCCTTGGTGCGGTATGTCTGGACTTTCATGGGGCCGAGCTTACGAATTCCGCTGGGCAACGGCCAGGTCCCGACGACTTCGCGCAAATATTTGACCTGTGACGCGCTTAGAACCTGTGCCGGCTTCAGACGCCCAGCAAGCAGATCGTTCGTGCTCTTCCTGTCCAGCCTAAGATCGAGCGACACGGCACCGGCCATGTTTTTGCCGTAAACGTCGAATTCGCACTTGCCCTCGCCTGGCGGTATCAGTTCCGTGCCAAGCCGCGCGCAATCCTGATCGGCCACCTTGAGCGTCAGTACCGAGTGCCCACCCGCGTCTACCCGAAGGCGAAGGCGCAACCCACGCCCAAAGAGCGTAAGCACCGGATCATCGAATTGCCAGACTGTGATCGGCCCGCCGTGCGGCCGCAGATCAAGCGCTCGTACGATCTGGACAGTGGGGGCGCACAGGCCGATCTGAACCTCTGCCTGCGCTCCCTTCGCGCCGCGCGGCGGCTCGGCAGCATCGGCGCGCGGTTGGACTGCGGTTGCTGCAATGAACATTGCCAGCATCGCGACCACATTGCGCGTCAAGGGCGTCATCTGCGGCTCTAGCCACATGGCGTTTTGCGTCGGCCAACAATGGGCGGGCCGATGAGCGCGAATGAAGTTGGTGCCAGATGGTTACTTTGAAGCCTTCGGCGGGCAATGCGCATCGTAAGTCGCCTGCATCTTCCTCAGCTTGAGCACACCGTAAATCACCGTAATCACCATGGCGGCGACCAGCGCCCCGGCGAACCTCCGCTCGATGACGTACATACCCTCGCGGTAGGCGACATAGCTGGCTACGATCAGGCAGAGAATGCCGATGTTGATGGCCCAGTTCACTGCCTTCGGCACGATAAAGTGCATGGTGCCGAAGCCGGCCAACTGGTAGAGCATGAACGGCAGGATCGCAACCGCCGGCAGCAGCTCGGAGGCACCGAGGGATTCGTCGACGGCACCCGGCGCCAGGGTGTGCAGCAGCGTGCTGTGTGCCAGCTCGTGGAATAGCGCTGGCACTGCGCCCAGGAAAGGCACGACCGCGAGCAGCTCGAGCACCAGCGCACCGCTCCAGGCGCCGATCTTGGACGACTGATCGGCGCCTGCAGCCGCCGATTGCGTGCCAACGTAAAGGCCGCCCACGATGGCCGCCGCGCTGGAGAGCATCAGCAGCTCCACCGTGATGCCAAAGCTTGCCGGTTCACCCGTCTTGATCAGTAGCAGGGCCAGGAAGCCTGGGGTGTAGAACATGACGCGCACCAGACGCGCCCAGACGCGTGCGTCGCGTTCTGGCGGGAGAACGGGAAGCGCCATTCCGTCGGTTCCAACGGTCGGTCTAATTTTCGCCATTTCGGTGTCCTCCAAGAACGTTAGATCGTGATCACCTTACGGATGAGCGGCGTCGCAGCACCAGAGACCGTCGGTTCGCCGCGCGGCCGCGTTTGATGTTCAACCTCTGGGCCGCCTACTCGAAGCCAATCACCGACACGCAGGCTTACCTGCGCTCCGGAATGTGCACGAGGAATTCCGGCATGTCCGGAAGGCCGTCGATGAATGTGCCCTTCTTCTTGCCCTTGGCGGAGAAGCGCTGGACCCGCTGATCGAAACGTTCGGCGACATAGAAATCACCCTCCGGCCCGACGGCAAAGCCCGACGGTGCCTTGAGCTTGCCGTCGATCACCACGCGTGGCTTGAGCTTTCCGCGCGGAGCCTCCTTTGGGATGTCGTAGGCGAGAATGCTGCCGGTGCCGGCGGCGCCGATGTAGAGCGTTTCGCCGTGCAGGACGAGGTGCACCGGTTTCGCGAGCTTCTTTCCCTTGATGCGCGCCACGAGGCGCCCTGTTTTCAGCTCGTAGACCTTGACGACGTTGCCCGCTTCTCCCGCCACATAGAGATGCTGCCGATGCACGACGATGCCGCGCACCGAGTGCCGGGGCCTGCCGTGCACGTCGAGGACGACCCTGAGGCCCTGCGGCGGCGGGACATCCAGCGGCGGGTGGTCACCGGCCTCGGGGAGCCGGCCCTGGCTCGAAGCGACGAGCGTGCCAGGGAGGAAGTTTCCCCTGGGGAAACTCTTGCGGAGGTGCGAGGCCACCGGCGCCGGCTTGCGTGATCTAGGCAATAGGGCGAGGACCGTGTTGGTGTCCTGGCACGAAACGTACAGGCGACCGTCATCGCCGAACTCCACGTCGAACGGGTGAACCATCGCTGAGGCTTGCTTGGTGGTCACCACCACCTCGGCGAAGTGAAAGGTGTCGCCGTGGCGGCGGTACCGCGCGATATGGCTGTCCTTGCGCCAGGCATTGGCAATGTAAAGATCGTCGTTCACGAGCGCGAAGCCGCGCGCAATGTGCAACGGATTCGCATTGGGCGCCGGATCGAGCAGCACGGGATGCTCCTTGCGGGGAGTGCCGTCATCCTCGAAGACACCGATGTTCTCGACGCCGCTCCTGCCTTCACCCCGATAGCTGATCCACCACACGATGTCTTTCCTTCGATATTCGAACCGTCCGTGGTCGCCCGTATATCAGTTTCCCTGCGGGTCGCGCCGCTACTACCTATGTGGTCTCCTCGGCCACGATGCCCTCCTCCGTTTGCTCCTCCACCAACCGTGGCGCAAATCGCTGGGTCAATAGCGGCCCGAGGATGGACGTGAGCAACACCATGAAGAGAACGCCGTCGAGCATCCGGCCATCGAGTAGTGGCTGCCCGGCGGCGTTCACGGTCCTGTAGGCGACGAGCGTGGCCGCCAGCGTCGCCGCGACCTGCGGCAGCGTGAGCGACCAGATCGTTTGGCGCGCCGCCCGGCTATAGCCGAAGGCGCGGCCGACCGTCTCTGCCGCAAGCCATTTGCCGAGAAAGAGTGCGCCGATGAGTCCCGCTGCGAGGCCGCTGTCGTTGGCGAAGCTCTTCATCATCGCGAGCGGGTCGATCAGGAAGCCGGTCACGATGAAGAAGATCGGAATGAACATCGTGTTCCCGATGAATTCCAGCTTGCCCTTGGCCGGCTTCTCCTTCACCGCCGCATTCACCGCCAAGCCCGCCATGAACGCTCCAACGATGCCGGGCAGATTGATGTACTGGGCAAGCAGCGCCGTCACCGCCAGCATCGCGAGCATCAGGATGAAATAGGTCTCCTCGTCGTTCTCCGTCTTCTTCAGGAGGTACACCCCGCCGCGGCCCAGCCCGAACAAGACCAACGGGACGAACACGACGATTTCGATGATCTGCGTGGCCAGCCCCGAAGCCGAGAAACCGCTTGCGTACAAAGGGACGCAAACCGCGAACACGAGCAGCGATAAGGTATCCGACATCATCGTGGCGCCAATCGTGACGACGATGGGTTCCAGTTGGTTCACGCCCAACTTACGAACGATGGTCGACGCGAGAAGCGTGTGTGACGCGAGCAGCGATCCCACGACGACAGCCGGCAGCAGCCCGTAACCAAGCCATTGGGCCGCCAGCGCGCCCAGCAGCAGCGGAAGCGCCGTCGTGGTCACCCCGAATAGAATCGACCGAGACAGCTTTTGCCGAAACAGCGGAAGGTTGATTTCCAATCCCGCGAAAAACATCAGCAGCAGCATGCCGAGTTCGGAGAAGAATTGGGCAACCGGGTGTTCGCGGGGAAAGACATCGAGCATGTGCGGCCCGAGCACCACTCCGCTCAATAGCAGACCTACCGCCTCCGGCAGGTGGACCCGCCGCGACAGCCGCGGAATGATGACGATCAGCGCCATGAGCACGGCAAATCTCGCAAGCACTGGCAGAAATTCGAGTGCCTTGTGAAATAGCTCAAGGATCGACACGGTTGCTCGCCTCTGACGCAAATCGAAGATCCGAATTTCTGCCCCGGGGCATTAGTCGACCTTCCCCGAGGTCGGCCGGTCCGGGCGCTGCGTCGAAGCTTCCGCCCAGCGCCAAGTGGAGCTGGATGCGATTGGCGCGCTGCAGCCCGCGGACGCGGATCACGTCGGCTTGTGTCGCAATCTGGCCGGTCTGCAGATTCGACACCCAGAGCAGGTCGCGGCGGCCAGCGACGTACTGGATTCTGGCGATTCGCACGGCCTCGGTTCTGCTCGCGAGTGCACCTTCCTCGAACGGCAGCCGTTTGGCGAGCAGCCGCTCGTTCGCGAGCGCGTTCTCGACTTCGCGGAACGCGACGAGCGCCGACACGCCGTACGCGGCAACCGCCTGCGCCTGCCGAGCGGTAGCGATCTCGACCTTGGCCTGCAGCGCGCCGCCTTCGTAGATCGGTATCGATACGCCGATCGCCGCGGAGACGAGCCAGGGATTGAGGCGCAGAGTGGACAGTACCTGATCGCCGAGCCGCCCGCCGACAAGGGAGATGGAAAGGTCGGGCAGCAGCGCGAGCTTCGCTGACTCCTGGCGGCGAAAGGCCGCCAGCACCTGCTGCTCCGCCGCCGCGAGATCAGGCCGGCGTTCGAGCAACGATGCAGGTACGCCGGCAGCGACCGACGGCGGCAGGGCTGGAAACGCCGCTGCGGCCTCGACCTCCGCGGCCGGGTAGCGTCCAAGCAGCACCTCGAGCGCGCGGCGTGCTTCGCCGTACGCCTCCCGAGCCACTTCGACTTGCGCACGCGCGGAATCGAGATAGGCCGAAACGTTAACCACATCCAGGTCGGAGTCCTTGCCCGCCGCTCGCCGAGTCTTCACGAGGTCGAGCAGCTCGGCGTATACGCCCACCGCCCGCTCCGCGAGCGCGAGCTGCTGACGCGCCTCGGAGGCGAGGTACCACGCCTTGGCTACTGTCGCCGCGAGCGACTGGCGCGCGTACGCGTAGTCGAGCGCCGTGGCACTCGCCCCGGCTTCCGCGGCCGCGCGCTGCGCACGCAACCTGCCCCATACGTCGAGTTCCCACGCGACACCCGCATAGGCGAGCGTGGTGTCGAAATTGCCGTCGTGATCCTCGTCGTGGGTCGTGCGCGCACCGAGTACGGCACCGACCTGCGGCAGGAGCTGCGCGCCGACGACGATCACCGCTTGCTGGGCAATGCGCACCCGCTCAGCCGCCTGCGCGAGATCGCGGTTGTTGGTGATCGCCTCGGCAACCAACGCTTGGAGCGTCGGATCGTTGAACGACTTGAGCCAGTCGTCGGCGACCGCGGCGTTTGCCGCCTGCGCCTGCCATGCAGGCGGAATGGCCGTCGTCTTCGGCAGCACCCCGCGCACGATTGCGTCGTGATCCGGCGGCGTGGTCAGCGCGCAGCCACCGATCGCCGTCGCCGCAGCGAGCGCCAAGCCGAACCGCGTCACGCGCCTCAGCCCGAGAACGGATAGAGCCAGTTGAACCATGTGTAGGCGCGGATGCCGATCTTGCGCAACCAGACGAAAGGGCTGGCGGGGTTGGTATAGATCGCCGCGCGTCCCTGCGTGCCGATCGGGAACTTGGCCTGGTCCGGATCATCGAGACGGATCGCGACCGCGAACTGACCCTGCGGGACTTGGGACGGTACGTAGCTGAAGTTCGGCAGCGTCCCGCTCGGCAGCATCTGCCCCGAACCGCTTCCTTGCCAGATTGCCTCGACCTTGCCGTGCCAGATCTGCCCCGGATACAGATCGAGCGCAGCTTCCACCGGCTGCCCGGGCTTCACGTACTTCAAGTTCTCCTGGAAGAAGTTCGCGAGCAGGTAGCGGTCCGCATAGCAGATGAACGAGGCGATCGCGCCGAAGCGAATGTCACCCGCGACCATTCCCGGACGCACCTGCAGGTTCATGATGTAGCCGTCCTCGGACGCCACCATCAGCGTGTTGTCGAGGTAGAAGCGGGCCTGATCGAGTTCGGCCTGGATCGCGGCAACCGTCGTGTTCACGCCGCCGATCTCGGAGGTGTAACGAAGCCGCGCGCGCGCCTCCTCGGCCTGCGCCTCCTTGATGCCTGCTTCGCTGGCAGCAACTTGCGCGGCCCACTTCTGCGCATCCTCCTCGGGCCCTGCACCCTTTTGCGCGAGTTCCGTGGACAGCTTCTGTTGATACTTCGCGTACTCGAGATCCGCCGTGAGCCGGGCGATCTTCTGCGCGTTGATCTGGGTGTCGGCCTTCAACACCAGCACGTTCTGCTTCGCGCTCGCGAGCTGCGCTTCGAGTTGGCTGACCTTGTGCTCGTACGTGCGGCGATCGAACTGGAACAGCGGCGTCCCCTTCTTCACCGGAACGTTCGGCTCGACCAGCACCGCGGTGACGAGCGTCGGCTCCGAAAGCCTCGGCGTGAGCTGGATCGTGTGCTGGATCACGCGCGCGTCGGTCGAATAGGGCGTGACGAAGCGCAGCCCGATCATGAAGATGAGGAGCAGGTGCAGGCCAACGAAGCCCGAAACCACGCCCCAAGCGATGCTGAACTTCAGCCACTTGAACTTGAAGAAAACCAGCCAGACAAGAACGACGTAGCCGAAGAGAATGACAAAGCCGGCAATCATGGCGTCATCCGCCCTCGGGGCCGGGTGCGCGCGGCAGAGCCTTTTCGCTCCTCGGCCCCGTTGGCGTCGCGGGCAGCGGCTTGTCCTCGAGGCGAGCAAGCGCCTCTTCCTCGGCCTTCGCTTCCTCGCGAGGCCCACGCCGGATGTCGACTTTGTCGGTCGGCTTGAACGCCCAAATGAGCGCCTGCGCCCACGGATAAATGGTCGGGAGCAGACCGGCCCAGCCGAGCAGCTTGACCGCCTCTGCGTCCGGATGTTTACGGGCGAGCGCGATGCGCCCCGGTAGGCCCGCGAGCCAGACCCAGAATGCCACCGCTGCGACGACGACCAGGAACAGCGTGACGAAGGTCAGGTAGTCCCAGAAGTCCAGCTCGAAGCCGAGCATGTTCATCGTCTCATTTGGCGCCAACCATCAACGCCGGCCGCCGCCTCGGAAGCCCCCGAACCCGCCGCCGCCGAACCGCCCGCCGAAACCGCCGAAGCCGCCGCCACCGAAACGATCTCCGCCGCTGAAGCCGCCGAAGCCCCCGCCGCCGAAGCCCCCGCCGCCAAAGCGATCGCCGCCGCCGAAGGCGCTCGAGAAGCCGCCCCACCGGTCGTCCCCACTGCTGCGTGCCTGCGATTCGTGGTCTGCCCAGGAGCTGTCGCCGGAGGCACTGCCCCAGCCGCCGCTGGCCGTCTGCTGATGCCAGCCGCTCCCATCGTTGTGATAGACGTTGCCGTTCACATCGGCGTAATGCTGGTTGCCGGCGGATGCGCTCGCCCAGGTGTTGGTCTTGCCCGTGTAGGCGTTGGTCGTCGTGCCTCCGCCGACGTGCGCGGTGCCCATGGGCCCTGCCGTCGTCGCACCGGCGCGGTCGTAGGTGCTGCCGGCCGCAGTGGTGCCGGAGACGGCGGAGCCGGTCGAGCGCTGGCCCGTGTACACGTTGTAGTTGCCTGCTCGGGCGACGTTGGCGGATCCGCCGGCGGCGCCGTATGCAGTCCGGTCGTAGGCGCGTGTCGCGTTGCCGGTCCAGGCGTTGAACTGGCGACCGGCATTAACGTTTCCAGACGTGCCCGTGCGCGCGTTGTAGTAGCTACCGCTGAAGGTCGAGCCGGCCACACCGCCACCCGCGTACCAACTGCGGGTGCCCGAATACGTCGTGGCACCCCAATGCCCGTACACATTGGCGGCAGCCGTCGCGCAGCAGGGATAGCCGTGGTAGCCACCCCAGTACGCGGGGTAGTAATAAGAGCCCCAGTACGGCGAAGTCCACGCCGCCGTCGCAAGCCCGAGCGCGAAGCCCCAGGTGAAGCCGACATAGGGGTTGTAGACCGGCGCCGCAGCGACGCCGTAGGTGTAAGGCGGCGCATACCAAACGGTTCCGATCCACGGCGAGTACACATAGCCGGTACCGTAGACAACGGTGCCGTAGGGCGACACGACCGTGCCGAGGTAGCCCGGCGTATAGCCAACGTAGACGTACTGCGGTGTCGCCTCGTAGATCCGCACGTAGGTGACGTAATAGGCGGGCGAGGACGGCGGGATCGTGTAGATCAGGGCCGGCACCGAGGTCGCGATCTTCCACGGCCCCGTAATCTGCGTCGCAGTGAACCAGACGCCCGCCTCCACCGCGTAGAACGAGGTGGGCGTCACCTCGATCAGCGGTACCGATGCGTTCGCGACATAGCTCAAGGGCGTTCCCTGGATCGGCCTGTACTGCGGCGGACCGTCGAACGTCGGCGTGAACTTCGGCCCGTTCTTGAGCGGGACGGTCGCCGTCTGCGGAATCGAATTCTCAATGACCGCCTCATGCGCCTGCGGTGTGCCGGCAACGGTGGGCAGAACCGCGCCGGCGAGCGACTGCGGCGGAATTCTGGTGAAGCCCGGTGGCAGCGCGGTCGACGCCACGAAGGTCCACGGTCCAGCCAGCGCGGGTCCGCGGAACCAGCGCCCGGCAAGCAGCACGTAATAGTTGCTGTTCGCGGTATCGATGAATACGTCGCTGGTCGTGTTCGACGCCCACAGGAGGCCGGTTCCGACGATCGGGACGAAATCGGGCTGTCCCTTGAAGACGATCAACTCGGAGGGCACCGTCGGCGTGTAGAGCGTCGGCACGCCCTCGGCGAGCGAGGGCCTGGGGCTCGCGTGGGGTCCGCCGTCGAGAAGGTCGACAGTGCCGCTCTTCGACAGCGCTTGCGCGATCGAATTGGCATCGGCGCGCAGGAAAGGCCCCATTTCCGCCTGCGACCAAGGCCCGGCCATCGAGTCGGCCGACAGCCAGCCATCGTAGACGTGCATGTAATACTTGTCGCCCAAGCCACCCTGCAGGATCAGCGCGCGGGTGTTGATGACCCGCTGGAAACGCGAGGTCTGCGGCACCGGCTTCAAGACCGGCGACCCGTCGATCGGCACGAGAATCGCCGGTGAATAGCTGACGAGCACCTGCGGCGGGTTGTTCTGAACTTCGACGACCGGCGGCTTGATGCCCACCAGGGCGAGCGACGATTCAAGCCTGTCGAGCGAGATCGTGCGCACGTCCGCCGCGACGCGCTTCTGCAACTCGGCCGCGTACTTGGCGCCGTGATCGGGAAGCGTCGGGAAGTCGCTCTTCGTGATCTTGAGATTCTCGAACACCACCATCCGGTCGACCTTGTCGATCTGAGTGCGGGCCGTGGCGAAGATCACGCCGAAAGTCTCGTCCTTGGCGCCCGTCGGCTTGATCGCGAGGGCGGCACGGAAGTCGATCTGGTTGCCCTCCCACTTGTTCACCTGCGGCTGGTAGATCAACACGGCCGCGTTCGAGATGCTGATGTCGCGCGGCCAGGGGTCGGCGGGCAGCCCGGGCGGCGCCGGCGAACGGGGGGCCACCAATTGCTGCGCACCGACCGAAAATGCGAGCACGAGCCACGCGATCACGCCGAGTGCGAACGTCGCTGCCGGCGCGAAGCTTCGTCTTGGCGGCGAAATAGATCTGACAGATTCCATTGCAGTCTCCAACGAGGGTAGGTCTCACATCGGCGAACTCGGCCACGCGGCCGGGCGCGCGGCGATCGGCGGCAATTCTTTTCATTGCCCTACAAGTGCCTTGAGCGACGCGTGCGGCGAAGGTCGGGTGTCTCGCTCCGTTCAGTTCGGGTCCTTACGTGGAGTCCTCGCACGACCACACGACACCTACAATCTTCCGCGGAGATCAGCGGCAGGCCGGCAGCAAGCGCTGCGCAAATCCGCGAGCGGTGCGTGGATCTCTAATATTCAGCTTTCATTTCGGTGCTAGGGGGCCGCTCGCCGCGTGAGCGACCCGCTCCGCGGGCTTGTCGGATCGCATACCCGGCTCTGGTGCCGTGTGTCACTCACGGCTGCAACTCGATCTCGCCCGGCCGCCAACTCTTGTCGAACCAAGGCTCGAGCGGGCCGTAAAGCCGCAGGATCGTGAACCAGGCTTCGCCGGGAATCGTCTGCACCCAGTTGTTCGCCTTGCCGGCGGGCGCCTTCGGGCCGAAGTACAGGTCCACGGAACCGTCGGCATTCTTCTGCAGATTCGTGCTCTGGCTGCTCAGGCTCGGGAACTGCTGGTCGGTCTGCACCATCGAGCGGGTCTGCGCGCTGTAGACGATGACCGACCAGAAATTCCTGGCCGGCACATTCGGCGGCAGATGCAGCTTGTAGTTCTTGCTGCCGTCGAGCGGGTTGTTGTTCGCATCCACTGCGGTCCATGGGTAGATCGAGCCTTCGCCGACGATCTTCGTATCCATCGCCGGCGTCACGCCGGTGGCGATGTAGAAGAAGAATGCTGCGGCGTCGAGGTTGGCCACGCCTGGCTGCCACTCGAACTTGTAGCCGCCGACGAAGGGCAGCCGCCAGTGTGCGTTGTCGTAGTAATAGCCCTCCTGCCCGCGGAAGCGGTAGGCGATCGCGCGTGCGCTGGCCGCGCCGGCGGCTGCGGCCTCGGTGAGGATCTTCTTCATGCGCGCGTCGGGCGCGAAGGGCTTGCCTTTCTGGATGCCGATCGAGGCCCAGAAGCCCAGCGTCGTGGGATCGATCTCGTCGGTGGGCTCCTCCTGCACCACCTGGTTCAGCATCTCCCAGAAGCGGAAGTCATCGGGGCCCACCATGTTGAAGGGCTTGCCCGACATGTCGACGAACTCCAGCTTTGGCGCTTGCGCCGCCTGCCCCAGCGAATAGATCTTGGTGTACTTCTTGACGGAGTCGACGCCCGGCTTCGGGTCTCCCTTGACCAAGAAGGTGCGCCACGGCACCCAGACGTTGTAGGTCGCCGGGCGGACCACAAAGTAGCCCTTCGGCACGTCGCCCTTGTAGCCGGGCGGCAGCAGCAGGTACTTGCCACCCTTGCCCTTGTCCGGCCCAGTGATGCCGACATCGCCGGCCCATCGGTACCACATGTCGTTGATCAGGCCCAGCACCATCGGCGGCACTTCGAGCACCAGCGGGCCGTTGCGCAGATCGAGCCAAAACCAGGTGTACGGCGTGTTGTCGTTCGCCGTCAGCTCGATGGTGCGCGAATCGACCATCTGCTCCCAGATCGGCACGGTCCGGTTCACCGGGCCGACCGACAGCATCGCAGTGCGGTTGGCCAACTGGTTCACCGGCGGCAGCCCCAGCAGGTAAGCCTGCACGGCGCGCTGGTAGTCCAGGTTGTCGAAGATCTTCTCGGTGCTGACCTGGTCGGGGACGCCGCCGTCGAACTTCAAGCTGCCGAAGCGCGTCTCCACCTGTGCCGGCGCGGCGATGCCGGGGGGCAGCGGCGTCGAGTACTTGAATTGCGCATTAGCCGGCGGTCCACTCAGCGGCTGCGCGATCGCCTGTGCCGCCATCAGCATTGCTACGGTGATCAATGACGGCGCCAGGAACCGATGCAACGGCGGACGCTTCATTTTTCGTAACCCTTTCCGAATATCGTCTTGTTGAACATGCCGGTGAATGCGCGGGCCGCGTCTCGCGCAGCCCGCGCATTTCAAGACCGAAGCGACGCTATTGCCTGCCCATGGCCGCCTTCTTGATGCCCTCTTCCAGCTTCTTGATGTCCTCGGGCGACAACTGCGGACGGTCGATCTTGATCGTCAGCTTGTTGAACTTTGCCGTCAGCGGGAACGGCGGCAAATAGTCGGCGTCGTTGACGCCGGTGATCGTGTCGGAACCGATGTCGAAGCTCTCGTCCCACTGCAGGATGATGGGGATCGTCTTTTCCATCCGCTTCGTATCGACAACCTTGCCGTCCACCTTCAGCGTCCCGGTGCCCGGACGACCGATGCCGGAGAAGCTGGCATAGGCCAGCGTGCCGACGCCGAGGCCGTCGTACTTGAAGTCGAACTCGATCACGTGCTGGCCGGGCGCGAGCGCTTCCGGGGCTTCCCACGTGATCCACTCGAGATCGAGCATGTTCCAGCAGAACTTCGGCTTGCCCTTGAGCAGGTAGAAGCCCCAGCCCGCGAAGCGCCCGCCGGAAGTCGCGATCATGCCCTCGGCACCGCCCTGCGGCACCGTGATGTCAGCCGTGAGGGTGTAGGAGGTGTTGAGCAGGTACGGCGCATCGCCCTGCGGAACGCCGGTCATCGGCCGCGTGTAGACCAGCTCGCTCAGACCCGCGGTAAGGCTCGGACGCGGAGCCGCAACCCTGGCCCCGACCGATGCGTTGAGCGGAAAGACCTGGTACTTCTTCGCTTCCGCGACGAACATCGCCCGCATCTGCTTGACCTTGTCCGGATGCTGCGCGGCGATGTCGTCGTACTGGTTCCAGCTCTTGGCGAGGTCGTAGAGCTGGAACACCTGGTTGTTCAGCGGGTCCGGATTGTCGGCACCGAACGCGTCCCACGGCGCGCGATTGACCTTGGTGCTCAAGAGCCAGCCGTCGTGATAGAGCGCCCACTGGCCCATCATCTCGAAGTACTGCGTCTTGTGGCGGGACGGGGCCTTGGCGTTGGCCGTGTCGAAGGTGTAGGCGAAGCTCGTACCCTCGATAGGCTTCTGCTTGATCCCGTCCACGTAGGCGGGCGCGCGGATGCCGGTGGCCTCGAGCAGCGTGGGAACAACGTCGATGTCGTGAATGAACTGCTCGCGCAAGCCCCCCTTGTCCTTGATGCGCGCCGGCCACGAGACGACCATGTTCTGGTTCGTGCCGCCGAACCGGGAGGCGTTCTGCTTGAACCAGTCGAACGGCGTGTCGAACGCCCACGACCAGCCCGCCGACATGTGGTTGTAGGTGAATTCGGTGCCCCAGGCATCGTAGAACTTCATCTGCACGTCGACCGGCGGGGCGAAGCCGTTGAAGAACGCGACTTCGCTGTACGTGCCGCCCGGTCCGCCCTCGGCGCTGGTGCCGTTGTCTCCGTTCTGGTAGATGATCAGCGTATTGTCGAGCTTGCCCAAGTCCTGAAACGCCTGGATCACCCGGCCGATCTCGTAATCGTTGTAAGCCACGTAGGCCGCGAAAACTTCAACCTGCCGGATGAAGAGCTTCTTCGCCTCGGGCGAGAGCTTGTCCCACGGGGTGAGCATGTCGGCGGGCCAGGGCGTCAGCGTCATGCCCTGCGGGACGACACCGAGCTTCTGCTGATTCGCGAAGATGCGCTCGCGCAGCTTTTCGTAACCGTCGTCGAAGAGATGCATCGCGTGGATCTTGTCCACCCACTCCTTCGTCGGGTGATGCGGCGCGTGCGAGGCGCCTGGCACGTAATAAAGAAGGATTGGCTGCTTGGGGTTGCTCTGGTGGATCCGATACATCCAGTCGATGGCGTCGTCGGCCATCGCGGTGACCAGGTTCCACGAGGGTTCCTTTCCGGTCACCGGCCAGATCGGCGCCTTGGGATCGGAGCGATCCATCTTCAGGTTGCCCTCGTGACCCATCCACGGGTAGATCTGCGTCGTGTTGCGGAAGAGGTTCGGCCCCCACTGGTTCGCGTCGCCGCCGACGAAGCCATAGAAGTAATCGAAGCCCATTCCCGTCGGCCACTGTGTGAACGGACCCGCCTGGCTGGCCTGGTACGTCGGCGTGTTGTGGTCCTTGCCGAACCAGCTCGTCGCGTAGCCGTTGTCGCGCAGGATGCGGCCGATCGTTGCGTTGTCCAGACCGATGATGCTGTCGTAGCCAGGGAAGCCGGTCGCCTGCTCGGCGATCACGCCGAAGCCGACCGAGTGATGGTTGCGCCCGGTGATGAGCGCGGCGCGCGTCGGCGAGCAGAGCGCCGTGGAAAAGACGCGGTTGTAACGCAGCCCTTCGCTCGCGATGCGATCCATGTTCGGCGTCGGAATGACGCCACCGAACGTGCTGGGCACCCCGAAGCCGGCATCGTCGGTCATGATCAGCAGGACGTTGGGCGCGCCTTTGGGGGGCACGACGGTGGGCGGCCACCACGGTTTCGAGGACAGCGCGTCGTCCTTGATCACGCCGCCGAACTTCGGCGCCGGCGGTGGCAACTGGTTGCCGGGGATCGTGGTCGTGGCGCTTGGCGAGCCCAGCGTGCCCGTGACCTGCTGCGCCGCTGCGGGCATCGTCCCGAGCGCTGCCGCGAGCGCGAGCGTCAGGACACCGGTGTTGAATCGCTTCCCATCTGCTGTCATGCCAAGTCTCCTAGAGGTTGACGATCGCGCGCCGCATTCATGCAGCGGGCTCATTTGTCTTGAGCATTCCCATACTCAGCTCGGCTCATCGCGGCACGGCGAAATCCATCCGCGGCCGCGGATCGACCGGAGCCGCCTGCAACTGCGCCGCCATCCGCTTCGCCGTGGGCACCGCATGCCGGAAGAACTGCTGCAGCCCCCGGCACAGGTAGTTGAGCCCCGGTTCGCCGTCGGGCGTGCGCAGCAGCCGGTTCTTCGGGCATTCGCCGTAGCAGTCGGTCAGGAACTCGCAGCGCTTGCAGTACGCAGGCAGGCTCTCCGATTTTGCGTAGCCGAACTTCACCTGCGTCGGCGAGAACACCATGTCGCCGAGCGACCGTTCGCGCACGTCGCCGCGCCGGAATTCGGGATAGACGTAGTGGTCGCACGCGTACACGCTGCCGTCGTGCTCGATAGCGACCCCCTTGCCGCAGAACTCGCTGAAGATGCAGACCTGCGATGGCAACCCCATGTGCTGCGCCACCAGCGTCTCGCAGAAGTTCACCAGTACCTTGCCCACGTCGCGCGCGAGCCACTCGTCCCATACCTTGCACAGAAAGTAGCCGTAGTCGTCCGGATCGACCGACCACGGCGCGACCGCGGACAACGGATGATCGGGCTTCGCGCGAGGCGTGCCCACGATCGGCGCGACAGAAGCGTTCACGCGTCCGGGCGCCTCGGTCTCGAAGCCGCGGGGCTCCACGATCGGGATGAACTGCAGGTAGGTCGAGCCCAGCTCGCGGCGCAGGAAGCGGTACACGTCGAGCGGCCGTCTGGCGTTGTGGCGGTGCACGCACGTCAGCGTGTTGAACGGCACCCTGTGGCGCTTGAGGTGCTGCGCGCCGCGCATCACGTCGTCCCACGACGGCTGGCCGCGCTTGCTCGGGCGCATCGCGTCGTGCACGTCCTTCGGACCGTCGATCGACAGACCGACGAGGAAGCGGTTGCGCTTCAAGAACTTCGCCCAGTCCTCGTCGAGCAGCGTGCCGTTGGTCTGCAGGTCGTTCTCGATGCGCTGCCCTGGTTTCGCATACTTGCGCTGCAGCGCGACGACCTTCTCGAAGAACGGCACGCCAAGCAGCGTCGGCTCGCCGCCCTGCCACGAAAAGACGACCTCGTCGGCGGTGATGCTGCGGATGTAGTCGGCGACGAAGCGTTCGAGCACGTCGTCGTCCATATGCCCAGGCCCCGGGCCGCCAGCGAGTTTCTCCTTGCTCAGGTAGAAGCAGTACGTGCAGTCGAGGTTGCACGCCGAGCCCGCCGGCTTGACCATCACGTGGAAGCGGCGCTCGACCCGATCGCCGAGGAATTGCGGGGCGTGATACTTGTCAAGGACCTCGTTGCTCATCTGTTGACCCTTCGCGAGTCCAAGCCTCGGGCACTCGTCCCCCCTCTCAGTTCTTTGCCGTTGGCTCAAGAGCCCACGCGTGAGCCCTCAGTGCGCGGTCTTACAATGCATAACCTTGCTACTCTGTGCGTACGTCCTTATGACCTACATCAAACTCGTTTTCGATTGGCCCGAACTGTGAAGTTGAATCGACCGGGCCGTCAGGAAACTGTAAACTCGGCGCGGCGAGCGCATCGCACCGCGGTGGTGCGTTCAGGGTCTCTCTTGCTGGCGCCTCGTCCACGTGGGGCGCGCTTCTGCCGCTTGGCCCAGCCATCCGTTTGCACGCAAAGCAGTTTCGTCGACCGGGCGAAGTAGTTTGGAGTCGGCCGACGCGGATTTCTTCATCGGTCGCTCGCTGGTTGACCATAGTGCACGCGCATCTCCGCATGGACCGTCACCTCACGTTCGCAACATCGCAAGACCTGTGGGTGAAGCCTCTGCAGTGTGTTCCAGTGCTGCTTCGAGAGTTTCACGTTCGGTCGCAGACGGTATTTCGCAGAGCCCAAGTAAGCCGCTCGGTACTCGGTGACCCCAGAAATCGCCTCGACTTCGCGCAGGTGGGCCAACTCCTCGTGGAGTGCGTCGTCGCGACCGGGTGCGAACACTTCGGACTGCTCGTTGGGCAGCGTGCTGGCCCGGAGACCGCGGGGATCATCCACGAGTTGATGCTGTTCACGAAGACCGTGCGGTCGGCGCTCTACGCCTTGAGATCTCACCTCCATTTGCACGACCGTGGCGGTGTGCTGGCGATCACCGAGCAATCCTCCACGCTGGTGGAGCTTGCCTATGTAGTCTTTCGTCCCAATACGCCCGGAGCAGGCCAGATTAGCGATGGCGCTCTTGCGATCCTGTTCCTGCTGCTACGCAGCCTGTGTGGCAGTGCCTGGAAACCCGTCGCCGTGACGATTGCACATCGCCGACCGGTCGATGTAACCCCCTATCGTCGCCTATTCCAAGCTCCAGTTTCGTTCGACGCGCCGCGGTCGGCCCTGGTCGTACCGGCAGCCCTACTCGAACATCAGCTTCTGGGCGCCGACGCACGCACCGAAGCCGCGCTTGAGGCGGTTATCGCTGACGCAGAGGCAGCGCATCCACTGTCGTTCACGTTGCAGGTGAAGCGCGTGGTCGCCGCGATGCTGGTCGGCTGCGCGCCGTCGTTCCCGCAGATCGCAACAGCACTCGAGATGAGTGCGCGGACCGTGCGACGGCGCCTGGCCGACGAAGGAACAACGGTCACGTCGATCGTAGACGAGACCAAGGCGGAGTTCGCCCGCCAGTTGATCGTCGAAACGCGTATGTCAATTCACGAGATCGCCCAGACGCTTCACTACACAAAGCCGGGGGCGTTTTCGCGGGCCTACGTGGGGTGGATGGGAGTCACTCCCCGTGCGGCGAGGAACGCCGCTTTGCGTGGGGCGACCGTTGCGCGCTCGAATCGCAGAGCTCGCCCCGTACGTCGCTGAGGGCTCTCGCGTCAGTTCGTATTCAAGCTGCTGTTGCTTGGTTGCTTGGTCCGGACGAGGTAATTCGCCAAAGCTCGAACCCACGGTCCGCTTTCAACATGTTCGTTTGAATCGCCTCGAAGACCGGTATTGGCCGAAACCGCCGGTTGACGAGCCTGAACTGAGCGCCCGGTGTCGGGGCCAAGCGGAAGTTCGTCTTCGGTCGGAAGCGTAACCGAGAACGGGCGCTGGTGGTCCGCTCAAACGTGCGTGGTCAGATCGCTGGCGACGCCGGGCAGTCTGCTTGCCTGTAGGCGTTTCAAGGGCTATGGCGGTCGCTGGCAAGTGCTTGGCGGTTTGTATCTCAATCCGGAGTTGCCGCCAGAGGCTTTCGACGACGCCTATCGAAAGGTGCTGCGAATCGACGCACGGACATTGCTGGAGCGAAATCGGTTGTGCCAACGCATGGTGGTCGATGGTGTCACGGTCGAGTACTGCCGAGAGGATGGTTCGATTGGCCGCCGTGGCGAAGCGCTCGGTTTGAGCGACGATGAGATCGCCTTCTATGACGCGCTTGAAACGAACGACTCCGCAGTGAAGGTGCTTGGTGACGAGAACCTTCGCAAGATCGCGCGGGAGCTGGTGGCGACCGTCCGTGCGAACGTCACCATCGACTGGACGATGCGCGAGAACGTCCGTGCTCAGCTACGGGTCCTCGTCAAGCGCATTCTGCGCAAGTACGGCTACCCGCCGGACAAGCAGGAGAAGGCGACGCAATTGGTCTTGGAGCAGGCCGAGGTGCTCTCGGCGGCCTGGGCGTAGGCACGGCGGCGGCCGGAGAAACGCCACGCACTAGAAGAGGTCCTTGAATTTGTCAAAGTCACGCCTTGCTTGCTCGGACGCAAGCCGGCGCTTTGCCAATTGCTCGGCCTCGCGCCGTTCCTTGCTCGCGTGTTCTATGTAAGCCGACGATTGCGCGTCGGTGTTGGGGTTGGTCTCGTTCGCGAATTGTGCAGCTCCGTCGACGTGGCACACCATGACAGGCTCAGCCATTCGGTGATCGCGCTGATCGCCAGGCGGCTCGGAAAGGGAAACGCGATCTCTCGGTTCCGTGATGAGAGTGGTCCGTGGCTCATCGCTTTGGGCCGCAGCCTCCAGGGCGATGTTCGTGGGTGCGGTCGGCTCGAGAACACCAATGCTCGCGCCTGCATCGCGACAATCGGCCTCTGACCTCGACCGTACGCGCCGGCGAAGACCCGCGGCCGTGACAGCAGCAAGCGCCAATACAGTAAAGGCCAAAGGCGCCCACGCGCCGTTTGCCATCACCAATGCGCGGTCCGCATTGGACCACGTTGCGGAAATCAGAGGATTTGATGGTAGGTACAAATTTGGAAGCTCCGAGAGGTCCGCTGCGTGGCCCTGGGGAGAGGCATTACGAAGCAACTCCTCGACGCCTGAAGCATGTTGGGCCAACCAGTCCCCAAGGTGCTGACACGCCGGATAGTTGGCGTTCGCCCGATCCTGACAGGTAGCGAGACCGTTTACGATTGCCCGTGCCTCCTCATTTCGTTTCGCGCAGTGCGTGGCGTACGCGCGCTCATCCCCCCAAACGCGGCAAGTGTCGAGTGCGTAGTTGAGATCCGCCAGTCTTGGGTTGGACCACTCGATTCTGAAATCCCTCACTTGATCCAGGCGGTCGTTACGGCCGATTCCACAGCCGGCAAGGCTGGCAATCAACGCGGCAAGCAAGAATCGTTGTGCGGTCATACCATAAAGTGGTGGAGCAATTCTGGCCGGACGATCCACTGAAACCGCTCCTGGATCTCGGCGGGTACTTGCCAAGACTTGCCCGTTAGCGCCCATTTCGCGGACGCTTCGTCCTTCTTCCACAACGGTAGGGGGGCGGTCAGCGTTCTCTTGTAGAGTTCCGCAACGGGATCGTTGATGAAGACATAGATCACACCTGCGACCTCGTTCCTGTGAACTGCACGTGCGGATGCATACAGGGCGCGATCCAGCTCGTATCCGATGTTCTTGGATGTCCGTTCGATCTCCAGATTGAAGGGGAGGTGGCCATCCGGAAACCAAATTTGAATGTCGGGTCGCTTGCCCGCGGAACGGTCTCCTCGACCGGCAAGGCGTTCAGGAAGGAAACGATGAACCGGATGTTTGTCCATGACGTGAAGCAATTCCTTTTGTGCCATGAGATCGTGGACAAGGAACTGCTGCCTGACGGATGTCCAACGCGTGTCGTAGGTTCCGATGTGCTCGGGGAACATGCCCTCGGCGACTGACAGCCCGAGGTCCGTGAGCATTACTACTCGTGCGCCGCGGACGCTGTCGGTCAGGTATGTTTTCGTCAGGTTTCTGCGTCCGAGTTGCGCTGCGTAGCCGGCGGCTTGCACGCCAACCACCTGACGTATCAATCCCGGGGTGCTCTTGTGGAAGAGGAAGAGCCAGCGGAGCGCGGCGTCGCGCTTTTCGTGACCGCGTTCCGCCGGCAAGCAGTCGCCCAGTGAGCTTCTTATTCGCTGTATCAGCTCGGCTGGCTTGCTAGGCGGAATCGAAGCGCTCGCATTAGGCAGGTCCATGTCGTGCTCCATATAGGGCTTCATGTTGGTACCTATGGGAGCGGGTACGGGCTGGAACATGTGCCTGCCTGTTGCGAGCCGGTTCGGGCAGGACGCGTGGCGGACGCGGGGCCGCTCTGGCGTCGCTGAGTGCAGCAGGGGCCACCGGGCCGGAGCCTCGCGAGGGGTCGCCTCGCGCGAGCCGGGAACCCTGTCCCTTGGGGTTCGTTTCGCGAGGGGCGTCGCCCCCACCAAGTTGCGGTACCCATTGGGGGACAACGACCAAACTGCACGTGGCATGACCCGGTCTTCGGTCGACCGAACGTGCAAGCGGCGGAGTTGATGACGAACGCGACGGGATGATGCGTTGCCGCAACATCACCGGGCTGGTGGGGATTTGAATCGCAGTGCCACATAGCATCACCTTGTCGAGATTAGATTAGTAAAACAGTGCGAGAGGACTTACCCTCGCAGCCACTGATCTAAACTCAGGCGATGCTGCAGCCTGTTCGGCAACGTACTGCGGACCTGCGGTGTACGCGCCCGCACCGGTTTCCGATGCGATGGCGCATTCTACCACGGCTCCAGCGGATCAAATCACCCGCCATCTGTCCTGGACGATGCGCTCCTTCGGCCATTCCTTTGGGTGAAGTGGCCGAGCGAAATGCACGAGTTACCGGTGCCGTAATCGGTAGCGTTTTGCGGGCGGTTGCCCTTCCGAAACCGATCAAGCGGGGTCGGCAGATCGGCGGCGAGAACCAACTCCGGAAGGCGGCCGTGGCCACTTCCCTTGCTTCCGAGCTGTTCGAGGTAGGCGCCGGTTACGCCGGCCTTTGCCTGGAGAACGCGCCGGGCGCAGGACAGGAGATCCGCGCCCAGTTCAACATCAACGGGCTCCTCGGGAAAAATCCACTGCTCGGGAACGGCCCATCCGGCCCCCTCGGCTGTTTGGCTTGGAGGAATCTACAGCCGATGTCCTGCCACGCCGGGCACATGTGACCCAGCGCGCTCGGCCTTCTTGGAAATCACGCCTTCTTCAACAGGTCGGCGACATCCATGCCGAGTGCGACCGATAGGCGCTCTATGTTGTCTAGGCTGATGTTGCGTTCGCAGCGTTCTACGGAGCCCACGAAACTCCTGTCGATTTCCGCCCGGTCGGCGAGTTCTTCCTGAGAAATCTGCTGCTTCTTGCGGGCAGCCCGCAGGTTTGCTGCGAGTCGAATTCGGGCACTCTGAGGCGCCGGCTTCTTGGCTTTCATGGGGCGCTAGATTGCCCGCTTGACTCGTATAAGACCACGGTGTATAAATAGCCGGACTATAAGCCCACGGACTATGAGCACCAACGATGGGCAGCGTCATACCCCGCGGTGAGGCGGACGAAGACGCCTGCGTTTCAAGGAGGAATACGGGCAAGTCGCCAACACCAAGGAGTTTCTATGAAACTGAACAACCTGAAGGCCATCGTACGCAGTCTGGAAAACCGGCTCCGGAAGATCATCGACCGGTGCACGAACGTAGCGAACAAAGACTGGGCCAATTATGGCGGCCGCGGCATCACCGTATGGGACGGATGGCTCGACCCGGTCGACGGCAAGACGGCGTTCGTCGAATACGTCATGGCCTTGCCGCTACCGCAAAACGTTACTCTCGAAGCAGCCATTTCGGGCCCGCGCTCCCGGCAATTGACCATCGACCGCGTCAACAACGACGGGCATTACGAACCCGGGAATCTCCGGCTTGCAAGTCCTGTCGTGCAGTCCGGCAACAAGCGGAACACCGCCCGCGTCGACGGACTGCCGCGGTCGCAACTCGCGCGGGCAATGGGTGTCGACCCGCGTACCGCGGCCAAGCGCCAGAGGGAAGGCTACAGTGGCGCCGAAGCTGTGAGCCTGCCGTGCGGTGGCCGCACGGCCGAGGCCCGTCGGATGCGGGATCGGATGATCCTGGCAATGATCGAGGCAGGCGTACTGCACGTCGACGATGTCGGGTTCGTTCTGGTGAAGGATGCGGATGGCTGGCATCTGCCGCCTCTCGGCAGCAGCGGTGAACGGTACATCGGTGTGTCGATCACCATCCCGCCCGCGTTCATCAGCCGGTACCAGAGCGAAGATGGCGCAGGTCCTGTAAGTTGCCGGTCGATGTTCCAGCACGCGCGAATCGTGGCGCTGTTCCATCATCCGTTGCCTGATGACGGGCTGTACTACGAAGTCGACCACATCAACATGAACACCCGCGACGACCGGCCGGAGAACCTCCGCTGGCGGCGGCCCGATGATCATCGTTCCGATGCTCATACGGGTCGCGCGCAAACTACAGCAACGGCGCCGGACTACGCCGACTACACGCGCCAACAGACGGCGCTTGTGGCTTGCGTCCTGGCCGACAGGGGTGCCATGGCTATGACGATGCCCAGCGAAGAACTCGGGCTGCCTGCCAATCTCTCGGTCACCGATGTCGATGGCCTCGTTGCCCAGGTTCAAGTGGCGCCCGGCTATGGCGACGGCCTTTTCGGCGATCCGCGCTATGCGGCGCTGCTTCCGCAAATCCTTTCGGCCGCAGGGAATGAAGCTGTCCGCGACGGGGGCGGCGTACGACTCAACATCCTGCGCAACGGCAGGGACACACTGATGCGGTTGAACGTAACCGACCTTCGTACCACCGACAAGGTCTACTTCGGATGCCCGGTCTGCGGTCGCCAGCGTTTCGCCGGTCGAACCGAAGTCCGTAACCGGGTTCGGTATCCTGGCACTCCATGCGAAAGCTGTGGAGCCCTAGACCGGGTATGTCGGAAATTGGCCGCTCTCATCGCGCCCGACCCCACAACGGGAATCAAGCGCGATCCTTCGCGCATCACCGCCGGAAGTAACCGAGACGCGCATTTTAGGTGTCGTGTCGCGGGCTGCCCGAACATCGTTCGCCGCAGGATCAAGACGCAGGTACGGGCGAAGGACCTGCCGACGTGCGAAGCGCATCGCCGGCGCGGGCTCAATTTCGGTTGAGGCCAGCCCAAGCGAAGCGGCCCGCGTGCGGCTTTCGAAGGGCCGCACTCCCCCGTTCGGCTTTGACGCAGTTGCCGCCGAGCGCCGCAGGAAATCGGAAGTACGCATGTACCCGGTGCTGCACGACCCATTCACCTTGGACCTTCCGGGGAGCATACCTTCGCCGGAACGACTCGAACGGATAATCGACTCGACGTGGCTGCAGGTCGCCGATCTCGACGGCGAAATCTACGACGCGCTTTGTCGCAAATTGGTCGATTCGTTGGCCGAGGCCGGCCCAGATTGGCTCGCTCTTGCGATTCGCAACTTCGACACGGTTGTTGATTTCTTGACCCGAGACGAGGATGAACGCGACTTGCCGGCCGAGCTTCGCTCATCCCCTGGCTTGAACGACAGGGAAACCTTGGATGTTTGCGAGGATGCGTATTACGCATGGCTTCGTCGCGGATTTCCAGATGCGTTTGATCGGCGGGGCATGCCGCGACGCAGCGTCGATGTTGCGCTGAAAAGAAGCGACTTCAGTGTGATCCACTTCTTGCGTCGATTCTGGAAGTTCTCGTTCAAGGCGACACTGCAACGCTTTGGGCTGGAGGGGCCCTCTGCCAGACAGCTGTCGGTTAAGAGCTGGTAGTACACTTAGCCGACGGCTCTCACCTCCTAGCTTTCGGACGGGAACTCCGAATCTGCCCAATCGGGATGCGAGTCGACGCCGTTGCTGCGGAATGCCCGGCCCGCGGACAAGTCCACGCTTTCCGATGCTATGAATCACGATCCGACGCATGGCGCCGACTCCCGCGATGATGCGCACGGCTTGCTGCCGCAGGCATTGCACCTCATCGCTGCCGGCCTCGTCCTGGGCGCGCTTGCCGGACTGCTGGCCACTGCTTTCCATTTTGCGCTGAGCGCCGCGGAGCGCTTGCGGGAAAACGTCGTCGCAGAACAACTTCCCGGAGGCTGGATCTTCCTCTCGCTTCTGGTTGCGGCCTGCGCCTATGCGGCCAGCTATCTGGTGCACCGGTTCGCTCCCGAAGCTGCCGGCAGCGGGGTGCAGCAGGTGGAGGCCGTCATTCGTGGCGAGGCGCCGCCGAGTCCTTGGATCGTTCTGCCCGTCAAGTTCGTCGGCGGTATCCTCGCGATCGGCTCAGGCTTCGCATTGGGTCGCGAGGGGCCAACGGTGCAGATGGGAGCGACGGCGGGCCATCTTTTGGCGCGTGCGTTCCGCTTCAACGAGGCCAACTCGCGCGCTCTACTCGCTGCGGGTGCCGGCGCGGGACTCGCCGCCGCATTCAACGCACCGCTCGCCGGCGTGTTGTTCATATTCGAGGAACTGATCGCCGGCTTCAGTCTGCGCGTTGCGATCGCGAGTCTCGCTGCCTGCAGCGCGGCGCTCGCGATCATGCGCTCGATGGTCGGCAACCACCCCGTCTTCGTGATGGCGCCGGTCGACGTGGGACTCTTCCAAGACTATCTCGCGTTCCTGATCTTCGGCGCGCTGATCGGCGTGCTTGGCATCGCGTACAACCGTGCGGTCATCTTGAGCCTCGACGGTTTCGAGCGCTTGCAACGCGTACCGCGCGACGTGCGCGCCGCAATCGTCGGAGCCCTGGTGGGAGCGCTCGCCTGGTTCGCGCCGGAAGTAATTGGCAGCGGGGATCGGCAGATCCAGGAACTTCTCGACGCGTCACATCCAATCTCGCAAATGCTCCTGTTTGTCGTGCTGCGGTTCATCCTGGGTCCCATTTCCTATGCGCCGGGGTTGCCGGGAGGCTTGTTCGCGCCGCTGCTCGTGATCGGGGCAGTCGCCGGCGTTCTGCTCGGAAATGGAATGCAGTGGGCGATACCTGGCGTGGCGATACCAGGATCGGTCTTCGCCGCGGTCGGCATGGGAGCAATGTTCGTGGCGGTCGTTCGCGCGCCGCTCACCGGAGTCGCGCTCGCCGTGGAAATGACTGGCGCGACTGGAATCTTCATTCCGCTGATGACTGCCTGCGCGACTGCCGTGGCGTTGCCCGCGGCCTTGGGCAGCCGGCCGATATACGACATGCTGAGGGAACGGAGCGTCACCACGCGAGCATGAGACGGTATGTCGTTCGCCACGGAGCCGACTTCGGGTGCCGATCTGTCGGTGCAATTCACGAGGCTGATTCGCCGCGCGAGCACATGGAATGATGCGCCGCGCCACGATGGCGCGGACAAGCGCCGCTTCGGCGGCCGCCACTGCCCTTCCAATCAGCTAGCCCCCTGCGGTCGATTGGCCTCGAGCCTTCCGGAGCTTGCGGCGCTGAGAATCCTGGAAGTCTTGCGCCAGCATGTAGAGGATACCGGTCGACCAGGCCACGGTGAGAAGCCCCACCATGCCGAGCGCTGCCTCGAGCAGGTGCCAGCGCATCGGCAGATAGCCCGCTCCCAGGGTCGTGTAGTTCACGAGAGCGTTGTAGAACGCCGTGCTGTGGTTTGGCTGCGCGCCCTGCATGACGAAGAAGAGAGCCCAAACGATCACCTCGACCACGTTGGTAGAGATGATCATCAGGCTCGCGACAACCACGAGAGCGAGGCCGCCCGCGAAGGACTCGAGGGGCGCAAAGCGCTCCTTGACCGTGTCGGTGAAGCGCAGGATCGCGAACATGCCAATGCCGTGAATGACCATGGTGATCGCCACCAGCAGGGCCGCCCATGCACCTTCCTCCAACGAGATCACGTAGGTCGGCATGGCCTTTGCTCGTCCGGTCAGCTCAACCCGTGTGCGTCGCCGATGTTAGGTGCGTCGTTGAATCGGGCACGTGCACCAGAAACTCCGGCATATCGGGCAGGCCGTCTATGAACGTCCCCTTCGCCTTGCCCTTGATGGAGAAACGCCGGACCCGCTGGTCGAGTCGCTCGGCTACATAGATGTCACCGTCGGGGCCAATCGCGAACCCGGACGGGGCCATGAGCTTGCCATCGATCACCGTTCGTGCCTTGAGCTTGCCGCGCGGCAATCGTTCGGGGATGTCGTAGGCGAGGATGCTGCCAGTACCGGATGCGCCGATGTAAAGCGTGTCGCCGCGCAGGACCAGGTGCACGGGTTTCCGGAGCTTCTTCGCTCTTATGCGCGCTACGAGCTGCCCGGTCTTCAGCTCGTAGACCTTGACGACGTTGCCCGCTTCGCCCGCCACGTAGAGATGCTGGCGATGCACGATGATTCCGCGCACCGAGTGGCGCGGCCTGCCGTGCACGTCGAGCACCACCTTGAGGCCCTGCGGCGACGGCACGTCCAGCGGTGCACGGTCCCCGCATTCGGGAAGACGGCCCAGGCTGGAGGCGACCAACGTGCCCGGGAGGAAGTTTCCTTTGGGGAAGCTCTTCCGGAGGTGCGAGGCAACTGGCGCGGGCTTGCGTGTCTTGGGCAGGATGGCAAGGACGGTGTTGGTGTCCTGGCAAGACACGTAGAGGCGGCCATCGTCGCCGAACTCCACGTCAAAGGGGTGGACCATCGCCGAAATTTGCTCGGTCGTCACCACCACCTCGGCGAAGTTGAAAGTGTCGCCGCGGCGATGGTAACGGGCGATATGACTATCCCTGCGCCAGGCGTTGGCGATGTAGAGATCGTCGCCGACCAGCGCAAAGCCACGGGCGATGTGCAAAGGATGCGCCTTGGGCGACGGGTCGAGGAGGAGCGGATGGATCTTTCGCGGGCGGCCGTCGTCTTCGAAAACGCCGATGTTCTCGAGCCCATGCCTGCCTTCGCCTCTGTAGCTGATCCACCACATAATGCCCTGGGTCCCCTGCGGCGCCGCTCATTCCGTCATGCGCGATTCAAGCGTTCGTAAACCGACCGCTCTTCGCAATTGCGCTACTTATCGTCCTTCTCCTTGTGCGGACAGCGCGTGTCGTAGTCCGCCTGCATCTGCCTGAGTCTAAGGACAGCGAAGAGCACCGTCGCGCCTAGCCCGAGGACCAAAGCCCCCGTGAATATCCTTTCCGCGACATACGCGGCTTCGCGATTGGCGACATAAGCGGCTACGATCAGCGCGAGCATCGCAGCGTTGATCACCCAGTTGATCGGCTTTGACACAACGTAATGCAAAGTCCCAAAACCGGCGAGCTGATAGAACATAAAAGGCAGGATTGCCATCGCAGGCAGGATTTCTGAGGCGCCGAGCGAGACGTTGACCGCTTCCGGCGCGCGGGCATGGAGCAGCGTGCTGTTCGCGAGTTCGTGGAAGAGGGACGGCACAGCGCACAGGAAGGGCACCACGGCAAGAAGTTCCAGCACGAGCGCGCCGCTCCAAACGCCAGTCCTCGAGGAGAGGTCGGCTCCCCTGCCCTCGGACTCGGTCGCGACGAACAGACCGCCGACGACGGCCGAAGCGCTGGACAGCATCAGCAGCTCCACCGTGATCCCGAAGCTCGTCGGCTCGCCGGCCTTCAGCAAGAGCAACGCAAGGAAGCCCGGCGTGTAGAACATCACCCGGACGAGCCGGGCCCAGACGCGAGCGTCGCGTTCCGGTGGCAGGATCGGCAGCGGGCGTCCGTCGGTGCCGGTTGTCTGTCTTTCCTTTGCCATGTTTGCTCCGTCAAGAGGAGTATGGGGCTCAGCGATCGATTGACGAATCCTAGAAAAGCTGAGCGCGCGGCAGCGTTAGCCTTGTCGCGCTAGTCTCCTTGGGGCGGAGACGGTCCCTGAACAGCATGCCAAAACTGCTGGAATTGCGGCGACGCACGCAGCAGTGTGCCGCCGATTGCGCGCAGGCGATCGACGGTCTCGCCCGGCAAAGCAAACGTCGTTGGCAGACTGGTGAAGAACTCGCGCTCGGCGGGGTCCGGGATGCCGGCGAAATCGAGCACGATCGGATAGAAGTCGACGCGCGGTCGCGTTGGCCCCGCGGAGGAATCGAGTTTTCTTTCCAGCGAGCGCACCTCAGCGGCAAGCCTCCAGCGCTCGATCATCAATTCCATCAGGACGATCGAATCCATCGAGTTGTTGTCGATCGGAACGGTGGATACCTGCAGTAGCGTGTCGACCAGGTTCGGACCCGACGCGGAGCGGTTCCAGTCGGATGGCGGTGACGACATCGCGTTCACGACGATCACGGCGACGCGCCGGACCTTGCTCAGGTCCAGCAGCTTCTGGAATTCCTCCTGCAACTCCAGCACTTCCATCAAATCCATCACCGCGCGCAAGCCGAGGTTGTCCGATACGCCTCCGTCCACGAGGTGCAGCCATGGCCGCTGCTGGCTGTTCGCCAGCTCGCGCACGCTGTTGAAACGCTGGTATAGGGACAGCGCTTCGGCAGTGCTCCCGACGTTCGCTTGCCGAAGCCACTTCGGCAGGGGCCCGCAAGTTCCACCCCAGTTCGTCAACGTGACCGGAGCGAACGCGACGGGCACCGCCGACGACGCGGTCGCGGCGATTGAAAGTCGGGTCGCGGCAAGATCCGCACAGATCACGTCGTACATGTCTTGCGTGAAGGTGAAGCGGTATCCGGACGCGAACTCGGTCGAGGACGCCACGACCAGCGGTCCCGGCTTGCCGACAAGGTCGCCGAAGGTCGCGCCGTCGAACAGAATCTCGTCGTAGCGGCGGGCGGCGAGATCCGACCGACTGAAGTTGCTGGACATCATTGCCGGCCAGTTGACCGGGTTGATCACGTCGCCGATGAGTTCCTGCTCGACGTTGCGCTTGAGAAAACGCGGCTCGAACACCTCGAAAAGACGCTCGCCGTAGAGGGCGTATGCAAGCGCGGTGAACGAGCCGCCCGAGACGCTGGAGATCGCATCCACCTGATCTAGCATCCGCGCTTTGCGTCCCTCGATGACGACCGGCGTGCGCCGCAACTCCTCGAGCACCCCGTACGAGAACGCGGCGGCGCGCGTGCCGCCGCCGGAGAATGCGAGGACGAGAAGAGTCTCCGGATCGCTCCTGACCACGCGCTCGAGTCGGTTCTCGATGCGGTAACCGACCGCGGGATCAACCTGCGCGAGGCGCATCTCCGGAGGCCGCGTCGCGCATCCAGCAGCGACCAGTGCCAAAGCACAGGCTGCGAGCCGCACCCAGACATGTGCGAGTGCGACAGTGCAGCGCGGTCGCTCGACCATCGATTACCTCTTCCTCTCGGCGTCCATCAATGGGCTCTATCCGTGCGTGCGGCGTATACCGGCCGTCCCTAATGGCTCAGGTAGTCGATTGCGGTCCGTATCGGTGCGTCGGAGATCTTCATCAGTCCGCTGAATGGATCGTACATTTCAACGATCAGAAAGATCGCGCCCGACACGGAGAGCGCGCACAGGACGCTCACCGCCAGCACCGTGCCGTTACGAGGCGCGTAGAGTGCGAGGCAGCCCGCGACGGTCGCGAGCCAGAGCATCATGACGACCAGCAAGGGCGCAGAGACTGCGGTGGTTGACTGCTCGATCAGAAGCCAGCGCGTCTGCATCAGGTCGTCAACCAGCGCTAGCGCCGCCGTCCGCAGCGAGCGTTGCTCCTCGTTGCCCGGCACGAGCGCCACGATGCGCGTTCGAACGTTCTCGATGCCGAGTTCCGGGGGCACGCGAAGCGCCGTCCCTTGCGTCGCGGCTGCCGCCTCCCGCTCGACCCACGAGATCTTCGCCCTTGCGACCAGCGCGTCGCGTAAGAACAGTCGCACCGGTGTTGCCTCGGCCCCGTACTGACGGAGATTCCGATCGAGGAGGATTATCCTGGCTGCCGATCGCTCGACTTCGTCGAATTTGGCGTTGTACGACGCGGTCGCCGATGCCACGAGGAGACCGAGCACCAACGCGGCCAGCGTGGCAATGAAGCCCGCTCCGATCTTCACCATGTCCTTCGAGTCGTCGCTGAGATGATGCTTGGGAAGCACTCTCTGCAACGCCGCACCGACGAACACTCCCGCCATGACCACGACGAACACGATGAGCGAGACAATCCATGCGCTCACGCCGGTAGTCCCTCTCGCTGCTACCAGCGGAAGTTGACGCCGATCGCAGGCCCGCCCATCGTCACGTTCTCGACCGTCTGGCCGCTACTCGCGTTGTAGTAGAGGTTCTTGTACACGAGGATCACGCTGCCCCAGTCGAAGCGGTAGCCGAGCCCGGCGTACTCCATCGTCGTCCAGTTCGAATGGTTGCCGGCGCCGATGTCGACGTAGTACGGCAGGAACCAGCGCCGGTCGCTGTCCAACGAAACGCTTCCGTATGCAACCGCAACGCCGTCCCAGAAATTGATGTTTTCCGATACACCGCCGGAGCGGCCGAGGACGCCGTTTGGGCCGGAATAGTTCCAGTCGAGCGACGTGCGGATGCCGGCGTAGCGAACACCGCCGCCAAGATCGAGGTTCCCCCAACTGCCGCGGGCGACGGTCCAGCTCCCTCCTGCCGTCCAGACCAGGGCCCGCAGACCGAAGTTGACATCCTCGTCCAGCGGCAGAGTCACGCGCCCGCCCGGCAGTGACACCTCGCGAACGCGAGACTTCAGGTCCGCGAAGTCGACGTAGACAACGTCCGTGAACAGCGCGAAGTCGCCCTTGCGCGCCTGGCCCAGCGCCATCGCTGCGAATTGCAGCGACGAGAGATAGCTGCTCGGGTCGACCCTGGCGCTCGCGTCGGGCGAAATCCCTCTGGGCAGGTCGAAATTGATCGTCCCGTTGACGCTCGGGAGCCATCCGTAGATGGCGAGATCGTATCGCCACTCGCCGTCCCACGGATTGATCTCGGCCGCCGTCGTCGCAGATGCAAAGCACAAGCCAGCCACCGCCGCCGCGAGCAGCCTCGAGAGCCGGCTTGATTTGGCAACGTTCATCAACTTTCTCCTCAGGTATCCACGTTGTCTTGGCTCACGTCGTAGCCTGGCGACCCTCACGGCGGCACCGCGACCTTGATCTCGTGCCGTCACCCGCCGCATGCCGTGATCCTCACAATCACTGCACCTGTTTGACCGGCGGGATCTTGTACGTGCCATCGAGCAGAGAGGGACCGGGGTGGTAGACGCGGATCGACAGGTTGAACGGACCGCTGGGCGGGCACGGCAGCCAGTTCGCCTCGCGCGCCGAGCCCGGCGATTGCGCCTGGATGTAGAGGGTCAACGACCCATCCGGGTCGTACTTCAGCGGCATCTTCGAGGTAAGCCCGTAGCGGTTGATCGCGTTCGGAACATAGAAGTTGCCGCGATAGGGCGAGACGGACCACACGCTGCTGAGCGAGGGCAGCATCTGGTCTCGCTCGAAGCGCATGACGTAGTTCTTTCGACCGTCGAGCACCTGCCCGTCGCCGTCCAGGAAGGCGCTCGGGTAGACACAGTCCTCCTTGGTCAGCGCGCCTAGGCCGAACCAGGCCACGAAGGCGCGGGTGGCATAGTCGGTGCCGAAACGCCCGATGTTCAGGATGTTTTGCCAGCCGTTCACCGACGGTGCGCTGTAGGGACCGGTCTCGAACTTGAGCCAGACCTGTGGCGGCGCGCGGTTAAGGCCGCGCATGATCGCCGGCGACACGCTGGTGCGGTCGAACGGCTTGCCCGGCTCGACACCGATCCGCTTCAGCATCTGGAGCATGCGTGCATCGGCCGGATAGGCCGGGTTTTCCGCGAGGAGGCGGGCGAGATGCGCAAAGAACATCTCGCCGGTCATCTGCCGGACATGCTCGTAGGGTGTGTACGTCGTGTCGACGGTGGGGTCGACCGGCACCCTCTTCGGCGGCTCGTAATTCGTCCCCCACGCGCTGAGTGGCGTGATCTTGAGCTGGTCCTGCAGCGCGTGGATCGCCGGAAAGTCCTGCGGACTCGCCGCCGAGTGCTGGATCAGGCACCAGGCGTAGCGCGTCGTGCAGCGATAGACGGTCGAGACGCCCTCCGGCGGCCGGCCCGACCAGTTCGGCCCGGCCACGACGAAGACACCGCCACTGTCGCCCGTGGTACGCGTGCCGACCGAGGCGAAGTCGTCGGTCCACATGTTCAGGAGCTGGAGCACCCAGTAGCGTCCCTGCGGACTCGGGTAGGAGACCACCACCGGCTCCGGCCCCAGGTCCAGCACCGCCGCCGACCAGACCGAGTTGACGCTGATGCGCACCACGACCTGGTAGTTGGGGTCGACGTACCCCCGCATCTTCAGGAACTGGTTCATCGGCGCGTAGTACTCGCCGGCGGTCGGCACCGCCGTCACCACCCGGTTGGTGGCGTCCATCAGCACGAGCGGGAAGCCGAAGACGTACGCTTCCATTCCGACGATATAGGCGAGTTCCCCCTCGGCGTCCCCTTCGATGTCTTCCAGCGCCCGCACCAGGCGACCCTGCGCCGATACGTAGTCGGGCGCCACGAAAGCGCCCACCCCGAGTGCCGTCGCGCCCGACAGAAAATCGCGTCGCTTCATTGCCGTCTTACCTCTCGTCTTAGGTCCCCGCACAGCGCGTCGCGGCATGCCGCCGAAGCCTCATCGTGTTGCTCTCCACAGTCGAAGGACCGACGCGCGCACCAACCCGGCGCACTCGACACGCTGAACGGTCGGCAGGAAACCGTTCAGCGTGCCCGGTAGGCTGAAGCTCGCTCGCCTGCGTGGCGTCGATCTCCCCGCCTGATCGCGTGCGATGGATCGTCAATGCGCTTAGCGATCCCGCTTCTTCGCAAGCTCTTCCATCATCGCCTTGATCGACTCCGGCGAGACACTCGACTCGCCGAGGTCGAACGTGACCTTGCCGAACTTGCCGGTGAAGGCGAACGGCACCTGGTAGTCCGCATCGTCCACGGAGGTACCGGTGTCCAGCCCAACGTCGAAGGTCTCGTCCCAGGCGAAAGTGAACGGAACGGTCTTCGGCAGCGAGCGCTGCGCGACCTGCCGGCCATCCACCGACAGCGTGCCGGTGCCACCGCGCCCCACGGCCATGCCTTGCGGATCCATCTTCCAATCGAAGACGACCGTGTGCTTGCCGGGCGTCAGCGCCTCGGGGCTCTGCCACTTGAAGCGCTCGATGTCGATGGCGTTGTAGGTGAAAGTCGGCTTGCCGTCCTTCAGGTACAGGCCGTAGCCGGCGAAACGTCCGCCCTCCGTGACCAGCATGCCGTTAGCGCCGCCCGGCGGCACCTCGAACTCGGCGGTAATCCGGTAAGAGCGGTTCAGGATCGCCGGCGCGGCGCCGAACTGCGTCGAGGTCATCGGCGCCGTGTAGACGAACTGCGTGCGGCCGGCCGCCGGCCCCGGTTTCTCGGCGGTCATCGCCGGCACCTGCGAATTGTTCAGCGGGAAGACGTTGTTGCGGGCAGCCTCCATGATCCAGAGCTCCTGCAGCATGTGCAGCCGCTGCGGCTCCTTCGCCGCTAGGTCATTGATCTGGGTGGGGTCCTCGTTCAGGTTGTACAGCTCCCAGGTGTAGCCGTTCATCACGTCCACCGGCGGCTTGCCGGCCACGCCTTCCCAGGGCGTCACTGCCGGCGTCGTGTTGGCGAACCAGCCGTCGTGGTAGATGGCGCGGTTGCCGAAGATCTCGAAGTACTGCGTCCTGCGGGTCGAAGGCGCATTGGCGTTGGCTTTGTCCCACGTATAGACCATGCTGACGCCGTCCATCGGGCGCTGCGCGACGCCGTTGACCATCGTCGGTTCCGGGATGCCGATTGCATCGAGGATCGTCGGCACGACATCGATCACGTGGTGGAACTGGTTGCGGATACCGCCAGCGTCCTTGATGCGGTTGGGCCACGCCACGACCATGCCGGTGCGGGTGCCCCCGAGATGCGAGGCGACCTGCTTGACCCAGCGGTACGGCGTGTCCATGGCGAAGGCCCAGGGCACCGCGAAGTGGTTATAGGTGCGGTCGGTGCCCCACGCCGGGATCATGGGCAGCATCTGCTCGACGGTGAAGGCGACGCCGTTGAAGTACGCGACTTCGTTTGCCGTGCCGTTCAGCGAGCCTTCGGCGCTCATGCCGTTGTCGCCCGCGACCCAAATGATCAGCGTGTTATCCAGCTGGCCCAGCTGCTCGACCGTGTCGATGACGCGGCCGATCTCGGCATCCATGTAGGCCAGGTAAGCGGCCCAGACGTTGATCTGGCGCAGGTACAGGCGCTTCTGGTCGGCGTTGAGCGTCTCCCAGCGTGGCAACATCTTGTCGGGCCACGGCGGCAGCTTGGCGTTCGCCGGAATGACGCCGAGGCGCTTCTGGTTCTCGAAGATCTTCTCGGCGACCTTGTTCCAGCCTTGGTCGAAGAGGTGCATGGCTTCGATCTTGTCCACCCACTCCTTGGTCGGGTGGTGCGGCGCGTGCGTGGCGCCGGGTGCGTAGTGCATGAACCAGGGGCGGTTCGGGTTGGTCGCCGACTGCGTGCGGATGTAGTCGATGGCGTCGTCGGCCATCGCGGTGACCAGATTCCACTGGCCCTGCTTGCCGTTGTAAGGGTGGATCGGCGTGGTGTTGCGGAACAGGTTGCCGGGTTCCCACTGGCTGGTGTCACCACCGACGAAGCCGTAGAAGTAATCGTAGCCCTGGCCGATCGGCCAGTTGGTGAACGGGCCAGCCGGGGTCGCCTCCCAGGCCGGCACGTTGTGGTCTTTGCCGAACCATGAGGTCGAGTAGCCGTTGAGCTTGAGCGTCATCGCCGCGTGGACGGACTCGGGCCCGGTGACGGAGTCGAGGCCCGGATAGCCCATCGCCAACTCGGCGACGTTGCCGTAGCCGACCGCATGGTGGTTGCGCCCCGTCAGCAGTGCCGCGCGCGTGGGTGAGCACAGCGCGGTGTTGTGCATCTGCGTATAGCGGATGCCGCGCTGGGCCAGCTTGTCCATGGTCGGCGTGGGCACCACGCCGCCGAAGGCCGAGTTGGAGCCGTAGCCGGCGTCGTCGGTCAGGATCAGCAGCACGTTCGGCGCGCCCTTGGGCGGCGCGATCGTCGACGGCCAGGCGGGCGTGCTGTTGATCAGGTTCGGCTGGATGTCGCCGGTGAACGGAGGCGTCGGGACCGGCAGCACGCGCGAGTTCGGGAACTCGAGCGTGGCCGGCGCGCCCGGCTTGCCCTGGAACTGCTGCGCGCCCGCGTCGAGCGTCGAGAGCAGACCGGCGCTCGCGAGCGCAGCGACGAGAATCACCTTCTTATGAAGCTTCATAGCAAACTCCTCACGAATTCGTCCTGGACGACGGACTGGTTCCCGTCCGACGCGACAGCGGCGGCGCCATGCGTACTTGCGGTTGCGTCGGAGACGCCCTCAACTCGTCGGCAATTCTTTGCGCCGCTGGTACGGCATGCTTGTAGAACTGTTTCAGACCCGGGCACAGGTAGTTGAGTCCCAACTCGCCTTCCGGCGTGCGCAGCAACCGGTTCTTCGGGCACTCGCCCCAGCAGTCGCTCAAGTAGGCGCACTCGCGGCAGTACCTGGGCAGCGTGTCAGACTTGGCGTACCCGAACTTCACCTGCGCCGGATCGAACACCATGTCTCCCAGTGATCCGTCGCACACGTTGCCGAGGCGGTACTTGGGATAAACGTAGTGATCGCACGCGTAGACGCTGCCGTCGTGCTCGACGACCACGCCCTTGCCGCAGAATTCGCTGTGGACGCAGATCTGCGACGGCAGCCCCATGTGCTGGGCGACCAGCGTCTCGCAGAAGTTGACCAGCACCTTGCCCAAGTCGCGCGCGTGCCACTCGTCCCAGATCTTGCACAGGAAGTAACCGTACTCGTCGGGGTCGACCGACCAGGGCGTCACCACCGACAGCGGGTGGTCGGGCTTCGCTCTCGGCGTGCCGACAACCGGCGTTTGCGACGCATCGCCGCACCCGGGCGCCGCAGTCTCGAAGTTCCGCGGCTCGACAATCGGGATGAACTGCAGGTAGGTCGAGCCTAGTTCGCGTCGCAGGAAGCGGTACACGTCGAGCGGCCGCTTGGCGTTGTAGCGGTGCACGCAGGTCAGCGTGTTGAACGGCACCCCGTGGCGCCTGAGGTGGCCGGCACCGCGCATCACGTCGTCCCACGACGGCTGGCCGCGCTTGCTCGGCCGCATCGCGTCGTGCACGTCCTTCGGGCCGTCGATCGACAGGCCAACGAGGAAGCGGTTCGCCTTCAGAAAGCGCGCCCAGTCGTCGTCCAGCAGCGTGCCGTTGGTCTGTAGGTCGTTCTCGATGCGCTGCCCGGGCTTCGCGTACTTGCGCTGAAGCGCAACGACCTTTTCGAAGAATGGCACGCCGAGCAGCGTCGGCTCGCCGCCCTGCCATGAGAAGACGACTTCGTCGCTCGTAACGCTCCGGATGTAGTCACGGACGAACGCCTCGAGTACCTCGTCGCTCATGTGACCCGGGCCGGGACCTCCGGGCAGCTTCTCCTTGCTGAGATAGAAGCAATACGTGCAACCGAGGTTGCATGCCGAGCCCGCCGGCTTCGCCATGACGTGGAACCGCCGCTCGACCCGATCACCGAGCCATTGCGGGGCGTGATACTTGTCAAGGATTTCGTCGCTCATCAGGGATTTGCAGAAAGCGCTCTTGGCGCGCTCGCTCGACCATCGGCTAAAGGTTTACTCTTGTTCCAGAGGGCTACTTCGGAAACATCAATTTCGCCTGCACCTGGATATTCCAGTTCGGGGCGAAATCGGGCTTGACTACGTTGTAGTACGCGCCTGCCAGCACATTCACCGGAAGCCGACCGAGGTGGAAGATGTGGCCGATCCCGGCACCGAGCGGCACGGTCCACTGGTTGCCGCCGTCCGCCTTCCAGTTCGCCGTGATGATCGGCGACGAATTGATATACGTGCCTTCCGGCAGGTTGTAATTGACGAAGGGTTGGGCCAGGAAGTTGTTGTATGAGCCGCCGGCACCGCTGCCCACCGACCAGACGTTGTTGAGCAGGACGCCGTAGACCCACGGGTCGCCCTTGTCGAGATGCAGCGCGACGAACGTCGGCCCGAGTCCCCAGCGGTAGGAGCCCAGGCGCGAGTCCGATGTCGTCGGAATCTGCGCGATCGGGCCCACGCCCCAGATCAACCCGCCCTTCGGTTCGGCCGGCGAGAGGAAGGCCGAGAACTGCGTCTCGCCGACGCCGCTGACGCTGGAATCGCCGGTAAAGAGCGCCGGCTGCCAAACCACCGGGAGGATCGTGCGGGTGATGATGTTCCAGTCTTTGTTCAACTCGATCGGAATCACCGGCTCGATGTTGAGCACCTCCTCAGTTTTCTTGAGCTGCCCGACATTTAAGTAGGTGTTGCTCTGGAACGGCACGCTGATCAGGTTGCCGATCGGGTTTTGCGAGAGCTTCGCCAGCTCCTCGCTGGTCATTTCAGCGTGCGCCGGGGCGAGTGTAAGCGCCGCGGATGCGATTCCGAGGGCCGCACGTGAAATCGCGATCATTGACGCAGTCAAGCGCCCCTTGGGCAAGCGACCACGACAGCGATTGCGGCGCGTCAGGCCGGCGCTTGGCACGAAGCTCTTGAGAGACTCTCGGTGTTTTTCTTTCGATGGCATGTCATTTCCCCATCAGGAAACGTTCGCTTGCCTCACTTGCGCACTTCAGTGACTAGTGGATGAAACGTCCTAATCGTCTACTGCTCTTTATCAATGGCGCTTGATCCAAATCAGCAGATTCAGGTCACATCCGGTGGCTTCTATAGCCTCTATTGGTTTTCTCTATAATTACCGCGGGAGGCGAGCATGAAACTCGATCTTCGAGTCATCCGGTACATTCACGCGCTCGCGGAACATGGCAGCTTCAGCCGTGCCGCCGAGGCCCTGGGCATCAAACAGCCGACGCTCAGCGCGACGATCGGTGAGCTCGAGCAGGAAATCGGCTTGTCGTTGTTCGTCCGCGGACCTCGCAAGATCGAGCCTACCCAACTCGGGCACGTATTCCTCGGTCAGTCGAGGCGCGTCATCGGCGATGTCGCCGACCTGGAGCGCGAAATCCTGCTCGCCAAGGGGTTGAAATCAGGCGCGCTCAACGTCGTCTTCAGCTCGTATGCCGCAGCACATCTGGCTCGTTCATTCGTCAGGCAATTCGCGCCGTCCCATCCCCGCGTTCAGTTACGCATTCAAATATTTTCGTCGCCGAACGAAGGGCGCCGCGCCCTGCACGAGCATGCCTGTGACTTTCTGGTCGGGGATGCCGGTCATTTTGAAAGCGAGCCGTTGCTTGCCATGGAAGAGCGACTGACTCCGATGGTCGGTCACGTCGTCGTGCGCGCGAAGCACCCCTTGGCGATGCGTCGACCGGTTTCGCTTTCGAACGTCATGGAATACCCTTTCATCCAGGTGACGCGCTTCCCGCATCGAGTGCTGGAGGCGCTTCTTGCGCAGCGACCCCATCGACCACACCAAGCCGTCACGTCCATCCCGTTCCCGGCCATGGATTTGCCGACGGTGCGCGATGCGCTGGACGCGGTGATCGACACCGACGCCTTCATGCTGGCATCGCTCACCAATGTGAAGCACGAATTGCAGCAAGGAGCCGTGATCCCGTTGCTCACGGAACCGTGGATCCACACGGACTGGGGCATCTTCCGCCTGGGCGCGCGGTCACTCAGCCCCGCGGCCACCGCGGCCATCGCCGAACTGCGGCGGATCAATTCGGCAGTTCAGGATGAAGAGGCGCGCCTCGTGAAGCGTTACCTGAGCGTCGGGTAAGGAAGAGTCGCGAACCCTAGGGGCGGCACGTTAAATCAACGGTTGCTTCGGGTCTATTCTGTTGAAAAACTCCGATTTCGGAGGCGCTAGGAAAATTGCAGGCCCGCAGAGGCTTCGCTGAACTTGAGACGCTGCGGGAGACGTGCCTCCGCGATGCGCCTCACCAAGAGCCTTCTAATTGGCCCTCCGACGATTCGCGGGGTGAACTGGCGATCGAGTGTCAAGTTGGCAAGAAAATGCGACGACTGCATTTTCGAGTTTTTCAACAGAATAGGTCGAAAGCACGAATACGAACAACCGCTCCCAGCGCTCGTGTTGAACTCATGCTCGGCGTCCGAAAACCGGCTAATACAAGTCGTGTAGACGATGTTGTAGCTGGAGGCAAATTCCACTGGAACTCGGATAGAATATTAGCCGTCGCGAGGTGATTTCGATTTTCTTTCAAGGCGATGCGGCCTGTTTGCGCGTTTGCTTTGGGAGCAAGATGTCGGAGGTTCGAATCCTCTCACCCCGACCAATTCACGCCCGGTCCCTCCTTGCCCGGGCCAGCGGGCGGCAAGCCCGGGGATCGTGTATCCCTGCGGCAGGTGGCCCGCCATGAAGCCGCAGATCCTTCGCGCGTTCGTTGCCGTCCATGCGGCAGGTGTGGTGGTCGTCGCAGCCCTCGCGATCGCCACCTGGCGCATCCGCTGCGAAGGCTTCGGTTGTGTCGGCGTGGGCATCGCCTGGTTCGCGTGGTCCTGCCTGTTCGCGGCGTGGCTCGCGATCGGCTTCGTGGCACACCGTTCGTGCCGGGCGGACCCTTCATGGTCGCGCGTCGCACGCGGCTCGCTGTGGGCGCAGGCGATCGTCGGACTCGTTCCGTTCCTCTACTGGGCGGGTCGCGGCGCGGCGTGACAGATCGGGAGGGAACCGGGCGCGCGTCGCCTTCGCGACACGGAATGTGTCGCGTCGGGTGTTCCATCGAGCTGGCGCGCGGCCGGTGATGTCCGAGTCCGCCGATTCCCCGATTTGGCTATCATCCGGGGCTTTCGGCGCGTGCGCACGCGGGCATGCGCACGTTCCACGACGGATTGCCAATCGATGTCGATGCTCGACGAGTCGCAAGCGGACGCTTCCGCCACGCCCGCCCGGTCGCGCGAGCCGGACGCGTGGACGCAACGGATCAGCGGCCTGACGGCGCTGCCCTCCGTCCTGCGCGACCTGGGCGTCGATCCCGACGCGCTGCTGGCGCGCGTCGGCCTCCCGCCGGACGCCCTCGCGACGCCGGATCGGCGGTTGCCCTTCGCGATGCTCGCGCAACTGCTCCTGCTTGCGGCGAACGAGGCGGCGTGTCCTCACCTCGGCCTCCTGGTGGGCCGCCGGTGGGGATACGCGGCGACCGGCCTCGCCGGCGAGCTCGCCTGGCGCTCCGCCACGGTGCGGGAGGCGCTGGAGACGTTCACCGTCTACCAGAGACTCAACAGCTCCGGCGGCGCGGCCTACTTCACGCGCTTCCCGAATGTCGCCTTCCTCGGCTTCGCCGTGTATCACCCAAAGGTCGCGCAGGTCGCGGTGGTGTACGACACCGCGGTGGCGGCGCTCACCAACGCGGTGCGCGAGCTGTGCGGACCGGCGTGGAATCCCGAGGAGGTGACGCTCCCGCGCGGCGCGCCATCGGACACGAAGCCCTATCGCGACTACTTCCGGTGCCCGGTCCGGTTCGACGCCGAACACGCCACGCTGCGCATCGACGGCAGCATCCTGTCCCGGCCGTCGCCCGGGCGCGACGCCACGCGCAAGCGCGAGCTGGAACGCGAGGCCGCGGCCCTTGGGCTCGAGCCGCTCCTGCCGCTCGTGTACCGCTCGTTGCGCCTCCTGATGCTCGACGGCGATGCCACCGCGAACAATGTCGCGCAGCAGTTCGCGATGCACCGGCGCACGCTCGACCGCCGGCTGCGCCAGCACGGCAGGTCCTTCCACGAGATCCTGTCCGACGTCCGCTACGACGTCGCCCGCCACCTGTTGCGCGACACGCAGCTGTCGTCGGCGCAAATCGCGGCGGCCATCGGCTTCCACGAGGCGGCGTCGTTCACGCGCGCGTTCCGGCAGTGGTCGGGGACGACGCCCGCGCGCTGGCGCGCGGGCAGCCACGGCGAAGGCGGACCGCTCGCGCAGGCCCCCGCCGCCTGATTCCCCGCCCGGGAGCCGCCACGGCGCGCGCCCCGGCAGGCAGCTGCGGCGCCCGCGCACAGCGGGCGACTACGTACGCCGGCCCCCCTCCGATTTGCAAAAGTGCGACAAACCGTGCCCGTCGTGCGCCCGGGATGACGAAACGCACGGTAACGGCCGGGGGTTCACGTAGAATTCGCGCGCTATCGCTGGCATGCGCGACCCTCGCGCATCGCGACGGATCACGGCCTTTGCCCGGCCCCCGCCCGCCAGCGCACTCATGAGGAGATGTACCGGTATGAACGCTGTCGCTGCATCGCGGTTTCCCATCAAGCCCGTCGTGGCGGCCCTCGCGCTCGCGTTCGGCTCGCTCGATGCCCTCGCCGACCCGACGCCGGCCCAGTTGCCGGGCGCCGGCCAGATCCGCGCCGTCGGCGCCGGCACCACGATCACCTCGCCGAACGGCGCCTGGCAGGTCAGCGGCGGCGGCGTCGGCGGCGAGATCTACAACGGCTCGCTCGCGGCCTCGGTCTTCCCCGGCTCGATCCAGCTCAACAGCGCGTCGTCGATCGCGCGCGCGGTGATCCGCTGGGGCGGCAACGGCTCGTCGCTCGAGACGTTCAATCCGCAGGGCTTCAACATCGGCAGCAATGCCACCGTGTACTTCACCTCGGGCGGCAACGTGACGGACGCCGCGGTACTGAACGTCGACGCGTCGGGCAACCCGTCGCAGATCTTCGGCCAGCTCATCTCGACGTCGAGCACGCTGGGCGGCGCGGCGGGCGGCGGTGCAGCGCCCGTCGTGTTCCTCGCCAACAGCAACGGCATCGTCGTCGGCAAGTCGGGCCTGGTCTCGCTGCCGAACGGCGGCGGCCTGATCGGCGCCAACCTGAACCACGACACCGACTGGTTCGAATTCGTCGGCAACAACGGCGAGGCCACCAGCTACCTTAACCTGGCGACCGGGTTCTCGACCGTGCAGGTGCACGGGGTGATCGACGGCGGCCTCGAAGGCGGCAACACCAACCGGCCGGCCGCCTACGTGCTGCTCGCCGGCGGCGACGTCGTCAATACCGGCAACATCTTCGGCGCCAACATCGCGATCGTCGCGGGCATGCGGCCGGTCGCCGGCAGCGACACGGTCAACGGCGTGTCCAAGGTGACGGTGAACCGGCTGTGGAACATCGATGCGGCGGCCTTCGCGGTCTCGGCCGACGAATGTACGCTGACCGGCTGCCTCGAGGTCGGGCGCTCGGGATCGACGTTCGTGAACACCGGCAGCATCGCGTCGACGGAGAACTTCGATTCCAAGCAGCCGCCGCCGGACCTCACCGGCATCACGGCGCGGGAGCAGGTGGGCGGCTACGGCAACATCGACATCCGCGCGGCGAAGGGCATCCGCAGCGGCACGCAAGGTAATGGCAACACGTCCGTGGGCCTGTTCGTCGACGCCGACATCAGCACCAACGTGTACGAGGCCGGCGGCATGACCGAGCTCTACAACGTCGTCGGCCGCTACAGCGAGGCGCCGGGCAAGTACATCGCGTCGCTCGCGATCAACCAGGCGCAGGGCTGGGACGGCGACGTCGTCATCGAGGCGCTCACGCGCGCGTCGGCGCCTTCCAGCGTGACGACCAACGGCGAAGTCAACATCCGCGGCGTGAACGTGACCGTCAACAGCACGATCAACCACGCGCTCAATCCCGACAACAGCGAGGACACGAACATCGAGTCCACCAACTCGATGACCATCAAGAAGGACATCGGGGCAGGCGGCATGGTGAACCTGACCAACTCCGGCGCGGGCGGCATCAACATCTCGGGCAACGTGCAGTCGGACCTCGACAACGGCGGCTACGGCGGCATCAACGTCACCAACGAGGCTGCGGGCTCGCCCACCACGATCTCGGGCACCCTGACCGCGCGCGGTTACTCCACCGGCGACCTCAGCATCGACGTCAACGGGCCGCTCAACATCACGGGCAACCTGTACTCGCTGTACTACGACGTCGGCATCACGAACCACAAGGCGGGCGCGTCGACGGTGGTGAACAATGCGGTGACCTCGGCGGCCGAAGGCACGGTCGACATCCGCACCCACGGCAACACCGACATCTCGAGCGCGATCACCGCGGGCAACTCGTTCTACCTCTACAACGACGCGATCCCGAGCGCGACCACGACCAGCCTCGCGGGCTCGGTGCTTGCCGATTACATCGACATCCACAACAACGCGGGCACCGGCAGCAACCTCAACATCTCGTCGACGCTCACGGCGCTCGAGAGCTTCCACGTCTTCAGCCACGGCAACCTGCGCCTCGCGGCCGCGTCGGCGCACCAGAACTCGAGCGTCGACGTCGACGGCCTCGCCGCGTTCCTGACGGGCCCGATCGCGGCCGCCAGCAACATGGGCTACGCGACGTTCTCGTACAACGCGCCGAACGCGGTCACGCGCGTCGCGACGGATGCCACCATCTCCGCCGCCACCGTCAACCTGCAGGTGCTGAACTTCAAGGGCGTGCGCAACGACGGCAGCGACTACACGTCGACGGCGCAGAAGCCCGCGTTCCAGGTCGCGGCCTACCGGGTGAACCTGGTGGCGTACGGCAGCGTCAACGCGCCGCTCACCGCCGCGTCGAACCCGCAGGGCGACTGGCTCAAGAACTCGCTGTGGCTGAAGCCGTTCACCCCGGACTCGTCGGTCGAGCTGTCGATCTCCGCGCTCGGCGGCGGGTTCCAGGCCATCAACCTCGGCGTCGTCGGCGACGTCTTCGTGAATTCCGGAACCACGACGACGCCGTTCTACGCCACGGGCTACGCGCAGCCGTCGTTCTTCCCGCCGATCCCGCAGGGGAACGTCGGCAGCTCGCTGATCGTGCAGTCGACGGGCAACCTCGACATCGTGGCGCCGTTGACCGAGCAATCCGAGCCCTCTGCCGTCGTGCCCACGCCGGTGGCGCCGGTGCAGTTCCTGTTCCCCGGCGGCGTCGCGTTCAAGGCGGGCGGCTACCTCGCCATCAACGTGCCCGTGAACAACGCGTGGACGTTCACGCCCGCGCCGTACCAGGGGCAATGGTACGAGGCCGCGACGATCATCGACTCGGGCTACCACGCCACCAACAGCGGCTCGTGGATCAACTACAGCTCGTATCCGGTGACCGGTCCGGGCACGGCGTACTCGATCACGCAGCCGATGCCGGGGAGCTTCCAGTTCGTCAACACGCCGGACGCGAAGCACTACAACGTCTACTCGACGGCGATCCTCGGCGCGCCGCTGTGCAACGTGCCGAATCCCGCGGCCCCGTGGCCGCCGGCGGGGTGCTGATCGCAGGCGCGTAGCGTCGCATCACGGGGGGCGCCCACGAGGCGCCCCTTTTTTTTCGTGCTGCCGGCGCACGCCAAGCGGCACGGAGGGCTTGTGGCTCACATCCGGTACACTCCTTGCTCGTGTGAAGTGCCGGCCCCTGTTGCGCGCGGCCTGGCGGAGTCGTCGTGCTCTATCGCATCGTCCTGCACAGCAAGTTCCCCGAAGGTTCCGATCCCGCGACGGTGAAGCGCGAGTTCGCCCGCGTCACCGGGCTGACGCGCGACGTCACCGAGCAGCTCTTCGCGCCCGCGTCGACGGTGATCAAGCGCCAGGTACAGCGCGCGGACGCCGAGCGCATCGCGGCGACGCTGCGCGCGGTGGGCGTGCAGACCACCGTCGAGCTCGAGGGCGGCGCGCCCGACAACGTGCCGCTCGGCGATCCGACGGTCGCGCCCGCGCTGGACGCGCTCGCCGGCGGGCCGGTGAAGCCGTCGCCGACCAAGCGGCTCGCGGGACGCCTGCGCACGTACACGGACGTCGTCCTGATGGTGGCCGCGCTCGCGGGCCTTGGCTGGGCGCTGCTCCAGGTCTACGAGCACCTGCACCCGCCGGCGGATCTCGGCAAGCCGGTGCCCAAGGCGGCGGTGACGCGCCCGCCGGTCGCCGACGCGCCGGCGGCGCCCGCGCCGCTCAAGGCCGCGAACCTGGAAGGCCCGTGGCGCTGCACCGACCAGCGCACGGGGCTCGTCCACTACTGGCTCTATCGTGCCGACGGCACGGTCGTGTTCAACGGCGAATCCGATTTCACGAAGGGCGAGAAGCCGCAGGAAGGCCCCGACGTGCCCATCGGCTGGCGCCTCGCGGGCCGCAAGGTCGTGTGGCTCTATCCCAACAAGCCCGAGGACGCGGCGCGCGCCAACAACGTGATCGAGCTCACGCTCACGCGCTTCGACTTCGAGGACGCGAAGGGGGATGCGATTTCCTGCCGGCGGCCTTAGCCCGACGTCCGCAAAAGGCGTTCGTGGGGGCGACGTCCGCAAAAGGCGTCCGTGGGCGCGGGGGATGACGTGAGGGCGGCGTCGCGCCTTTTGCGGCCGGAACCACCGATGGCGAAACCGCAAATCCCGCACCCTCCACCGGAGAGCTCCCTCGCCCCGCTTGCGGGGAGAGGGTTGGGGTGAGGGGCGGAAGCGTCACGCACGCCGACGTTCAAGGCAGGCCAGTCGCCCGCCTTGGGAGCGGCCCGGCGGCGGCCGCCGGAAAAGGCCTGGCAACAACGAGCATCGTGTAACGGCTGGTGCGCAATTCGCGCGGCGATGTTGGTCGCGCGCTTGCTCAAATCGCCCGTTCCTCGCGCGCCCTGGATCAGGCAGGTCGCAGGCCTTGTTGTCGCATCGGGTGCGCGGGGACCCGCCGGTGCACCCAGGGCAATCCACCACGGGCCACCCCCTGTGGCGCACGGTCGCGCTGACGCGCGCCGTCGCTTGTGCCGCCCGGCGGTCAGCGGCGCACGCGCGCAACCTGCGCGACGCGCGGCGCGGCGACGGCAATGCGCGATGCGATGCCGCGAACAGCGGCAGTGCGCTCGCCCAATTCGCACGTGCGCTGCCGTTCGTCGTCGCCTTCGCGCATGCGCGATTCGGCGCGTCCGGCATGGCAAGGTAATTGCAATGAACGGGGCGCGCGACGAGCGGTGCATGCAGTTCGCGGCAGCAGCCGATGCATCGTTGCCCGCGCACCGAAACACGAGACAATGCGTACGCCACAGCCCGTTCCCTTCCCGCTGCGCGGCATCGCGGGGCCCCGGCACTCCGCCGCCCTGGCGGACGATGCCGCGGCGAAGGCGCATCGCAGCGAGCTGCGTTTCGTCGATCGCATCCACCGCATGCGCACGCTGGGCCTGGCCCTCGGCAGCCTGTGCGTCGCGGCGGTGATGCACCGGAACGCCACGCCGCTCGGCTGGTGGCTCGCGCTGATGTTCAATGCGCTCGCGTGGCCGCAGCTCGCGTGGTGGCTCGCGCGGCGCAGCGCGAAGCCGCGCGATGCCGAGCTGCGCAACCTCATGCTCGATTCCGCGGCGGGCGGGATGTGGGTCGCCGTGATGCAGTTCAACCTGCTGCCGAGCGCGCTGATCGTGACCATGCTGGCGGTCGACAAGATCAGCGTCGGCGGCGCGCCGCTCGTGATGCGCACGTCCATGCTGCAGGCCGTCGTGTGCGCGCTGACGTGGGCGCTGCTGGGCTTTCCGCTCGACATCGTCACGCCGATGCCCGTGCTCGTGGCCTGCATGCCGTTCCTCGCCGTGTACCCGATCGCGATTTCCCACCTCACGTTCGTGCTCGCGAGCCGCGTCGCGCAGCAGAACCGGCGGCTCGAGGAGATGGGGCGCACCGACGGCATGACCGCGCTCGCCAATCGCCGCAAGCTCTTCGACGTGGCGGAGGCCGAGCTCGCGCGCCATCGCCGCACCGGGCGGCCGCTCGCGCTGCTGATGGTCGACATCGACCGCTTCAAGCTCATCAACGACCGCTTCGGCCATCCGGCGGGCGACGAGGTGCTGTGCGGCGTCGCCGACGTGCTGCGCGCGTGCTGCCGCGCCACCGACACGCCGGCGCGCTACGGCGGCGACGAGTTCCTCGTGGTGCTGCCGGAGACGGACCTGCGCGGCGCGGAGGAGGTCGCGCTGCGCATCCGCCGCGAGCTCGACGCGCTCGCGTTCGAGCGCGCGCCGGGACTGCGCTGCACGGTCAGCGTCGGCGCCGCGGAGGCGACCCTCGACATCACCGACGTCGACGAATGGGTCCAGCACGCCGACGCCGCGCTCTACGGCGCGAAGGGCGCCGGCCGCGACCGCTTCGTGGCGCAGGCGACATCCGTTGTACGCCGTGGACCGGTCCACGCGGTCGGCCACTGAGCACGATCGCGCAGGCTTCGCGGCCCTGTCCTAGAGCGCTTCGTCGGGCCCTTCGTAGGCCGGCCCCGCCGGGCGCAGGTGGTGATGCGCCTCCTCCGCCGACTCGTAGATGTGCGGCGCGACGCCCCGCTGCGCGAGCGCGTCGCCCATCTTCATGCGCAGGAAGTTCGACGTCGTGTAGCGCGTCACGCCGTAGTAGTACTTCCCGACCAGTGACTTCACCATCTCCGTCCACGGGTCGATGAGCTCGGGCGGGATCGTGAAGTTGTCGTAGTTGACGATCGCGTACGTCTTGCGCCCGAGGTCGCGCAGGCGCGCGTCGATCGCCGCGCGCACGGCCGCGATGTCGTCGACGCTGCGGATCGTGAGGCGCTCGAAGTTGATGAAGAAGATGTTCTGGTCGGCGGCGTAGGTGAGCCGCTTGTCGATCGGCACCGTCAGCATGCGCTCGCGCAGGCGCATGGGCTCGGGGCTGAAGATGGCGGCGTCCATGAGCTTCGGGTCCGCGCGCATCACGGGCCTGAAGCCCATGTGGGCGAGGATGTCGCGCTCGATGTCGATGCCGGGCGCGACCTCGGTGAGCTCGAGCCCTTCCTCGCACAGCCGGAACACGCAGCGCTCGGTGACGTAGAGCACGGGCTGCCTGCGCTTCCACGCGTAGCCGCCGGAGAACGTGCGGTGCTCGACCTCCGGCACGAACTTGCGCGCCTTGCCCTCGCTCGCGATCGCGAGCTTCCCGCCCGCGATGTCGATGACGAGCTGGCCCGCGGTGAAGGTGCCGACGAACACCACCGACTTCGCGTTCTGGCTGATGTTGATGAAGCCGCCCGCACCCGCGAGCCGCGGCCCGAACCGCGATACGTTGAGGTTGCCCTCGCGGTCGGCCTGCGCGAGGCCCAGGAACGCGAGGTCGAGGCCGCCGCCGTCGTAGAAGTCGAACTGGTACGGCTGGTCGATGATCGCCTGCGTGTTGATCGCGGCGCCGAAGTTGAGCCCCGACGCGGGAATGCCGCCGACGACGCCGGGCTCCGCGGTGAGCGTGAGGAGATCGATGACCTTCTCCTCGGCAGCGACGCTCGACACGCCCTCGGGCATGCCGATGCCCAGGTTCACGACGCTGTTCGGCCGCAGCTCGAGCGCTGCGCGGCGCGCGATGATCTTGCGCTCCGACATCTCCATCACCGGCACGTGCGACGCCGGCACGCGGATCTCGCCGGAGAACGCCGCGCTGTACGGCTCGATGAACGTCTGCATGTGGTACTCGGGCTTCTCCGCCACCACCACGCAGTCGACGAGGATGCCGGGGATCTTCACCTGCCGCGGGTTGAGCGAGCCGCGGTCGGCGATGCGCTCCACCTGCGCGATCACGATGCCGCCCGAGTTGCGCGCGGCCATCGCGATCGCGAGGCCTTCCAGCGTGAGCGCCTCGCGCTCCATCGTGATGTTGCCGTCGGGATCGGCGGTGGTGCCGCGGATGATGCCGACGTTGATCGGGAACGCGCGATAGAAGAGGTACTCCGCGCCGCCGACCGTCATCAGCGTGACGAGGTCCTCGGTGGTGGCGGCGTTGATCTTGCCGCCGCCGTAGCGCGGGTCGACGAAGGTGCCGAGGCCCACGCGCGACAGGTGCCCCGGCTTGCCGGCGGCGATGTCGCGGAAGAGATGCGTGATCACGCCCTGCGGCAGGTTGTACGCCTCGATCTGGTTGCCCACCGCGAGCGCCTGCAGCCGCGGCACGAGGCCCCAGTGGCCGCCCACGACGCGCTTCACGAGCCCCGCGTGGCCCAGGTGATTGAGGCCGCGCTCCTTGCCGTCGCCCTGGCCCGCGGCGTACACGAGCGTCAGGTTGCGCGGGCTGCCGCCGCTCTCCGGGTCTTCCTTCTGCGCGGCGACGAAGCGCTCCTCGAGCGCGACCGCGATGTTCTCGGCGAACCCGATGCCGACGAAGCCGGTGGTGGCGAGCGTGTCGCCGTCGCGCACTAGCGCCACCGCCTGGCGCGCGGAGACGACCTTCCCGTGCTCGAACGTGTGCAGGGCGGCGACGACATCGCTGACGGGCGTGGGCTTCATGGCGGGCGTGGGCAACGGCGGAAAGACCGTTTTCGGGCGGCGATGGTACCGCCGCGGACGCTCCCGCACTATGCCTGCAGGCAAAGGACGTGCGGATGGACCCCCTACGGGCAGTAGAGCGCGTGCAGCGAGGCGAGGAGCGCGCGGATCTTCTCGTCGGCGATCGAGTAGAACACCTGCTTGCCGCTGCGCCGGGTGCGCACCAGGCGCCGCCGGCGCAGCACGCCGAGCTGCTGCGACAGCGTCGGCTGGTGGATCGCGAGGCGCGCCTCGAGGTCGGAGACGCACGCCTCGCCGCCGCACAGCGCGCACAGCAGCAGCAGGCGATCCTCGTTGGCGAGCGCGCGCAGCGTGCCGGTCGCCTCCGCGGCGCCGTGCCGCATCGCCGCCGCGAGGTCGAGCTTGATCCTGGTCATGGTTCGCGTGGACAGGGCCGCCGATACATTATATCGAATGATATATTGATCCGGTGCGCACGCGCTTGTGCGCGATCAATCAAGGGAGACGCGAGATGACGAGCAACGTGGGTGGCATGGACCGGGGGCTGCGGATCGTCGTGGGGCTCGCACTGATTGCCGCGACGCTGACGGGCGCGATCGGGGCGTGGGGCTGGATCGGCGTGGTGCCGCTCGCCACCGGCGTGTTCCGCTTCTGTCCCGCGTACCTGCCGTTCGGCGCGAGCACCTGCCGCAAGGGGTGATCGCCATGGACGCGGCGTCCCCGCAACCGTTCCACGACCTGACGCGCGACGTGTCGCGCAACCTCGGGTACCTCCGCCAGGAGCTGCCCGACGTGATGAAGGGCTTCAACGACCTCGGCAAGGCGGCGTCGAAGCCCGGCGCGCTCGACGAGAAGACGAAGGAGCTCATCGCCATCGCGCTCGGCGTCGCCGCGCATTGCGACGCGTGCATCGGCTTCCACGTGCGTGCGCTGGTGCGTCTCGGCGGCAGCAAGCAGGAGCTCGCCGAGGCGCTCGCGATGGCCGTCTACATGGGCGGCGGGCCGTCGCTCATGTACGCGGCGGACACGCTCGCCGCCTACGACGAGTTCGCGCCGCAGTCCGCCGCCGCCGCCGTGGCGTAGGCCGCACCCGCCGCGCGCGGCCTTTGCAAGCGGCCGCCGGGCGTCCACAATCCGTCGCGGCGCGCATCCCGCGCGCGACCGGAGGCGTTCCCATGCGATCGACGACGACGTGGCGCAGGCATTTCCTGACGGCGGCAGGCGGCCTGGCGCTCTGCGTGGCGTTTGCTGCCAGCGGGCAGGTGGTCACCTGCCCCGGCAATTCCTGCGACGTGGTGGTCACCGTGAGCGGCAATCCGCTGGCGCCTGCGGTCAATGCGCCGGTGCTGCGCATGAAGCAGGGCTCGCGCAACCCGGTGATCACGTGGAAGCTCCAAGCGACGGACAACTACGAGTTCCGCGCGGACAGCATCCGCCCGCACACCGGCCCGCCGACCGCGCAGAAGCAAACCACGACGCAGGCGCAGTGGGACGACCAGTGCACGCGCCTCAACACCAGCCGCACGACGATCCGCATCCGCAACAAGAACACCACCAAGGTCACGCTCGACTACGACGTCACCGTGTACGACAAGCAGACCGGCAAGGGGTACACGCTCGATCCGCGGATCGTCAACGATCCATAACGGGCTCGTCCGCGAAAGGCGCTTGCAGGCAAAATCGGCTACTGCTCCGCGAGCACCGTCACGATCTCCGTCTTCACCTGCGTCACGAGCTTGTGCACGGGACACTTGCCCGCGACCGCGAGGAGCTCCGCGCGCTGCGCGTCGGTGAGCGGCCCGCCGAGGCGCAGCGACGCGCGCAGCTGGTAGACGCCCTGCCGTTCCTGGGTGTCGTCGCGGTCGATGACCACCTCGACGTCCTCGAGCGGGATCGCCTTGCGGTTGGCGTACCAGACCACCGTGAGCGCCTTGCACGCCGCCACGGCGCTGTCGAAGAGATCGTGCGGCGTGGGCCCGAGATCGTCGCCGCCGACCGCCGGCGGCTCGTCGACGGTGATGCGGTGCGCGCGCACCCGGACGTCGTGCGCCATGCGGTGATCTCGGTTGCGGGTGACGGTGATGCTCATTGCGTGCGTTCCTCCGGGGCGTCCCGGCGGGACGCAGCGTGCAGCATACATGCCGGGCCGCGGGCGCCTGCTGCAGGCGGTCGCCGGCGCCGGCGCCGGCGCGTGCCGTGCGTTGTGGCGCATTGCAGCGGCTTTCCGCTGCCGGCGCACGTGTGTATCGTTGCGCCTGCGTCGCCGCGCCGTCGGGCGCAGCCGGCGGGCCTTCGCAGTCCAACCGATCACGAGGGGACGACCATGACGAGCAGGACGACCGTAGTGCTGACGACGCTGGCGCTCGCCGGCTGCATGGCCACCGTGCCGTCGCCGATGCAGGCGCAGGGCACGGCGGCGCAGGCCGCCACCAGCCGCATCTTCCAGCCGGCCGCGTCGGTCACCGTGCCGGTCACGGTGCGCGGCGGACGCGTCTCGGTGGGGCAGGAGCCGATCTACATCCTCGAGCGCATCGAGCGGGTCGTGATCATCTGGCAGTCCGACAACAACCGCTACGTGTTCGACCCGACCGACGGCATCCGCATCATGGCGTCGGGCAGCGGTCCCGCGCCGGTCAACCTGCAGTGCGGGCCGATCCTCGGCATCGACACGCTGTTCGGCTGCGCGTACGACCTCCCGGCGTCCGGCACCGAATACAAGTACTCGGTGCAGATGCTCGACAAGCTGGCGCGGCCGCCGCGGCCGCTGCCGAAGCTCGACCCGCGCATCGTCAACGACTACTGACGCCCGCGCGACGTCAGGCGGGGCCGGCCTCGAGCCACGGCCGCAGGCCGGCAAGCGCGGCCTCGAAGCCCAGCGCCGCGCCGGCGGCCTCCGCTTCCGCGAAGGCGGGGGGAGCGAGCGCCGCGCGGGCCTGCGCGAGGTGCTCGGCGAGATAGCGTTCGTCGGCCATGTCGCGGGCGAGGCCCGACGCGGCGGCGAGCGTCTTCACCGCGCCATGGAGCGTGGCGGCGCGCGGCATGTCGCCGCGATGCACCGCGAGGCCGACCGCCGCTTCGAGGAGCGACTGCCCGAGCGCCCGTGCGCCGAGGTCGGTCACGATCGCGTGGCATTCGACGAGGAACGGCACCGCCGCCTCGGCGTCTCCGCGCGCCACCGTCGCCATCGCGAGGTTCACGAGCGCCGCGGCGACGCTCTCCGGATCGTCGAGCCGGCGCGTGCCCGCGAGCACCTCCTCGCACAGCGGAATGGCCAGCGCGAGGTCGCCGGCCGCGCGATGGATCTGCGCCAGCAGGCTCTGCGCCGCGACCACCTCGCGCTCCTCGCCGAGCGCGGTCGCGAGCGCGATGGCTTCCTCGACGTTCGCGCGCGCGGCCGCGAAATCGCCCTGGCCCATGCGCGCCTGCGCGAGCGGCTGCAGCGTCGCCTCGATGCGGCGCGTGTCGCCGAGCGCGCGTGCGATCGCGAGCGCCGCGTCCAGGAACTGCAGCGCCTCGTCGTGCCGTCCCATCTGCGTCGCGAGCTGCCCGGCGTCGGTCAGCGCGCGGCAGCGCGCGAGGTCGGGGGCCTGCGCGCCCTCGCGCGCCAGTGCCTCGGCGGTGGCGGCGAGGCCGATCTCCAGCAACCCGCGGTTGAGGCAGTACGAGCGCACGGCGCGCACGAGGCGCAGGCCGAGCGCCGCACCGTCGGCGATGTCGTCGCAGGCGCGATGCGCGGCCTGCAGGTTCTCGAACTCGCTGTCGAGGCGCGCGAGCCACACGGCCTGCTCGCGGCCGCTGGCACGGGCGCGCGCGAGCTCGGCGAAGGCCACGAAGTGGCGGCAGTGCCGCGCGCGGGTCTCGTCGCTCTCGCCCGCCGCGCGCAGCCGCGCCTGGCTATAGAGGCGCACCGTCTCCAGCATGCCGTAGCGCCCGCGCGCGGGGTCGAGCGTCACCAGCGACTTCTCGATGAGGCTCGCGACGAGGTCGAACACGTCGTCGGCGGCGATGTCGCCGCCTGCGCACACGGCTTCCGCGGCGTCGAGCGTGAAGCCGCCGGCGAACACGGACAGGCGCCGGAACAGCGCCTGCTCGACCGGCTCGAGCAGGTCGTAGCTCCACTCGATCAGCGCGCCCAGCGTCTGCTGGCGCGCGGGTGCCGTGCGGTCGCCGCCGCGCAGCAGGCGGAAGCGATCGGTCAGCCGGTCGGCGATCGCCTGCACGGTCATCGCGCGCACGCGGGCCGCCGCGAGCTCGATCGCGAGCGGGATGCCGTCCAGCCGGTGGCAGATGTCGACGATTGCCGCGGCATTGTCGGCCGTCACCGCGAATCCGGACTGCGCCGCCGCCGCGCGCTCCACGAAGAGGCGCACCGCCGGAAAGCCCGTGATGGCATCGGGCGGCAGGTGCTGCTGCGGCGAGGCGGCGGCGAGCGGGGCGAGCGACCAGGTCCGCTCGCCGCGCAGGTTGAGGCGCTCGCGGCTCGAGGCCAGGATCCGGACGCCGTCGCCCGCCTCGAGGAGGTCGCGCGCCGCCTCCGCGCACGCCTGCACGAGGTGCTCGCAGTTGTCGAGCACCACGAGCAAGGTGCGCTCGCGCACGAAGTCGCGCAGCGCGTCGCGCACCGGATGGCCCGATTCCTCCTTTACCCCGAGCACCGAGGCGATCGCCTGCGGCACCAGCCTGGCGTCGGTGACCGGCGCGAGCTCGACGAACCACACGCCGTCTGGGTACTCACCCAGCACGCTGTCGGCCACCGCGAGCGACAGCCGGCTCTTGCCCAGGCCGCCGATGCCCACGAGCGTCAGCAGCCGGGTGCCCGCGAGCTGCCGGCGCACCTCGGCGAGCTCGTGCTCGCGACCGACGAACGACGTGAGCGGCTGTGGCAGGTTGTGCGGCGTGTCCTGCAGCATGCGCAGCGCGGGAAACGCCTGGCGCAGCGCCGGATGCACGACCTGGTACACGCGCTCCGGCTGCGCGAGGCCGCGCAGCCGCACGGCGCCGAGATCACGCAGGGCGAGCGGCTCGGGCAGGCGCTCGCGCACCAGCGTCTCGACGGTCTGCGAGACCAGGATCTGCCCGCCGTGCGCGGCGGTCATGATGCGCGCGGCGCGATTGACGGCGTTGCCGTAGAAGTCGTTGTCGCGGCGTCCGTCCACGCCGGCGTGCAGGCCGCAGCGCACCGCGAGCGGCAGGCCGCCGGTGGCGGCGGGATCGGCGAGCGCCTCCAGGAACGCGACTGCCGTCAGGAGACCGTCGAGCGGATCGCCGAAGACCGCGTGCACGCCGTCGCCGGTGGACTTCACGAACTCGCCGCGATGCCCTGCCACGAGGCGTCGCGCGAGCGCGTCGTGGCGGGCGAGCGCGTCCTGCATCCGCGCGGCGTCCCGCTCCCACAGGCGGGTGCTGCCCTCGATGTCGGTGAACAGAAAGGTGGAGACGGAGGGATCGGACACGCGGTCGGGGCGATCGGCGGGCGCTGCCGTCCACTGTACGGGAGGCCGCCACGCCCGGCCAGTGGGCTCCTGCCGGAAGGGGGCGATGTGGTACTATTGCGCCCCTATTTCGAAAGGCGTGGACCCCGGCCCGCACGAGGTCCGCGTCTCTTCCGACAGGAACCGCGCCCGTAGCTCATTTGGATAGAGCACCGGCCTTCTAAGCCGGTGGTAACAGGTTCGAGTCCTGTCGGGCGCGCCAGCGTTCGCTCCTCAGTGGTGGCTGTAGCTCAGCGGTAGAGTCCCGGATTGTGATTCCGGTTGTCGTGGGTTCGAATCCCATCAGCCACCCCACTCTTCCCATGTACGGACCGGAGACATCGCTTCGATGCGCGCCGCTGCAAGCGACCCCAAGCACGTCCTGAAAGCGCTGGCGGCCTGAAGGCAGCCCTGCCATTCGTCTCGCCCTCGGGTCAGCCTGCTGGCCCTGAACGATCCGTCGCGGGTGATCGGGTCATGCGCGACGAGTGTTCAATCCCCGTGCGGACTCTTGGCAACCCGGGCCTTTGCGCCCGCGGCCATTTGACCCTGCGCAAACCTGTCGCACGTGGCCCGCACGTGAGCGCGTGCCCCTTGCTAAGCTTGCGGCCGTCGTGAAATAACCCGTCGCATCGCAATGCAGAAGCTCGTCGCCCTTGCCCACCGTTACAACCGCTGGTTCGACCGCTCGCGCGAGAAGCAGCGCCTCCTGGCCTTCATCCTGCCGATGGTGATCGGCACGCTGTCGTATGTCGTGGGCTTGCACACCCACTACGGCCCGGCCGTGTCCGCGGGCATCCTCATCTTCGCGGTCTTCTCGTTCATCTCGGTCGTGCGCGCCAACAAGCAGGGCGGCGTGCATCGCGAGTCGGGCTACGTCGTCACGGGCCTGCTCGCGTTCATGTGCCTGACCGCGCTTGCCTTGAACTAGCGGGACGTCTGCACGAGGCGTCCGCGGGGGCGCTGGATGACGTCACGCCCGCGCCCGCGCCACCAGCGCGAAATGCAGCGCGCTCCACAGCAGCAGCACGGGCACCGCGAGCAGCGCGAGCGATAGCGCGCGGCCGGGCGCGTGGCCCATCCACGCATCGCTCGCCATGCCGACCAGCAGTGGGCCGCAGCCCGCGCCCACGAGGTTCGTCACGGCGAGGAAGACCGCCGCCGAGAAGGCGCGCGCATGCGGATCGACGCGGTCCTGGATCATCGCCAGCGTGGCGCCGATGTAGGTCCCGGTGAGCGCGGCCGGCAGCACGAGCAGCGCGAGCGCGAGCGGCGTGCTCGTCGCCAGCAGCGGCGGCAGCCACAAAAGGGCGCTCATCGTCATGCACGCGGCGGTCAGCAGCGGCTTGCGCGCGGGGCGTCGCCACGACGCCGCGTCGACGAGCCGGCCGAAGCCGATCATGGCGCCGGTGCCGGCCAGGCCGAACACGAGCGCGAGGAAGATGCCGGCACGCTCGAGCGCCAGCCCGTGGTCGCGGACGAGCCACGCCGGCATCCACGTGGCCATGCCTTGCGCGGCGGCGGTGGCCAGCGTGGCGGCGAGCAGCAGGTGCCGCAGCGCCGGCGACGTCCACATCGCGCGCACGGCGACGAGCGCGGGCACGACGGGCGGTGCGACGCGCGAGGCCACTGCGGCGCGCGGATCGCGCAGGAGCGTCGCCACCGCGAGCACGAGGGCGATGCCGAGGCCGCCCACCACCACATACGCCGCGCGCCATCCGAACGCCTGCGAGAGCGAGGCACCGGCCCCGAACGCGAGCGCGAGGCCGACGTAGGGCCCGATGCTGTAGATGCCCATCGCCGCGGCCCGGCGCTGCATCGGGTAGAGGTCCGCGATCAGCGCATGCGACGGCGGGTTGGTGCCGCCCTCGCCGATGCCGACGACGACGCGCATCGCGACGAGCTGCCAGAACGCGGTGACCGCGCCGCACAGCGCGGTGGCGACCGTGAACGTCGCGAGCGCCGCGGCGATGACGCGCGCGCGGTCCACGCGGTCGGCGAGGCGCGCCATGGCGAGGCCCACGACCGAGAAGAGCGCGGTGAACGCGAAGCCCGACAGCAGGCCCAGCGTCGTGTCGCTGACGCCGAACTCGGCCTTGATCGGCGGGATCAGCACCGCCAGGATCTGCCGGTCCACGTAATGCATCGTGAACACGAGGGTCAGGAGCACGAGCGTCGTCCGCCCACGCGCGTAGTCCGCGAATGGAGCATCGGCGCCGTACGGCGTCGTCGCGACCGGCTGCGACCTCACGTCGACTTCCTCTCCCCGGGACGATGTCGATCCAGTATAGACGCGACGCAGGATCGCGCCGCGGCCGCGACGGCGTCGCGGAGCCGCGACGAGCGAAGTCCAAAGGGTTCACCCGGGCGTATTCCTACGCATGGCCGCCACGCCGTGGCATGCACGATGCTCGACCCGGGAACGCCGCGCCCGGGCGGGTGCCTGACCGTCGGCATTCACTGCCTGCCGCGCGACGTGCCACGCGGGCGAATTCGCCCTCGCGGCGGCCCATCGGGCTCATGCCGCGGCCGCCGCGACCGATAACTCATCGTTGCGCCCGTCTCCCTTTATCGTCGTGGGGTCGTGAAGCTCCAGTCCTACCTGTCGCGGCTCATCTGGATCGCCATCGCGCCTCTGCTGGTGGTGGCGACGGTGTTCGCCGTCAACGACATCCGCGAGCTGCGCGACACCACTGCGCGCGACGCGCGCGACCTCGCGACCAACGTCGCCGGCGCCATCGACCGCCAGCTGGGCTTCCGCACCGCCGCGATGCAGATGCTCGCGGCCGACTCGCGTCTCGTCGATCCGGCCTGGCAGCGCGAGGCCTATCGTGACGCGCAGAACTTCGCGCGCACGTTCGACATCTCGCTCTCGCTCGCCGAGCCCGACGGGCGGATGGTCTGGAACACGCGCGTGCCGCTCGGCACGCCGCTGCCGAATCTTCCGGCGGTCTCCGGCACCTCCGCGGCGAAGACCGCGCTTGCGACCGGCAAGCCGGCGGTCGGCGATCCGTTCGTCGGCCCGGTCACCGCGCAGCGCCAGGTCGGCATCGCCGTGCCGGTCGTGCGCGACGACAAGACGGTGGCGCTGCTGATCGCGACGATCGGGACCGCGGCGCTCGACCGCGCGCTCGGAAGCCTCGCGCTGCCTGCCGGATGGCGCGTGGAGCTGCGCGACAGCACCGGCGCGCCGATCGCGCAGGCCGGTCCCGCCGCCACAGATGTGGAGCGCGGCACGCCCATCGCTGCCCGGCTCGACAACGCGCGGTGGACGCTCGCCGTCGAGGTGCCGCCGCTGCTCGCGAGCAGCGACGTGCGCGAATCCGCCGCGCTGCTCGCGCTCCTGCTCGTCACCGCGACGTTCGCGGCCGTGCTCGGCGGCCGGATCGCGGCGCGCAGGCTCGCGCGCGATCTCACCACGCTCGCGGATCCCCTGGCGGCGGGCGTCGGATCCGCGGGCGGCGACATCGTCGAGGTCCGGCGCATCGGCGACCAGCTCGCCGCGCTCGATCGCGCACGTCGCGACAGCGAGGCCCAGCTCGTCGACGACCTCGCCGCGCGCAAGCGCATGGAGGACGCGCTGCGCAGCACGACCTCGACGCTGCAGGCCACGCTCGAAGGCATGAGCGACGCGCTCGCCATCTTCGACGGCGACGGCCGCCTGCGGCAGGCCAACGACGCGTTCCTGTCCATGCACGGCTTCGCCACCGCGGCCGAGGCCGGCACCGCGCTCGCGAACCCGGACTTCCTCGCCGTGCGCACCGTCGACGGCACGCGGGTCGAGCCGGATCGGCGGCTGCTGCGCCGGGCGTTGCGCGGCGAGTCGGCCACGGGCATCGAGCTGCGCATCGTGCGCCAGGACACGGGCCGCACGTGGGTCGCGAGCTACAGCGCGGCGCCGATCCGCGACGAAGGTGGCGCGATCACCGGTGCCGTGATCACGGCGCAGGACGTGACCGCCCGCCGCGCGGCCGAGGACGCGATGCGCGCGAGCGAGGCGCGCCTGCGGCTGCTGGTCGAGCATGCGCCCGCGGCCATCGCGATCTTCGACCGCAAGATGCGCTACCTCGCCGTGAGCCAGCGCTGGCACGACGACTACACGCTCGGCGAGCGCGACGTCGTGGGGCACAGCCACTACGAGGTGTTCCCGGAGATCGGGGATGACTGGCGCGCGGTGCATGGCCGCGCGCTCGCGGGCGAGATCGTGCGCAACGACGAGGATGCGTTCGTGCGTGCCGACGGCACGACGCAGTGGCTGCGCTGGGAAGTGCGGCCCTGGCGCACCGACGACGGCGGCATCGGCGGCATCGTCATCTTCACCGAGGACATCACCGCCAGCAAGCGCGCGCAGCTCGCGCTGCGCGACAGCGAGCGGCGCTTCCGCGACATCGTCGAGGCGACCGCCGACTGGATCTGGGAGACCGATGCGCAGTGGCGCTACACCTACGTCTCCGACAGCGTGGAGGCGGCCCTCGGCTACCGGCCCGCCGAGGTGATCGGCCGCACGCCGTTCGACTTCATGCCGGCGGACGAGGCGGCGCGCGTGCACGCGGCGTTCGCGGCCGCGGCGGCGCAGGGCGCGCCGCTGCGCAACGCGGGCCACGTCAACGTGCATCGCAGCGGCGAGCTGCGCCACATGCAGACGTCGGCACGGCCGGTTCTCTCCGCCGACGGACAGGTGATCGGCTACCGGGGGCTGGGCCACGACGTCACCGAGCAAGAACGCGCCGCGCTCACGCTGCGCGAGAGCGAGGCGCGGTACCGCGAGCTCTTCGAGGCGAACCCGCATCCGATGTGGGTGTACGACCCCGCCACGCTGCGCTTCCTCGCGGTGAACGATGCGGCGGTCGCGCAGTACGGCTACTCGCGCGAGGAGTTCCTGGCCATGACCATCGCCGACATCCGCCCGGCCGGCGACGTGGCGCGGCTGCGCGAGGCCGTCGACGCGCAGGTCGACAACGCGCCGCCGCGGCTGTGGCATCACCGGCGCAAGGACGGCTCGCTCATCAGCGTCGAGATCTCGTCGCACCGCCTGCAGTTCGACGCGCACAACGCGGTCGTCGTGCTCGCCAACGACGTGACGCGCCGCCTCGCGGCCGAGCAGCAGTTGCGCAAGCTGTCGATGGCCATCGAGCAGAGCCCGAGCGCGGTGGTCATCACGGACCCCGGCTGGCACGTGGAGTACGTGAACGAGGCCTTCGTCGCCACCACGGGCTACGCACGCGAGGAGATCCTCGGCCGCTCGGTGCTCGTGCTGCGCTCGCCGAACGTGGGCACGCCCGAGGAGCCCGCCCTCTCCGACACGCTCGCCGCGGGTCGCGCGTGGCACGGCGAGTTCACCAATCGCCGCAAGGACGGCACCGACTACGTGGCGTCGGCGGTGGTGGCGCCGATCCGCGAGGCGGACGGGACCGTCACCCATTTCGTCGCGGTGCAGGAGGACATCACCGAGAAGAAGCGCCTCGCGGAGGAGCTCGACCATCATCGCCACCATCTCGCGGACCTGGTCGAGCTGCGCACGGCCGAGCTGTCGGTGGCCACCCGCGCGGCGACCGCCGCCAACGCGGCGAAGAGCGCGTTCCTCACCAACATGAGCCACGAGATCCGCACGCCGATGAACGCCGTGCTCGGATTCGCCTACCTCCTGCGGCGGTCGGGCGTCACCGCGCAGCAGCAGGACTGGATCGACAAGCTCACCACTGCCGGCGAGCACCTGCTGCTGCTCATCAACGACATCCTCGACCTGTCCAAGATCGAGTCGGGCAAGCTCGTGCTGGAGAGCGTCGACTTCCCGCTGCAGACGATCGTCGACAACGTGCGCTCGCTGGTGTGGGAGCAGGCGCGGCGCAAGAACCTCGTGCTGACCACCGATTGCGACGACGTGCCGGTGTGGCTGCGCGGCGATCCGACGCGCCTGCGCCAGGCGCTCCTCAACTTCGCGGGCAACGCGGTGAAGTTCACGGACGCGGGACGCATCGCCATCAGCGCGCGCCTCATGCGGGAGGAGGCGCAGGGCGTGCTCGTGCGCTTCGAGGTGAGCGACACCGGCGCGGGCGTGGCGGAGGCGCGCCTCGCCACGCTGTTCGAGGCGTTCCGCCAGGGCGACGACTCGACCACGCGCAAGCACGGCGGCACCGGCCTCGGCCTCGCGATCACGCGCCGGCTCGCGGAGGCGATGGGCGGCGAGGCGGGCGCCACGAGCCGGGTCGGCATCGGCAGCACCTTCTGGTTCACGGCGTGGCTCGCGCGCGGCGAGGCGCCGCGCCCGGTCGCGACGCCCGCCGCGGGCAATCCCGAATCGGAGCTGCGCGCGCGGCATGCGGGCACGCGCATCCTGCTGGTCGAGGACGATCCCATCAACCAGGAAGTGGCGGTGATCCTGCTCGCCGACGTGGGGCTCGTCGTCGACGTCGCGCACGACGGGGAGCAGGCGGTGGCGATGGTGAGCGATGCGCACCGCCTGGTCCTCATGGACCTGCAGATGCCGCGCATGGACGGCTTCGAGGCCACGCGCGCGATCCGCGCGCTGCCGGGCCGTGCGCCTATCCCCATCCTCGCGATGACCGCCAACGCGTTCGACGAGGACCGTCGGCGCTGCCTCGAGGCGGGCATGGACGACTTCCTCGCCAAGCCGTTCGATCCTGCCGATCTCTATGCGACCGTTTGCAGGTGGCTTGAGGCGTAAGAACCTATCTTGCGTCTCGAAACCGGCGAGACATCATCCTATCCACCGTCGTTCCCGCGAACGCGGGAACCCAGTGTCGTTTGCGAGACGTGTGCACTGAACGACACTGGGTCCCCGCCCCCGACTACCACACTCGAGGGCAAGCCTTCGCGGGGACGACGATTTCGGAGCATCGGCGTTCGTCGCGCTGGCCGTCTGGAGACAGGTCTTAGTCCTTCTGCGCGGCGAACCAGTTCATCCGGCGGCGCGGCAGCAGGTAGTCGAGTGCGTCCTCGTCGCATTCCTGCAGGCGCACGGCGCGCGTGATCCGCGCCGCGGTGTCGTGCGCGAGGTCGACGATGATCGCCTGCGCGCGCGGGATCTCGGGCTCGTAGACCAGCACCTGCGGCGCGAGCAGGTTGTCGGCGGTGGCGGAGATCACGACGGTGCCGAGGCGCCCGTCGTCGAGCTGCACCACGGTGCCGGGCGGGTAGACGCCCATCGCGCGCACGAAGAGCTGCAGCAGCACCGGGTCGAACCAGTGCTTCTCGCGCACCCACATGCGCGACAGCGCCTCCGACGGCGACAGCGCGTGCCGGTTGTTCATCGGGTTCGCGAGGTTGTCGAAGCGGTTCGCGACCGCGATCACGCGTGCCGCGATGTGGATCTGCTCGCCCGAGAGATGGTCGGGATAGCCGCTGCCGTCGTAGTGCTCGTGGTGGTGCAGGATGGCCTGCGTTAGGCTCTGCGACACGCGGCCGCCGCGCTGCACGCTCTCCACGCCGAGCGCGCAGTGGGTCTGGTAGATCGCCTCCTCGTGGCGGTTGCGCTCGGGGTTCTTGAGGATCGACGGGTTGATCGCGAGCTGCCCGATGTCGTGCAGGAGCGCCGCGACGCCGAGCGCGTGCAGCGCCTCCTCGGGCAGCCGTGCCTGCTTGCCGAGCAGCAGCGACAGCGTCATCACGGAGAGCGCGTGCGCGGCGAAGCCGTCGTTGTGCCCCTTCTCGGCGATGAGGACGATCGCGCTATCCGCGTCGTCGAGCAGCACGGCGGTCGACTTCTCGCTCACCAGCGCCATCTCGGCGATCGACGCGCGCGGGTTGGCGTCGAACGACTTGAACGCCGAGCCGACGGCCTTGGACGCCCCGAGGTAGTGCCGGCACGTGGAGTCGAGGTGCTCGCGGATCACCGCCATCGCCTGCATGCGCCGCTCCTTGGCAGCCAGCGCGGCGGCCACGCGGCTTGCCTCCTCGGCGTTCACTTCCGCAACGACCGTCGACGCCGGCGGCAGCGGCGGCACCTTGCAGCGCGCGACGTCGCAGTACACCTGCGGCAGTTGCAGCGCGAGGATGTCGCGCACCTGGCTCTCGTTCTCGATCACGAACGAATTGAAGACGAACGGATGGTCGAGCCAGCCGAGCGGCAGCCGCACGTGCACCCCGGGCCGGAGCTGGGTGGCGACCAGGGCGACTTCGCCGGGCCTGGTGTGCGGATGGCTGTCGGAGCGGAACATGACGTGGGCGGCGCGCGCCGAAGCGGTGCGGCCGCAGGTCTCCATCGGCACCAGGCGGCGGAAAATGAAGGGCCGCGGCGCGATCCGCATGGCTGGCCGCACCCCGTGGTTGCGCGAGGAGGCCGGCGTGCTAACGTGACGGCGTCGCCTTCCCACCGCGCCCGCCATGCCCGACGCCAAGCCCGGACTCGAACGCATCGTCGCCCTCTCCCGCAAGCTGTCGCGCCCCTATCGCATCGAGGACGGCGCGCGGTTCAAGCTCAGGAACGTCGACCCCGGCGACACCGCGTGGCTCGGCGACGAGGACAAGCCGCGGGCCAAGGAGGCGCTCGCCATCGGGCGCGAGGCGCTCGCGCAGCTGCAGGACATGCTCTACGCGCAGGACCGCTGGGCGGTGCTGCTCGTGTTCCAGGCGATGGACGCGGCTGGCAAGGACGGCGCGATCAAGCACGTGATGTCGGGCGTGAACCCGCAGGGCTGCCAGGTGTTCTCGTTCAAGGCGCCGACGTCGGAGGAGCTCGACCACGACTACCTCTGGCGCTGCGCGAAGAACGTGCCCGAGCGCGGGCGCATCGGCATCTTCAACCGGAGCTACTACGAGGAAGTGCTGGTCGTGAAGGTGCATCCCGAGTACCTGGCCGGCCAGAAGCTGCCGCCGTCGCTCGTCGGCAAGAAGCTGTGGAAGAACCGCTACAGCGACATCCGCACGTACGAGCGCTACCTCTCGCGCAACGGCGTGCTGATCCGCAAGTTCTTCCTGCACGTGTCGCGCGACGAGCAGAAGAAGCGCTTCCTCGAGCGCATCGACGAGCCGGAGAAGAACTGGAAGTTCTCGGCCGCCGACGTGCGCGAGCGCGGCTACTGGCCGCAGTACATGACGGCGTACGAGGAGGCGATCCGCGAGACGTCCACGCCGGAAGCGCCGTGGTACGTGGTGCCCGCCGACAACAAGTGGTTCACGCGCGTCGTGGTGGCGGCCGCGATCGTCGACGCGCTGTCCTCGCTCGACCTGCACTACCCGAAAGTCGCGCCGGAGAAGCTCGCGGAGCTCGCGACGGCGAAGAAGGCGCTGCTCGCGGAGAAGTAGGCCCCTGCCGGAGGTCTTTTTCAACAAAGAGACGCAGAGACGCAGAGAACTTCGGGTTTCTCGGCGTCTCTGCGTCTCTTTGTGAAATCAAGCCGTTCAGTCCTGCCGCCGATCGAGCCACCGGTCGAGCGCCAGCGTGCCCGGCCCGTACACCGCGAGCACGAGCAGCAGCGCACCCCACAGCAGGTGATCCTTCAGGCCCGCGTCCGAGAGGTCGGGGTACGAGATCACGGCCACGATGTTGAACGCGAACAGCGCGAGTGCCGCGAGGCGCGTGCCGAGTCCCGCGACCAGCAGCAGCGGCAGCCCGAGCTCGGTCGCGGTGCCGAGCACGGCGGCCACGTGCGGTGCGAGCACCGGCACGTGGTACTCGTTCTCGAACAGCGCGAGCGTGCCCTCCCAGCTGCGGATCTTGGTCAGGCCGGAGAGCAGGAACACGTGCGCGACGTAGAGGCGGATCGCGAGCGCGAGCAGCGGCTGCGCGCGGTCGCACAGCCGCGCGAGGGCCGCGTAGGCCTGCGAGGTGCGGGTGACGAGGGACGGGCTGGCGGTGTGCATGTCGGCGTTCTCCACGGGGGACATGCGCGTTGGTCGTCCGGCGCGCGATAACCTGTCACCCGAGCGCCGCGAGCGTGCGATCGGCCACGCGCCGCTGCAATGCGACGCCGAGATCGAAGGCGGCGTCGACGGCGAGCGCCGCGTCGAGCGCCGCGGCCAGCGTCGCGCCCGCGTACAGCGCCGCGAGCCAAGCGTGCTCGCCCGCGGCGACGCGCTCCACGGTCACCTGTCCGTCCTCGCGCCGCACCAGCAGGCGGTCGTCGGCGCCCGCGAGCGCGATGTCCTCGAGCGGCTCGCCGCCGGGCTGGTGCGCACGCCAGATCCGCAGCACCGGATGCGGTGAGCGCAAGAGCCGGCACGACGGGTCGAGCGCGAAGCGCAGCGTCGCGCCGTCGGCCGCCGCCACCGCGGCGAGCAGTTCGGCGACCGACCCTGGCGCATCCGCGGCGCGCTGCGCCTCGTCCATCGCCCATTCGAGGCGCGCGACGTCGGCGAGGTAGGGCAGGTCCTGCGCCGGCGGATACGTCGCAAGGAAGTCGGGGAACGCGTCGCCGTAGACGTTGAGGTCGCCGCCGCGCGACGGATGCGCGTGCGCGAACGCATCGACGGCCGCGGCGAAGAACGCCGCGCCGGTGAGCTCGCGCACGACCATGAAGGTGGCGCCGAGCGCGTTGCGCCAGTGCGCGAATACGGTCCCGCGATACGTGGCGAGGCCGATAGACGCCGGCGGCGCGGGGTCCAGCAAGGCCGCGGCAAAGCGGCGCTGCAGATCACGCAGCGACGGCATGATCCTCGGCGAGGATGGCCTGCGCGGTCGCGGCCTCGCGCTCGAGCACCGCGAACGCGGGAACGTCGGTGTCCCACTCGACCAGCGTCGGGACGCGGCCGAAGCGCGCGATCGCGTCGCGATAGAGCGCCCACACGTCGGCGGCCACCGGCGCGCCGTGCGTGTCGACCAGCAGCGGCCCCCGCGCCTCGAAGCCTGCGAGGTGGATCTCCGCGACCGCGGCGGGCGGCAGCGCCGCGAGGTACGCACGCGCGTCGACGCCGTGGTTGTGCGCGTTCACGTGGATGTTGTTGACGTCGACCAGCAGGCCGCAGCCGGTGCGGCGCGCGACCTCCGCAACGAATGCATATTCCGGCAGCGTCGATTCGGGGAACGCGTAATAGCTCGACACGTTCTCGACGAGGATCGTGCGCCCGAGCGCGGACTGCACTTCGTCGACGCGCGCGCAGACGTGCGCGAGCGCCTCCTCGGTGTACGGCAGCGGCAGGAGGTCGTTGAAGTGACGGCCGTCCACACCGCTCCAGCACAGGTGCTCGGACACCACGGCGGGCTCGACGCGCGCCGCGAGCCGCGCGAGCTTCGCAAGGTGCGCGCGGTCGAGCGGGTCTGCGGACCCGAGTGACATTCCGACGCCGTGCAGCGCGACCGGATAGTCGGCGCGCACGCGCAAGAGCGCGTCGAGCGCGGGGCCGCCGTCCGCGAAGTAGTTCTCGCTGTGCACCTCGAACCACGGCACCGCGGGACGCGTGGCGAGCACGTGGCGCACGTGCGGCGCACGCAGGCCGATGCCGGCGGCAGCGGGCAATGCGAAGGATGCGTTCATTGCGGCACGCAAGCGTGAACGCGGGGCGGCAGCGCGCCGCCCCGCGTCGCGTAAGGTGTCGCGCCTATTTCGGCGCGGCCATCTTGCCGCCCATCTTCTCGCAGGTGCCCTTGGCGACGTACTTCCATTCGGTCGGGTCGTTGTCCATCTTCGCGCCCTGGCCGGCGCACGCGTGCTTGGCGGTGCCGCAGTCGTTCTGGCCCGCCTTGGCGACACCGTAGCACTTCTCGGTGCCGGCCTTCTGCGGGACGGGCTGCGCCGCGACCAGCGACGCGAAACCCAGCGCGACGATGCCGGCGACGGTGGACTCGATCATGGTGTGTTGGCTCATGGTAACGCGCTCCTTGCGAGAGTGGAATGAACGGGACGGGCGCCCCGTCTGCTGCAGTGGTCGGGCGCCCGCGCCGTTCCTTACATACGCGCGGGCCGCGGCGGCGGATGCGCGATCGCCTGCATAAGCGCGCGGCCCGCGCAAAGCACGGTATGGTGAAACGCAGGGCGCCGGCCCGCGGCCGGCACGCCGACCGCCATGACCGAACCCGCCACCCGCAATCACCACCCGTCCACGCGCTCCGCGCCCCGCGGCAAGCGCGCCGCGCCGCCGCCCGCGATCGTCATTCCCGCGGATCGCGCCGACTTCGATCTCCCCGTCGCGGGCCGCCGCGTGCGCCTCACCAACCTCGACAAGCCGTTCTGGGACGCGCCACGCATCACCAAGCGCGATCTCCTGCAGTACTACGCCGACGTCGCGCCGGTGCTGCTGCCGCATCTCGCCGAGCGCGCGATGGTGATGAAGCGCTATCCGAACGGCGCGGCGGGCGAGCACTTCTTCATGAAGCGCGCGCCCGAATCGCGTCCCGAGTGGATCGAGACGTGCTCGATCGCGCACGGGTCGGGCAACGTCATCGCGTTCCCGATCGTGCAGGACCTGCCGTCGCTGCTGTGGCTCGTGAACCTCGGCTGCATCGATCTCAATCCGTGGTACGCGCGCTGCGACGACGTCGACCGTCCCGACTTCCTGCACTTCGACCTCGACCCCGTGCCCGGCGCGACGTTCGAGCAGGTGCGCGCGACCGCGCTCGTCGTGCGCGACGCGCTCGCGCAGCTCGGGCTGCCGTCGTATCCCAAGACGACGGGCTCGAAGGGCGTGCACGTCTACGTGCCCATCGTGCGCGGCCCGACGCAGAAGGAGGTGTGGGGCGTGGCCAAGCGCTTCGCGTTCGCGCTCGCGAAGCTGCATCCCGCGCTCGTCACCGCCGAGTACCGCATCGCGAAGCGGCCCGCGGATCGCGTGCTCGTCGATTACAACCAGAACGCGTGGGGCCGCACGCTCGCGTCGGTGTACTCGCCGCGTCCGCGCCCGCAGGCGACGGTGTCGGCGCCGCTCACGTGGGACGAGCTGGAGGCAGGGGCACACATCGCCGACTTCCGCATCGACAACATGCGCGCGCGGATCGCGGCGGTGGGCGACCTCTTCGCGCCCGTGCTCGCGCGCACCGGCCGCGCGAAGCTCGATCCGCTGCTGCCGCGATGACGCTGCCCCTGCCCGTCGACTATCCGCCGATGGAGGCGAAGCTCGTCGGTGCGTTGCCCGAGGGCGCGCAGTGGCAATACGAGCCCAAGTGGGACGGCTTTCGCTGCCTCGCGTTCCGCGACGGCGACACCGTGGACCTGCGCTCGAAATCGGGCCAGCCGTTCAACCGCTACTTTCCCGAGATCGTCGCCGCCGTCGGTGCGCTCGGCGCACGCAAGGCCGTGCTCGACGGCGAGATCGTGGTGCCGGTCGGCGACGTGCTCGCGTTCGACGAGCTTCTCCAGCGCATCCATCCCGCGGCGAGCCGCGTGGCGAGGCTCGCGCGCGAGCGGCCGGCGCTGCTCGTGGTGTTCGACCTCCTCGTCGATGCCAAGGGCCGCGCGTTGGTCGAGCGACCCTTGGCCGAGCGCCGCGTGGAGCTGGAGGCGTTCATGGCCGCGCACGTGCCGCCCGGCTCGCCGCTGCGCCTGTCGCCGTGCACGCAGGACCTTGCGCAAGCGAAGGACTGGCTGCACGCGCTCGGCGCAGGCCTCGATGGCGTGATGGCGAAGCGCCGCGACGCCGGATACCGCTCGGGCGAGCGCACCGGCATGGAGAAGTACAAGCGGATGCGCACCGCGGATTGCGTGGTCGGCGGCTTCCGCTACGCGTCGGCGGGCAAGGTGGTGGGATCGCTGCTGCTCGGCCTCTACGACGACGCCGGTGCGCTGCACCACGTGGGCTTCACGGCCACGCTCAAGGCCGGCGAGCGCGCGGCGCTGACGCGCAAGCTCGAGGAGCTGGTCGCGCCGCCGGGCTTCACGGGCCGCGCGCCCGGCGGCCCGAGCCGCTGGAGCAGCGAGCGCAGCGGCGAGTGGCAGCCGCTCGCGCCGACGCTCGTCGTCGAGGTGCAATACGACCACTGGAGCGGCGAGCGCTTTCGCCACGGCACCAAGCTCCTGCGCTGGCGGCCCGACAAGGCGCCGCGGCAGTGCACGCTCGCGCAAGTCGCGCAGGAGGCGGCGGGCACGCTCGCGCTGCTCGTGGCGCCGAAGCGCCCGCGCCGAGGCTAGATAGCGCAAATCGGTGTGGCACAGCCGTTTCCAATGTCGTCCCCGCGCAGGCGGGGACCCGGTGTCGTCAAGTCGTTTGACTTCTACGCCACTAGGTTCCCGCTTTCGCGGGAACGACAACTTGCAGCATCGGCGGCGATGCGTCCTGCGATCGCCAGGAAGGGCTAGCCTTTACTCTTCGGTGCGTCGAGCTTCCCGCCGAGCTTCTCGCACGTGCCCTTGGCCACCATCTTCCAGTCGAGTGGATCGCGGTCGACCTTGCCCATGCCGGCGCACGCGTGCTTCGCCGTGCCGCAGTCGTTCTGGCCGGCCTTGGCGACGCCGTAGCACTTCTCCTGGCCTGCCGCAGGCGCGGGGTCGTGGCCGGTCGCCGCGGACGCCGCGCCGAACGCGAGCAGGCCCGCGACGGCGGCGTGGACGGTGAGGGTGCGTGACTTCATGGCAATGCTCCGCGGAAGGGAACGGACGAGGGCGCGATTATGAACCGCGGAAGGGGCCGCGGGGGTCAATACCCGTTAACATGTCCTCTCCGCCGGTTCCCCCGCCTTTGCAGCTCCATGAAGTTCAGCGTCGCCACCTACAACATCCACAAAGGCTTCTCGCATCTCACCCGGCGGATGGTGATCCACGAACTGAAGGAGAAGCTGCACGGCCTCTCGGCCGACGTGCTGTTCCTGCAGGAAGTGCTCGGCATGCACCAGCGCCACGCCGGCCGCTACCACGACTGGCCCGGGAAGCCGCAGCACGAGTTCATCGCCGACACCATGTGGCACGAGGTCGCGTACGGCCGCAACGCGGTGTACCGCAACGGCCACCACGGCAACGCCGTGCTGTCGCGCTACCCGATCGTCGCGCAGGAGAACGAGGATATCTCCGCCCACGCGTTCGAGAGCCGCGGCCTCCTGCACTGCCAGGTGAACCTCGGCGAGGGCGCGCCGATCCTGCACTGCCTCAACGTGCACCTCGGGCTCTTCGAGCGCGGGCGCCAGTGGCAAATTCGCGCGCTGGTCGAGCGCATCAACGAGACGATCCCGCACGACGAGCCGATGATCATCGCCGGCGACTTCAACGACTGGCGCCGCAAGGGCGACCGCACGCTGCAGGAGGAGCTCGACGTCGTCGAGGTGTTCGAGGCGGTGAAGGGCCGGCCGGCGCGCACGTTTCCCTCCGTGATGCCGGTCTTCCGCCTGGACCGCATTTACGCACGCGGCCTCGCGGTGCTGGACGCCCGCGTACACTATGCGTTCCCCTCGGGTCGCATGTCCGATCACGCGGCGCTCGCCGCCACTTTCGAGGTCGTGCAGAAGCGCCCGTGACATCCGCTGCGTAAACGCCCGTCCTGCCATGATCCGTTTCACGCCGGGTAACAGGATCGAGCTCCTGCGCAGCGGGCACGAGTTCTTCCCGGCGCTGACCGCCGCCATCGAGGCGGCGCAGCACGAGATCTGGCTCGAGACCTACATCTTCGCCGACGATGCGGTCGGCAGCGCGATCGCCGAGGCCCTCGTGCACGCCGCGCAGCGCGGCGTCACCGTGCGCGTGCTGGTCGACGGCTGGGGCGCGCGCCACTACCTGTCGAAGCGCCTCGAGCGCCGCCTGCGCCACGGCCGCGTGACGCTGATGAAGTACCGGCCCGAGGTCGCGCCGTGGCAGTTCCGCTCGCACCGGCTGCGGCGGCTGCATCGCAAGCTGTGCCACGTCGACCGCCAGGTGGCGTTCGTCGGCGGCATCAACCTGATCGACGACATGAACACGCCCGGCCACAAGCCGCCGCGCGTCGACTTCGCCGTGCGGGTCACGGGGCCGCTGCTGGTGCCGATCGTCGCCACGATGCAGCGGCTGTGGGCGCTGGTCGAGCTCGTGCAGCTCGACCGCAGCGAGGTGCGGCTGTTCCCCGAGCCGTTCGTCGCGCCGCGCACGGGCCACCAGACCGCGAAGTTCGTCATCCGCGACAACCTGCGCTACCGCCGCGACATCGAGCGCGCGTATCTCGCCGCGATCCGCACCGCGAAGCAGGAGATCCTGATCGCGAACGCGTATTTCTTTCCCGGCGTGCGCTTCCGTCATGCGCTGATGGCGGCGGCGCAGCGCGGCGTGAAGGTGACGCTGGTGCTGCAGGCGCGCGTCGAGTACCGGCTGCTGCACTATGCGTCGCGCGCGCTGTACGGCCAGCTGCTCGGCGCCGGCGTAGCGATCGCCGAATACCATCGCTCGTTCCTGCACGCGAAGGTCGCGGTGATCGACGACCGCTGGGCCACCGTCGGCTCGTCGAACATCGATCCCTACTCGCTGCTGATGGCGCGCGAGGCGAACGTGTTCGTGCGCGACCCGCACTTCGCGGACCAGCTGCGGCTCGAGCTCCTCGCGATGATCGAGACCGGCACGCGGTACGTCGCCCCGCAGCGCTGGGCCACGCGCAACGTGATCGCCAAGGCCGCGTGCTGGATCGCGTACGGCCTCGTGCGCGTCGGCATGGGCGTGCTGGGCTACGGCGGCAACGAGTTCTTTCCGCGGCGGCGCCGGCGCGCGATCGCGCTCGCCGACCGCGAGGGGCCGGGCACTTGAGATCGCGCCGATCGTCCGCACCCTGTTCCCGGGCGGACCGCGCATGCCCCCGCCCGCTTCCCAACTGACATAGACTGGCCCCGATGAGAGGTCGCCGCAGCCCGCTGCCCGCTCCCGCCGACGTGAACGTCGCCCGCACCCGCAAGGGCGACTGGGCCGCGGTCGGCACGCTCCTGCCCTACCTGTGGGAGTACAAGGGGCGCGTGCTCGCGGCGCTGGCGTGCCTCGTGCTCGCCAAGGTCGCCAACGTCGGCGTGCCGGTGCTCTTGAAGCAGATCGTCGACAGCCTCGACCGCGAGTCGGCGCTGCTCGCGGTGCCGCTCGCGCTGCTGGTCGCCTACGGCCTGCTGCGGCTCTCCACCACGGTCTTCACCGAGCTGCGCGAGTTCCTGTTCGCCAAGGTCACGCAGCGCGCGGTGCGCAAGATCGCGCTGCAGGTGTTCCGGCACCTGCACGCGCTGTCGCTGCGCTTCCACCTGCACCGGCAGACCGGCGGCCTCACGCGCGACGTCGAGCGCGGGCAGCGCGGCATCTCCACCCTCATCAGCTATGCGCTGTTCTCGATCTTCCCCACGCTGGTCGAGATCGCGCTCGTGTCGGCGATCCTGATCGTCCGCTACGACTGGACGTTCATGGCGATCACCGGCGCGGCGCTCGTCCTCTACATCGCGTTCACGGTGTCGATCACGGAATGGCGCACGCATTTCCGGCGCACCGCCAACGAGCTCGACTCGCGCGCCAACACGCGCGCCATCGACAGCCTGTTGAACTACGAGACGGTCAAGTACTTCGGCAACGAGGAGTGGGAGGCGCGCCGCTACGACGAGAGCCTGCAGCGCTGGGAGGCCGCCGCGGTCAAGAGCCAGACGTCGCTGTCCGCGCTCAACATCGGGCAGAGCGCGATCATCGCCTTCGCCGTCACGCTCATCATGTGGCGCGCGACGGCCGGCGTGGTGCGCGGCGAGATGACGATCGGCGACCTCGTGCTGGTCAACGCGTTCATGATCCAGCTCTACATCCCGCTCAACTTCCTCGGCGTGATCTATCGCGAAATCAAGCAGGCGCTCGCCGACATGGAGCGGTTGTTCGGGCTCATCGAGGAGCACACGGAGATCGCGGACAGGCCGGGCGCGCCGCCGATCGCGCTCGCGGGCGCGGCGGTGGCGTTCGAGCACGTCGACTTTTCGTACGAGCCCAATCGCCAGATCCTGTTCGACGTGTCGTTCGCGATTCCCGCGGGCCGCACGGTCGCGGTGGTGGGTCCGTCGGGCTCGGGCAAGTCGACGCTCGCGCGGCTGCTGTACCGCTTCTACGACGTCGGCGGCGGTCGCATCGCCATCGACGGCCAGGATCTGCGCGACGTCACGCAGGCGAGCGTGCGCGCGGCGATCGGCATCGTCCCGCAGGACACGGTGCTCTTCAACGACACGATCGAGTACAACATCGGCTACGGCAAGCCGGGCGCGACGCACGACGAGATCGTCGCCGCCGCGCAGCTCGCGCAGATCCACGACTTCATCGCCGCCCTGCCGGACGGCTACGCCACCACCGTCGGCGAGCGCGGGCTGAAGCTCTCCGGCGGCGAGAAGCAGCGCGTGGCGATCGCGCGCGCGATCCTCAAGGCGCCGCACATCCTGATCTTCGACGAGGCGACGAGCGCGCTCGACTCGCGCTCGGAGAAGGCGATCCAGCGCGAATTGAAGGCCATCGCGCGCAACCACACCACGCTGACGATCGCGCACCGGCTGTCGACCATCGTCGATGCCGACGAGATCCTGGTGCTGGAGGCCGGCCGCATCGTCGAGCGCGGGACGCACGCCGCGCTGCTGGCCGCCGACGGCGTCTACGCGCGGATGTGGTGGCTGCAGCAGGACGAGGCCCGGCGGCAGGCGGATGCGCCCGCCGCGTCCACCGAATCGGGCGCCCACGCGTTGTAGGCGCTCGCCCCGGCGGCTTCGGGTCCTGGGGGAGCGTCGGCATGTCCCTCGTAGGCGGGATATGACGATGATGGTTGACGGTGGCCTACAGGCGTGCGATAACGCAACCTGCCGAAATTTCTCATGCGCGGCCTCATGATTCGCTCCGTAACCCTTGTTTTTGCTGCCTTCCTGGCCCAGGCCGCGCTGGCAGCTCCGCCCTCGCTCGACGCGGCCAAGCTGCGCCTGGCGTCGGCCAACGCCATCATCGTCGACGCCGAGGACGGCACGCCCCTGTATGCGAAGGCCGCCGACGAGGTCACGCCCATCGCCTCGGTCACCAAGCTGATGACCGCGATGGTGGTCCTCGATGCCCAGCAGCCGATGGACGAGGCGCTGGAGGTCGACATGGGCGACTTCGACTACCTGAAGGGCAGCCATTCCCGGCTCGGGATGGGCACCACCCTGACCCGCAACGAGATGCTGCGCCTCGCGCTCATGGCCTCGGAGAACCGGGCGGCGTCCTCGCTCGCCCGGCACTACCCGGGCGGCCTGAAGGCGTTCGTCACGGCGATGAACTTCAAGGCGGCGTCCCTCGGGATGAGCAACACGCACTACGAGGACTCGACCGGCCTCGACCCGCGCAACGTCTCGACCGCCAGCGACCTCGCCAAGCTCGTCCGCGCCGCCGCCGAATACCCGCTGATCCGCGAGTACTCGACCACGCCGTCGCACTACGTCGAGACGCAGACCGGGCGCACGCTGGGCTTCAACAACTCCAATGCGCTGGTCAAGAACGCGGCGTGGGACATCCAGCTCCAGAAGACGGGCTACATCCGCGAGGCCGGCCGCTGCGTGGTGATGCTCGCCAACATCGCGAGCAAGCCGATGGTCATCGTGCTGCTCGACTCGATCGGCAAGTTCACGCGGCTGGGCGACGCCCAGCGCGTGAAGCACTGGCTCGAGACCGGCGAGACGATGCCGGCGCCGGTGGCGAAGCCCGCCGTGCTGCGGTCGCCGGCGAAGGCGCCGGCTGCCAAGCAGGCGAAGCGGGTGCAGGGGAAGTTCGCGGCCAACGGGAAGTCGGGGCGCGGGTAGGGCTTCGGGTGGGCGCCTGCGGGCGCCTCGGGCGACGGAGGGCGGGCTGCGGTTCGCCCTTTTCTTTTGGGCTGTGGGCGATTCGAGGATGGGTCTGACCCCGCAAGATCCACCGATCGCCAGGGGTCCGCGAGGGGTTCGACCCCGCAAGATCCACCGATCGCCAGGGGTCTGATACCGGCGCGCGCGCCGTTGGCGCGCCGGTGTCAGATCCCGTGTCGGCGCTCTGATCGCGGGGTCAGACCCCGCTCGCGGCGGGTTGAGCCTCGGAACCCGGGTTCAGACCCCGCTCTTGTCGGACTCAGCTGCCAATCCCGGGGTCAGACCCCGCTTGCGATTGCCGGTGCCCTTCGCGTTTAGCCTGCCCGCGGGATCTGACCCCTGGCATTCTGCCTGCGGGGTCTGACCCTCGACCCCTGGCATCCTGCCTGCGGGGTCTGACCCCTCGGCCTAGGCCCGCCGGCGATTCTGCTCGTACAGCTCCTTCGCATGCGCCCGCGTCTTGGCGGTGATCTCGACGCCGCCCAGCATGCGCGCGAGCTCCTCGATCCGGTGCGGCACCGTGAGGCGCGCGAGCTCGCTGGTGACGCCCTCGCCGTTGCCCGCCTTGCTGACGCGGAAGTGCCCGTCGGCGAAGGACGCGACCTGCGGCAGGTGGGTGACGCACAGCACCTGCCGGTGCTGGCCGAGCGCCTGCAGCAGCTGGCCCACCGTGGCGGCGACCGCGCCGCCGATGCCGCTGTCCACCTCGTCGAACACGAGCGTCGGCACGTGGCCGGCCTCGGTCGCGACCACCTGGATGGCGAGCGCAATGCGGGAGAGCTCGCCGCCCGACGCGACCTTGGCGAGCGCCCCGAGCGCCTGCTTGGGATGCCCGGCCACCCGGAACTCCACCTGCTCCAGCCCGTAGCTCATCGGTGACGCCACGGGTACCAACTCGACCGCGAACCGGCCGCCCGCCATCGCGAGCGCCTGCATCGCGTCGGTGACGCGGTGCGCGAGCTCGGCGGCGGCGAACTGGCGCTTCTTGGTGAGATCGGCCGCGGCATCGCGGTAGCGCTTCTCCGCCGCCGCGGCCCGCTTCGCCAGCGCTTCGGCATCCGCCGATTCGGCGAGCGCCGCGAGCCGCGCCTCGGTCTCCGCGAGCAGCGCGGGCAGGGCGTCAGGCCGCACGCGATGCTTGCGCGCGAGGTCGTGCATGGCGGACAGCCGCTCCTCGACGCGCTTCAGCTCGTCGGGATCGAGGTCGAGCCGGCGCTGGTAGTCGCGCAGCGCGCGGGCGGCCTCGTCGAGCTGGATGGCCGCAGGCTCGAGCAGGCCCACGACCTCCTGCAGCGCCGGGTCGTGCGTGGTCGCTGCACGCACCCGCTGCGTGAGCGCCGCGAGGCGCGCGGTGAGCGCGTCGTCGGCCTCGGCCAGCGCGGCCATGCCCTCGGTGGCGAGCGCGATCAGCTCGGCCGCGTTGGCAAGGCGCGACTGCGTGGCCGAGAGCTCGCTCCATTCGGTGTCGGTGACGCCGAGCGCCGCGAGCTCGCGCTGCCGGCTCGCGAGGAACTCGCGCTCCGTGGCCGTGGCCTCGGCGGCGTGCGCCGCGGCGTCGCGCTGCTCGACGGCCGCGCGCCATTCGCGCCAGCGCTCGGCGACGGCGCGCGCGAGGGTCGTGAAGCCGCCGAACGCGTCGACGAGGTTGCGCTGCGTCGCGGGCTCCCCCAGCGACTGGTGCGCGTGCTGGCCGTGGATGGCGACGAGCTGCTCGCCCAACTCGGTGAGCTGCGCGAGCGTGGCCGGCCGGCCGTTGATCCACGCGCGGCTCTTGCCCTGGGCGTCGAGCACGCGGCGCAGCAGGACCTCGTCGTCGCCGCTGCCGAGCTCATGCTCGGCGAGCCACGCGCGCACCGCCGGCGCGTCGCCGCTGTCGAACACCGCCGAGAGCTCCGCGCGCTCGGCGCCGGCGCGCAGCTGGCGCACCTCGAAGCGATCGCCGAGCAGCAGGCCGAGCGCGTCGAGCAGGATGGACTTGCCCGCGCCGGTCTCGCCGGTGAGCACGGTGAGCCCGCCGTCGAAGTCGACGTCGAGCGCCGCCACGACGACGAAATTGCGGATGGAGAGCGAGCGCAGCATGGGTCGGACGCGGAAGGCCCGCTACTCGGTGCCCGCGCCGGTGATGCGCTCGGGCGTGGCGCTCCAGTGCAGCTTCTCGCGCAGCATCGCGAAGTAGTCGTGGCTCTCGGGATACAGGAAGCGCGCGCGGAAGCCCGCGCGCCGGACCAGCACGCGGTCGCCGTCGGCCAGCGTGTAGTGCGCCTGCCCGTCGGCGTGCACGCCGGCATCGCGCGCGCGGATGACCGAGATGGCGATCGACGCGTCGTCCGAGATGGCGATGGGCCGGTGCGTGAGCGCGTGCGGCGCCACCGGCACCAGCAGGAACGACGCGACCTGCGGCGCGAGGATGGGCCCGCCCGCCGACAGCGCGTACGCGGTGGAGCCGGTGGGCGTGGCGACGATGATGCCGTCGGCGCGCATCGCGTAGGCAAAGCGGCCGTCGATGTCCACCGCGCACTCGATCATGCTGCCGAGCGAGCCGCGATTCACCACCACGTCGTTGATGGCGAGGATCGATTCGCCGCCGCCGCCCGCGCGCTGCACGCTGACGTCGAGCATCGTGCGCCGCTGCTCGACGTAACGGCCGTCGAGCATGTCGGCCAGCACGCCTTCCATGTGCGCGAGCGGGATGTCGGTGAGGAAGCCGAGCCGGCCCTGGTTGACGCCGATGAGCGGCACGTCGAACGGCGCCATCTGCCGCGCGAGCGAGAGCATGGTGCCGTCGCCGCCCAGCACCACCGCGAGATCGGACTCGCGGGCGAGGACGTCGCGGGACGCCGTGGCGCAGCCGGGAACCGTGGCGAACGCCGCGGTGTCCTCGTCGACGGTGACGGCGTGGCCGCGGCTCGTGAGGAACGTGGCCAGCGCCCGCAGCGGCGCGGCGATGCCCGGGCTCGCCTGGCGGCCGACCAGCGCCACGCGGGCAAAGCGGGCAGGGGCGGGAGGCGCGGGCATGGCGCCGATTAAACCATACCGACGCCGCGCGCCGTCTGTCATCCGGACGGACGAGGCCCGCGTTTGGAGGTATCGGCGAAGGAAGCCGTGACGGTAGAATCGGACGATGCACCTGGAACCCCGTGCCCAGCACCTGCTGAAGACGCTGATCGAGCGCTACGTCAGCGAAGGGCAGCCGGTCGGCTCGCGCGCGCTGTCGCGCCACTCGGGCCTCGACCTCTCGCCCGCGACGGTGCGCAACGTGATGGCGGACCTGGAGGAGATGGGCTTCATCGCGAGCCCGCACACCTCGGCCGGTCGCGTGCCCACCGCGAAGGGCTACCGCTTCTTCGTCGACAGCCTGATGGTGATGAAGCCGCTCGAGGAGCAGGAGATCCATCGCCTCGAGGACCGGCTGGTTGCCGATCGCCCGCAGCAGCTCGTCAACGCCGCGGCGGGCCTGCTGTCGCAGCTTACCCAGTTCGCGGGCGTGGTCATGACGCCCAAGCGGCGCGACCCGACGTTCCGCCACCTCGAGTTCCTGCGCCTGGCCGAGCGCCGCGTGCTGCTGATCCTCGTCACCGCGGAAGGCGACGTGCAGAACCGCGTGCTGCACACCGACCGTGCGTACTCGCACGGTGAGCTGGGCGAGGCCGCCAACTTCTTCAATCAGCACTTCGCGGGGCAGCCGTTCACCGCGATCCGCCAGCGCATCGCCGACGAGCTGCGCGCGCTGCGCGAGGACATCGCGCGCCTCATGACGGCCGCGGTCGACGCGGGCGAGGGCGCCCTGTCCGAAGGCGAGTCGCTGGTGGTCACCGGCGAGCGCAACCTGCTGCACGCGCAGGACCTCGCGTCGAACATGGAGCGGCTGCGCCGCCTATTCGACATGTTCGACCAGAAGACGTCGATCCTGCATCTCCTCGACCTCGCGCAGCGCGCGCAGGGCGTGCAGATCTACATCGGCGGCGAGTCGGGCCTCGTGCCGCTCGACGAGTGCAGCGTCATCACCGCGCCCTACGAGGTGAACGGGCAGGTGATCGGCACGCTCGGCGTGATCGGCCCGACGCGCATGGCCTACGACCGCGTCATCCCCATCGTGGACGTCACCGCCAAGCTCCTGTCGCAGGCGATGACGCAGCAGCTCTCCGACACCAACTGACGCGCGGCGCCGTGCATCCGCACGCCGAGCTCGTCGATGCGCTGTACGCCGCGTTCAACCGCCGCGACGCCGCGGCGATGGCCGCGTGCTACACGCCCGACGCCACGTTCCGCGACCCGATCTTCGACCTCGCCGGCCGCGACGTCGCCGACATGTGGCGGATGTTCTGCGAGCGCGGCGGCGACTTGACACTCACCTGGCGCGACGTGCGCGCCGACGACGCGCAGGGCGCCGCGCACTGGGAGCCGCGCTACACGTTTTCGGCCACCGGTCGCCCGGTGCACAACGTGATCGACTCGCGGTTCACGTTCCGCGACGGCCGCATCGCCACCCACCGCGACACCTTCGACCTCTGGCGCTGGAGCCGCATGGCGCTCGGTACCAAGGCAGTGGTGCTGGGCTGGACGCCGTTCGTGCAGAAGGCCATCCGCCGGCAGGCGCAGCGCAACTTCGCGCACTGGCAGGCGCGCGATCGGGCGTGAAAGGCATTTCACAAAGAGACGCCGAGACGCAGAGGTTTTGAGGTTCTCGGCGTCTCGGCGTCTCTTTGTAGAAGATTTTTCGTTCGCCAAGCCACCGCCGCGCCGCGGCGCATCGGGGATAATGCGCGCCTCCATGCACGCGCCCGCCCCCCCTTTCGCGCACGACCGCACGCCCAAGGTCGGCGTGCTGCTCACCAACCTCGGCACGCCCGACGCCCCGACGCCGGCGGCCGTGCGCCGCTACCTCGGGGAATTCCTGGCCGATCGGCGCGTGGTGGAGATTCCCCCGATCGCGTGGCGCCCGATCCTGCACGGCGTGATCCTGCGGGTGCGCCCGAAGCAGTCGGCGGCGAAGTACGAGAAGATCTGGACGAAGGACGGCTCGCCGCTGCTCGTGCACAGCCAGCGGCAGAAGACGCTGCTGCTGGGGTACCTCGGGCAGCGCCTGAAGCAGGCCGGGCTGCCGGCGGACCTGTGCCCGGTCGAGCTCGGCATGCGTTACGGCAATCCCGCCATCGGCCCGGCGATCGACCGGCTGCGCGCCGCCGGCTGCGAGCGCATCCTGGTGCTGCCGCTCTTCCCGCAGTACTCGGCCAGCACCACCGCGACCGCCTTCGACGCCGCCGCCGCGCACCTCCGCCACGTCCGCTGGGTGCCGGGGCTGCGGTTCGTCGACACGTTCCACGCCGACGACGGCTACATCAAGGCGCTCGCGCAGAACGTCAACGACTACTGGATGAAGCACGGCCGGCCGGACCGGCTCGTGATGTCGTTCCACGGCATGCCGCGGCGCACGCTCGATCTGGGTGATCCGTACCACTGCTTCTGCCAGGTGACGGCGCGGCTGCTGGCCCGCGAGCTCGGCCTCGCGTCCGGTCAGTGGACGCTTACTTTCCAGTCGCGGTTCGGCCGCGCGGCGTGGCTGACGCCTTACACGGCCGAGGTGCTCGGCAAGCTGCCCAAGGAAGGCGTCGGCCGCGTCGACGTGTGCTGCCCCGGCTTCGTGACCGATTGCCTCGAAACCCTAGAGGAGATCGGCATCGAGGGGCGGGCGACGTTCATGGCCGCCGGCGGCAAGGAATTCCACCTGATTCCCTGCCTCAACGAGCATCCGCGCTGGATCGCCGCGCTGGCGGACCTCGCGTACCGCAACCTCGCGGGCTGGCTGGCCGTGCCGCCCGACGTCGACCAGCGGGAGCACACGCAGGCCCGCGCCCGGGCGCTGGGGGCCACCCGCTAGCGGCTGCGCACCGGCCGAAAACACCCGGTTTCCGGCACGAAAAAGTGCCCCGCAGGCCTTGAAATCGGGGCCAATGACCCCAACGTGCATGCGGTCAGCCACATCACGCCTCGATTCCGCATGAATTCCCAGTACAACGAACCGCACGCCGACGTCGTCGCCACCGGCGAAGCCGGCCCCGTCGGCATCGATCCCGGCCACGTCGCGCACGCCGCCGAGGACATCGCCGCGCAGCTCGCCAAGGTGCAGGCCGAGGTCGCCGAGCTCAAGGACGCCTGGCTGCGCGCCAAGGCCGAGACCGAGAACGCCCGCCGCATCGCGAAGGAGGACGTCGCCAAGGCGCACAAGTTCGCGATCGAGCGCTTCGCCGAGGACCTGCTGCCCGTCAAGGACGCGCTCGAGAAGACGCTCGCCGCCGGGCAGGTCTCGCTCGAGACGCTGAAAGCGGGCGCCGACCTCACGCTGAAGGCGCTGCAATCGGCGTTCGAGCGCGCGCAGGTCGTCGAGGTCGATCCCGTCGGCCAGAAGTTCGACCCGCACCGTCACCAGGCGATGCAGATGGTGCCGTCCGAGCTGCCGGCGAACACCGTGGTCACCGTCTTCCAGAAGGGCTACCTCGTGAACGACCGCGTGCTGCGGCCGGCGCTGGTGACGGTCAGCAGCGGCGCGCAAGGGTGACGCGCAGGACGCGAGCCCATTGATCCGGCAGCGCCCGGCCCCCATTTGAAAAACAACCGAAAACCCACGCATCACGGAGAACACCCATGGCAAAGATCATCGGCATCGACCTCGGCACCACCAACAGCTGCGTCGCCATCATGGAAGGCACGACGCCGAAGGTGATCGAGAATTCCGAAGGCGCGCGCACCACGCCTTCGGTCGTCGCCTATGCGGACGACGGCGAGATCCTCGTCGGCGCGCCGGCCAAGCGGCAGGCGGTGACCAACGCGAAGAACACGATCTACGCGGTGAAGCGCCTCATCGGCCGCAAGTTCGACGAGCGCGAGGTCCAGAAGGACATCGGCCTCATGCCGTACCGGATCGTCAAGGCCGACAACGGCGACGCGTGGGTCGAGGTGCGCGGCAAGAAGATCGCGCCGCAGCAGGTCTCCGCGGAAATCCTGCGCAAGATGAAGAAGACGGCCGAGGACTACCTCGGCGAGGAAGTCACGGAAGCCGTCATCACGGTGCCCGCGTACTTCAACGACTCGCAACGCCAGGCGACCAAGGACGCCGGCAAGATCGCGGGCCTCGAGGTGAAGCGCATCATCAACGAGCCCACCGCGGCGGCGCTCGCGTTCGGCCTCGACAAGAAGGAAGGCGACCGCAAGATCGCGGTCTATGACTTGGGTGGCGGCACGTTCGACATCTCGATCATCGAGATCGCGAACGTCGACGGCGAGCACCAGTTCGAGGTGATGTCGACCAACGGCGACACGTTCCTGGGCGGCGAGGACTTCGACCAGCGCCTCATCGACTACATCGTCACCGAATACAAGAAGGAAGCGGGCGTCGATCTCAAGAACGACGTGCTCGCGCTGCAGCGCCTGAAGGACGCGGCGGAGAAGGCGAAGATCGAGCTTTCGTCGTCGCAGCAGACCGAGATCAACCTGCCGTACATCACCGCCGACGCGTCGGGGCCGAAGCACCTGACGATGAAGATCACGCGCGCGAAGTTCGAGTCGCTCGTCGAGGAGCTGATCGAGCGCACGATCGAGCCGTGCCGCATGGCGATCAAGGACGCCGGCGTGAAGCTGTCCGATATCTCCGACGTCATCCTGGTCGGCGGCCAGACGCGCATGCCGAAGGTGCAGGACAAGGTGAAGGAGTTCTTCGGCAAGGAGCCGCGCAAGGACGTGAACCCGGACGAGGCCGTCGCCGTCGGTGCGGCGATCCAGGGCGGCGTGCTGAAGGGCGACGTGAAGGACGTGCTGCTGCTCGACGTGACGCCGCTGTCGCTCGGCATCGAGACGCTCGGCGGCGTGATGACCAAGCTCATCCAGAAGAACACGACGATCCCGACCAAGGCGCAGCAGGTGTTCTCGACCGCGGACGACAACCAGGGCGCGGTGACCATCCACGTGCTGCAGGGCGAGCGCGACATGTCGAGCGGCAACAAGAGCCTCGGGCAGTTCAACCTCGAGGGCATTCCGCCCGCGCCGCGCGGCATGCCGCAGATCGAGGTGACGTTCGACATCGACGCCAACGGCATCCTGCACGTGTCGGCCCGCGACAAGGCCACCGGCAAGGAGAACAAGATCACCATCAAGGCGAACTCGGGCCTGTCGGAGGACGAGATCAACAAGATGGTGAAGGACGCCGAGGCGCACGCCGAGGACGACCGCAAGCTGATGGAGACCGTGCAGGCCCGCAACCAGCTCGACGGCCTCGTGCACAGCGTGCAGAAGTCGCTCACGGAATACGGCGACAAGATCGGCGGCGACGAGAAGGGCAGGATCGAGTCTGCGCTGAAGGACGCCGAGGCGTTGCTTAAGCAGAAGGACGCTTCGAAGGCTCAACTCGACGCGAAGGCCGAGGAATTGGGCAAGGCCGCGCAGAAGCTGGGCGAGATGATGTACGCGCAGGCGCAGCAGGCCGCGGGCGGTGCGCCCGGCGGCGAGGCGCCCGGTGCGGGCGCAGGCGGTGGCGGCGGCGGCCGGCAGCAGGACGAGAAGGTCGTCGACGCCGAATTCACGGAAGTGAAGGGCGACAAGAAGTGATATTCCGTCGCGCCGGGATGCCGGCGTGGCGTTAGGCGCTCGCGCGCGACGGAATATCAGGCCGGGTTCGAGCGGAAACCCTCCGGGGACCGCTCGACCCGGCCTTTGTGCGTCACCGGCGAGCGAGCACCTACGTGCTCGTCGTCCCCGCGAAGGCGGGGACCCAGTGTCGTTGATCTGAATGTCACGGGGTCGAAGGCGGGTGTGCGCCTTCGAACGAACAGCAGAGCAGGGCGGGCAGTCTCATGTCGAAACGCGATTACTACACGATCCTCGGCGTCAACCGCGACGCGGGCGAGGACGAGCTCAAGAAGGCCTATCGCAAGCTCGCGATGAAGCATCACCCGGACCGCAATCCGGACGACAAGACCGCCGAGGCGAAATTCAAGGAGGCGAAGGAGGCGTACGAGATCCTCTCGGATCCGCGCAAGCGGCAGGCGTACGACCAGTTCGGGCACGCGGGTGTGGATGCGTCCGCCGGCTTCGGCGGCGCGCGCGGCGGGCCCGAGGGCTTCGGCGGCTTCGCCGACGCGTTCGGCGACATCTTCGGCGAGATCTTCGGCCAGCAGCAGCGTGGTGGTCGCGGCAACGGCGTGTACCGCGGCGCGGACCTGCGCTACAACCTCGAGTTGTCCCTCGAGGACGCGGCGCGCGGCGCGGAGGTGAAGATCCGCATCCCCGCGATGGAGGAGTGCGCCTCCTGCCACGGCACCGGCGCGAAGCCGGGCACCGAGCCCAAGCAGTGCCCGACCTGCCACGGCCGCGGCGAGGTGCGCGTGTCGCAGGGCTTCTTCTCGATCCAGCAGACGTGCCCGACGTGCCACGGCCGCGGCAAGGTCGTGGCCGAGCCGTGCCAGGCGTGCCAGGGCGCCGGCCGCCAGAAGAAGAGCAAGACGCTGTCGGTGAAGATTCCCGCGGGCGTCGACCAGGACGATCGCATCCGCCTCACCGGCGAAGGCGAAGCGGGGCTGAACGGCGGCCCGCCGGGCGACCTGTACGTGGTCGTCAACCTGAAGCAGCACCCGATGTTCCAGCGCGAGGGCGCGGACCTGCATTGCGAGATGCCGATCAGCTTCGCCACCGCGGCGCTCGGCGGCGAGCTCGAGATTCCCACGCTCGACGGGCACGCCACGATCAAGATCCCGCCGGAGACGCAGACCGGCCAGACGTTCCGCCTGCGCAACAAGGGCATCAAGCCCGTGCGTGGCTCGGTGCACGGCGACCTCTACTGCCACGTGGCGGTGGAGACGCCGATCAAGCTCACGCCGCGGCAGAAGGAGCTGCTGCGCGAGTTCGAGGCGATCAACGCCGAGGACCCGGGCAAGCACAATCCGAAGGCGAAGGGATGGTTCGAGAAGGTGAAGGAGTTCTTCGGGGACTAGGCCGATGATCCGCATGGTCCGCGGCGATCCGCCCGCGATCCGCGCGCTCCTCGCGGATCCGTGCGGGAACCTCGTCGTCGTCGTGAAGGACGGCAAGGCCTGCATGAACACGCTGTCGCGCGGTCACTAAAACCCTGGCTTCCGCATACGACGTCGTCGTGATCGGTGCCGGCGCCGCCGGCATGATGTGTGCCGCGACGGCGGGGCAGCGCGGCCGCCGCGTGCTGCTGGTCGACCACTTCCCGACCCTCGGTGAGAAGATCCGCATCTCCGGTGGCGGGCGCTGCAACTTCACCAACACCGGCGCCGGGCCCGCGAGCTATCTCTCGCAGAATCCCGACTTCTGCCGCTCCGCGCTCGCGCGCTTCACGCCCGCCGACTTCGTGAAGCTCGTCGAGCGCCACGGCATCGCGTATCACGAGAAGAAGCTCGGCCAGCTCTTTTGCGACGACTCCGCGCGCGACATCGTCCGCATGCTGAAGGCCGAGTGCGACGCGGCCTGCGTGCAATGGCGCATGCCGTGCGCCGTGCACGGCGTCACGCACGACGGATCGACGTTTCGCGTTGCGACCGCGGCGGGCGAGGCGCATGCGGCATCCGTCGTGATCGCGACGGGCGGACTCACGGTGCCGAAGATCGGCGCGACGCCGTTCGGGTATCGCATCGCGGAGCAGTTCGGCATGGACGTCGTGCCGCCGCGGCCGGCGCTCGTGCCGCTCGCGTTCGCGCCCGATGCGCTCGCGCGCTACGGCGACCTGTCGGGCATCTCCGTCGACGCCGAGGTTTCGTGCAACGGCGGCCGCTTTCGCGAGAACTTGCTGTTCACGCATCGCGGCCTGTCGGGACCGGCAATCCTGCAGATCTCCTCGTACTGGGACGGACGCACGCCGCTCACGATCGATCTTTTGCCCGGCATCGATGCCCAGGCGTGGCTCGCCGCGCGCGCGGACAGCGGCGCGCTGCTGCCCAACGTGCTCGCCGAGCGACTGCCGAAGCGCTTCGCGCAGCAGTGGTGCGCGGCGGACGGCGTCGCGCTGCCAATGCGCACGCTCGGTCGCGAGCGCCTGCGTGCGCTCGCGCAGGCGCTGCACGCGTGGCAGGTGCTGCCGTCGGGCACGCTCGGCTACAACAAGGCGGAAGTCACGCTCGGCGGCGTCGACACGCGCGGCCTGTCGTCGCGCACGATGGCCTCGACGCGTGTGCCTGGCCTCCACTTCGTCGGTGAGGTGGTCGACGTCACGGGCTGGCTGGGCGGTTACAATTTCCAGTGGGCGTGGGCCTCCGGCCACGCGGCCGGGCAGTTCGCCTGACCCTGCGCCCGGCGCGCGCCGTGCCCGCGGCGCGCCCACGAGCCACCGTCAAGGAGTCACCGCCGTGCTTGCCCGCCTCGCCGCCGCATCCGTCTTCGCCCTCGCCGCCACCTTCGCGTCCGCGCAGGTGAAGATCGGCCTCATGGTGTCGTCCACCGGACCGACCACCGCCATCGGCATCCCGCAGAAGAACACCGGCGACCTCCTGCCGAAGAAGATCGGCGATGCCACCGTCGAGTACTTCCAGCTCGACGACGGCGGCGACACCACGCGCGCCGTGCAGAACATCAAGAAGCTGATCCAGGAGCACAACATCGACGCGATGATCGGGCCCTCGACGACACCCAACGCTTTCGCGATCCTCGACATCATCGCCGAGGCGAAGGTGCCGGTGATGGCGACGGTGGGCACGTCGGCCGTCGTCGAGCCGCTCGATGCGAAGAAGCGCTGGGTGTTCAAGACCACGCAGAACGACGACCTCATCGCCGAGGCGCTCATCAAGCACATGACGAAGAGCGGCGTGAAATCGGTGGGCTTCATCGGCTTCAACGATCCGTACGGCGAGAACTGGTACAAGGTGTTCGGCGCGCTCGCCGAGAAGGCCGGGATCAGGATCGTCGCCAACGAGCGCTTCGCGCGCACCGACCAGAGCGTCACCGGGCAGACGCTGAAGCTCATCGCCGCCAAGCCCGACGCGGTGCTGATCGCCGCCGTCGGCGGCCCCGCGGTGCTGCCGCAGGCCACGCTGTTCGACCAGGGCTACAAGGGCCGCGTGTACCAGACGCACGCGGTGGCCACCGACGACTTCATCAAGCTCGGCAAGGAGAAGGTGGAAGGCACCATCCTCGCTGCCGGGCCGATGCTCGTGATCGACGAGATTCCCGCGAGCAACCCGACGAAGAAGGTCGCGCAGGACTACATCGCCGCGTACGAGAAGCAGTTCGGCACCAAGCCCGCGACGTTCGGCGCCAACACGTGGGACGGCGGCATCCTGCTGGCGCGCGCGGTGCCCGTGGCGCTCAAGGCCGGCAAGCCCGGCACCGAGGCGTTCCGCGTTGCGCTGCGCGACGCGCTCGAGAAGGAGCGCGACGTGGTCGGCACGCAGGGCGTGTTCAACATGTCGGCGACCAACCACAACGGCATGGACGAGCGCGCCCGCGTGCTCGTGACCGTGAAGGACGGCAAGTTCCGCCTGCTGCCCGAATAGCGCGGCACCGCTCCGCATGCGCATCGTCGGCATCCTGCTTGCGGCCGGGCAGGGCGCGCGCTTCGGCGGCGGCAAGCTGATGGCGCCGCTGCCTGCCGCTTCGCACGGCGTGGCCGCGGGAACACCGATCGGCGTGGCGTCCGCGGCGCATCTCGTGGCTGCGCTCGGCGAGGTCGTCGCGGTGGTGCGGCCACGCGATCCCGCGTTGCACGACGCGTTGAACGGCGCGGGGGCGCGCGTCGTCGAGTGCGCGCGCGCCGACGAAGGCATGGGGGCCAGCCTCGCGCATGCGATCGCGGCCACCGCGGATGCCGACGGCTGGGTGGTGGCGCTGGCGGACATGCCGTGGCTTGCCCCGGCCACGATCGATGCGGTGGCGGCGGCGCTGCGCGAAGGAGCATCGCTCGCGGCCGCGGCGTACCGCGGCGAGCGCGGGCATCCGGTGGGATTTGCGGCGATGTTCGGTCCGCAACTGCGCGGGCTCACGGGTGATGAGGGCGCGCGTGCGGTGGTCGCTGCGCATCGTGCGCACATGCGGGTCGTCGACGTGGACGATGCGGGCGTGCTGCGCGATGTCGATCGGCCGGGGGATTTGCGGTAGGTCCGCCCCTCACCCCAACCCTCTCCCCCTTCAGGGGCGAGGGAGGTCTTCGATGTAACGCTAGCGTGGCCGCGCAGCGCCCCAAAGGCTCCCTCTTCCCTTCGGGGGCGAGGGAGGTCTTCGATGCGGCTAGCGTGACCGCGCAGCGCCCCAAAGGCTCCCTCGCCCCGCTTGCGGGGAGAGGGTTGGGGTGAGGGGCGGGCGTCACACGACCCGCCTGCGACCGACCGGCCGCTACCTCACGGCTGCCACAGATCCGCCTGCCGCTCGCGCCCCTGCAGCAGCTCCTCCTGGATGCGCCACCACGACTTCAGCTCGTCTTCGGTCAGCGGGTGCGCGATGAGGAAGCCCTGCGCCTCCTCGCAGCCGTGGGTGCGCAGGAAGTTGAACTGCGCGCGCGTCTCCACGCCCTCGGCGATGCAGCGCAGCCCGAGCGAGTGCGAGAGCGCGATGATGGCCTGCGTGATGGCCTCGTCGTTGCGGTTCTTCTCGATGCCGTGCACGAAGCGCTGGTCGATCTTCACGCCCTGGATCGGCAATCGCGCGAGGTACGACAGGCTCGAGTAGCCGGTGCCGAAGTCGTCGACGGTGATCGACACGCCCATCTGCTTCAGCTTGGCGAGCGTGGCCACCGCCTTCTCGGGATGCGTGATGATCACGCTCTCGGTGATCTCGAGGTCGAGGTGGCGGGGTGCGAGGCCGCTGCTGGCGAGCGCATCCTCGACCACCGCGAGCCAGCTCTCGTGCTGGAGCTGCTGCACCGAGAGGTTGACCGACAGCCGCAGCGGCATGTGCTGCCGGTGCCACTGCACGACCTGGCGGCACGCGTCGCGCAGCACGCGCGCGCCGAGCGCCTGGATCATGCCGGATTCCTCCGCGACCGGAATGAACTCCGACGGCCCGATGACGCCGCGCTCCGGGTCGCGCCAGCGCAACAGCGCCTCGACGCCGCACGCGCGCCCGGTCTGCATCTCGATCTGCGGCTGGTAGACGAGGAAGAACTCGTCGTCCATGAGGCCGCGCCGCATGTCCGTCTCGAGCTGCAGCCGCAGCTGCACCTTCGCATTCATGTCGGCGGTGAAGAAGCGGTACGCGTTGCGCCCGGCTTCCTTCGCCGCGTACATTGCGGTGTCGGCCTGCTTGATGAGGCCCACGCCCTCGTCGGCGTCGGTGGGATAGAGCGCGACGCCCAGCGAGCAGGTGAGCGTGGGCGTCTGGTCCGCGAGCCGGAACGGCGCCTGGAATGCATCGCGCACGCGGGTCAGCACCGCCATCACCTCGAACGTCGCCTGCGCCGGATCGAGCCCCGGCAGGATGACGACGAACTCGTCGCCGCCCAACCGCGCGACGGTGTCCGATTCGCGCACCGCGGCCGTGAGCCGCTGCGCGATGGCCTGCAGCAACTGGTCGCCCGCGTCGTGGCCGAGCGTGTCGTTGATGCGCTTGAAGTGGTCGAAGTCGAGGAAGAGGCACGCCACGTGCGTGCCGTCGCGCTGCGCCTGCGCGAGGATCTGCTTCAGCCGGTGATTGAGCAGCGAGCGGTTCGGCAGCCCGGTGAGGATGTCGTGCTGCGCGAGCTTGTACGCGTGCGCGGTGGCGACCTCGAGCTCGCGCGTGCGCTGCGCGACCTTCTCCTCCAGCGTGCGCTGGTAGTTCGCGACCTCCGACTGCGACTGCGCGAGCTTCTGCGTCATGTGGTTGAAGGTGTGGGTCAGGAGGCCCAGCTCGTCCTGCGAACTCGCCGGCACGAAGACGTCGAGGCGGCCCGAGCCCACCTGCCGCGCCGCCCGCATCAGCCGGCGCATCGGTGCCACGAGGCCGCGCGTGAGCATCAGCGACGCGATGATCGCCACCACCATCAGCAGCCCGACCACCACCACCGCGCCGACCATCTGCTCGCGGAATTGCCGCCGCTGCACGTCGAAGCTCAGGCCGAGGCGCACGTAACCGATCGGCGTCGTCACCGGCGCGCCCGCGAGCGCGGCCATCACCGCGCCATTGCCGTTCCCGTTGCCGTTGCCTTCGCCGTTGCCCAGCAGCTCGTGCGCCGGATTGTTCCCGACCACCGGGGCCACCATTTCGAGGTAGCGCTGGCCGTCGACCACCGGATCGAACGCGAGCACCTCGCCGCGCCCGGGCAGGCGCGTGTCGGAGGGCAGCAGCGGGAGGCGCTGGCCGGCGAGCGCAGGCACGAAGCGGCGCTCCGCGAGCACCACGCGCTCGCGGTCGAGCACGGCGCCGTACGCGACCGAGGGATCGGCGCCGACGCTCTCCAGGATCTGCTCGAGCGCGGCGCGGTCCGCCGTGTAGATGCTGTATTCGGCGAGCTCGCTCATCACCGCCACCAGCGACGTGCCGTGCGAGCGCAGCTGCAGCTCGTCGTCGCGCCAGCGCTGGTTCGCGTAGTAGAGCGTGATGCCCACCGCGGTCGCGAAGATGAGCCCGATCATCACGAGGTTGAGCTTGGTGAGCAGCCCCATGCGCACCGGCGGCAGGTCGAGCATCGACGCCGTGTCGGCGCCGAGCGGCGACAGGTGGCGGCGCAGCGAGCGGCGCATCGGCTTCATTCGTAGACCCGGTCGAAGGCCTTGCGCACGTCGTCGTCCCAGTCGACGCGCTGCTGCGCCGCGGTGCGGGCGTTGACCACGACGCGCGTGCGGGGCGGCGGCGGAGCCGGGCCCTTGCCGCCGGCGAGCTGGCGCAGCGCGAGCGCGCCGCAGTAGCGCCCGACGTCGCCGAAGTCCCACTCGAGCGCGTACAGCGCGCCCAGGCGCACCCAGCCTTCCGACGGACCGACGAGCGGGATGCGGTTGCGGAACGAGAACAGCAGCAGCGCGCGCGAATGCTCGCCTGCGTACACGGTGCGGTCGGGGATCGCGAACAGCACGTCAACCGCCTGCGCCAGCCGGTTGAGTGCGGCGGGCAGTGCGGCCGGGCCGGCGACCGGCTCCATCACGGGCACGAATCCGGCACGCTTCCACGCGGCGGCCGCCTCCGCGACGCGGCGCTCGTTCTGCGCGGGATCGAACAGCAGGCCTACGTTGCGCGCGCCGGGGAGCAGGCGCTTCAGCCACGCGATCTGCGCGTCGAGCGGCACCTCCAGCGGCACCGCGCTGCTGCGCGCGGCCGCATCGCCGCCGGCCATGCAGTCGACGACCGGATGCGGAGGCGCCGCGTCGGCCACCAGCAGCGACGCGCGGCGGCCGAGCGTGACGATCGCCGCGTCGCGCGGCAGCTTCGCAACGGCACGCGTGACCGCGGCGATGTCGTCAAGCTCGACCTGCAGCGACTCCGCCGCGGGGTGCGCCTTGCGCAGCCCAGCCTCCGCCTGCCGGAAGGTGCCGTGGTCGTTGGAGGTGATGACGAGCAGCCGCTCGGCGGCGGTCGCCGCGAGGGGCAGCAGTGCGCCCGCGAGCAGTGCGTTGCGCAGGTGACGGCGCCGGGCGTGCGGCGCGCCGCCGCGGCCGCCCGCTCGCTGGCGCCGGCGCAGGCGTGCGCGCGCCGCCATGCCATGGCAGCCGCGGACGAGCAATACGCCGAGGGTTCGTCGTGTGGGCATGAGACCGCAGGGCCGCGCCCATCGGGCGGCAGCCATGCGCCGGGAAAAGCACAGTCCATGCCGGTTGGGCACACCGGCCAAGCCCCGATTGTGCGCGATTTCGCGCTCCTGCGGGGAACCCCGGGCCTGGCGGGCGCGCGTCGCAGCGGGCCCGCCAGCCGTCTCGCGACGCTACTCGGCCGTCACCGGGATCTTGCCGATGCGCGCCTGCCACTCCTTCGGCGCGGTGTGGTGCACCGACTTGCCGCGGGCATCGACCGCGACGGTCACCGGCATGTCCTTCACGTCGAACTCGTAGATGGCCTCCATCCCGAGGTCACCGAAGGCGACCACGCGCGAGCCCTTGATGGCCTTCGACACGAGGTACGCCGCGCCGCCGACCGCCATGAGGTACACGGCGCCGAACTTCTTGATGGCCTCGATCGCCACCGGCCCGCGCTCGGCCTTGCCGATCATCGCGAGGAGGCCGTGGTGCTCGAGCATCATGTGCGTGAACTTGTCCATGCGCGTGGCGGTGGTGGGGCCCGCCGGCCCCACGACCTCGTCGCGCACCGGATCGACCGGGCCGACGTAGTAGATCACGCGATTGCGGAAGTCCACGCCCGCGGGCAGCTTTTCGCCGCGCGCGAGGTGATCGGCGATGCGCTTGTGCGCGGCGTCGCGGCCGGTGAGCATCTTGCCGTTGAGCAGCAGCGTGTCGCCGGGCTGCCACGTGGCCGCCTCCTCGCGCGTGAGCGTGTCGAGGTTCACGCGCTTGGCCGCGGCCGACGGCGCCCAGTGCACGTCGGGCCACTGCGCGAGGTCGGGCGGCTCGAGCTTCGCGGCACCGCTGCCGTCGAGCACGAAGTGCACGTGGCGCGTGGCCGCGCAGTTGGGGATCATCGCCACCGGCTTGGAGGCCGCGTGCGTCGGGTAGTCCATGATCTTCACGTCGAGCACGGTGGACAGGCCGCCCAATCCCTGCGCGCCGATGCCGAGCGCGTTCACCTTCTCGTAGAGCTCGATGCGCAGTTCCTCGGTCTTGTTCTTCGGGCCGCGCGCGATGAGCTCGTGCATGTCGATCGGCTCCATCAGCGCTTCCTTGGCCATCAGCATGGCCTTCTCCGCGCTGCCGCCGATGCCGATCCCGAGCATGCCCGGCGGGCACCAGCCGGCACCCATCGTCGGCACCGTCTTCAGCACCCAGTCGACGATGGAGTCGGACGGGTTCAGCATCACGAACTTCGACTTGTTCTCCGAGCCGCCGCCCTTCGCCGCGAGGCTCACCTCGACCGTGTTGCCGGGCACGAGCTCGTAGTGCACGACCGCAGGCGTGTTGTCCTGCGTGTTCTTGCGGGCGCCCGCCGGGTCGGCGACGATCGACGCGCGCAGCTTGTTGTCCGGGTCGAGGTAGGCGCGGCGCACGCCCTCGTTGATCATGTCGGTGACGGACATCGTGGCGCCGTCCCAGCGCACGTCCATGCCCACCTTCACGAAGGCGACGACGATGCCGGTGTCCTGGCAGATCGGGCGGTGGCCTTCCGCGCACATGCGCGAGTTGGTGAGGATCTGCGCGATCGCGTCCTTCGCCGCGACCGATTCCTCGGCGCGGTAGGCCTCGCCCAGCGCCTTGATGTAGTCGGCCGGATGGTAGTAGGAGATGAACTGCAGCGCGTCGGCGACGCTGTCGATGAGGTCGTTCTGGCGGATGGTGGTCATGCGAGCCCCGGAGGCAGGCCGTGTCCTTGCTTCTGCTCGGGTTCCGCCGCGCGGTGCGGCTTGCCCGCCGGCATGATGCGATCGACGGCCGCGATCGCCAGCGCGGAGAGCAGGAACGTGATGTGGATCACCGTCTGGTAGAAGAGCGCCTTCTCGGTGAACGCCTGCGCATTGATGAACGTGCGCAGGAGATGGATCGAGGAGATACCGATGATCGCAGTCGCGAGCTTCACCTTCAAGACCGAAGCATTGACGTGGGACAACCATTCCGGCTGGTCCGGATGCCCTTCGAGGCGCATCCGCGACACGAAGGTCTCATAACCGCCGACGATCACCATGATCAGGAGGTTGCTGATCATGACGACGTCGATGAGGCCCAGCACCAGCAGCATGGTGAGCGTCTCGCGCGACATCGACTTCGCGAACGAGGGATCGGCGCCGGGCACCGCCACGCTCTGGCGGATGAGCTCGACCGCCTCCTCGTGCCCCATCGCGGCCTCGACGAGGTGGATGAGCTCGATCCAGAACTGCCACACGTACACGCACTGCGCGACGATCAGCCCGAGGTAGAGCGGGACCTGCAGCCAGCGGCTCATGAAGATGAACCGCGGCAGGGTGTTCATGCGGGGATCGGCGGGGTACTTGGGGGCGGCCATCGTGTATGGTCGGGAAAGGCGGGGAACCCAAAAGTCTACCATTCCGCCCGTGCCCGGCGACCTCTCGGATTCCGTGGGAAAACCGGCGCCCGGACGCGCTGTAAGGCCTGCGTAAGTACCGTCTTCTATAAGGTCGGCTGATACGGGCGGACCCGCGTCCGGTGCCCGCCGGCGCCCCGTTTGCACCGCGCGCGACCGATTTAGTAGACTCGTGCAGGACACGCGCAGCGCCACGAAAACCCTGGAGGAGAAGCGAAAAGATGTCGTCCACGATCGAATCGGTACTGACCGAAAGCCGTGTGTTCCCGCCGGCGCCCGAGTTCGTCAAGCAGGCGAACGTGTCCGGGATGGAGGCGTACAAGGCGATGTGCGCCGAGGCCGAGCGCGATTTCGAGGGCTTCTGGGCGAAGCACGCGCGCAACGAGCTCCTGTGGCACAAGCCGTTCACGAAGACGCTCGACGAATCCAACGCGCCGTTCTTCAAGTGGTTCCACGACGGCGAGCTCAACGCTGCCTACAACTGCCTCGACCGGCATTTGGCGACGCAGCCGAACAAGGTCGCGATCATCTTCGAGGCGGACGACGGCACCGTTACGCGGATCACGTACAAGGAGCTCTACCACGAGGTCTGCCGCTTCGCGAACGCGCTGAAGGCGAAGGGCATCAAGGCGGGCGACCGCGTGCTGATCTACATGCCGATGTCGATCCAGGCGGTGGTCGCGATGCAGGCCTGCGCGCGCATCGCGGCAACGCACTCGGTGGTGTTCGGCGGCTTCTCCGCGAAGAGCATCCAGGAGCGCGTGGTCGACGCCGGCGCGGTGGCGATCATCACCGCCGACGGCCAGTTCCGCGGCGGCCGCGAGATCCCGCTGAAGCCCGTCGTCGACGAGGCGCTCGGCATGGGCGGCTGCGACGGCATTCGCAACGTGATCGTCTACAAGCGCACGGGCTCGAACATCGCGATGAAGGCCGGGCGCGACACGTGGTGGCACGACGAGGTCGCGCAGCAGCCCGACACGTGCGAGCCGACGTGGGTCAACGCCGAGCATCCGCTGTTCATCCTCTACACGTCGGGCTCCACCGGCAAGCCGAAGGGCGTGCAGCACTCCACCGGCGGCTACCTGCTGCAGGCGATCCTCACCATGAAGTGGACGTTCGACTACAAGCCGAGCGACATCTTCTGGTGCACGGCGGACGTGGGCTGGGTCACCGGCCACACCTACATCACGTACGGTCCGCTCGCGTGCGGCGCCACGGAGATCGTGTTCGAGGGCGTGCCGACCTATCCCGACGCCGGCCGCTTCTGGAAGATGATCCAGGAGCACAAGGTCACCGTGTTCTACACGGCGCCCACGGCGATCCGCTCGCTCATCAAGGCGGGCGGCGACCTGCCGAAGAAGTACGACCTGTCGCGCCTGCGCATCCTGGGCACGGTGGGCGAGCCCATCAATCCGGAAGCGTGGATGTGGTACCACGAAACTGTCGGCGGCGGCCGCTGCCCGATTGTCGACACGTGGTGGCAGACGGAGACCGGCGGCCACCTCATCACGCCGCTGCCGGGCGCGACGCCGCTCAAGCCCGGCTCGTGCACGTTCCCGCTGCCGGGCATCATCGCCGACATCGTCGACGAGACGGGCCACACCGTCGAGTTCGGCAAGGGCGGCATCCTCGTCATCAAGCGGCCGTGGCCGTCGATGATCCGCACGATCTGGGGCGATCCGGACCGCTTCAAGAAGAGCTACTACCCCGAGGATTTCCACGGCAAGTACTACCTCGCGGGCGACGGCGCGTCGCGCGACCTCGAAGGCTACATCCGGATCATGGGCCGCATCGACGACGTGCTGAACGTCTCCGGCCATCGCCTCGGCACCATGGAGATCGAGTCGGCGCTGGTGGCCAATCCGCTGGTCGCGGAAGCCGCCGTCGTGGGCCGTCCCGACGACCTCACGGGCGAGGCGGTGTGCGCGTTCGTGGTGCTGAAGCAGCCGCTGCCGTCGGGTCCCGAGGCGGACAAGATCGCGAAGGAGCTGCGCGACTGGGTGGCGAAGGAGATCGGCCCGATCGCGAAGCCGAAGGACATCCGCTTCGGCGAGAACCTGCCGAAGACGCGCTCGGGCAAGATCATGCGGCGCCTGCTGCGCTCGATCGCCAAGAACGAGGAGATCACGCAGGACACCTCCACGCTCGAGAACCCGGCGATCCTGTCGCAACTAAAACAGGTCAACTAAGCGTCACGTCTGCAAAAGGCGTTCGTGCGGTCGGTGGATGACGATGGGCCGGCGTTGCGCCTTTTGCAGCCGGCACGGCAAGTCAGGCGGCCGCCTTTGGGCGGCCACGCGGCGGCCGCGTGAAACTGCGACGCAACAACGGGCGCCAAGGGGGCGGATCCCGGCCTCACCGGGGTCTGACCCTCGAAAGACGCTGAACGGGGTCTGCCCCCGAATTGGAGCACCGTCGCGATGCGGCAACTGCTCGGCATCGTGCAGCTCGTCGCCGCGATCGCGCTGATGGCGCTCGCGGCGCAGGGCGCGCTCTTCGTTCTCGCGGGACGCCACCGCGAGCGCAACGTGTTCTACCAGGTCCTGCGCATCGTTCCTTCACCATTCGTGCGGTTGACGCGCCTCGTCACGCCGCGCGCCGTCGACGACCGGCTCGTGCCGTTCGCCACGTTCTGCTGGCTCGCCGCGCTGTTCCTCTGGCTGGCGTTCGCCATCCCGCACGTGCGGTGACCGCGTGATGCGTGCGCGCCTCGCGGCGTGGTGGGCGTTCACGCGCGGCGACGCATGCACCGTGCTGCACCGGCCGCACGCGGCCGCGGCGCACTACCGGCGCGTGCTCGCGCTGCGGCCGGACGATGCGCGCGCTGCCGCGGCACTGGGCTTCGTGCTTGCGCAGGCCGGCGATCCGCGCGCGGCCATCGCCGCCTTCGACACCGCGATCCGCCTGCGGCCCGTGTGGCCCGACGTGCATTTCGACCGCGGCTTCCTGCTGCAGGGCCTGGGCGAGCACGAGGCGGCGATCGCGGCGTTCGATGCGGCGCTCGCCACGCGCCCGGCCCACGACCGCGCGTGGTACGGCAAGGCGCTGTCGCTCGTCGCGCTCGACCGTCGCGACGAGGCGGTCGCGCCGCTCGAGCGCACGACGCGCCTGCAGCCGCTCTCGCCCGACGGCTGGTACCAGCTCGCCCGCGTGCAGTTCGCGCGCGGCAAGGCGGACAAGACGCGCGCGATCATCGCGCACCTCGCGACGTTCGAGCCGGACGTCGCCGCGCAGCTCGCGCGCGAGACGGGGCTGCCTGCGCCCGACTGACGCAGCGGCGAGTCGGGACGGCCGGGGCGGCCGTGACCGACTGTTTATACTGCCCGTCGTTGGCGCTTTGCGCCGGAACGCCCCATGCCGATCACGTCGAGCCATCGCGAGTACTGGCGCCGCAACCTGCGCATGACCGCGGCGCTGTTCGCCGTCTGGTTCGCCGTCACGTTCGGCGTCGGCTGGTTCGCGCGCGACCTCGCGTTCGATTTCTTCGGCTGGCCGTTCTCCTTCTACATGGCGGCGCAGGGCGCGCAGATCGTGTACGTGCTGATCATCGGGTTCTACGCGCGCTACATGAACCGGCTCGACCGCACGTTCGACGTGTACGAGCGCGAGGACGAGCGTTGAGCCCCGACGGCGAGGCGCCTTCGCAGCAGCGCTTCGCCGCGCAGATGCGGCGCGTGTACGCGTGGTACACGGGCGGGTTCCTGCTGTTCATCGCCGTGCTCGCGCTGCTCGAGCGCGCGGGCCTGCCGAAGGCGTGGATCGGCTACGCGTTCCTGCTCGCGACGATCGGGCTGTACGCGGTGATCGGCGTCATCGCGCGCACCTCCGACGAGGTCGAGTACTACGTCGCGGGCCGCCGCGTGCCCGCGCTCTTCAACGGCATGGCCACCGGCGCGGACTGGATGAGCGCCGCCTCGTTCATCGGGCTCGCCGGATCGCTCTACCTGCTGGGCTTCAACGGCCTCGCGTTCATCATGGGGTGGACCGGCGGCTACTGCCTCGTCGCGCTGTTCCTCGCGCCCTACCTGCGCAAGTTCGGGCAGTTCACGATCCCCGATTTCCTGGGCGCGCGCTACGGCGGCAACCTGCCGCGGATGGTCGGCGTGGTCGCCGTCATCCTGTGCTCGTTCACGTACGTCGTCGCGCAGATCTACGGCGTCGGCCTCATCACGACGCGGCTCACCGGCGTGCAGTTCGAGCTCGGCATCTTCATGGGGCTCGCGGGCATCCTCGTCTGCTCGTTCTTGGGCGGCATGCGGGCGGTGACGTGGACGCAGGTCGCGCAGTACATCATCCTCATCATCGCCTACCTCATTCCCGTCGTGTGGCTGTCGGTGAAGGCCACCGGCGTCCCGCTGCCGCAGCTCGTGTACGGCAAGGTGCTCGAGAAGGTCACCGCCCGCGAGAACGAGCTTCTCAACGATCCGAAGGAGCTCGAGGTGCGCGAGATCTTCCGCCAGCGCGCGACCGATGCGACCGCGAAGCTCGCCGACCCCGCGAAGGCGTTCGCCGACAACCGCGCCGCGCTCGCGGCGGCGGTCACGGCCGCGCAGGCGGACAACGCGCCGTTCGACGACCTCGAGCGCGCACGGCGCGCGCAGGCGGCGGCGCCGAAGACGGTGGCCGCCGCGACCGCGCAATGGACCAAGGACGCGACGCTCGCCGCGCGCGCGGCGCCGCCGCTGCGGCATGCGGAGCCGTTCCCGGGTGCCGACGAGGCCGCGCGCGACGTGCAGCGGCGCAACTTCCTCGCACTCGTGTTCTGCCTGATGGTGGGCACGGCGGCGCTGCCGCACATCCTGATGCGCTACTACACGACGCCGTCGGTGCGAGAGGCGCGCACCTCCGTGTTCTGGTCGCTGTTCTTCATCTTCCTGCTCTACTTCACCGCGCCGGCGCTCGCGGTGCTCGTGAAGTACGACGTGTACACGGTGCTCGTCGGCTCGGAGTTCGCGAAGCTGCCGCAATGGGTCGCTTCGTGGCAGCGGGTCGACCCCTCGCTGCTGTCGATCGTCGACGTCAACCGCGACGGCATCGTGCAGCTCGCGGAGATCGCGATCGGCAGCGACATCGTCGTGCTCGCCACGCCCGAGATCGCCGGCCTGCCGTACGTGATCTCGGGGCTGGTCGCTGCGGGTGGCCTCGCCGCCGCGCTATCCACCGCAGACGGCCTGCTGCTCACGATCGCCAACGCGCTGTCGCACGACTTCTACTACAAGATGATCGACCCGCTGGCGTCGACCACGCGGCGCGTCACGGTGTCGAAGATCCTGCTCCTCGTCGTCGCGCTGCTCGCCGCGTGGGTCGCGTCCGAGCGGCCGGCGGAGATCGTGTTCCTCGTGTCGGCCGCGTTCTCGCTCGCCGGCGCGGCATTCTTCCCGGCGCTCGTCTGCGGAATCTTCTGGACGCGCGCGAACAAGTGGGGCGCGACCGCCGGCATGCTCGCCGGCCTTGCCGTGACCTGCTACTACATGGCGACGACGCAGCCGTGGCTGCGCGCGGTGTTCGGCGTCACCGCGCCGATCGAGCACTACCTGTGGTTCGGCATCCAGCCGATCTCCGCCGGCGTCTGGGGCGTGCCGGTCGGCTTCGCGGTGATCATCGTGGTGAGCCTGCTCACGCGCGCGCCCGACCGCGCGACGCAGTCACTCGTTCATCACCTGCGCTATCCGCGACTGAGCGCCGAGAGCGTGCGCACGCCGAGCACGTAGGCGAACGCTGCGCTCCCAATCGCGACGGAGGCGCGGACGCCTGTTGCGGACGTCAGGTGGGCGGCGCAGTGTCCGCGAACGACGGCCGCCGCTCGAGCTTCTCGGCGAGGCGCGTGAGGTTCGCGTAGTCGTGCGCCCAGCCGATCTCGCTCGCGCGCAGCGCGAGGTAGCCGAGCGCGCAGCCGGTGGCGATGTCGGCCAGCGAGTAGCTCTCGCCGTTGCACCACGGCTTGTCGCCGACCTCGGCCGCGAGCGCCGCGACGCCGGCCTCGATCTTCTGCCGCTGGCGCGCGATCCACTCGGGGCTCTGCTGCGCGGCCGGCCGCCGGCGCTCGAGCACGACGGCGAGCGCGGCGTCGCACACGCCGTCGGCGAGCGCCTCCGCGCGGCGCACGAGGATGCGCTGGCGCGTGGGCTCCGGGATGAGGCGCGAGACCGGGCTCACCGAGTCGATGTACTCGACGATCACGCGCGAGTCGTAGAGCGCGGTGCCGTCGTCGAGCACGAGCACCGGCACCTTGCCGAGCGGATTGAACGACTGCACCGGATTGTCCGCCGCCCACGGCGAGAGCTCGGCCAGCTCGCACTCGATCTTCTTTTCCGCAAGCGCGATGCGCACCTTGCGCGTGTACGGACTCGTGAGCGTGGCGATGAGCTTGAGCAAGGAAGCGCCGCGTTGGAAGTGAGCGGGAATGAGCGGTCGAGTATAGCATCGGCACCCCGCCGCCGCGGCGCCTCGCGGCCGGGGCACGCTGGACGCGCGTGCTACACTCGTCGCGCCTTCTGCGAGACGCCATGGCCCACGAACTCTCCGCGCTCACCGCGCTGTCGCCGCTCGACGGCCGCTATGCGGCGAAGGTGGCCGCGCTCTCCGCCCACTTCTCCGAATTCGGCCTCATCCGCCATCGCGTGCGCGTCGAGCTGGCCTGGCTCGTCGCGCTCGCCGACGAGCCGGGCATCGTGGAGCTCGCGCCCTTCAGCGCCGAGGCGCGGGCGGCCATCGATGCCGTCAACGCGAGCTTCGGCCCGGCCGACGCCGAGCGCGTGAAGGCCATCGAGCGCGTCACCAACCACGACGTGAAGGCCGTCGAGTATTGGCTGAAGGAGCGCTTCGCCGGCGTGCCGGAAGTTGCGCGCGCGGCGGAGTTCATCCACTTCGCGTGCACGTCGGAGGACATCAACAACCTCTCGCACGGGCTCGCGCTCGCGGCCGCACGCGACGACATCCTGCTGCCGGCGCTGCGCGCGATCGCGGCGGACCTGCGTGCCCTCGCGCACGCCCACGCAAACGTGCCGCTGCTGTCGCGCACGCACGGCCAGGCGGCCACGCCGTCCACGCTCGGCAAGGAGATGGCCAACGTCTATGCGCGCCTCGAACGCCAGATCGCGACGCTGGAGCGCGTGCCGCTCAAGGGCAAGATCAACGGCGCGGTCGGCAACTACAACGCGCACGTCGCCGCCTATCCCGACGTCGAGTGGGAGCGCCTCGGCGCCCGCGTGGTCGCGGGCCTCGGCCTCGAGTTCAACCCGTACACCACGCAGATCGAGCCGCACGACTACATGGCGGAATTCTTCGATGCGGTGGCGCGCGCCGACACGATCCTGATCGACCTCGACCGCGATGTCTGGGGCTACGTGTCGCTCGGCTATTTCCGCCAGCGCATGAAGGAGGGCGAGGTCGGCTCGTCCACCATGCCGCACAAGGTGAACCCGATCGACTTCGAGAATTCCGAAGGCAACCTCGGGCTCGCCAACGCGCTGCTGCGCCACCTCGCGGAGAAGCTGCCGATCTCGCGCTTCCAGCGCGACCTCACCGACTCCACCGTCCTGCGCAACATGGGCGTCGCGCTCGGCTACGCGCTGCTGGGCTGGGCGTCGCTGCGGCAGGGACTCGCGAAGCTCGAAGCCGATCCCGCGCGCATGGCGGCCGACCTCGACGCCAACTGGGAAGTGCTGGCCGAGCCGATCCAGACCGTGATGCGCCGCTACGGTGTGGAGAATCCCTACGAGCAGCTGAAGGCGCTGACGCGCGGCAAACACGGCATGACGCGCGAGTCGCTGCACGCGTTCATCGACGGCCTCGCGATTCCCGACGACGCCAAGGCGCGCCTCAAGTCCCTGACGCCCGCGAGCTACACCGGGCTCGCCGCGAGCCTGGCCCGTCGCATCTAGGCGCTAGCGCTGGGTCGTCCGCCGCGACTTGCGGTCGTGCACGAAGGTGACGACGGCGGGAATGAGCGACACCACCACGATCCCGATCACGATGAAGGAGAGGTTGCCCTTCACCCACGGGATGTTGCCGAACAGGTAGCCGGCGTAGACGAGCGACGTGATCCACGCGACGCCGCCGATCACGTTGTACGAGAGGAAGCGCCGGTACGACATGCCCGCGACGCCCGCGAGGAACGGCGCGAACGTGCGGATGATCGGCACGAAGCGCCCGATGATGATCGTCACGCCGCCGTACTTGTCGTAGAACGCCTGCGTCCGCCGCAGGTACTCCTGCCGGAACCAGCGCGAGTCGGGCCGATCGAACACCTTCGGCCCGATGAAGTGCCCGATCGCGTAGTTCACCGAATCGCCGAGGATGGCCGCGATCACCAGCACCACCACCAGCACGTGGATGTCGAGGGCCGAGGCCGCCACCACCGTGCCGGCGATGAACAGGATGGAGTCGCCGGGAAGCAGGGGAAAGACGACGAGCCCCGTCTCCGCGAAGATGATCGCGAACAGGAACGCGTACACCCACGGGCCGTAGTCGGCCGCGACCTGCGCGACCGTCTGGTCGAGCGCCAGCAGCGAGTAGAAGAGCGTCGTCAGCATCGGGGATCCGGGATCAGACCCCGAAACGAGACGCGCGGCACCTGGGGGTCAGACCCCGAATCCGCTTCAAGGCAGGATCTTGTCGCCCGCGCCGAACGCCTTCTTCTCCGGCTTGACCAGGTCCTCGCGGGACACGCCGAGCCACATGACGAGCGTGGCCATCACCAGCGCCGACGAGTAGATGCCGAAGCAGATGCCGATGGCGAGCGCGAGCGCGAAGTGGTGCAGCGTCTCGCCGCCGAAGAAATAGATCGACAGCACCATCATCAGCGTCATGCCGTGGGTGATGATCGTGCGCGACAGCGTGCTGGTGATCGCGTTGTCGATGACGTGCGTGACCGAAGCCTTGCGCATCTTGCGGAAGTTCTCGCGGATCCGGTCAGCGATGACCACCGACTCGTTCACCGAGTAGCCCAGCACCGCGAGCACCGCGGCCAGCACCGGCAGCGAGAACTCCCACTGGAAGAGCGCGAAGAAGCCCAGGATGATCACGACGTCGTGCAGGTTCGCGATGATGGACGCCACGGCGAAGCGCCACTCGAAGCGGAGCGCCAGGTAGCCCACGATGCCGAGCGAGACCAGCAGCAGCGCGAGCGCGCCGTTCTCGTAGAGCTCCTTGCCGACCTGCGGCCCGACGAATTCCACGCGCTGCTGGGTGGCGGACGGGTCGTCGGCCTTGAGCGCGTTCATCACCTTCTCGGAGAGCTGCGCGCTGGAGAGCCCTTCCTTCAACGGCAGGCGCACGAGCGCCGTGTCCGAGCGGCCGAACGACTGCACCGAATACTCGCCGAGGCCGAGCTTGTCGAGCGACGTGCGCACCCGGTTGAAGTCGACCGCATGCGCGTAGGTGACCTCGATCACCGTGCCGCCGCGGAAGTCGACGCCGAAGTTGAGGCCCTTCGTGAACAGGAATACGAGGGCGAGGATGAACGTCACGAGCGAGATCACGTTGAACGTCAACGCGTGACGCATGAACGGGATGTCGCGCTGGATGCGGAAAAATTCCATGCCGGTCTTCCAGTGAGGAGCGGGGGCGGGCGGTCGGGACTACGCCTTGGTGGGCGCGGGCGGCGGCGTGTTGCCGGACGAGCCGGGGCGCCACACCTGCCCGATGGAGATGCGATCGAGCTTCTTGCGACCGCCGTACACGAGCGCCACGAGGCCGCGCGAGAAGAACACCGCCGAGAACATCGACGTCAGGATGCCGAGGCAGTGCACGACCGCGAAGCCGCGCACGGGACCCGAGCCGAACAGGAACAGCGCGATGCCCGCGATCAGCGTGGTGACGTTGGAGTCGAGGATGGTGCCCCACGCGCGCTCGTAGCCGGCCTGCAGCGCGGCGTGCGGCGTCGCGCCCCAGCGCAGCTCCTCGCGGATGCGCTCGTTGATCAGCACGTTGGCGTCGATCGCCATACCCAGCGTGAGCGCGATGGCCGCGATGCCGGGCAGGGTCAGCGTGGCCTGCAGCATCGACAGCACGGCCACCAGGAGCAGCAGGTTGACCGCCAGCGCGAGCGTGGAGAACACGCCCATCAGCAGGTAGTAGATGCACATGAACACCGACAGCACGACGAAGCCGTACATCACGGACTTGAAGCCCTTGTCGATGTTCTCGGCGCCGAGCGACGGGCCGACCGTGCGCTCCTCCACGATCTCCATCGGCGCCGCCAGCGCGCCCGCGCGCATCAGCAGCGCGACGTCGTTGGCCTCGCGCGTGGTCATGCGGCCGGAGATCTGCACGCGGCCGCCGCCGATCTCCTCGCGGATGACCGGCGCGGTGATGACCTCCGCCTTGCCCTTCTCGACCAGCACGATCGCCATGCGCTTGCCGACGTTCTCGCGGGTGACTTCCTTGAAGATGTTGGCGCCGGCGCCGTCGAGGTTGATGTGCACCGCGGGCTCGTTGGTGCGCTGGTCGAAGCCGGGCTGCGCGTCGTTGATGCGATCGCCGGTGAGCACCACCTGCCGCCGCACGACAAGCGGCGTGCCGCTGCGCTCGGTGAAGAGGTCGCTGCCGATCGGCACCTGCCCGGCCAGCGCGCCCTCGAGCGCACCGGGCTCGTCGTTGACCATGCGGATCTCGAGCGACGCGGTGCGGCCCAGGATGTCCTTCGCGCGCGCCGTGTCCTGCACGCCGGGGAGCTGCACGACGACGCGCTCGGCGCCCTGCTGCTGGATGATCGGCTCGGCGACGCCCAGCTCGTTCACGCGGTTGCGCAGGATCTGGATGTTCTGCGCGACGGCGCCGTCCTGGATGCGCTTCTGCGCCTCGGGCTTGAGGCTCGCGATGAGCCGCAGGTCGCCGGCGTCGCCCACCTCGCGGAACGCGAGGTCGGTGTAGGTCTTCTCGATCGCCACGCGCGCCTTGTTGCGCTCGGCGTCGTCCTTGAAGCGCATCACGACGTTGCCGCCTTCGCGCGCGATGCCCGAGTACTGGATCTTCTCCTTGCGCAGCAGCGAGCGCAGGTCGGCGGAGTAGCGGTCCGCGGCCTTGTCGAGCGCCGCCTTCATGTCCACCTGCAGCAGGAAGTACACGCCGCCGCGCAGGTCGAGGCCGAGGTACATGGGCAGCGCGCCGATCGACGCGAGCCACTGCGGCGACGAGGAGAGGAGGTTCAGCGCGACGATGTACTGCTCGCCGAGCTTCGCCTGCAGCACGTCCTTCGCCTTGATCTGCGTGTCCGGATCGGAGAAGCGGACCTTGATGCCGGTGGGATCGAGGACGGCGCCGCGGAACGGGATGTTGGCCGCCTTCAGTGCTTCCTCGACGGTGACGAGGATCGCGTTGTCGATCTTGGCCTTCGCCGACGACACCTGCACCGCGGGCACTTCGGGGAAGAAGTTGGGCAGCGTGTACAGGATGCCGATCACGAGCGCGACGGCGATGATGACGTATTTCCAGATCGGATAGCGGTTCATGACCAGGGCCGGGAAAGGTGAACGGTGCCGGCGGGCACGGGCGGGAGGCGAAGGGCCCGCGCGGCGGGCCCGCGTCCCTTAGAGCGCCTTGATGGTGCCCTTGGGCAGGGCTTGCGCGATGGCGCCGCGCTGCACGGTGATCTCGGTGCCGGCGGCGATCTCGACGGTGGCGTACTGGTCGGTCAGCTTGGTGATCTTGCCGACGATGCCGCCCGCGGTGATGACCTCGTCGCCCTTCTGCAGCGCCTCGAGCATCGCCTTCGTCTCCTTCGCCCGCTTCTGCTGCGGACGGATCAGCAGGAAGTAGAAGACGACGAAGATGGCGATCATGGGCAGGAACGTCATGATCTCGCCGCCGGGCGTCGAGGCGGCGCCTGCGGCTTGGGCATAAGCGGGACTGATCAGCACGAGGATTTCCTCCGGTTGCTTGGGGGCACGGGCACCGGCGGGGCCGGTTCGCGCGGGCGGCGCCCGGGATGGGCGCGCCCCGTTCGCCGCCGGACGGGCCGCCCGCCAGCGCGGGCTTTTCGGTCCGGAATCAGGACGACGGGAAACTCATCATTCTAGCACGCGGGCCCGGTCCGCCCGGAACGCCGCGACGAAGGCGGGCAGGGCGTCCGCCGCGACGGCCGCGCGGAGGCCGGCCATGAGGTCGAGGTAGTAGAAGAGGTTGTGGATCGTCGCGAGCCGCGCGCCGAGGATCTCGTTCACCCGGTTGAGGTGATGGAGGTAGGCGCGCGAGAAATTACGGCAGGTGTAGCAGCCGCATGTCGCGTCGAGCGGCGCGGTGTCCGCGCGGTGCTTCGCGTTCTTGATCTTGACGTCGCCGAAGCGGGTGAAGAGCCAGCCGTTGCGCGCGTTGCGGGTGGGCATCACGCAGTCGAACATGTCGACGCCGGCCACCACCCCCGCGACCAGGTCCTCCGGCGTGCCCACGCCCATCAGGTAGCGCGGGCGGTCGGCGGGCAGGCGCGGCGCGGTGCGCGCGAGCACGCGCAGCATCTCCTCCTTGGGCTCACCGACCGAGAGGCCGCCGATCGCGTAGCCGTCGAAGCCGATCTCGGTGAGGCCCGCGAGCGACGTGTCGCGCAGGTCGTCGTACATGCCGCCCTGCACGATGCCGAAGAGCGCGTTGCGGTTGCCGCGGCGGTCGAACTCCGCCCGCGAGCGCGCGGCCCAGCGCAGCGACAGCTCCATCGACGTCGCGGCGTCCTCGTGCGACGCCGGATACGGCGTGCACTCGTCGAACACCATCACGACGTCGGAGTTCAGCACGCCCTGCACCTGCATCGACACCTCGGGCGTGAGGAACAGCTTGTCGCCGTTCACCGGCGAGGCGAAGGCCACGCCTTCCTCCTGCACCTTGCGCAGCGGCCCCAGGCTGAACACCTGGAAGCCGCCCGAGTCGGTGAGGATCGGCTTGTCCCAGCCCATGAAGCGGTGCAGGCCGCCGTGCGCGGCGATGGGATCGAGGCCCGGGCGCAGCCAGAGGTGGAACGTGTTGCCGAGGACGATCTGCGCGCCGATCTCGGTCAGCTCGTTGGGCGCCATCGCCTTCACGGTGCCGTAGGTGCCGACGGGCATGAACACCGGCGTCTCGACGACGCCGTGCGCGAGGGTCAGGCGGCCGCGGCGCGCCTGCCCCGAGGTGGCCAGGACTTCGAATTGCATGGGGAATCCACGGACGGCCACCGGAGAGGCGGCCGGAAGACGCGAGCTTAAGCGATCAGCGGCCGCGCGTGCGGCGCAGCGAGAATCCGGCGGCGCCGCCGACCAACAGGATGGTGAGCAGGAGGCCCCACTCGGAGAGCGTCGGCACGGTGGCGGGATCGCCGCCCGCAAAGGCCACGGGGATCACGCACTTGGCCGCCGCGAAGTCGAAGGCGTTCCGCCAGGCGCGGTGGAAGTCGCCGGAGTAATCGGTGCCCGCGAGGCCCAGCACCGGGTAATTGGGCGCGATGGCGAGCTGGATCACGCACGCGTTGCCGGTGACGCGGTAGGCGATGGCCGGATCGGCGCCGCCCTTCGCGTTGGTCTGCGTCCAGTTCGCGACCACACGCGTGCCGGCCTTGGCGGCGTTGCCGCCCGCGAACCGGGCGCTGACGAGCGACTCGATGCCGGCGGTCAGCGGGTGCTTCTGCATGCCGGCGACGTCGAGCGTGCGCAGCGCGTAGGGCGTGCCCGTGCCGTCGGTGGTGTTGGGGTCCAGCGTCTCGAGCGCGCCCCAGCCGTGGGGCGGGATCGACGCCGGCGCGTCGCTGCGGTCCTGGTCGTAGAAGGCGCCCAGCACCACCGCCCGGCCCGAGTTCGCGAAGGCCGCGGCGACGTTGCCCACCGCCGTGGCGTTGCTGTACGTCGAGTCCTCGAACACCAGCAGGACGTCGTAGCTTGCCGAGAGCTGCGCGAGCGCGGGCGCGGAGCCGCTCGTGTCCACGGCCGAGAACGTGTGGCCCGGAATGCGCGCGTTGAAGTCGGCCGCGGTCTCCGTGGCGTACTTGTTGGACAGGATGCCGACGCGCGCGGCGTGCACGGGCGCAGCCAGCGCGGCCGCGGTGGTGACGGCGACGAGGAAGCGGGCCAGGCGGGCGCGCGGGCGGCAGGGAGTCATGGAAATTCGCGAAAAAGCCCGGGGAACCCGGCTGCAGGGCATTTCCGCCACGAAATGATTTCCCGCAAGAGTAGCGCGTTCGTGCCGTCCTGCCAAGGTAACCCGACGCGCGGCACCCGGTTTCGGGGAGCTTTTGTTGCAGCGGAGCGACCGCGGCGCCGGTTGTCGTCCACCGGCGACGGTTTCGCCATCGCAAGTGTCGGGCTGCGACGTCACCCCGGCGCGGCGGCGGCCTCCGGGGCGCGCTCGAGCAGCAGCGCGTCGCCGTAGCTGAAGAACCGGTAGCGCTGCGCGATGGCATGGGCGTAGGCCGCGCGGATGGCCGCGAAGCCCGCGAAGGCGCTCACCAGCATGAGGAGCGTCGAGCGCGGCAGGTGGAAGTTGGTGACGAGGCGGTCGACCACCCGGAAGCGGTAGCCGGGCGTGATGAAGAGGTCCGTCTCCGCCTCGCCGGCGCGCAGGCCCGCGTCCGCCCGCGCGGCGGATTCGAGCGCCCGCAGCGTGGTGGTGCCCACCGCCACCACGCGGCCGCCGCGCGCGCGGGTCGCTGCGATCGCGTCGACGGTCGTCGCAGGCAGCGTGTACCACTCCGTGTGCATGCGATGCTGCGACAGGTCCTCGCTCTGCACGGGCAGGAAGGTGCCGGCGCCGACGTGCAGGGTCACGAACGCGCGGCGCACGCCCTGCGCCTCGAGCGTCGCGAGGAGCGCGTCGTCGAAGTGCAGGCCCGCGGTGGGCGCCGCGACTGCGCCCGGGGTGCGCGCGTACACGGTCTGGTAGCGCGCATCGTCGGCGGCGCCCGCTTGGCGTCCGATGTACGGCGGCAGCGGCACCTCGCCGTGCCGCTCCAGCCACTCGTGCAGCGGACCCGTGCCCTCGAACGTGAGCAGGAAGAAGCGCTCGTCGCGCGTTTCGACGACGGCGTGCGCGCCGCCCGGAAGCACGAGGCGGCTCCCGGCCTTCGGCGCGTGGCTCGCGCGCACCTGCGCCCACGCCTGCGCCGGCCCGGTGACGCGCTCGATCATGAGCTCCGCGCGTCCGCCCGAGGCCTTGGTCGCGAACACGCGTGCCTTGATCACGCGCGTGTCGTTCATCACGAGGAGGTCGCCGGGCGCGAGCAGCGACGGCAGGTCGCGGAACGCGAGGTCGGTGAGATGGTCGCCGTCGACGTGCAGCAGGCGGCTGCCCGAGCGCTCCGCAGCGGGTACCTGCGCGATCAGCTCGGGCGGCAGGACGAAGTCGAAGTCGGAGAGGGTGTAGTGCGTGGACATGATGAGGGAGACGGCGCGCCGTCGTGCTGCAACGCGAGGGACCCGTGCGCGGATGCGCACATTCTAGCGGCGCCATGCGTGCGACCTCGGGCGCGACGCAGGGCCACGGCCTTCCCCGGTCAGCCTCGTCGCGACACCCGAATCCGCCGGCGTCCGACGGCGCGGGTCGCGCGTCTTCGGTAGCGTGAACACGAGGCCGGCGATGAACGACGTCGCCGGATCGATGACTCACGCCGCCAAGACCGGCATGGAGGCCAACGTGTTCAGGAAAACCGCAACCTACGCCGTCACGCTCGCAGTCCTCGCCGCTGCGGGCTGCGCATCCGTTCCGCGCGACCCCGCGCTCGACGATGCGCGCCTTTCGCTGGATGCCGCCCGCCGCAATCCGCAGGTGGCCGTGTACGCGCCGATCGAGTACGACCAGGCCGCGACGGCGCTGCGCCGTGCCGACGATCTCGTCGCCTCCGGCGGGCGCTACGACGAGATTCACCAGCTCGCGCTCACGGCACGCGAGCGCGCGACGACCGCGCAGGACGTCGCACGCATCCGCAGCGAGCAGGCGGCGATCAACGCGCAGCGGCAGGCCGCGGATGCGCGCATCCAGGCCGACGTCTCGCAGCGGCAGGCGGTGTCGGCGCAGCTTCAGGCCGCCGAGGCGCAACGCCAGGCCGAGCAGGCGCAGCGGCTCGCGATGAACGCGCCCGCATACGACTACCGGCGCCTGCCGAACGAGGTGCTGTACGAGGCGCCGGTGACGTCGGTGCGCGCGGTCGTCGGGCCGCCGGAGCAGCGCTGCTGGGTCGAGCGCCAGGTCGTCGACAGCGGCACTTCCGGCATCAACGTCCCCGGCGCGATCGTAGGCGGCGTGGTCGGCGGCATCCTCGGTCACCAGATCGGCAGCGGCCGTGGGCAGGACGTCGCGACGGGCATCGGTGCCGTCGGCGGCGCAGTCGTGGGCGCGAACGTCGGGCGCGATGCGCCGGGCACCGTCTACACGCAGGACGTGCAGCGCTGCGCGACCGTGTCCAACGGCACGCGCCTCGACTACTGGGACGTCACGTACACGTTCGGCGGCTACGAGCACCACGTGCAGACGATGACGCCGCCGGGGCGCAGCATTCTCGTGAACGCGCAGGGTGAGCCGCGTATCTAGGACGGCGGTCGATCGTCACGGGGAGAACTCGACCGACAGCGGTGTGACGTCGAGTGTTCGGACTCGATAGGCCGCTGTCGGACACGCGTGCAAGGACCCCGGTTGCCGCGCATGCGAGAATGGCATTGCGCTCGAATCGGGTTTGCGCAGCATCGCCCATTGCGGCGAAGCGGCGCACGAGCTCCGGCGCTCGTAACCGCGCTCGTAACCAGGCTGCACGATGTTCACGATGCCTCGAATGGCCTTGCTCTCGGCCATGCTCGCCGCGTGCGCGACGTATTCGTGCGCAGCCATGGGCCAGGAATGGCAGGAGCTCGGTCCCGCGGGTGGACCTCTTCGGCACGTCGCGGCCGGCGCGCCCGGCACGGGTCAGCTCTACGCAATGGGCGTCGGACGCATCTTCGCGTCCGAGGACAGCGGCGTCACTTGGCACGAGCGGCTGATGCCGCCGGCCTGCCGCAACCCGTCGTCCGGTTCGACGGCCATCCCCGCACTGGAAGCACGTGCCGACGGGAACGTGTTCGTGCATTGCAACGCGCCGATCATGCGCAGCGTCGACGGCGCCCGCCGATGGTCCGCGTTCACGCCCGGCCTCCTCGACGGCCAATTGGCGTTCAATCCTGTCGACCCTCGCCGTGTCGCCGTGCGCCGTTGGCTCGATGAGCCATGGCTTGTCGCGTACACCGACGACGACGCCCTCACCTGGTCGGTGCCGGGGACTCAATTCCGCGATCCGTTCATGCCTTGGTTCATCGCGTGGGATCCGCTGCAGCCGGATCGGCTGGTCGGCGTCGGTACGCCGACGGTCGTGGCCTCGCCGTCGGAGAACGCGCTCGGTTTCTACGAGAGCTTCGACTGGGGCGCGCGGTGGTCACGAGCTTCCGTCGTGATGCAGCAATCCCCCACCGCACCATGCTACGAGCGGGAATTCCTGGTGCAGGCCGACCATGCGTACATCCTCGCTGATTGCGGCCTCTTCCGCTCGCTCGATCGCGGCAGGACCTGGCAGCTTACGAATCCGTTTCCGGGATCTAGGCCCATGGCGTTGCGTGCCGGTCGCGCGGCCGGTGGGCTGTTGGTCATCGCAGGGGACCGCCTCCATGAATCCCGCGACGGCGCGGGCTCGTGGCAACCGCTCCCGGCGGCGCCGGCGAGAGTGAACGACTACGCAGTGAGCGCGGGCGGCGAGCTGTTCGCCGCGACGACCGACGGCATCTACCTGCTCGACGACGCGAAAGGTGTCTGGACGTCGCGCAGCGACGGGCTCCACGCCAAGCCGTTACGCGCCGTCGAGCCCGCAGGGGTCGAGAACGTCCGCCTGCTTGCGGTGTCCGCGGACAACCTTGCGTCGAACGTGCAGTCCGTCGACGGCGGTGCGACGTGGACGGCAGGCGTCATCGCGGGCATTACCGCCGACGGATTTGCGCGCAATCTCACGGTGCCCGCGTATGTGTATGCGACTTCCGGCCGCAACCTTTTTGCCAGCAGCGATGCCGGCATGACCTGGACGCTCGTGAACGCAAACCTGGCCACGGCATCCGACGACCAGATCGTGGGGATCGTTTCGGCCGGTCCGCAACCCGGCGTCGTCTATGGCCTTTGGCAGACGTGCGACGTGAGTGCCTTCGGGGGATGTTTCTTCACCCCGCATGGCGTCGTGCGCAGCGAAGATGGGGGCAGGACCTGGACGCGCACCGCTGCCATGTCGACGCCCGCGTATGTCTTCCGCGTCGTGGTATCGCCCGCCAACGCAGACACGGCCATGGCCGAGGCCAGCGACGGGCTGTGGCTCACGCAGGATGGCGGCAAGCGATGGACCCGGCGGACGTCGGCGTACGCGCGCGTGACTGCCGATGCGCACGATGCATCGCGCTGGTATGCGGTGGACGGCAACTCCCTTTCCGTCACCACGGATGCCGGCGCGCACTGGCAAGCGTTGGCCAACCCATCGACGCCGGCGAGCGACTTCTCGCTACTGGTCGATCCTCGCATTGCCGACCGCCTGTACGTTATCGGCGCCGCGGGCGACGTCAGCATCAGCAACGATCGTGGATCGAGCTGGTACAACATCGTGGCGCCTTCGTTGCATCTCACGCTCGCGCCGGCGTCGGCGCGCATCGGCCCGGAAGCGAACACCACCCTCTTTGCCGCAGGCGCGCAAGGCGCCGTCAAGCTCGCGATCGCTTCGATCGCACCGGTCGTCGTCGATGCCGTCGAATTTCATCGCGGAGACCTCGACCACTACTTCGTGACTGCCGATGGAAGCGAGATCGCGAAGCTCGACAGCGGCGTCATCGCAGGCTGGTCGCGTACCGGCGAGACGTTCAAGGTCCTGGCGACGAACGACTCCTCGAGCCGGGACGTGGCGCCCGTGTGCAGGTTCTACGGCAGGCCCGAGCGAGGGCTCGACTCGCACTTCTACTCGGCATCAGGGGACGAATGCCAGGCGGTGCGGAACCGCTTTGCCGATGCCTGGATCTTTGAATCGCCCAGTGTGTTCGGCGTGTATCTGCCCGACCCGGTGCACGGCGCGTGCCCGGATCGCACGCTCGCCCTCTATCGGCTGTTCAACAACCGCGCCGACGCCAATCATCGGTACACGACGTCGTCCGGCGTGCGGCAGCAGATGATCGCCGCCGGCTGGATATCCGAGGGGTATGGCGCCCAAGGAGTGGCGATGTGCGTTCCAAAATGAGTATCGCGCATCCACCCGGCCCCGACGGCGCATCTGCGTGGATGCCGAATTGACACAGTCGCGTTGCGCAGCGCGGGCGACGACGTCCGCGTTGCGGTGGCGCTGGAGGTACAGGACACCGGAGACATCGCCGTCGTGGTCACGGCGAAGCCTGGACATTGATCGGGCAGGAGGCCCTCATGGCAACACGCGGCTACCACTATCTGGAAAGCGGGCTCTCGAACGTGTGGCTCACCAACGGCTATCGCGTGCACGAGACGAAACACGGGCGCGGCATGGCGGTGACGGACGTCGACGGCTTGCATCGCTCGCTCGTCGGGGCGCTGCTCGGCAAGGCGCGGTTCACCGGGGCGGAGATCCGTTTTCTGCGCAAGGAACTCGGCCTGTCGCAGCGCGCACTGGGCGAGTTGATCGGCGTCGGCGAGCAGGCAGTCGCGCTGTGGGAGCGCAAGGGACGCATGCCGGCGGCCGCGGACCGCCTGCTCGGGCTCATCGTTGCCCAGCACACCCGGGGCAGCACGCCCGTGCGGGCGTTGATCGCACGGTTGAGCGCAGCCGACGAGGGCGTGACGGAGCGCATCGTGGCCCGGCAGGCGGCCGGGCGATGGCAGGCGAAGGCGGCGTAGCAGCCCCGAAGTGACCGCGGCCCGCTGCAGCGAGCCGCCCTGGTCTGCGTACACGCCATTCGGTCTCGAAGGCACGCTCCCGGTGGGCCGCCTGCCTCACCCGAAGTCGTTCAATTCCGCGACACTCCCCGGTGTCCCCCGATGGCAATCTGCTCTGCCTCTATCGCGACAATTGCGCCGTCTGCAGCGTCTCGGCGCGCTTTCGCGTAGCCCAACGAGCCATCGTTGGTGCCGGGAGGGGGAATCGAACCCCCACGCTGTTGCCAGCGGCGGATTTTGAGTCCGCTACGTCTACCAGTTCCGTCATCCCGGCCGGGAAGCCCGCGCGCGTTGCGCGTGCGCGGCGAAACCGCCATTATCGCCAAAATCGCACGGCCTCGCACGCAGCGCCGGCGTCCTTCCTCTCCGAGCGCCATGTCCGCCGTCCGCAACGTGCTGTTCATCATGTGCGACCAGCTGCGGCGCGACCACCTGTCGTGCTACGGCGGACGCGTGCCCACGCCGCACCTCGACGCACTCGCCGCGCGCGGCGTCGTGTTCGACAACGCGTTCGTGCAGTCGGGCGTGTGCGGGCCGTCGCGCATGTCGTTCTACACGGGCCGCTACGTCGGCTCCCACGGCGCGACGTGGAACCGCGTGCCGCTGTCGGTCGCCGAGCCCACGCTCGGCGATTACCTGCACGACGCGGGACCCGCGCTGGTGCTCGCGGGCAAGACGCACTGGACCGCGGACGACGACGGCATGGCGCGGCTCGGCATCGCACGCGACAGCGCGCGCGGGCAGCGGCTGCTGAACGGCGGCTTCGTCGAGCTCGATCGCTACGACGGCCATCATCCCGCGGGCGCGGAATCGGGTTATCCGGCGTACCTGCGCGCGCACGGTTATGTCAGCGACGATCCGTGGTCCGACTTCGTCATCGCGGCCGACGACGGCGGGCGCGTGGTGTCCGGTTGGGAGATGCGCAACGTGCACCTACCGTCGCGCGTGGCGGAAGCGCATTCGGAGACGCCCTACATGACGGACGTCGCGCTGAACTACATCCGCGCGCAGGGCGACGCGCCGTGGGCGCTGCACCTCTCGTACGTGAAGCCGCACTGGCCATACATGGCGCCGGCGCCGTATCACGCGCTCTTCCGCGGGGGTGACACCGGTCCCATCCTGCACGGTCCGCAGGACGGCACCGCCGACGAGCATCCGGTGCTGCGCGCGTATCGCGGTCACGACGAGTGCGTGAGCTTCGGCCGCGCGGAGGTGGCGCAGCACGTGCGTCCGGCGTACATGGGGCTCGTCGCGCAGCTCGATGCGCATGTCGGCCGCCTCGTGCGCGAGCTCGATGCGCTCGGGCGGATGCAGGACACGCTCATCGTGTTCACCTCCGATCACGGCGAATTCCTGGGCGACCGCGGCTTCGGGGAAAAGGAGCTCTTCTACGACGAGGTGGTGCGCGTGCCCTTCGTCGTCGTGGACCCGGACGCGGCCGCGGACGTCACGCGTGGCACGCGCGACGCGCGCTTCGTGGAGGCGGTCGACGTCGTGCCGACGGTGCTCGACGCGCTCGGCCTCGCGGGCCACGGCTTCCGCTGCGAAGGCCGCTCGCTGCTGCCGCTGCTGCGCTCGACGGCGCCGGTCGCGTGGCGCGACGGCGTGACGAGCGAGCTCGACTACAGCTTCCGCCGCGCGCGGCTCACGCTCGGGCGGTGCGCCGGCGAATGCAACGCGTGGATGGTGCGCACGGCGGAATGGAAGTACGTGCACTGGCAGGGCTATCGCCCGCAGCTCTTCGACCTCGCGCAGGATCCGCAGGAGCTCGTCGACCTCGGTGCGTCACCGCGGCACGCGGCGATCCGCGCGCAGATGCACGCGCGGCTCTTCGACGCGCTCGCGACGCGCCGCCACCGCACGACGCTATCCGATGCGCAGATCGAGGCGACCACCGACGATCATCGGGCGCACGGCATCCACATCGGAATCTGGTAACCGACGCAAAAGGCGTCCGCGGGGACGGTGGATGACGTTAGGGCGGCGTTGCGCCTTTTGCGTCGGGAACTGCAGGCGTCAGGCGGCCGCCTTCGGAGCGGCCGGGCGGCGGCCGCCGGAAAAGGCCACGAAACAACGGGCGTTATGCGAGCGGTTGGGGCTCGCGATTCGCGCTGGCGCTTCTAGACGTGCGCCAGCGCAAACCCCGCGACGGCCAGCCCGCCCGCCGCGCAGGCATAGACGCCCCACTGCATCCACGACTTGCGCGTGAGCAGCGTGATCGCCGCGAGCGCGATCGCGACCTGCATCAGCGTCATCGCCTGCGCCCAGCGGTGATGCGTGTGCATCGACGCCTCGCTGCGTGCGTTCGCGTCCTGCGCTTCCTTCTCGAGCGCCTCGGCCTTCTTCTGGATGTCCTTCTTCTCGTCGCCGTAGCGCTTGGCCTCCGCGCGATAGCGCTCCTGCGCATCGCCGGCCGTGAGCGTCATGCCGAGCTCGGCGAGGTTCTGCTTGTTGCTCTTCGCCTGGTAGAAGTTCCACTGGTCCGAGGCCTCGGTCTTCTTGATCGCGGCCTCGTTCTTCCACAGCAGCGCGTCGTTCTGCGTGGCGCCGCCCATGTAGCTCATCAGGGCGCCGAGCGTCGCAAGAATGGCGGTGGTCACCGCGATGCGGCCGGCGAACGCGTCGCCGGCATGCGCCTGGTGCTCCACTTCGTGGTCGTGCGGCCCGTGGACGTGGAAGTGCGATTCGGACATCGGTGGCTCCGGCGAAGGTTGGCGCGTCAGCGTGCGCGCTCGTAGGTGACGAAGGCGTAGTCGAGATCCGCCGCGTCGTCGTGCCGCGGCTCGCGCGCGGTCTCGCGCCAGTGCGCGGGATCGATCGCGGGGAAGTGCGCGTCGCCCGCGAAGTCGCGATCGATGGCGGTGATGTAGAGCACGTCGGCCATGGCGATTGCCGCGGCGTACAACTCGCCGCCGCCGATGCAGAACGCGGGTGCCGGCAGCCGGACGCGCGCGAGCGCGTCGGCGAGCGAGCCCGCCGCCTCGACGCCGTCGGCATGCCACGCGGCCGAGCGTGTGACCACGATGTTCTGCCGCTGCGGCAATGGGCGGCCCAGCGAATCCCAGGTCTTGCGTCCCATGATCACGGCGTGGCCGGTGGTGAGCGCGCGGAAATGCCGAAGGTCGTCCGGCAGCCGCCACGGCAGCGCGTTGCCTGCGCCGATCACGCCGTTGCGCGCCACGGCCGCGACGAGCGCGAGCCTTCGACTTGGATCAATCACCAAAGGAACGATGAGGGGAAGGCGGCTGTCATTCGCAGCGGAATCCGGCACGCCGCGCATCCGGGGCGCCGCCCGGGCAACGGGGGTGCCATAATGCCGCCGATTATAACGGGCTGCCCTCCGTGTACTACCCGCGTTCGTTCCTCAAGTTCATCCTGCTTGGCTTCCTGCTCGTGAGCCTGCCGCTCGTGTACGCGCTCGTCGAGCTCGTGCTCTCGCTCGACCGGCTCGCGACGCAGAGCCGGCAGGAAGTGCTGCAGGCGTCGCAGGCCGGGCGCTCGAGCCGCGTGCTGTTCGAGCAGGCGTCCACCCTCGAGCGCCTCGCGCGGCAGGAGATCATCCTCGAGGACGCGGCCCTGATCGAGGACTACGCGCGCATGCGCCAGGAGTTCCTCGCGACGACGCAGCAGCTGTCGCAGCTCCCGCTGTCGCCCGCGCAGCTCGCGGCACTCGAGCGCATCCGCGAGCGCGAGGGCAAGCTCTTCCAGGTGCTCGGCAGCCAGCAGCGCAGCGGGACCGCGGTTACGGAGCTCGCCGACGGCTACGCGGCGCTGGTCGAGCAGACGCAGGGCATGGTCAACGCCACCACCGAGCTCACGCAGCGCGCGATCGAGCGCCTGCAGGACACGGCGCAGCAGGGCCGCGAGAAATGGCTGTACCTCGCGCTCGCGACGGTGGCGCTCGCGCTGCTCGTCGCCATCGTGTTCGCGGTGCTGATCGCGCGCCCCATCCGCCAGCTCGACGCCGCCATCCGCCAGATGGGTACCGCCGACTTCACCCACGCCATCGCAGTGAACGGGCCGCAGGACATCCGCTACCTCGGCCAGCGCCTCGAATGGCTGCGCACGCGCCTGAACGAGCTCGAGCAGCAGCAGACGCGCTTCCTGCGCCACGTGTCGCACGAACTGAAGACGCCGCTCACCGCCGTGCGCGAGGGCGCCGAGCTCCTGCGCGACAACGTCGGCGGCCGCCTCTCGCCCGAGCAGCACGACATCGTGCGCATCGTGCGCGAGAACACGCTCTCGCTGCAGAAGCTGATCGAGGACCTACTCGCCTATCACCAGGCGCGCGCCGCCGAGCCGGCAACCGTGGGACCGGTGCCCGTCGCGGACGTCGTGCGCCGCGTGCTGCGCGAGCAGAAGCTCGCCGCGGTCGCGCGCATGATCACGTTCGACGCGAACCTCGCGCCGGCGGTGGTCGCGGGCGACCTCGAGAAGGTGCGCACGATCGTCGACAACCTCATCTCCAACGCAATCAAGTATTCGCCGCGCTCGGGCGCCATCGAGATCGCGCTGTTCGAGCGCGACGGCTTCGCGGTGCTCGAGGTGGCCGACCACGGCCCCGGCATCGGCGCCGACGAGCGCGACAAGGTGTTCGATTCGTTCTACTCGGGCAAGGCGCCGGTCGACGGCAAGGTGAAGGGCACGGGCCTCGGCCTCGCCATCGCGCGCGAGTACGCACTGGCGCAGGCCGGTCGCATCGAGATCCTCGATCGCGCCGACGGTGGCCGCGGCGTGCGCTTTCGCGTCTGGCTCCCCCTCGCCTCGGGCGTGGCCGCGCGGGTGGCGGAACGCGCGGCCGACGAGGCGCCGGCGATCGCCGGGAGGCACGAGTGAGCCGCGCCTGGACGCGCGCGCTGGCCGCGCTGTTCTGCGCGTGGCTCGCCGGCTGCGCGACGCAGCTCCCCGCGCCGGTGGCCGAGCCGCTGACGCCGGAAGAGGAGGCGGAGCCCGAGCGCGTCGAGGTGCCGTCGCCGCTCGTCGAGTACCCGCCGATCGAGCCGGTCGAGCCGCCGATGGCGCCGGCGGGCGACCCGCCGCCCGCCGCCGTCGCGGCGCCTTCGCCGGCCGCCGCGTCGCCGCCGCCGGCGACGGTGGCAATGGCCATGCCGACGCCGCTGTCGTCGCCGCCGGCCGCCAGCGCGCCGCAGGTGGTCGAGGACCTGGAGCTCATCGCGCTGCTCAACGATCTCACCCGCTACGGCGCGATGAGCGGCGACGACGTCCGGCGCGAGCTCGCGACGATGACCGCGACGCTCGGGCGCCAGCGCACCGATGCCAATCGCGTCCGCCTCGCCGTGCTGTACACGATGGCGCGCAATCCGCAGGACGACCAGCGGGCGCTGCAACTGCTCGAGACCGTGTCGAAGGGCAATCCGGGCTCGCCGGCCGTCAAGCAGCTCGCGGCGGTGCTGCAGGCGCAGATCCTCGGCCGCCAGCGGGCGGTGCGCGACGAGCAGCAGAAGGCCGACGCCGCGCTGCAGAAGCTCGAGGCGCTGCGCCAGATGGAGCGCAGCCTGCTGCGCGATCGCGCCCGCAGTGGCGGCGGCGGGGGTGGCGGCAGCGGCGGGGGCTCGGGCGGTGGCGGCGGCGGGGGCGGCGGCTGACCGTTTCCACGGAAAAGGAAGAAGATGTCAGGCGATATCCTGTTGGTCGACGACGATCCCGACCTGTTACGGCTCATCAGCCTGCGGCTGACGTCCGCCGGCTACAAGGTCCGGACCGCCGAAAGCGGCGAGACGGCGCTGGCCGCGATCGCGGTGCGGCGTCCCGCGGCGGTGGTGACGGACCTGCGCATGCCGGGCCTCGACGGCCTGCAGCTCTTCGATGCGATCAATCGCCAGCACGCCGGCCTGCCGGTGCTGATCCTCACGGCGCACGGCACGATTCCCGACGCGGTCGCCGCCACGCAACGCGGCGTGTTCGGCTTCCTCACCAAGCCGTTCGACAGCCAGGAGCTGCTGCAGAAGGTCGCCGACGCGCTCAAGCTCTCCGGCGACGACGCCGGGCGCAACGACGCCGCGCAGGGCGAGTGGCGCGAGGGCATCATCACGCGCAGCCCGGTGATGGAGGACCTGCTGCGACAGGCCAAGCTCGTCGCCGAGTCGGACGCGAGCGTGCTGATCTACGGCGACTCCGGCACCGGCAAGGAGCTCCTCGCGCGGGCGATCCATCGCGCGAGCCCGCGGCGCGACCAGCCGTTCGTCGCGGTGAACTGCGGCGCGATTCCCGCCGAGCTCCTCGAGTCCGAGCTCTTCGGGCACGCGCGCGGCGCATTCACCGGCGCCGTGCAGGCGCACAAGGGCCTGTTCCAGGCGGCCGACGGCGGCACGGTGCTGCTCGACGAGATCGGCGACATGCCGCTGCCGCTGCAGGTCAAGCTCCTACGCGTTTTGCAGGAAGGGGAGGTGCGCCCGGTCGGTTCGACGCAGCCCATCCCGGTCGACGTGCGCGTCATCTCCGCGACCCACCGCGACCTCGACCAGCAGAAGGCGTCCGGGCAGTTTCGCGAGGATCTGTACTACCGGCTCAACGTGGTGTCGCTCAAGCTGCCGCCGCTCGCCGAGCGGCGCGAGGACATCCCGCTGCTGGCGCAACATTTCCTGCGCCGGCTCTCCGAGCGCTACCGCAAGCCGATGCCAACACTCGCGCCCGACGCGATGGCGCTGCTGGTGGCGGCGCCGTGGCCCGGCAACGTGCGCCAGTTGCTGAACCTGCTCGAGCAGGCGATGGCGCTGACCACCACCACGATGATCCCCGCCACGCTCGTCCAGAACGCGCTCAAGGAGGATGCGGCGGCGCTCATCCCGTTCGAGGAAGCGCGCAAGTCGTTCGAGCGCGACTACCTCGTGCGACTGCTGAAAATCACCGGCGGCAACGTCACCCAGGCCGCGCAGCTCGCGAAGCGCAACCGAACCGAGTTCTACAAGCTCTTGCAGCGACACCGCCTGGAACCCGCGATGTTCAAGGAAGCGAAGGGCTGAGCGCACGCTGTCGGCATTCGTCTTCCCGCTGTCGGGTTGCAGCGACAGCGATTCTCGCGGGAAATCAGCGCGTTAATGACTCTGTCATGAGGAGTGTCGGTGCGTTGCGACATTCCCGGCGCGTGCGCCCGCGGCGCGCGGCAAGTGTTGCGGCCGCCACCATCCTCGCATCTCCCTCGTAAGTCGCGGCTGCCGGCACGCGACTCATTGCCATCGTCACCTGCTTGGCACGTCGATTGCTTTTGGGTGAGCGGGAGGGAAGCGCTGCACGCAACCGAGATCGATCATGGACACGTTCGCACCCGAGTTCTCCAAGTTCTGGCTGGCCGACGCCGCTCCGGCGGCCAACGATGCACGCGACGAGGATGCGGGAGCGCAGCAAGCCGCGCTGCAGGAGCTGGCTGAGCGCGTGAGCGCGGCGCGCAGCGTCGTCTGACGATCACGACTTCACGCTCCCGGGACGGCGTCACGTCCCGGACCTCGCGGAGCGGGTCATCTAGCTCCGGTCATCGGAACCCCCTTGCCCGTCATATCCTCCCGGCGGGCTTTTTTTTTGCGTGCGCGGAGCGCACCCAAAAAAAAGTCCGCCGGGAGGATGGGTGTAGATAAGTCAGAAGGGTGCGCAAGGCTGACGCCGCGCACCCTTGGAAAAATCGACGACGCTGACGGGCTGACGTAGAAGCTGAAGTGGCGAAAATCGCGGGCGGAGCCCGACGATTTTCAGACTAAAGGCCACGCAACGACGGGCGTTGTGCGATGGACTGTCTTTCGTCCATGGGCCAGACGTGTCGCGGGGTCAGATCCTCCGCAAGCTCTTGGGCGGAGGGTCTGACCCCAAGCCCCGGCAACGCATCCCCGCCTTCGCGGTTCACTACAATCCACGGTTTCGATGGAGGTGCAGCAATGGGCAAGTGGATCGAGCTGACGGCGGCGGACGGCGTGACGATCAAGGGCTACCAGGCGGACCCGGCGGGCAAGCCGCGCGGGGGCCTCGTGGTCGTGCAGGAGATCTTCGGCGTGAACTCGCACATCCGCGACGTGTGCGACCGCTACGCGGCCGACGGCTATCTCGCGGTGGCGCCGGCGATCTTCGATCGCGTCGAGCGCGACGTCGAGCTGGGCTACACGCCCGACGACATGGTGCGCGGCCGGGACCTGCGCGCGCGCTGCAAGCTCGACCAGGTGCTCGCCGACATCGCGGCCGCACGGGCAGTGGCGGCGACGGCCGGCCGCGTCGGCATCATCGGGTATTGCTGGGGCGGCTACCTCGCCTATGTCTCGGCGTCGCGGCTGCCGGGATTCTCCTGCGCCATCGCCTATTACGGCGGCGGCATGCAGGATGCGTTGGACGAGAAGCCGAAGGTGCCGGTGCTCGGCCACTTCGGCGAGAAGGACCAGCACATTCCCGTCGCCGGCATCCGCAAGCTGGCCGCCGCGAATCCGTCGCTGGAAGTCCACTTCTACGACGCCGATCACGGCTTCAACTGCGACCAGCGCGGCTCGTACGACGCGGCCGCCGCCAGGGTCGCGCGCGAGCGCACCCTGGCCTTCCTGCAGGTGCACGTCGGGTAACCGACGCGCCGGGCGCGCGGATCGCGGACGCTACACCGCCACCGGCGCCTTGAGCGCCGGGTGGCTCTCGTAGCCGACGATCTCGATGTCGTCGAACGCGTAGTCGAAGAGCGTCGGCGGCCGCCGCCGGAACACGAGCCGCGGCAGCGGATACGGCGTGCGCGCGAGCTGCGTCGCCACCTGGTCGAGGTGATTGAGGTACAGGTGGCAGTCGCCGCCCGTCCAGATGAACTCGCCCGCCTCGAGGTCGCACTGCTGCGCGACCATGTGCGTGAGCAGCGCGTACGACGCGATGTTGAAGGGCACGCCGAGGAAGATGTCCGCGCTGCGCTGGTAGAGCTGGCAGGACAGCCTGCCGCCCGCCACGTAGAACTGGAAGAACGCGTGGCACGGCGGCAGCTTCATGCGCGGGATGTCGCCGACGTTCCACGCCGACACGATGAGCCGGCGGGAATCGGGATTGCGCCGGATCTCCGCCACGACGTCCGCGAGCTGGTCGATGTGCCTGCCGTCCGGCGCGGGCCACGACCGCCACTGGTAGCCGTAGATCGGCCCGAGGTCGCCGTTGGCGTCCGCCCACTCGTCCCAGATCGTGACGCCGTTCGCCTGGAGGTAGGCGACGTTGGTCTCCCCGCGCAGGAACCACAGGAGCTCGTGGATGATCGACTTCGTGTGCACCTTCTTGGTCGTGAGCAGCGGGAAGCCGCGCGCGAGGTCGAAGCGCATCTGGTAGCCGAAGACCGACAGCGTGCCGGTGCCGGTGCGGTCGTCCTTGCGGTGACCGTGGTCGCGCACGTGGCGCATGAAATCGAGGTACGTGTCCACGGCGCGATTCTAGCGTGGCCGCGCGGGCGCCGTTCGTCGGCCGCCCGCGCGTTGCGCTTGACAGGCCGCCCCGGGCCGCGCTCCAATGCGACTACATGACTAATCGCGTAGTCATATAGGAGGAAAGGGCTCCCGCCATGCGCCAGAGCTATGCCCGCGCCATTCCCCGCCCCTGGCAGCGCACGGCGCGGATCTTCGTCGCGCTGGGCGACCCGCACCGCCAGCGCATCGTGCTGATGTTCGAGCCGGGCGAGCGCCTGACCGTCGGCCAGATCGTCGCCGCCTCGCCGCTGTCGCGCTCGGCGGTCGCGCATCACCTCAAGGTGTTGCGCGAGGCCGGCGTGCTGCGCGCCCGCAAGGAAGGCAAGGAGGTGTGGTACGAGACCGAGCCCGCCATCGTGCGCACGGCCCTGGCCGCCGTGCTCGACTACTTGGACGAAGGCGAGCGCACGTGAGCGCCGAGCGCACGCCGCAGCGCAGTCGAGCGCGGCCTGACCCGTGTCGAATTCGCACGCGACCGCCGCGCTTCGCCGCGCGCTCGCGCACAATGACGGCAATGTCCCGCGCCGGGCGTTCGCGACGCGGCCGCGCCACCGTGCCACCCGAGTGACCCCATGGCCGACCACAACCAATACGAGCTCCTGCGCGAGCGCCGCTTCGCGCCGTTCTTCTGGACCCAGTTCCTGGGCGCGGCCAACGACAACGTCTACAAGAACGCGCTCGTCATCTTCGTCGCGTACCATGCGGCCGCGCGCTCGGCGCTCGACGCGAACACACTTGTCAACCTCGCGGCGGGCCTCTTCATCCTCCCCTTCGTGCTGCTGTCGGCCACCGCGGGGCAGCTCGCCGACAAGTACGAGAAGTCGCGCGTCATCCGCTACATCAAGCTCTTCGAGATCGCCATCATGGCCGTCGGGCTCGCGGGCTTCGCGCTGTCGAGCCTCGCGCTGCTGTTCGTCGCGCTCGCGCTCATGGGCGTGCACTCGTCGCTGTTCGGGCCGGTGAAGTACGCCATCCTGCCGCAGCATCTCGCCACCGAGGAGCTGGTCGGCGGCAACGGCCTCGTGGAGATGGGCACGTTCGTCGCGATCCTGCTCGGCACGATCGCCGGCGGCGTGCTGGTCGCGATCCCCGGCGTCGGTCCCGTGCTCGCGGGCGCGGCCGCGATCGCGGTGGCCGTCGCCGGTTGGCTCGTGAGCCGCGCGATCCCCGTGACGCCCGCCGTCGCGCCCGCGCTCGTCATCAACTGGAACCCGTTCACCGAGACGTGGCGCAACCTGCGCTTCGCCTACGGCACGCGCGTGCTGTGGCTGTCGATGCTCGGCATCTCGTGGTTCTGGTTTTACGGCGCGACGTTCCTCACGCAGTTCCCGAACTTCGCGAAGGACACGCTCGGCGGCAACGAGCACGTGGTCACGTTCCTGCTCGCCCTGTTCTCGATCGGCATCGGCGCGGGCTCGCTGCTGTGCGAGCGGCTGTCCGGGCGCAAGGTGGAGATCGGCCTCGTGCCGTTCGGCTCGCTCGGCCTCACGCTGTTCGCCGTCGATCTCTTCTTCGCGACGCGCGACATGCACGCGCACGAGCTGGTGGGCATCGCCGCGTTCCTGGGCGAACCCGCGCACTGGCGCGTGGTGGCCGACCTGCTGCTCATCGGCCTCTTCGGCGGCTTCTACATCGTGCCGCTATATGCCCTCATCCAGGAGCGCTCCGATCCCGCCTACCGCTCCCGCATCATCGCCGCCAACAACATCCTGAACGCGCTGTTCATGGTGGCCTCCGCCGGCCTCGCGATCGTGCTGCTGGGCGAGGGCCTGACCATCCCGATGCTGTTCCTCACCACCGGCGTGCTCAACGCGGCGGTCGCCTTCTTCATCTACAAGCTGGTGCCCGAGTTCCTGCTGCGCTTCATCGCGTGGCTGCTCATCCACACGATGTACCGCGTCGAGAAGCACGGCCTCGACCACGTGCCGGAGACCGGGCCGTGCATCGTCGTCTGCAATCACGTGAGCTACGTCGATGCGCTCGTGATCGCCGCGTCGGTGCGGCGCCCGATCCGCTTCATCATGGATCACCAGATTTTCCGCATCCCGCTCCTCAACTGGGTGTTCCGCACGATGCAGGCGATCCCGGTGGCGTCCGGCCGCGAGGATGCCGCGCTGAAGGAGGCCGCGTTCGCCGCGGCCGCCGCGGCGCTGCGCAACGGCGAGGTGGTGGGCATCTTTCCCGAGGGCCGCCTGACGTCCACGGGCGAGATGGGCGATTTCCGGCCGGGCATCGAGCGGATGGTGACGGAGACGCCGGTGCCCGTCGTGCCGATGGCGCTGCGCGGCCTGTGGGGCAGCTTCTTCAGCCGCTCGCACGAAGGCAAGGCGATGCGCCGCTGGCGCGGCATGTTCTCCCGCATCGCGCTCGCCGTGGGCGCGCCGGTGCCGCCGGCGGCGGCCACGCCTTCCGCGTTGCACGCGCAGGTGCTCGCCCTGCGCGGCGACGCCCGCTGAATCGCTCGTCGCGAAAGGACGCTCGATGGTCTGGCTCGGCATCGTCATCGGTTTCATCGTGGGCGCGCTGGTGGGGCAGTGGGCCGGCGGACTGGCGGGCGCGTTCGTGGGATTCATCGCGGCCCTCGCGTGGAAGTCGCGAGCGCAGGCGCAGGCGCGCGCCGCAGGGGCTACGGCGCCGATGGCGGGCGTGCCGGTGCGCACGCCGCCAGCCACCGGCGATGCGCTCGCCCGCCGGCTCGACGCCATCGATGCACGGCTCGCCGCGCTGGAAGCACGGTTGGGCACGATGACGCCGCCGGTGAGTGCAGGCGTCGAGCCGCCAACGGCAGCGCCCACGGGGCCGCATGAAATCGCGATGCCGGCATCGCCGGCGGCGACGCGCATCGCGGTGCCGGTGCCGCCTGCCGTCGACGCCGCGTCGCCATCGACCCCCGATGAGGCACCGGCCGGCTTCGTGCGCGCCGCCGACGGCACGCTCGGACCCGCGACGAATGCGCCGGCACCCGCGCGCCCGATGGCCGCGCCCGCCGCGCCGCCGGCACCGAATCCGGTGTGGGCGTGGTTCACCGGCGGCAACGCGCTGACGCGCATCGGCGTCGTCGCGCTCTTCCTCGGCGTCGGGTTCCTGCTCAAGTACCTCGCCGAGGTCGTGACGATCCCGATCGAGGTGAGGCTCCTCGGCGTCGCGGCGGCGGGGCTCGCGCTCGCGGCGCTCGGCATGCGCCTCGCGTCCTCGCGCCCGGGCTACGGCCTGTCGCTGCAGGGGGCGGGCGTGGGCATCCTGTACCTCACGACGTTCGCGGCGCTGCGCCTCTACGACGTGCTGCCGCCCGGACCGGCGTTCGCGCTGCTGGTCGCCATCGCGGCGGCGACGATCTGGCTCGCGCTGCGCGCCGATTCGCAGGCGCTCGCCGCGCTCGCGATCGCCGGCGGCTTCCTCGCGCCGTTCCTCGTGGCGACGTCGCCGGGGCAGCCCGCGCTGCTGTTCGGATACTTCGCGGTGCTGAACGCCGCGATCTTCGTGCTCGCGTGGCGGCGCGCGTGGCGCGCGCTCAACGTGCTGGGCTTCGTGTTCACGTTCGTGCTCGCGATCTTCTGGGGCGAGCGCTACTACCGGCCCGAGCACTTCGCGACGATCGAGCCGTTCCTCGTCGTCTTCTTCCTGTTCTACGTGGCCATCGCGGTGCTGTACGCGCATCGCGGCGCGCTGGAGGCCAAGGCGCCCGTCGACGCGGTGCTGGTGTTCGGCGTGCCGCTCGTCGCGTTCGCGCTGCAGGCGAGCCTCGTGTACGACACGCGCTACGGCGTCGCGTGGAGCGCGCTCGCGCTGGCGCTGCTGTACGGGGGCTTGGCCGCCGCGCTGTTCCGGCGTGCGGAGCCCGGCCTCGCGCTGCTCGCGCGCGCCTTCTTCGCGCTGGCGGTGATCTTCGCCACCGTCGCCATCCCGTTCGCCGTCGATCCGCAGTGGACCACCGCGTGGTGGGCGCTCGAGGCCGCGGGCGTGTACTGGATCGCGTGCCGGCAGCGGCAGCCGCTCGCGCGCGGCTTCGCGCTGTTCCTGCAGGTCGCGGCGGCACTCGCATTCCTCGGCAACGACGTGACGACGGGCGGCACGCCATTTCTCAACGCCGCGTTCCTGGGTTGCGCGTTCATCGCGATCGCCGCGCTCGCGACCGCGTTCGTCGCGGATCGACAGGTGGATGCGGTCACCGCGTTCGAGCGTGCGCTGGGGCCGTGGCTCGTGCTGTGGGGTGGCGCGTGGTGGCTCGGCGGTGGCGGCGCGGAGGTGACGCGCCTCGTGTCCGCGCGTGCCGAGGGGAACGCGGTCCTCGCGTTCGCGACCGGCAGCGTCGTCGTCGCGCTCGTCGTGCAGCGCGTCCTGCACTGGCCGCGGCTCGCGTGGTTCGGCGCGGTGCTGCTGCCGCTGATGGGCGTCGTCGCCTTCGCGGACTGGCAGGAGATGCGCACCACGCTCGGCGCGTACGGCGGCCTCCTGTGGCCGCTGGCGTGGCTCACGCACTGGGCCGTGCTGTACGCGGCCGACGCCATGCGCGACGGCGCACCCACCGCACAGGATCGTCTGCCGCGCCTGCTGCGCTTCGTGCATGCGCTTTCGGCGATCTCGCTCGTGGCCTGGGCCTCGTGGGAAGCGAGCGAGTGGGTCGGGCGCCACTTCCCCGCCGGCACCGTGTGGGTCGCGTGCGCGGCGGCGTGGCCGGCGATCGTGTACCTGCTCGCGGTGTCGCGCGCGAACCTGGGTGAGCGCTGGCCGCTGGGCGCCTACCGCACCGCGTACGCGACCAGCGCCGGCACCGCGGTGGCTGCGCTGCTCGGCGTGTGGTTCGCGATCGTGAACGTGATCTCCCCGGGCGCCACCGAGCCGCTGCCGTACGTGCCGTTGGTCAACCCGCTCGACCTCACGCTGGCCGCGGCGCTCGCCGTCCTGTTCGTGTGGGCGCGGCACACGCTCGGCGTCGCCGAGCGCACGCTCTACGCGTGGTTCGGCGCAGCGCTCTTCCTGTTCATCAACGCGCTCGTGTTCCGCACGGTGCACCACTGGCTCGACGTGCCGTGGCGCCTGTCCACCCTGCTGGCGTCGAAGCCGCTGCAGGCGACGCTGACGCTCGCGTGGACGGCGACCGCGCTGCCGCTCATGCTGCTCGCTACGCGCCGCGCGATCCGGCCGCTGTGGATGGTCGGTGCGGGCCTGCTGGTCGTGGTGGTCGTGAAGCTGTTCGCGATCGATCTCGGCGCGCTGTCGGGCCTGCCGCGCGTGGTGGCGTTCCTCGGCGTCGGCGCGCTGCTGCTCGTCATCGGCTACGTCGCGCCGCTGCCGCCGGCGCGCGCGGCGAAGTGAGCGCAGTGAGCCCGAAGGGCCGCCCCGCGGGCGAATTCGCCCCGAAGCGCGTAGCGCGGAGGGTAGTCCAGTGAACGCCCGGGCCACACTGGTGCATTGGGTGGACGCAGGCGCGCTCGCCGCCGAGCGCCTGCCGGACGCGCTGCGCGCCGCGGACGTGACGCCGTCGCCCGCGCAGTGGCGGCACTTCGTCGTCCTCGCGTTCGCGTGGCTCGGCATGGCGCTGCTGGCGAGCGCCGCCGTCTGCTTCGTCGCGGCCAACTGGCAGGCGCTGGGGCGCTTCGCGAAGTTCGCGCTGCTGGAGAGCGCCCTGGTGGCGGCGCTCGTGGTCGCAGTGTGGCGCGGGCTCGACATGCTCGCCGGCCGCGTCGCGCTGTTCGCGGCCGCGGTGCTGATGGGCGTGCTGCTGGCGCTGGTGGGCCAGGTCTACCAGACCGGTGCGGATTCGTGGGAGCTCTTCGCCGCGTGGGCGGCGGCGATCGCGGTGTGGGTGGTGCTCGGGCGGCAGCCCGCGCTGTGGCTGCTGTGGCTCGCGCTCCTGAACGTGGCGGTGCTCCTGTACTTCCGCACCAGCGTCGCGCGCGGCCTGGGTGTCGCGGAGTTCCTGTTCGCGCCGCGCGCGGGATGGTGGGCCGTGTTCGCGCTCGACGTCGCGGCGCTCGTCGCATGGGAAGCGGCGGGCGCGCGCTGGCCCGCGTGGGGCGCGCAGCGCTGGGCGCCGCGCGTGATCGCGACCGTCGCCGGCATTCTCGTCACCACCGTGCTGGCCACCGACCTGCTGGGTTTCGGCCGCGTCCAGGCAACGTGGGGGTGGCTGCCGTACGTGCTGTGGATCGGCGCGCTGTACTGGGCGTACCGGGTGCGCACGCGCGACCTGTACATGCTGAGCGGCATGGTGCTGTCGCTCGTCGTCGTGATCGCGGTGCTGATCGGCCCGCGCCTCGTCGGCGGCGGCATGGGCTTCGGCTTCCTCGGCACCGGGCTTCTCATCCTCGGCTGCGCGGCGGCCGGCAGCTACTGGTTGCGCGCGGTGGGCGCGGAGGAGCGATCGTGAGCGCCGCCGCGGCACTGTGGGATCGCCTCGCGACGCAGGGCTTCGTCGCGGGGACGCTGCCCACCGGCGACGGCGAGCGCGCACCGTGGTACGTCACCGCGATGGTCGGCACCGCGGCATGGATCGCCGCGCTGTTCCTGCTCGTGTTCATCGGTTCGTTGACGTACGCGCTCGTGCACACGCTGGACGCGCCGCTGCCGATCGGCGTGGCGATCTGCGTGCCTGCGGTCGTGCTGTTGCAGATGCGCGCAAGCGGGCTGTTCCTGCGCCAGCTCGCGGTCGCCATGAGCCTCGCCGGGCAGGCGCTGGTGGTGTTCGGCCTGACCGATCATCACCTGCGCGACCCGCTCGCGTGGCTCGCTGTCGCGCTGTTCGAGGCCGCGCTGGTGGCCGCGTCGCGCGAGACCGTGCATCGCGCGCTGGCCGCGCTCGCGTGCCTCGTCGCGCTGCGCGTCGCGGCGCTCACGGCCGGCGCGCCGTGGCTCGTCGCGCCGGCGCTGCTGGCGGGCGTGCTCGCGCTCCATCTCGCCGAAACGCGCTGGCCGGTGCGCGAGGCCCTGTGGTCTCCCCTGTGGGCGGCGCTCGGCCTTTCCGTGCTCATGCTCGTGCCGTTCACCTTCGTCGATTCGATCTTCTGGTACGGCGACCGGATCGCGCCTTCGGTGCTCCTGACCCGCAGCGGCAACGGGCTCGTCGGCCTCCTGTGGCTGGCGGTCGTGGGCGCAGTGGCGGCGCGCTCCGGCATCGCGATGCGCTCGCGGGCAGGCGCGCTCACCGCAATCGTCGCGCTGGCGGTGGCGGCCTGCGCGTGGCGGATCCCGATGCTCGTCGTGAGCCTCGCGCTCCTGCTGGTCGCGTTCGCGTCGGGACGCCGCGTGCTCGCGGGGCTGGCGGTGCTGGCCGTGCTCGGTGCGCTGGCGCAGGCGTACTACTCGCTGCAATGGACGCTGCTCGCGAAGTCGGCTGCGCTCGCGGCCACGGGCGCGGTGCTGCTGCTCGCCTCCGCCGCGGCGCGCTTCCTCGCGCAGGGGGAGGACGACGATGCGTAAGGCGCTCGTGTTGCTGGCCGGGCTCGTGGCGCTCGCGCTCGTCGACTGGACCATCGCAGCGCGCGAGCGGCTCGTCACCGAGGGCCGCGTGGTGCTGCTGGAGCTCGCGCCCGTCGATCCGCGCTCGCTCATGCAGGGCGACTACATGGCGCTGCGCTTCCGCATTGCAGATGCGCTCGGGCACGACGGGTCCGCGCCCTCCGATGGACGCATGGTGGTCGCGGTGGACCCGGACGACGTCGCGACGTTCCGCCGCCTCGACGACGATTCGCCGCTCGCGCCGGACGAAACGCGGTTGCGCTATCGCATCCGCGACAACACCGTGAAGCTCGCGACGAACGCGTTCTTCTTCGCGGAAGGGGAAGGCGCGCGCTACGCCGGCGCACGCTACGGCGAGTTCCGCGTCGCGCCCGGCGGCGACGCGCTCCTCACCGGCCTGCGCGATCGCGAGCGCAAGCCGCTGTAGCCGTCACGTCGCCGCTACGGGCGGCGGAGACGCGGCGGCCACGAGCGCCGGCAGCACGACGCCCGACGGCCCGCGCAGCACGTCGTGCGCATACGCCGACAACGCGGTGGCCGCGGGATTGATCTCGACGACGCGTGCGCCGTGGCGCCGCGCGCGCTCGGGCAACGCGGCCGCCGGATAAACCTCCGCCGACGTGCCCGCGACGAGCAGCACGTCGCAGTGCTCGGCGGCGTCCTCCGCGGCGGCGAGTGCCTCCGCCGGCAGCATCTCCTCGAACCACACGACGTCGGGCCGCAGCAGGCCGCCGCAATGCGCGCAGCGCGGCGGCGAGGCGTCCTCGTCCCACGTCGCGGCCGGCGTGCCGCACGCCGCGCACTTCACGCGCGTGATGTTGCCGTGCAGCTCCACGACGTTGCGGCTGCCGGCGCGCCGGTGCAGGCCGTCGACGTTCTGCGTCGCGAGCAGCAGCGCCGGCACGTGCCGCTCGAGCGCGGCGAGCGCATGGTGGCCGGCGTTGGGTGCGACGTCGCGCAGCATCGCGCGGCGCATCGCGTACCAGTCCCACACGAGCTTCGGATCGCGCGCGAAGGCCGCCGGCGTGGCGAGCGCGCGCGGATCGTAGCGCGCCCAGAGGCCCGTCAGCGCATCGCGGAACGTCGGCACGCCCGATTCGGCCGACACGCCGGCGCCGGTGAGCACGGTGACGAAGCGCGCGCTGCGCACGGCGCGCGCGAGGTCAGCGGGGATCGGGAACGGCCTGTCGTCCATGCGCCGATTCTCGCACGCGCGCGGCACGCCGCGGGCCGCGCGGGAGTCGCGTGCTACACTCGATCGCATTCATTGGCGATGCGCCGCGCCCCGCGCCTCATGTCCGGCAACACCTTCGGCACGCTCTTCGCGTTCACCTCGTTCGGCGAATCGCACGGTCCCGCGATCGGCTGCGTCGTCGACGGATGTCCTCCCGGCATGGCGCTCACGGAGAGCGATATCCAGCGCGACCTCGACCGCCGTCGCCCCGGCACCTCGCGGCACGTCACGCAGCGGCGCGAGCCCGACACCGTCGAGATCCTGTCGGGCGTGTTCGAGGGCCGCACCACGGGCACGCCGATCGCGCTCCTGATCCGCAACCAGGACCAGCGCAGCAAGGACTACGCGAACATCGCGCAGGCGTTCCGTCCCGGCCACGCCGACTACACGTACTGGCAGAAGTACGGCATCCGCGATTACCGCGGCGGCGGCCGGCAATCCGCACGCGAGACGGCGGTGCGCGTGGCGGCCGGCGCGATCGCGCGCAAGTGGCTCGCCGAGCGTCATGGCGTGACGATCCGCGGGCACATGACGCACCTCGGCCCCAACGCGGTGCCGTTCGAAGGCTGGGCGCACGTCGACGCGAATCCGTTCTTCGTCGCCAACGCGTCGATGGTGGACGCGCTGGAAGCGTACATGGATCGCCTGCGCAAGGACGGCGATTCGGTCGGCGCGCGCATCGAGGTCGTCGCGAGCGGCGTGCCGGTCGGATGGGGCGAGCCCGTCTACGGCAAGCTCGACGCCGACCTCGCGAGCGCGATGATGAGCATCAACGCGGTGAAGGGCGTGGAGATCGGCGCCGGCTTCGCGGCGGTCGCGCAGCGCGGCACCGAGCACTCCGACGAGATGACGCCGGACGGCTTCCTCTCGAATCACGCGGGCGGCATCCTGGGCGGCATCTCGACCGGGCAGGACGTGCGCGTGGCCATCGCGGTGAAGCCCACCTCGTCGATCCGCCTCGACCGCCGCTCGATCGACAAGGACGGCAACGCGGTGATCGTGAACACGCACGGCCGCCACGACCCGTGCGTGGGCATCCGTGCGACGCCGATCGCGGAAGCGATGATGGCGGTGGTGCTGATGGATCACGCGCTGCGCCATCGCGCGCAGAACGCCGACGTGCAGGTGACCACGCCGCGCATCGCGGCCGAGGCGCCGGCGGCGGGTGCCGCCTATTTGCGCCCGCCCGTGGACGCTCCCGATCCCGGGGAAGCGTAGCGCCGCTTACTCGTCGCCCGTCGGGCGCTCGACCTTCACGTCCGCGCCGCCGCGCGCGAGCCTGACGTGCAACGCATCGCCGGCCTGCAGCGTCGCGCCGTCGCGCACGATGTGTCCCTCCGTGGTGGCCACGATCGCGAAGCCGCGGTCGAGCACCGCCTGCGGATTCAGGTGCGCGAGGCTTTGCGCGAGGCGTTCGGTCATCCGCTGCGCGACGGCGAGCCGCTCGGGACCCGCGCGACGCCAGCGCTCGGTCGCGGTCGCCAGGCGCGCGGCAGCGGGCAGCGGCGCGCGCAATTCACGGCAGAAGCGGGTGCGGGCGCCGCCGATTTCCGCGCGTCGCGCGGCGATGTCGGCGCGCATCAGGCGCACGAGGCGGCACGCGAGGTCGCGCGTGCGCTCGGACTGCTGCGCGAGCCGCGCCGCGGGATGCGTGAGGCGGCGCGACGCGTGGTCGAGGCGCTGCGCGCGCAATTCGAGCGCGTGGGTGCCCGCACGCGCGAGGCCGCGCGCCAGGGCGCCGACGCGCTGCGCCACGGCGACGCGGTCGGGCACCGCGTGCGCCGCGGCGGCCGTCGGCGTCGGCGCGCGCAGGTCGGCGACGAAATCGCAGATCGTGAAGTCGGTCTCGTGGCCGACGCCGGAGATCACCGGCAGCGCCGACTCGAACACCGCCTGCGCGACGACCTCCTCGTTGAACGACCACAGGTCCTCGATCGAGCCGCCGCCGCGGGCGACGATCAGCGTGTCGACCTCGTCGCGCTCGTTGGCGAGGCGGATGGCCGCCGCGATCTCGGCCGCCGCGCCGGCACCCTGCACGGCGGTGGGATAGAGCACCACGCGCACCGCGGGCCAGCGGCGGCGCAGGGTGGTCAGGAGATCGCGCAGCGCCGCGGCCTGCGGCGAGGTGACGAGCCCCACCGCGCGCGGGAAGGCCGGCAGCGGGCGCTTGCGCGCCTCGTCGAACCAGCCCGCGGCCTCGAGCTTCGCCTTCAGGCGCGCGAAGCGCTCGTACAGCGCGCCGATGCCCGCGAGCCGCACGTTGTCGACGTTGAGCTGGAACTCGCCGCGCGCCTCGTAGATCGACGGCGTGGCGCGGACCTCGACCGCGAGGCCGTCGCGCAACGCGAACGGGACCGCCTGCGCCCGCATCCGGAACAGCACACAGCGCACCTGCGCCTGCGCGTCCTTGAGGTTGAAGTAGCAGTGGCCCGACGCGGCGCGGGTGAAGTTCGAGATCTCGCCGCTCACCCACGTGAGGCCGAGGTGCCGCTCGATCAGCAGGCGCGCGCTGCCGACGAGCAGGGACACCGGCACCACCACCGGGCTGCCCGGGCCGGGCGCAGGAACGTCATCGGGGCGGCGGGGCCAATCGTTAAGGGACATGGGAGGTCGAAGGCGTCGGGGCACCGCGGTTGGACAGTGCAACCGCAGCATTGCGTTTGTCCTGGACGGCGCTGTCCGGCACGCCGCGAACTGTACATCGGGGCCGGTGTCGTCGAACCGTCACGAAACGGTCATGAAGCCTTGGGGAGCCGTTTCTAACCCCCTGAATCGTAGGTAAGAATTACCGGCTAAAAGTTGGGCATCGCAACGATTTCCCCATCCCCGGCAACACTTAGCGTTCGAATTTACAAGATATACACACTTCTATCCACAGGATTTGTGGAAAAGGCCCTCCGGCGCGGGAAGGGGACCCGCCGGAAACCGTTGACTGGCGCGGTTTTCCGGGGATTGCGGGCCGCTTCCCATGCAGGGCGGGCATGACGCGCCGGACTACCTTGGTTAGAATGTCCGACGCGCCCCGATTGTTCATGAACAAGCCGACGATGAATGCTGCACCGCCACAAGCCGCCCTTCGCGAACGCGCCGGCCCGCCGGCGACGGGCGAGGCGCGCGCGGCCGGCGGACCGTCCTCCAAACCGTCGGCGCCGCCTCCGGCCGCGAACTTCCTGCGCACCGTCATCGCCGAGGACAACCGCACGGCCAAGTACGGCGGGCAGGTCGTCACCCGCTTTCCCCCCGAGCCCAACGGCTACCTGCACTACGGCCACGCCAAGTCGATCATCCTGAACTTCGGGCTCGCCGCCGAGAACCACGGCCGCTGCCACCTCCGCTACGACGACACGAATCCGCTGAAGGAGGAGGTCGAGTACGAGGATGCCATCGCGGAGTCCGTGCGCTGGCTGGGCTTCGACTGGGGGCCGCACCGCTACCACGCGTCCGACTACTACGGCGACCTCTACCGCTTCGCCGAGTGGTTCATCGAGCACGGCCTCGCGTACGTCGACAGCCAGACGGCCGAGGAGATGCGCGCCACCCGCGGCACGCTCACCGAGCCCGGCATCGACAGCCCGTACCGCGGGCGCTCGATCGCGGAGAACCTCGATCTCTTCCGGCGGATGAAGGCCGGCGAGTTCCCCGACGGCGCGCACGTACTGCGCCTCAAGATCGACATGGGCAGCCCCAACGTGAACCTGCGCGACCCGGCGATCTACCGCATCCGGCACGCGGCGCACCACCGCACGGGCGACACGTGGTGCATCTACCCGCTCTACGACTACACGCACTGCATCTCGGATGCGCTGGAGCGGATCACGCACTCGATCTGCACGCTCGAGTTCCAGGATCACCGCCCGCTGTACGACTGGGTGATCGAGAAGCTCGCCGAGGGCGGCATGCTCGCGCGCCCGCTGCCGCAGCAGTACGAGTTCGCGCGCCTCAACCTCACGTACGTGGTGCTGTCGAAGCGCCGGCTGATCGAGCTCGTCACCAAGGGCTACGTCGACGGGTGGGACGATCCGCGCATGCCCACGCTGGTGGGTGCCCGCCGGCGCGGCTTCACGCCGGAGGGCTTCGGGCTCTTCGCGGAGCGCATCGGCGTGTCGAAGGCCGACTCGTGGATCGACATGAGCGTCCTCGAAGACTGCATGCGCGACGACCTGAACGCGCGCGCGCCGCGGCGCATCGCGGTGCTCGATCCGGTGAAGCTCGTCATCGACAACTATCCCGAAGGGCAGGCGGAGGATTGCTTCGCCCCCAACCATCCGCAGCGGCCCGAGCTCGGCCGGCGCGCGGTGCCGCTCACGCGCGAGCTGTGGATCGAGCGCGACGACTACACCGAGACGCCGGCGAAGGGCTACTTCCGCCTGGCGCCCGGCGCCGAGGTGCGGCTGCGCTACGGCTACATCGTGAAGTGCACCGGCGCCGAGAAGGACGCCGACGGCAATGTCACCGTCGTGCACTGCACGTACGACCCGCAGACGCGCAGCGGCACGCCGGGTGCGGACGCGCGCAAGGTGAAGGGCAACATCCACTGGCTGTCGACCGCGCACGCGGTGCCGGCGGAAGTGCGCGTCTACGATCGCCTGTTCCGCGTGCCGTTCCCCGGCGCGCGCAACCCGTGGGGCAACCGCGCGGGCGAGGCGGCCGCGGACGATCCGGCGCCGACGCATCACATCGCCGTGGCCGGCGACGAGGACGACGGCGCCGACGAGGTCGAGCGCAATTACCTGGACGACCTCAACCCCGATTCCAAGCGCGTGCTCGCCGCGTTCGTCGAGCCCGCCGCGGCGGCGGCGGCGCGCGAGGAGCGCTTCCAGTTCGAGCGGCACGGCTACTTCGTCGCCGACCTCGCGGACCACGCGCCGGCGCGGCCGGTGTTCAATCGCGCCGTGACCCTCAAGGACTCCTGGTCGAAGTGACCGGGTGACGCGTCGCGGGCCGCCGTACGGCCCGCCCGGCCTTGCGGCGCGCCGGCAGCGCCCGCATTTACCCGTCGTAATCGCGGGCGCGCCGCACGCGCTACCATGGCGCCGCCTGCACCCACCGGGGATTCCACGCCACCATGAAACGCATCGTCCTGTTCATCGCCACCAACCTGGCGGTCCTGTTCGTCTTGTCGATCGTGCTGAAGCTGCTCGGGCTCGACCGCGCGGGCGGCGTGAACGCGGGCTACGGCGAGCTGCTCGCGTTCTCCGCCGTCGTGGGCTTCACGGGCTCGATCATCTCGCTGCTGATGTCGAAGTCGATGGCCAAGTGGTCGACCGGCGCGACGGTCATCAACCAGCCCACCAACGACGTCGAGGCGTGGCTCGTCGGCACCGTGCAGCGCCTCGCGCAGAAGGCGGGCATCGGCATGCCCGAGGTCGCGATCTACGAGGGCGAGCCCAACGCGTTCGCGACGGGCGCGTTCCGCAACTCGTCGCTGGTCGCGGTCTCGACCGGCCTCCTGCAGAACATGAACAAGGAGGAGGTCGAGGCGGTGCTCGGCCACGAGATCGCGCACGTCGCCAACGGCGACATGGTGACGCTCACGCTGATCCAGGGCGTGGTGAACACGTTCGTGATCTTCCTGTCGCGCCTCATCGGCTCCATCGTCGACCGCACGGTGTTCCGCACCGAGCGCGGCAACGGGCCCGGCTACTTCATCACGGTGATGGTGCTGCAGGTCGTGCTGGGCTTCCTGGCCTCGATGATCGTCGCGTGGTTCTCGCGCCGGCGCGAGTTCCGCGCCGATGCCGGCAGCGCGCAGTACTTGGGCTCGTCGTCGCCGATGGTCAACGCGCTGAAGCGCCTGGGCGGCGTGGAGGCGGGCGAGCTGCCGAAGACGCTGCAGGCGTTCGGCATCACCGAGCGCTCCGGCATCATGGCGCTGTTTGCCACGCACCCCCCGATCGCCGACCGGATCGCCGCGCTGCAAGCGCGTCGTTGAGAGCCCCGGCGCCCGGCCCGGGGTAGCATGGCGGCCAAGGAGGACGTCATGGGCAAGGTTCGCTTCAAGCTCGAGTACGAGGACAAGACCGGCATCTGGCACGACGTGTACGAGAACGGCAAGCTGCTCGTCTACGACACCGAGGACGAGGCGCGCGCGGCGCTGCGCGAGCGCTTCCCGGTCGAGGTGCAGATGGAGCAGTATGCCGGCGGCAAGCACACGCGCGTCATCCGCATCCTGCCGGACGAGGACGACTGGCCGAAGCGAGCGCAATGAAATCGGGGGCGCGCTACGCGCGGGCCCACGATTTCATTGCGGGAAGTCAGCAGGGAAGGCTTCGGGCGGCCGCGCGCCTTCCCTGTAGCAAAGGCACGAGGGCGCGCAACTCATAGTCCGCTTCGCGGACCGTTCGGTCGCGCGCCATCCGGCGTCCCGGCGCAGGTTTTCGCGCGCTCGACTGATACAGTCCCCTTTCGCTTCCGGGTGCCACGATGATCGACTTCTACACCGCCAACACGTCCAACGGCCACCGCGTGGCCATCATGCTGGAGGAGTGCGGGCTGCCTTACACGCTGCACAACCTCAACCTGATGGCCGGCGAGCAGCGCCGACCCGAGTTCCTGCGCATCAATCCCGCGGCGGCCATCCCGGCGATCGTCGATCACGAAGGCCCGGGTGGCGTGCCGCTCGCGCTCTCGCAGTCGGGCGCGATCCTGCTCTACCTCGCGGAGAAGACGGGGCGCCTGCTGCCGTCCGATGCGGTGCGCCGTGCGCAGGCATACCAGTGGCTCGCGCAGGCGCTGAGCGACACGTCGGCGGTGTCCGGCGCGATCTTCATCCTGAACGCGTACCTGCCCGACAAGTCGGAAGCGAACGTGCGCTGGTTCGAGGACCGCGTCGTCAAGTTCCTGCGCCACGCGGATGCGCGGCTCGCCGAGCGCGAGTACCTCGCCGACGAGTACTCGATCGCCGACGTCGCGCTCTTCCCCGTCGCCAACGTGCGGCGCGCGCTGGTCGACGCGGCCGGCGACCTGCCGCACCTCGTGCGCTGGATGGCCGCCGTCGGGAGCCGTCCCGCGGTCGCGCGCGGCCTCGCCGCGACGGCCTGACGCGCCGCACGTCATCGCAGTTGCGCATGCGCCGCGACGCGCGGTAACGTCGCGCGCGTCGCGTCGACGGTCGAGAGCCATGGAAGGCGTCATCCGCGCGGTCCTGTCCAACTTCACGGTCACCTCGCTCGTGCTCGGCCTCGCGGCGGCGCTCGTCGCGATCGCCCGCCTGCCGGCGCCGCGCACGCGCGGGACGATCGCCGAGCCGCTGCTGCGCTGGTACCTCTTCTTCGCCGTCGGCGTCGCGATGCTCTACAACTTCGTGATGCACGTGTTCTTCGGCGCCTCGACGGCGCGCTTCATCGGCTGGGCGGACAGCCCGTTCCAGACGGAGGTGGGGCTCGCGAGCCTGGGCTTCGCGGTGGTCGGCTTCATGGCGTCGCGCGGCGAAGCGCCGGTGCGCCTCGCGGCGATCGTCGGCCCCGCGTGCTTCCTCGTCGGCGCCGGCATCGGCCACCTGCGCGACATCGCCGCCACCGGCAACCTCGCCCCGGGCAGCGCGGGGAGCGTGCTCTACACCGACTTCCTCACGCCCGCGGTGGGGCTGGCGCTGTGGTGGCTGCGCTACCGCGGTCCCGGCACTTCGCGGTAGAGATCGAACTCGCCGAAGCGCCCCACGGCGGCGAGCCGCACGCGCTGGTCGCCGGACAGCTTGTCGGCGTCACTCTCGCGCATCGCCACGAAATCGAGGCGCGGATCGGCGAGGTACGCGCCGAGCGCGGGCGCATCGGCGACACGCTGCGCACGACCCGCCGAATAGAACTCGGCCGACACCGGCGCGTCGCCGTAGTAGGCGAGGCGCGCGTCGGAATCGCCGCGCAGCGCGACGAACGCGCGCACGAGGCCGCGCTGCGCGTAGTCGCGGTCCACGCGGTCGTGCAGGGCCACCACCGCGATCGCGAAGGCAGCGGCGAGGAGCGTCGAGGCGACGAGGCCGCGCCGCTCCGCGCGGTCGAGCGCGCGGGGGGCCGCGCCCGCGAACGGCCCGAAGGCGACCAGCAGCGCGAACGCCGGCAGGCCCGGCAGCACGTACGACGGCAGCACGTTGCGCGCGAGCGTGAAGAACAGCAGCGGGGCGAGCGTCCACGCGGCGAGGTAGCGCCAGAAGGGATCGGCCGTGCGCGCACGCAGCGCGGCCCGCGGCGCCTTCGCGCAGCGCACGAGCCAGTCGAGCATCACCACCGACCACGGCACCGCCGCCGCGAGCCAGAAGAGCCAGATCGTGCCGCGCGGCCACGCGTGTCCCGTGCCGTAACGGTCGCCGGTCCAGCCCGGTTGCGTGAAGCGCTGCCAGTGCTCGCCGATCAGGAAGTATTCGAGGAAGCCGGGCGTGGCGCGCTCCGCGGCGGCGTACCACGGCACCACGACCAGCGCGAGCGCCGCGCTGCCCGCGAGCCAGTGCACGCGCAGCCACGCCGGCCGCCACGCGCGCTGCGCGACGACCCATGCCGCGAGCGGCAGGACGGTGAGCACCACGCCCACCGGGCCCTTGGCGAGCAGGCCGATCGCAAGCCCCGCGAAGAACGCGACGTTGCCCCGCAGGCGCGCGTCCTCCGCCACCGCATGCCAGAAGCCCGCCATCGCGAGCGAGGTGCCCAGGAGCAGCGCCATGTCGGTCAGCACCGTGCCCGCGGAGATGAACACGAGCCCCATCGTGCCAAACACGGTGGCGGCGAGCAGCGCGGCATCGCGCCCCGCGCGGCGCGCCGCCATGCGCCACACGACGAGCCCGGTCGCGACGACCAGCAGCAGCGACGGCAGGCGTGCCGCGAACTCGTTGACGCCAAAGACCTGCATCGACAATGCCGTCAGCCAGAACGAGAGCGGCGGCTTGCCCCAGAACGGCACGCCGTAGGCGAACTGCGGCGTCAGCCAGTCGCCGCTTTCGAGCATCTTGCGGGCGATCTCCGCGTAACGTGATTCCGACGGGTCGAGCAGCGGATAGGCGCCCAGCGTGGCCACGCGCACGGCCAGCGCAAGCGCCAGCACCCACCACAGCAGCGTGCGCTCGCGCGCGGTTAGCTCGAGGTTCACCGCGTGGCGCGCGCGGCGGCGGGCGCGCTCGGCAGGTGTGCCTGCACGAGGTAGAGCGGGCGCTGCTTCACCTCCACGAACATGCGCGCGAGGTATTCGCCGATGATGCCGAGCGCCATGAGCTGGATGCCGCCCAAGAACAGCACGATGACCGCGAGTGTCGGATAGCCGCGCACCGGGTCGCCGAACAGCAGCGTCTTGGCGATGATGTAGAGGCCGTAGACGAACGCAAGGAGCGCGGTGGCGAGGCCGACGTAGCTCGCGAGCTTGAGCGGCAGCGCGGAGAACGACGTGATGCCTTCCAGCGCGAAGTTCCACAGCCGCCAGTAGTTCCACTTCGTGGTGCCCGCGTGGCGGCCGGGGCGGTCGTAGTCGATCACCGTCGACGGGAAGCCGATCCACGCGAACAGGCCCTTCATGAACCGCGAGCGCTCCGGCAGTCGGCGCATCGCGTCCACCGCGCGGCGCGACAGCAGGCGGAAGTCGCCGATGTTCTCCGGGATGTCGATCGCGCCCATGCGGTCGATCGTGCGGTAGAACGCGCGCGCCGTCGCGCGCTTGACCACGCTCTCCCCGGCGCGCGAGCGGCGGCGCATGAGCACCACGTCGTGCCCGTCCTGCCACGCGGCGAGCATCTGCGGCAGCAGCTCGGGCGGATCCTGCAGGTCGGCGTCGAGGACCACGACGGCGTCGCCGGTCGCGAAATCGAGCCCGGCGCTCATCGCGATCTCCTTGCCGAAGTTGCGCGAGAGATCGACCACCGCGATGCGTGCGTCGCGCTCGCGCAGCGCGCGCAGGAGCGCCAAGCTGCCGTCGCGGCTGCCGTCGTTGACGAACACGATCTCGGCGGCGCACGGCAGCGCGTCGAGCACCGTGCCCACGCGCGCGTAAAAGGCCTCCAGCACCTCGGCCTCGTTGTACACCGGCACCACGAGCGACAGCCGCGCCTCGGCGAGCTGCACGGCGCCGGGCGCCGCGACGTCGTTGCTCAGAACGTCCATGCGCGATTGGCGAGGTAGCCCGCGACCAGCACCACAGCGGTGGCGACCACCTGCGCGACGAGGTAATGCGCGCCCGCGCCGACGAGCAGCGCGACGACGAGCGCGTTGATGGCGATGCCCGCCGCCGCCACGGCCGCGAAGCGCGGAAGCGCCTGCGCGTGCGTGCGCTCGCTCGCGAACGTGAGGCGGTGATTGAGCACGTAGTTGACCAGCGCGCCCGCGATGGCGCCGACGGTCGAGGCCGCGACCGCGCCGGCCGCGTTCATTTGCACCAGGACCACCAGCAATGCGTATTGGACGAGGGTGCCGGCGGCACCGGCGCCGGCATAGCGGAGGAACTGCGCGCGCATCGCCGCGCGCGTCCGGCCCGCGGGCGGGACGCCGGTCACGCGGGGCGCACCCGGCGCCGGGCAAACGCGCAAGAGCGGCATCGGGAAATTCTATGCGCAGTCGGCACGGCGTGCATGACGGGTCCGGACAAGCAAACGGCCGGCGCACGCGTTTCCGCAGGGCCGGCCGTTCTTCGCTTCGACGAGCAGCGCACTGCGGCCGCTCGCGATGCGCGAGGGGGATGCTTACTTCAGGTGGTTCGAGACCAGCTTCGTCATCTCGAACATGGAAACCTTCCCCTTGCCGCCGAACACGGCCTTCAGCTTCTCGTCGGCGTTGATGAGACGCTTGTTGACGGCGTCCTGCAGCTTGTTCTTCTTGATGTAGTCCCAGATCTTCTTGGTGACCTCGGTGCGCGGCATCGGCGAATTGCCGACGACGGCAGCGAGCATCGCCGAAGGCGTCATCGCCTTCATGAACGCCGCATTCGGCTTGCGCTTGGCGGCGGGCTTCTTCGCGGCGGGCTTCTTCTTGGCCGGCGCGGCCTTCTTCGCCGGTGCGGCCTTCTTCGCTGCGGGCTTCTTCGCGGCGGGCTTCTTGGCCGCGGCTTTCTTCGCGGCAGGCTTCTTGGCGGCGGGCTTCTTCGCAGCTTTCTTTGCAGTAGCCATGGGTCTCCTTCCTGTCGTTGGTACGAGCGGCTTTGCCGATCGATCTGAAGCAGGCCCTCCTGTCTGGGGTTACCGCTTCATCGCGGGCGACTATACCGCATTTTGTGAAAAAGATACTTGCCGCAAGAGGGAAAACGCGTGCGTTTGCCCCCTATGTTGCGCGCAGCGTACGGCCCCCCTTTGCGGGTGGGGCGGCGCGGGTGCGCTACCGCGGTCGGGCGGGGCATCGCCGTGCACGCGCCGCCCATTGGCAGCATGCCCTGCGGAGCGGACAATGACTGCCCCATTTCGCCGCAGCATTCCCGACGTCATGCCGCGCATCGCGCCGATCCGCCCGTCCCTTGCGCTGCGCGCATCCGCACGCGGCCGGCTGCGCGCGCTCGCGGCGCTGCTGCTGGCGCTCGCCCTGCCTGCGGCAGGCGCGCCGCTGACGCTCCTCACCGAGGAGAATCCGCCGTTCAACTACGCCGAAGGCGGCAAGCTCACCGGCCTCGTCACCGAGCTCGTGCAGGAGGCGGCCCGGCGCGCGGGCATCGCGTACACCCTGGAGGTGCTGCCGTGGGCGCGCGCCTATCCGCGGGCGCAGGCGGAACGCGACACCTGCATCTTCGCCACCGCGCGCCTGCCCAATCGCGAGAAGCTCTTCGTGTGGGTGGGGCCGCTCGCGAGCAACCTGTGGGGCGTCTACGGCCGGGGCGACTGGAGCCGGCCGGTGAAGCAGTTGCCGGATCTCAAGCCCTTCCGCATCGGCGGCGTGGCGAACGACGCCAAGGTCGACTACCTGCGCGAGAACGGGCTCACCAACTTCCGCCTCGTCGCCGACGACCGCCAGAACCCGCCGCGGCTCTTCCTGCCCGCCGACCATCCGGATCACATCGACCTGTGGGTGACGGGCTACTTCGGCGCGGCGAGCGTCGCCCGCGCGGCAAAAAGCGGCGACGTGAAGCTCGTGTTCGTCGCGCGCGACATCCCGCTGTACCTGGCCTGCAGCCCGCAGACGGCGCCGGCGACGGTGCGCGCGCTCTCCGACGCGGTCGAGCAGATGCGCACCGAGGGTGTCCTCGCGCGCGCGGCGGGCACGTACGAAAGGAAATTCGCACAGTAGCGCCCCGGCCGCCCTCGGCGGCCCGCCGCGGGACGGCGTAGAATGCAAGGCTCCACGGCCCGCCACCGCCCGCGCGCGGCCGATCGCGGCATGAGCGAACATCACCAAGACCTGCGGCACCTGCGCAGCGAATACAAGCACGCTGCGCTCGACGAGCACGACGTCGATCGCGATCCGTTCCGGCAGTTCGCGCACTGGTTCGATGCGGCGCTCGCGGCCAAGGTGCCCGAGCCGAACGCGATGACGCTCGCCACCGTCGACGCCGGCGGGCGTCCCGCGGCGCGCATCGTGCTCCTCAAGGAAGTCGACGCCCGCGGCTTCACCTTCTACACGAACTACGAGAGCCGCAAGGGCCGCGAGCTCGCGGCGCAGCCGTACGCCGCGCTGCTCTTCTTCTGGCCCGAGCTCGAGCGCCAGGTGCGCCTCGAGGGCAGCGTCGAGAAGGTCGATCCCGCCACCGCCGACGCCTATTTCCGCGTGCGGCCGAAGCTCTCGCGCATCGGTGCCTGGGCGTCGCCGCAGAGCGCGCCGCTGCCCGACCGCGTGGCGCTCGAGGCGCGCTTCGCCGAGGCGGGGCGCCGCTTTCCCGACGAGGAGGTGCCGCGCCCGCCGCACTGGGGCGGCTACCGCCTGTTGCCGGACGTCTTCGAGTTCTGGCAGGGCCGCGCGTCCCGCCTGCACGATCGCATCGCCTATACCCGCGAGCAGGGGCACTGGCGCATCGGGCGACTCGCCCCGTGAGGTGGCTCGCAGGACGCAATCCGACGCTGATCGCGCTGGTGGCATTGGGCGTGCTGAACCACGTCACGCTCGCCGGCAACCGCGTGACGGCCTCGCTCGAGGCGCTGCGGATGGGCGCGTCGCCGGCGATCGTCGGCGTGCTGCTCGCGCTGTACGCGCTGCTGCCGATGTTCTCCGCGGTCGCCATCGGGCGGCTGTCGGACCGCATCGGCGTGCGCCGGCCGATGCTCGTCGGCTCGATCGGCCTCATGGTGGGCTCGGCGCTGCCCGCGCTGGTGCCGGGCTTCACGGCACTGTTCGCGAGCGCCTGCATCATGGGCGTCGCGTTCATGCTGTTCCAGGTTCCCGCGCAGAACGCGACCGGCGAGCTGGGCACCGCCGATCAGCGGGCGCACAACTTCAGCACGCTGGCGCTCGGCTACGCGATCTCCGGCTTCTTCGGGCCGCTGATCGCGGGCCTCACCATCGATCACGGCGGGTTCCCGGCGTCGTTCGCGCTGCTCGCGCTGTTGCCGATCGTGCCGGCGATCGTGCTGGGGCGCGGCCGGCTCGCGCTGCCCGGACCGCACCCGTCGCACGCCGAGGGCCCGCCGCGGCGCGCGATGGAGCTCGTGCGCCATCGGCAGCTGCGCCGCGTGCTGCTGCTGAACCTCATGTTCTCGATGGCGTGGGAGCTGCACACGATCGTCATCCCGGTGTACGGCGCGCGGATCGGGCTCTCGGCGTCCGAGATCGGGTTCGTGCTGTCGTCGTTCGGGGCGGCGACGTTCGTCGTGCGCTTCAGCCTGCGCTGGGTGATCCGGCGGCTCACGGAGCATCAGGTGCTCACCATTGCGCTCTTCATCGCCGCGATGGTGTACCTGCTGTTCCCGTTCGCGACGGTGGCGCCGGTGCTGATGGCGCTGTCGTTCTGCCTCGGGCTTGGGCTCGGCATGAGCCAGCCGATGGTGATGTCGCTGCTGCACAGCCACGCGCCGCCCGGGCGCCTGGGCGAGGCCGCCGGCGTGCGGATGTCACTCGTGCAGTCGATGTCGGTCGCGGTGCCGATCGCGTTCGGCGCGCTCGGCACGACCATCGGCCTCACGCCGGTGTTCTGGTCAGTGGGGGTGTGCCTCGCGACCGGGGGGTGGTGGTCGAAGCGGAGGTAGCGAAGGGTCAGATGCCGCGGGCGCAAGGGGTCAGATACCGCAGGCAGGATGCGCGGTTGGCCACGTTGGTGACGAGCGGTGTCTGACCCCGGGTTCAGGCACCGGTGCCCATCCACCGGGGTCAGACACCGCCTTTGACCAGCGGCGTTTCGACCCCGCGCTAGCGCGTGCGGTATCTGACCCCTACCGCCTGCGCCATCACCCCGCCGTCTGCTTCCGCCGCCCTGCGAACTGCTTCCTGAACTTCGCGACCTTCGGGCTCACCACGAACATGCAGTAGGGCTGGTTCGGGTTGTGCGTGAAGTAGTCCTGGTGATACCGCTCGGCGCTGTAGTAGGGCGCGGCGTCCGCGATCTCGGTGACGATCGGCCGGTCGAAGAGGCGCTCGGCGTCGAGCGTGCGCACAACGTCCTGCGCGATCGCCTTCTGCTCCGGCGTCTGCGCGAAGATCACCGAGCGGTACTGCGTGCCGACGTCGTTGCCCTGGCGGTCCTTCGTCGTCGGGTCGTGGATGGCGAAGAACACGCCGAGGAGGTCGCGGAACGACAGCACGTCGGGGTCGAACGTGACGCGGACCACTTCCGCATGCCCGGTTGCGCCGGTGCACACCGCCTCGTATGTCGGGTTCGGGCGGTCGCCGCCCGCGTAGCCCGACTCGACGGCGAGCACGCCGGCCAGGTCGCGGAACACGGCATCGAGGCACCAGAAGCAGCCGCCGCCCAGGACGGCGACTTCGGTGCGGGAAGTGGAGGGGGCAGGGGCGTCGGTCATGCGCGGGCTCCGGTCGGTGAGCGGCACGGACGGCCGCGAGGTCACGAGATGTGGTCGAAGCCGGGCGCTGCAAGCTTACGCCGCGCGCAGGGGCGGTAGGCGATAATCGCGGCGCCGCGGCCGCCGGCGCCACGCCTCCGGCGGCCGCATCCCATCAGACGCACCCGCTCGAAAGAATTCTTTGGCCTTCGTCGGTCCCTTCACCCTGGTCGGCCGTGTCACGGCGCGCCTGAACTCGATCGGCTGGACGCGCGCGGCCGGCGGCCTCGCGTTCACCACGCTGCTCGGCCTCGTGCCCGCCGCCACCGTCGCGTTCGCGGTGGTCGCGCAGTTCCCCGTGTTCCAGGATTTCCTGCGCGTGCTGGAGAACTACCTGCTGCGCTACATGCTGCCGCGCGACGCGTCCGCGGTGGTGCAGACGTACGTCGTCGGCATGGCCACGGGCGCGGCCAGCCTGCGCGGCTACTGGCTCATCTTCGTGGTGGTCACCGCGGTGCTCATGGTCGACAGCGTCGAGTCGGAGATCAACGAGATCTGGGGCATCCGGCGCAAGCGGCCGCTCGTGCGGCGCATCCTCGTCTACACGGTGGGCGTCACGCTGGGGCCGGTGGTGGTGGGCGCGGCCATCTTCATGATCCAGCTCGTGCTGCGCGAGTCGGTGAGTGCCGTGAAGCTGCACGCGGAAGGTGTCGCCGTGCTGCGGCAGGTGGTGCCGTTCCTCATCTCGCTCGCGTTCTTCTCGATCCTCTACTACGTCGCGCCCGCGCGCCCCGTGCGCTGGCGGCACGCGCTCCTGAGCGGGGCGCTGGCGGCGTTCGCGACCGACCTCCTGCGCGTCGGCTTCGCGTGGTACGTCGACCATTCGCCGACCTACGAGCTCCTGTACGGCGCGCTGGCGGCGGTGCCGATCTTCCTGCTGTGGATCTACGTGTTCTGGATGATCGTGCTCGCGGGCGCGGCCGTCACCGCTTCCCTCGCCAACGCGGCGCGCGAATAATGCTAAATTCTCGTGGTTCAACCCCGGAGTAACGCTACGTGTGGTCCATCATCCAGGCCGCGGGCTGGCCCATCTGGCCGCTGATCCTCGCATCGGTCGTCGCGCTCGCGCTCATCTTCGAACGGCTGTGGTCACTGCGCCAATCGGTCGTCGCGCCCCCGGGCATGGTGGACCGCGTGCTGGCCGACTACCGGCAGGTGGGCGCCACGCCCGAGCTCCTCGCCAAGACGGCGGCCCAGGGCCCGCTCGGGCGCATCCTCGCGGCGGGCCTCGCCAACGTGAAGGCGCCGCGCCCCGTCATGAAGGAGGCGATCGAGGAGGTGGGGCGGGTCGTCACGCACGACCTCGAGCGCTTCCTCTCCACGCTCGGCACCATCGCCGCCATGTCGCCGCTGCTCGGCCTCTTCGGCACGGTGGTCGGCATGATCGAGATCTTCGGCTCGCAGACCGCCGCCGGGTCCAACCCGATCCAGCTCGCGCACGGCATCTCGATCGCGCTGTACAACACCGCGATGGGCCTCATCGTGGCCATTCCGTCGATGATCTTCTACCGCTATTTCCGCGCGCAGGTGGACGGGCTCATCGTCGAGATGGAGCAGCAGGCGATCAAGCTCGTCGACTTCGCGCACGGCGACCGCAAGTAGGACGCGCGCCATGAACCTCCGCGGCGCCCGCGGGCGCGACGACCCCGAGATCAACTTCATCCCGCTGATCGACGTCCTGCTCGTCATCCTGATCTTCCTCATGGTGACCACGACGTACCAGCGCGTGGCCGAGTTGCAGATCACGCTGCCCGAGGCCGACGCGGACGCCGCCAAGCAGCGGCCGAAGGAGGTCAACGTCGGCATCGACGCGCAGGGCCGCTATGTCATCGACCGCAACGTCTTCACGTTCACCAACGTGAACGCGATGGCCGAGATCCTGCGCCGTGCGGCCGGCGACGCGAAGGACCCGGTGGTGATCATCAACGCCGACGCCAACGCCACCCACCAATCGGTGATCCACGTGATGGAGGCCGCGCGCGCCGCCGGACTCGTGCACATCACGTTCGCGACGCAGTCGGCCGCGAAGTGAGCAGGGGTCAGATCCCGCAGGCACGGGGTCCGGCCCATGCACAAGGTTGCACGAGCGGGGTCTGACCCCGATGGTGATCCGTTGAAGCTCGCCGACCGCGTCGTCGCCGCCTGGTACACGCCGCGGCTGACGCCGCTCTCGGCGCTCCTCCTCCCGTTGTCCTGGCTGTTCCGGCTCGCCGTTGGGCTACGGCGCGCGTTGTACCGGCTCGGCGTGATGCACGTGCAGCGGGTGCGCGCGCCGGTGGTGATCGTCGGCAACCTCGCGGTGGGCGGCACCGGCAAGACGCCGCTGGTCGGCGCGCTCGCGCAAGCGCTGCGCGACCGCGGCTTCCGGCCCGGCATCGTGAGCCGCGGCTACGGCGGCAGTGCGATGGACCCGCGCGCGGTGAATGCCGACGACGATCCCGCGGTCGTCGGCGACGAGCCGCTCATCCACGCGGCGCTCGGGCTGCCGGTGTGGATCGGGCGCGACCGCGTGGCGGCCGCGCGCGGACTGCTGGACGCGCATCCGGAGTGCAACGTCGTCATCGCCGACGACGGGCTGCAGCACTACCGCCTCGCGCGCGACGTCGAGATCGCGGTCGTCGACGGCACGCGCGGTGCCGGCAACGGGCAGATGCTTCCGGCGGGGCCGCTGCGCGAGCCGCGGTCGCGCCTCGCGCAGGTCGACGTGGTGGTCGAGAGCGTTGCGGCGGATCTCGCGCGCGCCACGCCGCGCAACGCGGGCGCGCTTGCGATGACCTATCGCCCGCTGCCGTGGCGCAACCTGCGCGATCCGGCGCTCGTCGCCGACGTCGCGTCGTGGCGCGGGCAGGAAGTGCACGCGCTCGCCGGCATCGGTGCGCCGGCGCGCTTCTTCGCGATGGTGGGCGCGCAGGGCATCGCCGCGACGTTCCATCCGCTGCCCGACCACCACGCGTTCACGGCCGCGGACCTCGCGTATCCGCGCGCCGCGGCCATCCTGATGACGCAGAAGGACGCGGTAAAATGCCGCCACCTGGCCGACGCGCGCTGCTGGTACCTGCCGCTGGCCGCCACCCTCGATCCCGCGCTCGTCGCGCTCGTGGAGAAGAAGATCCGTGGATCCCAAACTGCTTGAGATGCTGGTCTGCCCCGTGACCAAGGGGCCGCTCGTGTACGACCGCGAGCGGCAGGAGCTCGTGTCGCGGTCGGCGCGGCTCGCGTATCCGATCCGCGACGGCATTCCCGTGATGCTCGAGGACGAGGCGCGGCGCCTGACGCCCGAAGAGATCGACGCGGGCGCCTGACCGGCGGCACGACACGGTCGCGCGGTGAGCTTCACGATCCTGATCCCGGCGCGCTTCGCGTCGACGCGCCTGCCGGGCAAGCCGCTCGCCGATCTCGCGGGCAAGCCGATGGTCGTGCGCGTCGCCGAACGCGCGCAGCAAAGCGGCGCCACGCGCGTGGTCGTCGCCACCGACGATGCGCGCGTGCGCGACGCCGTCGCCGCGCACGGCCTGCCCATGTGCATGACGCGTGCCGATCACCCGACCGGCACCGATCGCCTCGCCGAGGCGGCGGTCGCGCTCGGGTTGCCCGACGACGAGATCGTCGTCAACGTGCAGGGCGACGAGCCGCTGCTCGATCCCGCGCTGATGCGCGCGATGGCGGATCTCCTCGCCGCGCACCCGGATGCCGCGATCGCCACGGCGTGCCATCCGATCGCGGACGTCGCCGAGGCGTTCAATCCCAACGTCGTGAAGCTCGTGCGCGACGCGCGCGGCTACGCGCTGTACTTCAGCCGCGCGACGATCCCGTGGGCGCGCGACGCGTTCGCGCAGTCGCGCGACCGCCTGCCGCCGGGGCTTCCGCTCTATCGCCACTACGGCCTCTACGCGTATCGCGTCGCGTTCCTGCGCGCGTATCCGACGCTGGCGCCCTCACCGCTCGAGGGCTTCGAGGCGCTCGAGCAGTTGCGCGCGCTGTGGCACGGCTACCGCATCGTGGTCGAGGTCACGCACGGGACGCCCGCGGCCGGCATCGACACGCCGGAGGACTTGGCCCGCGTGCGGGCGCTCTACGCGTCCGGTGCGGCACGCTGACGCAGCGAGCGTCGGAAGTGCCGCCCGGCGCGGTACCATAGGGCTTGTCACCATCCGCGCGGCAACGCCGCCGGCACGCATCGCGTCCGGCGCGCTCGCGTTGCGCTCCGTCCACGCTACCAGCATTCCGTCACGACCATGCGATTGATTCTGCTCGGCCCGCCCGGCGCGGGAAAGGGAACCCAGGCCACGTACATCAAGGAAGCGTTCGGCATTCCGCAGATCTCCACCGGCGACATGCTGCGTGCCGCGGTGAAGGCCGGCACGCCGCTCGGGCTCGCGGCGAAGAAGGTGATGGACAGCGGCGCGCTCGTCTCCGACGACATCATCATCGGGCTCGTGAAGGATCGCCTGACGCAGCCCGACTGCGCGAACGGCTACCTCTTCGACGGCTTCCCGCGCACGATTCCGCAGGCGGAGGCCATGCGCAACGCCGGCGTGCGCATCGACTACGTGCTGGAGATCGACGTGCCGGACTCGGCGATCGTCGAGCGCATGAGCGGGCGCCGCGTGCACGTGGCCTCGGGCCGCACGTATCACGTGATCTTCAATCCGCCGAAGGTGACGGGCAAGGACGACGTCACCGGCGAGGACCTGATCCAGCGCGACGACGACCGCGAGGAGACGGTGAAGAACCGGCTCGCCGTGTATCACGCGCAGACCAAGCCGCTCGTCGCGTACTACTCCGAGTGGGCGGCCACCGGCGACGCGGACGCGCCCAAGTATCGCAAGGTGAACGGGCTCACGGCGGTGGACGCCGTGCGCGACGCGGCGCTCGCCGCCCTGCATTCGTAATCCCGCCATGGCCACTTCGAAACGCAACGCGTTCTACGCGCAATCGGGCGGCGTGACCGCCGTCATCAACGCCAGCGCCGCGGGCGTCATCGAGACCGCGCGCAAGTACCGCGACCGCATGGGCCGCGTGTACGCGGGCCGCAACGGCATCATCGGCGCGCTCACCGAGGACCTGATCGACACCACGCGCGAGTCCGCGAGCGCGATCGCCGCGCTGCGCTACACGCCGGCGGGCGCGTTCGGCTCGTGCCGCTACAAGCTCAAAGGCCTGGAGGAGAGCCGCGCGCAGTACGAGCGCCTGATCGAGGTGTTCCGCGCGCACGACATCGGCTACTTCTTCTACAACGGCGGCAACGATTCCGCGGACACGTGCCTCAAGGTGTCGCAGATCGCGGAGAAGCTGGGCTATCCGCTGCAGGCGATCCACGTGCCGAAGACGGTCGACAACGACCTCGCGGTGACCGACAACTGCCCGGGCTTCGGGTCGGTCGCGAAGTACGTCGCCACCTCGATGCGCGAGGCGGCGTTCGACGTCGCGTCGATGGCGAAGACGTCGACCAAGGTGTTCGTGCTGGAAGTGATGGGCCGGCACGCGGGGTGGATCACCGCCGCGGTCGGCATGGCCGACGACGGGGCCACGCCCATCCCGCTCGTGCTGCTGTTCCCGGAGGTGGCGTTCGACGAGGCGAAGTTCCTCGCGGCCGTCGATGCGAAGGTGAAGCAGTTCGGCTACTGCTGCGTGGGCGTGTCCGAGGGACTGTCGGGCGCGGACGGCAAGCTTCTCGCGGAAGCGGGCACGCGCGATGCGTTCGGCCACGCGCAATTAGGCGGCGTGGGTCCGCTCATCGCCTCGCTGGTGAAGGACAAGCTCGCGTACAAGTACCACTGGGCGGTGGCCGACTACCTGCAGCGCGCCGCGCGTCATCTCGCGGCGAAGACGGACGTCGAGCAGGCGTACGCGGTCGGCCGCGCCGCGGTCGAGATGGCGATCAAGGGCCGCAACGCGGTGATGCCCGCGATCACGCGCGTCGCGGACAAGCCGTATCGGTGGAAGATCACCGAGGCGCCGCTCACCAAGGTCGCGAACGTCGAGAAGATGCTGCCGAAGGATTTCATCAGCAAGGACGGCTACGGCATCACCGCGAAGGCGCGCGCGTACCTCGCACCGCTCATGAAGGGCGAAGACCCGCCGCCGTACAAGGACGGGCTGCCGCAGTACGTGCGGCTCAGGAACGTCGCGGTCGCGAAGAAGCTCGCGGACGAGTTCAAGGTTTGAGCGGGGCGAGGTGACCATGGGCAAGACGATCGACTACTTCTTCGCCACCGTCTCGCCGTGGAGCTACCTCGGGCACGACCGGCTGGTGGCGCTCGCGCGCGAGCACGGCGCGCACATTGCGGTGAAGCCGATGAACCTGGGCGAGGTGTTCCCGGTGTCGGGCGGCTTGCCGCTCCCCAAGCGCGCGCCGCAGCGCCAGGCATATCGCCTGGTCGAGCTCGCGCGCTGGTCGGAGTTCCTCGGCAAGCCGATGAAGATCCAGCCGTCGCATTTTCCGGTCGACGGCGGGCCCGCGGCAACGTGGATCCTCGCGGCCGGCGAGCACGGGACCGACGCCGCGCTCGCGCTGACCGGCGCCGTGCTTGGCGCGCTGTGGGAGCAGGACCGGGACATCGCCGACGCGGCCACGCTTGCCGACTGCGCGCGCGCCTGCGGCCTCGATGCCGCGGCGGTGTCCGCCCGCGCGCCGGCGATGGCGGCGCGCTACGCGGAGATCACCCGGGAGGCGATCGACCGCGGCGTCTTCGGCGCGCCGACCTACGTCGTGGACGGGGAAATGTTCTGGGGACAGGACAGGTTGGACTTCCTGGCCCGCAAACTGGCAAAATAGGCTGTTTTTCCTGCGGCCGGCATGCGGCCGGGGGCAAGGGGAAAGAAGCAGGCAACGCAAAACACGGCCGTGCCGGGGCGGCGGGCAGGAGCAGCGCCCGCAAGCCGCACCGGACGACGGCCCGCGAAGGGCGCTCCTACGAAGGCGCCCCACGCATTCCGCTCGAAGCCACGTTCTTAGGGAGTAGCAAGCCATGTCCACAGGTCTCATCTTCGCGCTCGTCTGCGCGGTGGCGGCGATCGTCTACGGCGTCCTGTCGATCAACTGGATCATCGCGAAGCCGGCCGGCAACGCGCGGATGCAGGAGATCGCCGCGGCGATCCAGGCGGGCGCCAAGGCGTACCTCAATCGCCAGTACACCACCATCGGCATCGTCGGCATCATCCTGTTCGTCATCATCTGGTGGGCGCTCGGCGGCCGCACCGCGGGCGGCTTCGCCGTCGGCGCGATCCTGTCGGGCCTCGCGGGCTACATCGGCATGAACGTGTCGGTGCGCTCGAACGTGCGCACGGCCGAAGCCGCGCGCACGGGCCTCAACCAGGCGCTCGCGGTGGCGTTCCGCGGCGGCGCGATCACGGGCATGCTGGTCGTCGGCCTCGGGCTCCTCGGCGTCGCCGGCTTCTACGGCTTCCTGACGGGCTCGGCGGACTGGGCGCCGGCACCCGGCAAGGAAAGCCTGCACCACATCATCCAGCCGCTCGTCGGCCTGGCGTTCGGCGGCTCGCTGATCTCGATCTTCGCGCGTCTGGGCGGCGGCATCTTCACCAAGGGTGCGGACGTCGGCGCCGACCTCGTCGGCAAGGTCGAGGCGGGCATCCCCGAGGACGACCCGCGCAACCCGGCGGTGATCGCGGACAACGTGGGCGACAACGTCGGCGACTGCGCGGGCATGGCGGCCGACCTCTTCGAGACCTACGCGGTGACCATCGTCGCCACCATGCTGCTGGGCGCGCTGCTGCTGCCCACGGTGGCCGAGCAGGCGGTGCTGTACCCGCTGGTGCTGGGCGGCTTCTCGATCCTCGCGTCCATCGTCGGCTGCTACTTCGTGAAGGCGCGCGACGGCGGCAAGATCATGAACGCGCTCTACCGCGGCCTCGCGGTGGCGGGCGTCATCTCCGCGATCGGCTTCTGGTTCATCACGTCGTACATGACCGGCGGCTTCGTGGCGGCCGACCCGATGCTCACGTCGGGCCGCCTCTTCGGCGCCTCGATCGTCGGCCTCGTGCTCACCGCGCTGATGGTGATCATCACCGAGTACTACACCGGCACCGACTTCAAGCCGGTCAAGCACGTCGCGGAAGCGTCGACCACGGGCCACGCCACCAACATCATCGCCGGCATCGGCGTGTCGATGAAGGCCACCGCGTGGCCGGTGCTCTCCGTGTGCGCGGCGATCTTCGCGGCGTACTGGCTCGCGGGCCTGTACGGCATCGCGGTCGCGGCCACGTCGATGCTGTCGATGGCCGGCATCATCGTCGCGCTCGACGCGTACGGCCCGATCACCGACAACGCGGGCGGCATCGCCGAGATGAGCGACCTGCCGGATTCCGTGCGCAACATCACCGATCCGCTGGACGCCGTCGGCAACACCACCAAGGCCGTGACGAAGGGCTACGCGATCGGCTCGGCAGGCTTGGCCGCGCTGGTGCTCTTCGCCGACTACACGCACGCGCTCGAGACGTTCAACCTCTCCACGTCGTTCGACCTGTCGAACCACATGGTGATCATCGGCCTTTTCATCGGCGGCCTCATTCCCTACCTCTTCGGCGCGATGGCGATGGAAGCGGTGGGCCGCGCGGCCGGTGCGGTGGTGGTCGAGGTGCGCCGCCAGTTCCGCGACATCAAGGGCATCATGGAAGGCACCGCCAAGCCGCAGTACGGCGTCGCGGTCGACATGCTGACCAAGGCCGCGATCCGCGAGATGATCGTGCCGTCGATCCTGCCCGTGGTCGTGCCGGTGCTGGTCGGCCTGCTGCTCGGGCCGCAGGCGCTCGGCGGCCTGCTGATGGGCACCATCATCACCGGCCTCTTCGTCGCCATCTCGATGACGACCGGCGGCGGCGCGTGGGACAACGCGAAGAAGTACATCGAGGACGGCCATCACGGCGGCAAGGGCTCCGACGCGCACAAGGCGGCGGTCACCGGCGACACCGTGGGCGACCCGTACAAGGACACGGCCGGCCCGGCGGTGAACCCGCTGATCAAGATCATCAACATCGTCGCGCTGATGATCGTGCCGCTGCTCGCCACGTGGGGCATGACCAAGGCGGCGCCCGCACCTGCGCCGGCACCGAAGTCGGCGGCGGCTGCTCCGACCGCGATCACCGCGGCGCCGGCGCCCGCTGCTGCCGCTCCGGCCCCGGCCGCGGCGCCGGTGGCGGTGGCCACGCTCACGGTCGTCAAGCTCTACTTCGACAGCGGCAAGACCGACCTGCCGGCGGATGCCTCCACCAAGCTGGCGCCCGTCGCCGACCAGGCGAAGGCGTCGGGCCGGAAGGTGAAGATCTCGGGCTACCACGATGCGACCGGCAACCTGGAGCAGAACCAGGAGCTCGCGAAGCAGCGTGCGCTGAAGGTCCGCGACCAGCTGAAGACCGCGGGCATCGCCGACGACAAGATCGAGATGGCGAAGCCCGAGGTCACGCAGGGCGGGGCCAACGACGCCGAAGCACGGCGCGTCGAGATCGTCCTCGTGCCGATGTAAGCACAGCGATCGCCCGCGAGGGCGCATGCAGCACGACGAGGGCAGCGGCGAACCCGCTGCCCTTTGTCATGGCTCGCATACAATCGGCGGCATGAGCATGTTCACGCCGCACCGCCGATCGTTCGAGCGGGCGGCGTTCGGCATCGCGCTGGCCTGCTGGATCGCCGGTGTCGCGCACGCCGCAGCGCCGGCCGCGCGTCCGGCCCCCGAGCATCCGTCGGGCTGGATCGACAAGCAGGCGGTGCACGCGAAGCACTGGATGGTCGCGACCGCGAATCCGCTCGCGACGAAAGCGGGCTACGGCGTGCTCGCGCGCGGCGGCAACGCCGTCGATGCGGCGATCGCGGTGCAACTCGTGCTCGGACTCGTCGAGCCGCAGTCGTCGGGCCTCGGCGGCGGCGCGTTCGTGCTCCTGCACGATGCGCCCACCAGGCGGCTGCTCGCGTACGACGGACGCGAGACGGCGCCCGCCGCCGCGCGTCCCGACCGCTTCCTGAAGGATGGCCGCCCGCTCGAGTTCCTCGACGCGGTGATCGGCGGGCGCTCCGTGGGCGTGCCGGGTGTGGTGCGCCTCATGGAGGTCATGCATCGCAGGCACGGGCGGCTGCCGTGGGCGTCGCTGTTCGCGCCGGCGATCGCGCTCGCGGAGAGCGGATTCGCGATGTCGCCGCGGTTGCATCACGTCGCGGGCAGCGACCGCCACCTCTCGCAGCCGCGCCTGCGCGCATATCTCTTCGACGCCAACGGCAAGGTGCTGCCCGCGGGCACGATGCTGCGCAATCCCGCGTACGCGCAAACGCTGCGCGCGATCGCGGCGGGCGGCGCGGACGCGTTCTACACCGGCGCGATCGCGCAGGACATCGTCGACACGGTCACGCGGCATCCGTTCAATCCCGGCGACATGACGCTCGCCGATCTCGCGGCGTATCGCGTGGTGGTGCGCGAGCCGGTGTGCGGCGGCTATCGCGAGTACCGCGTGTGCGGCTTCCCGGCGCCGTCGTCCGGCGGCATCGCCGTGCTGCAGATGCTCGGCATGCTCGAGCGCTTCGACGTCGGCGCGATGGCGCCCGCGGGATTCTGGAGCGTGCACTTCATGAGCGAGGCGGGGCGGCTCGCGTTCGCCGATCGCAGCGTGTATCTCGCGGATCCCGCGTTCGTCGCGCCGCCGGCGGGCTTGCTCGATCCCGCGTATCTCGCGGCGCGCTCGGCGCTGATCCGCAGCGATGCGAGCCTGCGTCGCGCGATGCCCGGCACGCCACCGGAGCGCGTCGCGCCGGCGCGCAAGGTCGCGTGGGGAACCGACGCGGCGCTCGACCTGCCGTCGACCACGCACGTCTCGATCGTCGACGCGGACGGCAATGCGCTCGCGATGACCAGCACCATCGAGCACCAGTTCGGCAGCCACCTCATGACCGCGGGAGGCTTCCTGCTCAACAACGAGCTCACCGATTTCTCGTTCGTGCCGGAGGAAGACGGCAAGCCGGTGGCCAATCGCGTCGAGGGCGGCAAGCGGCCGCGCTCGTCGATGGCGCCGACCATTGCCTACGATCGCGCGGGCCGCGTGGCCATCGTGCTCGGCTCGCCGGGCGGCAGCGCGATCATCAACTACGTCGCGAAGTCGCTGCTCGGCATCGTCGACTGGAAGCTCGATCCGCAGGCGGCCGCGGACCTGCCGAACTTCGGCAGCCGTAACGGGCCGACGGAGCTGGAAGCGGACACCGATGTGGTGCCGCTCGCGCCGAAGCTGCGCGCGCTCGGCGCCGACGTCGCCATCGGCGAGCAGACGAGCGGCGTGCAGGCGATCGTGCGGACGCGCGACGGCTGGGCCGGCGGCGCCGACGCGCGGCGCGAGGGCACGGCGATGGGCCGCTGATGCCGATGGGTCGCGCGTTCCTTGCGCTCGCGTGGCTCGCCGCGACCGGTGCGCACGCGCAGGCGCTGTACGTGCTGCCTCCGGTGGCCGCACCCGCGACCGGCGCCGCGGCACGCAGTGCGGTGTTCGATGCGCCCGCCGCGGCACGCGAGCGCGCGCGCCAGGAGCCGGACTACGTCGAGCGCATCTTCGTCGAAGGCCGCGACCCGGATGCGCCGCGCAGGCCACGCGCGGTGGAGCAGCGCTTCGCCGACGCGCTGCTCGCGCCGCGCCCGTCGCCCATCGCGGGCCTGCGCGTCCTCGATACGACGCCGTGCATGTCGGTGATCTCGTCGTGGAACAACTTGGGCAACTCGTACGCGCCGCTCACCGGATGCCCGTGAAGCTTAGTATCATCTGGCGAGCGACATGGCATCGGCTCCCCCATTGTCGTCCCCGCGAAGGCGGGGACCCAGTGTCGTTCGATTCGTGAACGTCAACGCCGCTGGGTTCGACATATTCCAGCATCGGCGTCGATACGATCGGCGACTCGGCGTTAGGTTTTAATGCACAACGACCTCTTCTCCGCCGCCATCCTGCTGCTGCTGGTGCTCGACCCGTTCGGCAACATCCCGATCGTCGTCGCGGCGCTGGCGCGCGTGCCGCGCGAGCGGCGCCTGCGCATCGTGCTGCGCGAATGCCTGTTCGCGTTCATGATCCTGCTCGCGTTCATGTCGGGCGGGCGCACGTTCATGCAGTGGCTGCAGCTCTCCGACGCATCGCTCGCCATCGCCGGCGGCATCATCCTGTTCCTGATCTCGCTGCGGATGGTGTTTCCCACGTCCGAGGGCATCTTCGGCGAGACGCCGGACAGCGAGCCCTTCCTCGTGCCGCTCGCGGTGCCGTCGATCGCCGGCCCCTCCGCGCTCGCGACCGTGATGCTGATGGTGTCGCGCGACCCCGCGCATTTCTGGACGTGGGCGCTGGCGCTGACGATGGCGATGGCCGCGACCACGGTCGTGCTCGCGGCCTCCGGGCGGTTGCAGGCGTGGCTCGGCGATCGCGCGGTCAACGCGTTCGAGCGGCTGATGGGACTCGTGCTGACCGCGCTCGCGGTGGAGATGCTCCTCAACGGCGTGCGGACGTTCGTCGCCGGGCTTCATTAGCGCCGCCTGCCCCGGTGCCGCGACCTGCGCGCAGCGCCGGTGCGCTACCATTGGCGACGTTGCATCGCGTGCGGATGCCATGGGGACGCACGAAGCCCCGTGCCCGCGCCAGGCCATCGTGCCATCACCTACGGGAGGAATCATGCAGCATGTCATCGTCCGCGGCGCCGCCGCGCTCGCGCTCGCGTTCGCGCTGCCCGCGTTCGCGCAGACCGCCGTTCCCGCGCCCGGCACGAGCCCGCGCGTCGACGCGATCAAGAAGGCCGGCGTGCTGCGCGTCGGCGTGCTCGCCAACGCGCCGTGGCTGGTCGAGAACACCAGCGGGTCGGGCGAGAAGTGGAGCGGCCCCGCGTGGCTCCTCGCCAACGAATACGCGAAGCGGCTGGGCGTGAAGCTCGAGGCCGTGCCGGTCAGCCACGAGACGAAGGTGCCGGTGCTGGCCTCGAACCAGGTCGACATCTCGGTGACGCCGCTCGCGGAGACGCCCGACCGCCTGAAGGTCGTCGACTTCGTCATCTACTCGTCGACGAGCGTGTGCATGTTCGGCCTCGCGTCGAATCCGAAGTTCGCGGCCGCGAAGAGCGTCGACGACCTCAACCGTCCCGAGGTCACGATCGCGTATTACACGGGCGGCGGCGAGGAGGGCTGGGTGAAGGAGCGCTTCCCGAAGGCGCAGCTGCGCGGCGTCGCGGGCTCCGGCGTCGCGCCGGTCGAGGAGGTGCTCGCCAACCGCGCCGACGCGGTGCCGATCAACCGCGTGCCGTGGGTCGCGATGGGCCGCAAGCTGAAGCAGCTCGCGGTGCTGCCGAAGGACAACAACTGCCAGGGCAGCACGGAGAAGGCGGCGCCGGTCGGCATGGCGATCGACAAGAGCCAGCCCGCGTTCCTCGCCTGGGCGCGCGCGGTCGAGAAGGAAATGGAGCCCAAGCTCAAGGCGGACGAGGCGCGCGTCGTCGACACGATGAAGTGACGCCGCGGGGTGGCCGCGGCGACGCGCGCCGCCATCGCCGGGCACGCGGCGGCGCTCGCCGTGGGTGGAGCGCGCGCGCCGCGTGAACGGCTGCTCTCTGCACGCCGATGGAATTCGACTTCAGCGTCATCACCGACCACTGGCAGTTCCTGGGCTACGGGCTGCTGGTGACGCTCGCGCTGTCGTTCGCATCGGGCGTGACGAGCCTCGTCGCGGGCTTCGTCGTCGCGCTCGCGCGGCTCTACGGCCCGCGGCCGCTGCGGCCGCTGCTCGGCTTCTACGTCGACTCGATGCGCGCGGTGCCCGTACTCGTCGTGCTCGTGTGGACGTTCTTCGCGTTGCCGATCGTTGCCGACGTCACGCTGCCGCCGTTCTGGGCGGCGCTCGTCGGCCTCACCGTGCACCTCGCGGCGTATGCGGCCGAGATCGTGCGCGCCGGCATCGAGTCGGTGCGGCCCGGGCAGACGCGCGCGGCGCTGGCGCTCGGCATGTCGGGTGCGCAGGTGCTGCGGCGGATCGTGCTGCCGCAGGCGCTGGTGCGCATGCTGCCCGCGTTCGGCTCGCTGCTGTCGGTGACGATCAAGGACACGGCGATTGCATCGGTGATCGCGGTGCCCGAGCTCATGCGGCAATCCGAGACCGTGGCCGGCCAGAGCTTCCAGCCGATCGAGGTCTACACGTTCGCGATGCTCGTGTACTTCGTCGTGCTGTTCCCCGTGACGCGCGGCGTCGACCGGCTCTACCGCCGCGTCGCGCACCTGGGGCGCTCGTGACGCTCGACTGGTCCGTCGTCTGGCAGCACCGCGATGCGCTCGTCGCGGCCACCGGCACCACGATCCTGCTGACGGTGACGACGATGGCGATCGCCGTGCCGTGCGGCATCGTCGTCGCGCTGCTGCGGATGTACGCGATCCCGCCGGTGCGCGCGCTCGCGACCGGCTACGTCGAGTTCTTTCGCAACCTGCCGCTCATCCTCGTCGTGTTTTGGGCGTTCTACGTGCTGCCGATCCTCACCGGCATCGCGCTGTCGCCGCTGACCACGGGCCTGCTCGCGCTGGTGCTGAACGTCACGGCGTACAACGCCGAAACGTTCCGCGCGGGCATCAACTCGATCCGCAAGGGGCAGGTGGAGGCGGCGATGGCGCTCGGCATGTCGCGCGCGACGGCGCTGCGGCGGATCGTGCTGCCGCAGGCGCTGCGGCGGATCACGCCGGTCCTCGCGAGCACGTGGGTGTCGCTGTTCAAGGACACGTCGCTGGTGTCGGTGATCGCCGTCACCGAGCTCGCGTACGTCGCGATGCAGGTGCGCGCGCAGACGTTTCGCGTGCTCGAGATGCTGACCGCGATGGCCGTCATCTACTGGCTGCTGGGCTACCCGCAGGCGAAGCTCGTCGACTGGATCGAGCGGCGCTGGGCGGTGAAGGAATGAATCCGCCATGAACGCATCGCCGCCGGGCCCCGCAGGCCCGATCCTCCGCTACGTCGACGTCGTCAAGCGCTTCGGCGCGCTGACCGTGCTCGACGGCGTCTCGCTCGACGTCGGCGCCGGCGAGGTGGTGTGCCTGATTGGGCCGTCGGGCTCGGGCAAGTCGACGCTGCTTCGCTGCACCAACGGCCTCGAGAAGCTCGACGGCGGCACGATCGAGTTCGACGGCAAGGCGCTGCCGGCGACGGAGGCCGCGCTGCGCGTGGTCCGCGCGCGCATGGGCATGGTGTTCCAGAGCTTCGAGCTCTTTCCGCACCAGAGCGCGCTCGACAACGTCGCCGAAGGGCCGCGCACGGTGCTGAAGCTGTCCGCTGCGACGGCGCGCGAACGGGCGCGTGCGCTGCTCGCGAAGGTGGGACTGGCCGACAAGGCGGCGAATATGCCGTCGGCGCTTTCGGGCGGCCAGCAGCAGCGCGTCGCGATCGCGCGCGCGCTCGCCATGGAACCCGACGTGATGCTGTTCGACGAGCCGACCTCCGCGCTCGACCCCGAGACCATCGGCGAGGTCCTGGGCGTGATGAAGGCGCTCGCGGACGAGGGCATGACGATGGTCGTCGTGACGCACGAGATGTCGTTCGCGCGGCGCGTGGCCGATCGCGTCGCGGTGTTCGACGGTGGCCGGATCATCGAGGCCGGGCCGCCCGCGCAGATCTTCGACGCGCCGACGGTGGCGCGCACGCGGGACTTCCTCTCGCACCTTGGCTGGTCGGGATAAGCTGCGCCGCACGCACGCACCGTGCTACGCGCGTCCGAACCTGCGCGCCGCCTCCACCCCGAGCCCGCTCGCCACGCTGCCGAAGAGATCGCCCACCACGACGCGGCTGTCCGGATACGCGTGCACGAACGCGTCGCGCAGCGCCGTCATCCCCGACGACCCGCCGGTGAAGTAGAGCGTGTCGATGTCGGCGGCGTGCAGTCCCGCCGCCTCGACGGTGGCCGCGCCCGCGGCGACGAGGCGTGCGAGCAGGTCGCCGAGGATGGCGACGAGCTCGCTGCGGCTGCCGGTCGTCGCGAGGTCGTCCTCGATGGCCGCGAGATCGATGCGCGCTTCCGCGGCATGCGAGAGCTCGATCTTCGCGGCTTCCGTGCGTCCGAGGAGCTCGTGCCCGAGCCGGTGCTCGATCACGTGCACGAGGCGGCGATACGGATGCAGGTCGGTGAAGTACGCCTTCAGCTCGCGCAGCGTGCCGATGAACTTCGGCGCGTACAGGAGATTGATGCGATGCCACGTCGACAGGTCGAAGTAGACGAGGCTCGGCACGACCCGTCCTTTGGTGCCCATGCTGCGGTAGCCGAGCGTCGGCATCACCCAGGCGAGATTGAGCCGCGAGTCGAAGTCGGTGCCGGCGACGTGCACGCCGCCGCTCGCGAGGATGTCCTCGCCGCGCGCAGCCGTGCCGCGCCGTGACGGACCGAGCCGGATCACGGTGAAGTCCGCGGTGCCGCCGCCGACGTCGACGACGAGCACCAGCTCCTCGCGCGCGATCGTGCGCTCGTAGTCGAACGCCGCGGCGATGGGCTCGAACTGGAACTCGACGTGGCGGAAGCCCGCGGCCCGCGCGCAGGCGGCGAGCGTGTCCTGCGCGGCGCGATCCTTGGCCGCGTCGTCGTCGACGAAGTGGATCGGGCGTCCGAGCACCACGGCGTCGAGGTCGCGGCCGGCCGCGTCCGCCGCGCGTTGCCGCAGCGTGCGCACGTAGGCGGTGACGATGTCCGCGTAGCGGTAGTCGCGCTCGCCGACGGCCGCGAGCTCGTGCATGAGGCTCGTGCCGAGAATGCTCTTCAGCGAGCGCATCAGGCGCCCCGGCGTGCCGTCCAGGTATTCGCGGATCGCCGCGCGGCCATACGACACCTTGTGCGCGTCCTCGATCGCGAAGAAGATCGCGCTCGGCATCGACGTGGCCTCGCCTTCGAGCGGCACGAGCCGCACCGAATCGCCGTCCGGCAGCGCGAGCGCGGAATTGGAGGTGCCGAAATCGAGGCCGCAGGCGGCGGTGATGGCGTTACGGGCAGGCATGCGCGGGACGGGAATTGCCGAGGGCGGACGATAGCGGTCGCGCCGCCGCCGCGCAATGCTCGTCGCCGGCGCAGGCGCGTGTCGCGTACCATGCGATGCGGCGCGCGGATGCGTCCGCATGCGCGCATCGCGCGAGGGGAGACGAACCGGCCATGACGTTGCTAGCACCCGACCAGCTCGCGGGCTTCCTCGGGGCCGCGGTGCTGGTCTCGCTCGCGCCGGGGCCCGACAACCTGATGGTGCTGAGCCTCGGCGCCTCGCGCGGCCGCACCGCGGGCATGGCGTTCGGGCTGGGCTGCGCATTCGGCTGCCTCAGTCACACATTGCTGGCGGCGCTCGGTGTCAGTGCGCTGATCGCCGCGTCACCGGCAGGATTCACGGCCTTGAAGATCGTCGGTGGCCTCTACCTCGTCTGGATGGGCTGGCGGGCGCTGCGCAGCGGCGCGGCCGCCCGCGTGGATCGCGTCGCGGCGCGCGCGGAATCGGCGATGCGCCTCTTCGCGCGCGGCGTGCTCGCCAACGCCGTCAATCCGAAGGTGGTGCTCTTCTTCCTCGCCTTCCTGCCGCAGTTCGTGCTTACCACGCGAGGCGACGCGCCGTGGCAAATCGCGCAGCTCGGCGTCGTCTTTACGCTGCAGGCGGCCCTCGTCTTCGGCAGCCTCGGCTACTTCGCGGGATACGTCGGCGAGTGGCTCGATCGTCACGCGCGCGCCGGCATCTGGCTCGATCGCGTCGCCGGCACGATCTTCATCGCGCTCGGGCTGCGGCTCATCGTGAGCCCGTGAGCGGCGCACGCGAAAAAGCCGGGCACGCGGCCCGGCCTTGCGCGAGAGCGCGGGAGCGTCAGTCCTTCAGCGCCTCGAACTCGACCAGCAGCCCGATCTCGTCGCCGATCGCGGGCACGCCCGTCTTCATGCCGAAATCGGTGCGCTTGAACTTGCCGACGGCGTTGCCGCCGCAGCGCTCCTTGCCGCCATTCTGGCCGGGTGCGCACTTGAAGCGCTCGATGGTGAGGTGAACCGGCTTGGTGACGCCGAGCAGCGTGAGGTTGCCCTCGACCGCGCTCGGGTTGTCACCGGTGAACACCACCTTCGTCGACTTGTAGGTGATGGTCGGGAACTCGGCGACGTTGAAGAAATCGGCCGAGCGCAGGTGCTCGTCGCGCGAGCGCGGACGCGAGCCCTTGTCGTTGTCGCCGGTGGTGAGCGACTTCGCGTCGATCGTGAGCTCGAGCGAGCCCGACTTGGCGGCGCGGTCGAGCGTGGCCTTGCCCGTCGTCTTGTCGAAGCGGCCGTACATCGTCGAGATGCCGAGGTGATCGACGGTGAAGCCGGGGAAGGTGTGGTACGGGTCCAGCGTGTAGCTGTCGGCAGCGGCGGCGGTGAGGGGCAGCGCGATCAGGGCAAGGGCGGCGAGGCGGTACACGGGCAATCCTCCAGGAAAGGTGAAGCAGGTTACGACGGCGTGCCGCGCGTGGCGTACCACGCGAGGGCGATGGGAATGGCGGCGGCGGCGAGCGCGTAGAGCGCCAGCACGAACGCGCGGAAGAACACGGATGCATCCTCGCGCACCGGCAGGCGCATGGCGAGCGGCACCAGCAGCAGCGCGACGAGCGCGTACCACGGCAGCTCGGCGAGCATCAGCGTGCCTTCCGCGAAGAGCGCGATCATCACGCCGATCGCGAGCGCGCCGAACGCGCCCGGCGGCGCGGGCTTGCGCAGCACGACCCACACGAGCAGCAACGCGCCCGCGGACGCGGCGACGGCAATGCCGGCCAGCATGAAGCCGATGGAGGCGGAGAGGACGGCGGCGATGCCGGTGGCGAGCCCGAGCCCGAGTCCCGCGGCGGCGGTGCGCACCGGGTCCTCGCGCAGCGACAGCATGAGGTAGGTCAGCACTGCCGCGAACGCGAGCAGGCCCGCGCCCGCGAGCCAGCCGCCGGCGCCCTCGCGCTGCGCGAGCACCGACAGGAACGTCCACGCGGCGGCGACGCCGGCGACGACCGCCAGCGCGAGCACGACCGGCCGGCCGCGCCCGACGAACGCGTCGGCCGCGATGCCGACGAGGGCGACCAGCAGGCACAGGAGCACGATCTTGCGCACCGCCGACAGCGGCGAGAACGAGAAGCCCGTGCTCAGCGCGATCATGGTCGCGTAGCCGGCGACGATCGCGATCCACGCGTAGCGCGTGCGGCCCAGCGCTGCTGCCACGATGAGCGCCACCACGAAGGGCGCGACGCCGCCCTGCACCGCCGGATGCTCGAGGAGTTCGGTCACGAAGGTCTCACGTCAGATTTGCAATGGGCGGCGCGTGGCAGCGCCCGCGGGCCGGGCCGCCCGGGCAGGGGTGCCGGCATGCCAACAGCCGCCGCGCCGGATTATTCCGCGGTGAAGCGCGCTGCGGCGAGCGATTGTAGCGAATGCCCGCGGGCCTCGTCAGGCGGCCGCCTCGTCGGCGGGCACGAGGTCGCCGTCGACGACGCGCACCGCGCCGGCGCGGGTCAACTCGTCGACGAGCAGCGCGGCGAGCTTGCCTGCGGGCAAGCCCAGCACCGCGGCGTTGACGTCCCGGAAGAACCCTACGGTGTCGACGTATCGCGGTAAATCGGCGAGCGCGAGGCGCCGCCGATGCAGGAGGCTGAACGTGAGAAGCACCTTGAGCGCGTGGCGCGCGATGCGCGTCTCGTCGGCCTCGAACGCCTCGGTGCGTGCGTAGGCGCGGTCGAGCGCACGGTCGACGTCGGTGAACACTTCGCCGTGGCCCGGTATCACGACGCGCACGTCGAGGCCCGCGATGAGGTCGAGCGTGTCGCGCGTCGCGGGCAGCGCATCGGGATCGAGCGACGGCGGCATGATGAGGCCGTAGCCGTTCTGCCACAGCGCGTCGCCGGAGACGAGGATGCGGTGCTCCGCGTTGTAGAAGACGAGCGCGCCCATCGCGTGCCCGGGCGCCGCGTGCATCTCCCATTCGAGGTCGCCCCACGTGTGGCGCGAGCCGGGCACGAGCTCGTGGTCGACGGTGAAGCGGTCGGCGCGCTGGTCCGCGTAGTCGAGCCAAAGGCCCTTCGTGTCCCATGCGCGGATCAGCGGCGCTTCCCGCGCGGGGAAGGCGATCGAGCAGCCGTACGCGCGTTGCACGGAAGCGTTGCCGCCGATGTGATCGGAGTGGCCGTGCGTGTTGACGAGCAGCGCGAGCGGCTCGCCGTGCAGGCCGCGGTCGGAGGCGAGCAGCGCGAGCGTGAGCGGCGCGTGGCCGACGTAGCCGGAGTCAACGAGCACGTGGCCGTCGCGGCTCTTCAACAGGATGTTGTTGGCCGAGAGCCAGTCGCGGACGAAGACGTGGATCTGCGGTGGGAGGAGGGGGAGCATGCCGGGGGGATCGTAGCATCGACGGCGCCGGCGTTCACGGCTTTGCGCCGCCGCTGCAAATGGGCGCTCCCTCGCCCCGGAACGGGGAGAGGGCCGGGGTGAGGGGCGAGTCCTTCGGGGGTGACGCAGCCCCTCACCCCAACCCTCTCCCCGCAAGCGGGGCGAGGGAGCTTTTGGGGGTGCACGCGGGGCGATGCAGCTCTAAGGCCTACTTCAGCTTGCCAAGAAAATCCCGCACCAACGCAATCCTCTCGCTCAACCCCGGCGCCGCGCGCTCGATGCGCACGCGGTCCGGACCCGCGAAGCGGATGCGGCCGTCCTTCTGCACGAGGAGGATGAGCTTGCCGGGATCGAACGGCGGCTTCTTCACGAACTGGATGAGCGTGCGCTCCGGCCCCGCGTCGATCTTGCGCACGCCGAGCGGCTTGCCCGTGAGGCGCAGGCGATGGCACGCGAGCAGCGCCTGCGCCTGCTCGGGCGTCGGGCCGAAGCGGTCGACCAGCTCCTCCTGGATGCCGTCGAGCTCTTCCAGTGTCTCCGCACTCGCGAGCCGCTTGTAGAGGACCAGGCGCTCGTGCACGTCGCTGCAGTATTTCTCCGGCAGCAGCGCCGGCACGTGCAGGTTGATCTCGGTGGTGACCGACAGCGGCTCGCCGAGATCGGGCTCGCGGCCCGACTGCAGTGCCTTCACCGACACGCGCAGCATGTCGTTGTAGAGCTGGAAGCCGACCTCCTGCATCTCGCCCGACTGCGATTCCCCGAGCACCTCGCCCGCGCCGCGGATCTCGAGGTCGTGCATCGCGAGGTAGAAGCCGGAGCCCAAGTCCTCCATCATCTGGATCGCCTCGAGGCGCTTCTTCGCCTGCGCGGAGAGCGCGTCCCACGGTGGTGTGAGCAGGTACGCGTACGCCTGGTGATGCGAGCGCCCGACGCGGCCGCGCAGCTGGTGGAGCTGCGCGAGGCCGAAGCGATCCGCGCGATCGATGATGATCGTGTTCGCGGTGGGCACGTCGATGCCCGTCTCGATGATCGTCGAGCACAGCAGCAGGTTGACGCGCTGCTGGTAGAAGTCGCGCATCACGTGCTCGAGCTCGCGCTCCGCCATCTGGCCGTGCGCGACCGCGATGCGCGCTTCGGGCAACAGCTTCGCGAGCGACTCCGCGCGCGTCGCGATGGTGTCGACCTCGTTGTGCAGGAAGTAGATCTGCCCGCCGCGCTTCAGCTCGCGCAGCGCCGCCTCGCGCACGATGCCGGGCGAGTAGGGCGTGGCGAACGTCTTGATCGCGAGCCGCCGCTGCGGCGCGGTGGCGATGACGGAGAAGTCGCGGATGCCTTCCAGCGACATCGCGAGCGTGCGCGGGATCGGCGTGGCGGTAAGTGTCAGCACGTCGACTTCCGCGCGCAGGCGCTTCAGCCGCTCCTTCTGGCGCACGCCGAAGCGATGCTCCTCGTCGATGATCACGAGGCCCAAGTCCTTGAACCTGACGTCGCCCTGCAGCAGCTTGTGCGTGCCGATGACGAGGTCGAGCTTGCCCGCGGCGAGCCCTTCGAGCGCGGCCTTCGTCTCCTTGGCGGTGCGGAAGCGCGAAAGCTCGGCGATGCGCACCGGGAAGTCGGCGAAGCGATCGGAGAACGTCTGGAAGTGCTGCTCCGCGAGCAGCGTGGTGGGCACCAGGAGTGCCACCTGCTTGCCGTCGGCGAGCGCCACGAACGCCGCGCGCAGCGCGACCTCCGTCTTGCCGAACCCGACGTCGCCGCACACGAGGCGGTCCATCGGCTTGCCCGACGTCATGTCCTTGACCACCGCCTCGATGGCCGCGGCCTGGTCGGCGGTCTCCTCGAAGCCGAAGCCCTCGGCGAACGCCTCGTAGTCGTGCGCCTTCAATCCGAACGCGTAGCCCTGCCGCGCGGCGCGCTGGGCATAGATGTTGAGGAGCTCGGCCGCGGTGTCGTGCGCCTGCTGCGCGGCCTTCTTCTTCGCCTTCTCCCACTGCCCGCTGCCGAGCTCGTGCAGCGGCGCCGCATCGGGCGACGCGCCCGAATAGCGGCTGATGAGGTGCAGGTTCGACACCGGCACGTACAGCTTCGCGTCGTTGGCGTAGACGAGCTGCAGGAACTCGTTGGGGCCGTCGCCCAGATCGAGCGTGACGAGGCCGAGATAACGCCCGATCCCGTGCTCCTCGTGCACGACCGGATCGCCGATGCGCACCTCCGAGAGGTCGCGCACCATCGCGTCGACGTTGCTGCGCTTCGCCGCTTCGCGTGCCGTGCGACGCACGACGCCGGCGTAGAGCTCGCCCTCGGTGACGAACGCGATGCCGCCCTCGTCCCACGCGAAGCCGGCCGCGAGCGGCGCGGCCAGCAGCATCACGTGCTCGGACGACGCGAGGAACGCGGTGAGGCCGTCGGCGAGCGGCGGCCGCAGGTCGTACTCCGCGAAGTATTGCTGCATCGTCTCGCGGCGGCCGGCGCTCTCGGCCACCACGCCGACGCGCAGCGGCGTCGTCGCGATGAAGCGCTTGAGCGCCGCGAGCGGATCGCCCGCGCGGCGGTCGACCTGCACCGTCGGGAGGATCGACGTCGGGCCGATGCCATCGCGGCGCATCTCGACGCGTCCGAACGGCTTCCACGCGCCGTTGAACTCGTCGGGGCGCACGAAGAGCTCGGTGGGCGGCAGCAGCGGCCGCGCCTTGTCGCCGCGCAGCAGGCGATAGCGCGATTCGGTGTCCTGCCAGAAGCGGTCCACCGCGCCCGCGATGTCGCCGTGCAGCGCGACGATCGAGCTCGCCGGCAGGTAGTCGGCGAGGATCGCCGTCGCGTCGAAGAAGAGCGGCAGGTAGTACTCGATGCCGCCGGGCACCACGCCATTGCTGACGTCCTTGTACAACGCGGACTTCGACGGATCGCCCTCGAACACCTCGCGGAAGCGCGAGCGGAACCGGGTGCGCGCCGCGTCGTCCTGCGGGAACTCGCGCGCGGGCAGCAGGCGCACGTCGGGCACCGGGTAGAGCGTGCGCTGCGTGTCGACGTCGAACGTCTTGATCGACTCGATGTCGTTGTCGAAGAGATCGAGGCGATAGGGCAGCGCCGAGCCCATCGGGAAGAGATCGATGAGGCCGCCGCGCACGCTGAACTCGCCCGGCGCGACGACCTGCGTCACGTGCGCGTAGCCCGCGAGCGTCAACTGCGAGCGCAGCGCCTCGACGTCGAGTCGCGTGCCCTGCTTCAGAAAGAACGTGTACGCCGCGAGATACGACGGCGGCGTGAGCCGGTACAGGGCCGTCGTGGCCGCGACCACCACGACATCGCATTCGCCGCGCGAGATGCGATAGAGCGTGGCGAGGCGCTCCGACACCAGGTCCTGGTGCGGCGAGAACTGGTCGTACGGCAGGGTTTCCCAGTCGGGCAGCAACGCGACGCGGAGCTCCGGGGCGAACCACGGAATTTCCTCGGCGAGGCGATTCGCGGACAGCGCATCCGCGGCGATCGCCACCACCATGCGCTTCTCCTGCGCCGCGCGCCGCGCGAGGTCGGCGAGCGCGAGCGCATCCGACGATCCCGCGAAGGGACCGGCCATGTACCGCATCCCCGCGTCGGGGAGGTCGTGGATGAGCGGGGGGAGCGGCGGGGCCGCGATCGCCGGCGCTTCTGCCGGCGACCCGGCCGCGGGACGTGCGGCGGGATTCAAGCGTCCAATTATACCGGCGCCGCCCTGGGGGCCGACCCTTTATACTGACGCGCATGGCCGCGAACCGGAGCGCATCGCCGTACCTGCTGCTGACGCTCGCGCCATTCTTCTGGGCGTGCAACTGGATCGTCGGGCGCGGGATCAGCAGCGACATCCCGCCGATGGCGATGACGTTCTTCCGCTGGCTGTTCGCGGCCGCGATGCTGGCGCCCTTCGCGCTGCCCGCCGTGCGCCGCCAGTGGCCCGCGATCCGCGCGCACTGGCGCGTGCTGGTGCTGCTCGGCGTGATCGGCATCGCGACGCACAACTCCCTCGCCTACCTGGGCCTTCGCTACACCACGGCCACCAACGGCGTGATCCTCAACTCGTTCATCCCCGTGATGATCGTGTCGCTGTCGTGGGTGTTCCTGCGCGAGCGGCTGACGCCGCTGCAGCTCGCGGGCGTGATGGTCTCGCTGGGCGGCGTGCTCGCGATCCTGTCGGAAGGCAGCCTCGCCACGCTGCTCCACTTGTCCGTCAACGGCGGCGATCTCTTCGTCGTGCTGTCGATGCTCATGTGGTCGATCTACACGATCCTGCTGCGCTGGAAGCCGGCAGCGGTCGACCTCGTGCCGTTCCTGTTCGTCATCGCGGTGATCGGCGACGTCGTGATGATCCCGTTCTGGCTGGGCGAGATGGCCCTCGGCCTGCGCATGCACTGGACGTGGGGGAACCTCGCGGCGCTGCTCGCCGTGTCGCTCTTCTCGTCGGTGCTCGCGTACATCTTCTGGAACCGCGGCGTGGCCGAAGTCGGCGCCAGCGTCGCGGGCCTGTTCGTGCACCTGATGCCGGTGTTCGGCATCGTGCTCGCATGGCTCGTGCTGGGCGAACGGCTGCTGCCCTTCCACGTGGCCGGCATTGCCCTCATCCTGTCCGGCATCTGGCTCACCAGCCGCAACGGGCGCCGCGGGGACGTGCAGGAAGCAGCCGCAGTGGGGACCGATTGAACGATCACGACGGCATTGCGGACGGCAACATCGGCGACGCGGAACGCGTCATGCTGCAGCAGCGGATGGTGGCGCTCGAGGTCGAGCACCGCGACCTCGACCAGGCGATCGCGCGCTTCGACAGCGACGCGATGCCCGACGAGCTGCAGATCCGGCGCCTGAAGCGCCGCAAGCTCCTGCTGAAAGACCAGATCGCGCGCCTGCGAAGGCAGCTCGATCCGGACGTACCGGCCTAGGAGCACGTCCGCGAAGGGCATCCGTGAGGTCCCGGGATGCCGTCGGGCCCGCGTTGCGCCTCCTGCGGCCGGAACTTCCAAATGCCAGTCAGACGTCCGCCTTGGGGCGGCCCGGCGGCGGCCGCCGGAATAGGTAACGCATCAAAGAGCGTTGCGTGATAGATCGCGCACGAGTCCGCGCGCACCTGCATTCCGCAGAGGTTTTCTGGCGGTGGCTGCGCGTGGGAGGGTCTACCGCGGTGGACCGGCTACAATCAGGTGCGCGTATATTCAGCTTACGCCCGGGCCTGCACCGCATGCTCAATGACGGCCCTCTTCCACCTCTTCTGCGTCGCCCCGATGATGGATCGGGGCGAGAAGCTAGGATCTACGCGGGTTGCAGCGTTGGCGTGTGCAGGCAGGGTGAGAGCGGAGCGCCTCCGTTAGAACTTTGTAAGACATCCTTATCTCTGCCATCCTGTAGAGAATTTCAGCGTCTTCATCATTACGAAGGGATTAGTGCACTGCGCGCCCAGTGCGCCGCAGACGTCTGGGATTCGGCGGTTTTGTCTGACCCGGCGTGTCGATGACGCTTCGTTCGTGACAACGCAACGATTTGCCGGGTCGGATAGCGCATAGGCAATGAGAAATGGATCCTTGCCGATCTGTTCCAACTCGTCGTCCGTCAAATCGGCTGCATATCCGCCAGTAATGACGCGCCCGACGGAAGCAGGGTCGACTTCCTCAGCAAGAACAATGACGTCACGATTCGCCTGCAACCACTCAAACAACGGATCCGGATTATCTTTGTCCCCACCATCGCGCACTTCATCAAAGACCTGAAGCGGCATCTTTATGTTGCCGTTTGCGGCATGGTGCGCGAGCCAACTCCAGAACTCGGGCACCGCATCGATGGGGTAATAGTAATTGCTAGCCGTGATAACGACATTTGCGTCGAGCAGGTAAAGCATCGCTAGCCCTCGCCTTGTCCGACAAGCAATGAAGCGCCCGTCAGAAGAGGCTGAACGTTTAGCGGCTTGACTCCGAGAATCTTTCCGGCTTTCGTCGTGCTGAGTGTGCCCTCCGACAGAGCGGCGGCGACGAATCGAAGCAAATGGGCTCCGAGACGGTGGCGTCGCACTATGTAGTAGCTCGGCCCACCTTTCTCGTTTTCCACCTTCCGGCGTTCACGCCTTGCTTCCTTGTTTTCGAGCCATTCCTGCTGAAAACGTCGAACGAGAGTGCGCCACGTTGCCTCGTGGATGCGTGCGTCTCTAAACAACCTGTAGGCAACCAGGCTTCTACTAACCAAGCGTTGGGCAGCGAAGCCGCCAATCTCCTGTGAAACCTCATCGACCGCTGTATTCGGATTTACGTCGAATCCAAGCAATTCGGGCGCGGGCAAGAGCATGTGGCTCGCAATGTCGCTACAGAATTGCTCGAGGCGACCTTCAGCAAAACGACCACTTACCCCAGTTGCGCCGATCGCTAGATGTGCTAGCTCGTGCAACAGGGTAAACGACCAAGCCGCCTTGGCGTCCTGGTCGTTGATAACGATAAGGGGCGCGAGAGGATCCGCTAGAGAGAAACCACGAAACGCGTCAACTGATAGCGCGGAGTGATGATTTCCAAGGTCGCCGATCAGCAGCACGAAGACTCCAAGAGCTTCCACCTTGTTGCGCAGCAAGGCGAATGCGCCTTCCGCAGTGCCTTGCGCACGAAACTCCGCGAGGTCAAAGCGTGTTACGTGCTGGAGTGACGCCGTGGCATGCTGCAGGCCATCCTCTTGTGAAATCGATCCCACGAAACGAATCGGTTCCGGTGGAGTGGCTTCTTCTAACAAGATTGATTTGATCATCGATTGACGAGCACGAACATCGCGTACCAACGCGTCCACTAACGGCTCGTCTTGAGTGGTTCGTTCTGGAACCGATCGGAAATCAACCCCCCTGTCCCCTTTCCTCGGCGGAGCAGGAAGGTAGAACGCAACAAGCGGGCGTCGGTATACCTTAGACATCTTCGCCAGCAAGGCGTCGGTTATCTCTGACTCCCCGGCTTCAAATTGCTGAAGTCGTTCATGCGGCGCGGCGCGCCGAGTTTTTCCAATGCCGAGACGAGCAGCCGCCACCTCGCGGGACATTCCTGCTGTCTCACGAGCCCAAATGAGCAGCTCGGGCAAGATGGTGGGCATATAAGGGGGAAAACCTAGTCGACGAGGGATATGTTAGCCGATGATGGCCAATGGCCATACGACGCGCATCTGAACACTGCGGCAGTTCACCCATCCTTCGCAATACGACGCTCGTCCGAACAACTTTCGCCCGCTGTCCGGCGATGCAACGCGTAGCATGCATTCCTTGCTGTTCGCTTCCTCGCCTATCTGTCGTCCTGCCAACGCGTATTGCTTAACGAATAGCTCCCGGCCACGCGCACAGGGTGCGCCGCCGGGTCTCACCGTCACCGAGGTTGGCCGAGCGCGGCCGAGACGATGAACTTCGCGAATCGTTCATTCCCAAGGCTCCGTGCGAACGACGATGCCGTGATCGGCATCGTACTGCGTCCAGAACTCGCGCTCTGCGATCCAGATCGACGAGCCGTCGTCGGGCCTGAGCCACACGACCGACGCGTCGGGGGCCGACTTGCGCAGGACGCGGAGCGTGCCGCGATCGTCGGGGGCCGCCTTGTTGCCGGCGTCGAGTTGGTGAATGGGTCCGGCCAAACGTCCCGTCTCGCGAGCGCGGCCAGCAAGAAGTTGTGCATCTGGATCATCGGCGACGCGCCGCCGCCGACCGGGCTAGGTCGAACATCGTGCGGGCTAGTTTGGCGCGTAGATGCCGCGCTCGACGCCTTTCGCCGCGAACTCCATCTGCGCCCCCGTATCCATGCGCAGGAGGTCGGTCTCGTCGAGATTCAGCGCCGGAAAAGGCAACGCAAGAACGAGAATCGTGCAGCGGACTCCACAGATCGCGGACTGCTACTTCGCGGCGCGCCCGTACACGTCGTCGAAGCGGACGATGTCGTCCTCCTCGATGTAGTCGCCGCACGCGACCTCGATCAGCGCGAGCGAGTCGCGCGTGCGGTTCTCCAGTCGATGGCGCGTGTCGATGGGGATGAACGTCGACTCGCCCTGCGGCAGGTCGAAGACGCGGTCGCCCGCGGTGACGCGCGCGGTGCCGCGCACGACGACCCAGTGCTCGCTGCGCCGGTGGTGGAGCTGCAGCGACAGCGAGCCGCCCGGCTTCACCTCGATGCGCTTGATCTTGAAGCCGGGGCCTTCCTCGAGGATGGTGTAGCTGCCCCAGGGCCGCAGCACCGTGCGGTGCATCTTGTAGGCCGCGTGGCCGCGCGCCTTCAACTCGCCCACCACTTCCTTGACGCGCTGCAGGTGGTCCCGATGCGCGACCAGCACCGCGTCGGGCGTGTCGACGATCACGAGGTTCTCGACGCCGATGGTCGCGACCACGCGGTCGGCGGAGTGCACGAACGTGCCGTGGGTGGCGATGGCCACGCGCTCGCCGATGCCGCGGTTGCCGTCGGCATCCGGATCCGAGAGTTCGGACACCGCCTGCCACGAGCCGACGTCGCTCCAGTCGAATTCGCCGCGCACGACGGCGACCAAGCCATCGGCGGCCGCACGCTCCATCACCGCGTAGTCGATCGACAGATCGGGCGCGGTGGCGAAGGTGGCGGCGTCGATCTCCAGCATCGCGTCGGACGCGGGGCGCTGCGCGAGCGGCTGCCACACCGTGCGCGCGCTCGCCGCGATCGCGGGCGCATAGCGCTCGAGCGCCGCGAGGATGGCGGCCGGCGTGAACGCGAACATGCCCGCGTTCCACACGTAGTTGCCGGCCGCGAGGTATTCCTGCGCCTTGGCGAGCGCGGGCTTTTCCACGAAGCGCGCGGCCGCGAACGCGCGCTCGCCCAGGCTGGCGCCGCACTCGATGTAGCCGAACCCGGTCTCGGGCAGCGTGGGCGTGATGCCGAACGTGACGAGCTTGCCGCTGCGCGCGAGGTCCGCCGCGCGCGCGACCGCCCACGCGAACGCGTCGTCGTCGCGGATGAGGTGATCGGCCGCAAGCACCAGCATCACGGCGTCGGCGCCGTAGCGCGCCTGCACGAGATGCGCGGCCACTGCGACCGCGGGCGCGGTGTTGCGGCCGAACGGCTCCAGCAGGTACGTGGGCTCGCGCGGTTCGCGCTCGCCCAGGCTCGCGTAGACGTCCTTGGTGTGGAAGTAGTAGTCGCGGTTGGTGACCGTCACGAGGCCGCGCGAGCCCGGCAGCCGGCCCGCGCGCTGCGCGGTCTTGCCGAGCAGCGTCTCGCCGTCGGGCAGCAGCATGAACGGCTTGGGCGCGGCCTCGCGCGAGAGCGGCCAGAGGCGGGTGCCGGCGCCGCCGGAGAGGATGACGGGAACGAGGGGCGTGGACATGATCGTGACGTCGAAGGCAGCGCGCATTCTACGCCGGGCAGGCCGGCGGCCCGGCAACGGAGCCGGTCACGGCTTCGGATTGCGCACCAGTCGTTCGGGCTCGTAGCCCAGGTCGGGAAGCCTCGCGACGATGCGGTCGAACACGGCGTCGGGCAGGCGCGGATCGCGCGCGAGGATCCACAGGTAGTCGCGCGAGGGTTCGCCGACGACCGCGTAGCTGTAGTCGTCCGCGAGATCGATCACCCAGTAGTCGGCCCACACCAGCGGCAGCCACGAAAGCCACGCGGGCGCGAAGCGGACCTCCAGCTTCGCGGGCGGCACCGCCATGCGTGCGAGGCCTTCGGCGCGCATCACGCTGCCGTCGGCCTTGCGACAGGCGTTCACGACCTGCACCGTGCCGTCGGCGTTGCGCGTGTAGGTGGCGGTGACATCGCGCGCGCAGTCGCGCTCGAACGAGTTGGGGTAGCGCGCGATCTCGTGCCACTGTCCTGCGTAGCGATCGAGGTCGAGCGCGGGCACGGTCGGCAGCGCGGGTTGTGCGTTCGCGGGCAGCGGTGCAGCGAATGCCGCGGCCAGGCAGGCGGCGCGCAGGAGGCGGAGTGGCGTCATCGGGCTTGAACCGCGGCGGCGCGGCCCCATTTGGGAAGTGCGGAGGCGAGGTCGGTGCGAGAAGGTCGGCGCAACCCGCCAATGGTAGAATGCTCGTGCGTATCCGGCCATTCGACAAACGCCGCGCGCAACGATTACCCGGGGGTGAACTGGTCTCGACGGGGGTCGTGAAGCAGCTTGGGGCATGCCGAGGTGTTGGTCCTCGTAAAACCCTGACACTCGCAAATTTAACTGCGAACGACGAAACGTACGCTCTGGCGGCTTAATCCCGCCGGACCTTGCACCGGGCAGCGCTCGGCCCGGGTGACGAAGCTGGCAACAGTGTAGTCACGGCAAGGACATTTTGAGCGATCGCGTCCGCCCGGGTCACTTGGGCGAGGCGCTAAACCAAGGTGACTGGCCCTGCCGCCGTCTGTCCGTCAACGGTTGCAGGGTGAGAGCACAATGACGCGACTAAGCATGTAGTCCTGACTGTGGAGCACCTTCGGACGGCGGTTCGATTCCGCCCACCTCCACCAACCCCACGAACGACGGCGCCCCTGTGGCGCCGTTATCGTTTCCGCGCCATAGTGCAGACGCGCCTTGCGTTGTCTAAGCCTGTTCGCTAGTATCTATCTCCATTGGTGGTAACGCTGGTGGTAATGGATCCATTACCACCAAAACGGCGATGGAGGTAACGGGAATGGCGAAGCGACAGCGGCACCTCTTGACCGATCTTCAGGTCCGCAAGGCGAAGCCGAAGGAGCGTCCCTACCGGCTGGCCGACGGTGGCGGCCTGTACCTATGGGTGCCGCCCTCTGGCGTGTTGTCGTGGCAGTTCCGCTACCGCTACATGGGCAAGCCGCAGACGGCCACACTGGGCAAGCTGTCGGGCACTCAGGGCTTGGCTTGGGCACGGAACAAGGCGGATGAGGCGCGGAGCAGGACTGAGGACGGGGACCACCTGACACGCCTGAAGGCCGTCAAGAAGGCCGCCAAAGGGGCGGCAGCGGCCAATACATTTGCCACCCTCGCCGCGGATTGGGTGAAGGCCGAAGGTCGCCGCGCGAAGTGGACACCGGACTACAAGGACGAAGTCGCTGCAAGCCTGCGAAATCACGTCTCGGCGCTCGATCCGCTGATGGTCAGTGAGATCACCGCGGCCATGATCTCCCCATCCCTTCGGCGCCTGGAACGCAACGCGCCTGACATGGCTAAGAAGGTCCGGCAACGCTTGCGCTCGATCTTCGATTACGCGGTGGAGGGTGGACTTATTACAGGCAATCCGCTTCCTGCGGCCCGGCGACGCAAGGGTGACAAGGCCCGCAATCACCTGCCGGCGGTGCTGACGAAGGAAGGGGTTGGGGTGATCCTGCGCAGCGCGGATATGGCCGAAGTGGGGCGCGGCGTGCGGCGCGCCCACACACTTGCGGTTTTCACGGCGCAGCGGATCGGCGAGATCGTGGGGGCCACTTGGGACGAGATTGACCTGCAAACGGGCGTGTGGTCGATTCCTCGGGACCGGATGAAACGGAAGGACGCTGAACGCGGGTCGCATTTGGTTCCCGTCCCGCCACTGCTGCTGCCTCAGATGCGAGAGTGGAAGCGGGCGGACGGCAAGGACGCAACTTACATCTGCCCCGGCCCGCGCGGGGACGCGCCGATCACGCGTGAAGCCGTGGAGAAGTTTTATCGGCGTGGCTTGCGGTTGACCGGCAAGCATTCGCCGCATTCCTGGCGATCGGTGCTGTCCACCTGGGCGAACGATGCGGGAGAGGATGCGGACGCTGTCGAGGCCCAGCTCGACCATGTGACGGGGAGCAAGGTAAAGGCGGCTTACGATCGGGCGAAGCGGCTCAAACGTCGCGCCGATCTGATGGCATGGCACGAACAGGCGCTGTTGGCGGCGCGCGATGGTGCCAAGGTCATTAGCCTGCCGCACCGCGACCGCGCTTAGTCAGCCATGGCCCGACGTACAACGCGTAGTCAGCCGGGTAAGGAACCGCCGGACGCCTCGACCTTCAAGCCTCGCACGATCGATACGGAGCTGTTTACTCCGTTTCGTGTCGCGCGGGGACACGCGATTGCGATAGCACGTGATCGCACTGAACTTCTTACGGCAGACGCCAAGACCGCAGCGTTGAAATACATCGACAGCACCTTGGAGCTGTGGAAGCGTGCGCAGGCCGACGAATCAGGAATGATCGAAATTCAGCCGGTGGTGGGCTTGCTTGGCGCGTTCTATGGGTCGGCATCGGGCATGACGTTGGCCGATTTGGCAAACCCTGGACCCAAGCGCTTCCTCGCAGACCACTTGAAGCCTTGGAACTGTGCCGGACCCTTCGTGCACTCCGCCGCCGACTTATGGGTGAAGCTCTGGGCCGACAAATACGAGGCGGTGACGGTAGTAGAGAACAACCTGCCGCTTGACTTGGCCATGGCGCTACTCGTTGAACGCGATGGGTTGACCATGCCGGTGGACTCCATGGCGAGTGCCTTGCATTACGTGTGGATTTCGACGTGGGTGTCGCTGAAGATATACCGTGACGAGACGAGGGCGCTTGCGGCAATCGTTGGCAAGCGAAATGAACTACGGCGCAAGCAGTTGGATGATCTAAAGGTTGCGCGGGAGATAAATGCCAAGAACAGGGCGGAGCGCGCCCTTAAGGTGTCAAATGACCTGATGACGATGGCAATTGATCTGTTCGTCGTCGACATCTCGCAGACCAATGACAGGGTGGCTTCCCGCCTCCGCGAGTACAAGGAATTCGCCCATCTCAGTCACCGTGGAATCTGTGACCGTATAAAGGGCGCGCAGACGGAGGCGCGGAGGCGTCTGGCCAGAAACCCGCCCAAGTAGACGGGTGGCTGCATAGTCGCCCGCCCTCCGCCAAGAGTCCCTCGCCCGTCTACTCTCGCATGCGGCGCCGCACGCCGGTAGCCTGAGATCAATCGTGGTAAGCGTCGCTGCACTCTCGCAGCGGCCGGCATCGCGTGCGAGGAAAGATGGGTACTGCGGCCAAGACGACGGGCGAGTCGATCGAGACTCTGGCGTTCACCATTGACGAGTTCGCGCAAGCCTTCAGGCTCTCGCGCGCTACGCTCTATAACCTCTGGCGTGCAGGCGGTGGCCCCCAGCGGATGCGAGTTCGCGGGAGGGTCCTGATCAGTCGCGCCGCGGCAGAAACGTGGAGGGCGGAGCTCGAATCGCGGGATGTCACGGAATAGCCGTGGCGGACCGCAATGTCCCAGCTGCGGTCGGCGGGCGCCGCATCCGCGGCAATCCGCGCTTGGTCAAGATGTACCGAACCTATACGGTGGAAGAGGTCGCGCGACTATTCGACAAGCACCGCAACACCGTGCGGTCATGGGTCAAAGAGGGGCTGCCTACGCTTGATTCAGGGAAGCCGATGCTGATCATGGGAAGCGCTCTCATCACGTTTCTGCGGGCGCGCCGGGAACGTAATCGGCGGCCGTGCGGTCCGGGTCGACTCTACTGCATGAGGTGCCGCGAACCGCGTGTGCCGGCCGGGTCGATGGCCGACTATCAGCAGATTACCACCACCGTTGGAAATCTCGTCGGCTTGTGCCCCGTCTGCGAGGGGCTGATGAATCGCCGGGTCAACAACCGTAAGCTCGCAGATGTTGCAAGCGGATTGGACGTGCGGCTCGCGAAGGCGGAGGAGGACATAAGGTAGGCGCCATCTCCCTCCGTAAACCTTCACTTTCCCGGACCCCACCAATGGCGACACACAACCCAGGAAACGAGCGGCTGAAACGCCGGTACTTCGAGTACCTGCGCGAGGCTGCACGGTACGACGAGACGACCATAGATGCGGTCGCGAAGGCGATCCATGATTTCGAGGCGGACACCGGGTTTCGCGACTTCCGGCACTTTCGCATCGAGCAGGCCATCGCGTTCAAGCGACACCTGACGACCAAGCGCAACAAGCAGACGGGCCGCGCCCTGGGCAAGGCGACGGTGCATTACCAACTCGCCCACCTCAAACGGTTCTTCCACTGGTTGGCCGGGCAACCTGGCTTCCGGTCCCGTCTTGCCTATTCCGATGCTGAATACTTCAATCTTTCGGAAAAGGATACGCGTGTCGCCCTAGCCAAACGGGAGACGGCATTCCCGACGTTAGAGCAGGTCGTGCATGTCATTACGACCATGCCGGCGGAGAGCGAGATCGAGCGCAGAAATAGGGCGCTGATCGCTTTCATCCTCCTGACGGGCGCGCGGGATGGGGCGGTCGCCTCATTGCGTCTGAAGCATGTCAACCTCGATCGTCACTGCGTCTTTCAGGACGCCCGCGACGTCAAGACGAAATTTAGCAAGAGCTTTACCACCTATTTTTTCCCGGTCGGAGATACCGTCCTGAGGATCGTCGAAGAGTGGGTGCATTACCTGCGCCATGACAAACTCTGGGGCGGAGAGGATCCACTCTTCCCCGCCACTCAGGTTGCATTGAATTCCGAGTTGCAGTTCGCGGTCGCGGGGCTGAAGCGCGAATGCTGGCAGTCGGCCTCGCCGATCCGAAAGGTGTTTCGCGATGCATTTGCTGCTGTGGGACTGAATTACTTCAATCCGCACAGCATTAGGAAGACGTTGGTGCAGCTTGGCGAGCAGCGATGCCAAACGCCGGAGGAGTTCAAAGTTTGGAGTCAGAACCTCGGACACGAGGGCGTCCTCACAACCTTCTTGAGTTATGGCCAAGTGGCCGACCTACGACAAGGCGACATTATGCTGAAGCTGCGCGTCCCGGCAGCCAGTGAATCAACGGCACGGGAGCTTGCGATGGCCGTGTTACGAGGAGCCAAATAGGTTCGCCGCCTAGACCAGCTTGGCAACAAACGCCGTTTGCTGACCGCATTCCATGAGAGACAGGTTCAACATGTAGCGGTCCTCTCGGCGAACGTGGAACCAAATCGCTCAAAATCTGTCTAGGCGCAAGTCAGGCAACGCGAGAGTGTCGTTGGTTGGCGACAGTAGTTTTAACAGGCGCGAACAAGAGGGGCTCAAATGACACGTTGGCTGATTGCAGTAACCGCGTTCGTTACGTCGTTCTCGGCACATGCAATTCCGCCTTCCTACGGCGCGACCGTTGCGGTGGCGCCTTGGGTGCCTACACCCCAGCAGCATGTCAGCATCTCAGTCTCGGATTCGTATTGGGGCACCATCGCGCCCGGACCGGATTTCAGCGATGTAACTGCGACGGTCAGCGGGAACGTCATTACAGTGTTTGCCAAGTTCAGTACGGGAAACAATGTCGGAATTGCTTCGCGTGAAATAGATATCGGAACGTTGCCCGCAGGCCGGTACACGGTCAAATTTTCGTCGGATGCGCTTGATGCCGCTGCTAACCCGGCGCGTCACCAAGCAACCATGTCGTTTAGTGTCGCCGAAGGAGGACTCACTACTGTGGTCGAGTTCTATAACGCTGCACGGGACCATTACTTCATCACGGCCAATCTCGCTGAGATGGACCTGCTTGACAAGGGGACCATGCCGGGATGGGCGCGCACGGGTGAGACGTTCAAGGTCATGTATGGGGAGACGGCCCAGTCGACCGCGAAGTCGGTTTGCCGCTTTTACGGACTTCCGGCGGCCGGACTTGATTCTCACTTCTTCTCCGTGTCTATGTCCGAGTGCTTGGACGTGATCAATCGCTGGCCCACGCAGTGGCTTCTTGAGACGACCGATGCATTTGCGGTCGCCGCACAAGCACCTGTTGCAATGTGCGCGAATGGTAGTCAACCCCTATTTCGCCTTTACAACAACCGCGCTGATGTGAATCACCGCTATACAACCTCGGCCGCTACACGAGACGCAATGATTGCTAAAGGGTGGATTCTGGAAGGTACTGGAACGCCGGTATCGCCTGCCGTTGGCATGTGCGTACCTATCTGATCCGCTCCACGAATCAGCGCCGGCTGCCGACGCAAATGTCGCCGTCAACAAAGACATACGCTGAACAAGTCGGTGTGGTGCGCTGGTCCGCGCTTGAATGCGGCGCGACTTATCGTGTTGCGATGGCATTTCATTAATCGATTTCTCACGAGCGCCCCGCGAGGCTTCGTGCGTGGGGCAGCTTCGAGGAAATCGTGAACGCACTTCTCCTGGGAACTGCGGGGAGTTCTGGTGGGAACCGTTCGGATCCCCATCCGTCGCTTTCGTTCCCCAGTGGGAGTTTCATTCCCCCAATGGCCAAGGGCTGCGCGCTCCGGTTGGCACCGTTCTTGAGGTTAAGGGTGCCTGGATGGATGCGACAGGGGCGTTGACTCTCCCCGATTGTGCGGCGTAGCCTAACCACGCGCACATCATCCAGACGGTCTACATTTCGTTAGGCCGCCGCGTGCGAAGCATCGCAAGATGGAGCAGTCCTTTCCTAGATTCACTACTGGGAACTCGAATGAGAAATGGCTTGTGGCTGCTTCTGGTTGGTTCGGTCATCGTATCGTTTGGTTCGGTAGCCGATGCGTTGCCATTCAGTGTTCAGATGACGACCCCCAATGGCCACGGATGGGTTTTGGACCCCAAAACTCAGCAGCAAACGAACTTCACCGGAAAGACGGTGACAATCGTTGTTTCGGGTGATACTGACCAGTTGGGGACTGCGGTGAGTACCTCATTTAGATTCTTTGTGTCCGATATTGGCGGGGGTACAAAGGATGCGACGTTCGCTACGTTCGACGGCGGGCTGTCATTGTTTTGGGAGTTGATCCCATTTGCCGATGCGGGGATACAGGCTCAGGGGCCGCTCCTGGCAGGTTATAAATTTCAATCGTCTCTAGGCCCTGCGCCAATTTCAGCGTATACGTTCAGCCGATTACCAACCAGTGGACATATCTCCCTCACCCTAGATGATGGTCGTGGAATGGCATTAGCAGTAGATTTCAATCAGGATGACGCTGCGGTTATCGAGATTCGCATTTCATCGGTTGGGCCAGCAGGCAACGCGGGAGTTGCAATTCCAACGCTTGAGTGGGAAGCTTTCCCGTTGCTAGTGCTGCTGATCGGCGCGATTGCAGCTATACAAGGACGGGGGAGATTCGGAAGGGGCACTTGAGCAGTTGGATCCACGGATCATCCGCATCAACGGCCTTAGCCACTCCACGAGGTTTCCTCTTGATTGTTGGTTGTGTCACCTTTCGGTGCAGGGCGTAGACATCGTCCCCCAACAGCGGCCTAACTCGCTGCTCAACCGGACGGGCCGACACACGACTTCAACTTGTCTGGCGTCGGCGCGGCCCGCCGCGGCGTTCAAGTGGTAACAGTGGTGGTAATGGCGATTGTTGATATCGCAAACTGCAACAGTTAGTTCGGACTTCGTGGTCAGTTCGATTCCGCCCACCTCCACCAAACCCACGAATGACGGCGCCCGCGAGGCGTCGTTTTCGTTTGCGCGCCCGTTACTGCACCTCGATGGTCGTGGCCGCGTCGTACGGAACGCCCGTCACGTTCAGGAACTCCAGCACGATCTCCGACTTGGGCGGAATGACGACGCTCATTCCCGCGAGGCTGCATGCCGAGGTGAACGAAACGCACGTCGCGACCGGCGTCCCGTTCACCATCAGACTGACCCACCACTGGCCCGCGACGGGTCCGCTGGAGTGGAGCGTCGTGTCGAGATGCCTGAAGGTCACCGGATAGCTCGGCGACTTCTGCACGACCGACATGGAATCAGCGACGCCAGCCGCGACTCCGGAGATGGGTCCGTAGTAGGTGCCCGCGTGTGGGATCGCATTGGCACGCGACATGAGGAACGTCGGGCCCGTTGCCCCCTGCGGACCGGGAGGGCCTGCGGGTCCGGCCGCGCCCGCCGCGCCCACCGTCACGAACGCGTCGTCGAAGTACGCCACGGTGCGCGGACCGGCACTGCCTTCCGCGACGCGCAGGCTGAGCGCGTACGTCCCGGGGGCGAGCGTCTGCGGCAGGTTGAAGACGAGCACGGCGTCCGTCTGGGTGGCTGGCGACAGCGACGCCATCGGCCCGATGAGGACGGTCGCGTTGCCGGTGAAGCCCGTGCCCTGCAGCACCAGTTGCTGCGGCGACGAGCCGACGACGCTCGCGTAGGTGATGACCGGCGGTTGCAACGCGCGGGCGGACTGGAACGGGATCAACAGGACGGCGGACAGAAGGAGCGCAGGCAGCTTGGGCACGATGACGATGCGAAGGTTCGTGAGGTCGTGAACGATGGCGCCGCGATGTCGCGACCCGCGACGCCTCCCGGCCGACACTATATCGGGATCGCATTTTGAAAGTGAGCGACGTGAACGCGGGTCGAACGACGTGCCCGCCCGCTCGGGCGTCTCGCCGTTGCCAGCGAGTCGCGCGCGGCATTCCTATAATGCCGCGTCGCCGACTTCCACAATCCCATGGCCTACACACTCAGCTGGGAACCCCACGGCATCCTGCGCACGTTCCACGGCCGGGTGAGCGCGATCGAGTTCGCGCGCGCCCAGGGCGAGATGTACGGCGATCCCCGCTTCGAGACGGCGCGCTACGCACTCATCGATTTCACCGCCGCGACGGCGCTCGTCGTCTCGCAGGAGGACGCGGAGGAGATCATGGCCAGCAACCGCGGCGCGTATCTCACCAACCCGAAGCTGCGCGTGGCGGTGGTGACCACCGACGCGCGAATGCAGGCGCTGCTGCAGCGAATACGCGACATCTCGGCGTACCCGCTGCGCGTGTTCGCGACGCTCGCCGAGGCGCGCCGCTGGGTCGAGGAGCGCTGACCGCGCACCTCACGCGCTGCGAAGTGACGCAGCGCACGGTGGCCAGACGAACCGGAGCCGCCGCCGCCGACGCAACGTGATCAATGCGCGAGCGGCCGGCGCCGGATGAGGCGCCCCAGCTGCCACGTGAAGACGAGCCCGATCACGGACGCGCCGCCGGTCACCACCCACGTCCACTGCCAGCCGCCGGCGGCGCTCGCGACGTAGGCGACGATCGGCGGCCCGCAGAACTGGCCGAGTGCCGAGAACTGCTGCAGCCAGCCCACGGTGGTCGACACGGTGCGCGTGTCGGGCGCGAGGCGCACCGCGAGCGGGAACAGCGTGCCCGGGACGAGCCCGCCGACGCCGGACAGCAGCACGACCGCGGCGTAACGCACGACGAGCGGCGTGCCGCTCCACGCGAACGCGATGACCGCGCACACCACCATCGTCGCGAGGCCGGTGGCGAGCACGCGCGCCGGCGCCACGCCCGCGTGCAGCAGGCGCCCCGCGCCGATGTTGCCGAGCGCATTCACTGCCGCCACCAGTGCGGTCAGCGCGCCGGCCGCGGCCACCGAGAGGCCGGCCTGCGCGTAGATCGACGGCAGGAAGCCGATGATCGACAGCCACTGGCTGCTGTACATCGCGAACACCAGCGCGACGAGCCACGGCCCGGGCGCGGACAGCGTCGCGCGCAGCCGCGACGTCCACGCGTTGCGCTCCCCGGTCGCGGGAAGGTGCAGTGCCGCGTGATCGGCGGGCACGCGGCGCGCGACCCACGCGAACATGCCAGCCGTGATCGCGGCCAGCAGCCACCACCATCCGGGCCAGCCGACCGCGAGCATCACCCACGGTCCGCACAACAGGGCGAGTGCGGTGCCCGTGGGCATGAACGCGCCCCAGAGGCCCAGCCGCAGCGACAGCCGTTGCGGTGGCACCAGCGCGCGCAGCACGCCCGGCACCGGCAGCACCGCGAGCAGGAAGCCCAGGCCCTCGACCCCGCGCAGCGTCATGAGCTGCCAGGGCTCGCGCGCGAATCCGCCGAGCGCGCTCGCCGCCGCGAGCATGCCGAGTCCCGCGAGCAAGCTGCGGCGCGGCCCGATGCCGTCCGCGGACAATCCGACGAGCACGCCGACCGTCATGCCTGCGAGCTGCACCAGCGACAGCAGGAAGCCCGACTCGAGCAGCGACATGTGCATCGCATCGCGCAGCACCGGCAGCGCGGGCGGCAGCTTGCCGACGTGGAGCGCCGCCACGACACCGGCCACGATGACGACGATGTCGGGAGGGACGAGGCGCGCGTTCATGGGACGGACGACAAAGCCCCGGACTATACCCGCGCACCGCGGAGGCGCCGGCGCGTGCGTTACCCTATGCGGCTTGCGCAAGGCCGGCGCGCGCCGGCCGATCGCGCCTGGAGCTTTCCATGGGCATCGACTGGAACGCGTTCACGCCGTGGGCGTCGCTGGCGGGCGGCATCGTGATCGGCCTCGCCGCGGCGCTGTTCGCGCTGGGCGCGGGCCGCGTCGCCGGCGTCAGCGGCATCGTCGGCGGCCTGCTCGTTCCGCGCCGGGGCGACGTCGCGTGGCGCGTCGCCTTCATCGCGGGGCTGCTGGCGGCACCCGCCGCCTATGCGCTCGTCGCGACCGTGCCGCCGCCCGTGATCGAGGCCGGCTATCCGCTGCTCGCCGTCGCCGGCGTGCTGGTCGGGGTGGGCACGCGCTACGGCGCCGGCTGCACGAGCGGCCACGGCGTGTGCGGCCTGGCGCAACTGTCGCCGCGCTCGCTCGCCGCCACGCTTTGCTTCATGGCCGCGGGGGTGGCGACGGTGCTCGTCGTGCGGCACCTGCTGGGGCGCTGAACATGCCGGTGGCCGTCGCGTTCGTGGTGGGATTGGTCTTCGGCATCGGCCTCCTGCTGTCCGGCATGGTGGATCCCGCGAAGGTGCAGGGCTTCCTCGACGTCGCGGGACGCTGGGATCCGTCGCTCGCCTTCGTGATGGGCGGCGCGGTGGCGGTGTGCCTCGTCGCGTTCGCCGTCGCGCGCCGGCGCACCGCGTCGCTGCTGGGGCTGCCGATGCGCCTGTCGCGTGCGCGCGGCATCGATGCGCGTCTCGTCGGCGGCAGTGTAGTGTTCGGCGTCGGCTGGGGACTGTCGGGGTTCTGCCCGGGACCGGCCGTGGTGGCGCTCGGCGCAGGCCATTCGAAGGCACTCGTGTTCGTGCTCGCGATGGTGGCCGGCATGGGACTCTTCGAGGTGGTCGAGCGGATGCGCGGCGGCGGCGCCGCGGATACGCGCGAAGGAGAAGGTGCATGATCGTGTTCCGGCAGCTCTTCGATCCGCAGTCGTCGACGTACACGTACCTGCTGGGCGATGCGCGCACGCGGGAGGCGGTGCTGATCGATCCGGTGTTCGAGCAGGTGCGCCGCGATGCGGCGCTGGTGCGCGAGCTCGAGCTCACGCTCGTCGCGACGCTCGAGACGCACGTGCACGCGGATCACGTGACGGGCGCGTGGCTGCTGCAGCAGCAGTTCGGCAGCCGCATCATGCTCGCCGCCGCGGCGGGCGCGGAAGGCGCCGACCGGTATCTTGCCGACGGCGATCGCGTCGCGTTCGGGACGCGCTCGCTCGAAGTGCGCGCCACGCCGGGCCACACCGCGGGCTGCCTCACGTTCGTGCTCGACGACGAGACGATGGCGTTCACCGGCGACTGCCTGCTCATCCGCGGCAGCGGCCGCACCGACTTCCAGCAGGGCGACGCGCACGCGATGTTCCGCTCGGTGCGCGCGCGCATCCTCACGCTGCCCCCGTCGTGCCTGCTCTATCCGGCGCACGACTATCGCGGGCTCACGGTGACGAGCGTCGCCGAGGAGCTGCGCTACAACCCGCGCATGGGCGGCGCCATCGGCGAGGCCGATTTCGTCGGCTACATGCAGAACCTCGGGCTGCCGCATCCGAAGCTCATGGACATCGCGGTGCCCGCGAACCTGCGCTGCGGGCGTCCCGCGGACGGCGCGTCGCCGCCGGCGGACCCGGCGTGGGCGCCGCTCACGTTCACGTTCGCGGGCTTCTGGGAGATCAAGCCCGACGCGCTCGAGGAATGCGCGCCGCGGCTCACGGTGGTCGACGTGCGCGAGCGCGAGGAGTTCGACGGGCCGCTCGGGCACATCCACAACGCGATCTCGATGCCGTTGTCGACGTTGCCGCAGCGCGTGAACGAGCTCGCGAAGGATCGCCCGCTCGTCACCGTCTGCCGCTCGGGCGCGCGCTCGGCGCAGGCAGCGGTGCTGCTGCAGAAGGCCGGGTTCACCGACGTCGCCAACCTCGCCGGCGGCATGATCCGCTGGCGCGGCGAAGGGCACCCGGTGGAAGGTGCGCGCGGCTGACGCGAGCTAGCCCGGAGGGCGTGTCACCACGGTTTCACCGCGCGCGACCACCACGTCCGGCGGCCTCGTCACCACCACCTGCGCACGCTGCTGCTCGAGCAGCGCGTTGGTGCGCTGCTGCTCGGCGATGAGCGTGCGCAACAGCGGCTTGGTGCCGAGGATCGCGAACGGCAGGACGATCCAGCAGAGTCCCACGATCACGAGGAAGATCATGCCGGCGATGTAGAGCCAGGTGAAGGCTTCGGTCATGGCAACGTTGCTCGTTGCGTCGGATCAGATCTCCGACACCCGGCGCGTCACTGCACCGATTTCGGCGTCGCGCGCGACTGCAGCATCTCCTCGCGCGACTGCTCGGCGTGCGCGGCCCCGATCGCGGTCTCGACCTTGCGGACCTCCTCGGGCGGCGGCAGCACGGCGGGCATGCCGAGCGACTGGATCGTAAGCTCGCGCAGCCAACCCTTGGTGTGATACAGATGCTCGTCCTCCTGGTCCTCGACCTCGTCGTACGCGGCGACCAGCGCGCGCCCCTCGTCGCCGGAAAGCGCGTGGCCCACCTTGCCGATGAGCTCCCAGTTCATGTGATCCTTGGTCTCGGCGTGCACGACGCATTCGGCGGCGACGAGCTGCGCCGCCTCCGCGGGCGCGCTCTGCCGCGCGAGCTCGATCGCCTTCACGAGCGACTGCCCGATGTGGCGCACGACGGCGCGGCCGGGCGTCTCCGTGTCGGGATCGAGGCCGAACTTCTGCACGAGCTCGTGCATGATCTCGACGTGGCGCTCGGTCTGCGCGAGGTACTTGGTCCATTCGTCGCGCAGGTCGTCGTTCTGCGCGCACTCGAGGGCGGCGGTGTACACCTGCACGCCTCCCTGCTCGGTCTCGAGGGACTGGAAGAGAAGGTCGTGGACCTGGTCGGTGGCGAGTTGCATGACGATGCTCCTTGCGAACGCGGGGCGGACCTCGACTATCCGCTGCCGCACGCGACGCGACGATCGGGCGAAGGCCGCTCGCCGGTGTAGGACGCTCGCCGACCTTCGCGACGCGCGCGGCGACGGACGAAAAAAAGCGGGCGGCGCCGTTGCGACGCCGCCCGCCGTCCGGACTGCCCGCGATCAGCCGATCAGCGCGAGCCAGGGCACCGTCACCGCCAGGAACAGCACGATGAAGAGGACCCCGAACACGGCGCCGAGTCGCCAGTAGTCTCGCGCCGGCAGGTAGCCCGAACCGTAGTACACGGGGCTCGGCCCTGTCGCGTACGGCGTCAGGATGCCCATGATGCCGAGCGTCAGGCAGAGGAGGAGGGCGAACTGGGGCATGTTGAGCCCGGGGATCGTGGCGCCCACCGCGAGCATGACGGGCAGCAGCGCGGTGACGTGCGCGGTGACGCTCGCGAACAGGTAGTGCGTGAGGTAGAACACGAGGACCAGCGCGATCATCGCGGTGAACGGCGAGAAGCCGGCCATGTGCGACGCGACGGAGTCGGCGAACCACTTCACGAAGCCGACGCGATTGAGGCCGTCCGCGAGCGCGACCAGCGTCGCGAACCAGGCCAGCGTGTTCCACGCGGCCGAGTTCTTGACGATGTCGTCCCACGCCACGACGCCCAGCACGAGCATCAGCGAGATCACGACCAGCGCGGCGGTCGTCGCGTTGATGTACTTGCCGCCGAACACCCACAGCGCCAGCGCGATCACCACCAGCACGGCGAGCACGATCTCGCGCATCGACAGCGGCCCCAGCTTCGCGAGCTCGGCGGCGGCCCACTTCGGCACCTCCTCGCCCTGCTTGACCTCGGGCGGATACAGGAAGTACGTAACGAGCGGGATCAGCACCAGCATCGCGACGCCGATCGGCGCGAACGCGACGAACCACTGCGTCCACGTGAGCTGCACCTGCGAGGTCTTGTTGACGAGCTCGACCGCGAGCAGGTTCGGCGCGAGGCCGGTGAGGAACATCGAGCTCGTCACGCACGTCGTCGCGATGGCGACCCACATGAGGTAGGAGCCGATGCGCCGCGCCGACGGGTCCTCCGGCTTGCTGTCGTAGAGGCCCGGCAGGTTGCGGATCACGGGATAGATCGTGCCGGCCGAGCGCGCGGTGTTCGACGGCGTGAACGGCGCGAGGATGGTGTCGGCCACCGCGATCGCGTAGCCCAGCGTCAGCGTGCGCCGGCCCATCTTCTTGACGAGCACGAGCGCCATGCGGCGGCCGAGGCCCGTCTTCTCGTAGCCCAGCGCGAACATGAACGCGCCGAAGATCAGCCACACGGTGCTGTTCGCGAAGCCGGACAGCGCCCAGGTGAGCGCCGCGTCGGCGGGCTTGAAGCCGGGCTTAGCGAGGTCGGCCGGGCTGAACAGCACGAACTGCGCGAGCACGGCGACCACCGTGACCCCGATGACGCCGATGGCGCCGCCGGGCAGCGGCTCGAGCATCAGCGCGAGGATCACGCCGGCGAAGATCGCGAAGAAGTACCACGCGTGCAGCGCGAGTCCCGCCGGCGGCGGGAGCAGCGCGAGCGCGAGCGTCAGCGCGATCGGCGCCAGCGCGCGCCAGGAAATGTGGGGAAGCTTGAGCGGGGGCGCCGTCAGTACGTTCGACGCTCCGCTGCTCGTGCCGCGGACGGGAACACCGTCGCGGGTGGTGGTGATGGCCATGCAGCCCTCCGTTCGTCTCGGTTAAACGAAGAACCCACCCCGCCTCCGATGCCGCGAGGCGCGGGGCTCAGAAGATGAGGCCCAGTGTGGGCGCGGGACTGCGGGAGGCCGTTGACCGCTGTCAATAATGGGCCAAAAGGTCAGGTGGCCTGACCAATTTCCGGTGACGGGCGGCAGCGCGGATCGACGGCGGCGCACGCCGCGTCAGCCATATGTAAGCGCCGCGGTCAGCCGAGCGGTGAGATCGCCGCCGTGCGCGGCGCGGCTGCGCGTTCACCCCGTGCGATCGGAAAAAGGTTCGGTACATCAGTCATTTGCGGTGTCGAAGCGCCCTCGCTGCCGGCGTCCGCCGGCCGTGCGCATCCGTCAGCCATCGGTGAGTGCTGCACCGCCACACTGCACGCCATCGACGACACGACGCCACCGGTCCGGTGGCCCGACGGGAAGCAGATCATGAAGGCGAGCATCGTGCAGGGCATGCAGCGTGCGCAGCGGCTGGTCCGGGCGGCCGGGCCTTACCTGCTGATCGAGCTCGTGCTGCCGGGCGGCACGCTGATCGCCCTCGTGCTCTACCTCTACCGCAACGGGCACCTGCGCAGCCTCTCCGACCTGCGCGCCGGGACGCGCGGCGCGCTGCGCACGGCGAGCCGCCTGTTCGACCAGCTCGCGATGGCGTGGCAGCCGCTGGCCGCCGATGCCACGCACCGCCGCGCGCCGCTGCCGATGGGCGCGCATCTGCTGCTGCCGGGCCGGTGAGACCATCGAAGGCGAGCGGCCAAAAGGAAGCGGCCGCTGCAAGAGCGGCCGCCTCCGTCGCATTGCACCCGACCAGGGGAGGGATCGTCGCCGAACTTTCACCTGCGGACGGTCCGAAACCGAAGCCTCAAGACGCCGCTCGTGGTCATTCGAGCTGGGAACGCGACGAAGCCAGTGTCGCCTCGCGGCCCTGTCCGCCCCATCGGAAGGCGGCTGATTCGCCTGTCGGCCTTGCACCTACAGGGCTGCACCGGGGTCGCGCGGCGCGCGCGGCGCAAAAAAAAGCGGCCGCACGAGGCGGCCGCTTGGGTCTTCTGGAAGCCTGGGCTTGGGATGAGCCCTTCCTTGTCCCGGGGGGAGTGCCCCACGCTCGCAGGCGTGAAGCTCGGCGTTTGCAGTTGCCCGCTGCAGGAACCGGTGGACCGAAGCAAGGAGCGGATCCAAAGACGAGCCCATGATGCCTGCCGTACCCGGCGGCCATATACCGGAGCAAGTGCCATTCGCGTGTCGGACGTGTCCTACAGGGGTGCGGTGCCACGAGGCCCGTTACAACGGTTGACCCGGGTCATGGTTTTTCGGCCGGGAGACGCTAGAGTGCGGCGATGAGTCACCCCCGTCACTGGACGCTCGGCGCCAAGCTCACGCTCGTCGGCACGCCCTTCCTGCTGCTGGCGCTGGTCTCGATCGCCCTCACGCTGTGGGTGTCGTGGCAGCTCGACGGCGGCGCCGCGGCGGTGAACGAGGCCGGGCGCATGCGCATGCAGTCGTATCGCCTCGCGCTGGCGGTGAGCACCGACGAGCCGCAGGCCGTCGCCGACCACGTGCGCGAGTTCGACGGCTCGCTTTCGCTCCTGCGCCACGGCGACCTCGAGCGGCCGCTGTTCGTGCCGTGGGACGACACCGTGCGCCAGCGCTTCTCGGTGGTGGAGTCCAACTGGCAGCGCTTCGCGGCGCGGTGGACCACGGGGGAGCCCCCGAACCTCGACGGGCTGCGGCACGACACCGCCGAATTCGCGGCGAACATCGATGCGTTCGTCGCCTCCATCGAGCGGCACATGGCGCGCTGGACGTCGCTGCTGCACATGCTGCAGATGGCGATGATGGCGTTCGCGGTGATCGGCGCCGCGGTGCTGCTCTACATGGGCTACCTGTTCGTGCTGGAGCCGGTGGGCAAGCTCAAGGAAGCCACCGAGCGCATCCAGCAGGGCGACTTCGGCGCGCGCGTCGAGCGCGTGACCACCGACGAGTTCGGCTCGCTCGCCGAATGCTTCAACGACATGGCGGAGCACCTGCAGACCCTCTACCGCGACCTCGAGGGCAAGGTGGCCGAGAAGACGTCGCAGCTCGAGGAGAAGCGCGAGCGCCTGGAGGCGCTGTACGACGTCACCGCGCTCGTCGCCAAGGCCACCACGCTCGACGAGCTCGCGGGCGGCTTCACGCAGCGCATCGGGCGCGTGGCGCGCGCCGACGGGGTGGCGCTGCGCTGGACCGACGAGGGCAACGAGCGCTTCCTGCTCCTCGCGTCGGAAGGGCTGCCGCCGGCGATGGCGGACGGCGAGCAGTGCCTCGCCGCCGGCGAGTGCTCCTGCGGGAACGCGGCGCACGCGGACGGCGCGCGCGTGATCCCGATCGAGGTCGAAGGCAACGCGCGGCTGCCGTTCTGCGGCGATGCCGGGTTCGCGACCGTCGTCACGGTGCCGGTGCGCGTGCACGAGCGCGTGATGGGCGAGGTCGACCTCTTCTTCCATGCGAAGGTCGCGCTGTCCGAGGCCGAGCGCTCGCTGCTCGAAGCGCTCACCGCGCACCTCGCGGGCGCGATGGACAACCTGCGCCTCGCCGCGCTCGAGAAGGAGGCGGCGGTCGCGCAGGAGCGCACGTTCATCGCGCGCGAGCTGCACGACTCGATCGCGCAGTCGCTCGCGTTCCTCAAGATCCAGGTGCAGCTCATGCGCGACGCGGTGGCGAGCGCCGACCCGGTGCGCATCGAGCGCGTGTTAGGCGAGATCGACGCCGGCGTGCGCGAGTGCTACGGCGACGTGCGCGAGCTGCTCGTGCACTTCCGCACGCGCGCGAGCGGCGAGGACATCGGGCCCGCGCTGGTCACGACGCTGCGCAAGTTCGAGCACCAGAGCGGCCTCAAGGCGACGCTCGCCACGCAGGGCCACGGCATGCCGCTGCCGCCCGACATGCAGATCCAGGTGCTGCACATCGTGCAGGAGGCGCTGTCGAACGTGCGCAAGCACGCGCGCGCCACGCACGTGTGGCTCGACGTGCAGCAGCGGCCGCAATGGCGCATCGAGGTGCGCGACGACGGCCAGGGCTTCGTGCCCGGCGACGGCGGCCACGACGAGACGCACGTGGGCCTGCGCATCATGGCCGAGCGCGCGGAGCGCATCGGCGCGGAGCTCGAGGTGATCTCGACGCCGGGACGCGGCACGTCGGTGATCCTGACCCTGCCGCCGCTGCCCGTGGCGCCGGTGGCGGCGCCCGTCCTGGCGGAGGCGACGTGATGGCGCGCGTGCGCGTGCTCGTGGTCGACGACCACACGCTGTTCCGGCGCGGCCTGACGGCGCTGCTGTCGGGATTCCCGGAGATCGAGGTCGTCGGCGACGCGGCGGACGCGGGCGAGGCGCTGCGCCGCGCGCACGAGCTGCAGCCCGACCTCGTGCTGCTCGACAACCACCTGCCCGGCGTGCGCGGCGTCGACCTCCTGCCGGCGCTGCGCGAGGCGCTGCCCGCGGCGCGCGTCCTGATGCTCACCGTGAGCGAGGACGAGCAGGACCTCGCGGCCGCGCTGCGCGGCGGCGCCCACGGCTACCTGCTGAAGACGATCGAGGGCGACGCGCTGGTGGCCGCCATCCTGCGCGCGATGCGCGGCGAATCGGTGGTCGCGCCGGAGATGACCGGCAAGCTGGTGGCGGCCTACCGCGACGCCGCGGGCGGCCCGGCCGCGGCGCCGCCGTCGAAGCTCGCGCACCTGTCGCCGCGCGAGCAGCAGATCCTGCGCGGCATCGCGCGCGGCGCGTCCAACAAGGAGATCGGCCGCGAGCTCGGCATCGCCGAGACCACGGTCAAGATCCACGTGCAGCACGTGCTGCGCAAGCTCGACGTCGCGTCCCGCGTGCAGGCCGCTGTCATTGCCGCCGAGCAAGGCCTCGTGTAGGACATCGCGGCGTGCGGTCGCAGTCGCGACGGCCGCTTGACCTTGGTCAAGGCTTCGCCGGGCGCGCCGGCTACACTCGCGCGCGCTGCACTTTGCGGGTGCTTTTCTTCAAGACGGGTTGAACGATGTTCGATGCACGCGTGGGATCGGTGATGCAGCGCAAGAGCCTGCTGGTGGCGGCGCCCGATATCTCGGTGGCCGAGGCCGCGAGGCGCATGGCCAAGAAGCGGGTCGGTGCGCTGCTGGTCATGCGCGACGAGGCGCTCGCCGGCATCTTCACGGAGCGCGACATCGCGTTCCGCGTGGTCGCGCGCGGCCTCGATCCGGAGGCGACGAAGGTGGTCGACGTCATGACGCCGTCGCCGCACACGATCGAGTCGGACGAGCCGTTCGGCGCGGCGCTGATCGTGATGCACGACAACGGCTTCCGGCACCTGCCCGTGGTCGAGGCCGGCAAGCTGGTCGGCATCGTGAGCTCGCGCAGCGCGATGGATCCCGACCTCGAGGAATTCGCGGCCGAGGCGCAGCGCCGGCAGCACCTGCGCGACGAGCACGCGCGGCGGCAGGCGGCGGCCAAGGCGTAGCGTCGGCGCCGGCGCCCGCGCCCGGCGCGCCGGCTTCTCCACGTGTCGTCCCCGCGAAGGCGGGGACCCAGCGTCTTTGCCGTTGCAGAACCAACGACACTGGGTCCCCGCCTTCGCGGGGACGACGGTGGAGAGAGTGGCGGGGATTGCTGCTTCGAGGTTCTACCCCGCGTGGCAAGGCAGCACGAACGCCTCGTCCTCATCCGCCAGCGCGTCCGGGTCGACCTCCATCTCCGCCGCGAGCGCTGACGCCAGCGCCACGAGCGACGCCTTGGTGCCGCGCCCGGCCTGCGCCGCTTCCACCTCTGCATAAGACGGCAGGAGCACCCCGTCCGGGTCGCCGGCGAGCAGGTGCGCGGCCATCGGGAACAGGATGCCGTCCTCCTTGCGGATGTGCTGCGCGAGCAGCGCCGCGTAGTTGCGCGCGCTCGCGGCCGCGTCCGCGGCGGCTGCGGGGTCGCCCGCGGCATACCGCTGCGCGGCATCCGCGAGCGCCGCGGTGAGCGCACGCGCGCGGTCGTGCTCGGCGAGCATCACCGCCACCGGCCCCGCGTGCGACGGCATGCCGGCCTCCACCAGCGCGACGAACAGCACGCCTTCCTCCTTCCCGTGGTGGTACCCGTCGGCGTAATCGCGCACGAAGCGCGCGGCATCCGCGAGGAAGCCCGGGCGCACCGATGCGCCTGCGTCGAGGCGCGCGGCCGCGGCGGCGAGCGCGGCGACCACCTGCGCGATGACGCGGTGCTCGGCGGAAAGGATGTCGGTGGCCTGCATGGTGCGCTCCTTCGGAATCTGGCTGGACGACACCTTCGCGCGCCGCGGCCGCCGCGGCAACGACGTGCATCAAGGAAACGGAGGGGCGAAGCCGGCCGCGCATCCGTGCCGCCGCGTGTTGACCCGCGTCAAACAAGCGTCGATGAACCGACCGCCTCCTCCGATGGAACTATGCGGCATCGTTCTTCCGCGTGCCGGCGTTCGCTCCACCGGGGGATGGGGCGGCAAGACCCTGCTCCCTACACTGCTGCAACGACGCGAAAGGGTTGCCAAGGGGAGCCGTGATGGGAAAGAAGAGACAAGCGCTGTCCGTGCTGATCGTCAGCACGCTGGCGTTCACCGCCTGCTTCATGGTGTGGATGATGTTCGGCGTGATCGGCATTCCGATCCGCAAGGCGCTCGACCTCAACGCCACCGAGTTCGGGCTCCTGACCGCGATGCCGGTGCTCACCGGCTCGCTGATCCGCGTGCCGCTCGGGATGTGGACCGACAAGTACGGCGGCCGCATCGTGATGTTCCTGCTGATGCTGATCTGCGTCGTGCCCATCTGGCTCATCGGCTACGCGACGCAGTACTGGCAGTTCCTGGTCCTCGGCCTCTTCGTCGGCCTGGCCGGCGGCTCGTTCTCCGTCGGCACCCCGTACGTCGCGCGCTGGTTCCCGCGCAACCAGCAGGGCTTCGCGATGGGCGTGTACGGCGCCGGCAACTCGGGCGCCGCGGTGAACAAGTTCGTGGCCCCCGCGCTGCTGGTGGCGTTCGGCTGGGCGATCGTGCCGCAGGTCTACGCCGCGATCATGCTGGGGGTGGCCATCCTCTTCTGGTTCGGCAGCCACTCCGATCCGCAGCACCTCGTCGACAGCAAGGTCACGTACCGCGACCAGCTGAAGGCGCTCAAGGACCCGAAGGTCTGGAAGTACTGCCAGTACTACTCGATCGTGTTCGGCGGCTACGTCGCGATGTCGCTGTGGATGGTGCAGTACTACGTCGGCGAGTACGGCCTCGACATCCGCGCGGCCGCGCTGCTCGCCGCGTGCTTCTCGCTGCCCGGCGGCGTGCTGCGTGCGGTCGGCGGGTGGCTCTCCGACAAGTTCGGCGCGCACCAGATGACGTGGTGGGTGCTGTGGGTGAGCTGGATCTGCCTCTTCATCCTCTCGTACCCGCAGACCGACATGACCATCACCACCGTGACCGGGACGACCACGTTCCACGTCGGCCTCAACGTGTGGGTGTTCACGATCCTCATGTTCGTCCTCGGCATCGCGTGGGCCTTCGGCAAGGCGTCGGTGTTCAAGTACATCTCCGACGACTATCCCGAGAACATCGGCGTGATCTCCGGCGTTGTCGGCCTGGCCGGCGGCCTGGGCGGCTTCATCCTCCCGATCATGTTCGGCGCGCTGATGGACCTCACCGGCATCCGCTCCTCCGCCTTCATGCTGATGTACGGCGTGGTGTGGGTCTCGCTGATCTGGATGTACTGGACCGAAGTGCGCGGCGCCGAAGTGATGGGCACGCATGCGAAGCGCTTCCGCTTGAACCCGTAACGCAGGCCATCCACACAAGGGGAGACACGACATGGCCACCGTCACCGAAAGAATGGCACCCGCGCCCGCGAAGGGCGCCGACGTCGCCGACTGGCGTCCCGAGGAAGAGCAGTTCTGGGAATCCACCGGCAAGCGCATCGCCTACCGCAACCTCGCGATCTCCGTGCCCGCGCTGCTGTGCGGCTTCGCGGTGTGGGGCATGTGGGGCATCATCACCGTGCAGATGCTGAACCTCGGCTTCCCGTTCACGCAGGCCGAGCTCTTCACGCTGACCGCGATCGCGGGCATCGCCGGCGCGACGATGCGCATCCCCGCGTCGTTCTTCATCCGCCTCGCGGGCGGCCGCAACACGATCTTCCTCACCACCGCGATGCTGCTCGCCCCGGCGATCGGCACCGGCATCGTGCTGCAGCACAAGGACTGGCCGCTGTGGTCGTTCCAGCTCATGGCGCTGTGGTCGGGGGTCGGCGGCGGCAACTTCGCGAGCTCGATGTCCAACATCAGCACGTTCTTCCCGAAGCGGCTGCAGGGCACGGCCCTCGGCATCAACGCGGGCATCGGCAACTTCGGCGTGACCACGATGCAGATCGTGATCCCGCTGGTGATGACGATGGGCCTCTTCGGTGCGCTCGGCGGCGAGCCGATGACGCTCGTCAAGGACTCGGGCTGGATCTTCGGCAAGATCGCGGCCGGCACGCCGACCTGGATCCAGAACGCGGGCTTCGCGTGGGTGGTGTCGCTGGTGCCGCTGTCGATCCTGTGCTGGGTCGGCATGAACAACCTGAAGACGGTGTCGCCCGATACCGGCAACCCGCTCGTCGCGTTCGCCAAGATCACGTACCTCTACACGCTGGCGTTCATCCCCTCGATCCTCGGCCTGTACCTCTACCTGCCGAAGCCCACGGGCCTCGGGCTCATCAGCATGTGGGTCGCCATCCCGCTCGACGTGATCGCCGCGCTGCTGGTGATGCGCCTCGCCGCGTTCGGCACGATGAAGGAAGGCATCGCCAAGCAGTTCGCGATCTTCCGCGACAAGCACACGTGGTCGATGACGGCGCTCTACATCGTGACCTTCGGCTCGTTCATCGGCTTCTCGATGGCGCTGCCGCTCGCGATGAAGGTGATCTTCGGCGTCAGCCACGTGCCCGACGCCAACGGCGTGATGGCGCACACCACGAACAACCCGAACGCGCCGACGGTGCTGGCCTATGCCTGGATCGGCCCGTTCGTCGGCGCCGCGATCCGTCCGGTCGGCGGCTGGATCTCGGACAAGGTCGGCGGCTCGATCGTCACGCAGATCATCTCGGTGGTCATGGTGATCGCGTCGGTGGCGGTGGGCTACGTCATGATGCAGGCGTACAGCTCGGCGCATCCGGAGGAATACTTCCTGACGTTCCTCGCGCTGTTCGTGGTCCTGTTCGCGGCCTCGGGCATCGGCAACGGCTCCACGTTCCGCACCATCGGCGTCATCTTCGATCGCCAGCAGGCCGGCCCGGTGCTGGGCTGGACGTCCGCGATCGCCGCCTACGGCGCGTTCATCGCCCCCATCGTGATCGGCGCCCAGGTCACGGCCGGCACGCCGCAGTACGCGATGTACGGCTTCGCCGTGTTCTACGGCGCGTGCCTGATCCTCAACTGGTGGTTCTACCTCCGGCGCAACGCGTACGTGAAGAACCCCTGATCGACCATCGGACGAAAGAACCGCAATGAGCCACTTTCTCGATCGACTCAATTACTTCTCGAACCCGAAGGAGCTGTTCTCCGGCGATCACGGCGTGACCACCGGCGAGGACCGCACCTGGGAGGACGCCTATCGCAACCGCTGGGCGCACGACAAGATCGTGCGCTCCACGCACGGCGTCAACTGCACGGGCTCCTGCTCGTGGAAGATCTACGTGAAGGGCGGCATCGTCACGTGGGAGACGCAGCAGACGGACTACCCGCGCACGCGCTGGGACATGCCCAACCACGAGCCGCGCGGCTGCGCGCGCGGCGCGTCCTACAGCTGGTACCTGTACAGCGCGAACCGCGTGAAGTACCCGATGGTGCGCGGCCGCCTCCTCAAGCACTGGCGCGCGGCGCGCCTCGCGCACGACCCGGTGGACGCGTGGGCGTCGATCGTGGAGTCGGACGAGAAGCGGCGCGATTACCAGAAGGTGCGCGGCCTCGGCGGCTTCGTGCGCTCGAGCTGGGACGAGGTGAACGAGATCGTCGCCGCGGCGAACGTGTACACGATCAAGAAGTACGGCCCCGACCGCGTCATCGGCTTCTCGCCGATCCCCGCGATGTCGATGGTGAGCTACGCGGCCGGCAGCCGCTACCTGAGCCTCATCGGCGGCGTGTGCATGAGCTTCTACGACTGGTACTGCGACCTGCCGCCGTCCTCGCCGCAGATCTGGGGCGAGCAGACCGACGTGCCCGAGTCGGCCGACTGGTACAACTCGAACTACATCATCGCGTGGGGCAGCAACGTCCCGCAGACGCGCACGCCCGACGCGCACTTCTTCACCGAGGTTCGCTACAAGGGAACGAAGACGGTCGCGGTGACGCCGGACTATTCCGAGGTCGCGAAGCTCGCCGACATCTGGATGCACCCCAAGCAGGGCACCGACGCCGCGGTGGCGATGGCCATGGGCCACGTCATCCTGAAGGAGTTCTACTTCCCCGGCGAGGGCAAGGAGCGCAGCGCGTACTTCGACGACTACGTGCGCCGCTTCACCGACATGCCGATGCTCGTGATGCTGAAGGAGCACACGCTGCCCAACGGCACCACCGTGATGGTGCCCGACCGCTACGTGCGCGCCTCGGACTTCAACGGCAAGCTCGGCCAGGCGAACAATCCCGAATGGAAGACCGTCGCCTTCGACGAGGCCGGCAAGGTGGTGCTGCCGAACGGCGCGATCGGCTTTCGCTGGGGCCCGGACGGGCGCGCCGACCACGGCCAGTGGAACCTCGAGGCCAAGGAAGCGCGGCACGGCAACGACGTCAAGCTCAAGCTGTCGGTGCTCGAGGGCGACACGCCCAGCAGCGAGACCGCCAAGGTGGGCTTCCCGTATTTCGGCGGCATCGCGAGCGAGCACTTCCCGAACAGCGCGCTCAAGGGCGACAACGGCGACGTGATCGTCCGCACGGTGCCCGTGCAGCGCATCGTGCTCGCCAACGAAGGCGAGAAGCGCGAGGCGCTGGTCGCGACGGTGTTCGACTTGCAGGTGGCGAACTACGGCGTCGCGCGCGGGCTCCCGGGCGAGTTCGCCGCGACGAGCTTCGACGACGACACTCCGTACACGCCGGCGTGGCAGGAGCGCATCACCGGCACGCCGCGCGCGCAGGTGATCACGGTCGCGCGGCAGTTCGCCGAGAACGCGCACAAGACGCAGGGCCGCTCGATGGTGATCATCGGCGCGGCGATGAACCACTGGTACCACTGCGACATGAACTACCGCGGCATCATCAACATGCTGATGATGTGCGGCTGCATCGGCAAGAGCGGCGGCGGCTGGGCGCACTACGTGGGCCAGGAGAAGCTGCGGCCGCAGACGGGCTGGACGGCGCTCGCGTTCGCGCTCGACTGGATCCGCCCGCCGCGCCAGCAGAACAGCACGAGCTTCTTCTACGCGCATACCGACCAGTGGCGCTACGAGAAGCTGTCGCTGAACGAGGTGCTCTCGCCGCTCGCCGACCGCAAGGCCTACGGCGGCAGCATGATCGACTACAACGTGCGCGCCGAGCGCATGGGGTGGCTGCCGTCGGCGCCGCAGCTGAAGACCAATCCGCTGCAGGTGGTGCGCGACGCGCAGGCGGCCGGGCTCGATCCCAAGGACTACGCGGTCAAGGCGCTGAAGGACGGCTCGCTCGCGATGAGCTGCGAGGACCCGGATCACCCGAGCAACTGGCCGCGCAACCTCTTCGTGTGGCGCTCGAACCTGCTGGGATCGAGCGGCAAGGGCCACGAGTACTTCCTGAAGCACCTGCTCGGCACCAGCAACGGCGTGCAGGGCAAGGACCTGGGCACGCAGGACGCGAAGCCGACGGAGGTGGTCTGGCACGAGAAGGCGCCCGAGGGCAAGCTCGACCTCCTCGTCACGCTCGACTTCCGCATGAGCACGACGTGCCTGTACTCGGACATCGTGCTGCCCACCGCGACCTGGTACGAGAAGAACGACCTCAACACCAGCGACATGCACCCGTTCATCCACCCGCTGTCCACCGCGGTGGACCCGGCGTGGCAGTCGCGCAGCGACTGGGAGATCTACAAGGGCTTCGCGAAGAAGTTCAGCGAGGTGTGCGTCGGCCACCTCGGCGTGGAGCGCGAGGTGGTGCTGACGCCGATGATGCACGACAGCCCGGGCGAGCTCGCGCAGGCGGTCGACGTCAAGGACTGGAAGCGCGGCGAGGTCGACCTGATCCCCGGCAAGACCGCGCCGCAGATCTCCGTGGTCGAGCGCGATTACCCGAACGTGCACAAGCGCTTCACCGCGCTGGGGCCGTTGATGAGCAAGGTCGGCAACGGCGGCAAGGGCATCGCATGGAACACGCAGACCGAGGTGAAGCAGCTGGGTGAGCTCAACGGCGTGGTCACCGCCGAGGGCGCGACCCGCGGCATGCCGCGCATCGAGTCCGACATCGACGCGTGCGAGGTGATCCTGCAGCTCGCGCCGGAGACCAACGGCCACGTCGCCGTGAAGGCCTGGGAGGCGCTGTCCAAGGTCACGGGCCGCGAGCACGCGCATCTCGCGCTGTACCGCGAGGACGAGAAGATCCGCTTCCGCGACGTGCAGGCGCAGCCGCGCAAGATCATCAGCTCGCCGACGTGGAGCGGCATCGAGAGCGAGACCGTCTCGTACAACGCCGGCTACACCAACGTGCACGAGCTGATCCCCTGGCGCACGCTGACCGGGCGCCAGCAGTTCTACATGGACCACCCGTGGATGATCGCGTTCGGCGAGGGCTTCTCGACCTACCGGCCGCCGGTCGACCTCAAGGCGACCACGGGCATCCACAACGTGCGCAGCAACGGCAACCCGGAGATCCTGCTCAACTTCATCACGCCGCACCAGAAGTGGGGCATCCACTCCACGTACACCGACAACCTGCTGATGCTGACGCTCTCCCGCGGCGGCCCGTGCATCTGGCTGTCGGAGGACGACGCGAAGCGCGCGGGCATCGTCGACAACGACTGGGTCGAGCTCTTCAACGTCAACGGCGCGATCGCGGCGCGGGCGGTGGTGAGCCAGCGCGTCAACCCCGGCATGGTGCTCATGTACCACGCGCAGGAGAAGATCGTGAACACGCCCGGATCGGAGATCACCGGGGTGCGCGGCGGCATCCACAACTCGGTGACGCGCGTCGTGCTGAAGCCGACGCACATGATCGGCGGCTACGCGCAGTTCGCCTACGGCTTCAACTACTACGGGACCATCGGCACCAACCGCGACGAATTCGTCGTGGTGCGCAAGATGGCCAAGGTCGACTGGCTCGACACTCCCGTTGCCCAGGAACTCGTTCGCCCGACGCAGGCGCATGGAGAAAGTGTATGAGGCTTCACGCTCACAATCGTTCGCCGCTCCACGGGGAGGCCGCATGAAGATTCGCGCACAGATCGGCATGGTGCTGAACCTCGACAAGTGCATCGGGTGCCACACCTGCTCGGTCACCTGCAAGAACGTGTGGACCAGCCGGCCCGGCATGGAATACGCATGGTTCAACAACGTCGAGTCCAAGCCCGGCATCGGCTATCCCAAGGAATGGGAGAACCAGGACAAATGGAACGGCGGCTGGATCCGCAAGCCCGACGGCAGCATCGAGCCGCGGCAGGGAGCGAAGTGGAAGCTCCTGATGCGGATCTTCGCCAATCCCAACCTGCCGCAGATCGACGACTACTACGAGCCGTTCACGTTCGACTACGACCACCTGCAATCGGCGCCCGAGATGAAGGCGGCGCCGACCGCGCGCCCGCGCAGCCTCATCACCGGCATGCAGATGGATAAGATCGTGTGGGGCCCGAACTGGGAGGAGATCCTCGGCGGCGAGTTCGCGGGACGCTCCAAGGACCGCAACTTCGACGACATCCAGAAGGACATCTACGGCCAGTTCGAGAACACGTTCCTGATGTACCTGCCGCGGCTGTGCGAGCACTGCCTCAACCCGGCGTGCGTCGCGAGCTGCCCGTCGGGGTCGATCTACAAGCGCGAGGAGGACGGCATCGTGCTGATCGACCAGGACAAGTGCCGCGGCTGGCGGATGTGCGTGTCCGGCTGCCCGTACAAGAAGATCTACTACAACTGGAAGAGCGGCAAGGCCGAGAAGTGCATCTTCTGTTACCCGCGCATCGAGGCGGGGCAGCCGACGGTGTGCTCGGAGACGTGCGTCGGCCGCATCCGCTACCTGGGCGTGCTGCTCTATGACGCCGACCGCATCGCGGAGGCCGCAAGCGTCGAGAAGGACCGCGACCTGTACCAGGCGCAGCTCTCCATCTTCCTCGATCCCAACGATCCGAAGGTCATCGAGCAGGCACGCGCCGACGGCATCCCCGACAACTGGCTCGAGGCCGCGAAGAACAGCCCCGTGTACAAGATGGCGGTGGACTGGAAGGTCGCGCTGCCACTGCATCCGGAATACCGGACGCTGCCGATGGTGTGGTACGTGCCGCCGCTGTCGCCGATCACCTCCGCCGCCAACGCGGGGAACATCGGCACCAACGGCGAGATCCCGGACGTGCGGCAGCTGCGCATCCCGGTCAAGTACCTCGCCAACCTGCTGACCGCCGGCGACACGGCGCCCGTGCTGCGCGCGCTCGAGCGCATGCTCGCGATGCGCGCCTACCAGCGCAGCAAGCACGTCGACGGCGAGGTCAACCTCGCGGCGCTGAAGCAGGTCGACCTCACGCAGGCCGACGTCGAGGACATGTACGACGTGATGGCCATCGCCAACTACGAGGACCGGTTCGTCATCCCGTCGACCCACCGCGAGTACGCCGAGAACGCGTTCAACGTGCGCGGCGGCTGCGGCTTCTCGTTCGGCAACGGCTGCTCGGAGGGCATCAGCGAGACGAGCCTGTTCGGCAGCGAGAAGAAGCGCACCATTCCGATCAAGGCGATGGTATGAGCCTGCTCACGTCACGGCCTTTGGCGGCGCCCGGCACGCTGCGTGTGCTGGCCGCGCTGCTGTCCTATCCCGGTCCCGACGTGCGCGCGCACCTCGCGGAGATGAGCGAGATCCTCCGTCGCGAGCGGGCGCTGCCGGTCGCGCGCATCGGCGAGCTCGATGCGCTGATCGGCAGGATCGCGCGCACCGACCCGCTCGACTGCGAAGCGGACTACGTGCAGCTCTTCGATCGCGGCCGCGGCACGTCGCTGCATCTCTTCGAGCACGTGCACGGCGATTCGCGCGACCGCGGACCGGCGATGATCGATCTCGCGCAGACCTACGAGAAGGCGGGTCTCGTGCTGGCACCCGGCGAATTGCCCGACTACCTGCCGGCGGTGCTCGAGTTCGCGTCGACGCAACCGGCACGCGAGGCCAAGGCGTTCTTAGGCGAGATGGCGCACATCCTCGCCGCGATCTTCGGCGCGCTGCAAAAGCGCGAGAGCCCGTACGCGAGCATCCTGGGCGCGTTGCTCGAGCTCGCCGGCGAGAAGGCGCAGGCGGTCGCGCTGCCTCCCGAGGAGCCGCTCGACGAGGCCTGGGAAGAGCCGCCGGTGTTCGGCGGCTGCTCGACCAAGGGGCAGGCACGACCGGGCGATCCGCAGCCGGTCCAGTTGCTGCACAGGAAGCCGCGAGCGGAAGCGGCCGTGGGCACCGAGCGTGGTGCGAATAGCGCTCCCTCCGGGAGCAGCGTGGCGGCGCCAGCCGCGAGCGTGGGGGTCCAATCGTGAGCACATACCTCAATAACCTGGCGTTCGTCGTCTACCCGTACGTCTGCCTCGCCGTCTTCTTCATGGGCAGCCTCGCGCGCTTCGACCGCGACCAGTACACGTGGAAGAGCGACTCGTCGCAGATGCTGCGCACGGGGACGCTGCGCTGGGGCAGCAACCTGTTCCATGCCGGCATCCTGTTCCTGTTCTTCGGGCACCTGTTCGGGCAGCTCACGCCGCACTGGATGTACGAGCCGTTCATCACGGCGCCGCAGAAGCAGGTGCTGGCGATCGCCGCCGGCGGCATCGCGGGCGCGATCTGCTTCGTCGGCCTGACGCTGCTCCTGCATCGCCGGCTCACCGACCCGCGGATCCGGCTGACCAGCCACCGCACCGACATCGCGATCCTCGTGATCCTGTGGGTGCAGCTCTGCCTTGGGCTCGTGACGCTGCCGCTGTCGTGGGAGCATCGCCACGATGCGGGCACGATGCTGATCCTCGCGAGCTACCTGCAGGGCATCGCGACGCTGCAGCCGGACGCCGGCGCGCTCGCCAACGTGGCGTGGCCGTTCAAGGTGCACATGATCCTCGGCATGACGATCTTCCTGCTGTTCCCGTTCAGCCGGCTCGTGCACGTGTGGAGCGGATTCGCGTCCGTCGCGTATCTCTTCCGGCCATACCAGCTCGTGCGTGGCCGCCGTCTCAACGTGCCCGTCGGCCGCAACCTGCCGGGGCAGGCCGGCGGCGCCGACTGAGAAGCGAGTCATTGGCCATGTCATCTGCTGCCATCGAAAGCCCCGTCGCGGAGATCGCCAGCGTCGACGGCGTCGCGCTGAACACGCGCGACGAGATCCTGGCGCCGGAGGCGCTGCGCCAGCGCGCGTGCACGGAGCTCCTGCGCCAGGCCGCCCAGCGTGCGGGCCTCCTCGCCCGCGACGACGCGCCCGGCACCGCCGGCGCGATCAGCGAGGCCGCGACCGCCGCGATCGACCGCCTGCTCGAGATCGAGCTCAAGGTGCCCGAGCCGTCGGAAGAAGCGTGCCGCCGGCATCACGCCGCGCATGCCGGGAAGTTCGCCGTCGGCGAGCGCGTGCGCGCGCGCCACATCCTGTTCGCGGTCACGCCGGGCGTGGACGTCGGCCGCCTGCGCAAGCGGGCCGAGGGAACGCTGCTCGACGTGCGCTGCCACGACGGCAGCGCCGCCGACGGCTTCGCGAGCGCGGCGCGCGAGTACTCCAATTGCCCGAGCGGGGCGGAGGGCGGCGATTTGGGCTGGCTCACCGCGGACGACTGCGCACCCGAGTTCGCGCGCGAGATCTTCGGCAATCCCGAGATCGGCGTGCTGCCGCGCCTCGTGCACAGCCGCTTCGGGCTGCACGTCGTCGAGGTGCAGGCACGCGAGCCGGGCACGACGCCCGCGTTCGAGGAAGTCCGTGCCGCCGTGGCGAACGCGCTGCGGCAGCAGGGCTTCGTCACCGCGCTGCGCCAGTACCTGCAACTGCTCGCGGGCGCGGCGGACCTGCGGGGCGTGGACCTCGACGGCGCCGACACGCCGCTCGTGCAGTGACGTGACCGGCGGCGCATCGATGGAGATCGCGAGCTTCGACGACCTGCTGCGCGCCGCGCGCGCGCAGCCGCAGCCACAGCGCCTGCTGTTCGTGTTCGCCGGCGCGGCGCTGCCCGCCGGTGCGACCGCTGCCCAGCGTGCCGAGTTCGAGGCGGGGGAGGGCGGCGAGCTGACGCCGCTCATGTGCGTCGACAAGGCGCCCGGCGAGATCGCGGACTTCGCGGCGCTGGCCGCCGAGTCGACACAGGCCGGTCCGCCGTGGGCGATCATGTTCGCCGCCGCGCTGTCGGGACGCGACGGGCGGGCACCGACCGCTGCCGATGCGGAAGCGCCGCTCCAGCGCATGGTCGAGAACATCAAGAACGGGCGCATCGACGGCATGCTGCCGTTCGATCGCAACGGCGTGCCGGTGCGGCTCGGCTAGCGTCCGCCCGGTACCATCGCCGCCGGTGTCTCCCTAGAGCGCACGCCATGCCCGACGAGCTCCTGCAGCGGCTGCGCCGCTTCCACGACGACTACTTCCCCGGCGTCGCGGACCAGTTCCAGGACCTCGTGCGCGACGGGCAGCATCCGACCATCCTGTTCATCGGCTGCTCGGACTCGCGCATCGTTCCCTATCTCCTGACCGGCACCGGGCCGGGCGAGCTCTTCATCATCCGCAACGTGGGCGCGTTCGTGCCGCCGTACGACGGCTCCGCGGGCTATCACGGGACGTCCGCCGCGATCGAGTTCGCGGTGCTGAACCTCAAGGTCTCGCACATCGTGGTGTGCGGCCACACGCACTGCGGCGGCATCCGCGCGCTGTACCACGAGACGCCCGCGCAGGCCGTGAACCTCGCCGCGTGGCTCGAGCTCGGCCGCGAGGCGGTGCTGCCCGTGCAGGTCACCGAGGAGGCGCTGCGGCGAACCGAGCAGCGCGCGATCGTGCTGCAGCTCGAGCGCCTGATGGGCTATCCGATGGTGCGCGAGCGCGTGGAGTCCGGCGACCTCGCGCTGCACGGCTGGCACTACGTGCTGGAAGAGGGCGAGGTGCACGTCTTCGACGTGAAGAAAGGCGACTTCGTGCCGGCCGCGCACTCGGCGCATGCGGGAACGGGGCCGTATCTCGCGTACGACGACGCGGGGCCCTGAATAGCTGACGCTTGCCCCTCACCCCAGCCCTCTCTTGCAGAGCGCGCGGTCGCCTGCATGCGACCGCCGCATTTCCGGCGGCGAGCATGCTCGCCGAAACCCCGGAAATGCCCCCGCGAGTGGGGAGTGGGAGCTTTTGGGGCCTTTCGTTCGTTCTTCATCGATGCCCCGACATGCCTGAAAGCTCCCTCGCCCCGCTTGCGGGGAGAGGGCTGGGGTGAGGGGGCCGGCCCCACGTTGATCCCCGATCGCACATCCGTGAGAATCCCGCGATGAGCGACAGCGCACCCAAAGGCCTCGACGGCGGCCTCACCAACTACGGCGATCCCGACTTCGCGCGCTTCCTGCGCCGCTCGTTCGCGCGCTCGATGGGGCTCTCCACCGCGATGCTCGCGAAGCCCGTCGTCGGCATCGCCGTCACGCCGAGCGACTTCAACAACTGCCATCGCGGCGTGCCCGAGCTTGCGGACGCGGTGGCGCGCGGCGTGCTCGCAGCCGGCGGGCTGCCGCGGCAGTTCCCGACGATCTCGCTGGGCGAGGTGTTCCTCAACCCGACGAGCATGATGTTCCGCAACCTGATGGCGATGGACGTCGAGGAGATGATCCGCGCGCAGCCGATGGACGCGGTCGTGCTCGTCGGCGGCTGCGACAAGACGGTGCCCGCGCAGCTCATGGGCGCGGCGTCGGCGGGCAAGCCCGCGGTGCAGCTCGTCACCGGGCCGATGATGACCGGGCGTCATCGCGGCCAGCGCCTCGGCGCGTGCACCGATTGCCGCGGCTTCTGGGCGAAGTACCGCGCAGGCACTGTCGACCGCGACGAGATCGAGGCGGTCGAAGGCCGCCTCGCGACCACGATGGGCACGTGCGCCGTGATGGGCACCGCGAGCACGATGGCATGCATCGCGGAGGCGCTCGGCATGGCGCTGCCCGGCAGCGCGGCGATCCCCGCGGTGCACGCGGACCGGCTGGTGGCCGCTGAGGCGTGCGGCACGCTCGCCGTGCGCCTCACCGCGCAGCCGATCCTGCCGCGCGCGGTGATCACCGCGAAGTCCGTCGAGAACGCGCTGCGCGTGCTGCTCGCGATCGGCGGCTCGACCAACGCGCTCGTGCATCTCACCGCGATCGCGGGACGCCTCGGCATCGCGATCGGCTACGACCGCCTCAACGAAATCTCCGACGAGACGCCGGTGCTCGTCGACCTGAAGCCCGTGGGCGAGGGCTACATGGAGGACTTCTTCGCCGCGGGCGGCGTCGGCGCGGTGCTGCGCGAGCTGCGGCCGCTGCTGCATCTCGACTGCATCGGCGTCGACGGGCACACGCTCCGCGAGCGGCTGGCGGAGCCGTTGCCGTGGGTCGAGCGCAAGGTGATCCGCCCGCTCGCCGATCCCATCGCGGCCACCGGCGGGCTCGTGGCGCTGCGCGGCACGCTCGCCCCCGGCGGCGCGATCGTCAAGCGCGCGGCCGCGACGCCGTCGCTCTTCGAAGTCGAAGGCCGCGCCGTCGTGTTCACGAGCCTCGACGACATGAGCCGGCGCATCGACGATCCCGATCTCGACGTGCGGCCCGACGACATCCTCGTGCTGCAGAACGCGGGACCGCGCGCGTGCGGCATGCCGGAGGCGGGCTACCTGCCGATTCCCGCGAAGCTCGCGCGCGCCGGTGTTGCGGACATGGTGCGCATCTCGGACGCGCGCATGAGCGGCACTGCGTACGGCACGATCGTGCTGCACGTCGCGCCGGAAGCGGCGATCGGCGGCCCGCTGGCCGCGGTGCGCGACGGCGACCGCATCCGGCTGTCGGTGGCGGACAAGCGCCTCGATCTCCTCGTCGACGAGCGCGAGGTCGCGCGGCGGCTGGCGGAGCAGGTCCCGCCACCGGCGACGCACCGCGGTTACCGCGCGTTGTACGAGAGGTCCGTGCTGCAGGCGCCGCAGGGCTGCGACTTCGATTTCCTGGTGCCGCGCGCTTAGCACGTGGCGTCGACGGTGGGCAGCAAGGCCGCGGCGCGGCATCCGCCTGCCGTCATGGTTTAATCGCCGCCATGCCGAGTCCCTCCGCCGCCGTCGTGCGCCGTTGTCCGTGGTGCGGCGACGATCCGCTGTACGTCGCCTACCACGACCACGAATGGGGCTTTCCCGTCGCCGACGACCGCCGCCTCTTCGAGAAGCTCTGCCTCGAAGGCTTCCAGTCGGGGCTGAGCTGGATCACCATCCTGCGCAAGCGCGACGCGTTCCGCGAGGCGTTCGCGGGCTTCGACGTGGAGCGCGTGGCGCGCATGGGCGCGCGCGACGTGCAGCGCATGCTCGCCAATCCCGGCATCGTCCGCCATCGCGGCAAGGTCGAATCGGCGATCAACAACGCGCAGCGTGCGCGCGAGCTCGCGGACGAGCACGGGTCGCTCGCCGCGTACTTCTGGCGCTTCGAGCCCGGCGCGGACGCGCGTCCGAAGAAGCTCACGCGCGACGTGCTCGTCACGCTCGCGACGTCACCGGAGTCGGTGGCGCTGGCGAAGGACCTGAAGCGCCGCGGCTGGACGTTCGTCGGCCCGACCACCGTGTACGCGTTCATGCAGGCGATGGGCCTCGTGAACGATCACCTGCACGATTGCGCGACGCGGGCGCTCGTGACCACGGCCCGCGCCGCGTTCACGCCGCCCGGCCTAAGGGGCCGGATGCGGTAATCTCGTGGCTTTCGCCCGCGAGGCCTCCGCACCATGGCACTGCCCGACGACGTCATCGCCACGCTGTCGCGCGTCACCACCGCGACGATCACCACGCTGCTGCTGAAGCAGGGCCTGCGCAACGTGTGGATGCGTGGCACGCGCCCGCTGTCGCCGGGCCAGCCGCGCATCGTGGGCCCGGCGTTCACGCTGCGCTTCGTGCCCGCGCGCGAGGATCTCGCCACCCCGGCGTCGTGGGGCAACCCGATCTCCACCCGCGCCGCGATCGAGGCGATGCCCGCGGGTTGCGTCGCGGTGGTCGACGCGATGGGCATCACCGATGCGGGCATCTTCGGCGACATCCTGTGCGCACGCATGCGCGAGCGCGGCATCGCGGCGCTCGTCACCGACGGCGTGGTTCGCGACGTCGCCGGCGTGCGCGCGACCGGGCTGCCGGTGTGGTGCCAGGGCGGGGCGGCGCCGCCGTCGGTCGCGGGGCTCACGTTCGTCGCATGGGGCCAGCCGATCGGCTGCGGCGGCGTGGCCGTGTTTCCGGACGACGTCGTGGTGGTCGACGACGACGGCGCGGTGCTGATTCCCGCCGCGCAGCTCGCGCACGTCGTGGCGGAAGCGCCGGAGCAGGAGCGGCTCGAGGACTGGATCATGACCGAAGTGAAGGCGGGCGCGTCGCTGCCCGGGCTGTATCCGCCGAACGCGGAGAACCGCGCGCGCTACGAGAAGACGAAATGAAGCCGCTCACCTGCGACGCGCGCGGCGTGTACGTCATCGCGCCGACACCGTTCCTGCCCGATGGTCGCGTCGACGAGTCGTCGCTCGACCGCATGACGGATTTCTTCCTCGCGTCCGGCGTCACCGGCATCACGCTGCTGGGGCAGCTGGGCGAGGCGCCGAAGATGACGCACGAGGAGTCGGTCGCGATCGTGCGCCGCGTCGTCGCGCGGGCGAACGTGCCGATCGTCGTCGGCGTGTCGGCGCCCGGCTTCGCCGCGATGCGCGCGCTCGCGCAGGACGTGATGGCGCTCGGCGTGGGCGGCGTGATGATCGCGCCGCCCAACACGCTGCGCACCGACGACAGCATCGTCGCGTACTACCGGCAGGCCGCGGAGGCGATCGGCGCCGACGTGCCGTTCGTGATCCAGGACTATCCGCTCACGTTCTCCGTGCAGATGACGCCGGGCGTGATCCGGCGCATCGTCGCGGAGAATCCTTCTTGCGTGATGCTGAAGCACGAGGACTGGCCCGGGCTCGAGAAGATCTCGCAGCTGCGCGCGTGGGAGAAGGAGGGCGCGCTGCGGCACATCGCGATTCTCACCGGCAACAACGCGCTGTTCCTCGACTTCGAGATGGAGCGCGGGGCGGACGGTGCGAACACCGGGTACTGCTTCCCCGACATGCTGGTCGACGTCGTGCGGTTGTCGGCGGCGGGCCGGCGCGACGAGGCGCACGATCTCTTCGACGCGCACCTGCCGCTGATCCGCTACGAGCAGCAGCCCGGTCCCGGGCTCGCGGTGCGCAAGTACGTGCTGATGCGCAGGGGCATCATCGCGCACGACACGCTGCGCAGGCCTGGGGCTGCGTTGAGCGCGGCGGCGCGGGCGGAGGTGGATTATTTGCTGGAGAGGCTCGCGCGGGTGGATTCGCGGGCGCGGGTGTAGGGCGCGTTGGGGCGGTGCGTGATGGTTGAGTGAATTCGCGGCGCTTGCCCCTCACCCCAGCCCTCTCCCCGCGAGCGGGGCGAGGGAGCTTCTGGGGCGCTTCGCGTTCACGCTATCGCTCACCGCAAGGACTCCCTCGCCCCGCTTGCGGGGAGAGGGTTGGGGTGAGGGGCGAACGCGAAGCTACAACGCCGCCAACCCCGGCCCCGCCGCCGGCCCGAACCACGCCTTCTCGTACGCACGCCGCGCCGCGTGCTCGCTCGTGGTGTCGCCCTTCGCCTTGTAGGTGGCGGCCAATCCGGCGAGCGCCCAGCCGTTGCCGCGCACGCGCGCGAGCGATTCACGGAACGCCTTCTCCGCCTCGTCGTAGCGGCCCTGGCGCAGGCGCACCGACCCGAGCGACTGCCGCACCGGGTAGTACCAGTAGGGCGGCTCCGTGTACGACAGCGAGTCCTCGACGAAGATCGCGTCCTCGTACGCCTTCGCCGCGGCGTCCAGGTTGCCCTGCGCATCGGCGAGGCGACCCTGCGCGACGAGCTTCGCGGTCTGCACGATCTCCTTCGCCGGGATGTTCCATTCCGCGAACGGCTTGTAGTCGGTGTCGCGCTCGAGCGCCGCGAGCGCGTCGATCTCGCGCTGCGCGCCGGCCGCGTCCTTCTTCGCCGCGAACGCGACCGCGCGCGCGTAGTGGTACATCGTCTCCACCAGCGCGAGCCCCTGCGCCGGCGCCGGCAACGCGAGGATCGTGGCGGCGTCGGAGAACTGCGCGTGCGTCATGTAGGGCGCCGCCTTCACCGGCTGCATGATCGCGAACTGGCGCACGAGCTCGACGGGCATCGCGGCGTCGAGCCTGCGCGCGGCGTCGATCGCCGCCTTGCCGTCGCCGCCCATCTGCGCCGACACCATCAGGAAGTGGATGTTGTGCGGGTAGTACGCCGACATGTACAGCGGGTCGGACGGCGACGTCCTGAAGTAGGCCTCGTCGACCGCCAGCGCGCGCTGGTTCGCCGCGAGCGACGTGCGATACATGCCGACGCGGTAGTAGATGTGCGCGGGCATGTGCACGATGTGCCCGGCACCCGGCATGAGCGACGCGAGCCGGTTCGCGTACGGCAGCGCGCGCTCCGGCCGCGTGGACGCCTCCACCGCGTGGATGTAGAGGTGGATCGCCCCCGGATGCGCGGGATCGCGCTTCAGCACCGTCTCCAGCGTGTCGACGATGGCGCCGCCGCGCCCCTTCGGCTGCGCACCGCCCGCCTGCCAGTAGTCCCACGGCTGCGTGTCCATCATCGCTTCCGCGTAGAGCGCGAGGATCGTGTCGTCCTTCGGATAGCGCTGCGCGACCTTCGCCATCGCGTCCGCGTAGGCGGCGTCGAGCGCCGCGCGATCCGCCTTGGGATCGCTCGCGTAGCGCGTCGCGAGCGCCTCGACGAGCGCGCGGTCGCGCGGCGGTGCCTGCGGCGCGAGCGCGACCGCCTTCGCGAGCGCCGCGAGTGCCGGCGCGTTGGCCTCCGGCATCATCGGCACGTTGATGTTGGGCCCGAGCACCAGCGCTTCGCCCCAGTAGCAGAGCGCGCACTTCGGATCCTCGCGCTGCGCCTCGCGGAACGCGCGCTGCGCCTCTGCGTGATTGAAGCCGAACGACAGCCGCATGCCCTGGTCGAACCATTGCTGCGCCCGCGCGCTCGCCGTCCCCGCCTTGAACGACAGCGTGCCGAGGTTGGCATAGAGCACCGGGGCGGCGTCGAGCGCGGGCTTCGGCGCGACGGGCTGGAACGGCGCGGTCTCGGTCGCTGCGAGCACGAGCCCGCGCAGCAACGCGGGCGGACCGGCGACGGGCGCCGCGCACAGCGCACCGCCGTCGAGGAGCGGATCGAAGTCGGCGGCACCGCGGCCTGCCTGCGGCAGCGCCAGCGCGGCGACGATTCCGGCAACCCACAGAGCGAGACGGACGCGACTCGGCTTCATGGCGGCTCCCGGCGTGAGGGGGAGGGCCATCTTTCGCGCAGCCGGGGGCGCTGTCAAGCGGAACGCAGCGGCGGCGGATTGCCGGGGGCGTGACCGAGGAAGCGTCGGCTCAGGCGCCCGTGATGAAGGCCGTCAAGGCGCCACCGCCACCCGCTTTCCCATCGCATACCGGTAGCGCGCATCCCGCGCGTCGGCACCATTGTCCGGCGCGCCCAGTACCGTGAAGGTCGCGGCATCCGCGTCCTGCAGCACGTCGCCGCGGTAGTACACGGTGCGCTCGTCGACGGCATAACCCTGCTCCAGCGCGCGGAACGATGCGACGCGACCCTCGGCCACCGGCACGATCTTCGCGTACGCCGGACGCGTGCCGCCGTCGGTCTCCCACGCGCAGTAATACGCGCGGCTGCGGTCCTTCGCGTAGTGCGCGTCCGCGACGACGAAGGACGCGGCGTCGCTGCCGCCGATCTCGTGCACGTAGCAGTACCCCGCGTGACGATCGCGCGCGAAGCCGTAGTCCATGAGCTCGAACGTCGCGACGTCGCGCACGAGCAGGCGCTTGCCCTCGTCGTAGACGGCGCCCGCGTCCTTGGCGATGTCGCGCGCGAGCATGCGGAACGACGCGGGATCCGCGTCCCTGATCGCGACGACCCGCGGATGCGCCACCGTGTAGTACTCGCGGCCGTCGCGATAGGTGTCGGCGTACCAGACGTGCGCGCGGTCCTTCGCGTAGTGATCGCCCAGCACGACGAACGATGCGGCGTCGGCATCGGGGATCGCAGTGTCGCGATAGCGCCATTGCCCGTCCACCTTCGCGAACGGCGGCGGCGACTTCTCGCACGCGGCGACGAGCAGCAGCGCACAGCACGCGAGCACGGCGAAGCGTTGGAGCATGGCGGCGGGAAGCGACGAGACGGGACGCGGGCGGCGTGAGCATAGGCGGCACCGCGCGCGCTGTCCACGGGCCGGCCCGCGGCCCGGTCGAATGCACTACGCGCGGGCGGCGCGCCGGCGCTTCGCCTTGCGTGCCCACGGCCGCCAGCGGCTGGGACGCTGCGCCAGCCGGTCGGCGACGATGCGGAACACGTCCGGATGCCACACGAGCCCGAGGTGGCTGCTGTCCACCTCGATGTTCTCCGCGCGCGGCGAAGGCTCGCCGACGCACGCCTGCCACGCGACGACGCCGTCCGAGCGGCTGTAGATGGATGTCGTCGGCACTGGAGGCGGTGCGCGCAGCGCGCGCTCGAGCGCGCGGTCGATCGGGCCCGCGCGTCCGTTGACGAGCTCGTAGAGCCATTCGACGTTGGTGGCGCCGGCGAGCCGCGCGAACGGCGTGCCCAGCGTGATGACCTGGCGCACGCGCGGCGCGATCGACTTCGCGATCTGCCGCGCATAGAGCCCGCCGAGGCTCCAGCCGATGAGCGTCATCTCACGGTGGCGCGGACCGACGCGCTCGTTCACCTCGTCGGCCAGCGCGCGCACCCAGCGCAGCGGATCGCCCGTCGGCCCCGTGTTGCGGCCGCGGCCCCAGTGCAGCGCCGTGTAACCCAGTCGCTCGCAAAAGCGCGCGAGCGGCGCCATGAAGTCGTGATCGGCGCCGAGGCCGGGGAACAGGACCACGGCGTGGCCGTCGCCCACGGGGCGTGCATCGTCGTCGGCGCAGCGCAGGCGCGCGTATTCGAGCGCCGCGCGCAGCGGCTCGAGGGTCAGCATGCCCATCGCGGGCTTGCGCAGGGTGAGCGAGGATAGGGAAGCGGTCACGGCCATGCAGTCGAATGGATCGTGGCCCATGATCGCGGCGGGCAGGCCGTCGTCGCCAGTTGCCGCGCGACGATTCAGGGGTAGGACGCGCCCGACGATCCGCCCGCTACCGGCCGACGCGCAGCAAGTATTTCCGGTAAAGAATTCACGGCACGACGCGGCCTCGCGCGCGACACGCGGCTGGCGCCGGGATCGCCCTGCGCCGTCGCGTGACCCTGCCCGCGCGTGGCGCGGTGCATACTGCATCCTTTGCGCGCATCGCATGCCATGACCGCGTCGCCACCGCCTTCTCCTGCGTCCCTCCTGCGGATTCCCGGCGTCGAGCTCGCGTGCGACGCGCTGTCGACGCGCGGCCTTGTGATCAACGCGCAAGCCGATGGTCGCGCGACGCTGGCCGCGGCCGCGATCGTGGCGCAGGGCGTGCACGCGACGACGGCCCGTGCGCGCTTCGACGTCGCGCAGGTGACGCTGGAGGACGTGCGCGCGCAGGTCGAGCCGGTCGACGGCGCGCCGGCCATCACGTCGTTCGCCGTGCGCCATCTCGCGATCGATCGCCTGCAGGCCGCGCTCGCGCGCGGCGCCGTGAGTGGCGGCGACGCGTCGCAACCGCTGCGCCTCGATGCGCTGGCCACGCTCGACGGGATCGTGCACGCGTTCGTCAGCAACGCGCTGTGGTTCATCGACGCCGACGTCTCGGTGCCGATCCGGCAGGGCGCCATCGACCTCAACGCGGTGGACATCGAGCACGTCGGCCCCAACTCGCTGCTCGGCGTGTCGCCGGCCGGCATCCACGTCACCGGCCCGGCCGGCCAGGTCCGGATGCCGGTCCTCGCGTTCGGCCCGTCGCCACCGCCCGGCGTGTCCTTCGAGACGGTCGGCGGATTTCCGTTCGCCCGCGGCGACCGCGGCCGCATCGACCTGCTGCCCTTCCTGCACGCGCTGCTCGAAGCGCCGGCCGGCGCGCCGTTGCTGCGACCGGCGGACCCGAACTTGAGCGCTGCCCTGCAGCGCACGCGCGTGAAGGGCGAGGTGCAGTTGGGCGACGGCACGCTCGCCCGCGGCGGCCAGCGCATGGAGCTCACCGGCCGTGCGGCGGGCAAGAACCGCTGCACGCTCGACTCGCCGTCGCTCGGCCAGCGGCTGGTGCTCGCGATGCCGCAGTTCGCGGCGAGCGACGCCTCGCTCGCGCTGCCGGGGCGCGAGCTGCGCACGGCGGCGCTCGAGGCGGCGGTGGAAGCCCACGTCATCGGCCACGACGCGCCCGCCAACAGCCCCGGCCTCGTGCTCTCCGTCGCGCAGGCCACGCTGCGCGACGTGACGATGGGACCGGTGGCGTAACGAACGTCTGCACGACGAGCGTCGTGCGCAGTCCACGGCACGCGCCGCGTTCGCCCGCAACGATTGCCCGTACGTGCGATTGCATATACTCGACGGGCTCACCTCCCACGTTTCCGTGTCTTCCATGTCCGCTCCGCGCGCGCCTCGACTCGTCATGACCTCGCTCCGCTGGCGCACGCTCGCAGCGCTCGCTGCCGTCGCCGTGGCGCTGGCCGGATGCGGGAAGGAGTCGAAGGAAGCCGCGCCCGCGGCGGCAGCCGCGCCGGCGCAGGCAGTGGCGGTCACCGTGCGCAAGGTCGAGCCGCAGCGCGTGCCGATCGTGCTCGACGCGGTGGGGCAGGCCGAGGGCTCGCGCGAGGTGGAGATCCGCGCGCGCGTCGCGGGCATCCTCGAGCGGCGGCTCTACAACGAGGGCGGCGCCGTGAAGGCGGGCGACACGCTGTTCACGATCGAGCGCGCGCCGTTCGAGCTCGCCGTCGCGCAGGCGAAGGCGGCGCTCGCGCAGGAGGTCGCGAAGCAGGAGGAGGCGCAGCGCGAGGCCGAGCGCCTGCAGCCGCTCGCCGAGAGCAAGGCGATCAGCCGCCGCGAGTACGACCAGGCGGCCTCCGCGGTAAAGACCGCCGCCGCCGCCATCGAAGGCGCCAAGGCGAAGCTCGCGGAGGCGGAGCTCAACCTCTCGTACACGAACGTGAAGGCGCCGATCGCGGGCATCACCGGGCGCGCGCTGCGCTCGGAGGGCAGCCTCGTCGCGGGCTCGCAGGATCTCCTCACCACCATCTCGCAGGTGAATCCCATCTGGGTGCGCTTCTCGCTCGCCGAGCAGGACTTCGAGCGCATCCGCGCCAACGCCGGGGCGGGCGAGGTGCGCATCGTGCAGGACGACGGCACGGTGCTCGCGCGCAACGGCAAGCTCAACTTCACCGGCTCGACGATCGATCCCAAGCTCGGCACCGTGCAGCTGCGCGCGGAATTCCCGAACCCCGGCGAGCGCTTCCTGCCGGGCCGCTACCTCAAGGTGCAGGTCGCGGCCGGCGTGCAGGAGGCGTTCCTCGTGCCGCAGGCGGCGGTCGTGCAGTCGGAGCAGGCGCGCTCGGTGTGGATCGTGGACGCAGGCAACAAGGCGCAGAGCCGCGTGGTGAAGACGGCGAACTGGCTCGGAGCCGACTGGATCGTGACCAGCGGCCTCGCCGCCGGCGACCTCGTCATCACCGACAACCTGATGCGCCTGCGGCCGGGCACCGACGTGCAGCCGACGCAGGCCGCGGCACCGGCCGTCGCCGCCGCGCCCGCGCCGGCCGCCGCGGCGCCGCGCTGACATGGGCAAGTTCTCGCGCTTCTTCATCGAGCGGCCGATCTTCGCGAGCGTGCTCGCGATCGTGATCGTGATCGCGGGCGTCATCGCATCGCAGATCCTGCCGGTCGCGCAGTATCCGGAGATCGCGCCGCCGACCGTGACCATCAGCGCGAGCTATCCCGGCGCGAGCGCCGAGACGCTCGCGAAGACCGTGGCGGCGCCGCTGGAGGAGCAGCTCCCCGGCGTCGAGAACATGATCTACTTCAGTTCGAGCGCGGCGGCGGACGGCACCGTCGGCATCACCGCCACGTTCGAGGTGGGCACCAACGTCGACACCGCGGTGTTCCAGCTCAACAACCGCGTGCAGATCGCGCTCCCGCGCCTGCCCGAGGAAGTGCGCCGCAACGGCGTCACCGTGCAGAAGCGCAGCAACGACATCCTGCTCGTGGTCGGCCTGCAGTCGCGCGGCGGCGCGCAGACCACCACGTTCATGGCGGACTACGCGACCGTCAACATCATCGACGAGCTGAAGCGCGTGCCGGGCGTGGGCGACGTCGCGCTGTTCGGCTCCGGCTACGCGATGCGCATCTGGCTCGAGCCCGACCGCATGGCGCGCCTGGGCGTCACGCCGACCGAGGTCGCGCAGGCCATTCGCGTGCAGAACCAGCAGTACGCCGCGGGCAAGATCGGCGCGGAGCCCGCGCCGCCCGGACAGGCGCTGGTGTACACGGTGACGGCGCGCGGCCGCCTCGTCACGCCCGAGCAGTTCGGCGACATCGTGATCCGCGCCGGCGGGCCGTCCGGCGTGCTGCGCGTGCGCGACATCGCGCGCGTCGAGCTGGGCGCGCAGAGCTACGACATCTCCACGACCGTCGACGGCCAGCCGGCCGTCGGCATGGCGGTGTTCCTGCAGACCGGCGCCAACGCGCTCGACGTCGCCGCGGCCGTGAAGCGGCGCATCGACGAGCTGAAGGCGGGCTTTCCTGCGGGCATGGATTACCTCATCCCGTTCGACACCACGCGCGTGATCCAGGCCTCGGTGCGCGAGGTGGTGAAGACGCTGGGCGAGGCGGCCATCCTCGTGCTGCTGGTGGTGTTCGTGTTCCTGCAGCACTGGCGCGCCACGCTGATCCCGATGATCGCGGTGCCGGTGTCGCTGGTCGGCACCTTCGCCGGCCTGTACGCGCTCGGCTTCTCGATCAACACGCTGACGCTGTTCGCGATGGTGCTCGCGGTCGGCATCGTGGTCGACGACGCGATCGTCGTGCTGGAGAACGTCGAGCGGCTGATGCGCGAGGAGGGCATGGGCCCGAAGGAGGCGGCGGTCGCGTCGATGTTCGAGGTGTCGGGCGCGGTGCTCGCGATCGTGCTCGTGCTTTGCGCGGTGTTCGTCCCCGTGGCATTCCTCGGCGGCATCGCGGGCCAGCTCTATCGCCAGTTCGCGGTCACGGTCGCGATCGCGGTGCTGCTGTCGGGGCTGACCGCGCTCACGCTGACGCCGGCGCTGTGCGCACTGCTCCTGCACCGCGGCGAAACGGAGTCGCGGTTCTTCCACTTCTTCAACGTCGGCTTCGCGAAGATGACCGGCGGCTTCCTCGCGATGATCGGCGTCGCGCTGCGCCGCCGCTGGCTCGCGGGCCTCGCGTTCCTGGGCGTGGTCGCGCTGGCCGTGCTGCTGTTCGTGCGCGTGCCGGGGAGCTTCGTGCCCGCGGAGGACCAGGGCTACGTGTTCGGCGCGATCATGCTGCCGGATGCCGCGACGCTGCAGCGGACCAACGTCGTCGGCGCGCAGCTGCAGGCGCACATGCGCAAGGACCCGACGGTCGAGCACGTGTTCGTCGCCCCCGGCCGCGACCTCATCGGCGGCGGCAACAAGCCCAACGCCGGCACCAGCTTCGTGTTGCTGCGGGACTGGGACGAGCGCACCAAGAGCGCGTCCGCGGTGGCGGCCGACATCTCGAAGTTCGGCGCGACCGTGACCGACGGCATGGTGCTGGGCTTCAACCCGCCCGCGATCCGCGGGTTGGGCACCGCGGGCGGCTTCGAGGTGTACGTGCAGTCGCGCGGCGACGCCGACGCGCGCAGGCTCGCGCAGGTCGTCGACGCATTCACCGCGGCGCTGCGCAAGGACCCGGCGCTCACCGGCATCAACACGTTCTTCCGGCCCACGGTGCCGCAGGTGTTCGTCGAGGTGAACCTCGAGCAGGCGATGGCGCTCGGCGTGCCGGTGTCCGACGTGTTCGACGCGCTGCAGAGCACGATCGGCACGCTGTACGTCAACGACTTCAACATGGCCGGCCGCACCTACCGCGTGCAGTTGCAGGCCGACGCGCGCTTCCGCGCGCAGCCGGAGGCGCTCGGGCAGGTCTACGTGCGCTCGACCACGTCGGGCGAGATGATCCCCTTGAAGGCGCTCATCAACACGCAGAGCATCGTCGGGCCGGAGCAGGTCGAGCGCTACAACGGCTTCCTCGCGGCCAAGGTGCTCGGCAACGGCAAGCCGGGCGTGAGCTCGGGCGAGGCGATCGACGCCGTCGAGCGCGTCGCGGCGCAGGCGCTGCCGCCGGGCTACACGATGGCGTGGACCGGCCAGGCATTCCAGGAGAAGCGCAGCGGCCGCCAATCGGTGTTCGCGTTCGGGTTCGCGATCGTGATGGTGTACCTGATCCTCGCCGCGCTGTACGAGCGCTGGCGCCTGCCCGCGGCGGTGGTGCTCGCGGTGCCGTTCGCGGTGCTCGGCGCGCTGCTCATGGTGTGGCTGCGCGGGATGGAGAACGACATCTACTTCCAGATCGGCCTCGTGGTGCTGATCGGCCTCTCCGCGAAGAACGCGATCCTGATCGTCGAGTTCGCGCAGCAGGGCCTCCTGTCCGGCATGGCGCCGATGGACGCGGCCGTGCAGGCGGCGCGGCTGCGCTTCCGGCCGATCGTGATGACGTCGATCGCGTTCGTGTTCGGCGTGCTGCCCCTCATGTTCGCGGGGGGCGCGGGCGCGGCCGCGCGGCAGTCGATGGGCACGGGCGTGGTGGGCGGGATGCTGTTCGCCACGTTCGTCGCGACGATCTTCGTGCCGCTCTTCTTCACCGTGTTCTCGCGCGCGCAGCCGAAGCCCGCGGAAGACACGACACCGAAGGCCGCGGGGCAGCCGACATGACGCGCCGCGTCGTCACGCTCGCGCTCGTCGCGGCGCTCGCCGGCTGCGCGCCCGTCGGCCCGGATTACGTGCGGCCCGACGTGCACGTGCCGCCGGCATACGGCGAGCCGAATGCCGCCGCGCCCGCGCCCGCGCTCACGCCGCTGCCCGTCGATTGGTGGAAGCTCTACCACGATCCCGTGCTCGACGGCCTCGTCGCCACCGGCCTCGCCGAAGGCACCGACGTGCGCCTCGCCGCCGCGCGCGTGGAGGAGGCGGCCGCGGCGCTGCGCGAGGCCGGCGCGCTGCTGCTGCCCGAGATCGACGCCACGGGCAGCGCGTCGCGCTCCGGCGCGAGCTCGCAGACCGGCGCCATCCGCGCGGGCGGCATCGGCGTGCTCAACAACTTCGCGCTCGGCGTGAGCACGGCGTACGAGATCGACTTCTGGGGACGCCTGCGCCGCCTGCAGGAAGCCGCTCAGGCGCAGTACGCGGCGAGCGACTTCGGCCGCGAGGTGGTGACGCTGACGCTGGTGGCGGCCATCGCGCGCACGTACTTCAACGTGGGCGCGCTCGACACGCAGATCGTGCTCTCGCAGCAGACGCAGAAGGTGGTCGAGGACTCGCTCGCGATCACGCGCCGGCGCGCCGATGCGGGTGTGGCCTCCGACCTCGACGTCTACCAGGCGGAGAGCACGCGCGCGCAGCTCGCGGCGCAGATCAAGGACCTGCGCCGGCTGCGCGCGGTGACGGTGCACCAGCTCGGCGTGCTCGTCGGGCGGCCCGCGCTCACCGTCGAGCGCACCGACGTGATGACGCTGCCGGCGCCGCCGCTGCCGCCCGCCGGATTGCCGTCCGCGCTGCTCGAGCGGCGCCCCGACGTGCGCCAGGCGGAGGCCACGCTGGTCGCGGCCAACGCGGCGATCGGCGTCGCGCGCGCGCAGCAGCTCCCGACGATCTCGCTCACCGGCACGCTCGGCCTGCAGAGCGACAACCTCGCGCATCTCCTGACCGGCGGCGCGAGCGTGTGGTCGATCGGCGTGGGGTTCCTGGGGCCGATCATCGATTGGGGCAAGTACCAGGCGCGCACCGACGCCGCGGAGGCGCGCGCGAAGCAGGCGGCCGTCCGCTACGAGCAGTCGGTGCAGACGGCGTTCCGCGAGGTGTCCGACGCGCTGTCCAACGTCGCGATCGCGGCCGAGGCCGAGCGCGACCTGCGCGCGCTCGTCGACGCCGCGAACAATTCGCTGCGCCTCGCGACCCAGCGCTACGAGGCCGGCTACTCGGGCTACCTCGACGTGCTGATCGCGCAGCGCACGCTCAACGACGCGCAGCTGGCACTCGTGCGCAACCGCCAGTCGTTCCTCGCGTACACCGTCGACCTCATGAGCTCGTTGGGCGGTGGCTGGAGCGCGGGCGCGTCGTGAGCGACGTCCCTCTCCCCGCCGCGGAGAGAGGGTGCAACGACGACGAGACGGCGGATGCGCCTACTGCGCGACCGTGCAGTTGCCGGAGCTCAGGCACGCCTGCGCCAGCGAGCACGTGGTCTTCATGCCGTCGATCGCGCAGCCGCAGGTCGAGCCGAAGCTGCTGCACCACCACTGCTGGCTGCTGGCCATGCCCTTGTACGCGTCGCCCTTGCTCGTCATCCGGGTGCCGGTCGCCGCGCAGCCCGACAGCAGCATACCCAGGACGAGCGCCGCCACGAGTCCGCTCTTCGTCTTCATGCAATGATCCTTTCAGGTACGTCACAGGGAACGAGGCGCACGCATCGCGCGCGACCCGCGCCGGCGATCGCCGGTCATCCCTGCCGGAACTCACGCCCGTGGCACCTCCCCTTCGTGCGTCCGGAGGAACGAGTGCGGTCCGGGAAACCCACCGCCGTGCGGACATTCTGCGCCCGCGTGCGCAGGGCTTCCGCTTACGCGCAGGACGTGCGCTACCCGGCGGCCCCGTCGTCGAGCACCGCGCGGATCTTCTGCGCGTAGGCCGCGCTGGCGGCATCGCCGGTGACGAGCTCGATGTCGCGCGCGCTGCCGACGCCGAGCCCGAGCTCCACCGCGCGCGCGAGCTGCTCCTGCGCGAAGACCGGGCCGCGGCTCACCTCGGGCGTCGTCCCGAACGAGCGCAGCAGCGCGACGCCGACGGCATCGATCGCGACGCGGTCGGTACCCGCGAGGATCACGCCCGGCGCGACGAGCTTGCCCTGGTCGGGTCCGCCGGTGACGAACGCCTCGACGCCGTCGAGCACGACGAGGTCGGGACGGTAGCCCGCGTTGATCTCGGCGATCATGCGCCGCTGGTGCGGCGACGTGTGCAGCTCGCGCATGAAGTCGTGGCCGTTGCCGGGCACCGTCTTCGCCGCAAGCCCCACCGAGTTCTTGAGCGAGAGCGTGAAGTGGCCGCCGTAGCGATGCGTCTTGAGGCAGCACGTCTGCACCACGCCGCCCGCGGTGCGCACCATGCGCGGCAGCGCGAAGCCCTGCTGCCAGTGCATGCCGGGCACCGTGACGAGCTCCCATTCTTCGCGCCCGAGCTCGTCGAGCACGACCGCCTTCGCGCCCGCGTCCTGCGCGATGCGGAAGGCGCCCTTGCGCTCCATCACCGCGCGCGTGTCGCCCATGCCGCTGCGGTCGCCGAGCGTGAGCGGCCCCGCGTCGAGCGCCTGCAGCTTGCGCAGCAGCGCGATCAGCGTCGCCTCGTGCGTCGATCCCGGCGGCGGGTCGGCGCTGTTGAAGTTCGGCTTCACGAAGAGGTCGCGACCCGCGAAGCGCGGCAGGCCGAGGAGATCGATCGCGCGCGCGGTGCCCGCCGCGCGATCGGTGGTCTTCACGAAGGCCACGCGCGCGGGCGACGCGGGCGTTGCGGTGGCGGCGCCCTGCGCGAGGCTCGACGTCACGAGCGCGCCGGTGACGCCGGTGGCGTTGCGGATGAAGCGCCTGCGATCCATGGCCTGGTCCTCGCGTGAACGTCCGCCTTCATCATAGCGCCGTGGCGGGGAGCGCGGTGGCTATCGAAGGTCCGACGCAGCGCACCGCTCGGCATCGTGCGTGCTAACGTGCGGCCATGACGTCCGCACCGACAGGCACGACGCCGCTCGCCGCGCTAGTCGCGGCGTCGGAGGACGTCGGCGCGCGCGCGTCGCGGCGGCACAAGACGGAGACGCTCGCGGCGTTTTTGCGTGCGCTCGCGCCGGACGAGATCGCGCTGGGTGTCGCTTACCTGTCCGGCGTCGTGCCGCAGGGCAAGACGGGCATCGGCTATGCGCTGCTGCGGGACGCGCAGCCGACGCAGTCGGCGGCCGCCGCGTCGCTGACCCTGCACGACGTCGACGCGGCGTTGGAGCGCATCGCGCGCACGAGCGGCGCGGGCTCGGCGCGCGAGCGCATCGCGCAGCTGCGCGCACTGCTCGCACGCGCCACCGCTGCCGAGGCGCACTTTCTCTTCCGCCTGCTGATCGGTGAACTGCGGCAGGGCGCGCTCGAGGGCCAGATGATCGAGGCGGTCGCCGCCGCGTCGGGCCTGCCGGTGGCCGACGTGCGCCGCGCCGCGATGATGGGCGGCGGCATCGCCGCCGTCGCACCGGCGGTGGTGACCGGTGGCGCGGCCGCGCTCGCGGGCTTCGCGATGACGATGTTCCAGCCGGTGGCGCCGATGCTCGCGCAGCCCGCCGAGGACATCGACGACGCGCTTGCGCGCATTCCCGCCGCGGCGCTCGAGTGGAAGCTCGACGGTGCGCGGGTGCAGGTGCACAAGGCCGGCGACGACGTGCGGCTGTACTCGCGCACCGGCAACGACGTCACCGCCGCGGCGCCCGAGATCGTGGAGATCGTGCGCGCGCTGCCCGCGGCCACGCTGATCCTCGACGGCGAGGCGATCGCGCTCAAGCCGGACGGCGCGCCGTACCCGTTCCAGGAGACGATGAGCCGCTTCGGCCGCGTGCAGGACATCGCCGCGATGCGCGCGACGATACCGCTGTCCGTGTTCTTCTTCGATTGCCTGCGCCGCGACGACGACGACCTCGTGCCGCGGCCGGCGCGCGAGCGCGTGGAGGTGCTCGCGCAGGTGCTGCCCGAGGCGCTGCGCACGCCGCGGCTGGTGCCGGGCGACCGCGAGGGCGCGCAGGCGTTCTACGACGCGACGATCGCGCGCGGCCACGAGGGCGTGATGGTGAAGGCGCAGGACGCGCCTTACGAGCCCGGTGCGCGCAGCGCCGCGTGGCTCAAGGTGAAGAAGAGCCACACGCTCGATCTCGTCGTGCTCGCGGCGGAGTGGGGCCACGGCCGCCGGCACGGCTGGCTCTCCAACCTGCATCTCGGCGCGCGCGACGTTGCGTCGGGCGGCTTCGTGATGCTCGGCAAGACGTTCAAGGGCATGACCGACGCGATGCTCGAGTGGCAGACGCGCGAGCTGCTCGCGCGCGAGACGATGCGCGAGGGCCACGTCGTGCACGTGCGCCCCGAGCTCGTCGTCGAGGTCACGTTCAACGACCTGCAGGACAGCCCGCGCTATCCCGGCAAGCTCGCGCTGCGCTTCGCGCGCGTGAAAGGCTACCGGCCCGACAAGCGCGCGGAGGAGGCCGACACGATGGACACGATCCGCGCGATCCACGCGCAGCAGCGGCGCTGACGTCTGCATCGACGCTCGCGCCGACGCTCGCAGATGGCTTCCTCTCCCGCGTGCGGGAGAGGGTTGGGGTGAGGGTCAGCGCGCGTGGCTACGGCGCCGACGACTTCACCGGCTCCGTCGCCTTCGCCGGTGCCCTTGCCGTCGGCACCGCAAACACCGGCCCGCCGACATACGAGAAATACAGCCGCCGCTGGCTGTGCGAAACCAGCATGCGATGCGCGCGCAGGAAATCGGCGCCGACGATCATCGGCTCCGCGTTGAGCCGCTTGCCGACGTTGCTGCCGAGCGACTTCATGGCGGTGTCCTTCCAGACGTCGCCGAACGCGATGCGGATGTCCGGGATGCTCTCGTTGCCGATCGCGAAGCTCGCGAACTGCGCCGACCACATGGGCACCTGCCGCGCGCCCATGCCGCCCAGCACGCCCGCCGGCGTGGTCCCCGGCGACTCGGGCGTGATGCCGAGCGCCGCGACGTCCTGCAGCGGCACGATGGACACGGCCGCGCCCGAATCGAGCATGGCCTCGACCTTGCGGTCGTTGAGCTTCACCGTGAACTCGATCCGCGGCTGGCTGTCGCGCAGCGGCTCGACCTCGACTTCTGCGACGTTGTCCTTCGTCCAGTAGGCGAGCGAGACGCCGTCGCAATCGCGCGGCTGGAAGAGCCGCACCTTGTCGTGCGCGAGGTCGAACTCCACGTCGAAGCGCTGCAGGAAGTCCTCGCCGAGGATCACGTCCCACGCCATGCGCCGCGTGCCGTCGCCGGTGACCAGGAGTTGCAGCGATTGCGCGGTTGCCTCGCCGAGCTTGAACTCGTCGACGACGGCCAGCGCCGCCTGCGTCTGGCCGCCGATGCCGACGATGCGCCGGCCCGGCGCGTCGCGCAGCGGCAGCTTCAGGAATTCCGCGGTCTGCCGCTCGATCGAGCTGAACGTCGCGCCGGTGTCGAGCATGATGCCGACGGCCTGCCCGTTGATCGCGCCGTCCACCACGAGATGGTTGGCCGCGATCCGCACGGGCCATTCCACGACCTTCAGGAAGCGGCAGCGCGATTGCGCGCTCGCGTCGGCCGTCGCGATCACGACGGCGGCGAGCAGCATCAGCAGGCGGACAGCATGCGTCATCGAAAGCTCCGGTGCCGCGGTGCGCGCACTATCGCACCATGAACGCGCCGCGGCAACACGGCGCGGGGCCCGACCTCGCCCTTTACGATGCTTAAGGGTCTGACCTCTAATATGAAGGGTCTGACCCCGCCGGGCCAATCGTCAGCGCGATGGTGCCCACACCCGCGATCGAGCCCTCGATGCGATCGCCCGTCACCACCGGCCCCACGCCTTCCGGCGTTCCCGTGTAGACGAGATCGCCGGGCTGAAGATGATAGAAGCGCGACAGATGCGCGATGATCGCCGGCACCGGATGGATGAGCCGGTCGAGGTCGCTCGCCTGCTTCGTCACGCCGTTCACGCGCAGCTCGATTGCGCCGGCCGTGGGATGCCCCATCTCGCTCGCCGGAACGATCTCCGACAGCACCGCCGAGTCCTCGAAGTCCTTGCCGAGGTCCCACGGCCGCCGCTCCTCGCGGAACTTGAGCTGCAGGTCGCGGCGCGTCATGTCGAGCCCGCACGCGTAGCCGAACACGTGCTCCAGCGCGCGCTCCGCCGGGATGCGGAAGCCCGGCGTGCCGATCGCCGCGACGAGCTCCATCTCGTAGTGGTAGTTCGTCGTCTCGGGCGGATAAGGAACGGTCGCGCCGGACGGCACGTACGCGTACGCATTCTTCATGAAGTAGAACGGCGCCTCGCGGTCGGGCTGCACGCCCATCTCGCGCGCGTGCGCCTCGTAGTTGCGGCCGACGCAGAAGATGCGGCGGATGGGAAAGCGCAGGTCGCCGCCGGCGATCGGCGCCGATGGAATCGCGGGCGGGTCGAACAGGTAGGCCATGACGATCTTCAGTCGAACACTTCGTAGAAGCCGAGCTTGCGCTGCAGCGGCGCGTCGTCGACGATGAACAGGCACGCCGGCTCCTTCGCCGACGCGTTGCGCAGCACGATCTCGGCGTGCGTGGGCGCGGCGAGCGTGTCGTTCTCGCCGAAGGCCATCGCCACGCCGTCGATCGTCGCCATGCCGCCGCCTTCCACGCCGTGCAGCACCGCGGAGGCCGAGCGGCGCGGCAGGCGCAGCTCCTCGCCCGGGCGCAGCATCAGCGCGGAGAAGCCCAGCGCGGCCATGCATTCCTGCCCCGTCTCCGGATTCACGTACGCGACGTGCACCGGCTGTCCCTTCGGCGTGACGCCGGCCATGCCGGCCAGCGTCGCGCGCACCTCGCGCCACGGGAAGCGCAGCAGCGGGTAGTCGCGTCGCCGCGGCGCAAGCGACGCGTAGGGCACGATGCCGCCCTGGCGAAAGCGCGTGGTCGAGCTGTTGACGGGATCGGCGATGGTCTGCAGCTCAGCCTCGATCGCGTACGACGCCTCGAGGCCGTACACCAGCGGCAGGTCGAGCGCGTCGAGCCAGATCACGGGCTCGCTGCCTTCGTGGCCGTGCTGGTGCCACAGGTTGGGCGGCGTGAGGATCAGGTCGCCGCGCTCCATCGGCAGCTTCTCGCCCTGCACGACGGTGTAGCCGCCCTTGCCCTCGACGACGAAGCGCACGGCCATCGGCGTGTGCCGGTGGTTGGGCGCGATCTCGCCGGGCAGGATCAACTGCAGCCCGATGTAGATCGACGGCGTGGCCTGCATGTTCTCGAGGCCGAGCCCCGGGTTGCACAGCACGAGCACGCGCCGCTCGGCCTTCTCGATGGGCGCGAGCTCGCCGGCGCGCAGCAGGTTGGGGCGGATGTCCGCGTACTTCCACAGCACCGGCTGCGTCTTGCGCGCCGGCTTGCCGAACGGCAGCACCGCGCGCAGCGACGGCCACAGCGGCAGCAGGTTGCGGCTGACGAGGCCGTTGTAGTACTCGGTGGGGAGATCTGCGACGGTGCCTAGACTCATGGACTACCTTTCATTGCGTGATTTCAGCTCGTCGTCCCCGCGAAAGCGGGGACCCAGTGACTTTCGACTTGGAGAGGCGCGGCGAAACGACGCTGGGTCCCCGCTTTCGCGGGGACGACACTGCGAAGGACTTACGTTCGTGAACTGCGCTGGTCGTCACCGACCCCGATCGGCGCCGGCGCGAGCGAGACGATGCGCGTGAAGAGGGCCCTGTACTTGCCCGCGGGGCCTTCCCACGGGTTGTCGTTGGCGTTGAAGGCGGCGTCGATCGCAGTCCAGTCGTCCGGCGCGAGCACGCGCTGCGCGAGCGGCATGATCTGCGTCTCCTCCTTCGACATGTGCTGCCACTGGAAGTCGAAGTAGCGGTCGACCGCGGCCTTGAACGCGGGGGCGCCGGCCACGCCGGCGTTCTTGAACGTGGCGAGCGCCGCGGCGAGCGCGCTCCACGCGTTGTGCACGTTGCGATGCTCGGCCTCGAGCACGTCGAGCGTGGCCCCCGCCTCCGCGCTGCGCCGGCGCAGCGCCACGAAGAGGTACTGGTCCTCCTTCGGATGGTGCACCTTGTCGGGCAGCTCGGTGATGTACTGGATCATCGCCGCCAGCAGCTCGAAGTCGGGCACGTAGCGCCCGGCCGCGATCCCGTTCACGTACGCCTGCAGCGCGGTGAGCACCGCGGCGAGGGCACGGTGCTCGGCCTTGATGATGTCGAGTGCGCTCTTCATGCGTTCCTCCTTGTCTACGGTTCGGCGTGCACGCCGATCAGCCGGTCGAGCAGCGCGGGATCGGCGGCCAGCGCCTCGCTCGCGCCCTGCCATGCCACGCGGCCGCGCTCCAGCACCACGGCCTGCCGGGTCAGCGGCAGGATCTGGTGCGCGTGCTGCTCGACCAGGATCACGGCCATGCTGCCCTCGGCCACCATCTCGTCGATGATGCGCAGCAGCTCCTGCACGATGAGCGGCGCGAGTCCTTCGAGCGGCTCGTCGAGCAGCAGCGCCTTCGGGTTCAGCATCAGCGCGCGCGCCATCGCGAGCATCTGCTGCTCGCCGCCGGACAACTGGTTGCCCATGTTGCCGCGCCGCTCGGCGAGGCGCGGGAACGTGCGGTAGACGCGTGCCAGGTCCCACGGGCCCGGCCGCGCGACCACCGTGAGGTTCTCCTCGACCGTGAGCGACGCGAAAATGTCGCGCTCCTGCGGCACCCAGCCCAGTCCCGCGTGCGCGCGCCGGTAGCCGGCGACGCGCGAGATGTCGCTGCCCGCGAAGCGGATCGTGCCCTTCATGAGCCGCGCGGCGCCGATCAGCGTGGCGAGCAGCGTCGTCTTGCCCATGCCGTTGCGGCCGAGGAGCGCCAGGCTCCCCGCCTCCTCGAGCGCCAGGCTCACGTCCTCGAGCACGACGGCCTCGCCGTAGCCGCTCCACACGTTGTCCATGCGCAGGAGCTCAGCCATGCACCGGCTCCCCGAGATAGAGCTCGCGCACGCGGCGGTCGCGCGCGATGGCCTCCGGCGTGTCTTCCACCAGCAGCGCGCCGCTGACGAGCACCGAGATGCGGTCGGCGAAGCGGAACACGAGGTCCATGTCGTGCTCGATCAGCACGATGGTCACGTCGCGCGGCAGCGCCTTGATGGTCTCGAAGAGCTCGCGGCTCTCGCGCGTCGGCACGCCGGCCGCGGGCTCGTCGAGCAGCAGCACGCGCGGCTGCGCGGCAAGTGCAAGCGCGATCTCGATCAGGCGCTGCTTGCCGTACGCGAGGTTGCGCGTGCGCTCGTTGGCGACGTCGCCGAGCCGCAGGCGCGCGAGGAGCTCCGCGGCCTCGTCGAGCGCCTCGCGCTGCGCGCCGACCGGCTGCCACCAGCGCGTGGCGAGGCCGCGGCGCTCGCACACCGCCAGCATCACCGACTCGAGCACCGTCATGTCGGCGAACAGGCGGTTGATCTGGAACGTGCGCGCGAGCCCGCGCTTGACGCGCTGGTGCTGCGCGAGCGCGGTGACGTCCTCGTCGTGCAGCAGCACGCGCCCGGCGCTGGGCTCGAGGAAGCCGGTGAGGAGGTTGATGAGCGTCGTCTTGCCGGCGCCGTTGGGGCCGATCAGCGCGTGACGGCTGCCGGCCTCGACGTTGAGCGTGACGTCGTCGGTGGCAACGAAGCCGCCGAAGCGCTTCACGAGGTTGCGGGTGGCGAGCGCGGTGGTCATCGTCAGGCCTTTCGCCCGAGCTTCGCGCCGAGGCGGCGCAGGCCGCCCAGGATGCCCTCGCGTCCGAACAGCACGACGAGGATCAGCAGCAAGCCCAACCAGAACTGCCAGTACTGCGGATTCACGTCGGAGAGCAGGTGATGCGCGACCATGAACACCAGCGTGCCGAGCAGCGCGCCGTAGAGCCCGCCGGTGCCGCCCAGCACGAGGATCAGCATGAGCTCGGCCGAGCGCGTGAAGCTGAACACGTCGATCGACACGAACTGCGTGGTCTGCGCGAGCAGCGCACCCGCGACGCCCGCATAGCCGGCGGCGATCGTGTAGATCGCGATCAGCCGCCGGTTCACCGGCGTGCCGAGCGCGGGCATGCGCGCCGCGTTCTGGCGGATGCCGACGAGGCTCGCGCCGAATGGCGAGTGCACGAGCCTGCGCGCAACGTAGAACAGCACGAACAGCACGACGAAGCAGTAGATGTACGCCGTGTTGCCGTACAGGTCGAAGTTGAAGCGCCCGAGGATCGGCTTCATCTCGACACCTTGCAGGCCGTCGATGCCGCCGGTGTACTCGGTGAGCTTGTTCGCGGCCTCGAACAGCATCAGCGACACGCCCATCGTCACCATCAGGCGCGTGAGGTCCGAGCCGCGCAGCACGAGGAAGCTCGTCACGTAGCCCGCGAGCGCGGAGACGGCGATCGCCACGGCGAGCCCCAGCAGCGGGTCGCCGAAGCCGTGCTTGGCGAGCAGCCCCGCGGTGTACGCGCCGATGCCGAAGAACGCCGCGTGGCCGAGCGAGATGATGCCGGCGTAGCCCAGGATGAGGTCGAGCGAGAGCGCGAACAGCGCGGTGATCGCGATCTGGCTCACGAAGAGCCGGCTGTCGGAGAACACGAAGAAGCCGACGACCGGCAGCAGCCAGAACGCGATCTCCGGCCAGCGCCAGCGTGCGGCACGCACGAGGGGTGCGACGTCGACCGCGCGCGCGACCACCGGCGTGTCCTGTGCGCTCACTTGGCCGCCGTGCGCCCGAAGAGGCCCTGCGGCCGGAAGATGAGCGTGACCACCATCACCGCGTAGATGACGAACGCGCCGATCTGCGGGAAGTAGTACTTGCCCGCGACGTCGGCGACGCCGATCAGCAGCGCCGCGTACAGCGAGCCCTTGATGTTGCCGCTGCCGCCCACCGCGACCACGATGAGGAAGTACACGATGTACTTGACCGGGAACTCGGGGTCCATGCCGAGCGCCTCGACGCCGAGCGCGCCGCCAAGCCCGGCCAGCGCGGAGCCGAGCGCGAAGGCGAGGCTGAACACGCGGTCGACGTTGATGCCGAGGCCGCGCGCGGCGCGCGGGTTGTCCACCGCGGCGCGCAGCTCGGCGCCGAACTGCGTGCGCGCGAGCATCCACTGCAGCGCGAACGCGATCACCAGCCCGATCACGACGAGGAAGAGCCGGTACACGCCGATGTCGATGCCGGGCAGGCTCCATTGCCCGCGCAGGTAATCGGGGAGGGTCAGCGGCTGCTGCTGCGCGCCGAAGAAGTAGTTGGCCGTCGCGATCGACATGAACACGAGGCCGATCGAGAACAGCACCTGGTCGAGGTGCGACGCGCCGTAGAGCCGGCGGTACAGCGTGCGCTCGAGCACCACGCCCGCCACCGCGCTCGCGAGTGCCGCGAGCGGCAGCGTGGCGAGGAACGGGATCCCGGCGCGGTTGAGCAGCACCACGCACACGTAGCCGCCGGCCATCGCGAACGCGCCGTGCGCGAGGTTCACGAAATTCATGAGCCCCAGCGTGACCGACAGCCCGACGCTGATGAGGAACAGCAGGAGGCCGGAGGCGATGCCGTCGAAGAGGATGGTCATTTCATGCGCCTCGCCGCATCGGATCCACCACTGTCATCCCCGCGCAGGCGGGGATCCAGTGTCGTTTTGCACTCGACTGCAACGACACTGGGTTTCCGCCTTCGCGGGAACGACAAGACTGGAAATCGACGCCGATGCGTTGCAAAGGACTACTTCTCTTTGCCTGGATCCTTTACCTCGCCGACAGTGTCGAACTCCACGCTCTGCAGCTTGCCGTTCACCTTCTCGACCTTGCGGATGTACATCGTCTGCACGATATCGCGCGTCGCGGGGTCGATGGTGATCTTGCCGCGCGGGCTGGTCCACGACAGGCCCTTGGCGGCCGCGACGAACTTCTCGGGGTCGGTGTCGCCGTTGGTCTTCTTCAGCACCTGCGCGATCAGCGCCATGCCGTCGTAGCCCGCAACCGACATGAAGTTCGGGCGGTCCTTCGGATAGGCCTTCTGGTACGCGGCGACGTAGGCCTTGTTCTCCGGCGAGTTGTGCGCCTCGGAGTAGTGCCACGACGAGATGATGCCGAGCGCGGAATCGCCGACCGCGTCGAGGATGTCCTCGTCGGTGAGGTCGCCGGTCGCGACGATCTTGATGCCGTCCTTGGCGAGGCCGCGGTCGACGAAGCCCTTCATGAACGCGATGGTCTCAGCACCCGGCGGGATGAACAGGAACACGGCGTCGGGCTTCGCATCCTTGATCTTCTGCAGGTACGGCGCGAAGTCCGGGTTCTTCACCGGCACGCGCACCTCGCCGATCACCTGGCCGCCGGCGGCGGTGAACGACTTCTTGAACTGCGCTTCCGCATCGTGGCCGGGACCGAAGTCGGCGACCAGCGTGTACACCTTCTTCACGCCGTTCTTCGCCGCCCACTGCGCGATCGGCGCGGTGGCCTGCGGCAGGGTGTGCGACGTGCGCACGATGTACGGCGACTTCTCGGTGATGATCGACGTGGCCGCGTTCATCACGACCATCGGCTTCTTCGCCTCGGTCGCGACCGCCGCCACCGCGAGCGCCGACGGCGTCAGGCCGAAGCCCGCGAGGATGTCGACCTTGTCCTTGACCACGAGCTCCTGCGCGACGCGCTTGCTGACGTCGCCCGCCGTGCCTGGCCCATCGTCCTTCACGATGAGCTCGATCTTGCGGCCGGCGACCGTGTCGCCGTTCTGCGCGAGGTACAGCCGCACGCCGTGCTCGATCTGCTTGCCGTACGCGGCGAACGGCCCCGACATCGGCAGCTCGAGCCCGATCTTCACGGGATCGGCGGCGAAGGCGTGGGTGGCTAGGCCGGCCGCGAGCGCGGCAGCGGCGAGGGGGGTCAAGCGTGACATCGATTCCTCCTGGGTGAACCTGCTGTCGAACGTGGGCGGCGGTCGCCCGGAATTATGCGCCGGACGGCGCGCTGTCGCGGCCGTAGCCGTAGATCCAGTCGAGGCTGCGGTAATAGTCCGCGGGCGCCTTGCCGCGGAAGAGATCGTTGCGCACCAGCCGCTCGACACCCGCGGCGTGGTAGAGGCGGCCCAGCTCGCGCGAGGAGAGCACGATCCGCGCGGTGCGCGCGATGCGCCGGTCCTGGTAGCGGCGGAACGCGCCGTTGAGGTCGTCCGGCGACGCCTTCACCTGCTGCATGAGCTCCACCGCATCCTCGATCGCCATGCACGCGCCCTGCGCGAAGTACTGGTGCGTCGGATGCGCCGCGTCGCCCAGCAGCGTGACGTTGCCGTCGGTCCAGTTGCCGACGGGATCGCGGTCGCCCAGCACCCAGCGCCGCCAGTCGCGCGACTTCTCGAGCACGCTGCGCGGCAGCGACGGCAGGTGCTGGAAATACGAGAGCAGCTCGTCGCGGTCGCCGGGCTCGTTGTGGCCTTCGGTCGTGCGCGTCGGGTGGTGGAACGTGGCCACGATGTTGAAGAGCTTCCAGCCGCGCAGCGGGTAGTGGACCATGTGGCACTTCGGCCCCGCCCACAGGCACGCGGCGTTCCAGCGCAGCGCCTCCGGCATCTCCTCGATCGGCAGCACCGCGCGATACGCGACGTGACCCGAGATCTTGGGGCCGCCGTCGCCGACGATGGACTCGCGCACCTTCGAGCGCACGCCGTCGCAGCCGATCAGCGCGGCGCCCTGGAACGACTGGCCGTTCGCCGTGTGCACGGTGACGCCGTTCGCATCCTGCTCGAACCCGGTCACCTCGTGCGCCGCGTGCAGCGTGATCGCGGGATCGGCCCGGCACAGCTCGTACAGCGGCGAGTGCAGGTCGGCGCGGTGGATGACCGCGTACGGGTTGCCGAAGTGCCTGCGGAACGGCTCGTCGACGGGGATCTCGGCGACCTTCTCGCCGGTGACGCCGTCCATCATCATGAGCTTGTCGATGTACACGGCGTTGGCGAGCGTCTGCTCCGCCACGCCGAGCGTCTTCAGCGCGTGGAAGACGTTGGGCCCCAGCTGGATGCCGGCGCCGATCTCGCCGAACGCCTGCGCCCGCTCGAGCACCGTGACCGCGAAGCCGGCCCGCGCGAGGCCGATGGCGGCCGCCACCCCGCCGATGCCGCCGCCCGCGACGACGATGGTGCGCCGTGTGTCCTTCTGCATTGCCGCCTCCTCCCTCGAGCCCCGGCCCGCCGCCTTGCGCGGCGCGCCGCCTCCGGGCTACACTGCAATCAGTGGACTGATGATCAGTGCACTGCCGAAAAGTCGACAGTACGCTGACGAATATCCGGTGTCAAGCGACCGCCGCCCGCCTGCTTCCGCCGCCCGCGGGGCGGGGCGGGCTCACCAGGGATTCCCGCAGATGGGCACCAAGCGCACCACGCCGACCACGTTCCAACCCGACGACCTGTACCGCCTGCCCGGCCACCTCATCCGGCGCTGCCACCAGATCGCCGTCGCGCTGTTCCTCGAGGAGACGGCCGCGTTCGAGCTGACGCCGCAGCAGTACGCGACGCTCGCGGTGCTGGCCGCCAACGACGGCGTCGACCAGATCACGCTGGCGGGGCTCGCGGCGTTCAACCGCACGACGGCGGGCGAGGTGATCGGGCGCATGGAGACGGCGGGGCTCGTCACGCGCAGCGACGGCGCGCAGGACCGCCGCGTGAAGCACATCCACATCACGAAGGCCGGCCGCAAGCTGCTGGCCGACGTGCACGGTGCCATCGTGCGCGTGCAGGAGCGCCTGCTCGTGCCGCTGTCCGCGGCCGAGCGCAGGCAGTTCGTCGGTTACCTCGCGCGCATCGCGAGCGAGAACAACGAGCTCTCGCGCGCGCCGCTGCGGCGGCCGGCGGCGAGGACCGCCGGCAAGGGCTAGAACACCGGCGCGATGCGCCGCGCGCGCGTCACACGATCCTGATGCTCATGTTGGGCAGGCCGTCGATGTGGCACTCGACGACGTCGCCCTTCACCACCGGCCCCACGTTCTCGGGCGTGCCGGAGTAGATGATGTCGCCCGGCTTGAGCTCGAACGCCTCCGAGAGCTTCGCGATCTGCTCGGCCACCGACCAGATCATCTGGTTGAGGTTCGCGCTCTGCTTCGTCACGCCGTTGACCTTGAGCCAGATCGCGCCCTGCTCGAGCGGCGCGGCGGCGAGCGCCGGATGCAGCGGGCCGATCGGCGCGGACATGTCGAAGCTCTTGCCGATCTCCCACGGCTTCTTCTCGTCGCCCATCGCGCGCTGCAGGTCGCGGCGCGTCATGTCGAGGCCGACCGCGTACGCGTAGACGCATTCGAGCGCCTTCTCCTTCGGGATGTTGCGGCCGCCCTTGCCGAGCGCCGCGACGAGCTCGCATTCGTAGTGATAGTTCTTGGTGAGCGTCGGGTACGGATGATCGGCGACCGTGCCGGGCGCCACGTTCTGGATCGCGTCGGACGGCTAGGCGAGGAACGGCGGCTCGCGATTGGGGTCCGAGCCCATCTCGCGGGCGTGCGCCGCGTAGTTGCGGCCGATGCAATAGATGCGGCGCACGGGGAAGACGTCGCTGGTGCCGGCGATGGCGATGGTCGTCGGCGGCACGGCGAGCACCGTCTTCACGGGTGCGGCGCCCTGCGCGCGCGCCGGGGCGCCGCCCGCGGCGAGCGCACCCGCGGACAGCGCGAGGCCGGATTTCAGGAGCGTGCGGCGCGATTGGCGAGACATGGCAAACCCTCCCAGGTGTCGGAGATTCTTCGGTGGAGATCTAGATGCGAAGCCCGGCCCAGCCCAAGACGGCGCGCAAGCCGTACGCGACCGCTGCGACCACCGCCACGCCGAGCAGCCAGTAGGCGGCGAGCCACAGCGCGCGTTGCCGCCACGGCACGCGCGGCGCGTCGGCGGCGGGCGGTCCCTCGGGCTGCATCAATGATAGCCGTGCGACGCGTCGACCTTGCCGCGGAAGACGTAGTAGCTCCAGCCGGTATAGCCGAGGATCATCGGGATGATGAGCAGCGCACCGACGAGCGTGAAGCCCTGGCTTTGCGGCGGCGCCGCGGCGTCCCACAGCGTGATCGACGGCGGCACGACGTACGGCCAGATGCTGATGCCGAGCCCGCTGTAGCCCAGGAACACGAGGCACAGCGTGAGCACGAAGGGCGCCGCGTTCGGCTCGCCGCGCAGGCGCACGAGCAGCTGCCACGTGACGAGCGCGACCAGCAGCGGCACTGGCGAGAAGTAGAGCAGGTTCGGCATCGTGAACCAGCGCTCCGCGATCGCCGGATGCGTGAGCGGCGTCCACACGCTGATCACCGCGATCACCGCGAGCACGATGAGCGTGAGCGGACGCCCGATGGCCACCATCCGCCGCTGCAGGTCGCCCGTAGTCTTGAAGATGAGCCACGTGCAGCCGAGCAGCGCGTACGCGGCGATGAGCCCCGCGCCGGTGAACAGCGAGAACGCGCTGATCCAGTCGAGCGGCCCGCCCGCATACGCGCGGTTCGCCACCGGCACGCCGTCGATGAAGCCGCCGAGCGTCACGCCCTGGAAGAACGTCGCGACGAGCGAGCCGCCGATGAACGCCTTGTCCCACCAGTGGCGCTCCTTCTCCTTCGCCTTGAAGCGGAACTCGAACGCGACGCCGCGAAAGATGAGCCCGAGCAGCATGAAGACCAGCGGCAGGTAGAACGCGGAGAGCACCACCGAGTACGCGAGCGGGAACGCGGCCAGCAGACCCGCGCCGCCCAGCACCAGCCACGTCTCGTTGCCGTCCCATACGGGCGCGACCGTGTTCATCATCACGTCGCGATCCTCGTCGCGCGGGAAGAACGGGTAGAGCAACCCGATGCCGAGGTCGAAGCCGTCCATCACGACGTACATCATCACGCCGAAGAGGATGATCACGGCCCACACGAGCGACAGGTCGATGCCCATGGCGTCAGTCTCCGGTCGCGGTGCCTGCCGCCGAGATGGGCCGCATCGCCTGCCGCGGCTTGCCCGGGCCGCCGTCGACCTGCTCCGCGGCGTCCGGCGCCGCCGGCCCGCGCGCGATGATGCGCAGCAGGTAGACGAGGCCTGCGCCGAACACCATGAAGTAGATCACGACGAACAGCGCGAGCGTGACGGAAAGCGCGAGCACGCCGTGCGACGACACCGCATCGGCGGTGCGCATCACGCCGTACACGACCCACGGCTGGCGGCCGACCTCGGTGGTCATCCACCCGGCGAGGATCGCGATCACGCCCGCGGGCCCCATCAGCAGCGCGAAGCGCAGCAGCGGGCGCGAGGTGTACAGCGTGCCGCGCAGGCGCGCGATGCCCGACCACAGCCCGAGCACGATCATGAGGATGCCCAGGCCCACCATCACGCGGAATGTCCAGAACACGACGGTGGAGTTCGGGCGGCGATCGGGCGGATACGACTTCAGCCCGGGGAACTGACCGTTCCACGAATGCGTGAGGATGAGGCTCCCGAGGTGCGGGACGTCGACCTTGTAGAGCGTCTCCTCGCGCGCCATGTCGGGCCAGCCGAAGAGCGTGAGCGGCACGGCCTCGCCGGGCTTGTTCTCCCAGTGGCCCTCGATGGCCGCAATCTTCGCGGGCTGGTACTCGAGCGTGTTGAGCCCGTGCTGGTCGCCGATGAACGCCTGGATGGGCGCCACCAGCAGCATCATCCACAGGCCCATCGACATCATCGTGCGGATCGCGGGATCGTCGCGCCCGCGCAGCAGGTGCCACGCGCCGGACGCGGCCACCATCAGCGCCGTCGAGAGATATGCCGCGACCACCATGTGCGCGAGGCGATACGGGAACGACGGATTGAAGATGATCGCGATCCAGTCGTCGGGCACCACGCGCCCGTCGAGGATGCGATAGCCCGCGGGCGTCTGCATCCAGCTGTTCGACGCGAGGATCCACGTCGCGCTGATGAGCGTGCCGGCCGCGACCATCAGCGTCGCAAAGAAGTGCAGCCCGGGACCGACGCGCTTCCAGCCGAAGAGCATCACCCCGAGGAAGCCCGCCTCGAGGAAGAACGCGGTGAGCACCTCGTACGCGAGCAGCGGCCCGGTGACGCTGCCGGCGAAATCGGAGAAGTAGCTCCAGTTGGTGCCGAACTGGTAGGCCATCACGAGGCCCGACACCACGCCCATGCCGAAGTTGACCGCGAAGACCTTGAGCCAGAAGAGGTACAGGTCGCGGAACACCGCGTTGCGCGTCTTGAGCCACAGCGCCTCGAGCACCGCGAGGTAGCTCGCGAGCCCGATGGTGATCGCGGGAAACACGATGTGGAACGAGATCGTGAATCCGAACTGGATCCGGGCGAGCAGCAGGGCATCGACATCCGGCATGGCGGCGAGCGAGGCTCCTTCGGAACGCGCCGGCGCCGAGTGCGGCGCCGTGGCGCATTCTAGATCAATATGGATGCCGGCAAGACATCGCCGCCTGCAGGTCGTGCAGACTGCTCGTTAGCGGGCGCGCGCCCCGTCGCGGCCCATAATCGAACGCCGCCATGCGAGAGGATCGAGCCATGGGCGATCGCGCTGCGCCGCGTCCGCGCGGATGCCCGGTGCTGCATCAGCGCTGGAGCCGGCTCCTGTTCCTGCACTGGCGCGTGCCGCCGCAGGCGCTGCGCGCGATCGTGCCGCGCGCGCTGGACCTCGACCTGTGGGAGGGCGAGGCGTGGGTCGGCGTAGCGGTGTTCGCGGTGTCGCGCATGCGCCCGTCGCTCTTGCCGCCGGTGCCCGTGCTCTCGCGCGGCTACGAGATCAACGTGCGCACCTACGTGCGCCGCAACGGCGATCCGGGACTGTGGTTCTTCTCGCTCGACATCGACAATCCGCTCGCGGTGTGGGGCGCACGCCTCGCCTACCGGCTGCCGTACTTCCACGCGCGCATGCATTGGCGTGCGGAAGATGCGCGCACGACGATCGAGTCCGAGCGGACCGACGCGCGCGCCACGAAGGCGCGCTTTGCGGCGGCGTGGGAAACCGGCGCGCCGCGGCCGTCGCCGGTGCCGGCCACGCGCGAGCACTTCCTGCTCCATCGCTTCACGCTGTTCGCCGGCGACGACGCGAGCTTGCGCGCACAGATCCGCCATCGGCCGTGGCCGCTGCGCACAGTGGAGGTCACACGCCTGGAGTCGACGCTGCTCGCCGCGCAGGGGCTCACACCGCTGGACGAGGCGCCGCTCGCCCACGCGCAGGGCCAGCCGTTCGACGTGGCGATCTGGGCGCCCGAGCGGCGGTGATCGCTAAAGCGAATCGCCGGATGCTTCGGCGTCGCGGCGCAGGAGCCAGCGGCCCGCGAGCGCGACCGCCGCGCCGATCAGGCCGAGCAAGGTCCAGAACCACGCGAAGCCCTTGGTGTCGGCGATCTCCGTGGCATCGGTGAGATCGCGCAACGACAGGAAGCCGTTCACCGCGACGCCGGCGCACACCAGCGCGAACACGAGGCCGAAGGCCATCGTCAGCTGCAGCGAGAGCTTCATTGCGGCACGTCCCCGGCCTTGACGCGCGCGACCTCCTCGGTCGCGAAGTCGCCCGGCATCACGATCTCCAGCATCTCGACGTCCTCGCTGTGGCCCACCTCGCGGTGCCGGATGCCCGGCGGCTGGTAGACGCAGGATCCGGCCGTGAGGCGCACCGTGCCCTGGCCCTCGTAGTCGAACTCGATCCAGCCGCGCAGCACGTACACCATCTGGAACGTGGTGCGGTGCAGGTGCGGCTGCCCCGAGAACGGCGCGCCGGGCGCCGCGCGGATCACGTGCGCGACGACGCGGCCCTCGGTGGCGCGGGCGATGCCGAGGTCGCGATACTCGAAGAACGAGCGCAGGCCGCGCGCGAAGTGCGCGTCGGCGGCGTGGCTGACGGTGAAGCCGCGGGTGGTCACGTGAAGTCCTCCGGGAAGGCCGCCGCATCGTCGCACGAAGCGCGCGCCGACGGAAGCGACGCGCGTCGCGACCTCAGTGCAGCCGCGACCAGAGGAACCCGTACTGCAGCGCATGCATGCGCGCGAACTGCGCGTTGTCGGCCGCGGCGCCGTGCCCGCCCTCGATGTTCTCGAAATACAGCACGTCGTGGCCCGCCGCTTCCATGCGGGCGGCCATCTTGCGCGCGTGGCCCGGGTGCACGCGGTCGTCGCGCGTCGAGGTCATGAGCAGCAGCGGCGGGTAGCGCGTGCCCGCGCGCAGGTTGTGATACGGCGAATAGGTGCGCAGGAACGCCCAGTCGTCCGGGACGTCGGGATCGCCGTACTCGGCGATCCAGCTCGCGCCCGCGAGCAGCCGGTGATAGCGGCGCATGTCGAGGAGCGGCACCGAGCAGACGATCGCGCCGAAGAGGTCCGGGCGCCGCGTCAGCATGTTGCCCATGAGGAGGCCGCCGTTGCTGCCGCCGATGGCGCCGAGATGTGCGGGCGTGGTCACGCCGCGGCGCACGAGGTCCTCGGCCACCGCGATGAAGTCCTCGTACGCGCGCGGCCGCCGTTCGCGGCGCGCGGCGTCGTGCCAGCGCGGGCCGAATTCGCCGCCGCCGCGAATGTTGGCGACCACGTACACGCCGCCGCGCTCGAGCCAGCCGATGCCGACGGCGCCGCTGTACTCCGGCAGCAGCGGTATCTCGAAGCCGCCGTAGCCGCGGACGACGGTGGGATTGCGTCCGTCGCGCACGAGGTCGCGGCGCGCGACCTCGAAGTAGGGCACGCGCGTGCCGTCCGCCGAGGTCGCCTCGTGCTGGGTCACTGCAAGTGCACTCGCGTCGAAGGCGGGGGGCAGCGCCTTCAGCGTTTCCACGCTTCCGTGCCCGAGAGTGCCGAACAGGAGGCGCGTCGGCGTGATGAAGCCGGTGACCGTCGCGAGGAAGTCGTCCGATTCGTCGGCGTCGACCGCCGTGGCGGTGATCGTGCCGATCTCCGGCAGGCCGGTCAGCGGCGCGCGCTGCCACGCCTGTCCGTCGTACGTCAGCACCGCGAGGCGACTTTTCACGTCTGCGAGCTCGTCGACGATGACGTGATGGCGCGTCGGCGCGAACGCGGCGAGCGACGTGCGCGCGGTCGGCGCGAAGAGCACGCCGAAGCGCGGCGCGCCGGCCAGCAGCGCGGCGAGCTCGGTGGCGATGAGCGCGCCGGCGGGATACGTCGTGCCGCCGACGGTCCAGTCGTCGCGCAGCCAGACGAAGGCGAATTCCCGATGCAGCGACACGACGGCGCTGTCGGGCACCGGCAGCCGCACGGTACCGCTTGCCTGCAGCAGGTACGTCTCGCTCGCGAAGAAGGCCACGCCGCGGTGGGCGACGTCGCGCTCGAAGCCGGGCGTGCGCTCGCGCCACGCGCTCACCCACACGTCGCCCGCAAGCCCCTCGAACACGGTCGCGGCCGCGGCGAGCGGCGTTCCGCGGTGCCACCTCTTCACCACCCGCGGATAGCCGGAGGTCGTCATCGAGCCGGCGCCGAAGTCGGTGGCGACGAAGAGGCTGTCCTCGTCGCGCCAGTGCACGTTGCTCTTGGCCTCGGGGACGGCGAAGCCATCGGCCACGAAGGCCCGCGCATCGACGTCGAACTCGCGCACCACGTGCGCATCGGCGCCGCCGCGCGACAGCCGGACGAGGCAGCGGCGGCATGCCGGACGCAGGAACTCCGCGCTGTGCCACACCCAGTTCGCTTCCTCGGCCGCGGCCAGCGCGTCGAGATCGAGCACCACGTCCCACGCGGGCTCGACATTGCGGTACTCCGCGAGCGTCGTGCGCCGCCACACGCCGCGCGGATGCTGCGCGTCCTTCCAGAAGTTGTAGTACCACGCGCCGTGCTTCTCGATGGCGGGGATGCGCGTCTGCGAATCGAGGAGCGCGCGCAGCCGCGCCTGCAATGCCTCGAAGCCCGGGCCGCCCAGCGCCGCCAGCGTGCGCTCGTTGTGCGTGCGCGCGAACGCGAGCGGCGCCTCGCCCGCGATCTCCTCCAGCCACAGGTGCGGATCATCGTCGGCGTCGTACATCGCAGGTCCCTCGAACGGTGCCGCGGGCGCGGCGGAAACGAAAACGGGCACCCCGTGAGGTGCCCGTGCGCGCTGGTGCGTACCGACGATCAGACGCGGCGGCGATACTCGCCCGTGCGCGTGTCGATCTCGATCTTGTCGCCGGTGGTGACGAAGAGCGGGACCGCGACCTCGAAGCCGTTCTTGAGCTTGGCGGGCTTCATCACCTTGCCCGACGTGTCGCCCTTGACCGCGGGCTCGGTGTACGCGACTTCGCGATCGACCGAGGTGGGGAGCTCGACCGAGATGGCGCGTCCCTCGTAGAACGTGAGCTCGCAGGGCAGCCCTTCCTCGAGGTAGTTGAGCGCGTCGCCCAGGTTGTCCTTCTCGACGTCGAACTGGTTGAACTCGTTGTCCATGAACACGTACATCGGGTCCGCGAAGTACGAGTACGTGACTTCCTTCTTCTCGAGCTGGATCGTGTCGAACTTCTCGTCGGCGCGGTAGATCGTCTCCGTGGGGCTGCCGGTGAGGAGGTTCTTGAGCTTCATCTTGACGACCGAGGCGTTGCGGCCGGACTTGCTGAACTCGGCCTTCTGCACGACCATCGGGTCCTTGCCGACCATCATGACGTTGCCGGCCCGAATTTCCTGTGCGAGTTTCATGGCGATTCCTGATCTTCCAAAGTAGGCAGGCGGATGTCGCTCATGGCCACGGGCGTGGCGTCGCGTGCCTGCTGGATGTCCCGGTGTTGCGGTGCGGGAAACCCAACATTATAAACGACTTTCGACGAATTTGACCAGTGCCGACGCGAGGTCCGGCTGACGGGCCAGCGCCCGCGCCCAGGCCCGGGCGAGGACGGTCACGGCGGGCATCACCGAGCGGTAGGCGGGCCAGGCCTCGGCCGCCGCCACGGGGTCGCCCGTGTTCCACGCGTACCAGAAGGTCCGCTGGTCGATGCGGATGCCATCCGGCAGCGTGGCCTCCAGCCGCGTGAGGAACGCGTCCATTTTGACGAGGTGGGCATCGCCTTCCTGCGGGTACGCGTGCCAGACGTAGGGCTGGCCCGCCCACTGCGCGCGCACGAAGGAATCCTCGCCGCGCACGAAGTTGAGGTCGGATAGCCAGAGGCGACGGTCGAACGCGTCCTGGTCGACGAAGGGCGCGACGGCCACCGTCAGCCGGCCGCGGGTGAGCGGCGCCCCGCGATGGGGCACGGCGCCGCCGGCCCAGTGATCGAGCTCGGAGCGCGCCACGCCCTCGGGCACGACGCACACGACGGGCTCGTCGCCTTCGGCCCACGCGTCGAGGAGGCCCGGCAGCGCGGGGTTCGCGTAGCAGAACAGCGAGACGCGCAGGGCATCGGGCGCGGGCACGTAGCCGGCGGCGGCCCACACGTCCGCGTGCGCCGCGGGATCGCTGCGGAACGCGTCGCGCGTCTCGAGGAGCCGCGCCTCGCGCAGGAGGCCGCCGGAACGCCGCGTGAAGCCCGGGAACCAGAACCAGCGCGTGAGCGGCAGGCGCGGATGCGGCGACGGCAGGCCGTGCGACGCATCGATCCACGGCTCGGCCGACAGGTATTCGAGCACCACCCACACCGGCGGCTTCGGCGCGCCGGCGATGGCCGTCACGAACGCGTCGGGGAGGCCGCAGCCGAAGCCCTCGATCACCACGTCGGGCAGCACGGCGTCGGGCACGAACGGCTCCGCGATGCGGCGGATGCGCACGCCGTCGACCACCTGGTCCGCGCGCGCCGGAGTGACGGCCGGCGCGATGCGCGCGAGGCTCGCCACGTCGTCGATCCACAGCGTGACCGCGAGGGCGTGCTCGCGCGCGAGCTGCCGCGCGAGGCGCCAGCACACGCCGGCATCGCCGAAATTGTCGACGACGCGGCAAAAGACGTCCCAGCGCAACGACATGGCCATGGCGGCAAGGTGGTGTTCGATCGCCCCTCGCGCATTATGGCTGGTAAGGTGTGGCCCGTGCATGAGCCTCACCGAAAGGATCGCCGTGACTTCCCCGCTCACCATCGACGTCGTGTCCGACGTCGTCTGTCCCTGGTGCTACATCGGCAAGCGCCGCCTCGAGGCCGCGCTCGCCACGCTGCGCGCCGCCGAGCCCGACCTCGCGGTCACCGTCCGCTGGCATCCGTTCGAGCTCAATCCCGACCTGCCCGCGGACGGGGCCGACCGCCGCGCGTACCTCGAGGCGAAGTTCGGCGGCCCCGAGCGTGCGCGCGAGGTCTACGCGCGGGTGCGCGCGGCCGGCGAGACGGCCGGCATCGCGTTCGACTTCGACGCGATCGAGCGCCAGCCCAACACGCGCCTCGCGCATCGCCTGATCGCGTGGGCGCAGGCGCGGCCGGAAGGCGATGCGGATGCGCTGGTGGAGAAGCTCTTCCGCGCGTATTTCCTCGAGGGCCGCTTCGTCGGCGCGCACGACGAGCTCGTGCGCATCGCGACGGAGGCGGGCTTCGATCCCGACGACGCGCGCGCGTTCCTCGCGTCCGACGCGTTGCGCGACGAGATCGCTGGCGCGGAGGAGCGCGCGCGGCAGATGGGCATCTCGGGCGTGCCGTTCTTCATCTTCGACGGCAAGGTGGCGGTGTCGGGCGCGCACGAGCCTGCGACCTTGTTGAGTGCCATCGCGCAGGCGCGAGGCCAGTCGTGACGGAGCGGCGAGCTGCGGAGCGCAACCCTATGCGATTGTCGTCCCCGCGAAGGCGGGGACCCAGTGTCTTTAGGATTTCGGCGATGGGCACAGCAAACGACACTGGGTTCCCGCTTTCGCGGGAACGACGGATCACGGTTAGCGCTCAGAACGCGTCGTCCCAACTGACGGACAGCCTGATGGCGGAGTTGATGAGCCCCACCATGCTGTACGTCTGCACGAAGTTGCCCCACAGCTCGCCGTTGACCGGATGCACGTGTTCCGCGAGGAGGCCGTGCTTGTTGCGGCACGCGAGCAGGCGCGTGAAGAGCGCGCGCGCCTCGTCGCGGCGACCCACGCTCGCGAGCGCGTCGACGAGCCAGAACGTGCAGACCAGGAACGCGTTCGACGGCGCGCCGAAGTCGTCGTTCTCGATGTAGCGGAAAACGAAGTCGCCGCGCTTCAGGTCGCGCTCGATGGCCGCGACGGTGGCGACGTAGCGCGGATCGTCGGCAGGCAGGAAGTTGAGCTCCGCGAGCAGGAGCAGGCTGGCGTCGAGCTGGTCGCCGCCGGTGGCGGAGACGAACGTGTTGAGCTTCGGATTCCAGCAGTTCGCCTCCACGAACGCCCGGATGCGGTCGGCCTCGGCGCGCCAGCGGCGCGCGCGCTCGGCGAGTCCCAGCCGCACCGCGACGCGCGCGAGGCGATCGCACGCCGCCCAGCACATCACGCTGGAGAACGTGTGCACGCGCGTCGACCCGCGCAGCTCCCACAGGCCCGCGTCCGCCTGGTCGTGCATCGCGATCGCGCGCTCGCCGAGCGGCTCGAGGCGCTCGAACAGCGTGACGTCGCCGCGATGCGTGAGCCGCTCATCGAAGAAGACGTGCGTGGCGGCGAGCACCGCCGAGCCGTACACGTCGTGCTGCACCTGCCGCCACGCGTCGTTGCCCACGCGCACCGGTCCCATGCCGCGATAGCCGGGCAGCGCGTCCTCGGTGCGCTCGGTGAGGTCGCCGCCGCCGCTGATGCGGTACACGGGATTGATCGGCCCGTCGCTCGCGGACGCCGCGATGCCGACGAGGTACTGCAGGTAGCGCTCCATCGTGTTGGTCGCGCCGAGGCGATTGAGCGCATTGACCACGAAGTACCCGTCGCGCAGCCAGCAGTGGCGATAGTCCCAGTTGCGTCCCGACGACGGTGCCTCCGGCACGGAGGTGGTCATCGCCGCGATGATCGCGCCCGTGTCGTCGAAGGCGTTGAGCTTCAGCGTGATCGCAGCGCGGATCACGGCGGACTGCCACTCGAACGGGATCGCGAGCCCGCGCACCCACTCGCGCCAGTGCGCGGTGGTCTCCTCGATGAAGCGGCGGCCGAGCTCGGGCAGGTGCTCCGGGATCGACTCGTCGGCGCCGAGCAGGAACGTGAGCGCGTCCTCCACGAACAGCGGCCGCTCCTCGAGCACGGCGGTGAGCGACGCATCGGTGGTGAGGCGCACCGTCATCTCGTCGCCGACGTAGCGGATGTGGTGGCTGCCGGTGGTGACCTGCGGCTTGTAGCGCCCCCACTGGAACACCGGCCGCAGGCGCACGACGATGCGCGGGCTGCCCGCCAGGCGGCGGACGCGGCGCAGGAGCGACATCGGCTGGTGCAGCCGCCCGTGATGGTCGAAGCGCGGCGCGCAGTCGGTGATCTCGATCACGCCGCCCTTGTGGTCGGTGAGCCGCGTCACCAGCACCGCGGTGTTCTCGGTGTACGACTGCGCGGCCTCGGCGAGGTCGAGCATCTCGATCGCCCACAGCCCGCGCGCCTCCGGCGGCGGCGCGGTGTCGAGCAGCGCGCAGAACAGCGGGTCGCCGTCGAAGCGCGGGAAGCAGCACCAGACGATGGTCGCGCGCTCGTCGACGAGCGCGCCGATGCGGCCGTTGCCGATGAGTGCGAGGTCGAGCGAGCGCGTCTCGGATGTCATCGCGATGTCCTCCCGTCGTCGCGCAAGGCGTCCCGCGCGGTCACGACATGCCGGTGGTGTCGAGCGAGCACGACGCTTCGGCGCCAATGGGTGCGAGCAGCCAGCGCTTCACCGCCGCCGCATCCGGCAGGCGGAAGCGCGCGGCGGTGCGGCCCGGCCCCACCTTCACGGTCCAGCCGCCCAGGCGCTCGACCACCGCGAAGCCGTGCTCGTCGGTGAGGTCGTCGCCGACGAACACCGGCAGGCGTCCGGCGAACGGCGCCTCGGCCATGAAATCGTCGATGGCGGTGCCCTTGTCGCGGCCCTCGGGGCGCACCTCGACCAGCATCTTCCCCGCCTGCAGCTCGTAGCCGGGCGCGTCCTTGAGCGACTCGCGCAGCGTGCGCTCGACGATGGTCTCGAGCTCGGGCGCGGCGCGGAAGTGCAGCGCCATCGCGGCGCCCTTGTCCTCGAGCAGCAGCTGCGGATGCCGGCGCGCGAGGCCGGTCAGGAGCTTGCGCAGGCGCGCTTGCGTGTCCTTGCGCGGCGCATGCAGGTGGATGGCGCCTGCAGCGTCGCGGCGCTCGGAGCCGTGCTGCCCGGCGATGGGCAGGCGCAGGCCGGGGAACAGGCGATCGGCACTGGTGATCGCGCGGCCGGTGATGAGCGCGACGGCGCCGGCGAGCTCGCACGCGATGCGCGGCAGCGCCGCGGCGATCTCGTGATCGATGTGCACGGCATCGGGCAGGTCGGCCAGCTCCGCGAGCGTGCCGTCGATGTCGAGGAAGAGCGCGCAGTCGGTGCCGAGCGGCGGCGGCGGCGGCCGCACGAAGCGTGCGGGGCGGGGCGTGTCGAGGGGGGAGCTCATCGCGCTCGATATCAACGGTCGCTTTCCATGGTGAGCACGCGCTCGCGGAAGCGCTTGCGCTGGTGCATGGCGGCCGCGTCGAGGAGCATGCGGCCCGCCCACCGGTAGACGTTGAATTCGCGCACGATGTTCCGCAGGAGGCGCATGCGGTCGCGCTGCTCTTCCTTCGACATCGCGAGCGCCTCCCGCAACGCGTTCGCGCATTCGTCGGCGTCGTACGGGTTGACAATGAGCGCCTCGGGGAGTTCGCGCGACGCGCCCGCGAACTGCGAGAGGATGAGCACGCCCTGCTCGTCGTCGTGGGCGGCGATGTATTCCTTCGCGACGAGGTTCATGCCGTCGTGCAGCGACGACACGAAGCACACGTCCGCCGCGCGATGGTGCTCGTACACCGACTCGGGCTCGTGGTGCTCGGCGAGCAGCACGAGCGGCGGATGCGCGGCGTCGGGGAACCGCGCGTTGATCGCGGCCGCCTCGCGCTGCACGCGGTCCGCGTAGGCCTGGTAGTCGTCGATGGTCGCGCGCGTGGGCGCGGCGATCTGCACGAAGGTGAACCTGCCGATCCACTCGGGATAGAGCTCGAGCAGGCGCGCCACCGCGTTGAAGCGCTCGATGATGCCCTTCGTGTAGTCGAGGCGGTCGATGCCGATGCCGAGCTTGTGGCCGCGCGGGAGGTTGAGGCGCACGCGCACGTTCTCGCGCGCGACGTCCACCGGCGCGGCGTTGGCGAGCGGCGCCGGCGGCCACTCGATTGAGATCGGATACCGGTGCACGGCGGTGCGCCCGCCGCCGTACACCACGGTGAACGTCTCGCGGTCGATGCGCGCCTCGACGAAGCGGTCCACCGCCTCCAGGAAGTTGTTCACGTGGAACTGCGTGTGGAAGCCCATGATGTCGCTGCCGAGCATGCCGTCGAGCAGCTCCACGCGCCACGGGCAGATCGCGATGGCCTCGGGATTGGGCCAGGGGATGTGCCAGAACGTGATGATCGTCGCGTTGGGCAGGCGCTGGCGGATCATCCGCGGCAGCAGCGCGAAGTGGTAGTCCTGCACGAGCACCACCGGATCGTCGCTGTGCGCCTCGGCGACCACGGCATCGGCGAACTTCTGGTTCACCGCGCGGTACTGCTCCCAGTCGACGCTGCGGAACGTCGGACGCACGTGCGCGATGTGGCACAGCGGCCACAGGCCCTCGTTGGCGAAGCCGTCGTAGTAGCCTTTCACTTCCTCGTCCGACAGCCACACGCGGCGGATGCTGTACGCAGGATGGTCGGGCGGCACCGCGACGCGGTCGTGCTTGTCGACCACCTCGCGGTCCGCGCTGCCGCTGCCGTGCGCGATCCACGTGCCCGAGCACGCGCGCATCACGGGCTCGAGCGCGGTGACGAGTCCGCTCGCCGGGCGCTGCACCCTGATGCCCTCGGGCGTGCGCACGTGGATGTACGGCTCGCGGTTGCTGACGATGATGACGTCGTTGCCGCGCATCTCGCCGCGCAGCACCGCGCGCAGCGTGTCCTGCGTCCAGCGCTGCTGCGACTCGTCGGTCGGACGGAACTGGTGCTCGAGCTCGCGCAGCAGCGCCTGCACGTCGCGCGCGATGGGCTTCAGCTCGGGCGCCGTGCCGGCGGACGGACGCAGGATGCCTTCGCCGCGCAGCAGCGCGCGCAGGCCCGCGACCCAGCCGCGCCACGAGAGCTGCGCGATAACCACCGTGATGAGCGCCACGCTCGCCGCGAGCGCCGCGAAGAACCAGAAGAGGTAGTGCCGTGTCTCCTCGCTGCGGCGCTCGATGAAGCTCATGTCGTGCACGAGGATGAGGTCGGCGGTCTCGCCGACGGGCGCCGCCAGCGGTCGCACCGCGACGTGCACCACGCCCTTCGCGGTGCGCAGCAGGTGCTCGCCCTGCGTCTTGTACGCGTCGAGCGCGCCGCACTTAACCTCGCCGGGGAAGGCGCCGGTGGCGAGCGGCGTGGCCTGCCCGTCGAGGCACAGCCCGATCGCGTACAGGCGCTCGTCGTTGGTGAGGCGCTGGAAGTAGGTCGCGATGCGCGTCGGCGAATGCGCGGCGATCATCTCCTCGAGCGGCTCCTGCACCGTGTTGGCGATGAGGTTGCTGCGGATGTCGAGGTCGCGCACGAACCAGCGCGTGGTGAGCGCGTCGACGAGCGGCACCGCGGCATAGGCGAAGAGCGCCAGGGCGACGAGGAGCGGGATGAGGAAGCGAAGCGAGAGGCGCATGGGGCAAGCCGCGCTGGCGTTCCGGCGGAGGGCGTTCCCCACGATACCGCCGGGCCGCAGCACGCATAACGCCTGCAACGCGCACCCGCGTGTCGGACGAGTCCTACAACGATCCGCTCTGCGGCGGCACGCCGCCGCCTACAAGCGGTAAGGCGTCAGCGCATCCCGGCGCCGAGCGCGGCGAGCTCGGCGATGGCGGCGTCGTCGAAGCCCCAGTCCGCGAGCGCCGCGCGGCCGCCGTGGCCGCGCTCCGGTGGGCCGTGCCGCACGCTCCCGGGCGTGCGCGAGAAGCGCGGCGCCGGCGCGGGCTGCGTGACGCCGTCGACGGTGACGAACGCGCCGCGCGCGCGGGCATGCGGATCGTCCGCCGCCTCCGCGAACGTCAGCACCGGCGCGACGCATGCATCGGTGCCCGCGAACACCGCGGTCCACTCGTCGCGGGTGCGTTGCGCGAACGCGCGCGTGAAGATCGCGCGGAGCTCGGGCCAGCGCGCCTCGTCGTGCTGCGGCGGCAGCGTGGCGGGGTCGAGCGCGAGGCCGTGCAGGAGCGCCGCGTAGAACTTGGGCTCGATGGCGCCGACGGCCACGTGGCGGCCGTCGCGCGTAGCGTAGCAGTCGTACCACGGCGCGCCGGAGTCGAGCGCGTTGCAGCCGCGCGCGTCGCGCCACGCGCCTGCGGCGCGCATGCCCGCGAACATCGTCGCGAGCAGCGACGCGCCCTCGACCATCGCCGCGTCGACCACCTGCCCGCGTCCCGAGCGCGCCGCCTCCGCGAGCGCGCACGCGATGCCGAACGCGAGCAGCATGCCGCCGCCGCCGAAGTCGCCGACGAGGTTCAGCGGCGGCACCGGCGCCTCGTGCGCGCGACCGATCGCGTGCAGCGCGCCGGACAGCGCGATGTAGTCGATGTCGTGGCCGGCCCGCGGCGCGAGCGGCCCGGTCTGCCCCCAGCCGGTCATGCGGCCGTAGACGAGGCGCGGGTTGCGCGCGAGCAGCACGTCGGGCCCCAAGCCCATGCGCTCCATCACGCCGGGACGGAAGCCCTCGATCAGCACGTCGGCGTGCGCGGCGAGGCGCAGCGCCGCTTCCACCGCACCCGGCGACTTGAGGTCGAGCGTGAGCGAGCGGCGGCCGCGCTTCATCGTGTCGTGCGCGCGCGCGAGCGACAAGCCGAGCCCCGCGTCGGCGGGACGGTCGACCAGCAGCACGTCGGCGCCCATGTCGGCCAGCATCATCCCGCAGAACGGGCCGGGTCCGATGGCGTCGAACTCGAGGACGCGGATGCCGGAGAGGGGGCCCATGGGTCAGCGCGCCGCGACGGTCTCGTCGAGCCAGTCGAACATGCGCGCGAGGAAGAGCGAGCGCGCGAGGATCGCGGTGTGATCGCCCGCACCCTCGGCGGCGGTGAACCGCTGCAGCGTCTTCGCGCAGGTGAGCGCGTCGAACACCGCCGGCGCGAACGCGGCGAGCGGGTCGTTCTCCTCGCACGCGACGAACATCGGGCAGCGGATGTTCGCGAGATGCGGCGCGACGTCGAAGGCGCGCGCCGCCGCGAGATACGCCGGCAGCGAATCGACGCCGTGCACCATGTACGCGCGCTGCTCGACCTTCCAGTGCAGCGCAGGATCGGCGGCGATGTGCGCGGCGTAGGGCGCGAAGAGGGCGGGATCGGCGTGCAGCGGATCGTCCAATGTTCCGGGCGGCAGCGCCGCGAACATCTTCGCCATCGGCGCGAGCATCCCCGGCAGGCCGGGATCGGATACGCAGGCCGCGAGCCGCGGCTCGAACGCCGCCGCGCGCAGCGAGAGATAGCCGCCCAAGCTCCAGCCGGTCAGCGCGATGCGTTCGGGATCGACGCCGGGCAGCGTCAGCGCGAAGTCGATCACCGGCGCGACGACCGCCTCCCAATCCCCGCGCATCGGGATGCCCTGCTCGATCACGACGCGGCCCTGGCCGGGGCCGTCGAACAACAGCGCGTGCCAGCCGCGGCGCTGCGCCGCGACGGCGAACGCGAAATACGATTCGCGCAGCGTGGAATCGTAGCCGCCGGTGCACACGAGCAGCGGCCGTGTGCCGGCGCCGCCGGGGCAGAAGCAGCCGGGCAGGGTGACGCCGTCGTACGGAATCTCGACGGGCACGAGCGCCGGCGCGAGCGCGGCCGCGGCCTTCCCGAACACGGCCGTCTCCTGCGCGAGCAGCTCGCGCACGATCGGGGGTACCGGGTTGGCGTACGCGAACAGATACGCGGTGCGGTAGTAGTTCGCGGCGCGCAGCCACGCTTCGCGCGCGCTCACCGGATGCCCGCGCGCCGCCGATGCATCACCGAGCGCCGCGACGCGATCCGCGGTGGCGCGCCACTGGACTTGCCATGCCGTGGTGTCGCCCGCCGGGATGCGCTGCATCGTCGTGATGCATTCGCCGAGATCGGCGCCGCCGAAGAGCGCGTGCGCGAGCGTGCGCTGCGCCTGCTCGTCGAAGAGGGAGTCGGTGGACAGGAGCTCGCGCATGGGTCCGGCGCCGCGCGTTGCGCGGCGTTCGCTGCAGTCGGGATGCGCGATGATACTGCGTGGGCCATGCGCGGCGGCGACGGATTGCACCACGCTCGTCGTTCGTGTGCGCGGATGCGATAATTGGAAGTGTCGCCCTCACGCTCCGGCGCTGCCCGCTTCCGCGGCACGTCGCCGGGGGCAGGATGAAACCATGAACGCGCCCGCCGAACTTCCCCTCGCCCAGGACGCCGCGCTGGAGCGCGTGTTCGCGCTGCAGCGCGCGGCGTTCGAGCGCGAGCGCCATCCGACGCTCGCCGTCCGCCGCGATCGCCTTTCGCGCCTGCAGGCGTTGCTGACCGCCAACGAGCAGCGGTTCGCCGACGCGGTCGACAGCGACTTCGGCGATCGCTCCGAGCACGAGACGCTGCTGGCCGAGCTCTACATCGTCGCGTCCGAGATCGCCGACGCGAAGAAGCACCTCGCGCAGTGGATGCGCCGCGAGCGCGTGGCCACGCCGGTGCACCTGCTGCCCGGCCGCGCGTACATCGAGCGCCAGCCGCTCGGCGTGGCCGGCGTGGTGAGCCCGTGGAACTATCCGGTGCAGCTCGCGTTCGCGCCCGCGCTGGGCGCGCTCGCGGCGGGGAACCGCGTGATGCTGAAGCCGTCGGAGGTCACGCCCGCCACGTCGGCGCTGATGCGCGAGCTGGTCGCCGCGAATTTCGCGGAGGACGAGTTCGCCGTGGTGCTGGGCGACGCCGAGGTCGGCCGCCGGTTCACCGAGCTGCCCTTCGCGCACCTGTTCTTCACGGGCTCGACGGCCGTGGGCCGCCTGGTCGCGCAGGCCGCCGCGAAGAACCTGACGCCGGTGACGCTCGAGCTCGGCGGCAAGTCGCCCGCGCTGTTCGCGCCGGACGCCGACTTCGAACGCGGCGCGCCGCGCCTCATGTCGGGGAAGCTGCTCAACGCCGGCCAGACGTGCATCGCGCCGGATTACGCGCTGGTGCCGCACGATCGCGTCGATGCCTTCGTCGCGGCGGTGGAGGCCGCGGCGCGCGCGCTGTACGCGTCGTATGCCGGCAATCCCGACTACACCGCGATCGTGAACGAGCGGCACCATCGCCGCCTGACGGGGCTCGTCGACGATGCGCGCGCGAAGGGCGCGCGCATCGTGGTGCTGAACCCCGCCGGCGAGACGCCGGCACCCGGCTCGCGCAAGCTGTTGCCGACGCTGCTGTTGGGCGTCACCGACGAGATGGCGGTGATGCGCGAGGAGATCTTCGGCCCGCTGCTGCCAGTCGAGGCGTACCGCACGCTCGACGAGGCGATCGCGAAGATCAATGCGCGGCCGCATCCGCTCGCGTTCTACTACTTCGGACACGAGGGCGCGCAGCGTGCGCGCGTGCTGCAGGAGACGCTGGCGGGCGGCGTGACGGTGAACGACACGCTGTGGCACTTCGCGCACAAGAACCTGCCGTTCGGCGGCGTGGGCGCGTCGGGCTCCGGCGCGTATCACGGCGAGGCGAGCTTCCTCACCTTCACGCATCGCAAGCCGGTGTTCGTGCAGCCGAAGATGGCGGCGGCGCGGTTGCTGTATCCGCCTTATGGGAAGGCGTTCGAGAAGGTGTTGGGGGTGTTGCGGAGGCTCAATACCTGAGGTGATTGGGGCGCTGGCCCCTCACCCCAGCCCTCTCCCCGCAAGCGGGGCGAGGGAGCTTCTGGGGCGCTACGCGGTCATGCCGACGTTTATCGCAAGGCCTCCCTCGCCCCCGGAGGGGGAGAGGGTTGGGGTGAGGGGCGGGCCCTCGCAAGAAAAGCTCAAATCCCCGGCGTAGCCAGCACGTCCCCCGTCTTCTCGCCGCGCTCGTACACGATGTGCGCGCGGCCCACGAGCAGCGGATCCACTTCGCCGATGCGCGCCACGTCCTTCGCCTTGTACGGGAACGAGTGCAGCAGGAACCGCAGCGCATTCAACCGCGCGCGCTTCTTGCAGTCGGACTTGATCACCGTCCACGGCGAATCCGCCGTGTCGGTGTGGAAGAACATCGCTTCCTTCGCCTTCGTGTAGTCGTCCCACTTGTCGAGCGACGCCATGTCGATCGGCGACAGCTTCCACTGCTTCAGCGGATGCGCCTCGCGCTCGCGGAAGCGGCGGCGCTGCTCCTCGCGGCTCACCGAGAACCAGTACTTGATGAGGTGGATGCCGCTGTGCACGAGGTTGCGCTCGAACTCGGGGCACTGGCGCATGAACTCCTGGTACTCGTGGTCGGTGCAGAAGCCCATCACGCGCTCCACGCCCGCGCGGTTGTACCAGGAGCGGTCGAACAGCACGATCTCGCCGTGCGTGGGCAGGTGCTGCACGTAGCGCTGGAAGAACCACTGCCCGCGCTCGGCGTCGGTGGGCTTCTCCAGCGCGACGACGCGCGCGCCGCGGGGATTCAAGTGCTCCATGTAGCGCTTGATCGTGCCGCCCTTGCCGGCGGCGTCGCGCCCCTCGAACAGCACCACCACCTTCTGCCCGGTCTCCTTCACCCACGCCTGGAACTTGAGCAGTTCCACCTGCAGCAGGTACTTCTGCTTCTCGTAGCTCTTGCGCGGCAGCAGGTACTTGTAGGGATACGCGCCGCTGCGCCAGTCCTCGGCGAGCTCGTCGGCGAGCTCGCGCTCGCTCTTGTCGGGCGGCGCGCCCTTCACCTTGCGCAGGCCTTCGACCAGCCGCCGCGCGTCCTCCGGCGAGCGGCCGGCCAGGATGTCGACGAGTGCGTTGGATTCGGCCGCGGTGGTGGCAGCCACGCGCTCGGACAGATGCGCGCGCTCGATCGCGTCGGCACTGGACGTCGGGCCGACGTCGCCCGCCTTCACGCGGCGCGGCTTCACCGACTTCACGCTCGGGACCGGCCGCAGCTTGCGCGCGCGGGTCTTGGCAGGAGTGGACTTGAGGGCAGGCATGGCGACCCCCGCGCTATTTCGACGACGGCAGCTTGCCGACCACGCCTTCGACGTAGTAGTCCATCTTGGACAGGTCGGCGTCGCTGATCGCCTTGCCGGCGGCGAGGCGCTCCTTGCCCGCGTTGTCGTTCATCGGGCCCTGGAACGGATGCAGCTTGCCGGCCTTGATCTCGTCCTGCGCCTTGGTCACCAGCGCCTGCACGTCGGCGGGCACGACCTTGTTGTACGGCGCGAGGCTGATCATGCCGTCCTTGATGCCGCCCCAGACGTTGTCCTGCTGCCACTTGTTGTCGAGCACCGACTGCGCGACCTTCGTGTAGTAGTCGCCCCAGTGATGCGTGACCGCGGTGAGCTGCGCGTTCGGGCCGTACTTCGACATGTCGGAGTGATACGCGATCGCGTACACCTTCTTCGCCTCGGCGGCCTGCACGGTGGCGGTGGAATCCGTGTGGTGCGTGAGCACGTCGGCACCCTGCGAGACGAGCGTATTTGCGGCCTCGCCTTCCTTGCCCGGGTCGAACCACGTGTTGACCCAGATGACCTTCACCTCGGCCTTCGGATTCACGCTGCGCATGCCGCGCGCGAACGCGTTGATGCCCATCACGACCTCGGGGATCGGGAACGCGGCCACGTAGCCCGCGACGCCCGTCTTCGACATCTTGCCCGCGACGATGCCCGCGAGGTAGCGGCCCTCGTAGAAGCGCGCGTTGTAGATGCCGACGTTCTTCGCGGTCTTGTAGCCGGTGGCGTGCTCGAACTTCACGTTCGGGAACGCCTGCGCGACCTTGATCGTCGGGTTCATGTACCCGAACGACGTCGTGAAGATGAGGTTGTGGCCCGTCTGCGCGAGCTCGCGGATCACGCGCTCGGCGTCCGCGCCCTCGGGCACGCTCTCGATGTACTTGCTGGTGACCTTGCCGCCGAGCGCCTTTTCCATCTGCTTGCGGCCGGTGTCGTGCTGGAACGTCCAGCCGGCGTCGCCGATCGGGCTCACGTACACGAAGCCGATCTTGAGCGGCTCGCCGGCCTTCGGTTGCGCGGCGGCCGGCAGTGCGGCGGCGAGCGCGCACGCCGCGGCAGCGACGAGCGACATCCTGCGGGTAATGCGGATCATCGTGATCTCCTGGGCAATCGGGGTCGGACGGGCAAGGACTGGCGTTGCAGGCAAGCCAACGATTTTACGCCGATTGCCGGGCCGCCGATCAGCCGTCGGGATGGAACGGCCGGCCGAGCGACGCGGGGGCGTTCAGCTTGATGACCGCGGCGTCGCGGGAGATGATCGCCAGCACCACGATGGTCGCGACGTAGGGCAGCATCGAGAGGTATTGCGACGGAATGTCGACGCCGAGCGCCTGCGCCTGGAACTGCGCCAAAGTGACGCCCCCGAAGAGGTACGCGCCCGCCAGCACGCGCCACGGCTTCCAGGTGGCGAACACCACGAGCGCCAGCGCGATCCACCCGCGCCCGGCCGTCATGCCCTCGGTCCACGACGGGTTGTAGACGAGCGAGAGGTAGGCGCCCGCGAGCCCCGCGCACGCGCCGCCGAACAGGACCGCGAGGTAGCGGATGCGCACCACCGGGTAGCCGATCGCGTGCGCCGACTGCGGCGACTCGCCCACCGCGCGCACGATGAGGCCCGCGCGCGTGCGGAACAGGAACCACTGGATCGCCACGAACAGCGCGAGCGAGAGGTAGACGAGCGGGTTCTGCCCGAACATCAGCGGCCCCACGACCGGCAGCGCGGTGAGGGGGCCGAGCGACACCGACGGAATCGGCTCGATGACGAGGCTCACGTAGCCCAGCCCCACGAACGCCGAGAGTCCCACCCCGAACAGCGACAGCGCGAGCCCGGACGCGACCTGGTTCGCCTGCAGCGTGAGCGTCACCACCGCGAACACCAGCGCGAGCGCGGCACCGGCGACGATGCCCGCGAGCACGCCGAGCCACGGCGACTTGAACGTGGCCGCCACGATGAACGCGACGACGGCGCCGACCAGCATCATGCCTTCGACGCCGAGGTTCAGCACGCCCGACTTCTCGACGACGAGCTCGCCCAGCGCCGCGTACACGAGCGGCGTGCCGGCGGCGAGCGTGAGCAGCACGAGCTGGACGGCGAGGTCCATCACGCGGCCCGCGGCGCGGTGCGCACGACGCGCAGCCGGTAGTGGATGAAGACGTCGGAGGCGAGCAGGAACAGGAGCAGCGTGCCCTGGAAGAGCCCGGTGACGGAGGAGGGGAGTGCCAGCTTCATCTGCGCCGCCTCGCCGCCGAGGTACAGCAGCGACATGAGCAGGCTCGCGAAGAAGATGCCCACCGGATGCAGGCGGCCGACGAATGCGACGATGATCGCCGCGAAGCCGTAGCCCGGCGACACGACGGGCAGCAGCTGGCCGATCGGGCCCGCGACCTCGCCGACGCCCGCGATGCCCGCGCACCCGCCGCCGATCAGCATGCCGAGCCACACGGTGCGCGACGACGAGATGCCCGCGTAGTTCGCCGCGGCGGGCGCCAGCCCCGCGACGCGCATCTGGTAGCCGACGAGGCTCTTGCGCAGGAACACCCAGCCCGCGGCGACGACCGCGAGCGAGAGCAGCAGGCCCACGTTGAGGCGCGTCTCCGGCAGGAGGTTCGGCAGCAGCGCGCTCTCGGTGAACATCTTCGACTGCGGGAAGTTGAAGCCTTCCGGATCGCGCCACGCGCCGTGCACGAGCAGCGACAGCACGAGCGACGCGACGTACACGAGCATCAGCGAGACGAGGATCTCGTTCGCGTTGCAGCGGATGCGCAGGAAGGCGGGGATCGCCGCCCACAGCATGCCGCCCGCGAGGCCCGCGACGAGCATCGCCGGCAGCACGAGCGGCGAGTCGACGCCGTGGAAGAGCAGCGCGACGCCGCCGCCGAAGATCGCGCCCATGACGAGCTGGCCCTCGGCGCCGATGTTCCACACGTTCGCGCGGTAGCCCACCGCGAGGCCGACCGCGCACAGCATGATCGGGCTCGCCTTCAGCATGAGCTCGGCGACGTCGTAGAGCGTGTCGATCGGATCGATGAAGAACGTGTAGAGCGCGAACCAAGGGTCGCGGCCCATCGCGGCGAAGAGCACGAAGCCGATCAGGAGGACGGCGAGCGAGGCGACGAGGGGCGAGAGCCAGCGCGCGAGACGCGACGGCTCGGGACGGGGTTCGAGGCGGAGGTGCATCGATGGTTCGTTGTTGTTGTGTTGGGGCGTGTGCGCCCCTCACCCTAGCCCTCTCCCCGCGAGCGGGGAGAGGGAACTTTGGGGCGTGTGCGGGGAGAAGGAACCTTGGGGAGCTTGGAAGGGACGCAGCCTCCCCGCACCGCCCCAAAAGCTCCCTCTCCCCGCTTGCGGGGGCATTTCCGGGAATTCGGCGAGCATGCTCGCCGCCGGAAATGCGGCGGTCGCATGCAGGCGACCGCGCGCTCTGCAAGAGAGGGCTGGGGTGAGGGGCGGCCGCCGCGAAAAGCCCCTACTCCTGCACATTCATGACCCCCGCCGGCGAAAACGCATGCGCGCGCTCCGTCCCCCGATGGATGAACGACCCCGCCATCAGCAACCCGATCTCCTCGGCGTTCGTCTCGCTCACGGCCTTCGGATCCGACAGCCGCCCCTGCGCGATCACCGCGAGGCGGTCGCAGATCTCGAAGAGCTCGTCCAGCTCCTCCGACACCACCAGCACCGCCACCCCGTGATCGCGCAGGTCGAGCAGCGCCTGCCGGATCTGCGCGGCGGCGCCGACGTCCACGCCCCACGTCGGCTGCGCCGCGATCATCACCTTCGGCTGCTGGCGGATCTCGCGGCCGACGATGTACTTCTGCAGGTTGCCGCCGGAGAGGCTGCGCGCGGTCGCGTCGGGGCCGCCGGCCTTCACGCCGTACGCGCCGATCGTCTGCGCGGCGTACTCGCGCACTGCGCCGCCGCGCACGAACCCGCGCGCCACCATGCCGTGCCGATAGGCGGTGAGCAACGCATTGTCGGCGAGCGACATCTCGGGCACCGCGCCCCGACCCAGCCGCTCCTCGGGCACGAACGCGAGGCCGAGCGCGCGCCGCGCGGCCGCATCCATGCGCCCGCACGGCGTGCCGAGGAGCTCGATGCGATCCGCATCGGCAAGCGTCCGCTCGCCCGACAGCGCCGCCATCAGCTCCTTCTGGCCGTTGCCCGACACGCCCGCGATGCCGACGATCTCGCCCGCGCGCACGCTGAGGTTCACGCCCGCGAGCGACGTGCCGAACGGGTCGTCGGCGGGCAGCGAGAGGTTGCGCACCGCCAGTGCCTCGCCGCCGACCTCCGGCGCACGACGCTGCGGATGCGGAAGGTCGCCGCCGATCATCATGCGCGCGAGCGACGACGACGACTCGCGCCGCGGATCGCAGTCGCCGGTCACCTTGCCCGCGCGCAGCACGGTGGCCTTGTGGCACAGCGCGCGGATCTCGTCCAGCTTGTGGCTGATGTAGAGGATGCTGCAGCCCTCGTCGGCGAGCCGGCGCAGCGTCTCGAACAGCTTCTCGACCGCCTGCGGCGTCAGCACCGAGGTCGGCTCGTCCATGATGAGCAGTCGCGGGTCCTGCAGCAGGCAGCGCACGATCTCCACGCGCTGCCGCTCGCCCACCGACATCGTGTGCACGTAGCGCGCGGGATCGAGCGGCAGGCCGTACTTCGCCGACACGTCGCGGATGCGCGCCGGCAGGCCGGCCGTCGCCTGCCCGCCCTCCAGCGCCAGCGCGATGTTGTCGGCCACCGTGAGCGTCTCGAACAGCGAGAAGTGCTGAAACACCATGCCGATGCCCAAGCGCCGCGCGCGCGACGGGCTGGCGATGACCACCGGCCGGCCTTCCCACTCGATCGTGCCGGCGTCGGGCTTCACGGCGCCGTAGACGATCTTCATCAGCGTCGACTTGCCGGCGCCGTTCTCGCCCAGCACCGCGTGGATCTCGCCCGGCTGCACGACGAGGTCGATGCCGTCGTTGGCGACCACCGAGGGATAAGCCTTGGAGATGCCGGCGAGCGCGAGGCGCGCGGTCATGGCGTGCCGCGTCCGCGATGGAGTGCGACGACGTCGCGCGCGGGTGCCGTCCGCGCCGCGTGGCGCTCGCGCACGGCGAGCATCTCGGCCGCGACCGCCACCGCGATGGCGCCGGGCTCCTTGCTGCGGATCGCGAGGCCGTGCCCGACGCCGATCGGGCACGTCACGCGCGCGAACGCGTCGCCGCCGATGCCGCGCGTGGCGAGCCGGCGCACGAACTGGTTGCGCTTCGCCTGCGAGCCGATGAGGCCGAGGTAGCGCCAGTCGTCGCGCGCGAGCGCCGCGGCGACGATGTCGAAGTCGAGCGCGTGGCTGTGCGTCGCGATCACCGCGTACGCGCCGGCGCGCGCGGTGGCCGCCTCGTCTTCCGGCGCATCGGTGGCGACGATCTCGACGTTGGCCGGCACCGTCGCCGGGAACGCGTGCTCGCGGCCGTCGATCCAGCGCACGCGCGCCGGCAGTGCGCCCAGCACCTGCACGAGCGCGCGCCCGACGTGCCCGTTGCCGAACACCAGCACGGAGAAGTCGCTCGGCACGATCACGTGCACCAGCAGCGTCGTGCCGTCGGCGGCGTCGGCGAGGCTCGCGCCGGCGGTGCACGCCTGCACGCGCGGCCGTGCCAGCGCGACCGCCGTGGAGTCGAGCGCCGCGGTGCCGAGCGAGCCGCGCGCGTGATCCGCGGTGACGAGGAGCTGCGCGTGCGCGTTGCCGCCGACGCGCGACACGAGCGCCATCGGCACCGTCGCGCGCTGGCACGCGAGCGCCGGCTCGAGCCACGTCGCGGCCTCCGCGTCGAGCACCGCGAAGCCGAGTGTCGCCACGCCGCCGCAGCATTGCCCGAGGCGCGCGGCGAGCGGGAAGCGCACGAGCCACGTGCCGCGCGGCGCGTCGCCGGCGAGGGCGTCGCGCGCGATCCGCAGCGCCTCGAACTCGAGGTGGCCGCCGCCGATCGTCCCGTGCTGGTCGTGCGCCGTGACGATCATCGCGGCGCCCGCCTCGCGCGGCGTGGAGCCGTTCGCATGCGCGATCGTGACGAGCACGGCGCGTCCGCCGCCGGCAAGCCTTGCCGCGAGCGCAGGCAGCCACTCAGCCATGCTGTCCCGCACGCGTGCGCACGTCCTCCACCGCGAACAGGATGCGCTCGTCGGTGGCCGGCGCGTCGAGTCGCGGCGCGACGCGATGATCCGCGACGCTGGCGATCGCATCGCGCAGCGCGTGAAACGCCGAGAGCGCGAGCATGAGCGGCGGCTCGCCGACCGCCTTGCTGCGATGGATGGTCTCCTCGCGGTTGGCCTCGTCGTGGAAGGTCACGTCGAAATGCGCGGGCACGTCGTGCGCGGTGGGGATCTTGTAGGTGGAGGGCGCCACGGTCCTGAGCTCGCCCTGCGCATTCCACCACAACTCCTCGAGCGCGAGCCAGCCGTAGCCCTGCATGAACCCGCCTTCGATCTGCCCGCGGTCGAGCGCCGGATTGAGCGAGCGCCCGACGTCGTGCAGGATGTCCACCGCGAGCAGCCGGTGCTCGCCGGTCAGCGTGTCGATCGCGACCTCCGAGACCGCGGCGCCGTACGCAAAGTAGAAGAACGGGCGGCCGGTGAGCGTCGCCGGGTCGTAGTGGATCTTCGGCGTCGCGTAGAAGCCCGTGGCCGACAGCGGCACGCGCGCGAAGTACGCGGCCTTCGCAAGCGCGGCGAAGGTCATCTCCTGCGCGCCGGCCGTGACGCGGCCGTCGGCGAAATGCACCTCGTCGTCGCGGCAGCCGAAGCGCTTCGCCGCGAACGCCGCGAGGCGCGCGCGCAGCGTGCGTGCGGCATCGAACGCCGCCATGCCGTTGAGGTCGCTGCCCGACGACGCGGCGGTGGGCGACGCGTTCGGCACCTTGCTCGTATCCGACGCCGAGACGCGCACCGCGCCGATCGGCACGCCCATCGCCTGCGCGACCACCTGCGCCACCTTCGTGAACAGCCCCTGGCCCATCTCGGTGCCGCCGTGGTTGAGCAGCAGCGTGCCGTCGTTGTACAGGTGCAGCAGCGCGCCCGCCTGGTTGTAGTGCGTGGCGGTGAACGAGATGCCGAACTTGACCGGCGTGAGCGCGATGCCCCGCTTCACTACCGGGCTCGCGCGATTCCACTGCGCGATCTCCGCGCGCCGCTCGCTATAGCGCGCGGACGCCGCAAGCGCATCGACGAGCGCCGGCGCGATGTTGTCCTCGACGGTCATGCCGTAGGGCGTGACGTTGCGATCGCGGGTGCCGTAGAAATTGGCGCGCCGCACGTCGAGTGGATCGCGGCCGAGCGCATGCGCGATCTCGTCGATCACGTGCTCGATCGGGAACATGCCCTGCGGCCCGCCGAAGCCGCGGAACGCGGTGTCGCTCACGGTGTTCGTCCGGCACCGGAAGCTGTGCAGCGCCACGTTCGGCAGCCAGTACGCATTGTCGGCGTGGAACACCGCGCGATCGTTGACGGGGCCGGAGAGATCGGCCGAGAAGCCGCAGCGCGCCGCGAGCACGAGGTCGAGGCCCACGATGCGGCCCTCGTCGTCGAAGCCGGCGTCGTAGCGATACCAGAACGCGTGCCGCTTGCCGGTGGAGCGCATGTCGTCGGCGCGGTCGAGGCGCAGTTTCGCGGGACGGCCAGTGCGCCGCGCCACCAGCGCCGCGATGCACGCCCACTGCGTCATCTGCGTCTCCTTGCCGCCGAAGCCGCCGCCCATGCGCCGGCATTCGACCACCACGTCGTGCGCGGCGACGTCGAGTGCGCGCGCCACGAAGTGCTGCACCTCGCCGGGATGCTGCGTCGACGTGTACACGTGCATCCCGCCGTGCTCGCGCGGGATCGCGAGTGCGACTTGTCCCTCGAGGTAGAAGTGGTCCTGGCCGCCGCACGCGACCTCGCCGCGCAGGCGGTGCGGCGCGCCCGCGAGCGCGGCGGCCGGGTCGCCGCGCGTCACGTGCACCGGCGGCAGCACGTATGATTCCGCGGCGAGCGCCTCCGCGATGGTCAGGATCGCGGGCAACGGCTCGATGTCGCAGCGCGCGCGGAGGGCGGCGCGGCGCGCGGTGTTCACGTCGGTGGCCGCCACCGCGAACAGCGGCTGCCCGGCGAACTGCACCTCGTCTTCGGCGAAGATCGGATCGTCGCGCACGATGGGGCCGACGTCGTTCACGCCGGGCACGTCGCGTGCGTCGATGACCGCCACGACGCCGGGCTCCGCAACGACGGCCTCGAGGTCGACGCCGCGCACGCGACCGTGCGCCACCGGGCTCACGCCGACCGCGACGTGCAGCGTGTCGCGCGGCTCGGGAAGGTCGTCGGTGTAGCGCGCGGCACCCGCTGCATGCAGCGCGGCGCTGTCGTGCGGCAGCGGCGCGCCGACGACCTCGGAGCCCGCAGGCAGCGCGACGAACGCGGGAGCGTGCGGCGCGTTCACGGCGATGCGCCCGCGAGTGCGGCGACGCGCGTCGGCACGTCCGGCGCGGTCGTCTCGAGATGGCAGCGCACGAGCAGGTTGCCGAGCACCGTGCGGCGATAGCGGGCGCTGGCGCGCAGGTCGTCGATGGGCGCGAATTCGTTCGCGAGCACCGCGGCCGCCGCCGCGACGTGCGCCTCGCTCCACGCGCCGCCGCGCAGCGCACGCTCCGTCGCTACCGCGCGCACCGGCGTGGGCGCGACGCCGCCGCAGCCGATGCGCACGTCGGCGACGCTCGTGCCGTCGAGCGCGAGCACGAAGCACGCGAGCACGCACGAGATGTCCTGGTCGAAGCGCTTGCTCTGCTTGTACGCACGCACGATGGTGCCGGGCCGCCGCCGCGGCACGCGCACGTGCGTCACGAGCTCGCCCGGCTGCAGCGCGGTGCGCTGATACGCGAGGTAGAACGATTCGAGCGGCAGCTCGCGCGTAGCCGCACCCTTGCGCAGCACGACCGTGGCGCCGAGCGCGATCAGCACCGGCATCGAGTCGCCGATCGGCGAGCCGTTGGCGACGTTGCCGCCGAGCGTGCCGCTGTTGCGGATCGGCACCGACGCGAAGCGCGTCGCCACTTCCGCAAGCTCGGGCCATTCGGCGACCAGCGCCGCGAACGCGGCGGCGAGCGGCACCGCGGCGCCGATGTCGATGTGGGAGTCGCCTTCCACGACGTCGCGCAGGGCGTCGACGTCGCCGGCGTACAGCACGTCGCCGATGTCGCGATGCTGCTTGGTGATCCACAGCCCGACGTCGGTCGCACCCGCGACGATGCGCGCGTCCGGATGCGCGGCGCGCAGGTCCGCGAGCTCGTCCAGCGTGCGCGGCGCCCACCAGCGGCGGCCGCGCGCTTCGTACGCGAGCGTCTCGTCGCTGGCGAGCGCGGCGAGCTGCGCGGCCAGCATCTCCTCCTCCTGCGAGATGACGCGGCTGCCGTCGGCGGCGATGCCTGCGCTGCGCCATCCTTGCGCGTCGCCGCAGGCGGCGCGGTCGTACATCACCTGCGCCGCGGCGAGGATGGGCACGTAGCCGGTGCAGCGGCAGAGGTTGCCGGACAGCGCATCGACGACCGTCGCGCGCGACGGCGCGTGCTCGTTCTTGTAGAGCCCGAAGAGGCTCATCGCGAATCCCGGTGTGCAGAAGCCGCACTGCGACGCGTGCGTCGCGACGAGCGCGTGCTGCAGCGGATGCGGCGTGCCGTCCGCGCCCGCGAGCGACTCGACGGTGAACACCGCCCTGCCGTGCAGCGAGGGCAGGAGGCGCAGGCACGCGTTGATCGGCCGCCACGCGAGCCCCGGACGTCCCGGCTCGAGCTCCGCGCACACGACCGTGCACGCGCCGCAGTCACCTTCGGCGCAGCCTTCCTTGGTGCCGGTGAGGCCACGCGACTCGCGCAGCCATTCGAGCAGCGTGGTGTGCGGCGAGGCCTCGGTGACGACGACCGGCTCGCCGTTGAGCAGGAAGCGAAGGGGATGCGCGGAAGACCGGGCCATGCGGCGGGGAAGAGGGTCCTCGATGCGGCGCGAGGGCGATCCGGCATCGTCGCCTCCGCCCGGCGCATTGTCAACGTAGCGGCGCCTCCATCGCGCGCCTGGCGGACGTCCTTGCCGACGATGCTATTTGCCGCCGGGCGTCCCGAGGTCCAGCGACAGCACGCAGCGGTCGAGCTGCGTGCGCGCCTTGTCCACGCCCGTGAGATCGGCGGTGAACGTGCGGCCCGCGGCGTCGATGGCGAGCGGATCGGTGGTGAGCCTGGCGATGGCGGCCTGCACCTGGCGACCCAGGAGCTCGACGGTGGCGAGCGCCGGTCCCTGCGCCTGCGCGTCGAAGGTGCCGAGCGCCCGCGCACCCTGCGCGAGGCGCAGCGTGCCGGGCCCGGTGAACGGCTGCTGCTCGTCGACCACCGCGAACAGCGTCACGGACGACGTGCGCACGACGAAGATCCCGAACTTGCCCTCGGCGAAGCTCTTGGCCATCGCGCACGAGCGCGTGCCGTCGGGATGGCGGCGCAGCTCGACGATCCAGCCCTCGCCGGTGCGCCACGCCTGCTGCGCTTCGCTGGGCGGCGGCGTCGGTGTCGTGCCCGCGGTGGCGGCAGGCGCGGGGACGCGCTGGGCATGGGCGAGCGTCGCGCACAGCGTGAGCGCAGCGAGGGGAAGGACGAACTTGCGCATGGGCGAGCCTGGATGAGCTTGCGGGATCAGTGCCGGCGGAACCCGACGTACCCGCCGTCGAAATCGTAGAGGTAATCGTAACCGGCGAGGAAGTGCACCGTGGTGTTGACGAATGGCGGCTTGCGGTCGTCGACCTTCAGCACGATGGCGTCCGGTGCCATGCGCTCGCCGCGCGCGCCGGCGCGGAATTCGTAGAGCGGCGTTGCGTCGCCGGCGGTGCCGAGGTCGACGGCGAGGCGCGCGCCCGGCGGCAGCGTACGTCCGCCGCGCGCCTGGGTCGACGGGAGCGTCAGGTACATCGTGGTGACCCCGGTGTCCATCAGCAGGGTGCCGCACGCAGCGGGCACGTGGTCGTCGACGCGCAGGCACGCGGGGATCTGCTGCCAGTCGCCGTTCGCCTCGTTGTGCGCGAGCTTGCGGAAGCGGAACTCGCCGCGTGTATTGGCTTCGGTGAGCCCGACGTGAGCGCCGTGCGGCGTCAGCACGTAGCCGGGCCGGTACGCGCGGCCTTCGTGCGCGAGGTGCAGGAACGGGTTCTTGTCCGGCGTGCTCTGCGCCTGCGCGTCCGCCTCGCGGCCGAAGCCGATGCCGACCATCGCGATGTTGCGCGGCGCGTCGCTCGGCGTGCAGTTGCGCGCCTGGCGCAGGCACGCGACGCGCGTGACCGCGAGGACCGGCATCCGCTCGATGCGCGCGGTCGCTCCGTCGCGGCCGTGCAGCGTCAGCGGCGTCAGCACCCAGCGCCCGAGCATCACCCGTCCGGAGCTCGTGTACGTGAGCCTGCCCTCGCCGCGCGAGCGCAGCCGCTCGAAGCCGGGGATCATGCTCGCGGCGACCACGACGCCCGTCGAGCCGGTGTCGAGCGTCGCGGTGTGCATGCGGCCGTCCGGGAACGAAATGCCGATGGCGGGCGTCCGCAAGCGCGGGCCTTCGCCGGCATTCAGGAACGGCAGGTAGGCCGCCGCGGTGAAATCGCGGTAGTCGGGACGGTCCGCTGCTTGCGCAGAAGTGGCGATGAGGCAGAGGACGATGGCGTGCAGGGCGCGCCGGAAGCGGGCAGTCATGGATGCGTTCGAGTGGAGATGGGAGTTGCGCCTGCCTGCGCCGCGTTGTCGCGGGGGTTGCGCGGCGGGCCGATGACTTTGACCAAAGCCAAGGCGGCGCACGGCGGCGCGCCTATGCTTTCGGGGACAAAGATGACCACGGGAGATTGTCGATGGAAGCGATCAAGCTGCTGTTCTCGAGCGACTACGGGCTTGCGAGCCTCGGCGTCATTGTCTTCACGATCGTCATGGGCGCTTATATCGGCCGGCACGTGAAGAAACTGATGAACGAGAAGCCTGGTACCGAAGGCTGGCAGTAGATGCGTCGTCCGCAAAACGCGCATCGCGCGTTCGGTGGATGACGTTGGTTCGGCGTTGCGCGTTTTGCGGCCGGATT
>JAXMFJ010000008.1:0-706420 GCA_046347855.1 Burkholderiales bacterium
TCGACGGCCTGCGGCGCACGCCCGCCGCCATCCCGCCGAAGTATTTCTACGATGCGCTCGGCTGCGCGCTGTTCGCGGCCATCTGCGAATTGCCGGAGTATTACCCGACTCGCACCGAGCGCGCCATCTTCGCGACGCATCGTGCCGCGATCGCGACGGCGATCGGGCGCGGCACGCAGCTCGTCGACTTGGGCGCCGGCGACTGCCGCAAGGCGGAAGCGTGGCTGCCGGTGGTGGCGCCCGCGCGCTACGTCGCCGTGGATTTCGCGGGCGACGAGATCGCGCGCGCGCTCGCCCGCCTCGCCCCCGAGTTCCCCGCGATCGAGATGCTCGGCATCGTTGCGGACTTCACGCGCGGGCTCGACCTGCGCTACGACCTGGGCGACACGCCGGTCACGTTCTTCTATCCCGGCTCGTCGATCGGCAACTTCGCGCCCGCGGACGCGCTCGCGTTCCTGCGCGACCTCCACCTGCACTGCGTCGGCCGCGACGACAGCGGGCTCCTGATCGGCGTCGACACGCGCAAGGCGAAGGCGCGGCTCGACGCGGCGTACGACGATTCACTCGGCGTCACCGCCGCGTTCAACCGCAACGTACTGCATCACGTGAATCGCCTGCTCGGCACCGACTTCCGGCCGGAGGCGTTCGCCCACGTCGCGTTCTACGACGAGGTCGCCGGGCGCATCGAGATGCACCTCGAGGCGCGCACCGCGCAGACGGTGCGGCTGCCGGATGCAGTGCGCACCTTCGCGGCCGGCGAGCGCATCCACACCGAGAACTCGTACAAGTACGACCCCGGCGCGTTCACCGCGATGCTGCAGGCGGCCGGGTTCGACCGCGTGCGCTGCTGGCAGGACGACGCGGGCGACTTCGCGGTGTTCCACGCGAGTGCGAGGTAGCGACGCCTGCGCGGCCGCCGTGTCGCTATCATTCGCGGGTCGGTTCGATACGCCCTGCCCATGGAAACGAAGCACATGCGGTACTTCCTGGCCATCGTCGACGCCGGGACGTTCTCCGCGGCGGCCGAGCGGCTGGGCATTGCGCAGCCCGCGCTGTCGCAGGCGATGGCGCGGATGGAGAACGCGCTCGGCGCGCATCTCTTCACCCGCTCGCGGCGCGGCGCGACGCTGACGCCGGCCGGGCAGTCGCTGGTCGAGAGCGTGCGCACGAGCCTCGCGCGCATCGACGAGGCCGCGGCGCAGGCGCGCCGGATCGCGTCGGGCAATGCGGGGAAGCTCGCGATCGGGTTCGTGGCCACCGCGGTGTATCACGTGCTGCCCGAGGCGTTGCGCGCGTTCGGCGCCCTGCACCCCGACGTCGAGATCCGCCTCTTCGAGCTGTCCAACGGCGAGCAGGCGCGTGCGCTCGAGCGCGGCGAGATCGACGTCGCGATGCTGTTCACGCCGGTCGACGTCGCGGGCCGCATGCACCAGCGCCTGCTGCTGCAGGACCGGCTGATCGCGGCGGTGCCGGAGGACTTTCCCGTCGGCCGCGACGGCACCGTGTCGCTCGCGGACGTCGCGCGCCGCGGCCTCGTGTTCGCGCCCTACGACCGCGTGCCGCTGCTGCGCGCGCAGATCAGCAGCGCGCTGCGCGAGCTGGGCGAGGAAGGACGCATCGTGCAGGAGGCGCACCGGATCATGACGGTGCTGGCGTCGGTCGCAAGCGGACGTGGCGCGTCGCTGCTGCCGGGCGCCACCGCCGCGCTGGGCTTTCCCGGCGTGCGCTTCTGCGAGGTGCGCGAGCGCGAGCTGCTGCCGACGATCGAGCTGTCGGCGATGTGGCGCATCACCGGCCGCCGCAGCCTCGTCGACGACTTCGCCGAGTGCCTGCCGACGGCCGCCGTCATGGAGCGGCCGCCGGCGCGGCGGGCGGGGGGTGGTTTGCGCAAGCGCGAGAAAGGTGCCTGACGCGTGGCAAAGTTCTTTCACAAAGAGACGCAGAGACGCAGAGGAACCCTTAGGTTTTCTCGGCGTCTCTGCGTCTCTTTGTTGAATGAATTCTAACGAGCAAGCCTGATCCCCGAGAACTGCCACCGCGCGTCGGGCGCGAAGAAGTTGCGATACGTCGCGCGGATGTGCGAGCGCGGCGTCGCGCAGCTGCCGCCGCGCAGCACGTACTGCGCGCACATGAACTTGCCGTTGTATTCGCCGACCGCGCCCGCGGCCGGCGCGAAGCCGGGGTAGGGCGCGTAGTCGCTGCGCGTCCATTCCCAGACGTCGCCGAAGAGCTGCCCGGGGCCGTCCGCCTGCGCGGCGGCCGGCAGCGGATGCAGCGCCCCGGACTCGGCGAAGTTGCCGGCGATCGCCGCGGTGCGCGCCGCGTGCTCCCACTCGAATTCCGTCGGCAGCCGCGCGCCCGCCCAGCGCGCGTACGCCTCCGCCTCGAAGAAGCTCACGTGGCACACCGGCGTGTGCGGGTCGATGTCGGCCATGCCGTGCAGCGTGAACGTGCGCCACGTGTCGCCGCGGCGCTCCCAGTACAGCGGCGCCTGCCAGCCGCGGTCCTGCACGGTGTCCCAGCCCAGCGCGAGCCAGAGCTCCGGGCGGCGATAGCCGCCGTCCTCGATGAAGGCCGCGAACTCGCCGTGCGTCACCGGCCGCGAGGCGAGCGTGAACGGCGCGATGAACACGGCATGCGCGGGCCGCTCGTTGTCGAACGCGAAGCCCTCGCCGTCGTGGCCGTGGGTGACGAGGCCGCCCGCGAATGCGTGCCATGCGAGCGGCTGCGGGCGCACGGGCGCGAGCGGCCAGCGCGGGTGATACGCCGGCCGGAGCGGATTGCGCGACAGCAGGTGCTTGACGTCGGTGAGGATGAGCTCCTGGTGCTGCTGCTCGTGCTGCAGGCCCAGTTCGACCAGCGAGGCGACGGCGTCCGGCAATGGTGCAGAGAGCAGCCGCGACATCGCGGTGTCCACGTGCGCGCGATAGGCGAGCACCGTGCGCAGGTCGGGCCGCGACAGCAGTCCACGCTCGGGACGCGGGTGCTTGTCGCCCACGCCGTTGTAGTACGAGTTGAACAGCACGCGGAACGCGGGATCGAACGCCGCGTAGCCCGCGAGATGCCCGGTGAGCACGAACGTCTCGAAGAACCACGTCACGTGCGCGAGGTGCCACTTCACGGGGCTCGCGTCGGGCATCGACTGCAGCGCGCAGTCCTCGGCCGACAGCGGTGCGGCGAGCGCGCGCGTCGTGGCGCGCACGTCGAGGTAGCGGGCGGCGAGCGAGCCGGGCTGCGGCGCGGGCAGGCGGTGAACCGGGGGCGAACCGGACGACGGCATCGAGCATTCCTCCATGGTGTCCCCCTCGTCCTAACTTACCACGCGCCCGCGGCTCACCTCGCTTGGCAATGCGGTCGGTGGAATACGCCGCGGCCGCCGGCGTCGACACGAGGAAGCGCGCCGCTTCGTTCGGTAGGACGTGCGCGAGCGCGCCGGCCGAGCCGGATCTCCGGCCCTTCCGGCACGGCGAAGACCTAGCGGACGGTGACGCGCGCCGGCCCCTGCGTCATCGCGCCGATCTCGGCGGCGGCGGCGAACCCCTCGTTGCGGAAGACCGCGAGCACGTCGTCGACGGCTTCGGGCGCACACGCGACGAGCAGCCCGCCCGACGTCTGCGGGTCGGTGAGCAGCGCGCGTGCGGTGTCGCCGAGCGCCGGGGCGATATCGACGTCGGCGCCGTAGCCCGCCCAGTTGCGGCCCGACGCGCCGGTGAAGAAGCCGGCCGCCGCGAGCTCGTGCACGCCGGGATGCAGCGGCACGCGCGCGAAGTCGACGGTCGCGCCGGCGTGCGAGCCGCGGCAAATCTCCAGCAGGTGGCCGAGGAGCCCGAAGCCCGTGACGTCGGTCAGCGCGTGCACGCCCGCCATCCTGCCGAGCGCGATGCCCGGCGTGTTGAGCTGCGTGGTGGAGGCGAGCATCGCGCGATAGCCCTCGGGCGAGAGCTTCTCCTTCTTGAGCGCCGCGCTGTACACGCCGACGCCGAGCGGCTTGCCGAGGACGAGGCGATCGCCGGGCTGCGCGCCCGCATTGCGCTTCAGGTTGCGCGGGTCGACGAGGCCGATCGCGACGAGGCCGTAGATCGGCTCGACCGAATCGATGGTGTGGCCGCCCGCGACGGGAATGCCGGCGCGCGCGCACACCGATTCGCCGCCCTCGAGGATCCTGCGGATCACCGGCAGCGGCAGCTGGTTCACCGGCATGCCGACGAGCGCCAGCGCGAAGAGCGGCGTGCCGCCCATCGCGTAGACGTCGGAGATCGCGTTGGTGGCGGCGATGGCGCCGAAGTCGAACGGGTCGTCGACGATCGGCATGAAGAAGTCGGTGGTGGCGACGATGGCCTGCGTGTCGTTGATCTGGTAGACCGCGGCGTCGTCGGCGGTCTCGATGCCCACCAGCAGCTGCTTGGGCACGAGCGCGGGTGCCGCCTTGCCCAGGATCTCCTGCAGCACGCCGGGCGCGATCTTGCAGCCGCAGCCGCCGCCGTGGGAGAACGAGGTGAGGCGCAGGGGAACGGCGTCGGGAGCGTTCATAGGGGTCGTCCGGAGGCGAAGTCAGGCCGGCATTCTATGCCGATGGGCGGCGATGGCGCGCGCAAGGGCCGCGTGCAGCGCCGCCTGCTCGGCCGCCGGCGTGAAGAGCGGCGCGCGCCGCGCGCACTGCGCGCCGAGGGCCGCGAGGAACGTGCGGTCCGCGGCCGCCCGCGCGACGAGCGCGGCGAGGCCGTCCGCATCGCCCACCGCGAAGCAGCCGGCGTAGTCCGCGCCGAGCATGCCGACGTTGCCGGACATGCGGCTGCCGAGCACCGGCGTGCCCGCGGTGATCGCCTCGACCACCACGTTCGCGCCGCCTTCCATCCGCGACGGCACCAGCAGGACGTGCGCGCGCTTGATCGCCTGCCGCGTCCACGCGTGCGGCCGGGGGCCCAGCCACTGCACGCGCGGATCGCTCGCCGCGAGCGCGTGCGCCGCATCGCCGAGCGCCGGATCGAGCGCCGCGCCGATGATCGTGAGCGTGGCGGGCACGTCGGCCGCGAGCCGGCGGAACGCCGCGAAGGCGGTCGCGGGATCCTTCTCGGCGCGCAGGTGCGCGACGAGCAGGCAATCGAGCCGCGTCGCCGACTTGCGCGGCCACGGTGCGAGCGCGCGCGCCGACTGGAAGACGACGCAGGCCTTGTCGCGATAGCCGGGCGGCACGTGCGCCGGCGCATCTTCCTGCAGCATGACGAGCGCGTCGGCGGCCGCGAGCGACGCGTGCGCCGCGGCGTCGCCCGCCGGTATGTCGTGATAGAGATCGGTGCCGGTGAGCGCGACGACGAGCGGGCGCGTGGGCAAATGCGCGCGCCACGCGGCGATCGCGCCGGCGCTGCGGCGCGCGTGCAGCGCGATCATCGCGACCGCGTCGGCGCGCGGCCCGTCCGTCGCTGTCGCGTCCGACGCTTGTAGAATCACCCGGTACGAGGCCCCGAGCAGGCGCGCCCAGCGCGCGGCCGTGCGCCAATTGCCGTTGTTCGCCTGGGCGAGATACGGCGTGACGAGCAGCAGGACCGGCAGGCGACGACGCGGCATGGACGAAGGGCAGGCAACAGGCTCGGTGAAGCACGCGGCGCCGCGCACGGCAGGCGCGCTGGCGGAAGCGCTCGTCGATGCGCGTGATTATACAAAGCGCATGTACGGCCACCTGACGGCCGAGGAGCGCGAATTCCCGCAGCGGCCGACGGTGAACCTGCCGCGCTGGGAGCTTGGGCACATCGGCTGGTTCCAGGAGTTCTGGTGCCATCGCTGCGCGGCGGACGATCCGCGCGCGCAGCGCACGCCGTCGCGCCTCGCGCAGGCCGATGCGTGGTGGGATTCCGCGCGCATTCCGCACGCAACGCGCTGGTCGCTGCCGTTGCCCGACTGGGCCGGCGTGCACGCGTATCTCGACGCGACGCTCGCGGCGACCCTGCACCGCGTTGCGGCCGGCGCGTACGACGACACGTACTTCGTCGAGCTCGCGCTGTATCACGAGGACATGCACGCGGAGGCGCTGCTGATGTCGCTGCAGACGCTCGCGCTGCCGGCGCCGGACCTCGGCGCGCGCGCGGCCGCGATGGCCCCTTCGCACGCGGCCCGCGACGTCGCGTTCGCCGCCGGCCGCTTCCGCCTCGGTGCGGAACGCGACGACGTGCGCCGGCGCTTCGTGTTCGACAACGAGAAGTGGGCGCACGACGTGGAGGTCGCGCCGTTCGCGCTGTCGTCGCGATGCGTGACGCAGCGCGAGTTCGCGGCGTTCGTCGCGGACGGCGGGTACCGGCATGCGTCGCTGTGGACCGGGGAGGGCCGTGCGTGGCGCGAGGCCGTCGCCCGCGAGCATCCCGCGTACTGGCGGCAGCAGGACGGGCAGTGGCAGCAGCGCCGCTTCGCGCAGTGGGTGCCGCTTGCGGACGACGCGCCGGTGATGCACGTGAACGCCTTCGAGGCGGAGGCGTATTGCGCGTGGGCCGGCCGGCGCCTGCCGACCGAGGCGGAGTGGGAGTTCGCGGCGGTGCACGGCGCGCACGCCGGCGATGCCAATCTCGATCACCGCCACGCGGGGCCGATCGCGGCCGGTGCCCGCGGCGACGGCCTCGCGCATCTCATCGGCAACGTCTGGGAGTGGACCGCGACGCCGTTCGCCGCCTATCCCGGCTTCGCGGCCGATCCTTACGCCGAGTATTCGGCACCTTGGTTCGGCGATCATCGCGTGATCCGCGGCGGCTCGTTCGCGACGCGCTCGCGCCTCGTGCACGCGCGCTTCCGCAACTTCTACCGCCCCGACCGCCACGACATGTTCGTGGGGTTCCGCACCTGCGCGCCCGCGTAGCCGTTTTCACGTCATTCACTGACGAAAGTCAAAGCGCGCCGGCGACGAGCCCCGTGCACCTCCGGTAGGATCGTCCCGAAGTCGATCCGGCCTGCTCGAGCTTCCCGACAAGAGCGACGCCGGTAGTGCACGGACGACGGCGCCAGGAGGAATCGTCGTGCTGTTGCTTGGCTCGACTTTCGCGCATCCCGCCCGTTGCCGCACGGCAGCGAGGTGCGGGCTGCCGCGGCGCGCATCCGCACGCCTCGCGCAACGTCCCTCCGGCATTTCTCCACGCTGCCGCCACCGGCCGCCGTCGCTGCACGGCCGCCGCGTTCGCTAGGAACGTCCATGTCGAATTTCGAGATCGTCGCGCGCGAGGACTTCTCGCCCGTCACGTACCTGCTCGAGGTGCGTCACCCGCAGCTCGCGAAGGCCGCGCGCGCGGGGCAGTTCGTCATCGTGATGCCGAGCGAGCACGGCGAGCGCGTCCCGCTCACCATCGCCGACTTCGACCGCGAGCGCGGGACGATCACGCTCGTGATCCAGGCCGTGGGCAAGTCGACGCGCGAGATGCAGCACGACTGCAAGGTCGGCACGTCGCTGTATGCGATGGTCGGGCCGATGGGCGTGCCGAGCCCGCTCGCGCACGTGAAGAAGGCGCTGGTCGTCGGCGGCGGCCTGGGCGTCGCGCCGACGTTCCCGCAGGCGCGTGCGCTGCAGGAGGCGGGCGCGTACGTGATCGGCGTCATCGGCTTCCGCAGCCGGGAGCTCGTGTTCTGGGACGACAAGTTCCGCTCGGTGTGCGACGAGGTGATCGTGTGCACCGACGACGGCTCGGTCGGCGTGAAAGGCACCGTCGCGGAGGGCATCAGGCTCGCGGTGGCGAAGCATCCGGACATCGAGGAGTGCATCGCGATCGGCCCGCCGGTCATGATGAAGGGCTGCGCGGAGGCCACGCGCCCGTTCGGCATCAGGACGATCGTGAGCCTCAACCCGCTGATGGTCGACGGCACCGGCATGTGCGGCGGCTGCCGCGTGAAGGTGGGCGACCGCATCAAGTTCGCGTGCGTCGACGGCCCCGACTTCGACGGCCACCAGGTGGACTTCGACGACCTCATGGCACGCCTCACGCGCTTCAAGGCGGAGGAGAAGGTCGCGCTCGACCAGTGGGTCGCGAGCTGCCGCCTCATGAAGCAGGCCGACGAGCTCGCCGCCACCAATCACGCCGACGGCGAGGAGCTGTACTGACATGGCCGCGAAGAAGAAGACGATCCGCACGATCCCGCAGGAGCGCACGCCGATGCGCGAGCAGGATGCGCGCGAGCGCGCCCGCAACTTCTCGGAGGTGGCGCTGGGCTATCTCGTCGACGACGCGCTGCGCGAGGCCGACCGCTGCCTCATGTGCGCGGACGAGCCGTGCGTACGCGGCTGCCCGGTCGGCATCGACATCCCCGCGTTCATCCGGAAGATCGCGGAGAAGCACTACCACGGTGCCTACGACATCATCACCGACACCAACCTGCTGCCGTCGATCTGCGGCCGCGTGTGCCCGCAGGAGAACCAGTGCGAGGGCGTGTGCACGGTGGGCGACTCGCTGGAGCCGGTGGCGATCGGCCGCCTCGAGCGCTTCGTGGGCGACCTCGCGATCCGCGAAGGCTGGGCCAACGTGCCGTACATCGAGCCGTCGGGCTTCAAGGTCGGCATCGTGGGCGCGGGTCCGGCCGGCATGGCGTGCGCCGCCGACATGGCGAAGGCGGGCTGCGACGTCACGGTGTACGAGGCGTTCCACCAGCCGGGCGGCGTGCTGAAGTACGGCATCCCCGACTTCCGCCTGCCCAACGACGTGATCGACGCCGAGATCGACAAGCTGGTGAAGCTCGGCATCAAATTCGAATGCAACACGCTGGTCGGGCGCCTGTTCACGCTGGAGCAGATGGTCACCGAGATGGGCTTCCACGCGGTGTTCGTCGGCACCGGCGCCGGCTACCCGAGCTTCATGGGCATCCCCGGCGAGTCGTTGAACGGCGTGCTCTCCGCCAACGAGCTCCTCACGCGCTGCAACCTCATGCGGGCGCGCGACTACCCGAACTTCGACACGCCGCTGAAGCCCGGCAAGCACGTCGCGGTGATCGGCGCCGGCAACACCGCGATGGACGCGCTGCGCGTGTCGCTGCGCCTCGGCGCCGACGCCGTGTACTGCATCTACCGCCGCTCGCGCAAGGAGGCGCCGGCGCGCGCGGAGGAGATCCATCACGCCGAGGAAGAGGGCGTGGACTTCAACTGGCTGTCGAGCCCGGTCGAGATCCTGGGCGACGACACGAAGACCGTGCGCGCGATCCGCTGCGTGAAGATGGAGCTCGGCGAGCCCGACAGCTCGGGCCGCCGCCGACCCGTGCCTGTCCCCGGCAGCGAGTACGAGATGGACGTCGACATGGTCGTGTACGCGATCGGCACCAACGCCAATCCGATTCTCGGCCAGACCGCGAAGCTGGCCCTCGACAAGCGCGGCTACATCGCCACCGACGAGAGCCTCGCGACGTCGATCGCCGGCATCTACGCGGGCGGCGACATCGTGACCGGCGCCGCCACGGTGATCGAGGCGATGGGCGCCGGCCGCAAGGCCGCGCGCAGCATGAAGGCGTACCTCGGCCTGCGCGACACCGACTCCGTCTACGAATCCGCCGCGGCCACGCGCTTCGGCATTCCCGCGGGTGAGCATTCGTTCGCGCGGGTGCGGCTGGCATGAAGATTTTCTTTACAAAGAGACGCAGAGACGCAGAGAACCCCATCACGGTTTTCTCTGCGTCTCTGCGTCTCTTCGTGAAAGCCCTTTCTCGAAGGTAGCCACGAAATGACCGAAGCCGCCGTCGCCGACCGTCCCACCGGGATTTCGCACAAGCGTGCGCAGACCCTGCCAGAGCACATCGTCGAGGTGATCAGCGACTCCGGCGAAGGCGCGCAGCGCTGCGGCCAGTCGCTGGGCGCCATCGCCGCGCGCAGCGGCAACGGCATCTGGACCGTCGAGATCATTCCCGCGGAAATCCAGCCGCCCGCGCGCAGCGTCGCCGGCGCCTCGGGCATCCGCATCCGCATCGGGCGCGAGCGCGTGACCAACGGCGGCGACGAGACCGACCTCGCCGTCGCCTTCAACGAGCAGGTGCTGCTCGGCCGCGTCCGCGCGGGCGAGTTGAAGAAGGGCGCCACCATCCTCCTCGAGAGCATGTGGCGCGAGCACAAGGATCCGCTGATCGCGCGCTCGTACGTCGAGACCGTGGCGTCGCTGAAGCAGGCCGGCTTCAAGGTCTGCGAGATCCCGCTCGAGAAGGAGTGCCGCACGCTGGTGGCCGACCCGCGCAAGGGCAAGAACATGTTCGTGCTGGGGATGCTGTGCAGCATCTACAGCCTCGACATGCAGCTCGCGCGCGAGCAGGTGGCGCGCATCTTCGGCAAGAAGGAGGAGAAGGTCGTCGCGCAGAACGTGAAGCTGCTGGAAGCGGGCTTCGCGTGGGCGGAGGCGAACCTCGACTTCAAGTACGCGATCCCGGCGGAGCGATCGAAGGTCCCGCAGATCGTGGTCAACGGCAACACCGCGATCGCGCTGGGCGTGCTCGCGTCGGGCATGGACATCTGCGCGATGTACCCGATCACGCCGGCCACCTCGGCGTCGCACTACCTGTCCGAGTGCTTCGAGCGCGTGGGCGGCCTCGTGCACCAGGCGGAGGACGAGATCGCGGCGTGCGCGTTCGCGATCGGGGCCTCGTACGCCGGACGCTGCGCGGTCACGATCACCTCCGGTCCCGGCTACTCGCTGAAGCAGGAAGGGCTGGGCCTCGCGGTGATGGCGGAGATCCCGCTGGTCGTCGTCAACGTGCAGCGCGGCGGGCCGTCCACCGGCCAGCCGACGAAGGTGGAGCAGGGCGACCTCCTGACCTCGATCTTCGGCAGCCACGGCGACGCGCCCAAGGTCGTGCTCGCGGTGAGCGACATCGAGGACTGCTTCTACGCGATGATCACCGCGCGCAAGATCGCCGAGACGTTCAACACGGTGGTGGTCGTGCTTTCCGACGCGAGCCTTGCCACCGCGCAGCAGCCGTTCCCGCGGCCGGTGTTCGCCGAGGACTGGCTCGCGCCGCCGCTCGACCAGACGCCGGTGCCGGAAGGCACCAGGCCCTACGACTGGGACCCCGTTACCGGCATCGCGCGCCGCTTCATTCCCGGCCAGCCGGGCGGCATGCACACGCTGACCGGGCTCGCGCACGACGCGATGAGCAAGGTGGCGTACGACCCCACCATCAACGAGCAGGGCCTGCGCATGCGCAGCCTGAAGCTCGCGACGCTGCAGAAGACGCTGCGCACGCCGCCGGTGCACGGCGGGCCCGAAGGCGACCTGCTGGTGATCGGCTGGGGCAGCACCAAGGGCGTGATCGAGGAAGCGGTCGACCGCGCCCGCGCGCTCGGCCTCGCGGTGTCCTCGCTGCACCTGCGCTTCATCCAGCCGATGCCGTCCGGGATCGGCGACATCATGAAGCGCTTTCGCAAGGTGATGACGGTGGAGGGCAACTGGTCCGACCGGCGCGACGACGAGGTGGTCGACGCGGAGAACCGCCGCTACTCGGCGCTCGCGATGATGTTGCGCGCGCGCTACCTCGTGGACATCGACTGCTGGAGCGAGGCGCGCGGCCAGCCGATCAAGCCCGGCGACGTCGTGAAGGCGATGCAGGCGCAATTGGAAGAGGGACGTTGACCATGGCCATTCCCGTCACCCAGTGCATCATCAAGCTCCACGAGGAGCACCACAACCTCGAGGACTACCAGGGCGGCGTGCCCCGATGGTGCAGCGGCTGCGGCGACAACGCGATTCTCGCCGCCGTGCAGCGCCTGTGCCGCGACGAGGACCTCGCGCCCGAGCGCACGGTGTTCGTGTCGGGCATCGGGTGCAGCTCGCGCTTCCCGCACTACATGAAGACGTACGGCTTCCACGGCATCCACGGGCGCGCGTTCCCGATCGCCGAAGGCGTGAAGATGGCGCGGCCCGACCTCGCGGTGTTCGTCAACACCGGCGACGGCGACTGCTGCAGCATCGGCGCCGCGCACTGGATCCACGCGATCCGCTACAACATGAACCTCACGGTGCTCCTGCACGACAACCACGTGTACGGGCTCACCAAGAAGCAGGCGTCGCCGACGTCGCCCGTGGGCATGAAGAGCAACACGACGCCGCAGGGCGCGATCCTCGAGGCGCTCAACCCGCTGACGGTGACGCTCGGCGTGCAGAACGTGTCGTTCGTGGCGCAGGGCGTGGACTGGATCCCCGACCTGCTGTACGACATCATCAGCAAGGCGTACCGCCACCGCGGGTTCTCGTTCGTGCGCATCATCCAGCGCTGCCCCGAGTTCCTGCCCAAGATGTTCGAGCCGTGGCTGCACGACCCGTCGCGCACGCAGCTCCTCACGCACGAGAACGGCCTCACGCTCTCGCCGGAGACGTCGCGCATCTACAAGAACCAGCGCCAGCACGACCCGCGTGACCTCCACAAGGCGCGCGAGATCGCGTCCGCCGAGGACCCGATCCCGGTCGGCATCCTCTACCAGAACCCGGACGTCCCCTGCTACGAGGACCTGCGGCACGCCGGCATGCCCCGCACCGCGGAGCGCATCCGCGCCGGCCTCGACGCCGAGTTCGACAAGGTCACCATCTGGCCCGAGGCCGCGGCCTGAACGCGCGACCGCGATGCGCGACTCCACTCCTACCGAGCGACCCGCCATGGACATGGCCGCGAAATTCCAGGAACACTTAGTCTTCCACATGACCGGCAAGCGCGGGGACGGCCTCGCGGGCGTCGACGTGCGCGGCCTGCGGCCCGCGCTGCTCGCGCCGTACCGCGACCTCGCGCGGCTGCGCTACGACTATCCGCTGGTGCTCGCGGCGCCCGCGGCGAGCGGCGCATGCGTGCATTCGCTCTCCGCGCTCGTGAGCCGGCTGCTGGCCGACATCGCGCCGCGCGGGGCGGAAGGCGAGCGCCTGCGCAAGCACGTGCTGCGCCTCGAGCGCGAGCTGCGCACGATGGTCGCCGGCGGCGCGCAAGGCACGCTCGCCGAGCTGTGGGAGATCGCGGCGCTGCGCCTCGCGCACGGCAGCGATCCGGAGGCGACGAAGGTGCTGCAGCAGGCGGCCGCCTCGCTCGCTGCCGACGGCGACGTCGTCGACTGCGACGCGCGCCTGCCCGCGCGGCTGCTGCGTCACCTGTATGCGGCGGCGCAGGTGCGCAAGGCGCGCGCGTTCCATGCGCTGGCCGACGACCTGATGCGCCGCCTCTCCGACATCCGGCGCGCGGCATTCGCGCGCTCGGCCGCGGGGCAGGAGCCGGCCGCACTGGCCGCGTCGATCGGCGGCGCGCACGCCGACGTGTTCGACTTCGCGCTGATGTCGAAGCTCGTGCGCCGCGGCGCGCCGCGCGACGAGCTGCCGCCCGCGCGCCGCGCGCGCATCGAGTGGGCGCTCGACGTGCTGCGCGCGCAGCCGTTCTTCGCCGACGACCACGCGCCGCCCGGCGTCGCGCACTTCGACTTCGTGTTCGACAACTGCGCGGCGGCCGCCGCCGCGTGGCGCGAGCGCCTGCCGCGGCTCACCGAGGTGGTCAAGGCCATCGCGATCGCGGAGCTGGAGGCGGGCGGGGCCTACGTGGAGGCGGACCACGACGCGTTCTTCGAGCGCTACGACGAGGGCGCGCTGACGGCCGACGACCTCGCGCTGTTCCCCGACTACCTCGTGTGCATCCCGGCGGCCGCCAACGACGCGCCCGCGAACGCGGGCCTCATCGACATGCTGTCGGCCGGGCTGCCGGTGAAGGTGCTGGTCGAGCAGACCGACCTCCTCGAGGAAGCGTCGATCGGCACCGGCCACTTCGCGTTCGGCGTGCGCAGCGCGCGGCTCGCCACCACCGCGATGGGCTTGGGCGGCATGTTCGTGCTGCAGGCGACCAATGCCGACCTCTTCGCGCTTTCCGGGCGCGTCGAGCGCGGCCTCGCGTGCCGCGGTCCCGCGCTGTTCTCGATCTTCGTCGGCTCGCCGGCCGCCGCGGGCGACCTGCCGCCGTACCTCACCGCCGCCGCCGCGCGCGAGTCACGCGCGTTCCCCGCGTTCGTGTACGACGCCACCGCCGGCGACAACTGGGCGACGCGTTACACGCTCGACCACAACCGCAACGCCGACGCCGACTGGCCGGAGGACACGCTCGAGTACGCCGACGAGGCGCTGCAGCGCGTGCAGCTGCCGGTGGCCTTCACCTATGCCGACTTCGCGCTGTGCGACCGCCGCTACGCCAACCACTTCGCCGCCGTCCCGCGCGACCGCTGGTCGGCGGGCATGGTGCCGGTCGCGGACTGGCTGCGGCTGCCCGAGAAGACCGTCGGCGACCGCGTGCCGTACGTCTGGGCGGTCGACGCCGACGACCGCCTGCATCGCGTGCTCGTGGACAGCCGGCTGATGCAGTCGGCGCGCCGCTGCCTGCTGCTGTGGCACCGGCTGCAGGAGCACGCCGGCATCCACGACTCGCACGCCGAGCGCCTGCTCGCGAAGGAGCGTGCGGCGTGGGAGGCGGACAAGGCGAAGGCGCTGGCGGCGCTCGCCGAGGCGGCCGCGGCGGCGGCCGGCGACCTTCCGCCCGCGGCGACCGCGGCACTCGCCGCCAACGCGCCGGCCGAGGGGGCCGCAGTCACCGAACCGGCCGCGGCGCCGCCGTCCGATGCGGCCTGGATCGAGACCGCGCGCTGCCCGAGCTGCAACGAGTGCCAGGCGATCAACGACAAGATGTTCGGCTACAACGAGAACAAGCAGGCCTTCATCAAGGACGTGCACGCAGGGACGTACCGCCAGATGATCGAGGCGGCCGAGTCCTGCCAGGTGGCGATCATCCACCCCGGCAAGCCCTGGAACCCGGCCGAGCCCGACCTCGCCGACCTGCTCGAGCGGGCAAGACCCTTCCTCTGACACGACCATTGCGCGCCGCCCCGCTTGTCGCATTGAGACAGGCGCGGGCCGCACGGGCGTCGAAGCCGCAAAATGACGCCGCTTTGACGCAAGCCAGACTTCCGGCATTCCCGACCTCCGCGCGGTGGCGTAGCATCGCGTGAGCCGTTACGGGGCGGGTCACTGCGCACCCCAATGGGACGCGCGCACGCAGTCCGCCCGGTCGCGGGTCACCGGACCATGCTGGAGGAGGCTCATTGAAGCCGACGGATATCGCGCAGCCCGAGTATTTCCATAAAGTCGTCGATTGCCAGTGGGCGTGTCCCGCGCACACTCCCGTTCCCGAGTACATCCGCCTCATCGCCGCCGGCCGCTACGACGACGCGTACCTCGTCAACTGGCGCTCCAACGTCTTTCCCGGCATCCTGGGCCGCACCTGCGACCGCCCGTGCGAGCCCGCCTGCCGGCGCGGCCGCGTGGAGCAGGGCGGCGACCTGAAGGCGAAGCCCGAGCCGGTCGCGATCTGCCGCCTGAAGCGCGTCGCCGCCGACAACAAGGCCGACATCCGCGCGCGGCTGCCCAAGCCCGCCGCGCAGAAGAACGGCAAGCGCATCGCTCTGGTCGGCGCGGGTCCCGCCTCGCTCACGGTCGCGCGTGACCTCGCGCCGCTCGGCTACGAGCTCGTCGTGTTCGACGGCGACAAGCTCGCGGGCGGCATGATGCGCACGCAGATCCCGAAGTTCCGCCTGCCCGAGAGCGTGATCGACGAGGAGGTCGGCTACGTGCTCGACCTCGGCGTCGAGTTCCGCGGCGGGCAGCGCATCGACAGCATGAAGGACCTGCTGGCGCAAGGTTACGACGCGGTGTTCGTCGGCAGCGGCGCGCCGCGCGGCCGCGATGCCGACGTGCCGGGCCGCAAGGAGGCCGCGGCCAACATCCACATCGGCATCGACTGGCTCGCCAGCGTGTCGTTCGGCCACGTGACGCGCATCGGCAAGCGCGTCGTGGTGCTCGGCGGCGGCAACACCGCGATGGACTGCTGCCGCAGCGCGCGGCGGCTGGGCGGCGAGGAGGTGCACGTCGTCGTGCGCTCAGGCTACGACGAGATGAAGGCGTCGCCGTGGGAGAAGGAGGATGCGATCCACGAGGGCATCCCCATCCACAACTTCCTGGTGCCCAAGGCATTCACGCACGACAGCGGCAAGCTCACCGGCGTGACGTTCGAGAAGGTCGCCGCGCAGTACGACGAGCGCGGGCGGCGGCAGCTCCTGCCCACCGGCGAGGCCGACGTGCACTTCCCGTGCGACGACGTGCTGGTCGCCATCGGGCAGGAAAACGCGTTCCCGTGGATCGAGCGCGACGTCGGCATCGAGTTCGATCCGAAGTGGGACATGCCGATCGTCGACCCGGTCACGATGGCCGCGACGCGCCCCGGCGTGTTCTTCGGCGGCGACGCCGCGTTCGGGCCCAAGAACATCATCTGGGCGGTCGCGCACGGCCACGAGGCCGCGATCTCGATCGACCGCTACTGCCAGGGCGAGGACATCGCCGTGCGGCCGCCGGCGCACACCTCGCTGCGGTCGCAGAAGATGGGCATCCACGAGTGGAGCTACGACAACGCGATCACCGCGGACCACCGCTTCCGCGTGCCGCTCAAGGACACCAAGGTCGCGCTCAAGAACATCAAGATCGAGGTGGAGCTGGGCTACGACGCCAAGGCCGCGTTCGCGGAAGCGCAGCGGTGCCTCAACTGCGACGTGCAGACGGTGTTCTCGGCGAAGCACTGCATCGAGTGCGACGCGTGCGTCGACATCTGCCCGATGGACTGCATCACGTTCACGGTCGACGGTGAGGAAGCCGACCTGCGCACGCGCCTGAAGGCGCCGTCGCCCAACACCGCGCAGGCGCTGTACGTCGCAGGCGGCCTGCACACGCAGCGGGTGATGGTCAAGGACGAGGACGTGTGCCTGCACTGCGGGCTGTGCGCCGAGCGCTGCCCGACGGGCGCGTGGGACATGCAGAAGTTCCTGCTCGATACCGCCAAGGCGGACGACCGGTGCCGCCGGCACGTCGCGCCGGCCGAGCCTTATCCGGCCGCGGCCGACTGACGGTGAACGATTCCATGGACAACTCGAAGATCAACGATTTCGTCGTCAAGTTCGCCAACGTCAACGGCTCCGGCTCGGCGTCGGCGAACGGGCTCTTCGCCCGCGCGATCCTGCGCATGGGCGTGCCGGTCGCGGCGCGCAACATCTTCCCGTCGAACATCCAGGGCCTGCCCACGTGGTACGAGGTGCGCGTGGTGGAGGACGGCTGGCGCGGGCGCCGCGGCGGCGTCGACCTCATGGTCGCGATGAACCCGCAGACGTGGGACAAGGACGTCGCCGAGGTCGACCCGGGCGGCTACCTGTTCTACGACTCGACGAAGCCGCTGCCGCCGTCGCGCTTCCGCGACGACGTCACCGTGCTCGGCATGCCGCTGACCGCGATCTGCAACGCGGCGTACACCGACGCGCGGCAGCGCCAGCTCTTCAAGAACATCATCTACCTCGGCGCGCTGTCCGCGCTGCTCGACATCGATCCCGCGGAAGTGGAGAAGCTCTTCGGCGAGCAGTACGCGGGCAAGGAGGCGCTGCTCGAGTCGAACCGCAAGGCGTTCCACATGGGGCGCGACTACGCGACCGCCAACTTCGCGTGCCCGCTGCCGATCCGCGTGCGCCGCAGCGACCAGGTGGGCGACCGCATCTTCATCGACGGCAACAGCGCGGCCGCGCTCGGCGCGGTGTACGGCGGCGCCTCGGTGTGCGCGTGGTACCCGATCACGCCGTCGTCGTCGCTCGCGGAAGCCTTCGCGAAATATTGCCGCAAGTACCGCAACGAGCCCGACACGAAGAAGAAGCGCTACGCGATCCTGCAGGCCGAGGACGAGCTCGCGTCGATGGGCATGGTGATCGGCGCCGCGTGGAACGGGTCGCGCGCGTTCACCGCAACGTCGGGGCCGGGCGTCTCGCTGATGCAGGAGTTCCTGGGCCTCGCTTACTTCGCCGAGATCCCCGTCGTGCTGTTCGACGTGCAGCGCGGCAGCCCCTCCACCGGCATGCCCACGCGCACGCAGCAGGCCGACCTCCTCCTCTGCGCCTACGCGTCGCACGGCGACACCAAGCACGTGATGATGCTGCCGGAGGACCCGACCGAGTCGTTCACGATGGGCGCGCAGGCGTTCGACCTCGCCGACCGGCTGCAGACGCCGATCTTCGTGATGCTCGACCTCGACATCGGCATGCAGGACTGGCTCACCGACCCGTTCACATGGGACGACGCGCATCGCCTCGACCGCGGCAAGGTGATGACCCACGCCGACCTCGAGTCCGGCAAGGACTTCGGCCGCTACCTCGACGTCGACGGCGACGGCATTCCCTACCGCACCTACCCGGGCACGCACCCGACGCGCGGCAGCTACTTCACGCGCGGCACCTCGAAAGACCGTTACGCGCGCTACACGGAAGAGGGCGTGGCGTACGTCGACAACATGCAGCGCCTGCTGCGCAAGTTCGACACCGCCAAGGCGCTCGTCCCGCAGCCGGTGATCACCAAGGCGCCGAAGGCGACGCGCAGCGGCGTGATCTGGTACGGCTCGACCAGCGCGGCGATGTCCGAGGCGCTCGCCACATTGGAGCTCGACGGCATCCACCTCGACCAGATGCGCCTGCGGGCCTTCCCGTTCCCGGACAGCGTGGCCGACTTCATCGCCGCGCACGACCGCGTGTTCGTGGTCGAGCAGAACCGCGACGCGCAGATGAAGATGCTGCTGGTCAACGAGTGCGACGTCGATCCTTCCAAGCTCATCTCGGTGCTGCACTACGACGGCACGCCGGTGACCGCCCGCTTCATCACCCGCGAGATCGCCGAGAAGGCGCGTCTCTTCAACGTGACCCCGCTGCGCAAGGTGGCCCCATGACGTATCTCGCCAAGCCGAAGATCCACCATCCGTCGCTGCCGCGCAACGCGCTCGGCTACACGCACCGCGACTACGAGGGCGCGATCTCGACGCTGTGCGCCGGCTGCGGGCACGACTCGATCAGCGGCGCGATCATCCAGGCGTTCTTCGAGATGGACGTGCCGCCGCACCGCGTGGCGAAGCTCTCCGGCATCGGCTGCTCGTCGAAGACGCCGACGTACTTCCTCGGCAACTCGCACGGCTTCAACAGCGTGCACGGGCGCATGCCGTCGGTGCTGACCGGCGCCGCGTGCGCCAACCGCGACCTCATCTACCTCGGCGTGTCCGGCGACGGCGACTCGGCTTCGATCGGGATCGGCCAGTTCGCGCACGTGATGCGCCGCGGCGTGAACATGGTGTACATCGTCGAGAACAACGGCGTGTACGGCCTCACCAAGGGCCAGTTCTCGGCCACCGCCGACAAGGGCAGCAAGAGCAAGCGCGGCGCGGTCAACAGCGACGAGCCGATCGACCTCGCGATGCTCGCGCTGAATCTCGGCGCCACGTTCGTCGCGCGCGGCTTCTCGGGCGACAAGGCGCAGCTCGTGCCGCTCATCAAGGCAGCGGTCGCGCACCACGGCGCCGCGTTCATCGACGTCGTGAGCCCGTGCGTGGCGTTCAACAACCACCCGGGATCGACCAAGAGCTACGACTACGTGCGCGAGCACAACGAGGCGGTGAACCGGCTCGACTTCATCTCGCCGCGCGAGGAGATCACGACGAGCTACGAGCCGGGCGAGGTGAAGAACATCGTGCTGCACGACGGCGGCACGATCCGCCTGCGCAAGGTCGGCGAGTCCTACGATCCGTCCGACCGCGTGGCCGCGATGACGTACATGGAATCGCGGCGTGCGGCGGGCGAAGTGGTCACGGGCCTCCTGTACCTGCATCCCGACACCGCCGACATGCACGACGCCCTCGACACGGTCACGGCGCCACTCAATTCGCTGAGCGATGCGGAGCTGGTGCCGGGCAGCAAGGCGCTGGCGGAGTTGAACGCGTCGCTGCGCTGATCCGCTTCACTCGAAGGTGTATCTCGCCCCGAGGTTGAACTGCATGCCGGTCGCGCCTGTGAACGCGTAGTTGTAGTTGTAGTTGACGCTGTTGCCGACCGCGGCGGGGTTGAACGGCGCTATCCGGTTGAATACGTTCACAATCGACCCGAACACCTGCCAGTTCTTGAAGCCGGTGTATTGCGCGGCCAGGTCGAGCGTGGTGAACGACGGGACATGGCAGGTGGGCCCGTCGAGGGTGCTGAGGCAGCCGACGTCGGGATCGTCCTGCGCGCCGCGGTAGGCAACCGACTGGTAGTCGCTGATGTAGCGAAGCGTCCCCGTGACGTTCCATGGGCCGCGGCTCCAGCCCAGGATCAGGTTGATGCGGTCCGATGGCGTGCCGCCGCTGCTGCCGACTCCGACGTCGCCCTGCGTGCCGTCGTAGCGATACGTCGTGCCGTCGGGAAACGTCTGCGAGTAGCGGAACACGTGCGTCCATTGCAGCTCCGTGGTGAGGTTGCCCCATTCCCTCAGGCTCTGGCGCCAGACGACGTCGAGGTCGATGCCGTCGGTCTTGATGTTGCTCGCGTTGACCCAGGGGACGAGGGCATAGAGGATCGTTCCCGAGTTTGGAATGCCCGGCAGGTTGTTGGTGTCGCGAACGAGCACCGGGTTGTCGGTGGATGCGATGCGCCCGTCGACCCGGATGTTCCAGTAGTCGAGCGCGGTGCTGAGCCCGGCCGCCGGCTCCCAGATCACGCCGAGCGTGTATGTCGTCGACGTCTCGGGCTTCAGGTCGGGATTGCCGACGAGGAGGCCGAGGCCGGTCGCGTTGCAGTCGGCGGGCAGGCCGGTGACCGGACAGCGCACCGGGTCGGTGGCCAGGCCGAATGCGGCGCCGGTCGAGCCCGTTTCGTAGAGGCCCGGCGCGCGGAACGCGGTCTGCCACGTGCCGCGCAAGACCAGCGACGGCAGCGCGGTCCACTTGATGCCGACCTTCGGGTTGGTCGTTCCGCCGGCGTCGGAGTAGTCGTCGTAGCGCAGCGCCGCCGTGACTTCCAAATTCTTCAGGAGCGGCGCGTAGAGTTCCGCGTAGATCGCGTTGACGTTGCGTGCGCCGAACGCGACCGCGTACCCGAGGCCCACGACGTCGCCCGTGTCCTGGCCCGGCAGTCCGGGATTGGACAGCTCCTCGCGCCTAAATTCGTAGCCCACCGCCAGCGCAAGATTGCCGCCCGCGAGCGCGTAGACGTCGCGCGATGCCTTCGCGTCGACCACCGTGTCCTGCGCGACCGCGGTGTACGACCGATCGGGTGCGATCCAGTCGTAGACGGCGGGATCGTTTAGCGACGCCGCGGCGCCGATCCGGTAGTAGCCGTAGGGGCCGGCGCCTGCCAGGCCCTGCAGCAGCCGGCTGTAGCTGTACGTGTTCCGGCGCGTGACGTCGGTGTCGCTGCGGATGTAGAGCCCCGCGACGTCCCAGTCCCATCCGGAAGTCGTTCCCTTGACGCCGAGCAGGTAGCGTTGCGTCCCCGTGTCGTACGACGCGCTGGAGCCGCCCAGCGCCCCATCCGTGTAGTAGAGCCGCGCGAACTGGCCATTCGCGGAGAACGGGTTGTCGGGATGACCCACGGGCAGGTAGATGTTGAGCGACGACTGGATGGACTGCCTCGAGGGGTCGTACCAGATCGCCCGCGTCGACGTCGGCGGGCCGCGCGTGTCGGTCCGAACGTCGAAATACGACAGGTCCGCGTAGGCTTCCACGGACTCGGCCAACCGGTACGTGCCGCGGGCAAAGACGTTGAAACGATCGATCGCGGGCGACAGGTCGGTGTAGTCCTTGCGCTCCCAGCGGCAGAACGCGCCGTCCTGGTTCACCGCCGCGCACTCGCCCGGCAGCGAGCGATAGGGGCCGGCCGGGCCGTTCGGGTTGCCCGCCGCCACGGGCCGTACGTTGCCGAGCAGGGAGCTGGCCGAGATCGATGTCGGCGATCCCGGCCGCGAGTCGGGCAGGCCCATGAACCGCAGGTCGTTGCTGCCGACGTAATCGCGTGCGCGATTGGACGGATATGCGTCCTGCCGCTGCCCGTCGAGCGTCACGAACAGGTTGTACCGATCGCGCGTGAGGTCGCCCGTGCCGAAGGTGATCGCGCCCTTGTACTGGTTGCCTTCGCCGTTGTAGGTGGTCCCCGCGGTGGCTGTCGCGGTGAGCCCGGTGTACTGCTGGCGCAGGATCACGTTGACGACGCCGGCCACGGCGTCGGTCCCGTAGATGGCCGAGGCGCCGTCCTTCAGCACCTCGATGCGCTCGACGGCGTCGAACGGAATCTGCTGCAGGTCGACATACGACGCATGCGCGTCCTCGGCGAGGCCGAAGTTGGCGAGCCGGCGCCCGTTGAGCAGCACGAGCGTGTTGTTGGGGCCGAGCCCGCGCAGCGATACCGCGGAGCCGGAAGCGGAGAAGCCGTTGGTGAACGACGGCGAGACCGTTCCGTTGTTGTTGGCTGTGATCTGGCGAACCACGTCGGAGATCGTCTGCAGGCCGGAGGCCTGGATGTCCGCGCGCGTAATCGTCTCGATCGGTGCGGCGGTCTCGGTGTCCACCCGCTTGATGTTGCTGCCGGTGACGTTGACGCGCATGTCTTGCGCCAGCGAGCCGCCGCACGCGGCGGTCCCCACGGCAATGCAGATGCTGGTCCGGCGCAGTTTCATTCGCCTGTCTCCTTCGACGAACTGCCTTGGTCGTGAGTCCTACATCTGCTTGAACAGGTGCGCGTACGTTTCGCTGACCGGCAGGATCTCCGGGCGTTGCTTGAGCTTCACGGAAAGTCGTCCACGGAAGTCCCGCGTCACTCCCGCAATGGCATTGATGTTGACGAGCGTGGAGCGGTGGATCTGCCAGAACACGTTGGGATCGACCGCTTCGGCGAGCTCCTTGATCGGGCGGCGGATGAGCGCCTCGCCGTCCGCGGTGATCACCGTCGTGTACTTGTTCTCCGCCCGGAAGTAGAAGATCTGATCGACGGTGATGACGTTCACGTTGTTGCCCTGCGATGCCGTCACCCAGCGCAGGTGATCGCCGCCTTTGCGCGCCTTTTCGAGGAGCCCGAGGATTCCGTCGAGGTTGGCCGGCTTCTCGCGCATTCGCGACTTGAGGCGGGCGACGGTCTCGCCGAGACGGCCGGCCGAGAACGGCTTCATGACGTAGTCGACCGCGCCTTGCTCGAAAGCGGAGACGGCGTACCTGTCGTAGGCCGTCACGAACACGACGTGACATCTTCCGCTCGCGACGCGCGCGACTTCGAGCCCGGTCATGCCGGGCATCTGGATGTCGAGAAACAGGATGTCGGGCACGTCCTCGTCGAGCGCGCGGGCGGCCGCGAATCCGTCGCTCACCTCGGCGATGATGGCGAGCTCCGGCCACAGCCCGGCCAGGATCCCGCGCAGCTCGCTGCGCAACACGGTCTCGTCCTCAGCGATGATCGCGGTCGCTGCGCTCATAGGGGATCTCCATCGTCGTTCGCCACATGACGTCGTCTTCCTGCCGCTCGATCGAGGCGCGCGGCCCGTAGACCGAGCGCAGGCGCTCGCGGATCTGGGCCAGTGTCTCGGCGCGCCGCTCGCTTGCGCCGGGATGGGTCTCGGCCACGGAGATGCGCACGCGGTCGTCGGCCACGCGCGCGGCAATTTCGACGAGCTTCGGCAGGTCGGACTGCGTCATCGGCTCGGCCGCCCGCTCGAGCAGCGGCAGCAGGATCATCGGCGGCATCCGGATGCCGGCCGGATCCTGCGGTGCGGAGATCGCGAATTGAAGGCGGCCGTCGAGCCTGATCTTCGTGATGTCGAGCCAGGCGCGCGCGAGCGAAAGCTCGGCATCGACCGTGGATGTCGTCTCGTCGAGGCTCGGCAAGGCCTTGCGCAGGAATACGATCAGATCGTCGAGCATGCGCTCGGCCGCGTCGGCATCCGATTCGTACAGGGCCTCGACGTGGGCGAGGGTGTCGAACAGGAATTGCGGCTCGACCCGCGCCTGCATCGCCTGCAGCCGCGACTCGAAGGTGTGCCGCGCGAGCTTCGCGCGCGCAAGCTGCACGTGGCGCAGCGCGTCGGCGCGCAGGCGCGCTTCGCGGGCGAACATGAACCCGAGGGAAGCCAGCGTGAAGAAGATGAGCAGGCGCGGCCAGTGGAGCCATACGGCCTGCAGGTCGGGCATGGTGAGCCCCGGCCACTGGTCCGGATCGGCGATCAGCGCCAGCATCGTGGGCAGGTACACGACCATGCCCACCGCCCAGTTGACCACGAACGCCGCACATGCGGCCAGGATGTAGGGCACCCATCGCGGCACGCGCCCGGGCTTCACGCGCGCGGCGACCGCGACGCAGAGGACGAAAGAGCTCGTCGCGACGATCGTATCCATGAACTCGGAAACGAAGGCGCGCCACCACGCGCGGTGAAACGATGCGACGGCCTGGCTGCTGCCGAGAAGCACGCCGAGGATGACCGCGTAGGTCAGCGCGGCACGAAAGAACCGGGCGTCGAGCGCGCGCCACGACTCCCACACGAAAGTGAAGGCCCGCAGAACGGCTGGCGGCTGGACACGGAGATGGGAAAGCTGCGGCGTCATGCGGCGACAGCCTCCATCGAAAGCGGGATCTCGAGCGTTGCGGTCACGCCGCGCGCGTCGCCGGCGGCGAGGCGCAGGCGGGCGGCGTCGCCGAACGCCGAGTGCAGGCGCGCGCGGATGTTGGAAAGCCCGACACCCGCGCCCCATGTGTCGCTGAGGCCGCGTCCGTTGTCCGCGACGCGCACGAGCAGCTTGCCTGCCTGCTCCTCGGCGGAGATGTGGATGCGGCCGCCCGCGGGCAGCGGGCTCAGCCCGTGAATCACGGCGTTCTCGACCAGGGTGGCGAGCATCATGGGCGGGATGACGGTCGAGCGCAGCCGGTCGGGCACGTCGATGTCGAAATCGAGGCGCGTCTCCATGCGGATCTTCTGCACGTTGAGATACGCGGTCGTGAGCGCGAGCTCGCGCCCGAGCGTCGAGCGCGTTTCGCGCATGCTGGGAAGCGACGCCGCGAGGTAGCTCGTCAGATGCCGCATCATGCCGCGGCCCGCCTCGAGGTCGGTGCGGTACAGGCGGCGCACGCTGGCGAGCGTGTTGAAGAGGAAGTGCGGCTCGATCTGTGCCTGCATCACCTGCAATCGCGCCTCGGCGCTCTCGCGCTCGCTTTGCTCGCGCTGCACCTCTTCGGCGTGCAGCCGGGCGGCGATGCGCGCATCGCGCCGCAGGTAGAAGTACACGGCGACTGCCGTTCCGCTGTACGCAAGGTTGCCGAGGAAGCGCGCGATGAAGCGGCGTCCCTTCTCGAGGTCGCCGACGCCGTCCCAGCGGCGGATGGCGAGGAAGCCGTCGGGATAGAGGTGAGGCAGCGCGAGTTGGGTCAGGCCGGCGCCGACTGCCTGCGCCAGCACGACCGCGATGAAGAGACGCACGGCGTGGGACTTTTCATCGGCAGCGCCGTGATTTTCGACGGCCATCACCGCCAGCAAGACCGGGAAGTAACCGATGAACGACGTGACGAACGCCTTCGCCAGGCCCTCGGCGCCCCTCGGCATGTGCGGGATCAGCCCGGTCAGCGCGCTGTACGACGAGATCTGCTGCAGCGTGACGAGCTCCACCACGACGCAGAAGAGTGCGAAGCGCTTCCACGCAAGTGCATGGAACGGGCGCAGCCAGCGCGCTTCGGTGCCGAGTGGCTGGTTGATGGCTCGACTCCGTCGGTGTCAGGGTTGGCGCGAAGATCATATCAATCCGCGCGCCAATGTGACGCACGCGCACGGCTCCGCCCGGCCCGTGCGACGAATGCGCCGAAAAACGGAGTGAAGTCGGCCCGTGCGGAGTGAATTTGCAAGAGGTCCGCAAGAGGTCACGTTGGTGCTTTGCAGCAAGACCGTGCTGGATCGAATCCGGCGGCCGCCGCGGTCCGGGTCGGACGTGAACCTGCGTCGCCGCGACCCGCCCGGCGGCCGGCAGGGTCGGGGGAAACCGCGCACCGGTACGCGGCAGCCCGCCGGACGCGCGACGACCGCCGCGCGCGACGCTACATCTGCTTGAAGAGATGCACGTAGCTCTCGCCCACCGGCAGCGTCTCCTTGCGGTGCTTGAGCGCCACCGTGAGATGCCCGCGGAAATCGCGCGTCACGCCCGCGATCTCGCGCACGTTGACGAGTGCGGAGCGGTGGATCTGCCAGAACGCGTCGGGATCGACGTCCTCGGCGAGCGACTTCAGCGGCCGGCGGATGAGCGCCTCGGAATCCGCGGTGACCACCAGCGTGTACTTGTGGTCGGCGCGGAAGTAGACGATCTCGTCGACCGTGATGAGGCGCAGCGCGTCGCCCTGCGAGGCGGTGATCCAGCGCAGGTAGTCGGTGCGCCGTCCGAGCCGCGTCGCGAGCGACTGCAGCAGCCCGTCCAAGTCGGCAGGCGGGCCGGCGAGGCGCTGCTTCAGGCGCGCGATGGTCGCGGCGAGGCGCGCCTCGGAGAACGGCTTCATGACGTAGTCGACCGCGCCCTGCTCGAAGGCCGCGACGGCGTACTTGTCGTACGCGGTCACGAACACGACGTGGCAGCGGCCGTTCACGCGCTGCGCGACCTCGAGGCCGGTCATGCCCGGCATCTCGATGTCGAGGAACAGGAGGTGCGGCGCGTGCTCCTCCAGGGCCGCGAGCGCCGCGCGGCCGTCGCCGGCTTCGGCGAGCACCGCGAGCTCCGGCCAATGCTCGGCGAGCATCTCGCGCAGCTCGGCGCGCAGCGGCACTTCGTCCTCGGCAAGGATGGCGGTGGGGCGGGTCATCGTTCGGGTGCAGTGGGTGGTGTCGGCAGCCTTCGCTCGTAGGGCAGCTCGAGCGCGAGCCAGCTGTCGGTGTCGGTCGCGCCGAGGTCGATGCGCGCGGCGCGGCCGTGCACGGCGCGTAGGCGCTCGCGCACCGTCGCGATGACGGGGCCGGCCTCGCCCTCGGTGCGGAACACGTCGCGCCCGCCGCGCAGCGTGACGCACAGCAGGCCGCCCTCGATGGCGGCGCGCATCGCGAGCGGGCGCGGCGTCGCCCGCCGCGCCGCGGCGCGCAGCGCGACGTCGACGAGCGGCAGCAGCACCATTGGCGGCAGGTGCGCGTCGTGCGCGTCGCCGACGACCGCGAGCTCGAACGGCGGCAGGCCGGGATCGCGCAGGCGCTGCAGCGCGAGCCACGCCGTGACGAGCCCGCACTCCTTGCCGACCGTCGAGCGCGTGGCGGCCAGGTGCGGCAGCGCGGCGCGCAGGTACGCGATGAGGTCGTCGATGAGCTGCGTCGCGCGCTTCGGGTCGTCCTGCTGCACGCTGCCGGCGTCGCGCAGCGTGTCGAAGAGAAGCTGCGGCTCGATGCACGCCTGCAGCGCGGCGAGGCGCGCCTCCTGCATCTCGCGCGTGAGGCGCGCGTGGTCGAGCTCGGCCGCACGCACCCGCGCCGTGCGCTGCAGCGCGCGCCGGCGATAGCGGTAGCCGGCGGTGATGAAGCCGCAGATGATGAGGCTGTCGGGCAGCATGTTGGCGACCTGCGAGCCCTGCGGCCAGCCGTCCATCGTGCAGCCGCATTGCGCCGTCCCCGCGAGCGGCGCGATCCAGTGGAACAGCACCTCGCCGCCGACCGCCGCGCCGATCGCCGCGACCACGTAGGGTGCGACGCGCCGCGGCTGCTCCGCGCACAGCGCATCGGCGATCGCGAGCAGCGGCACCAGCAGCAGGAGCGGCAGCAGGCTCTCGAGCGTGAAGTGCAGCACGAGCCGCGGCAGCTCGCGCGCGTCGTCGGAGAGCCAGAAGCCGATCGCGTTGGCGCCGCCCCACGCGGCGGCGAGCGCGATCGCCACGGCGAAGTGGGCCGGGACCAGCGCGTCCCACGCCGCCGCGAGCACACCGCGGCCGGGCGGGGCGGGACGCGCGAGCGCGGACGCGCTCATCGCCGGCCTCCGCGGCGGATCGCGCCGGTCATGCCGCGCGCGCCGCGAGCGTGCCGGTGGCGGCGGGCACCTCGATGGTCGCCACCACACCCGATCCCGGCTCCTGCGCGAGCAGCAGCCGCGCGCGGCCCTCGAACATCGTGGTGAGGCGCGCGCGGATGTTGGCGAGCCCCACGCCGGTGCCCGAGCTCTCCGCGAGGCCGCATCCCGTGTCGGCGACCTGCACGCGCAGCCGGCCATCCCCGCCGCGCGCAACGATGCGCACCTCGCCGCCCTGCGGCAGCGGGTTCAAGCCGTGCCGGATCGCGTTCTCGACCAGCGTGACCAGCATCATCGGCGGGAACGGCAGCGCGAGCAGTGGCTCGGGCACGTCGATGCGCACGGCGAGGCGCGGGCCCATGCGGATCTTCTGCACCTCGAGGTACGCGGTGGCGAGCGCGAGCTCGTGCCCCAGCGTCGAATCGGCGGAGCGCATGCGCGGCAGCATGGCCGACAGGTAGCGGACGAGATGCTCGAGCATCGCGCGCGCTGCGGCGGCATCGGTGCGGAACAGGCGGCGCACGTGCGCCAGCGTGTTGAACAGGAAGTGCGGCTCGACCTGCGCCTGCATCACCTGCAGCCGGGCCTCCGCGAGCTCGCGCTCGAGCTCGACGCGCCGCAGGTCCTCGCGATGCTGGCCCGCCGCGGCGTCCTGCTCGCGCAGCATGAAGAAGTAGCCGAGCACGCCGGCCGCCATCACGTGGCTCCACAGGATCACGGTGGCGACGCCCTTGCGCAATGTGGGCCCGTCGCCCTCGCGCGGCAGCCAGTTGCCGGCGACGTACGCGAGCACCGCGAGCACGATGACGATGCCCGCGACCGCCGCCAGCGCGAGCACCGTGACCCGCATGCCGGTGCCGGCCGGCGCCCAGTTGCCGCCGATCACGACCGCCGCCGTCGCGGTCCCGAAGAGCAGCGTGAGGAACACGAGCTGCGTGACCAGCGACCGCACGATGGCGTGCAGGCTCTTGTCCGGCATCAGCGCGGTCGAGATCGCGTGGCCGGTCGCGGCCACCACGATCACGCCGGCGAGGACGGCGCAGCGCCGCCACGTGAAGCCGCGCGTCGAGCGCTGCCAGGCGGCGCGCAGCCGGGCGGCGAAGGGGCGGGGGTGGCGATCGGAGGGCATGGGTTTGCGCAGTCCGCGAACGGCCCGCTCGTGGCAGGCCGGCAAGGAGCGCGGCACCGGTGGGTTCCGGGGCCGCGGCGCCCCCTGTTGGCCGTCATCCTAACGGCTGCCGGCGCGCCGTGGCGAGACTCCGACGAAGCCCGCCGGGGCGCGATCAACCCCCCTGCGGCGGGACCGAACCGGCGGGCCGGGTGGCGGAATCAGCCGAGCCGCGCCACGAATTTCGCGAGGTCGATCACCGCGCGCTCGTGCGTGCCGCGGCCGATCTCGTGCACGCCGTCGTGCGCGGACACGGCGAACGTGACGAGGCGGCCGTCCACGCGCAGCACCTCGGCGTGCGCGGTCACGGTCCGGCCGACCGGCGTGGCGGCCAGGTGCTGCACGTCCACGCGCGTCCCGACCGCGCTCTCGCCGGGCGCGAAGAACGGCTTCAGCGCCGCGAGGGCGGCGTTCTCCATCGCCAGGATCATCACCGGGGTGGCGAGCACCGGCGGCAGCGTCGCGTCCTTGAAACGGTTGGCGAGGTGGTCGGGCGCGACCACCATCGTGTAGGCGCCACGGGTGCCGGGGGGAAGGGAGCGCATCGCAAGCCTCGTCGCGGAATGTGCCGGCGCAACGGCGCCCGGCGTTGCACTGTACTCCACGGGCGCAGCCCCGCGGCGAGCCCGGCGGAGCGCGAGCCGCGCGTAGAATCCGCCGGATGCGCATGGCGGTGAGAATCCTCGCGGGCGCGGCCGCGCTGGTGGCGGTGCTCGTGATCGGCGCGGCGATCGCGGTCGCCACGCTCGACGTCAACACGCTGATCGGCCCGGTGACCGAGCGCGTGCGCGCCGCCACCGGCCGCGAGCTCGCGGTGCACGGGGGCGCGCGGATCGCGGTCTCGCTCGTCCCGCGGCTGGTGCTGCGCGACGTGACGCTCTCCAACGCGCCGTGGGCCGCCGGCAAGGACATGGTCACCGCGAAGGAGCTCGTGCTGCGCGTCGCGCTGCTGCCGCTCCTCGCGCGCCGGTTCGAGCTCGTGGAGCTGACGCTGGTCGCGCCGTCGGTGTCGCTGGAGACCGATGCGCAGGGTCGCCACAACTGGGACTTTCAGCCCGCCGCGCCCGCGGCCGGCGGCACGCCGGCCGGCACCGTGTCGCTGCCCCCGGCGCTCGCGAGCGGCAACGTCGGCATCGTCGACGGCACGATAACGCTGCGCGACGGCGCGAGCGGGGCGGTCACGCGCATCGAGGTCGGCAACTTCGAAGTGCATGCGCGCGACCCGCAGTCGCCCTTCACGGCGCAGTTCCGCGGCAAGGTGGACGACGTGCCCGTGGCCGTCGAGGGCACGTTCGGGCCGATGGCCGATCTCGTCGCGCGACGCTGGCCGTATGCGGTCACGCTGCAGGGCGAGGTCGCCGGCCAAAAGACCGCGATCTCGGCCAAGGTCAGGGCGGTCGATCGCGAGTACGCGCTCGACGACCTGGCGGTGAAGCTCGGCGCCAACGCGCTGACCGGCTCGTTCGCCGTGACCACCGGCGGCGCGCGGCCGCGGGTGGCGTTCGACCTCACGGCGCCCGCGCTCGCGCTCGCGGCGCTGCCGATTCCCGTCGCGGCCCCGGCCGCGGGAACCGCGGCGCCGGCACCCGCCTCGCGCGCCTGGCTGATCCCCGACACGCCGGTGGACTTCGCACCCCTGCGCCTCGTCGACGCGCAGGGTGCGCTGGCCGTCGGCACGCTCACGCTGGCCGACGGCCGCCGGTTCGACGACCTGCGCGTCGCGCTCACGCTCGCCGGCGGCCGCCTCGACGTGTCGCGCCTGCACGTCGCCGCGCTGGGCGGCACGGTGCAGGGCAGCCTCGCGATCGATGCAAGCAAAGCGGGACAGGCGACGCTGCACGTGAAGCTCGACGGCCGCAACCTCGCGGCCGGCGCGCTGCTCGCCGCGGTCGGCCAGCCGCGTGACGTGCAGGGCGGCAAGACCGACGTCGGCGTCGACCTCGCGCTGCGCGGCAACTCCCCGCACGCGTGGGCGGCGAGCGCGACGGGATCGGTGCGGGTGACGACGGGGCATGCCACGCTCGTCAACGCGCGGTCCGATCCGGCGTCGGCGCTCGTCAAGCTCGCGTCGGCCGTGAACCCGTTCCGCGACCGCGATCCGTCCACCGACCTGCGCTGCTTCGTGGCGCGCCTGCCGCTGCACGACGGCGTCGCCCGCGTCGAGCGCGGCATCGCGGCGGAGACCGACAAGGTGGGCGTCAGCGCGAGCGGCACGCTCGATTTCCGGAACGAGACGCTCGACCTGCGCTTCCAGCCCAAGGTGCGCAAGGGCATCCCGATCGATGTCGCCGGGCTCGCGGACCTGGTCGGCGTCAGCGGGCCGTTCGCGTCGCCGCAGGTGCACATCGACCCGGTCGGATCGGCGAAGGCGATCGCCAGCATCGGCGCGGCGGTGAGCACCGGCGGGCTGTCGGCGGTCGGGCAGGCGCTGTTCGCCTGGGCGGAGAACAGCGGCCCGGGGCCTTGTGCCCTCGCCGAAGGGGCGGCGCCCGCGCCCGCGAAGCCGGCCGCAGGCGCGGCGCCGGCGTCTTCCAACCCCGCCGGCGAGCTGGGCAAGGCCCTGGGCAAGCTGTTCGGCCGGTGAGCCGTTGCCACGCCTCGCGTTACATTTGACGCCGATCACGCCGGGTCGAGGGTGCCGGACGGTAGGATGGCGCCAACTCTCCGCTCCCATGGACCGCCGCCTCCATCGCTTCGTCGCCTGGTGCATGCTCGTGGGCCTGCTGCTCGTGCAGGCCTCGGGCGCGGCGCTCGCGTGTCCGCTGCTGCCCACGGGCACCGGCGCGCCCGCGCAGCCAGCGATGCACGAGGGATGCAGCGGACACCAGGCCGCGGCGGTGCCGGCCCCGGCGCCCGCGAACAGCGCACTGTGCGAGCTGCACTGCCAGACGGCGCTGACCGTGCCCGCCACGCCGAGCCCGCCCGTCGCGCTCATCGGCGGCGAGCCGTTGCTCGTCCCGGTGCTGCCGGCGGCGGCTACGGCCGACGACGCCGACGCCGTGCGCAGCGCGCCGCTCGCGATGAGCACCGCGCCGCCGGTGTCCATCCGCTTCTGCCGCTTCCAGATCTGATCCGACCGCTCGCGTAGCACCGGCGAGGCCGCACGGGGCGGCCGCGCCGCGCATCCATCGCACGCGGAGGTCGTCATGTCGTTTCGCACCAGGGCTCGCAACGCGCGGGTCGCCTTTCTCGTCATCGCGCTCGCCGTCTCGGCGCCGGGCGCCCATGCGGCCGACGCGCCGCTCACGCTCGCCGAGGCGCAGCGCCGCGCGGTCGCGCGCTCCACGCTGCTGCCCGCGCAGGATGCCGCGGCCACCGCCGCGCGCGCCATGGCCGTCTCTGCCAGCCAGTGGCCCGACCCGGTGCTGAAGGTCGGCGTCGACAACCTCCCGGTGAGCGGCGCCGACGCGTGGAGCTTCACCAAGGACTCGATGACCATGGCGCGCGTCGGCGTCATGCAGGAGATCGTGTCCACCGGCAAGCGCGAGGTGCGCGCGCAGCGCTACGAGCGCGAGGCGTCGCGCGCCGAAGTCGAGAAGGCGGCCATCGCCGCGGGCGTCGCCCGCGACGCGGCGCTCGCGTGGATCGACCGCTATTACGCCGAGGCCAACCTCAAGGTGCTGGGCGAGCAGGTGGAGGCGGCGTGGCTGGAGGTCGATGCCGCCGAATCCGCCTATCGCGCGGGCCGCGGCACGCAGGCCGACGTGTTCGCGGCGCTCGGCGCCCGCGCCGCGCTGGCCGAGCGCGCAAGCGAGGCGAAGCGCAAGGTCGCCACCGCGGTGACGATGCTCGCGCGCTGGGTGGGACCCGGCGCCGACACCCCGCTCGCCGGTGCACCGGACTTTTCGCACGTGCCGCTCGACCGCGCGCACCTCACCGACCAGCTCGCGCATCACCCGCAGATCGCGATGCTCGCGCAGGCGGAGACGGTGGCCGAATCGGAGGCGAAGGTCGCGCAGGCCGACCGCGATCCCAACTGGAGCGTGGAGGTGTACTACCAGCAGCGCGGCCCGGGCTACGGGAACATGATGTCGTTCGGCGTCAACGTGCCGCTGCCGTGGGATCGCGCCAACCGGCAGGACCGCGACGTCGCCGCCAAGCTCGCGCTCGCCGACCAGGCGCGCGCGCAGCGCGAGGACGCGTTGCGCACGCACGTCGCGGAAGTGCAGGGCATGCTCGAGGAATGGGAGAACGGCCGCGAGCGGCTCGCGCTGTACGCCGACTCCCTGCGGCCCTTCGCGCGCGACCGCACCGGCGCTGCGCTCACCGCGTATCGCGGCGGCAAGGGCACGCTCGCCGAGGTGCTCGCCGCGCGCCGCGCCGAGCTCGACGTCCGCCGCGACGAGCTGATGCTCGCCCGCGAGACCGCGCGCCTGTGGGCGCAGCTCGCCTTCTTCGACTTCGACAGCAACGCGCACGGCATGCCGGCGCCCGCACGAAAGGAAGCGCCATGAAGACCGCCACCGTCATCGCCGTCGGAGTGCCGCTCGCGCTCGCCCTCGCGGGTGGCGCGTACTGGCTCGGCCGGCAGCAGGCAACGCCGGCGACTGATGCGCCCATGCACGCGGCGGCCGCTACGGCCGCGCCGCAGAAGCCCGGCGACATCGATCCCGCGACCGGCAAGAAGGTGCTGTACTGGCACGACCCGATGGTCCCGGGCCAGCGCTTCGACAAGCCGGGCAAGTCGCCGTTCATGGACATGCAGCTCGTCCCGATGCTCGAAGGCGCGGGCGCCGACGAGGGCGGCGTCACCATCAGCGCGCGCATGCGGCAGAACCTGGGCGTGCGCACGGCGGAAGCGACACGCGGCCGCGTCGGCGCGGCCTTGAGCGCGGTCGGCACCGTCGCGTACAACGAGCGCGACCAGGCGGTGGTGCAGGCCCGCGCCAACGGCTTCGTCGAGAAGCTCTACGTGCGCGCGCCGCTCGATCCCGTGCGGCGCGGCCAGGCGCTGCTCGAGCTGTACGTGCCCGACTGGGTCGCGGCGCAGGAGGAGTACCTCGCGGTGCGCGAGATGAAGGGCCCCGGCATGGACGCGCTCGCCGACGCCGCGAAGCAGCGCATGCGCCTCGCGGGCATGTCGGACGAGCAGATCGCGAAGGTCGTCGAGACCGGTGCGCAGCAGGCGCGCCTCACGCTCGTGGCGCCGATCGGCGGCGTCGTCACCGAGCTCGGTGCGCGCGAGGGCATGACGGTGACGATGGGCACGCCGCTCTTCCGCATCAACGGCCTGGGCTCCGTGTGGGTGAATGCGGAAGTGCCCGAAGCCGCGGCGGCGCAGGTGCGCGTGGGCACGCCGGTGACGGTGCGCACGCCGTCGGCGCCCGACACGGCGCTGGCCGGCCGTGTGAGCGCGGTGCTGCCCGAGGTGAACCCGGCCACGCGCACGATCAAGGCGCGCATCGAGGTGCCGAACGCGAAGGGCGCGCTGGTGCCGGGACTGTTCGCCTCGGTCGAGCTGGCACCCGCCGCTGCTGCCGACGAGACGCTGGTGCCGTCGGAGGCGATCATCGCGACCGGCAAGCGCACGGTGGTGTTCGTGGCCGAAGGCGAGGGCCGCTTCCGCGCGGTCGACGTCGAGACCGGTGCGGAGTCCAACGGCATGACGGCCATCCGCAAGGGCGTGAATCCCGGCGACAAGGTCGTGGTGTCGGGCCAGTTCCTCATCGACTCGGATGCGAGCCTCAAGGGCGCGACGACGCGGCTGTCCGAGCCTCCCGCGGCGCCGGCCGCCGGCGAGCACCAGGCCACCGGGCGCGTGGAGACGATCGCGAAGGACGAGGTGCTGCTCTCGCACGACCCCGTTCCGTCGCTCAAATGGCCGGCGATGACGATGGGCTTCCAGCCGCCGCCCACGTGGCCCGCCGACGTGAAGGAAGGCGACCGCATCGCGTTCACGTTCAAGGCCGGCGCTGCGCCCGGCCAGTGGGTGGTCACGAAGGTGACGCGTGATCCCGCAGCGCCCGCGTCCCGCGCGGGAGCGAAGCCATGATCGCCGGCATCATCCGCTGGTCGCTGCGCAACCGCTTCCTCGTGCTGCTCGCGACCGTCGTCGTGACGGCGTGGGGCGTGTGGGCCGTGAGCCGCGCGCCGCTCGACGCGCTGCCGGATCTGTCCGACGTGCAGGTGATCATCCGCACCACGTTCCCAGGCCAGGCGCCGCAGATCGTCGAGAACCAGGTCACGTACCCGCTCACCACCACGATGATGTCGGTGCCAGGCGCGAAGAACGTGCGCGGCTACTCGTTCTTCGGCGACTCGTTCGTGTACGTGCTGTTCGAGGACGGCACCGATCCGTATTGGGCACGCTCGCGCGTGCTCGAGTACCTCAACCAGGTGCAGGGCCGCCTGCCCGCGGAAGCGAAGCCGGCGCTCGGCCCCGACGCGACGGGCGTGGGCTGGATCTACGAATACGTGCTGACCGACACCAGCGGCAGGCACGATCTCGCGGAGCTGCGAGCGCTGCAGGACTGGTTCCTCAAGTACGAATTGAAGTCGGTCGCCAACGTCGCCGAGGTCGCGACCGTCGGTGGCATGGTGCGCCAGTACCAGGTCGTGCTCGACCCGGATCGCCTGCGCACCTATCGCATCCCGCACGGCAAGGTCATCGAGGCGGTGCGCCGCGCGAACCAGGAGACCGGCGGCTCGGTGATCGAGCTCGGCGAGGCGGAGTACATGGTCCGCGCGTCCGGCTACCTCACCTCGCTCGACGACTTCCGCAAGATCCCCGTGTTCACGAGCGAGGCGGGCGTACCGGTGCGTCTCGCGGACGTCGCGCGCATCCAGATCGGTCCGGAGACGCGGCGCGGCATCGCGGAGCTCGACGGCGAAGGCGAGGTCGTCGGCGGCATCATCGTGATGCGCTCCGGCAAGAACGCGCTGGAGACGATCGACGCCGTGAAGGCGAAGCTCGCGACGCTGAAGGCCGGCTTGCCCGAAGGCGTGCAGATCGTCGAGGTGTACGACCGCTCGAACCTCATCCGCGCCGCCGTGACGAACCTGGGCTGGAAGCTGGTCGAGGAATTCGTGGTCGTTGCGCTCGTGTGCCTCGTGTTCCTGTTCCACCTGCGCTCGTCGCTGGTGGCGATCGTGTCGCTGCCGCTCGGCGTGCTGATGGCGTTCGTCGTCATGCACTACCAGGGGGTCGCCGCCAACATCATGTCGCTCGGCGGCATCGCCATCGCGATCGGCGCGATGGTCGACGGCGCGGTGGTGATGATCGAGAACGCGCACAAGCACCTCGAGCGCTGGCGCCACGCGCACGACGGCGCGATGCCGCAGGGCGAGGACCAGTGGCGCGTCATCGGCGAGGCGGCGGCCGAGGTCGGCCCCGCGCTCTTCTTCTGCCTGCTCATCATCACGCTGTCGTTCGTGCCGGTGTTCATGCTGGAGGCGCAGGAAGGCCGCCTGTTCTCGCCGCTCGCGTTCACCAAGACGTACGCGATGGCGGCATCGGCCGGCCTCGCGATCACGCTGATCCCGGTGCTGATGGGCTACCTCATCCGCGGCCGCATCCCGGACGAGCACACGAACCCGCTCAACCGCGTGCTGATCGCGATCTACCGTCCGCTGCTCGAAGGCGTGCTGCGCTTCCCGAAGACGACGGTGGTGGCGGCGCTGGTGCTCGCCGCGCTGACGGTGATCCCCGCGCGGCAGCTCGGCGGCGAGTTCCTGCCGCCGCTCGACGAGGGCGACCTTCTCTACATGCCGTCGGCGCTGCCCTCGATCGCGACGGGCAAGGCGGCCGAGCTGCTGCAGCAGACGGACGCGATGATCAAGAGCGTGCCGGAAGTCGCGAGCGTGTTCGGCAAGGCCGGCCGCGCGGAGACCGCGACCGATCCCGCGCCGCTCGAGATGTTCGAGACCACGATCCAGTTCAAGCCGCGCGATCAATGGCGGCCCGGCATGACGCCCGACAAGCTCGTGGCCGAGCTCGACCGCGTGGTGCAGGTGCCCGGGCTGTCGAATATCTGGGTGCCGCCGATCCGCAACCGCATCGACATGCTCGCGACCGGCATCAAGAGTCCCGTCGGTGTGAAGGTCGCGGGTCCCGACCTCGCCGAGATTGACCGCATCACGGGCGAGATCGAGCGCGTGGTGAAGCCCGTGCCCGGCGTCACCTCCGCGCTCGCGGAGCGTTTGACCGGCGGGCGCTACCTCGACGTGAAGATCGACCGCGACCGCGCGGCGCGTTTCGGTCTCAACGTGATGGACGTGCAGGAGGTGGTGGCCTCCGCCATCGGCGGCGACAACATCGGCGAGACGGTCGAGGGCCTGCGCCGCTTCCCGATCAACGTGCGTTATCCGCGCGAGTACCGCGACTCCGTCGAGAAGCTGCGCCAGCTGCCGATCCAGACCGAGCGCGGCGCGCAGATCCGCCTCGCCGACGTCGCCGAGGTGAAGATCAGCGACGGCGCGCCGATGCTCAAATCCGAGAACGCGCGCCTGTCCGGCTGGGTGTACGTCGACCTGCACGGCCGCGACCTGCGCAGCGCGGTGCACGAGATGCAGCGCGAGGTGGTCGCGAAGGTCAAGCTGCCGCCGGGCTACTCGATCGCGTGGTCGGGGCAGTTCGAGTACCTCGAGCGCGCGTCGGCGCGGCTCGCATACGTCGTGCCGTTCACGCTGCTGATCGTGTTCGTGCTGCTGTTCGTGACGTTCCAGCGCTTCGACGAGGCGCTGCTCATCATGCTGGCGCTGCCGTTCGCGCTGGTCGGTGGCGTGTGGCTGCTGTGGCTGCTGGGGCACAACGTGTCGGTGGCGAGCGGGGTGGGCTTCATCGCGCTCGCGGGGGTGGCAGCGGAGTTCGGCGTCATCATGCTGCTGTATCTCAAGCACGCGTGGGACGAGCGCGTCGCGCAGGGACGCACCAGCGAGGCCGACCTCCTCGACGCGATCCGCGAAGGCGCGGTGCTGCGCGTGCGCCCGAAGGCGATGACCGTCGCGGTGATCTTCGCGGGCCTGCTGCCGATCATGGTCACGCATGGGACGGGCAGCGAGGTGATGCAGCGCATCGCCGCGCCGATGGTGGGCGGGATGATCACCGCGCCGCTGCTGTCGATGCTGGTGATCCCGGCGGTCTACCTGCTGTTGCGGCGGCGGGCAGTGGCGCGCGCCGCCGCGCCGGCGCAACGAGCGGTGGCAGGACTCGCGTAGCGCGCGGCGCGCCGGCGCCGGTTAGAATCGCGGACCGAACGAAGCGGGAGGCCGGGGCGTTGAATCGTCGCAGGTTGGCACTGGCGCTGGGGGCGGCGATGCTCGCGCCGCGGCATGCGCTCGCGCAGGATTCGCGCATCTACCGCCTCGGCGTGCTGGCGACCAATTCGGCCGGCCTGCAGGACAAGCACTGGATCGAGTTCTTCCGGCGGCTGGACGAGCTCGGCCTCGTCGAAGGCCGCAACCTCGTCATCGAGCGGCGCATCGCCGAGAACCGCATCGACCGGATGCCGGCACTTGCCGCCGAGCTCGTGGCGTTGCGCTGCGACGCGTTCTTCACCGGCGGCACCGCGTCCACCATCGCGGCTTTGACGGCGGCCAGCGCCGCGACGTCGACGCCGATCATCACCGTGGCGGTCGATTTTGACCCCGTGACCAGCGGCGAAGTGGCGAGTCTCGCGAAGCCGGGCGGGCGCATCACCGGCGTCACGGCGATGCAGTCGACGATGCCCGCCAAGCGCCTGGAGCTCATGCGCGAGATGCTGCCGCAGGTCGGCAAGGTGGCGGTGTTCGCCAACCGCGAGACCGGCGAGCAGCTCGCGGTGACGCAGGACGCCGCGCGGCGGATGAAGCTCAATCTCCACGTCGTCGACTTCAAGGCGTCGTCGTTGGACTACGACGCCGGCTTCGCCAACGCCGTCGCGGCGAAGTGCGACGCGCTGTTCGTGCTCGGATCGACCCTGTGGGTGCCGGCACGCCGCACGATCGTCGAGGGCGCCCGGAAAGCGCGCCTGCCGAGCGTGTTCCACCATTCGGCGTGGGTGGAGGCCGGCGGCCTCATGTCCTACGGCTTCAGCTTTCCCGCGCTGTGGCGCCGCGGTGCGGAGATCGTGGCGATGGTGTTGCGCGGAACGCCCGTGCGCAACATCCCGATGGAGCAGCCGACGACGTTCCAGCTGGCGCTCAACCTCGCCACCGCGCGCGCGCTCGGGATCGCCATCCCGCAGCCGCTGCTCCTGCGCGCCGACGACGTGATCCAGTAGGCGCGCCCGCCTCGCGCGTCGTCACGCGACTTGCGAAGCGGTCCGCCGGCCGGTTCAAGCCGGCCGGCGCCGGCGACCACGCAGCGTGGCAGGCACCCGCTTCGCGAAGAACTCGAACAGCGCTGCCGGTGCCGGCTTGAGGCGCACGGCGCGCCGTCGCAGGAGCCCGAATTCGCGCCTGATCACCGGGTCGACCAGTGCAACCGAGCGCAGCGCACGGCCGCTTTGCGGCAGCGCGAGGCGCGGCAGCGCCGCCACGCCGAGGCCGGCTTCCACGAGCGCAATCAGCGTGCTGATGTGGCGCACCTCGTACGCCGGGCTCGCGTGCAGGCCGGCGTGCGCGAGCGCGATGTCCTGCAGCAGCCGGCTGCCGTTGTCGCGGGTCAGCGCCAGGTAGTCGTCGCCCAGGAGCTCGCGCCACGCGAGTTGCCGCTTGCGCGCGAGGGGATGCGCGGGCGGGCAGATCGCGAGGTATTCGTCGTTGAAGATCGGCGTGAAATCGATGTCGGGCGCCTGCTTGCCGACGAAGCTCAATCCGAAATCCGCCTGGCCATGTAGGACTGCCTGCACGACTTCGTTGGCGCCGGTGTCGAGCGCGCGCACGCGAACCTCGGGGAAGCGACGCCGGCATTCGATGAGCGCGGGCGCCATGAAGGTCGGGAATGCGGAGCGGACACACGCGATCCGGACTTCCGCGAGATCCGATCGTCCGCGCTCGTCGGGCAGGGCGAGGACGGCGACCTCGAGCTCGTCGAGCAGCTGCCGCGCCGAGCGCTCGAACTGCTGTCCGACGACCGTGAGCGCGACGTGGTGCGTCGACCGGTCGAACAGCCGGCACCCCAGCGCGCGCTCGAGCTTGTCGATGCGGCGGCTCAGCGCCGGCTGCGACAGGTGAATGGCATTGGCCGCGGCGCGGAAGCTCGCGAGCTCCGCGACCGCGACGAAGGCCCTCAGGTCCGCGAGCTCGAAGCGCACGCCGCGAAGGCTAGCACCGTTGCCGCGGTCAGCCCAGCGCGCGGCCCGCGGCCTCGCGGCCGGCGATCGGCCCGAAGGTGAACAGCGCGGTCATGGCGTTGCCGCCCAGCCGGTTGCCGCCGTGCACGCCGCCCGTGACCTCGCCCGCCGCGTACAGCCCGGGGATCGGCCGCCGGTCCGGCGTCAGCACCTCGGTCTTCGCGTTGATGCGCACGCCGCCCATGGTGAAGTGGATGCCGGGCTTGATCTCGATCGCGTAGAACGGGCCGGTCTTGATGGGCTTCGGCATGTCGTCGCGATCGAAGTCGGGGTCGTGCTTCGCGGCCTGGTAACGGTTGTAGTTGTCGACGGTCTGGACCAGCGCATTCGGGTCGATGCCGAGCTCCTTCGCCAGCCCGGGGAGCGTGGCCGCCGACCGCACGAGGTGCAGGTGGAAGTAGCCTTCCATCATCCCCATCGATCCCTTGATGCCTTCGTCGAACACGACGTACGCGCTCTTGCCCGTCTGCTTCAAGACCGCCGCCGACGCCTTGTCGCGGGTCGTGACCTCGTTGACGAAGCGCTTGCCTTCGCGGTTGACGAGGATCGAGCCCGCGCCGCGCACCGTTTCGCTCACGAGCGTCTTCGCGCCCACCGCCTGCGTCGGATGGATCTGGATCTGGTCGAGATCGAAGGTCTCGCCCCCGATCTTCTGCACGAGGTCGAGCGCGTCGCCGGTGGTCCCCGGCTGCCCGGTGCTGGTGAACGACGCGAGGTCCGGACGGTACTTCGCGACGCGCTCCGGGCTGCTGCCGTAGCCGCCGGAGGCCAGCACCACGGCGCGCGCGTCGAGTGCATAGAGGTCGCCCCGGCGATCCATCACCACCACGCCGCGCACCTCGCCGTTCGGCCGGACGAGGATCTCGACGACCCGCGAGTTGGTGCGGATCGAGCATCCACGCTTCACCGCGTTGTCATACAGGACGCGCGTGATGTACGGCCCGAAGGTCGGCCCGCCGACCGGCTGCAGGGTCCGGTCGACGCGGGCGCCGCCGCTGCGCACGAGACCCGGCAGCTGCGCGCCGAGGCTCGTGAGCCACGCCACCGCGTCGGCCGAGCCCTTGGTCATCACCTCGACGAGCTCCACCTGGTTGCGGTTGCCGCCGCCCTTCATCGTGTCGTCGAACATCGCCTTCCAGTCGTCCTTGATGCCCTTCTGCGCCTGGACGCTCGTCCCGGCGGCGTTCATGCCGCCCGCCGCGAGCTCGGTGTTGCCGCCGATGATCGGCATCTTCTCGAGGACGACCACGCGCGCGCCCTTGTCCGCCGCGACGATCGCCGCGGACAGGCCGGCGCCCCCCGCGCCAATGACGACGACGTCGCACGCTTCGTCGGGGCGCTTGGCGAGGACGGGTCGGGGCGCGAGCAGCGCGATGGATCCGAGGACCAGGAATGAGCGGCGTTCCATGATGGCTCCTACTTGGCGCCGACGCCCGAGAGCCTGGGCATCGGCATGGTGAAGGCGTGGCACTGGAGGCAATACGACTCGCGGCCGCTCGTGTGACCCGCGTGGCACACGGTGCAGTCGACCGCGACCAGGTGCGAGGCGTGCGGGTTGATGTTCGGATCGGCGAGCTTCGCCTGCGTCGCCTTCGCCACCTGCGCGCTGTCGCCGTGGCACGCCTGGCACTGGCGGTTGACCGCGGCGAGCGCCGCTTCGGGCACCAGCGCCGACGGGTCGCCGCCGGGATGGCACGCCGTGCACGCGAGCGCGGCCTTCGCGCCGTGGAAGTCGGCGAGGTTCGCGCTGCCTGCGGCGGGCTGGGCAAGCGCGGTAGACAGGGTCAGGAACGCGAGGAGGAGGGGCGCGCCAATGCGGATCGGGAACATGTGTGTCTCTCGGGCACCTTCGACACATCGAGTTTAGTCCCCGCGGCAATGCAACGGAAGTGTTGGTTTTGCAAAGATTGATGCGTCTTGCGCATCACCGTTGGGCTGTGCATCGGCGAGATTCGCCCCTCACCCCAGCCCTCTCCCCCTTCGGGGGCGAGGGAGGTCTTCGATGAAGCGATGGCGTGAACGCGCAGCGCCCCAGAAGCTCCCTCGCCCCCGAAGGGGGAGAGGGTTGGGGTGAGGGGGCCGGATCGCCGCAAGACGCGTCCGTTCGCCGCAGGCACTCAGCGCCCGCGTTCCGCCGCTCGCAAGCGCCTCAGTCGCCGACCAGCGCCGCGAGACGAAACCCCGCGATCCTCTCCACCTGCGCCAGGCACTCGGCCATCTCGCTCGCGCGATCGTGCTCGACGCGGCGCGCGAACTCGGCGATCACGCCTGCGCGGTCATAGCCCTTGACCGCGAGGATGAACGGAAACCCGAACTTCGCGACGTAGCGGCGGTTGAGTGTCGTCAGCGCTTCGTACTCCGCGGGCGAGCATGCCGTGAGCCCGGCGCCGCGCTGCTCCTGCGTGGAGTCGGCGGTGAGCTCGCCGCGCACCGCCGCCTTGCCCGCGAGCTCGGGATGCGCGCGCAGGAGCGCGAGCTGCTCCGCCTCCGAGGCGCGCGCGACGACGTCGTTCATCGCCGCGTGCAGCGCGGCCACGCTCGCGAACGGCCGCTGCGCATGCGCGCGCTGCGCCACCCACGGCGAATGCTCGTAGATGCCGCCCAGCAAGCGCACGAACGCCGCCTCGTCCAGCGCGTTGACCTCCGCGAGCGTCATGCGCCCGCCGCGACGCACGGATGCACCGCGAGCCAGTGCCGCGCGATGTCGATGCGCCGCGCGATCCACACGCCCGGGTGCCCCGCGACGTAGTCGAGGAAGCGCGCGAGCGCGGCGGCGCGTCCCGGGCGGCCGGCGAGCCGGCAGTGCAGGCCGATCGACATCATCTTCGGCGCGTCGAGCCCCGCGGGATCGCCTTCCGCGTAGAGCACGTCGAAGCTGTCGCGCAGGTACGCGAAGAACTGCTCGCCGGTGTTGAAGCCCTGGGGTGTGGCGAAGCGCATGTCGTTCGCGTCGAGCGTGTAGGGCACGATCAGCAATGGACGCGTGCCGTCGCGCGTCTCGACCCGTGCGTAATACGGCACGTCGTCGGCGTAGCTGTCCGCGCTGTACGTGAAGCCGCCGTGCTCGGCGACGAGGCGCAAGGTGTTCGGGCTATCGCGTCCCGTGTACCAGCCCGCCGGCGGCGCGCCGGTCAGCGTGCGGATGGCGTCCACCGCGAGCGCCATGTGCTCGCGCTCGGTCGCCTCGTCGACGTGCTGGTAGGTGATCCAGCGCCAGCCGTGGCTCGCGATCTCGTGCCCGTCCGCCAGGAACGCCTCGACGGCGGCGGGATTGCGCAGCAGGGCCATGCCCACGCCGAACACGGTGAGCGGCAGGCGCCGCTCGCGAAAGAGCCGCAGGATCCGCCACAGGCCCGCACGCGCGCCGTACTCGTAGAGCGACTCCATCGACAGGTGGCGCGCCGCGAACGCCTGCGCGCCGACGATCTCGGAGAGGAACGTCTCGGACGCGGCGTCGCCGTGCAGCACGCTGTTCTCGCCGCCTTCCTCGTAGTTCAGCACGAACTGCACGGCGATGCGCGCGCCGCCGGGCCAGCGCGGATGCGGCGGCCGCGGGCCGTAGCCCGCGAGGTCGCGCGGATACCCGGGCTCGAAAGGCGGATGGGGCATGGAAGGATGCGGCGGCGCGCACGGCGTTGCGCATACAATGGCCTGCCACTATACAAGAGCCGGCGCGCGCGCTGCGCGCTGCGCCGGCCACCGGAGTGCAAGGGATGGGACGCCTCACGACGCACGTGCTCGACACCGCACGCGGCTGCCCCGGCGCGGGCATTCGCGTGACGCTCCACCGCAATCTCGGCGAGCGCTATGCGCTCGTCGCCGACGCGGTGACCAACGGCGATGGCCGCTGCGACGCGCCGCTGCTCGAAGGCGCCGCGTTCACGACGGGCCGCTACCGGCTCGTGTTCGCGGCCGGCGAATATTTCGCGCGTGCAGGCGTCGCGTTGCCCGATCCACCGTTCGTCGACGAGGTGGCGATCGACTTCGGCGTCGCCGACGGCAGCGCGCACTACCACGTGCCGCTCCTCGTCTCGCCGTGGAGCTGGTCGACCTATCGCGGCTCCTAGCGATGGAAGCCTACGCGCTCGACTGGGCGCAGCTCGTCGTCCGCTGGGTGCATCTCGTCACCGGCATCGCGTGGATCGGCGCGTCGTTCTACTTCGTGTTCCTCGACTTGAGCCTGCTGCCGCCGAAGGCGCAGGCGGACGCCGATGCCGGCGTGGGCGGCGAGCTGTGGGCCGTGCACGGCGGCGGCTTCTACCACGTGCAGAAGTACAAGGTCGCGCCCGCGGTGCTGCCGTCGCCGCTGCACTGGTTCAAGTGGGAGGCGTACTGGACGTGGATGTCCGGCTTCGCACTGCTCGTGCTGCTGTATTACGCGCACGCCGGGCTCTACCTCGTCGATCGCAGCGTCGCCGACCTCGTGCCGTGGCAGGCGATCGCGATCTCGCTCGCGTTCCTCGTCGGCGGCTGGCTCTTCTACGACCAGCTCTGCAAGCGCCTCGGCCTCCATCGCGAGAAGGCGCTCGCGGTCGCGATGGTCGTGTTCTTCACGCTCGTGAGCTACGCGCTGTCGCACCTCTTCGCGGGACGCGCGCTGTTCATCCAGGTGGGCGCGATGATGGGCACCCTCATGGCGTGGAACGTGTTCTTCGTGATCATGCCGGCGCAGCGCAAGCTCGTCGCCGCGAAAGAGCAGGGCGTGGCGCCGGACCCGGTGTACGGCCAGCGCGGCAAGCAGCGCTCGGTGCACAACAACTACCTCACGCTGCCGGTGCTGTTCCTCATGATCAGCAACCACTACCCGCTGACCTATGGTCACCGGCACGCGTGGCTCGTGCTGGTCGCGATAGCGCTCATCACCGCGTACGTGCGGCACTTCTTCAACCTGCGCCACGTCGGCCGCACGGTGTGGGCCATTCCCGTGACGGCCGGCATCGCGACCGTCGCGCTGGCGTTCGCCATCGCGCCAGCGCCGCGACCGGCCACCGCGCATTCGATCGCCGACGTCGAGCGCATCGTCACCGCGCGCTGCGTGCCCTGCCACGCGGCGAAGCCCGCGCAGCCCGGCTTCAACGAGCCGCCCAAGGGGCTCGCGCTCGACACGCGCGCGGCGATCGTCGCGAATGCGCAGCGAATCGGCGAGCAATCGGTGAGCACGCGCGCGATGCCGCTCGGCAACCTCACCGGCATGACCGACGACGAGCGCGCGACGCTCGGCGCGTGGATCGCGGCCGGGGCGAAGGTGGATTGAGCGAGCGGGCGCTGTCTTGAGAAAGGGCGTTCACAAAGAGACGCAGAGACGCCGAGAAAATCGCTTTTCTCGGCGTCTCTGCGTCTCTTTGTAAAAGAATTCTCGTTAGAAAAGCTCGGACTGTGCAGGCGGCACTTCCGCAGGCTCGTCCTTCGCGGTCCCCGCATCGTCCGCTACCGTCTCGGCGCAAGGCTCGGCGGCCTCCGCGATGCGCTCGATGAGCCCCGCGTCGTCGTGGCGCACGGCGTTCACGCGCGTCGACACCGGGTAATACTCCATGAGCTGCGCGGGGTACGGCGCGAGGACGTCCGCGACGTCGGGCAGCGTGACGTCGAGCCAGCGCTCGTAGTCGGCCGGCGCGACGATGGCGGGCATGCGGTCGTGCAGCGGCGAGAGCAGCGCGTTCGCCTGCGTCGTGATGATCGTGCAGGTGTCGAGCACCTCGCCGTCGGCCGCGAGCCAGCGCTCGGTGAGCCCGGCGAACGCGAACGGCGCGCCGTCCTTCATGCCGATGTGCAGCGGCTGCTTGGCGCCGCCCGCGCCCACTTTCCACTCGTAGAAGCCGTTCGCCGGGATGAGGCAGCGGTGCTTGCGCAGCGCCGTGCGGAACGACGGCTTCTCGGCCAGCGTCTCGGCACGCGCGTTGATCATCCGCGAGCCGATCGACGGGTCCTTCGCCCAGCGTGGCACCAGCCCCCAGCGCACCAGCGTGAGCTCGCGCCCGCCGTGGCTCGACGTGCGGATCACCGGCACGTCCTGCATCGGCGCGATGTTGTAGCGCGGCTTGATCGTCGGTGGGATCGGCAGCCCGAAGGCCAGCGCCAGCGCCGCCGGATGCGTGTGGAGCTCGTAGCGCCCGCACATGGTTACGAACCCGGCGGCGCGGCGTCGAGCGCCGGATCCGCGAGCAGCCGTTGCGCGGTGCGCGCGACCTGCAGCGTGTCCCAGTACGCGTATGCGCCGACCGCCGCCGCGCCCGCGATCGGCACCCAGCGGCTCGCGGCCTGGCCCGCAACGCGCTTGCTGACCGTCAGCCCCACCTTGGTGATGGCGGTGCGCAGCGCACCGCCCGAGAGCTGCTGCACGACGATTCGCTGGCCCGTGCGCACCGCGACGTCGCGCAGCACCTGGCTCGCCGCGTGCCGGAACAGGCAATACAGCATGTGCGTGCGCGAGAGCTCCGCGGTGCGGCCGTACAGCGCGAAGATGTCGGCCACCATCTGTCGCTGCGTCTTCCAGATGAGGTAGAGGTCCGGCAGCACCGTGAGCATCCCGAACGGGCCCGGCGGCAGCGCCAGGGAGCCGGACAGCACGGCCGTCTTGCGCGCCGCCTCCTTCGCGATGATCGCCGCCTGCCGGTCGGGATCGTCGACCGCGTGCGTGCGCGGCGGCGGCACGTCGGTGATGACGCGCTCGATGGTGCCCTCGACGTCGCGCGACGGCGGCGCGGCGGCGGGCAGCGAGGCAGCGGGCGGTTGCGGCATGGCAGGGACGAAGGTGGGGACGGCACCGGCCTTTCCCTACTATAGGCTGCGGCCGCGGCGCGGGGCAATGCCGGCGCAACCTGCGGCGCCGCGGTCGCGCGCTACAATCCCCGGCTTTGCTTCCCTGGCCATTCACCGCACGTCATGCAGATCGCCCGCTGGCTGCATCTCCTGGGCGTCATCGTCTGGGTCGGCGGCATGTTCTTCGCGCACATGGCGCTGCGTCCCGCCGCGGCTGCGCTGCCGCCGCCCCAGCGCCTGCCGCTCCTGTCCGCGACGCTCACGCGCTTTGTCGCATGGGTCGGCGTGGCCGTGGTCGCCATCCTGGCGAGCGGCGGCTTCATGATGCGCGGCGCGGGCGGCATGGGCGCCGCCGGGAGCGCCGTGCAGGCGATGGTGGTCGTGGGCGTCGTGATGACGATCGTCTACGCCTACATCGTCGCCGTCCCGCTGCGCCGGCTGCGTGCGGCGGTGGCGGCCGGCGACTGGCCGGCGGGCGGCGCCGCGATGACCGTGGTGCGGCGGCTGGTGGCGCTCAATCTTGTGCTCGGCTTCGTGACGGTCACCCTCGCGGCGTTCGGCACTCCATGATCGTCGGCATTCCCCGCGAGACCAAGGACGGCGAGCGGCGCGTCGGCGCGACGCCGGACGGCGTGCGCATTCTCGTCGCCGACGGCCATCGCGTGCGGGTCGGTGCCGGGGCGGGCGCGGCCGTCGGGTTCGCCGATGCCGACTACGTCGCGGCCGGTGCCACGGTGGTCGCCGACGCGGCCGACGTGTGGGCCTGCGACCTCGTGGTGAAGGTGAAGGAGATCCAGCCGGCCGAGTACCCGCTGCTGCGGCCGGGCAGCATCGTGTTCGGCTTCGCGCAGATCAACCGCGATCCCGCGCTCCTCGCGGCCGTGCTGGCCGCGCGCGTCTGCGCGATCGGCTACGAGACCGTGCGCGACCGCGACGGCGGCACGCCACTGCTTGCGCCCATGTCGCGCATCGCCGGGCGCCTCGCGCCGCTGGAAGGCGCGGCCGCGCTCGGCACCGACCGCGGCGGCGCGGGCGTGCTGCTGACCGGCGTCGACGACGTGCCCGGCGCGCGCGTGGTGATCGTCGGGGCCGGCAACGTCGGGAGCGAGGCCGCCCGAATCGCCGCCCGCCTCGGCGCGCGGGTCACCGTGTTCTCCCGCGGTGACGCGCGCCGGCAGGCGCTTGCGGCCGCGCTCGCGCGGGAAGGGCACGCGATCGAATGCCATCCGCTCGCCGCGGGCCACGACGCGCGCTTTGCCGACGCGGTGGCTGGCGCCGACCTCGTGATCGGTGGCGTGCTCGAGCCGGGCTCGCTGTCGCCCAAGCTCCTGTCCCACGACCTGGTCCGCGCGATGCGACCCGGATCGGCCATCGTCGACGTCGGGATCGACCAGGGCGGCATCGCCGCCACCTCGCGCATGACCAAGCTCTCGGCGCCGACGTACGTCGAGCACGGCGTCGTGCACTACGCCGTGCCGAACATGCCGTCGCTCGTCGCGCGCACGGCGACGCTGGCGCTGACCGCCGCCACGCTGCCGCAGGTGCTCGCGCTGGCCGGGCGCGGCCTCGGGCCGGCCCTCGGCGCGGACCGGGGCCTCGCGGCCGGCGTCATGGTGCGCGACGGGGCGATCGTCCACCGCGGCCTGGCCGCGGACGCCGCGCGGAGGGCCGCGTGAGGATCTTCGGATTCGCCGGGTGGTCGGGCAGCGGCAAGACGACGCTCATCGAGCAGCTCATCCCGCGGCTCACCGCGCGCGCCGGCCGCGTGTCGCTCATCAAGCACGCGCATCACGGCTTCGACGTCGACCAGCCGGGCAAGGACTCGTGGCGGCACCGGATGGCCGGCTGCACCGAGGTGCTCGTGAGCTCGGCGCGCCGCTACGCGGTCATGCACGAGCTCCGCGACGAGGAGGAGCTGTCCCTCGCGCAGGCGGTCGCGCGCCTCGCGCCGTGCAGCCTCGTGCTGGTCGAGGGCTACAAGACCCATCCGATCCCGAAGCTCGAGATCTGGCGGCCGGCGGTGGGCAAGCCGGTGCTGCACGGCGACGACCCGCACATCGTGGCGGTCGCGACGGACGTGCACGGCGCGCTGCCGGACTGTCCGCTGCCCGTGTTCGCGCTGTCCGCCGTAGACGAAATCGCAACGTTCGTACTCCACAATGCAGCGGATTGGCCTGTCGCCGATTGACGTCACCTGATGGCCGGAGTACGTTGAACTTACCGGCTGTGGGACGGACCAAAACAGCGGTTGCGGCCACCTTCTCCGGCCGCTGTACATAATCACGAAATGTCTCCGAAACAACGACTTGCCGTCACCGCCCTGCTGCTGGCCACGCTGGCCGGCGGCGTGCGCGCGGCCGAGGTCCCGGCGGTCGACGCCGGCGGCTTCTACGGCGGCATCTCGATGCGCAACGCGGGCCAGGACGGCGACGGGATATCGCTCGGCCACCTGCGCTCCGTATGGGCACGCTTCGCGCCGCCGACGGCCGACGACGCCGGCTCGCGCGCGCTCGCCTACGGCGGCTACCGCTTCGCCAACGACCTCGCGGTCGAGGCCGCCATCGCCACCAGCGACCGCTTCTCGCTGCAGCCGGTCATGCCGGGCGCGCGGCGCGGGGTAGGGCTCGCGCTGGTCAGCGACGGCGAGGCGTCCAAGGCGTGGAACGTCGACGTCTACACGTCGTGGGAATTCCGCAAGAGCCTCTCGCTGTACGGTCGGCTGGGCTACATGCAGAGCGAGTCCGCGGCGGCGTATGCGCCCGGGTTCCTCACCGACGTGCGCCGGCCCGGCCGCGACGGCATGAACTACGGCCTCGGCGTCCGCTACGACATGTCCTCCGCGCTCGGCCTCCGGCTCGAGTACGCGCGGTTCTCGCGCCTGCCGGGGGAAACGCCCGTCGGCGCGTTGCTGCCCGAGAACGACCAGGTCCAGCTCGGGGTGCAGTTCCGCTTCTGATCCTCCGCATGAAAGCGCCGGTCAACCCGGCCTATAATCGAGACGCCGGCCTTCCGCTGCCGGCGTTTTCGTTGTTCGATCCCGCAATGCCCGATTCCGCTTCCCCTGCCGCCGCCACGATCACGCTGCGCCTCGTCTACCTCGCGCGGTTGCGGGAGGCATTCGGCACGGCCGGCGAGACGTTGCCGGTCGCGGGCGCCGACGCGACGGCGGGCGCGGTGCTCGCGCTGCTGCGCGCGCGCGGCGGTGCCTGGGCGCAGGAGCTGGCACCGGGGCGCGCCGTGCGCGTGGCGGTGAACCACGACCTCGTGACGGACGCGGCGGCGGTGAGCGACGGCGACGAGGTCGCGCTCCTGCCGCCGGTGACGGGCGGCTAGCGACGTGACCGTCCGCGTGCAGGCGGCCGACTTCGACGCGGGGCGCGAGATCGCCGCGCTGCGCGGGCACGACCCGCGGGTCGGCGCCGTCGCATCGTTCATCGGCACCGTGCGCGACGTGAACGACGACGCGACCGTCGCCACCATGACGCTCGAGCACTATCCCGGCATGACGGAGAAGGCGCTGGAGGCGATCGTCGCCGAGGCGCGCACACGCTTCGACATCATCGATGCGCTCGTCATCCATCGCGTGGGTGAATTGCGCCCGGCCGACCAGATCGTGCTGGTCGCGGTGACGAGCGGCCATCGCGGCGACGCCTTCGACGCCTGCCGCTTCATCATGGATTACCTCAAGACGCGCGCCCCGTTCTGGAAGAAGGAGCACACGCCGTCGGGCACGCGCTGGGTCGACGCGCGCACGAGCGACGACGAGGCCGCCGCGCGCTGGCAGGAGGCTCCCGGCGCATGAAACGGCAGGGCGCCGCCGCGCGGCACGGCTCACGGTGGGACTTCCGGTGACCGCTGCCGCGCTCATTGCAGTCGACTGGGGCACGAGCTCCGCCCGCGCGTACCGGATGGACGCGCGCGGCCAGGTGCTCGCCACGCACGCGCTGCCGCTCGGCATCCAGCGGGTGGAAGGCGGCCGCTTCGCGGAAGCGCTCGCGTCGCTGCTGGCCGGCTGGGGCGACGGGCTCGCGCCGCGCCTCGCCTGCGGCATGATCGGCAGCCGCCAGGGCTGGGTCGAGGCGCCGTACGTCGAGTGCCCCGCGCGCCTGTCCGACCTCGCGGACGGCATCGTGCACGCCCCGGCCAACGCGCTCGCGGTGGTGCCCGGCGCGCGCACCCGCGACGCCTACGGCGTGCCGGACGTGATGCGCGGCGAGGAGACGCAGATCGTCGGCGGCGTCGACGAGCGCGAGGCGCGCGTGCTGCTCGCGATGCCCGGCACGCACAGCAAGTGGGCGTGCGTGGAGTCGGGGCGCCTCGTGGACTTCATGACGTTCATGACCGGCGAGATGTGGCAACTGCTGCTCGCGCACAGCATCCTCGGCCGGCTGGTCGAGGGGCCGCCCGCGGACGCGACCGCCATCGGTCCCGGCTTCCTCAAGGGCGTCGCGCGCGGGCTCGGCGCCGGCAACCTCGCGCACGACGCGTTCGGCGCGCGCACGCTCGCGCTGATGGGCGAGCTGCCGCCGGCGGAGATCGCCGACTGGCTTTCGGGCCTCATGATCGGGCGCGAGATCCGCAACGCGCGCACCTGGGCGCAGCGCCACGGCTACGACGGCGCGCGCGTGCGGCTGATCGGCGAGGACGCGCTCGTCGCGCGCTACGCACTCGCGATGGAGCAGGCCGACGTCGCCATCGAGCGTGCGCATCCGCACGCCGCCGCCTTCGGGCTGTGGCGCATCGCGGTCCGCGCCGGGCTCGTGCCGGAGCCGCACGTCGCCACGCCGTAGGTCCTGTCGTCGACGCATTCGAACCGCATGAATCCGCTCGTTCCCTACCTGTCGCCGCTGCCGCTGATCGCGGTCCTGCGCGGCATCACGCCGGAGGAGATCGAAGGCGTCGGTGGCGCGCTCGTCGATGGCGGCTTCCGCGTGCTGGAGGTGCCGCTCAACTCGCCGCGCGCGTTCGAGTCGATCCGCATCCTCGCGCAGCGCTGGGGCGGGTCATGCCTCGTCGGCGCCGGCACGGTGCTCGCGGCGGCCGACGTGGCGCGCGTGCGCGAGGCGGGCGGCCGCGTGATCGTGATGCCGCATGCCGACGAGGCCGTGATCCGCGAAGCGAAGGCGCTCGGCCTACTGTGCGTGCCGGGCGTCGCCACGCCCACCGAGGCGTTCGCGGCGCTCGCCGCGGGCGCCGACGGGCTCAAGATGTTCCCGGCGGAGTCGCTGCCGCCCGCGGCGCTCAAGGCGTGGCGCGCGGTGCTGCCGGCGGGCACGCTGGTGTTCGCGGTGGGCGGGATGAAGCCCGACAACCTCGAGCCGTACTGGCGCGCCGGCGCATCGGGATTCGGCACCGGCAGCAACCTGTACCAGCCGGGCACGCCGCCGGAGAAGGTGCGTGACGTCGCGCAGGCGTACGCGGCCGCGATCCGGGCGCTGCCGCCCCGCTGATCGCAGGCCCGGACGACGTGCGCACGACGGGAGGGAGGCCCGAATGACACGAGGATGGAGCGCGCTGCCGATGGCATTCGCGTTGGCGCTGTTGGCGGCACCCGCGGCGCAGGCGCAGGCCGGCTTCCTGACCTGCGAGAGCCAGGGCTACCGCTACAACTTCTGCGCGGCACGCACGCAGGGTCGGGTGCAGATGGTCCGCGAGATCTCCACCGGCAACCTGTGCCGGCAGGGGCGCGGGTGGGGCTTCGACGACAGCGGGATCTGGGTCGATCGCGGCTGCCGCGCGCAGTTCAGCTTCGGCCGTGACAGCGGCGGCAGCAACTGGGGCAGCGACGGTCGCCTGGTCTGCGAGAGCATCGGCTACCGCTATCGCTTTTGCAATGCGGACACGCGCGGCCGCGTCTCGCTGGTGCGCGAGATCTCCACCGGCAACCTGTGCCGGCAGGGACGGGGCTGGGGCTTCGACGACAACGGCATCTGGGTCGACCGCGGCTGCCGCGGCGAATTCCGCTACGGTCGCGGCGGCGGCGGTGGCGGCGGCAATGCGAACAACGGCGGCAACAATGGCGCGGCCATCGCGGCCGGCATCATCGGCGCGCTCGCACTCGGCGCTGCGGTCGCGTCGTCGCAGCCGAACGCGGCGCCGCCTCCGCCGCCACCACCACCGGTGCCCGTCGCGACGCAACCCGCGCGACCACCTTCGTGGGCGGTGGGCTCGTTCCAGGCCTACGACCCGGATTCCGGCGACATCGTGCAGCTCGTCGTCGACGGCGCCGGGCGCACGTACCTGCGCAATGAAATGGGCGACGTCGTGAGCCAGGGCTCGTTCGCCGACGGCATGATCTCCTGGGGCAATGGCCGGCGCTCGTTCCTGGCGCGCCAGGATCCCGGCGTGCTGATGGGCGACGTCGATTCCGGCACGCATTACTGGTTCCGCCGCAATGGCTGACATCCTCGACACCTATCGTCCCGACATGCTCGCCGGCAAGGTGGCGCTGGTCGTCGGCGGCACCAGCGGCATCGGCGCCGCCGTCGGCCACGCGCTTGCGCAAGTGGGCGCGGTGGTCACCGTCACCGGCGCGACGCGCGCCGAGGCCGACGCCGCGCGCAGCGTTCCCGATTTCTCCGCGCGCGACGCGGTGGTCCTGGACGTCACCGACGATGCCGCGGTGCGCACGCTGATCGGCGACCTGCCGCGCCTCGACGTGCTCGTCAACTGCGCGGGCATCATCAAGCGCGGGCAGGAGCACGACCCCGCGGCGTTCGCGGAGACGATCGCCGTCAACCTGACGGGCACGATGCGCACCTGCACGCACGCGCGCGCCAAGCTGCGCGAGGGCGGCGGCGCGATCGTCAACTTCGCGTCGATGTACTCGTTCTTCGGCGCGCCGCACGCGCCGGGCTACGCCGCGAGCAAGGGCGGCGTCGTGCAGCTCACCAAGTCGCTCGCGGTGTCGTACGCGCCCGAGGGCGTGCGCGTCAACGCGGTGGCGCCGGGCTGGATCCGCACGCCGCTGACCGCGCCGGTGCACACCGATCCCGCGCGCAGCGCGCCGATCGTCGCGCGCACGCCGATGGGCCGCTGGGGCGAGCCCGAGGACGTCGCGGCCGCGATCGTGTTCCTGTGCTCGCCCGCCGCGCGCTTCGTCACCGGCGCGATCCTGCCCGTGGACGGCGGCTTCCTCGTTTCCTGATCCCAACCCGCGGCGGCGCCCGGTGCGGCGCCCGCCAGCGATCGACCCCACCCGAACCAACCCACGAAAGGAGAGCCACGATGGCTGCGAAAGACCGCCTCGCGGTGCTGACCGCGATGATGGACCAGGGCGTGATCCCGGTCTTCTACCACCCCGACGTCGACGTCTGCATGAAGGTGATCCAGGCGTGCAGCAACGGCGGCGCCAAGTGCATCGAGTTCACCAACCGCGGTGACTTCGCGTCGAGCGTGTTCCTCGACGTCACGCGGCACTTCGCCAAGGCCGATCCGTCGGTGATCATGGGCGTGGGCTCGGTCGTCGACGCGCCGACCGCCGGCATCTACATCGCCAACGGCGCGCGATTCGTCGTCGGCCCGCTGCTCAATCCCGACGTCGCGAAGGTCTGCAACCGCCGCAAGATCCCGTACAGCCCGGGCTGCGGATCGGCGAGCGAGATCGGCTTCGCGGAGGAGCTGGGCGTCGAGATCGTCAAGATCTTCCCGGGCGCGTCGGTGGGCGGACCGGACTTCGTGAAGTCGATGCTGGGGCCGTGCCCGTGGACGCGCATCATGCCCACCGGCGGTGTGGAGAACGACGAGGCGTCGTTGACCGCGTGGTTCAAGGCAGGCGTCGCGTGCGTCGGCATGGGCAGCAACCTCATCACCAAGGCGCTGCTCGACAAGCAGGACTACGCGGGCATCGAGGCCAACGTGCGCTCGTGCATCGCGACGATTCGCAAGATCCGCGGAAAGTGACCGCCATGACCGACAACATCCTGAAGATCAAGAGCGCCGCCGAGACGAAGTGGGACTGCGTCGCGTTCGGCGAGGTGATGCTGCGCTTCGACCCGGGCTTCGGCCGCGTGCGCAACGCGCGCCAGTTCACCGTGTGGGAAGGCGGCGGCGAGTACAACGTCGCGCGCGCGATGCGCAAGTGCTGGGGCAAGCGTGCCGCGGTCGTCACCGCGCTGCCGCAGAACGACCTCGGCTGGCTGGTCGAGGACCTCATCATGCAGGGCGGGGTCGACATGTCGCACGTGATCTGGCGCGACCACGACGGCATCGGGCGCAACACGCGCGTCGGGCTCAACTTCACCGAGAAGGGGTTCGGCATCCGCGCGGCGCTCGGCTGCTCCGACCGCGGTCATTCCTCCGCATCGCAGATCAAGCCCGGCGAATTCAACTGGGAGAAGCTCTTCGGCGAGGAGGGCGTGCGCTGGTTCCACACCGGCGGCATCTTCGCGGCGCTCGACAAGGGCACGTCGGAGGCCGTGATCGAGGCGGTCGAGGTCGCCCACAAGTACGGCACGATCGTGAGCTATGACCTCAACTACCGCGCGTCGCTATGGAAGAGCCAGGGCGGCAAGCCGGCCGCGCAGAAGGTCAACCGCGAGATCGCGAAGCACGTCGACGTGATGCTCGGCAACGAGGAGGATTTCACCGCGTGCCTGGGCTTCGAGGTCGAGGGGCTCGACGAGCACATCTCGGCGATCGACCCGGCGAACTTCAAGAAGATGATCGTCACGGCCACGCAGCAGTTCCCGAACTTCAAGGTCGCGGCGACCACGCTGCGCAACGCCAAGACCGCGACCTTCAACGACTGGTCGGCCATCCTGTGGGCGGGCGGCGAGTTCTACCCGTCGATGCTGCGCGAGAACCTCGAGATCTACGACCGCGTCGGCGGCGGCGACGGCTTCGCCTCGGGCGTGGCCTACGCGTTCCTCGAGGGCAAGGGGCCGCAGGCGGCCGTCGAATACGGCGCCGCGCACGGCGCGCTCGCGATGACCACGCCGGGCGACACCTCGATGGTGCGCACCGCCGAGGTCGAGGCGGTGATGAAGGGCAAGGGCGCGCGGGTGATCCGCTGATCCCGCGCCCGCAACGGCGGCGGTAGAATCGATCGCATGGTCGCACCCACCGCCGCCGGCCTGCGCACGGCCCTCAAGCACCTTCGCGCCGGCGACTGGGCGAAGGCGCATCCGCTCGTGCAGGAGGACGCGTCGCCGCTCGGCTGCTGGGCGCACGGCATCGTGCACATGATGGAGGGCGACCTCGGCAACGCGCGCTACTGGTATCGCAAGGCGCAGCGTTCGTTCCCGGCGAGCGTCGATCCCAAGGCCGAGGTCGCGGCGCTGGCGGCGGCGGTGAAGGACGCGGCGGCATGACGGCCCTGCATCTTCCCGGCATCCAGCCCGAGATCGCCGTGCAGGCGATCCCCGGCGACGAGCGCGTGTGGGTGCCGCAGGCGAAGGACGTGTGGTTCCGGCCGCTGCTGCTCAACACCGTGAGCGGCGGGTGGTGCAACCTGCTGCGCGTGCGCAGGAGCGGCGTCCTCTCGCGGCATCGCCATCCGATGGTCGTCGTCGGCTACGTGATCAAGGGCCGCTGGCGCTACCTCGAGCACGACTGGGTCGCGGAGGAAGGCAGCTTCGTGTACGAGCCGCCCGGCGAGGTGCACACGCTGACCGTGCCCGAGGACTGCGTCGAGATGATCACGTTCTTCAACATCAGCGGCGCGATGATCTACCTCGACGAGCACGGCCGCCAGAACGGCTACGAGGACGTGTGGACGAAGATCGACATGTGCCGCGCGCATTACGCGGGCAACGGCCTCGGCGCGGCGTACGTCGACCAATTCATCCGGTAGCGGCGGCGCGCGCGTGATCCTCGACTTCGCCGCGGTGGGCATCGGCGCAGCGTGCGGCGCGTGGCTGCGCTGGGGGCTCTCCGCGTGGCTCAACCCGCGCGTCCCCCAGTTCCCGCTCGGCACGCTCGCAGCGAACCTGGTCGGCGGCTACCTCGTCGGCATCGCGGTCGCGTACTTCCTGCTGCGCACCGAGCTGCCGCCGCAGTGGCGGCTCTTCGTCGTCACGGGATTCTTAGGCGGCCTCACCACGTTCTCGACGTTCTCCGCCGAAGTCACCGAGCTCCTCGCCCGCGGCTCGTACGCGCAGGGCATGCTCGTCGCGTTTGCCCATCTCGCCGGCTCGCTGCTGCTCACCGCGGCCGGCTTCGCCACCGTCCGCTCGCTCGCGAGCTGAACCTGTCCACGAGGAAGCCACCATGCCCCATGCGATCCGCATCCATGCCACCGGCGGTCCCGACGCGCTGTCGTACGACGAAGTCGCCGTCGGCGCGCCCGGCGCCGGCGAGGCGCGCGTGCGCCACACGGCCATCGGCGTCAACTACATCGACACCTATCACCGCAGCGGCCTCTATCCGCTGCCGATGCCGGCGGGCATCGGGCAGGAAGCGGCGGGCATCGTCGAGGCCGTCGGCACCGGCGTCGACTGGGTGCAGCCCGGCGACCGCGTGGCGTACTGCGGCGGGCCCACGGGCTCCTATGCGACGGAGCGGCTGATCGCCGCCGACAAGCTCGTGCGCATTCCCGACGGCGTGGACGATGTCACCGCGGCGACGCTGATGCTGAAGGGCCTCACCGTGCAGTACCTCTTCCGGCAGACGTTCCCGCTGCACGGCGGCGAGACGATCCTCTTCCACGCGGCGGCGGGCGGTGTCGGCCTCATCGCGTGCCAGTGGGCGAAGGCACTCGGCGTGACGATGATCGGCACGGTCGGCTCCGACGAGAAGGCCGCGCTTGCGCGCGCCAACGGGTGCGCGCACACCATCGTCTACACGCGCGAGGATTTCGTCGCGCGCGTGAAGGAGATCACCGGCGGCAAGGGCGTGCCGGTGGTCTACGACTCGATCGGCAAGGACACGTTCCCGCAGTCGCTCGACTGCCTGTCGCTGCGCGGGATGTTCGTGTCGTTCGGCAATTCGTCGGGGCCGGTCGCGGCCTTCAATCTCGGCCTGCTCGCGCAGAAGGGATCGCTGTTCGCGACGCGCCCGACGCTGTTCTCGTACGCGAACACGCGCGCCGCGCTGACCGCGATGGCCGACGAGCTCTTCGCGCTCGTGAAGGCCGGCAAGATCAAGTCGGAGGCGCGGCAGAGGTTCGCGCTGAAGGATGCCGCCGCCGCGCATCGCGCGCTGGAGTCGCGCGCGACGACGGGCGCGACGGTTCTGATTCCGTAGCCGCAAACGCTCGCGCGAGGGGTCCGACCCAGGCTCAGTCGGTGGCGCGAGGGGTCTGACCCCGGCCTCATCGGGGTCAGATCCGGAGAACGGATGCCGCGCGATTCACGAGCTCCCGCGCCGCGTCGGGCAGCTCCGACGCGGTGACGCCGAGCGGCCCCACGCCGCGCGCGACCAGCAGGTCCGCGGCTGCGCCGTGCAGGCACACCGCGAGGCGCAACGCGTCCTTTGCCGCAATCCCCTGCGCGAGGAACGCGCCGAGGAAGCCCGCGAGCACGTCGCCGCTGCCGGCGGTTGCAAGGGCCGGGCCGCCGCTCGCATTGATGTCCCACGTGCCGTCCGGATGCGCGAGCACGCTGCCGGCACCCTTCAGTACCACGTGCGCCCGCAGCCGCGCCGCGAGCTCGCGCGCGGCCCGCATGCGATCGCCCTGCACGGCTGCGACGTCGCTGCCGAGCAGCCGCGCGGCCTCGCCCGGATGCGGCGTGGCGAGCGTGGGCGCCGTGCGCGCGCGCACCGCCGCGAGCAGCGACGCATCGCGCGCGACGAGGTTCAGCGCATCGGCATCGAGCGCGACGGGCACCGGCGACGTTATCGCGCGTGCCAGCAGCGAGTGCGCTGCGTCGCCGGTCCCGAGCCCCGGCCCGGCGACCAGCGCATCCGGTTCGGCGTCGAGCACGGCGGCTGCGTGCCGCAACATGAGCTCGGGCATGGCCATGTCGACCATCGGCGGCTCGGCCATCGCGAAGCCCAGCCACACCTTGCCGGCGCCCGCGCGCATCGCCGCGCGCCCGGCGAGGAGCAGCGCGCCGGCCATGCCTTCCGCGCCGCCGAGCACGCCCAGCGTGCCGAACGTTCCCTTGTTGACATTGCGCGTCCGGCGGGCGAGCACCGCCGGCAACTGCGCGCAAAGGGCCTCCCACGCGAGGCGGCAGCCGTGCGGCGCTGCGGCGGCATCGAGGCCGAGCGCGTGCACGCTGACGTCGCCGCAGGCGTCCGGGCCGTCGCCGGTGAGGAGGCCGGGCTTCAGCGCGATGAACGTGGCGGTCGCCGTCGCGCGCACCGTCGGCGCATGCGCGCGCCCGGTGGCCCCGTCTAGCCCCGACGGGACGTCGAGCGCGAGGACCGGCGCGCCGGACGCGTTCGCCCATTCGATCAGCGCGGCGTACGCGCCTTCCGGCGCACGGCCGAGCCCGATGCCGAACAGCCCGTCGACGACGAGCGCGGGGCGCCCCGCGGGGACACTCGCGACCGTGGTGCCGCCCGCTGCGACATAGGCGGCGTGCGCCGCGGCGGCATCCCGGGGCAGGCGCGTCGCGTTGCCGGGAAAGACGGTCACGACGTCGTGGAATCGCTGGCGCAGGAGCCGCGCGACCACGAACGCGTCGCCGCCGTTGTTGCCGGGGCCGGCCAGCACGACGACCGGTCCGCCGCGCTCGCCGGCCAGGCGCTGCGCGACGGCCGCCGCCGCCTCGCCGGCGCGCTCCATGAGCGGTTGCTGTGCATGCTGCGCCTCGACGGTGCGCAGCGCTTCCACGTCGAGGATGGGCGAAAGGCCGGTCGTCATGCGCAAATTATAGGCGGCAGGCACGCCGTCGGCGGGGAGGCGCGGCGGCACGGCCCTTGCATAGACAAACCCGCGCAGGCGCCGCTACACTAGGTCGCTTCACGGATCGGCCGCCATGCGTCGACGCATGGCCGCGATGGAAGAACGAAGTCAAAGCGGTCCGACCGTGCCTACCCGCCCGCGTGGTGTTGCGCCGCGCGGCGCACAACTGGAGGTTTCGATGAAGTTTCTCCCCAAGACCGGATTCGTGCTCGTCACGGCGCTGTTCGCCGTCGCGGTCAATGCGCAGGACGTCACCGGCACGCTGAAGAAGATCAAGGACAGCGGCACCATCGTGCTCGGCACGCGCGAGTCGTCGGGCGCGCTCGCCTACACGCTGGGCGACGGCAAGTACGTGGGCTTCCATACCGAGATGGCCGAGCGCATCGCGAAGGACATCCAGGCGCAGCTCAAGATGCCGAAGCTCGACGTCAAGTACCAGCCGGTCACGTCGCAGAACCGCATCCCGCTCGTGCAGAACGGCACCGTCGACCTCGAGTGCGGCTCGACGACGAACAACGCCGCGCGCCAGAAGGACGTCGCGTTCGCGATGACCACCTACGTCGAGGAAGGCCGCATCGTCGTCAAGGCCAACTCGCCGATCAAGGGGATCGCCGACCTCAACGGCAAGACGGTGGCCACCACCACGGGCACCACGTCCGTGCAGACGCTGCGCAAGAACAAGCGGGCCGCGAACATGGACTTCAAGGAAGTGTTCGGCAAGGACCACGCCGACAGCTTCCTGCTGCTCGAGTCCGGCCGCGCCGACGCGTTCGTGATGGACGGCCAGATCCTCGCCGGCCTCGTGTCGAAGTCGAAGAACCCGGCCGACTACAAGATCCTGGGGGAGGTGCTCTCGGTCGAGCCGATCGCGTGCATGATGCGCAAGGACGATCCCGCCTTCAAGACGGCCGTCGACAACAGCATCAAGGCGATGGTGAAGAGCGGCGAGCTCGCGAAGATGTACGACAAGTGGTTCATGCAGCCGATCCCGCCGGCCAACACCAAGGTCGGCCTGCCGCTGTCGGACGCCACCAAGCAGGCGTGGAACAACCCGAACGACAAGCCGATGGAAGAGTACGCGGCGCCCTAAGGGCCCGCGCGGATCCGGCGCCGCGATGGGCGCGCGCCGGGTCCGCGAGCATGCTGCGAAAAGCGCGGCGACGGTTCATCCGCGTCGCGCTTTTTTCTGACCCGAACGCCACCGCGCAGGGGAGCGAATGAGCTGGGACTGGCAGGTCTTCTTGCAGGACAACGGCGGCGGGCAGACGTATTTCAACTGGATGATGTCGGCGTGGGGCTGGACGCTGCTCGTGTCCGGGCTCTCGCTGATCGTCGCGCTGGTGGTGGGATCCCTCGTCGGCATCCTGCGCACCACGCCCGTCAAGGCGTTCGTGTGGTTCGGCAACGCGTGGACGGAGCTCTTCCGCAACATCCCGCTGCTGGTCCAGATCTTCCTCTGGTACCACGTCATTCCTTCGCTGTTCAAGCCGCTGCAGCAGGTGCCCGACTTCATCGCGGTGGTGATCGCGCTCGGGTTCTTCACCTCGGCGCGCATCGCGGAGCAGGTGCGTGCGGGCATCCAGGCGCTGCCGCGCGGGCAGCGCTACGCGGGCCTGGCACTCGGGCTCACGCTGCCGCAGGTGTACCGCTTCGTGCTGCTGCCGATGGCGTTCCGCATCGTGATCCCGCCGCTCACCAGCGAATCGATGAACATCATCAAGAACTCGTCGGTGGCGTTCGCGGTGAGCATCACCGAGCTCACGTTCTTCGCGATGCAGGCGCAGGAGGAGACGTCGCGCGGCGTCGAGATCTACCTCGCGGTCACGTTCCTGTACTTCATCTCCGCGTTCGCGGTGAACCGCGTGGCCGCCGTGATCGAGCGCAAGGTCCAGGTGCCCGGCATGATCGGAGGTCACAAGTGAACCTGACCTTCGCCTTCCTCGACTGGAACGTCGTCTCGAGCTTCATCCTCAAGGGCTTCGTCTTCTCGGTCCAGCTGACCGTCGTCGCGATGATCGGCGGCATCGCGATCGGCACCATCCTCGCGCTCATGCGGCTGTCGGGGAACAAGTGGCTCGTGATGCCGGCGGCGGCGTACGTCAACACGCTGCGCTCGATCCCGCTCGTGATGGTGATCCTGTGGTTCTTCCTGCTGATCCCGCTGCTCATCGGGCGGCCGCTCGGCGCGGAGGTGTCCGCGATGGTCACCTTCACGGTGTTCGAGGCCGCGTACTACTCCGAGATCATGCGCGCGGGCATCCAGTCGGTGCCGAAGGGGCAGGTCTCCGCCGGCTACGCGGTGGGCATGAACTACGCGCAGTGCATGCGCTTCATCGTGCTGCCGCAGGCGTTCCGCAACATGCTGCCGGTGCTGCTCACGCAGACGATCATCCTGTTCCAGGACACGTCCCTCGTGTACGCGGTCGGCGCCTACGACCTCCTGAAGGGCTTCGAGGTCGCCGGCAAGAACTTCAACCGCCCGGTCGAGATGTACCTGCTCGCCGCCGTCACCTACTTCGTCATCTGCTTCAGCCTCTCGATGCTCGTGCGGCAGCTGCAGAAGAAGATCGCCATCATCCGCTAGAGCGCACGCCATGCCCGAGACCATGATCGACATCAAGGACGTTTCCAAGTGGTACGGCACGTTCCAGGTGCTCACCGACTGCACCACGAGCATCCGCAAGGGCGAGGTGGTGGTCGTGTGCGGGCCCTCCGGGTCCGGCAAGTCGACGCTCATCAAGTGCGTGAACGCGCTCGAGCCCTTCCAGAAGGGCGACATCGTGGTCAATGGCACCTCGATCGCCGATCCGAAGACCAACCTGCCGAAGCTGCGCTCGCACGTCGGCATGGTGTTCCAGCACTTCGAGCTCTTCCCGCACCTCACGGTGACGCAGAACCTGACGCTCGCGCAGATCCAGGTCCTCGGGCGCAATAAGTCAGATGCGATGCAGCGCGGCATGAAGATGCTCGACCGCGTGGGGCTGTCTGCGCACAAGGACAAGTTCCCCGGCCAGCTCTCCGGCGGCCAGCAGCAGCGCGTCGCGATCGCGCGCGCGCTGTCGATGGACCCGATCGTGATGCTCTTCGACGAGCCCACGTCCGCGCTCGATCCCGAGATGGTGGGCGAGGTGCTCGACGTCATGGTGCAGCTCGCCAACGAGGGCATGACCATGATGTGCGTGACGCACGAGATGGGCTTCGCGCGCAAGGTGAGCCACCGCGTGATCTTCATGGATGCGGGGAAGATCGTCGAGGACGCGACGAAGGAGGAATTCTTCGGCACGCCGCGGTCGGAGCGCGCGCAGCAGTTCCTCGCCAAGATCCTGCAACACTAGGTCGCTGCACGACGCGCGGCGGGTGCAACCGCCGCTCGCTGGTCCCCTCCGGATAGAATTCGCCCGAGTGCGCCGCTTCGTGCGCACACGCAGGCCGCGGCCTGTCCTTCTGGAGGAACCGAATCGTGAAGCTCAAGAGTTCGTTGCTGGCCGGATTGGCCCTTGCGGCGTTCGCGTCGATCGCAAGCGCGCAATTTCCCGATCACTCGATCACGATGATCGTCCCGTTCCCGCCGGGCGGCGTCGCCGACACCGTCGGCCGGCCGGTGGCGGACGCGATGAGCCGCAACCTGCAGCAGCCCGTGGTGATCGAAAACAAGCCTGGGGCTGGCGGCGGCATCGGCATGGCGCAGGTGGCAAAGGCGAAGCCGGACGGCTACACGGTGCTGATGTCGCTGGCGTCGCTCACGGTGCTGCCGGAAGCCGACAAGATCCTCGGTCGACCGCCGATGTACACGATCGACCAGTTGAAGCCGATCGCGCGCTTCACCGCCGATCCCACGGTATTCGCCGTGCGCGCCGACGCGCCGTGGAAGACGCTCGCCGACTTCATCGCCGACGCGAAGAAGAACCCGGGCAAGTTCACGTACGGCTCGTCCGGCAACTACGGGACGATGCACGTGCCGATGGAGATGTTCGCGGGCGCGGCCGGCGTGAAGATGGTCCACGTGCCGTACACGGGCGCGGGACCGGCCATCGTGGGCCTGCTGGGCGGGCAGGTGGATGCCGTCGCGACGGGCCCGGCGTCGATCGTGCAGCACGTGAAGTCGGGCAAGGTGCGCGTGCTCGCGCACTGGGGCGACGTTCGTCTGGTCGCGCTGCCCGACGTGCCGAGCATGAAGGAGTCGGGCACCGACGTGCAGTACGCGCAATGGTCTGGCCTCTTCGTGCCGGCGGGCACGCCCGACGCCGTGGTCAACCGCCTGCGCGAGGCCGCGCGTGCCGCCGCCAACGATCCCAAGGTCAAGGAAGTCCTGCTCACCGCGGGCAGCCCGGTGCAGTACCTCGACACGCCCGAGTTCCAGAAGTACGTCGACACCGACGCCAGCCGCATGGCCAACGTCGTGAAGCGCATCGGGAAGGTGGAGTAAGGGGTCTGACCCCCCGTTGGTCGGGCACCGGAGGCCGAACCCAGAGCGAATTCGGGGTCTGACCCCGCGAATTCGGGGTCTGACCCCGAATGTGCGGGGTCTGACCCCGAATGTGCGGGGTCTGACCCCGAATGTGACAACTCTGGCACCGATTGTGACGGGTGTGACCCCGGCGAGTTGCGGACGCCGCCCCGGCGCCCACCCCGCCCGGAGTAGAATTCGGCTTTACGCGCATCCCCAACGCGATGGCCGACATCCTCTCGTTGGCCGGGCGGCCGGCGCTTTCGCCGTTCCGCGTGGCCAAGCTCTTCGCAGGACTCTCCGCAGCACGTCCCACCCATCGCGTCGCCGGCGTCACGGCGACCTACTGGCATTTCGTCGAGCTCGCCGCGCCGCTGTCCGCGAAGCAGCGCGCGACGCTCGAGCGCATCCTCACCTACGGCCCGGCGCCGCACGAAGGCGGCGACACCGGCGGCACCACGCTGCTCGTCGTGCCGCGCCCCGGCACCATCTCGCCGTGGTCGTCGAAGGCCACCGACATCGCGCACAACTGCGGCCTCGAGGGCGTCGCGCGCATCGAGCGCGGCGTGCTGTTCCGCGTGCATGTCCGCGACGACGCGCCGTTGTCCGCGGAAGATCGCGCCGCGCTGCTGCCGCTCGTGCACGACCGCATGATCGAGGCCGTGTTCGACGACGTCGCGGCCGCCGCGCAGCTCTTCGCGCACGTCGCGCCGCGCCCGCTTGCCACCATCCCGCTGCTCGCGCAGGGCCACGCGGCGCTCGAGCGCGCGAACGTCGAGCTGGGCCTCGCCCTCGCGCCGGACGAGATCGACTACCTCGACGCGTCGTTCCGCAAGCTCGGCCGCGATCCCACGGACGTCGAGCTCATGATGTTCGCGCAGGCGAACTCCGAGCACTGCCGCCACAAGATCTTCAACGCGGACTGGATCGTCGACGGCGTGCCGCAGGCGAAGAGCCTGTTCGGCATGATCCGCGAGACGCATCGCGCGCATCCCGGCGGCACGGTGGTCGCGTACGCCGACAACGCGGCGGTGATGGAAGGCGCCACGGTCCAGCGCTACTATCCGCGCGCGGACCACCGCTACGGCGCGGCGCCCGAGCTCACGCACACGCTGATGAAGGTCGAGACGCACAACCACCCGACCGCGATCGCGCCGTTCCCCGGCGCCGCGACGGGCTCGGGCGGCGAGATCCGCGACGAAGGCGCCACCGGCACCGGTGGCAAGCCGAAGGCGGGCCTCACCGGCTTCACCGTGTCGAACCTGCGCATCCCGGGCCTCGTGCAGCCGTGGGAGCGCGACTACGGCAAGCCGGAGCGCATCGCGTCCGCGCTGTCGATCATGCTCGAAGGCCCGATCGGCGGCGCCGCGTTCAACAACGAGTTCGGCCGGCCGAATCTGACCGGCTACTTCCGCACGTTCGAGCAGGAGGTGGCGGGCGAGGTGCGCGGTTATCACAAGCCGATCATGATCGCGGGCGGCTTGGGCAACCTCAACGCCGCGCACGCGTTCAAGCATCCGCTGACCGCGGGCACGCTGCTCATCCAGCTCGGCGGCCCCGGCATGCTGATCGGCATGGGCGGTGGTGCGGCGTCGTCGATGGCCACCGGCGTCAACACCGCCGACCTCGACTTCGATTCCGTGCAGCGCGGCAATGCGGAGATCGAGCGGCGCGCGCAGGAGGTCATCGACCGCTGCTGGCAGATGGGCGCCGGCAATCCGATCCTCTCGGTGCACGACGTCGGCGCGGGCGGCCTGTCCAACGCGCTGCCCGAGCTCGTGCACGGCGGCGGCGTGGGCGGCACGTTCGACCTGCGCGCGGTGCCGTCGGAAGAGCCCGGCATGGCGCCGCGCGAGATCTGGTGCAACGAGGCGCAGGAGCGCTACGTGCTCGCGATCGCGCCGTCGTCGCTGCCGCTGTTCGAGGCGATCTGCGCGCGCGAGCGCTGCCCGTTCGCGGTGGTGGGCACCGCCAACGCCGAAGGCCGGCTCGTGGTGCGCGATGCGCATTTCGACAATGCGCCGGTCGACGTCCCGCTCGACGTCATCCTCGGCAAGCCGCCGAAGATGACGCGCGACGTGCGCCACGTCGTGCGCGCGCTGCCGCCGCTCGACCTCGCCGGCATTGACCTGCGCGACGCGATCCGCCGCGTGCTCTCGCTGCCGGCGGTGGCGGACAAGACGTTCCTCGTCACCATCGGCGACCGCACGGTAGGCGGGCTGTGCGCGCGCGATCCGATGGTGGGGCCGTGGCAGGTGCCGGTCGCCGACGTCGCGGTCACGCTCATGGATTTCGTGGGCCACGTCGGCGAGGCGATGGCGATGGGCGAGCGCACGCCGCTCGCGCTCATCGATGCGCCGGCGTCGGGTCGCATGGCGGTGGCGGAGGCCATCACCAACATCGCCGCCGCCGACGTCGAGCGCCTGTCGCACGTGAAGCTCTCGGCGAACTGGATGGCGCCGGCCGGCCATCCGGGCGAGGACGCGGCGCTCTACGACACCGTGCGCGCGGTCGCGATCGACACGTGCATCCGCCTTGGCGTGGCGATTCCCGTCGGCAAGGATTCGATGTCGATGCGCACGACGTGGTCCGAGGGCGGCATCGCGAAGGCGGTGACGGCGCCGGTCTCGCTCATCGTGACCGCGTTCGCGCCGGTGCGCGACGTGCGCGCCACGGCGACGCCGCTGTTGCGCATGGACGACGGGCGCACGTCGCTCGTGCTGCTCGACATCGCCAACGGCCGCCGGCGACTCGGCGGCTCCGCGCTCGCACAGGTGTACGGCCAGCTCGGCAACGAGGCGCCCGACCTCGACGATCCCGACGCGCTCGCCGCGTTCTTCGCGTACGTGACGCACCAGCGCCACGACGGCCTCGTGCTCGCGTACCACGACATCGCCGACGGCGGGCTCTTCGTCGCGCTCGCCGAGATGGCGTTCGCGTCGCGCTGCGGCCTCGACGTCGTGCTCGACGGCATCGCGGCCGAGCCGCTGCCGGCGCTGTTCGCCGAGGAACTCGGTGCCGTCGTGCAGGTGCGCGCCGACGATGCCGAGGCGTTCGTGCGCGATGCGCGGCACGCGGGCATCGCGGCGACGATCATCGGCACGCCGGTCGCGGGCGAGCGCATCCGCATCGTGCGCCACGGCGAGACGTTGGTCGACGAGGCGCGCAGCGAGCTGCATCGCACGTGGTCGGCGACCACGCACGCGCTGCAGCGCCTGCGCGACAATCCCGACGCCGCGGACCAGGAGTACGCGCGGTTGCTCGACGTCGACGAGCCCGGCATGACGCCGCAGCTCTCCTTCGATCCCGAGGTCGACATCGCGGCGCCGTACATCGCCAAGGGCGCGCGCCCACGCGTCGCCATCATGCGCGAGCAGGGCGTGAACGGACAGGTCGAGATGGCCGCCGCCTTCGAGCGCGCGGGCTTCGCCGCCTACGACGTGCACATGAGCGACCTCGTCGCGGGGCGCCGCTCGCTCGCGGACTTCGCGGGCTTCGTCGCGTGCGGTGGCTTCTCGTACGGCGACGTGCTCGGCGCGGGCGAAGGCTGGGCGAAGTCGATCCTCTTCAACGCGCGGCTGCGCGACGGTTTCTCCGCGTTCTTCGCACGCGAGGACGCCTTCGCGCTGGGCGTGTGCAACGGCTGCCAGATGATGGGCGTGCTGCGCGAGATGATCCCCGGCGCGGCGCACTGGCCGCGCTTCGTGCGCAACCAGTCGGAGCAGTTCGAGGCGCGCTACGTGATGGTGGAGATCACGCCGTCGCCGTCGTTGTTCTTCAAGGGCATGGTCGGCAGCCGGCTGCCGGTGGCCACCGCGCACGGCGAGGGCTACACGGAGTTCGCGGATTCCGCGGCACTCGTGGCGGCGCAGCCGCTGGTCGCGATGCGCTACGTCGATCATCGCGGCATGCCGGCGGACGCGTATCCGTATAACGTAAACGGCTCGCCGCAGGGCATCACCGGCTTGACCACGGCGGATGGCCGCTTCACCATCCTGATGCCGCATCCAGAGCGCGTGCACCGCACCGCGCAGATGTCGTGGCATCCGCAAGGGTGGGGCGACGCGTCGCCGTGGATGCGGATGTTCCGCAACGCGCGCGCGTGGCTCGGCTGATGGCGAGGGCACGATGTCGATGAAGCTCACCGTGTACACGATCGACGGCATCACGCCGGTGGTCGACCCCACCGCGTTCGTGCATCCGTCCGCGGTGCTGATCGGCGACGTGATCGTCGGGCCCGGCGCCTACATCGGGCCGTGCGCGAGCCTGCGCGGCGACTTCGGCCGGCTCGAGGTGCGCGCAGGCGCCAACATCCAGGACTGCTGCGTGATGCACGGCTTCCCCGGCACCGACACCATCGTGGAGGAGGACGGGCACGTCGGCCACGGCGCGATCCTGCACGGCTGCATCGTGCAGCGGAACGCGCTCGTCGGCATGAATGCGGTGGTGAACGACAACGCGGTGATCGGCGAATCGGCGATGGTCGCCGCGATGGCGTTCGTCAAGGCGGGCTTCGTGGTGCCGCCGCGCATGCTCGTCGCGGGCGTTCCGGGCAAGCTGGTCCGCGCGCTGTCCGAACAGGAGCTCGCATGGAAGATCGAGGGGACGCGCAGCTATCAGGATCTCGCTCGGCGCAGCGCCACCACGATGACGGTCGCGGAGCCGCTGACGGCGCCGGAGCCGGACCGCAGGCGCATCGACGTGGGCGAGCTGCTGCCGCTGTCCGTGCTGAAGGCGCGCCGCGGCGCAGGCGAAGGCTGATCCGCGCGCGGCTCGCGTCCGCGGTCGTTGCGCTCTTCGCGGCCGTTAGCGCATGGGCCGCGAACCCCGGCATCACCGAGCTGCCGCCGCCCTCGGGTCATGCGGTGCCCTTCACGCCGCCGGCCGCGGACGCGATTCCCGACACGCCGCTCGGCACGATGGTGCGCTTCGGCCGCGACATCTTCACCGACACGCAGCGCTACGCGAAGCAGTACGTCGGCAACGGCCTGAACTGCGTCAATTGCCACCTCGACGACGGTCGCGCGGCGAACGCGGCGCCGATGTGGGCGGCGTTCGTCGCCTATCCCTCGTTCCGCACCAAGAACGACAAGGTCAACACATTCGAGCAGCGCCTGCAGGGCTGCTTCCGCTACTCGATGAACGGCCGCGTGCCGCCCGCGGACAGCGCGGTGATCGTCGCGCTCACGAGCTATGCGTACTGGCTCGCCACCGGCGCGCCTGTGGGCGCGGAGCTCGCGGGGCGCGGCTATCCGCCGGTGCCGGCGCCGGCCAGCGCGCCCGATGCCGGGCGCGGCGCCACCGTGTACGCGACGCATTGCGCGGCATGCCACGGCGCGGACGGCGCGGGCCTCAAGGCTGGCAATGCGTACACGTTCCCGCCACTGTGGGGACGCGATTCGTACAACGCGGGCGCAGGCATGCATCGCGTGCAGACCGCGGCCGCGTTCATCAAGGCCAACATGCCGCTCGGCCAGCCCAACACGCTCACCGATCAGGAGGCGTGGGATGTGGCGGCGTTCGTCAATTCCAGGCCACGACCTGCATCGCCCGCAAAAGGCGTCCGTGGGGGCGGTGGATGACGTGGGGGCGGCGTTGCGCCTTTTGCGGTCGTTCTAGTCAGCGGGAAAACCTTCGGGGCGGCCGGGCGGTTTTCCCGTAGCAAGGGCACGAAGCGCGCCGCTCGGTCGCGCGCCGCTTGCGGCGTGAATGCCTCTGCGAACGAATGCGCTGATCGACGACCCCTCACCCCAACCCTCTCCCCCTCCGGGGGCGAGGGAGGTCTTCGTTGTTGCGTTGGCGTGAGCGCGAAGCGCCCCAAATCCTCACTCTGTAACGCGTAGCGCCTCAGAGGCTCCCTCGCCCCGCTTGCGGGGAGAGGGTTGGGGTGAGGGGCCGGCCGTAGTTCTTCGTCGATCAGTATCCCGACGCCTGCCCGTCCCGCCGCCAATCCGACGCCGCAACATAACCGCCGTCCGTCTTCACGATGAACTGCCCCGCACCGAAGTCCATGTACGAATCGGGCGCTTCCTCGACACGATGGCCCATCGCCTTCAATCCGTCGCGCAGTTCCGCGGTCGCCGTGGGCTCGAGGTCGACGTCGCCGTTCGGCGCGACCTTCCACCTCGGCGCATCGAGCGCCGCCTGCGGATTCATGCCGTAGTCGACCAGCCGCACGATCGTCTGCACGTGCCCCGGCGGCTGGATCGGCCCGCCCATCACGCCGAACGCGGCGAGCGGCGCGCCGTCGCGCGTGACGAAGCCCGGGATGATCGTGTGGTACGGGCGCTTACCGCCGGCGACCTCGTTGGGATGGCCCTTCGCGAGCGTGAAGCCCGCGCCGCGGTTCTGCAGGCTGATGCCGGTGCCCGGCACCACCACACCCGAGCCGAAGCCCATGTAGTTGGACTGGATGAGCGACACCATCATCCCATCCTGGTCCGCGGCGCACAGGTACACCGTGCCGCCCTGCGGCGGCTGGCCGGGACCCATGCGCTGCGCGCGCAGCGGATCGATCTCGCGCGCGCGCATCGCGAGGTAGTTGCGGTCGAGCAGCGACGACGCCGGCACGCTCATCGTGTCCGGATCGCTCACGTAGCGATACGCATCCGCGAAGGCGAGCTTCATCGCCTCGATCTCGAGGTGCTGCACGGCGGCGCTGTCCACCGGCTGCGACGCGAGATCGAAGTTCGACAGGATGCCGAGCGCCATCAGCGCCGAGATGCCCTGGCCGTTCGGCGGGATCTCGTGCACGGTCACGCCGCGGTAGTCGAGGCCGAGCGGCGTCACCCACTCGCACGTGTGCCCGGCGAAGTCGGCGAGCGCGTGCGCGCCGTTCGATGCTTGCGAGTGCGCGACCATCTTCTCCGCGAGCTCGCCGCGGTAGAACGCCTCGCCGTCCGTCGTCGCGATCTTCTCGAGCGTCGCCGCAAGGGCCGCGCTCGACCACGTCTCGCCCGGCGCCGGCGCGCGTCCGCGCGGCATGAAGTGCTCGAACCAGCCCAGGTCCTTCGGCATGTGCGGCACCGCGAGCGCCCATTTCTCGGCGACGACGGGCGACACGGCGAAGCCGTCGCGCGCATAGCGGATCGCGGGCTCGAAGAGATCGGCGAACGGCAGCTCGCCGAAGCGCTGCGACAGCGCGCGCCAGCCGGAGACTGCGCCGGGAATCGTGACCGTCTCCCAGCCGCGCTCGTGCATCTTCTCGCGGCCCGCGAAGCGCTGCGGATGCCACGCGGCGGGTGCGCGGCCCGACGCGTTGAGGCCCACCAGCTCGCCACCGGTCCACAGGATGGCGAAGAGGTCGGAGCCTAAGCCATTGCTGCACGGCTCGACGACGGTGAGCGTGATCGCGGTGGCGAGCGCCGCGTCGACCGCGTTGCCGCCCTTCGCCAGCATCGCGACGCCGGCCTGCGTGGCGAGCGGCTGCGAGGTGGCGACGGCGTTGCGGGCGAAGACGGGCTGCCGGCGCGCGGCGTAGGGGAGGTGCCAGTCGAGCTTCATGGGAATCGTGGTGCGCGGTGGTGAGGGCGTCGCGGCGGACGTGCATGCGGCGCGGGACGATCCCATGATACTCCGCCGCCCGCAAACGTCCGCGCCCCGCGCAGACGAGGACGAGGGCGCAGTCCGGCGCACGACGCTCGTTCTTGCGCGGCATTTTCCTGCGGCCGGCGCCGGGCCGCCCCAAGCCGCCCGCCTGACTTGCCGTTGCCGTGCCGGCTGCAAAAGGCGCAACGCCGGCCAAGCGCCATCCACCGGCCCCGCGGACGCCTTTTGCAGACGTCGCGTTACGCCTCCTGGAACGCCTCCTCGCGCTTCTTGCGGATCGACGGCGCGACGATGATGAGCAGCAAGCCCACGGCCATCGCGAGCATCACGGCGGAGATCGGCCGCGTGACGAACACCGTCGGATCGCCGCGCGACAGCAGCAGCGCGCGCCGCAGGTTCTCCTCCATCATCGGCCCGAGGATGAAGCCCAGCAGCAACGGCGCGGGCTCGCACTCGAGCTTCACGAACAGCCACCCCAGCACGCCGAAGATCACGGTGAGGTACACGTCGAACACGTTGTTCTGGATGCTGTACACGCCGATGCAGCAGAAGAGCAGGATCGCCGGATACAGGATGTGGTACGGCACCTTGAGGAGCTTCACCCAGATGCCGATCATCGGCAGGTTCAGCACGACCAGCATCACGTTGCCGATCCACATCGAGACGATGAGGCCCCAGAAGAGCTGCGGGTTGCTCGTCATCACCTGCGGGCCGGGCTGGATCGAGTGGATGGTCATCGCGCCGACCATCAGCGCCATCACCGCGTTGGGCGGGATGCCGAGCGTGAGCAGCGGGATGAACGACGTCTGCGAGCCAGAGTTGTTCGCCGATTCCGGCGCGGCCACGCCCTCGATCGCGCCCTTGCCGAAGCGTTTCGGGTCCTTCGCGATCTTCTTCTCGACGGTGTAGGCGGCGAACGCGGAGAGCAGGGCGCCACCGCCCGGCAGGATGCCCAGCACCGAGCCGATGCCGGTGCCGCGCATGATGGCCGGGAACGCCTGCTTGAAGTCGGCCCACTTCAGCATCAGGTTGCCGACCTTGTCGGTGAAGACCTCGCGGTCCTCCTTCTGCTGCAGGTTGACGATGATCTCGGCGTACGCGAAGAGGCCCATCGCGATGGTGACGAAGCCGATGCCGTCGGAGAGCTCGGCGATGCCGAACGAGTAGCGCTGCAGACCCGAGTTGACGTCGGTGCCGACGATGCCGAGCAGCAGGCCCAGCACGATCATGCCGATCGCCTTCACCAGCGACCCGCTCGCGAGCACCACCGCCGCGATGAGGCCAAGCACCATCAGCGAGAAATATTCGGCGGGACCGAACTTCAGCGCGACCTCCGCGAGCGGCGGGGCGAACGCGGCGACCACGAGTGTTGCGAAGCAGCCGGCGATGAACGAGCCGATCGCCGCGATGGCAAGCGCCTGTCCCGCGCGCCCCTGCCGCGCCATCTGGTAGCCGTCGAGGCAGGTGACCACGCTCGACGATTCACCCGGCAGGTTGACGAGGATCGCGGTGGTCGAGCCGCCGTACTGCGCGCCGTAGTAGATGCCGGCGAGCATGATGAGCGCGGACACCGGCGGCAGCGCGTACGTGATCGGCAGCAGCATCGCGATCGTGGGCACGGGGCCGATGCCGGGCAGCACGCCGATCAGCGTGCCGAGCAGCACGCCGAAGAAGCAGTACATGAGGTTGGTGAGCGACAGCGCGACGCCGAAGCCGGTGCCCAGGTTGCCGAGAAGCGTGGTGACGAATTCCATGGCGAGGGTCCCTTACCTGGCGAGGAACGCCGGCCACAGCGGGAGCTGCAGGTTGAGGCCGTACCCGAACGCGACGACGGCGAAGATCGCGAGCAGGATCGCCGAGATGATCGCGGTCTTCAGATGGAACTCGTGGCTCGCGAAGCTCGAGACCATGATGAGCACGACGGTCGCGACCACCATGCCGAAGTACGGCGCCACCAGCCCGAACAGCGCGATGCTGCCGAGCACGATCACGAGCGGGCGCAGGTCGCCGAAGCCGAGCGCCGGTCCCGGCATCCGCATCGCCTTCACTGCGAGGATGCCGCCGATCAGGATCAGCAGGATGCCGAGCCCGCGCGGGAAGTAGCCGGGGCCCATGCGCCCGGCCGTGCCGACGGGATAGTTGACCGCGATCCCGATCGCGGCTGCGCCGAAGGCGATGAACAGGATTCCCGCCCAGAAATCCTTGGGACTGCGAATGAACGGCATCGAATCTCCTCCACGGCGCGCGGTCGTTCTCTCGGACCGCGCAGTTGCGCGACGGCCTCCGGCCGGGAAGGCGGCGGCGGTCGCATGCGAACCAGGTATGGCGCGTCGTGGCGGGTTCGTGGCCTCGCGTGATCGCGCTGGCCCCCGAGCGTAATGGCATACGGACGGCAAAAAAATAAGGGCAGGCCATACGGCCTGCCCTTATTGACGCGATGCTGCGGTGGAGCTACTGCAATGCTTGGCTACGCAACGCGTCTGAACGAAAGACAATCGCGCACACGACGCTCGTTGTTGCGTGGCCGTTACCGGCGGCCGCCTGACTTGCCGTGCCGGCTGCAAAAGGCGCCACGCCGGCCTCACGTCATGCACGGGCCCCACGGACGCCTTTTGCAGACGTCGATCGTTACACGCCGTTCTTGGCGCGCAGCTCCTTGAAGTACTTGTCGAGGTGCGCAGCCTGCATGCGCTGCTGCAGCTGCGGCTTCACCTCGTCGAACGGCGGCACCTTCGCGTCGCGCACGTCTTCGACCAGGATCACGTGGTAGCCGAACTGGGTCTGCACCGGCGTGGCCGTGAACTTGCCCTTCGGCGTCGCGACCATCGCATCGCCGAACGGCTTCACGAAGCCGCCGGGCGCGTTCCAGTCGAGGTCGCCGCCGCGGTCCTTGCTGCCCGGGTCCTTCGAGCGCGCCTTCGCGAGGTCGTCGAACTTGGCGCCCTTCTGCAGTTGCGCGATGACGTCCTTCGCCTCGTCTTCCTTCTCGACGAGGATGTGCTTCACCTTGTATTCCTTGTCGCCCATCTGCGTCTTGATGGCGTCGTATTCCTTCTTGAGGTCGGCGTCCGGGATCGGGTTCTTCTTGATCCAGTCGGCGACGTACGCGCGCACCAGCACGGTGTTCGCCGCGAGGTCCATCTGGTTCTTCACGTCGGCGTTCTTGTCGAGGTTCGCCTTCTTCGCCTCGCGCGTCAGCAGCTCGCGCGTGTTGAGCTCCTCGCGGATCGCGTTGCGCAGCTCCGGCGTGTCCTGCTGGCCTTGCGCCATGCGCTCCTTCAGCAGCAGGTCGAACTGCGACTGCGGGTAGAGCGCCTTGCCGGCCGGCGCGGCGGCAGCGGCCGGCGCGGCAGGAGCCGCCGCCTTGGGCGCGGCGGGTTGGGCGTGGGCCACGCCCAGGGCGGCGAACGCGGCCAGGGCCGCGACGGTCGTTGTCATTCGGGTCATTGCATGCATCCTTTCGTCAGGAAGGGAATTCGTCCGGGGTGTACGCGCGAATGGCGAGCGCGTGCACGGGATGGGGAATGAGGTCGCCGACACGGGCGAGCACGGCCCGGTGTCGGGCAAGACGATCGAGGCCGGCGAACTGCTCGGACACGATCAGCAGCGAAAAGTGCCCGCCGCCGCGCGCCGCGCCGGCATGTCCGGCGTGCTCGGCGCTGTCGTCGTCGAGCTCGAGCACCGAGGCCGCGAGCGGCGCCAGCCGTTCGCACAGCGTCTGCGCGACGGGCGTCATGGCTTCTGCGGCTCCGTGACGTACCGGGCGAGGAACAGACCCTGCGCCAGCGCGAACACGAGGAAGAGGCCGATGCCGCCCCAGACCTTGAAGTTGACCCACGTCTCGGTCGGGTAGTGGAACGCCACGTACCAGTTGAGCGCGGCCATCGCGAAGAAGAACGCGGTCCACGCCCAGGTGACGCGCGACCACACGAAGGCAGGCAGCTCGATGTCCTTCAGCAGCACGGCGATGAGGTCGCGGCCGAACAGGAGCTTGCCGGCGGCGAGGATCAGGCCGAACGCGCCATAGAGCACCGTCGGCTTCCACTTGATGAACACCTCGTCCTGCAGGATCAGCGTGGCGCCGCCGAAGACGACGATGATCGCGAGCGAGATCAGGTGGACCGGCGACACCTTGCCCTTCCACTTGAACCACGCGATCTGCACGATGGAGGCCACGATCGCCACGCCGGTGGCGACCATGATCCCCTGCCACTTGAACGCAAGGAAAAAGAGGATGAGCGGAAAGTAGTCCGCAAGTAGCTGCATGACGTGAACAGGATGGCCGGCGAGCCTTAAGGGCGCCTTAGCGCCGGGTTCGAGCCGCGCCGATCGCGCGGGATCCGCCTCGGAGCGGGTTGCGTACGCCGTACGCCCCGCTGCCGGTAAACCATTTATTTTACCGCATTTTCGGGCATGGCGCCGGGGGGCTCCCGGTGGGGCGGGGGTGATCAGGCGTCCGGGATCGGGCAAGGCCGGACCGGCGGGAAGGTCACAGCCGCTTCGCCCCGGCGAGCGCGGCGAGGCGCGCCCAGTCGAAGTGCGGGCCGGGATCGGTCTTGCGCCCGGGCGCGACGTCGCTGTGCCCGACCGCGGCGGCGAGCGTCGGATAGCGGCGTTTCAGCGCGCCGAGCAGGCGGGCGAGGGTCGCGTACTGCGCGTCCTCGTAGGGCAGGTCGTCGGTGCCCTCGAGCTCGATGCCGATCGAGAAATCGTTGCAGCGCTCGCGGCCCTGCCATTGCGACACGCCCGCATGCCACGCGCGCTCGTTGCATCCGACGAACTGCACGAGCGCCCCGTCGCGCCGCACGAGGAAGTGCGCCGAGACGCGCAGGTGCGCGATCGTGGCGTAGTACGGGTGGGCGAGCGGATCGAGCGCGTTGGTGAAGAGCCGGGCGACGCCGTCACCGCCGAACTCGCCGGGCGGCAGCGAGATGCCGTGGATCACGACCAGGCTGATCTCCGTGTCCGCGGGCCGCGCATCGTGGTTCGGCGACGCGATGAACGGCACGTCGCGGGCGAGGCCGTCGGCGCCGATGACGAGCGGGCGCGTGCGGCGTTGCTTCCGTGCGGCGTCGTGCGCGAGCGACTCGCGCCAGCCGGTGCGGTCGGGCGCGGGCACGGGCCGCGGCGGTCAGGCCGAGCGGCCGTCGTACGCGCGCACCGGCAGCGCGGCGACGTCGACGCCCTCGAGGCAGCGCACGTTGATCGCGAGCATCGGCTTGCCGCCCGGACCCACCCCCTCGGAGAACGGCTTGATGCCGCACTTCGGGCAGAACTTGTGGTGGATCACGTGCTTGTTGAACTCGTAGTTGCCGAGCGCCGAAGCCGGCGTCTTCAGCGTGAACTGCTCGGGCGTGACGAACCACAGCAGCCAGCCTGCGCGCGAGCACATCGAGCAGTTGCAGGAGATGACGCCCTCGATCTCGCCCTCGACTTCGTATGCGACGTCGCCGCAGTGACAGCTTCCCTGGTACTTCATCGGTTCTCCCGTGTCGTCGTGGGGGCGAATGGTAGCGCGTGCGCGATGGCGGAACGCTACATGCAGCGGCGTCATGGTACTGCGGCAAGCTGTCGGCGCCGGTACAGTTGCGCGGGACGAAAGGGCCCGGTGCGCATCTCGCCGGCGACGACGTCCAGAAGCTCGCGATCGTCGAGGCGCCGGCGGAAGCTCGACTTGTCGAGCCGGCGTCCGAGGATGGACTCGCAGCACGCCTGCAGTTCGCCGAGCGTGAACCGATCGGGCAGGAAGTCGTAGGGCAGGTCGAGACGGTCGATCTCGTCACGTGCGGCCTGCGCGGCATGCCGCACCAAGTCCGCGTGGTCGAACGCAAGGCCGCGGTCGGCTTCGGCCTGCCTTACCGGTATCCACTCGACGGCATCCAGCCGCTTTCCCGGTTTCGGCTCGATGGCGGCGTGGGGGATCAGCGCCCGATAGCAGATGCTCAGCGCCCAGGGGGCACGCGGATCCCTGCCGGCGCTGCCGGTAGCGCCGAGTTGCCGCAGATGCCGAAGCTCGATGCCGAGGCGTTCACGCCCGACCCGGACGGCAGCGGCATCCAGGTCTTGATCGATATCGATGCGGAGCACCCCTCCTGGCAGCGCCCATCGTCCCTTGTGGGGCGCCTCCGAGCGCTTGCCGAGCAGGACGACCAGCTCGTTTCCCGCGACCGACAGCAAGGCGAGCTCGATGCGCGTAAACGGCATCGCATGGCGCTTGGCCACCGGTGCCGCCTGCGGCGAAGAACGATTCCCCGGATTCATAGTTGCATCATGCCACTAAGTTGCGTATAGTTAGTAGTGTAGCGCAACTAAGGAGCAGCCATGGCGGGATTCGACATCATCGGGGACGTCCACGGTCACTCGGCCAAGCTGACGGCCCTCCTGCAGCAGATGGGCTACCGGCACCACATGGGCGCCTGGCGGCACCCCGACAGGAGCGCCATCTTCGTCGGCGACCTGATCGACCGCGGTCCCGGTCAGCTCGAGACGATTCGAATCGTCCGGGAGATGGTCGATGCCGGCACCGCCCAGGCCGTGCTCGGCAACCACGAATTCAACGCGATCGCGTGGTTCATGCCCGATCCCGAGTCCGATGGCGAGCATCTTCGCCGGCGTACCACCGGGAACCTCGAGCAACACGAGGCATTCCTCCGCGAGGCCGGGCACGATTCCGAGCTCCATGCCGAGTTGGTGGGCTGGTTCCTGACGTTGCCGCTTTGGCTCGAGCTGCCTGGCCTGCGTGTCGTCCACGCCTGCTGGGATCCCCGGCAACTGGACGCCATCAGTGGATCACTGCGGCCGGGTCGGATGCTCACGCCTGCCACGGTAGTTGCCGGGAGCAGGCGCGGTTCGATCGAATACCGGGCCATCGAGACACTGATCAAGGGACCCGAAGTCGCACTTCCCGCCGGCCATGCATTCGTCGACAAGGGCGGGAAGCAGCGTGTCGACATTCGGATCCGGTGGTGGGATGCCGGGGCGGACACTTACCGCAAGGCGGGCATCCTGGGCTCCGCCGAGCAGGAAGCACAGCTGCCCGACATGCCGATCACGCAAGCGAAGCAGAACGGGTATCCCGACGCGATTCCGGTGTTCTTCGGGCATTACTGGCTCACCGGGCGGCCGAAGCCGCTGACGCCGCACGCCGCATGCGTCGACTACGGCGCAGGCATCGATGGGCCGCTGGTGGCCTATCGTTGGGATGGTGAATCGACTCTGCTTCAGTCGTCATTCTTAAGCACGAACTGGCTGGGAACGTAGCAATGAGCTACTCGGTCCTGGTGCTCGACATGTTCCATTGCGGCGATCTGGACGAGCGGGATCGAGTCGTTGGTGATTTTCCGGATGAGGCGTCCGCTGCGGCGTACGCGCGTGCCCGAACCTGGGACTCGGTGGAGGAGTTGCGCAAGCCTGGCCAAACGCACGAGGAATTGCGACAACTCTGGTTCGCGCTCGGAGAGGACGCGCTTGTTCTAGGCGGCAACTACAAGGGTGCCGACGAAGTTGACTATTTCATCGACCATCCTGCGAATGCCAGTCAACGCGATTGGACGCGGCTTACGCCCTCGGCGATTGCGGCAACCGCCGGGTAGCGGCTAGGAGGCCGATTTCGCAGGAACCAGTCCGCGATGGCGCTTCACTTGATCCCCAACCGCTCCATCCGGTAGCGCATCGCCCTGAACGTGATCCCCAGCAGCTTCGCCGCCGCGGTGCGGTTGAAGCGCGTCTTCTCGAGCGCCTCGTTGATCGCCGCGCGCTCGACGCGGTCAAGGTAGTCCTGCAGCGGCCACTTGTCGCCTTGCGGCAGCGCGCCTTCGGATTCGTCGGCCAGCGGTGTGAGGTGCAGGTCGTCCGCGGTGATGCGCTGCGGATCGGCGGCGAGCGACAGCCCTCGCTCGAGGATGTTCTCGAGCTCGCGTACGTTGCCGGGGAACGGATACGACTCCAGCGCCGCGACCGCCTCGGGCTCGAGGCGCGCGGCGCCGCCCCGCGTGAGCTTGGCGAGGATCGCGCTCGCGATGAGCGGGATGTCCTCGCGCATCTCGCGCAGGCTCGGCATGTTGAGCTCGATCACGTGCAGGCGGTAGTAGAGGTCCTGCCGGAAATTGCCGGACTCGACGAGCGCCGTGAGGTTCTTGTGCGTCGCGCTGATGAGGCGCACGTCGACCGGATCCTCCTGCGTGGCGCCGACCTTGCGCACCTTCTTCTCCTGGATCGCGCGCAGGAGCTTCACCTGCATCGCGAGCGGCAGGTCGGCCACTTCGTCGAGGAACAGCGTGCCGCCATTTGCCGCCTGGAAGAAGCCGTCGCGGTCGGTCTCCGCGCCGGTGAACGCACCCTTGCGATAGCCGAAGAACTCGCTCTCCATCAGGTTCTCGGGAATCGCACCGCAGTTCACCGCGACGAACGGCAGCTCGCCGCGCGGGCCGTGCAGGTGGATCGTGCGCGCCGCGAGCTCCTTGCCGCTGCCCGACTCGCCGCTGATGAACACCGGCGCTTGGCTCTTCGCGAGGCGGTCGATGAGCGCGCGCACCTGCTGCATCGCCGGCGATTCGCCGAGCAGGTTGTACTGGCTCGCGGGCTTCTCCTTCTCGGGCACCTTCAACGCCTGCTTGACGAGCGCGCGCAACTGCTCGAGCGCGACCGGCTTCGCGAGGTAGTCGAAGGCGCCGGCCTTGAGCGCGGCCACCGCATTCTCGGCGCTGCCGAACGCGGTGATGACCGCGACGGGGACGTCGAGCCCCTTGTGATTGATGTGCTCGACCACGCGCAGGCCTTCGCCGTCGGGCAGGCGCATGTCGGTGAGGCAAAGGTCGAATTGCTCCTTGTCGAGCAGGCGGATCGCGTCGCCGACGTTCTCCGCGCGCGACGTGTCGAGGCCCATGCGCGACAGCGTGAGCTCGAGCAGCTCGAGGAGATCGGGCTCGTCGTCGACCACCAGCACCTTGGGTTGTCCGCGGATTCGTCTCGTCATGGTGTTTCCTAGGATTGTGGCCGGACCGGCGCGCTTACGCCGACGCGGCCTCCGGTATCGTGGCGCGCTTCAGCGTCATGCGGAAGTGCGCGCCCGGTCCCTTGGGCAGCAGCTCGAGCGCCGCGCCATTGGCATCGGCGAGCTCGCGCGCAATGTACAGGCCGAGGCCGGTGCCGCCCGGCCGCGTCGTGAAGAACGGCTCGAAGATCTGCGGCCGCAGCTCCGCCGGGATGCCGGGACCGTCGTCCATCAATTCGCAGATGACCGCATCGCCCATGTAGCCGGCGCGCGCCAGCAGGCGGATGCTGCCTTCCTTCTTCTGGCAATGCTGCCACGCGTTGCGCACGAGGTTCCACACGATCTGGTTCAGGTGCCCGCGGTCGAAGATGATGAGGAGGTCGTCGGGGATCTGCATCACGACGCCGCCGGCCGGAATGTTCTCCGCCTGCACGATCTCCTCCAGCAGCGTGCGCATGAAATCCGACAGCGGCACGGTTTCCGGCTGCTGGCGGTCGCGGCGGTTGAGTTGCAGCACCTCGCCCACGATGCGGTCGATCCGCTTCGCGTTGTTGCGGATCATGCCGAGCAGGCGCGCGCCCTCGGGGGCGACCGCCCCATCCTCCTCCAGCAGCTGCGCCGCCTGGTTGATCGCGGACAAGGGATTCCGCACCTCGTGCGCGATGGAGGCCGTGAGGCGGCCCATGGCCGCGAGCTTCATCTGCTGCGCCTCGGTCTGAGCGCGCCCGAGGTCCTCGAGGTAGATCAGCGTGCCGCCGTTCAAGCCGGTGCCGATGCGCACGAGGCGCACGCGCAGCAGGCGCTGCGTGGCCTCGACCTTGAATGGCGGCAGCGCCTCCGTGAAGTCTTCCTGCCAGCGGCGCCAGTAGTCGTGCAGCGTGGTCGAGAATTCTGCGAGGCGCATCCCGCCGCGCATGCGGCCGAAGCCGCCGAGCAGGCGCGTCACCTGCGCGTTGTGGCCGCGCACGACGCCGTTGAGGTCGACGACGAGCACGCCGTCCTGCATGTCCTGGATGATGAGGCGGTTCACCTGCTCCAGGTTCGCGACGTCGATGCCGCGTTGCGCGGCGAGGTCTTCCGACTGCTTGGTGTAGCGGCCGAGCGCGACCGCGATGCCCACGGTGGCGAAGTAGCCGAAGCCGATGAGTCCCGTCTGGAACACCTGCGGCGCGCCGACGGTGCCCTGCAGCACGCGGTAACCGTCGAGGCCGAGGAGGCAGATGGCCGCGAACGCCGCCTGGAAGAACGCGGTTTGCGTGCGCAGAATCCAGCCGGCGGCGGCGAGCTGCGGAAAGAGGAGGATCGGCAACGGCGAGCCGAACGTGCCGCCGGCGTACATCACGAGCGAGAGGAAGAACACGTCGCCCGCGAGCAGCGTGAACAGCATCGTCGGCAGCGGCAGCGGCAGGCGGTCCTGCTGCACCCACCAGAACGACGAGAGGCCGAACACGAAGTAGAGGCCCGTGCCCGTGATGAACGCGTTGGGGTTCGCGATGCTCAACGTGCGCGGGTCGAGCAGCAGCGCCGCGCCCATGAGTGCCGCGGCGCAGATCGCGCGATAGAGCCCGACGATCCACAGGATGCGCCGGCCCGAATCGCCCATGGGCGAGGGCACCGGCGGCGGCTCGAAGGGCGGGATGGCGGGGGCCGGCTGCATGCTCGAAGCTATATAGTGCGCGGCCCGCCGCGCGTCAACGCGTGGGCCGGCCCGCGCACCTGGGATCGCTGCAGCGGTAGCCGGCCGGGGTCTGCCTTGCCTCGGCGGCCGGCAGGTAAACGCCGCATCCTGCACAGCGCACCATGAGCTCGGCCGGCTTGCCCGCCTTGCGGGCGTTGCGCGCGCGGCCGCGCGCCTTGGCGACGTTGTACATGCGCAACAGGAACAGCACGCCGAAGACGACGACGAGCCAGAAGATGAGCTTATTCATGATCATTCGATGCAAACGCGGGCGCCGCTTGCATCACTTCGTGCCGGACCGCCATCACAAGACCTTCCCAGGATTCATGATGCCCTTGGGATCGATGACGCCCTTGATCGCGCGCATCAGGTCCACCTCGACCGGGCTCTTGTAGCGGACGAGGTCCTCGCGCTTCAACTGGCCCACGCCGTGCTCGGCGGAAAAGCTGCCGCCGTGTCGCGCCACGAGATCGTGCACGATGCGGTTGACCGCGTGCGCGTTGTCCATGAACGCACGCGCGGCAACACCTTCAGGCGCCGACACGTTGTAGTGCAGGTTGCCGTCGCCAAGGTGACCGAACACCACCAGCCGCGATGCCGGAAACGCCGCCGTCAGCGCCGCTTCGCATTCCGCCATGAACGCCGGGATCGCGGACACCGGCAGCGAGATGTCGTGCTTGACGTTCGGGCCTTCCTTGCGCTGCGCCTCGCTGATGTTCTCGCGCAGCGCCCACATGCGGTCCGCCTGCGCCTGCGACTGCGCGAGCACCACGTCGGCGGCCACGCCCGCGTCCACCGCGTCCGCGAGCGCGGCTTCCACCGCGGCGGCCAGCGGTGCGTCGGGCGCACTCTCGTCGACCTGCACGAGCGCATACCACGGATGCCCGGGCAGGAGCTCGGGCGATCCGGGATGATGCTTGCGCGACAGCGCGAGCGAGAACGCGCTCATCACCTCGAAGCCGACGACACGGTCGGCAAGTGCTGCGCGCAGCCGCTGCAGCAACGCGATGGCGTCGGGAATCGACGCGACCGCCGCGAACGCCGTCACCTGCGTGCGCGGCATCGGAAAGAGCTTCATCACCGCCGCGGTGACGATCCCGAGCGTGCCCTCGGCGCCGATGAAGAGCTGCTTCAGGTCGTAGCCGGTGTTGTCCTTGCGCAGGCCGCGCAGGCCTTCGTAGACGCGGCCGTCCGGCAGCACGGCCTCGATCCCGAGCGTCAGGTCGCGCGTGTTGCCGAAGCGCAGCACTGCGGTGCCGCCGGCGTTGGTCGACAGGTTGCCGCCGATCGTGCAGCTGCCCTCGGACGCAAGCGACAGCGGGAAGAAGAGGCCCGCGGCCGCCGCGGCGTCCTGCACGGCCGCGAGCGGCAGGCCGGCCTCGACGGTGATGGTGGCGTTGGCGGCGTCGAGATGCCGCACGCGCTTCATCCGCGTGAGCGACACGACGATCTCGGTGCCCGACGCGTGCGGCACTGCGCCGCCGCACAGTCCCGTGTTGCCGCCTTGCGGCACGATGGCGGCGCCGTGCTCGGCACACGCCTTCACGACCGCGCTCACCTCCGCGGTGGAGATGGGCCGCACGACCGCGCGCGCTACGCCGCGGAAGTTGCCGCGCCAGTCGGAAAGGAACGGCTCGACGTCGGCGGGGGCGGCCAGCAGATGGTTCTCGCCGACGATGCCGGCGAGGCGAACGAGCAAGGTTGCGCCGGGCTCCGCCATAGGGGAGGATAGTAGCAAACCGCGACCCTTCGAGCCGCGACCGCGACGTGCACTGCGAGGAGAAGCCCCCATGGCCACCGATTCCAAGCCCGCCGACCCGACGCAAGGGGCCCGCGCCTTTCCCTTCACGCCCCAGGATGCGCTGGAGTTCATGCAGCGCATGTGGAATCCGCTGGGCCTCGCGATGCCCGGCTTCGCGGCGCCTGGCCAGTCCGCGCCGCAGGCGCCCCCCGGCATGCCGTTCCCGAATCCCGCCGCGATGTTCGCCGCGCTCGACCCGGCCGAGATCGACCGCAAGATCGCGGAGCTGCGCATCATCGAGAACTGGCTCACGATGAGCGTCAACATGATGCAGATGAGCATCAAGACGATGGAGCTGCAGAAGGCGTCGCTGGAAGCCATGCGCGGCAGCGCCGCGCCCCAAGGAAAGCCCGCGAAATGATCACGCTCTACTACGGTTCCGGCTCGCCTTACGCCTGGCGCGTGCAGTTGGCTCTCGAGCACAAGGCGCTGCCCTACGAGCGCAAGGTCCTCTCGTTCGCCGCCGGCGACACGCGCAAGCCCGAGTTCGTCGCGCTCAATCCGCGCCATCGCGTGCCCACGATCGTCGACGGCGAGTTCGTGCTCTACGAATCGAATGCGATCGTCGAGTACCTCGACGAGGCGTATGCCGGCCGCGGCTCGGCGTTGTTTCCGGGCAACCCGGAGCGCCGCGCGCTGATCCGCCGCCTCATCAGCGAGGTCGACAACTACTTCGACAAGGCGATCGATCCCGTCATCGACGAGCTCCTGTACAAGAAGCCGGAGGAGAAGGACGCGAAGCGCCTCGCCGATGCGGTGCAGGGCGTGCGCGAGGATTACGCCCTGTTCGAGCGCGCGCTCGCGGGCGACTTCCTCGCGGGCCCGCTCTCCGCCGCCGACTTCGCGTTCTATCCGCTGGTGGCGTTCCTCGATCGCTGCGCGGTGCGCGTGCCGGGCTTCGACGCGGCGTCGCTGCTGCCGCGCGGGCTCGCCGCGTGGAAGCAGCGCATGGAAGCGCTGCCGTTCATGGCCGCCACCATTCCTCCCCACTGGCAGAAGAAGGACTGAAGACCGTCATGGAGCTCACCACCGCCGCATTCGCCGACCAGGGCGTCATCCCCGGCGAATTCGCGTTCGCGGTCGCCGATCCCGCGACGCACATGCGGCTGTCGTCGAACCGCAATCCCGATTTCGCGTGGAGCGGCGTGCCCCCGGGCACGCGCTCGTTCGCGCTGTTGTGCAGTGATCCCGACGTCCCGTCCAAGCCGGACGACGTCAACCAGGAAGGGCGCGTCGTCGCGAAGACGCTGCCGCGCATCACGTTCTACCACTGGGTGCTGCTCGACCTGCCGCCGACGCTGACGCACATCGCGCGCGGCGCGCACAGCGACGGCGTGGTGGCCCGCGGCAAGCCCGGTCCCGCCGCGCCGCGCGAGGGACGGCACGGCATCAACGACTACACGCTGTGGTTCACCGGCGATGCTGCGATGGGTGGCGATTACTACGGTTACGACGGCCCGTGCCCGCCGTGGAACGACGAGCTGCCGCACCGCTACGTGTTCACGCTCTACGCGCTCGACGTGCCGTCGCTCGACGTGCCCGCACGGTTCACGGGCCAGGACGCGCTGGCCGCGATGCAGGGCCACGTCCTCGCGCAGGCCTCGGTCACCGGCCGCTACACGCTCAATCCGTCGGTCCGGCTGTAGCGCGTCACGGCAGCCGGAAATCCGGCGCGCCCGTCTGCCAGAGCACGAACGACAGGATGTCCGCGGCTTCGTCCGCGCGCCCGGTCGCGGTGCTGGCGCCGTGGCCGCTCGCCTCGTCGACGCGCAACAGCACCGGCGCGCCGCTGCCGCCGGGACCCGCGTTGATCGCCTGCAGGCGCGCCGCGGCCTTGCCCGGGTCCCACGCGTCCACGCGCGGATCGTCGAGGCCGGCGGTGAAGAGCGCGGCGGGATAGCGCACACCGTCGCGCAGGTTCGCGTACACGCTCATCGCGAGGAGATCGCGGAACGACTGCGGATCGGCGACGCTGCCGAACTCGGCAACGTTCGCGGGACCCGCCATCGCAGTCTCGCTGCGGATCGTGTCGTGGAAGCCGACCACGCTCACCAGCGCGGCGAAGAGATCGGGTTGCGCGATCACCGCGCGCCCCGCGGCGATCGCGCCGGCGCTCGTTCCCATCGCCGCGAGCCGCGCCGGTGTCGTCCAGCGCTCCTGCACCAGCCACTGCGCGGCCGCGACGACGTCGCGCCAGGTGTTGGCCTTCGTCGCGCGGAATCCCGCGCGATGCCAATCGTCACCAAGCTCGCCGCCGCCGCGCACGTGCGCCACTGCATACACGCCGCCACGCTCGATCCACGCGAGCAGCGCCGGTGCGAAGCGCGGGTCCTGGCTGACGCCGTAGGCACCGTAGGCATCGAGGATGACGCGCGCCGAGCCGTCGCGGGCCTGGCCCTTGCGATGCACCAGCGTCAACGGGACGCGCGTGCCGTCGTGGCTGCGGACTTCGGCCATCGTCACCGCGACGTCGCGGAAGTCCGCGCGCGATATGGCGAGCAGCGGCGTGCGCGCGAGCGCGCCGCTGCGCGTGTCCAGCGTGAAGTAGCCGGGTGACTCGGTCCAGCCCGCGAGCCGCACCAGCGCGCCGGGCGCGAGCGGATTGGTGACCAGTTCTTCGAGCGCGCCGGCGAACGGCAGGCGCAGCTCGCCGCTCAACGGCGGCGGGGCCGGCACCGGCTTCGCGCCGCGCCGCGCCTTGGGCGGCAGCTTGCGCGGCGCCGGGTTGAACGGCAGGCGCACGAGATGCGCCGTCCCGCCTTGCACCTGATGGACGTAGAGCGCCTCCTTGGCGACGGCGATGCCGCGCACGACGCGAGAGGATTCCGGCAGCACGATCGCGGCGTTGCGCGGGTCGAACGGCTGCGCGTCGTTGAGCGACCAGCGCAGGACGCGAAAGCGCGGCGCCTGCTCGTGCGTGACGACGTAGATCCATTCGCCGCGCAGGTCGAAGGCGACGATGCCGCGCTCGCGTCCGGCCAGGCGGCGCCACGGCGTCTGCGCGCCGCGTAGGTCCGTCAGGCGCGCGACGTACAGCGTGAGCTCGCGCTGCGCGCCGTGCTGAACCACGCCGATCACGAATGGTGACACCGGCGACGATTCGATGCGCGGTGTGTCCGCCGGCGCGAGCGTGACCGTGGGCGACTCGTCGCCGATCAGCACCGTGTCGCTCGTCGTGCCGTCGGATGCATAGCTGCGCTGCCATGCGCGACTGCCGGTCAGCGTGGCGGCGGGTGCGGCGCCCGCGGGAAGCTCGCGCTGCTGCGTGTAGAACAGGATGCTGCTGTCGAAACGCCACGCGGGCGCGGCCCAGCGCGCACGCGGAATCGGCGCGCCGACCGGCTTCAGCGTCGGCACGTCGATCACGTGCAGCGTCGCGTCCTCGCTGCCGTTCGCGGACACGCCGTACGCCACGCGCTGGCCGTTCGGCGACGCGCTGAAGTAGTCGATCGCAAGGCCCGCCACCGGATCGGCGAGCACGCGCTCGTCCGCGGCCAGGCCGTCGCGCATGCAGAGCCGGTACGTCTCGTCACCGGCCCGGCGCTTGAGATAGAAGAGCCGGTCGCCCGCCCATTGCAGATCCTTCACGCGCTCGTCCGCTCCGGCGAGGGAGGCGATGCGCTCGCGCAGCGCGGGGCGTCCCGGCAGCGCGTCGAGGATGCCGTGCGTGAATGCGGATTGTGCGGCGAACCACGCGCGGGTCTCGGGCGCGCCCGTGTTCTCGAGCCAGCGATACGGATCCTCGACCGTGGTGCCGTGGAACGTATCGGTCACCGGCTCGCGCCGGGTCGCAGGCGCGTCGAGCGCGAGCGCGGGCAGGCTGCCCGCGAGGACGAGACATCCGGCGGCCAGCAGGCGCCGCCCGTGCGGGATCAGGCGCCGAGCCATCCCTGGCGACGCGCCGCCACTTCGGGGGCGACGTCCTGCGCGAGGGTGCACCAGCAGGTGTCGAGCGGAGGCGCGGCGAGCGTGACGACGAAGCGCATGAGCTCGTCGCGGCGGAACGCGTGGACCTCGATGGTCTCGCCCGGCATCCGGCGCGCGAGCACGTTCGCGACATGGTCCGGGGTGGCGCGCAGGCCGTCGATCGCGACCAGCGTGTCGTGAGCGGAAAGCCCTGCACGTCCCGCCGGACCGTCGCGCAGCACGACGGTGAGCCTGTGGTCGCTGCCCATGCGTGCGCCGAGCGTGCAGGACGGCGCGGCGGCGCCGGCGGGCTTGCCGCCGCGATCGTTTGCGCCCGCGCTCTCACGCAGATGCAGCGCGACACCGAACTGCGGCAGCAGGTCCGCGAGCGGCGCGTCCTCCGTGCCTTCGACGTAGCGCGCGAAGAACTCCGACAGGTCGCGGCCCGCGAGTTCGCTTGCGAGGCGCGCAATGCCGTCTTCCGGGACGCCGATGCCTAGGCGGCCATGGCGCTCCCACAGGGCGCGCATCAGCGCATCGAGCGAGCTGGCGGCAAGGCGCAGCGTGAGATCGAGTGCGCAGCCGACGAGCGCACCTTTCGCGTAGTAGCTCACCACCGCATTGGGCGTGTTCTCGTCCTGCCGGTAATACTTGATCCACGCATCGAAGCTCGACTCCGCTACGCTCTGCACGTTGCGGCCGGGCGCGCGCAGCACGGTGGTGACCGTGCGCCCGAGGAGATCGAGGTAGCGCTCCGCGTCGACGAGCGAGGAGCGCACGAGCGCCAGGTCGTCGTAATAGCTCGTGAAGCCCTCGAACGCCCACAGCTGCCGCGTGTAGTTCTCGCGCGCGAGGTCGTAGGGCAGGAACGCGGCGGGCTTGATGCGCTTCACGTTCCACGCGTGGAAATACTCGTGGCTCGCGAGGCCCAGGAACTTGAGGTAATCGTCGTCGATGGCCGTGCGGGACGTGTGCGGCAGCTCGTCCCGACGGCACAATAGGCTGGTGCTCGAGCGATGCTCGAGCCCGCCGTAGCCGTCACCGACCGCGGTGACCTGGAAGAGATAGCGATCGAACGGCGCGCCGCCGAAGAGATCGAGCTGCCATTCGCACACGCGGGCGAGGTCGCGCCCGAGGCGCTCGAGGTCGGTGCCGTGGCGGCCCGAGATCGCGACGTCGTGCGCCACGCCGCCGGCGGTGAACGTGGTCAGCGCGAAGTCGCTCGTCTCGACCGGATGATCGATGAGCTCGTCGTAGCTCGCGGCGCCGTAGCGGCCGAAGGCGTACGGCGCGGCACCGCGCGACGGAAGCGTGGTGGCTACGCGCCACGCGGCGTACTCGGCGCCCTCTGGACGGGCGATGTCCACTTCGCACGGCGACTGCTCGTGTCCAACCGGGCAGAGGAACACGGCCGGTCCGTTGAAGTAGCCGCGCGTGGCATCGAGGTATGCCGTGCGCACCGACAGGTCGAACGCGTAGACGTGGGCCGTGACCGTCAGCGGTCCCGTGCATGGCGCGGCCTGCCACTCGCTCTTCGCAAGCTTGGTGATCGCGACCGCACCCGCGGAGTCGTGCGCACGCACCTGCACGAAGTGGCGCGCGAACTCGCGGATGAGGTAGCTCCCCGGGATCCATGCGGGCAGCACGAAGCGCTGGCCGCCGGCGTCGGGCGCGTCGACGGTGACCGCCACTTCGTAGAGGTGGGCGTGGACGTCGAGCGGGGTGATGCGATAGCAGACCGGCGGGGACGGGGAGGCGGTGGTGGAAGGCACGGGAAATCGACGGGAGGAAGGTGGCGCCCCGGAGACGAATCGAACGTCCGACCTGCCCCTTAGGAGGGGGCTGCTCTATCCACTGAGCTACCGGGGCGAACCGCGAAGCTCGCCGGAACGCGATTACGATCCGCTTGCGGCCGCCGCTCGCGGATGCTGCGCGATTTTACCGGAAGCGTCGTTCCCGCCTACACTCGACGGATGCCCATGCCCGACCGCAGTGTGACCAAATGTGTGCCCCGCATCGAGCCCTGCAGGGTCGGCGTCTGTGCGTGGACCGGGCCTACGGGGCGCGTCCACGCGTGATCACCTGGCTGCGCGACGGCGCTCCGTTTCCGCCGATCCGAACCGCGCTGTCCGAACCCAACGGGCTTCTCGCGGTCGGAGGAGATTTGTCGCCGGCGCGACTCGTCGACGCCTATCGCCATGGCATCTTCCCGTGGTATTCCGAGGGCCAGCCCATCATGTGGTGGAGCCCCGATCCGCGCATGGTCCTCTACGTGGACGAGGTGCGCGTGACGCGCTCGCTGCGCAAGCGCGCGCAGTCGGGACGCTTCGAAACGCGGATCGACACCGCCTTCCGCGAGGTCATCCACGCCTGCGCCACGACGCCCCGCGAAGGGCAGGGGGGAACGTGGATCACGCCCGAGATGGTCGATGCCTATTGCCTGCTGCATCGCCAGGGCTACGCGCATTCGGTGGAGAGCTGGCGCGACGGCGAGCTCGTGGGCGGCCTTTACGGATTGGCGCTGGGGCGCGTCTTCTTCGGCGAATCCATGTTCGCGCACGAGAGCGATGCCTCGAAGGTCGCGCTGGTGCGGCTCGTGGCGCATCTGCAACAACTCGGGGTGCCCATGATCGACTGCCAGCAGGAGACCTCGCACCTCGCGAGCCTGGGCGCGCGGCCGATACCCCGCGCCCGGTTTGCGGCCCATCTTTCCGAGTTGATACACTCGTCCGACCCGCCGCCGGGATGGCGCCCCGCACGCCAAGGCGGCCCTGAACCGGCTGCCCGTCCCGCCCCGTGAGCAAGCTCAACGACCTGCCGTTGACGTCGCTGCAGTTCTACGCGACGGCCCCGTATCCGTGCAGTTATCTGCCGGATCGGGCGGCGCGCTCGCAGGTGGCCACGCCGAGTCACCTCATCGACACGCGGGTCTACAGCGAGCTCGTGCGGCTGGGGTTCCGGCGCAGCGGCGCCTTCACTTACCGGCCCTATTGCGACCATTGCCGCGCCTGCGTGCCGGTGCGGGTGCCCGTGGAGACGTTTAGGGCCAGCCGCACGCAGCGCAAGATCCTCCGGAATCACGCAAATTTGACGGCAGTTAGGCGAAATTTGGCGTACGATCCCGAGCATTACGCGCTGTACCTGCGCTACCAGCGGCATCGCCATCCCGGCGGCGGCATGGACCAGGACAGCCGCGAGCAGTACCAGCACTTCCTCCTCCACAGCAACGTCGCCACCGATCTCTGGGAGTTCCGGGAGCAGGGCGCGCTGCGCATGGTGAGCCTCGTCGACCGCCTGGTCGACGGCCTGTCTTCGGTCTACACCTTCTTCGAGCCCGCGGTCGCGGGCGCAAGCTTCGGCACGTTCAACGTGCTCTGGCAGATCGAGCGCTGCCGCGCGCTCGGCCTCCCCTATCTCTACCTGGGCTACTGGATCGCCGAGAGCCGGAAGATGGCTTACAAGGCGACGTTCCGGCCGGTGGAGGGGTTGGTGGGGGGGCGGTGGGGCGTTCTCAAAACATAAGGCACGTGATCCGGCACGAAGCGGGGTCGGGCGCCGAATTATTGTAGTAAACAAATTGGCTGATGCGCAGAGCTTGGCGGCTTGAGTTTCAACAGCAAATTCAACTGAGAAGGCTGGCGGTAAGCCTCTTTGTTAGCCACAATGTGCCGGTGCGCATTTAGACGTGCGTGCGAATTCAACCTAGGGAGCCAGAAAATGAACGCCGTCGTCGAATTTCCGACCCTTGCGAACCCCGCCGCGCTTACGCAAGCGGCCGTTGACTACGATGTTGAGACGTCAACGATGTACTGGTGGATGAGGCCGGCCCCTAGGCCCTGCTTCAACGAGTTGCTGCTCAAGGAAAGCACGGCCTTCGAAGGCCAAATCGAGCAGCACAGCGGATGGTTCCTGTATGACGGCAAAGAGCGTCCCATTCGCAATGCCGTCTTCGGAAGTGCCGTTCCCGGTGTCTTCAATTTGGGCGGTGACCTTGCGATGTTCGTACAAGCCATCCTGCGAAAGGATCGGAATACCCTACGTGCTTATGGGCATTCCTGTGTGGACAACATGTATCGGCGCATGGTTGGCTATAACGCGGACGTCATGACCTATTCATTGGTTCAAGGCAAGGCGTTCGGGGGAGGGTTCGAATGTGCGCTCGCCAGCGAAATGATAGTTGCCGAGGAGGCCGCTACATTTTCCTTCCCCGAGGTGTTATTCAACATGTTTCCCGGCATGGGTGCACTTTCTCTGCTCGCACGGAAGATCGGGATGCGAGGCGCGGAGGAAGTCATCATGAGCGGAAAGGTCTACACCGCGGATGAAATGATGAAGATGGGGGTTGTGGACGAGATCGCAGCTGACGGTGCTGGTTTGGAGGCTGTGCGCTACTTGATCAAATCGAGACAACGGAAACAGAATTCGTATCGGGCGATGTCGCTGGCCAAACGGGAAATCCATCCCGTTTCACACGCGGAGATGCGAAACGTAGTTGAGATTTGGGTGGATGCGGCCCTCGCGCTCGAAAACCGTGATCTTCGAATGATGGCGCGCTTGGCGCGCGCGCAAGACAAAATGACGATTGGCCTGGGTGACGCGGAACAAATCGCGTCCGGAGTGGATTTCGAATTCGCAGAAGCCGCCAATAGCTAGTGTCGACGTGCGGCGGGCCTTCCCTAGGGGCCTGCCGCTCGTCAGACTTTTTATAGCGCCACTCTGTGTTGTCGCCGAACATATCCATCCAGGTGTTCGAAGGTAGTCGACGCTGAGGCGTGAATACCGCGCACCGCGTTCGCAAGCTTCTCCGGGTTGTTGCGTACACTTTCCGCCACATCCTCGCAAGCGTACGCCAACTGCAACGCGCCTATGCCGACCGCAGCTCCCTTCAAGGCGTGGAGAACGTCGCCAAGAGGCTCGGTTGCGTCGCCCGACACCGCTGCATCCAAGCGCTTCAACAGCGAAACGACGTCTCCCTTAAACCCGCGTAGCAGTTCCATCGTGAACTGGCTGTCGCGAGAAATGTCCTCGATTTCGGACAGGCGCTCGTAGCTTAGTATGGTTCCGTGTTGTTGCCACTGTTTTGCGCCTCTGTCTACCGAGCGCGCGATTGGAGCTCTACGTGCAGCACTGGAGCGCGTCGCTGGCACGTTATTGGGTCGTACCCGAGCGGCCAGTTTGTCAACGATGGTGAGCAATGACACCGCGTCGAACGGCTTACCTACAAATTCGTCTGCACCGGCATCGATCGCTCTGGTTCGGGCTTCTGGTGTGACAGATGCAGAAAGAATGATTGCGGGAATGCGAACGCCGGGCGGCTCCATGACCCTAATCGCACGTACAACTTCCAACCCATTCCGTCCGGGCATGTTGAAGTCGAGCAACGCCAAGTCCGGCGGTTCGTGCTCGTAGAGGTCCAACGCCTCGTCGCCATCTGCTGCAACAATGATCGAGTGACCTGCACTGGAAAGCAATTGAGAGATGATCGCTTGGTTTGTCGGGTTGTCGTCGGCCACCAAGACGCGCAGCGAAGCCCGATGCTGCTTTAGAAGTTGGGGCAGGTCGATCGTGTCTTCGGATTCACGACCTCCTGTTGCAACAGCCGCATGGATGGCATTCGCGACCAAACGTGAAGTAGGAGTGCCATCGAGTACTACCGCTTCCCGAATGCTCTTGATCCGCGCACTGTCTACGACTGACAGTGGTCGTGTTGCAATGTAGATCAGTGCGATGGGTTGTTCACCGATACGCTGGCGTGTCGCCGTAAACGCCGCACATGCGCTCTCGACAGAGCAACTTGCGACGATGGCTCGGACGCGAATTCCCGAGGAAGTCAACGCTTGTAGGCGCGGACCGAACGGATGATTGGGAGATACGAGTTCTACCCGTTCCCCGGCTCCCGCAATCACAGCGGTCAGCGTTTGTACGGTTCCGCTGTCAGCGATGAGAATTGTCGGCTCCCGCAACGAGCCGCCATCGCCACGCCCTGCCGCGCGATCGATGTTGTCATTGTCGCGCAGTAATGGAATCTCGAACCAGAATGTCGTGCCTTCCCCAAGTTGGCTTTGAACACCGATGGTCCCGCCCATCAGCTCCACAAGCTGCTTGGCAATGGTGGTGCCTAAGCCGCTCCCACCGAACCGGCGAGTGGCGGATTGATCGACCTGGACAAAGCGCTCGAAGATCTTGGGAAGCAAATCGGGTGGGATGCCAATGCCGGTGTCGCTGACCTCAAACCGTGCGGTTACCCCTGTCTCAGTCGCCTGGGTCATCGTCACAGTCAAGACGATTTCGCCACGTTCAGTGAATTTGATTGCGTTCCCAAGCAGATTGAGCAGAATTTGGCGGAGGTGGTGTGAGTCACCTTTGAGTCGATAGTCGAGTTCGGGATCGACGACGGCGTGCAAAGACAATCCCTTAGAGCCGGCATGTGGTCGGAGCAGTTGCAGCAATCCATTGATTGATGCATGCAAGTCGAAACTGGACACTTCGATCGCCAGTCGCCCAGACTCGATCTTGCTGATATCGAGAACGTCATCCACCAGCGAACGGAGGACAGTAGTCGAATGACGAAGTAGTTGAACGAGCTCCTGTTGCTGAGCAGTGAGGTCTGTAGTCCTAAAGAGATCCACGACGCCGACGATGCCGTTCAATGGTGTGCGGATTTCATGGCTCATGTTGGCCAGGAAGCTGCTCTTTGCCTTATTGGCCTCTTCCGCCTTTTGACGCGCTTCGTGAATCCGCCTTAGTAGCGTGGACACGTAGAGAGGAAGAACTATCAACGCCGTCAGGAGACAAATGCCTTCGACACTGCGTTCGATCCAAAACGGAACGAACATAAGCACCGCCACAAAACCGATGAGGCAAAGCGCTTGGCAACCGAAGAGGTAGCGACGGCCGTAACGGAAGCCATTTCCGAACGTGATGAACAGATATATGCCGATGACGACGAATCCGTATTCCTCGGCGACGCACATGTACCACGTGCAGCCGCTGGCATCGGCAATCATGCCGATTAAGCGTCTCGGAACATTCGGAGCCGGCGAGATGCAGATCGCCGCGAAGATTGCCGCGGCAAGCAACAAGAAACCCGTTAGAACGCGAACGATTTGCAGGTCGATAGGTGTCCAGTTGTTACGCGTACCATGGACCACGACCGCATATCCGAGCACGAGCGCTACGATCACGATGCGTAGAAAGGCCTGCTCGTGTTCCGTGTCGGAGCGGGACTGCAGCCTTGCTCGCAGCTTCCTTAGAAAGTCCATCGACGATCGACTCGGTGTCTTGGGTACTGTTAAGCCTCGGATCGCAATTTATATGCCATCGATCAATCTGACCAGGACAAAAGGAAGCGAAAATGCTGTGGTGTACGAAAAAGTTCCCCAAAAGCCTTTAATTTCATGAGCTTGAGGCCAGAATTAAGTGAAAACCCCGGCAAGCCCGCCGTTGTTTTGTGTCCCTTGGCCCCGGCACATCTGTTCGCGACTCGCTCGTCCGGTGTCCTAATTGGTCACGCGTACATTAATGTCGCAGTCGTGCACATCAACCCCTGATACTCGATGACTGACGTCGTCTCCCCTCCGGCCGAGTTCTCCAAGCACAGGTTGGCCACCGAAGCGCGATTTGATGCCGCTCGAATTGAGCAATGCGCCATCGCCGGCCACCGCGTGACGTTGGCGAGCGACCCCGACGTCTTCCGGCCGACGTTGACGACGTCGTTTCTGACCGAGCAAGTCTTGCTCGATGACGTTGCCGGCCTCCGAGCGCTCGATTTGGGATGTGGAGTGGGTCCCATCGCAATTGTGCTTGCTAAAGCCGGAGCTAAGCACGTTCTCGCAATTGATTTGATGCCGCGCGCTTGCGAGTTGGCACTCTTCAACGCCGAGATGAATGGCGTGGCCGACCGTGTCACGGTAAGTCAGGGCGACCTCTTTTCACCCGCGGTCGGTAAGAAGTTCGAAGTGATCGTAGATGATGTCTCAGGGGTTGCGGATACCGTTGCGAGATTGTCGCGATGGTTTCCCCGCGACGTTCCTTTGGCTGGTCATGACGGATCTCTGCTTACGGTCAGAATGTTGCGCTCCGCCAGCGAACATCTGACACCAGGCGGCAAGCTCTTCTTTCCCGTACTAAGCCTGTCGAACCGAATGAGGATCTTAGAGGCGGGTAGAGCCGCGTTTGATGGGCGCCTTGAGTGCGTTGCAAAGAAGCAGGTGCCGTTCAGTCCCGAATTGAAAGCCAATCTTCCGACGCTCGTAGAGTTGCGAGAGCGTGGAATCATTCACTTCGATGAAGTCAGGTCGAGGTGCTTTTGGACCTTGGAGATCTATAGGGCATTGGGCGCTTCCTGAACCTCATTCGGGTGTTCGACACTTTGGCGAAGGTAGGTGACTACCAAAGGCCAGAGCGACTCGGTCCTGAAGAAGCCCGAGTGGCCAAGACGTTCGGTGTGTGCTTGTTGAGGTGAGATCACGATGTGTGCGAACGTCGTGCCTCGATAGAGTGCCATTGCCCGTTCAGCCCCGGCCCTGGTTGCAAATCCGTCATCCGAGATCGTGACTGCTAAGGCGGGGGCATGCATTTGGGTAAGTCGATTGATAAGTGCTTGCGTGCGCGCCCCTCGAGATGCACCAGGCTTGGGGTTTCTTCGGCGTGCCCACGCCAGCGCTACGTCTCTTGGAATATCCTCTCCCAAATGCAAACGGCGCCCGGGAAAATATCCGAGAAGTGCGGTCAATGCGGGCATGATGCCGTGCCACATCAATGCCATCGGCACGATATACGTGCGCCGATAGTCGCCAACATATCCCGTGTGTGGCGCGATCATTACCATGCCACGTAATTTGGATGCGTTCAGGGCGCCGCCGAGGACCAGCGCTCCGATCGAATGAGATACTCCGAACGTCGGCACACTGAATCGATCTGTCAGAAAGTCGATAGCGGCGGTGCAGTCATGCTCTGCCCAATCTTCGAACGATGCATGGAATCCGCGCAGCGTCCCTCTTCTCGACGTTCCTATGCCTCTATAGTCGTAGGTGAGAGTCGCAATGTCTTCTGAGGCGAGATGCTCAGCGAAACGGCGATAGTACCTGGCACTAATTCCGGCGCCGCAAGTTAGGACGACCGCCGATTGCGGGCTAGAAGAGCCTGCCCTTCGGAATAGTGTTCCGCCAATTAAGTGTTGGTCTCTTGTTCGGATGGTCACACTCTCCTGCGAGACCGTCGCTTTGGGCAAGTGAGATGAATTCAACACGACGTCATCGATGGGAAACTGGCGCATGCGTACCGATCTAGTGATGCTCAGATGCAGCGGCTTCTAAGTGTTGCATTGGGCGTGATCTTGCCGTCATAGGAGTCGTTGCGTTCCGCGCCGGTTGCGTCGATGCTACGTCGGGACAAGGCCCATCACAATCAATTGAAGGATTTATCACTCAATGAAAATCCCGAGACCGAGTAGGCAACGCCCCCAACATCCCGCTCAAATCCACCAGCCGCCCGGCAATGAGGTGGACGACGTCGCCCTCCCGCTCGACCCGCCCATAGACGCCCATCAGCCGTGAGCCCAGGAGCTCCCGGCGTTGGCGGTCGCCTAAGTCGCGCCAGACGATCACGTTGGTGGCGCCGGTCTCGTCCTCCAGCGTAACGAATACCACGCCGCTCGCGGTATCGGGCCGCTGGCGGCCGATCACGATGCCGGCGGTGCGGGCGAGGCGGCCGTGGGGCGAGCGGGCGATCTCGGCGGCGGTGACGAGGCGCCTGCCTTGCAGGTGGCCGCGCAGCAGGGCGAGGGGATGGCGGCGCAGCGTGAGTCCGAGCGCGCGGTAGTCGGCGACGATGTCCTGGCCCTCGGTGGGCGCTGGCAGCGCGGGAGCGGGCTCGGCGAAGACGGTGCCGGCGAGGATCGGCGGGAGCTTCTCCACGCCGGCGACCTCCCAAACCGCTTCGTGGCGATGCCCGGCCAAGGGGGCCAGCGCGCCGGCGGCTGCAAGCGCGGTCAGGTCCTGCCGCGCGAGCTGCGCGCGGTGGGCGAGATCGGCGACGTGGGCGAACGGCCGCTCGGACCGCGCCGCCACGAGGCGCAGCGCGCTCGCCTCCTTCAGCCCGGCCACCATCCGCAGGCCGAGGCGCAGCGCAGGATCCGGCCGCGCCTCCGCGATGCGCTCCAGCGTGCAGTCCCACTCGCTCACGGTGACGTCGACCGCGCGCACCTCCACGCCGTGCCGGCGCGCGTCGGCGACGAGCTGCGCGGGCGCGTAGAAGCCCATCGGCTGCGAATTGAGCAGCGCCGCGCAGAAGGCGGCGGGCTCGTAGTGCTTGATCCATGCCGACACGTACACGAGGAGCGAGAAGGACGCGGAATGCGACTCGGGAAATCCGTATTCGCCGAAGCCGCAGATCTGCTGGTAGATCTGGCGCGCGAACGACTCGGACAGCCCGCGCTGCGCCATGCCGTCGATCAGCCGCTGCTCGAACTTCTCGAGGCCGCCCTTGCGCCGCCACGCGGCCATCGAGCGCCGCAATTGGTCGGCCTCGCCGGGCGAGAATCCGGCGGCGACGATCGCGAGCTGCATCACCTGCTCCTGGAAGATCGGGACGCCGAGCGTGCGGTCGAGCACGCTCTTCACGGCCTCGCTCGGATAGGTGACGGGCTCGAGCCCCTGCCGGCGCTTGAGATACGGATGCACCATGCCGCCCTGGATCGGCCCGGGGCGCACGATGGCGACCTCGATCACGAGGTCGTAGAAGCACGCGGGTTTGAGGCGCGGCAGCATCGATTGCTGCGCCCGCGACTCGATCTGGAACACGCCGACGGTGTCGGCGCGCTGGCACATCTCGTACACCTTCGGGTCCTCGGCGGGCACGTCCTGCATGCGCAGCGGACGGCCGCGGAAGCGACCGATCATGTCGAGCGCACGGCGAATCGCGGAGAGCATGCCGAGCGCGAGGCAATCGACCTTGAGGAGGCCCATCGCGTCGAGGTCGTCCTTGTCCCACTGGATGACGGTGCGGTCGGCCATCGCGGCGTTCTCGACGGGCACCATGCGCTCGAGCAAGCCGCGTGCGATGACGAAGCCGCCGACGTGCTGCGAGAGGTGGCGCGGGAAGCCCATCAGCTCGCCGGTCAGCATCACGAGCCGCATGATCAGCGGATTGTCGGGATCGAAGCCGGCCTCGCGGATGCGCGCGGGATCGATGCGCCGGCCGTCCCACCACGCGAACACGCCGGCGAGCCGGTCGACCTGCGCGAGATCGAGCCCGAGCGCCTTGCCGACGTCGCGCGTGGCGCTTTTCGGTCGGTACGTGATGAGCGTGGCGGCGAGGGCGGCGCGCTCGCGCCCGTACTTGCCGTAGATGTACTGCATCACTTCCTCGCGCCGCTGGTGCTCGAAGTCGACGTCGATGTCGGGCGGCTCGTTGCGCTCCTTGCTGATGAAGCGCTCGAACAGCATGCTCATGCGCGAGGGATCGACCTCGGTGATGCCGAGCGCGTAGCACACCGCGGAGTTGGCGGCGGAGCCGCGGCCCTGGCAGAGGATCTCCTTGCGGCGCGCGAAGGCGACGATGTCCTCCACCGTGAGGAAATACGCCTCGTAGCGGAGCTCGGCGATGAGCTGCAGTTCGTGCTCGATCAGCTTGCGCACCTCGGGTGGCGCGCCCGCCTCGCCGTAGCGGCGCACGAGCCCGGCCTCGACCAGCGCGCGCAGGTGCGACGCGGGCGTGGCGCCGGCGGGGACGATCTCCTCGGGGTATTCGTAGCGCAGCTCGTCGAGGGAGAAATGGCAGCGCTCGACCAGGTCCAGCGTGGCGTCGGTCAGCGCGCGCGGGTACAGCGTGGCGAGGCGCGCGAGCGAGCGCAGGTGGCGCTCGCCGTTGGGGAAGAGCGCGTAGCCGCATTCGGCCAGCGGCATGCCGAGGCGGATGGCGGTGAGGGTGTCCTGCAGCGCGCGGCGGGCGCGCACGTGCATGTGGACGTCGCCGGCGGCGACGAGGGGGAGGCCGGTGGCGTGGGCGAGTGCCTGCAGCTCGGCCAAGCGCGCGCGGTCGCCGGAGCGGGCGAAGAGATGGGCGGCGATCCAGGTGCGGTTCGGGAAGTGGGTGGTGAACCAGTGGGCGTCGTGGAGGAGTCGATCGGACGATGAGTTGGTCGACGCCTGCCCCTCACCCCAGCCCTCTCCCCGCGAGCGGGGAGAGGGAGCATTGAGGGGCGAGCGGGGAGAGGGAGCATTCGGTGGTGTGCGCGGAGCGGTGGATCGCGCGGTCCGAACCCATGAAAATGCCGGCACCCACAACGCCAGACACCGCGGCGCAACCTCCGCGACATCCTCCCGCGTCAGCCGGTACGTTCCCTTCTGCGCATTGCGCCGCCCGCGCGTGATGAGCTGCGTGAGGTCGCCGTAGGTATTGCGATCGGTGGCGTAGAGGACGAGCTTCAGGCCGTCGACGAGCGTGAACTCGCTCCCGAGCACGAGCGGCAGCCCCACCTCCTTGGCGGCCAGGTGGGCGCGGACGGCGCCGGCGAGCGAGCACTCGTCGGTCAGGGCGAGGGCCGCATAGCGGGCGGCGTGCGCGCGCTCGACCAGCTCCTCGGGGTGCGACGCCCCGCGCAGGAACGAGAAATTGGAGAGGCAGTGCACCTCGGCATACGGCGGCAGCATGGGTGCCATGATACCGTATGTTTATACGGTCTTGGCGTCCTGCACGAAGGTAACGCTGCCGCAGGTGCCCTGCGGGGAGGCGCTAAGATGCAGGCTTCCGCCGTTCGCCCTGGCCGCCGCATGCCGACCCCCGCCTTCGACCGCTTCTATCGCTACGACGAGCTCACCGATCTCCTGCGCGCCTACGTGCGCGAGCATCCGTCCCTGGTCGCGCTCGAATCCATCGGCAAGAGCCACGAGGGCCGCGACATCTGGGCGGTGACGGTCACCAACACGGCCACCGGCCCGGCCGCGGACAAGCCCGCGTTCTGGGTCGACGGCAACATCCACGCGACCGAGGTGGCGGCGTCGGCGGCCAACCTCTACTTCCTGCACACGCTGGTGACGCAGTACGGCACGGATGCCGACGTCACGCGCGCGCTCGACACCCGCGCCTTCTACCTGTGCCCGCGCATCAATCCCGACGGCGCCGAATGGGCGCTCGCCGACCAGCCGAAGTGGATCCGCTCCAGCACGCGCGTCTATCCGACCGGCGAGGAGGAGCTCGAGGGCCTCACGGTGTGCGACATCGACGGCGACGGCCGCATCCTGCAAATGCGCATTCCGGACGCCAACGGCCCGTGGAAGGCGCATCCCGACGAGCCGCGCCTCATGGTCCGCCGCGATCCCACGGAAATCGGCGGCACGTATTACCGCATCGTCCCGGAAGGCACGATCGAGGACTACGACGGCTACACGCTGCGCATCAAGCGCCCACTGCAGGGCCTCGACCTCAACCGCAACTTCCCGGCGTCGTGGCGCCAGGAATTCGAGCAGATGGGTGCGGGCCCGTATCCCACGTCCGAGCCCGAGGTGCGCGCGGTGGTCGACTTCATCGCGCGCCACGCCAACATCACAGGCGGCACGTCGTTCCACACGTGGAGCGGCCTCCTGCTGCGCCCGTTCGAACACCAGCCCGACGAGGAGATGCACGCCGAAGATTTGTGGGTGTACCAGGCCCAGGGCAGGAAGGGCACGGAGCTCACCGGGTATCCCAGCATCTCCGTCTATCACGAGTTCCGCTACCACCCGAAGCAGGTCATCGGCGGCACCTTCGACTGGATCTACGAGCACCTCGGCATCTTCAGCTGGACGGTGGAGATCTGGTCGCCGATGCGCGAGGCGGGCATCACCGACTACAAGTACATCGACTGGTTCCGCGATCACGCCATCGACGACGACCTCAAGATCCTGCGCTGGAGCGACGAGAAGCTCGCGGGCCTCGCGCACATTCCGTGGCGGCCGTTCGATCATCCGCAGCTCGGGCGCATCGAGATCGGCGGCTGGAACCGCTTCCACGCGTTCTCGAATCCGCCCCCGGCGCTGCTCGAGCGCGAGCTCGCGCGCTTCCCGCGCTGGCTCGTGTGGCAGTCGCTGCTGTCACCGCTGCTGGAGACCGTGCACGCGCAGGCCACGCCCACCGGCGACGGTCATTACGACGTCACGCTGGTCGTGCAGAATGCGGGCTACCTGCCGACCTACGTTTCGAAGCGCGCGCTCGATCGCAAGGTCGTGCGCGGCGTGATGGTCGACATCGAATTGCCGGCGGGCGCGACGCTGGTGCAGGGCAAGCGCCGCGTGGAGCTCGACCAGCTCGAGGGGCGCGCGTACAAGCACACGGGCATCTCGTTCTGGCCCGACTATCACGTCACCGACGACCGCGCGAAGGCGCAGTGGATCGTGCAGGGCAGGCCGGGCGACGTCGTGCAGCTCACCGCGCGGCACGAGCGCGCAGGCGTGACGCGCGTGGCGGTGACGCTGCCCTGACCATCGCACGAAGGCGACGACATCCGGCTGCGGTCGCCCGCCGCAGCCACTGGGGAGAATGGGTCAAATGACACGCAACGCGCGCGCACTCACGGTTTCGCTGCCGGTCCTCGCGCTCGCCGTCATCGCCGGCTGCGCGCTCAACGCGCCGCCGCCGAAGACGGGCCTAGAGCGCATCGAGCACGTAGTGGTGATCTACGCGGAGAACCGCAGCTTCGATCATCTCTTTGGCGCATTCCCCGGCGCCGACGGGTTGGCCGACGCGACCGCGGAGCAGATGACGCAGATCGATCGCGACGGCAAGCCGATGCCGGAGCTGCCGCCGGCGTGGAAGGGCAGGGGCCCCGATCCCGCGTTCCCGCATCGCATGCCGAACAAGCCGTTCCAGCTCGACGCGCCGCCGCTTAACCTGCCGCACTCGCAGCAGGTGCGCAGCCCCGTGCACAAGTACTACCAGAACATCGAGCAGATCAACGGCGGGCGCAACAACCGCTTCGCGGAAGTGTCGGATGCCGGCGGCTACGTGATGGGCTACTACGACGGCCGCAAGCTCAGGATGTGGCAGCTCGCGCAGGAGTACACGCTGGCCGATCACTTCTTCATGGGCGCGTTCGGCGGCTCGTACCTCAATCATTTGTGGCTCGTGTGCGCGTGCACCCCGCGCGACGAGAACGTGCCGGCCGCGCTGCGCGCGCAGGTCGATGAGCGCGGGTTCCTGAAGCGCCGCCCCGATTCGCCGGCCTCGGCGCTGCAGGGCGACCAGCTCACGTTCGACGGCGACTTCACGCCCGACGGCTACTCGGTCAACACGACGCCGCCGCCGTTCCAGCCGTCGGGCGTGCCGCCGGCCAAGGGCGGCGATCCGCTGCGCACCGATCGTGCGAAGTACGCGTTGCCGCCGCAGCTCCTGCCGACCATCGGCGACCGGCTGTCGGCGAAGGGCGTGTCGTGGGCGTGGTATGCGGGCGGCTGGGATGCGGCGGTCGCGGACGGCATGCAGCCGCCGGAGGCGAAGCGCACCGTCATCTACAACCGCGAGAAGGGGTCGATCGTCTTCCAGGCGCATCACCAGCCATTCAATTATTTCGCGCGCTACGCGCCCGGGACGGCCGAGCGCGCGACGCATCTCAAGGACTACAAGGACCTCGTCGCCGCGATCGACAAGGGCACGCTGCCGCAGGTCGCGTTCTACAAGCCGCAGGGCTCGCTCAACCAGCATCCCGGCTACACGGACGTCGAGTCGGGCGACCGGCACGTGGCCGAGCTCATCGCGCGCATCAAGGCGAGCCCGCTGTGGTCGTCGACGGCCATCATCGTGACGTACGACGAGAACGGCGGCTTCTGGGACCACGTGCCGCCGCCGGCGGGCGATCGCTGGGGTCCGGGCTCGCGCATCCCGGCCATCATCGTGTCGCCGTACGCGCGCAAGGGTTACGTCGATCACACGTACTACGACACGACGTCGATCATCAAATTCATCACCAGGCGGTTCGCGCTCGAGCCGCTGCCCGGCGTGCGTCCGGCGGCGGGCGACCTCACCGGCGCATTCGAGCTCGCCCCGTGATGCGTCGCCGGCGTGCCCGCAGCGTCGTTGCGCGTGCGCCGTCGGCCAGGGCGCACGCATGACGGCGCCGCGCATCCGCATTCCACGCGGCGTGTGGGTCCTAGGCTTCGTCAGCCTGTGCATGGACCTGTCCTCCGAGCTCGTGCACGCGCTGCTGCCGTTGTACATGGCGACGGTGATGGGCGCGTCGACGCTCGTGATCGGCGTGATCGAGGGCATCGCCGAAGCGACCGCGCTCATCGTCAAGCTGTTCTCCGGCGTGATCTCGGACTGGACGCGCAAGCGCAAGCCGCTGGTGCTGCTGGGCTACGGCAGCGCGGCGCTCACCAAGCTCGTGTTCCCGCTGGCGCCCACGCTCGGCTGGATCGTGTTCGCGCGCTTCGCGGATCGCGTCGGCAAGGGCATCCGCGGCGCGCCGCGCGATGCGCTGATCGCCGACCTGTCGCCGCCGTCGGTGCGCGGCCGCAGCTTCGGCCTGCGCCAGGCGCTCGACACCGTCGGCGGCGTGGGCGGGCCGCTGCTCGCCATCGCCGCGATGGCGTACTTCGCCGACGACTTTCGCGCGGCGTTCTGGATCGCGGTGATCCCCGCCGCGCTGTGCGTGCTGCTGATCGTCGTCGGCGTCGACGAGCCGGAGCGCAGGCACGAGGCGGCGAAGCCTGCCCGCTGGCGCTTCGCCGATGCGGCGCGCCTGCCGCGCGCGTACTGGGCGGTCGTCGCGATCGCGGCGGTGCTGACGCTGGCGCGCTTCTCCGAGGCATTCCTCGTGCTGCGCGCGAAGGACGCCGGCTTTTCGGTGGCGCACGCGCCGCTGGTGATGGTCGTGATGTCGGTCGTGTACGCGCTGGTCGCCTACCCTGCGGGTGCCGCGCAGGATCGCGGGCAGGGCGCGCGGCTGCTCGCCGGCGGCCTCGTCGCGCTGCTCGCGTCCGACCTCGTGCTGGCGCGCGCCGACAGCGCGTTGCTGGTGCTCGGCGGCGCCACGCTGTGGGGCCTGCACATGGGATTGACGCAGGGCCTCCTCGCGGCGCTGGTGGCGGGCGCGGCGCCCGCCGACTTGCGCGGCACCGCGTTCGGCGTGTTCAACCTCGCGTGCGGCATCGCGCTGCTGGTCGCGAGCACGCTCGCCGGCTGGCTGTGGGACGCGTACGGACCCGCGCTCACGTTCTACGTCGGCGCGGCGCTGACGTTCGCCGCCGGCATGGGCCTCGTGCTGCGGCGCGACGCGCTCGCCGCGCTCCGGGGCCCGCGGCGCTGACGAGGCACAATGCGCGAACGGGTCCGCACCGGGAGCACCGCATGAACGTCGAAACCGCGCTGCGCGAGGACGTCGCGCTCGCCAACCGCATCCTCGAGCGCCACGGCTTGTGCAACGCCTTCGGGCACGTCAGCGCGCGCATTCCGGGCACCGACACGTTCCTGCTGCCGACGCGCCGCTCGCCGGGCTTCGCGGACGCGGATCACCTGCTGGTGGTGGACGTCGAGGGCCGTGTGCTCGACGGCGCCGGCCAGCCGAACAGCGAGTTGTGGATCCACGCGCGCATGTACGCGGCGCGGCCGCAGGCGAGCGCGGTGGTGCATGCGCATCCGCCGGCCTGCGTGTGCCTGACGCAGATCGGGCAGCCGCATCGCATCGTGCACAATCAGGGCGGCGCGTTCGTGGACGGCGTGGCGGAGTACGAGCGCGTCGGGCTCATCCGCACGCGCGAGCTGGGCGACGAGCTCGCGCAGCGCATCGGTGCGCGCGTCGCGGTGATGATGCGCGGGCACGGCATCACCACCGTCGCGCAGGACGTGCGCACCGCGACGATGGCCGCGTGCTTCCTCGAGGAGAGCGCCGCGCTGCAGCTCAAGATGCTCGCCGCCGCGGGCGGCGACGCCTCGCGCATCCGCGCCTACACGGCCGAGGAAGCGGAACGGCTGCGCGACCAGCTCGGTGGACCGATCGTCGAGCGCGCGTGGGACTACTACGCGGCCGTGGCGCAGGTGCGCCCGCTCGGCGGCGCGTCGATCACCGGCTAGCGACGACGACTATTCGGCGGTGGCGCCCGTGCGCTGCACGAGCTCGCGGAACCGCTTCGATTCGTCGGTGATGAAGGCGCCGAGGTCCTGCGGCGTGCCGGGCGCGGCGTCGAACCCGAACGTCGCGAGCTGCTGCACGATCTCGGGATCGGCGAGGACGCGGTTGACGTCGGCGTTGATCTTCTGGACGACGGCCGGCGGCGTGCCGCGCGGCGCCATCACGGCGAGCCACGAATCGACCACGATGTCGGGCCCGCCCGCCTCGACGAGCGTGGGCACGTCGGGCTGGCCGCGGGCGCGTTTCTTCGCGGCGATCGCCACGAGCTTCAGCTTGCCGGCCTGCACGAGCGGCAGTGCCGACCCGAGTGTGGAGAACGCCCAGCCGACGTCGCCGTTGGCCACCGCGACGTACATCTGCGACTGGTCCTTGTACGGCACGTGGATCATCTTCGTGCCCGTCGCGAACTCGAACTCGGCGCTGCCGAGGTGCGACGGGCTGCCGACGTAGGACGAGCCGTACGACACCGCGCCCGGCTTCGCTTTCGCCGCGGCGATGAGCGCGGGCACCGTCGCAAAGGGGCCGCCCGCCTGTGCGACGAGGTAGAACGGCGTGCGGTAGAACATCGCCACCGGCACGAGGTCCTTGTCCGGGTCGTACGGCAGTCGCTTGTAGAGCCACGGATTGATCGCGACGTGCGCATTGCTCACGACGACCAGCTCGTGGCCGTCGGGCGGTGCGTTCTTCGCCGCCTCCAGCGCGATGAATCCCGAGGCGCCCGGCCGTGCGTCGACGATCACCGGCTGCCCCCACATCTTCGCGAGCTTGTCGGCGACCGCACGCGTGAAGACCGCGGGTCCCGCGCCGGCGGAGTAGGGCGCGTCGATCCTGACCGCGTGCGCAGGAAACGCCTGCGCCGCGACGAGCGCGCTCTGGGCCGCGAGCGTGCCGGCGGCGGCGAGGATGGCGGCGAAGCGAGGGATCACGGGTGCCTCCGGGGGGCTTGTCGGCTTCCGGCTGACGATGCGCGCGGTGCCGCTGACGATAGCAGGAAATTCATCACGATTCGCGCTGCGGGCGCGGAACTTAGGCGCGTGGCGTGCGCTCCATTTTGGACGGACGTTCGCCACCGCGGGCGTCGCCACGGGAGATGCCCACGATGCAAGCCGCGACCGACGACGCACGCCGCCTGGCGCCGCTCGCCCTGTGGCGCTACGCGCACGACTACCTGCGCTGCGCCGCCGACCTCACGCGCGATCACCATACGCTGTGCGGCGAATCGCAGGTGGCGTATCACCTGTGCGCGCAGGGGCTCGAGTTCGCGCTGCACGCGTACCTGGGCGCGTGCGGCATGACGGCGGACGAGCTGCGGGCGCATTACCGGCACGCGTTGCAAGCATCGCGCGCGGCGTGCGAGGCGCGCGGCATGGCGGCGCTGCCGACCGACTGCGATGCCGCGTTCGCGGAGGTGGCGGCCTGCCACCACGCCGACGGCTTCCGCCGCCTGCCGAGGGCCGACGATGCGCCTGCGGCCGTCGGTCCGCTCCTCGACGCAGGCACGTGGATCCTCGCGCAGGCCGCGCCGCACGTGTCGCGCCACTACGTCGAGCACCTCGGCAGCCGCGGCTCGCCGACCGCCGAGGAGTTCGTGCAGCGCCTGCGTACGGCACTCGCGGTGCTGCGCGACGCGGTGCGCGTCCCGTAAGCGCGCCGGCTCGTAACCCGATGCTGGCGTCCGGATGCATCAGGTGCACGTCGCATCATTCCGCGCGTCACACCGCACCCGCGAGCGCGGCGAGATACGCGCGGATGCGCTTCGCATTCGCCCCGAGATCGCTGCGGCCGACGCGCGACAGCGAGCGCACGTCGATGCGGCTGCCGCTGCCCTCGGGGCGCACGCGCACCACCACGTCGTCGACGAATCCGAACCACGGCGTGGTCGCGGTCGCCTCGATGCGGCCGGCGCCCTCGTCCGCGGCGATGATCTGCCAGCCCATGCCGCGCGCCGCGGCCAGCGCCGCCGCGAAGGCCTCGCGCGGCGCACGCGGCGTCGTGAACGGCCGCAGGTCGGGATAGCCCTCGCGCTGCAGCCGCGCGGTCTCCGCACCGGGGTAGCGCGCACCGACGCGCGCGTTCGCGCGCAATGGCAGCAGCGCGACCAGCGGCGGCGGATCGTCGGGATCCGTCGTGATGTCGTTGATCGGCGGCACCGCGCGCGCGGTCTGCTGCCAGAACAGCGGCAGCGCCGCCGCGCCGGCCGCGAGCACGAGCGCCGCGACCAGCGCCGGCGCACGTCCGTTGCGCACGCGCGGCACGAGCAGCGCCAGCAGCGCGAGCACCGCGACGGCGATGCCCGCATACGCCGACCCACGCAGGATCCCGAAGCCGAGCCGGAAGTCCCACAGCCCGAAGCGCGCGCCGAATCCCGAGATCGCGACGGCGAGGACGCTGGCGAGCGCCAGCACGAGCAGCACGCGCGCGGTCATGGGAAGCGCCTGCGCGTGATGGCGCCGACGGCGATTGCCGTTTGCACCGCGGCCCGCGGACGCTTACTCTGCCGGGCATTCTCCGCCGCCTGATTCGCCGTGCTCACCCCCGTCACGCTTGCCATCCTCGTTCCCGCCATCATCGGCACGTCGTTCCTCTCGGGCATCTTCGGGATGGCGGGCGGCATGGTGCTGATGGGCGTCCTGCTGGCGATTATGCCCGTGTCGGCCGCGATGGTGCTGCACGGCGTCACGCAGATGGCGAGCAACGGCTGGCGCGCGTGGCTGTGGCGCGGGCACATCCGGTGGCCGATCTTCTTCCGCTACATGGCGGGGTCGGTGCTCGCCGCCATCGCGTTCGCGCTGGTGAGCTTCGTGCCGAGCAAGCCGGCAGCCCTGCTCGTGCTCGGCCTCACGCCCGTGGTCGGGATGTACCTGCCGCGCTCGCTGCGCCTGAACGTCGCGCGCCCGGTCGATGCCGTGGCGGGCGGGGCCGTGTGCACGGGCCTCATGCTGGTCGCGGGCGTGTCGGGGCCGATCCTCGACGTGTTCTTCGTGCAGGCGGGGTTGGACCGGCGCAGCATCGTGTCGACCAAGGCCGCGGTGCAGACGTTCAGCCACTTCCTGAAGCTCGTCTACTTCGGCACCGCGCTCGTCGCGAGCGGCGGTGGACTGTCGCCGTGGGTGATGGCGATGGCGGTGATGCTCGCGGTGTTCGGCACCACGCTCTCGCGCCGATTGCTCGAGCGGATGAGCGACGTGCAGTTCATCGCGTGGAGCCGCCGCATCATCGTCGTGATCGCGATCGCGTACCTCGCGCAGGGATCGTGGCTGCTCTTTACCGAGCACGCGGCACCGCCGGACGCGGCGGTGGCGGCGCCCGTGCGCTGACGTCAGCCGCAGGCGAGCGGCGGCTCGTCCATCGCCGCCACCTGCTCGCGCAATTCGAGGATGCGGTCCTGCCAGTAGCGCTGCGTCGCGAACCACGGGAACGCCGCGGGGAACGCGGGATCGTCCCAGCGGCGCGCGAGCCACGCCGAGTAATGGATGAGGCGCAGCGTGCGCAGTGCCTCGACGAGGGGGAGCTCGCGGCGGTCGAACTCGGCGAAGTCCTCGTAGCCTGCGATCAGATCCGAGAGCTGCCGCGTCATCGTCGCGCGATCGCCGGCCAGCAGCATCCACAGGTCCTGGATCGCGGGGCCGTTGCGCGCGTCGTCGAAGTCCACGAAGTGCGGGCCGTCGGGCGTCCACAGGATGTTGCTCGCGTGGCAGTCGCCGTGCAGGCGCAGCGTGCGCACGTCGCCGGCGCGCTCGAACGCGCGGCGCACGCCCGCGAGCGCCATCGCGGAGATCGACGCGTAGGCCTCGACGAGGTCGCGCGGTACGAAGTCGTGCGCGAGGAGCCACGCGCGCGACTCGTCGCCGAAGCTCGCGACGTCGAGCGCCGGGCGCGCGGCGAACGGAGCGAGCGCGCCGACCGCGTGGATGCGGCCCAAGAAACGGCCGATCCACTCGAGCGTGGCGGGGTCGTCGATCTCGGGCGTGCGGCCGCCGCGCCGCGGATAGACGGCGAAGCGGAACTCGCCGTCGTGGTGGAGGGTCGCATCGGCCAGCGTGAGCGGCGCGACCGCGGGGATCTCGCGCGCGACGAGCTCGGCGACGAAGCCATGCTCCTCGCCGATCTGCGCGTCGGTCCAGCGCCCGGGCCGGTAGAATTTGACGACCACCGGCGGCCCGTCCTCGCAGTACACGAGGTAGACGCGGTTCTCGTAGCTGTTGAGCGCGAGGAGCCGCCCGTCGCCGACGAGCCCCAGCGGCGCGAGCGCGTCGAGGATGCGGTCGGGCGTCAGCGCGGCATAGGGAGCGGCGGCCATCGCCCATTGTACGGGGGCGGGTCGCGGCGGCACTTTGTAAGGCGAGGCCCGGGCCGTGCGACCATCGCAAATTCGGGCGACACGTCACGGAGCGACGGATGCCGGCAGGCGGCGAGGCGGGTGTGGAGGACGCAGTGCAGACGGCGGGCCCGGCACGCGCCGAGGGCTACGTGTATCGCCGTCACGCGTGGCCGGTGCGCGTCATGCACTGGATCAACGTGGTGGCGCTCACCGTGCTGTTCATGAGCGGGCTGCAGATCTTCAACGCGCATCCGGCGCTCAACTTCGGCAAGTCGTCGTACAACGGCGTGCCGCCGGTGCTGGAGATCGGCGCGCGGCTCGGGGCCAATGGGCAGCCGCAGGGCGTGACGCGCGTGCTGGGGGCGGAGTTCGACACCACCGGATGGCTCGGCGTCGTGTTCGACGACAAGCGCCCGATCCCGTCGGCCTTCCCGCCGTGGATGATGCTGCCCGGGCCGCAGTGGCTGTCGATGGCGCGGTCGTGGCACTTCTTCTTCGCGTGGCTGTTCGTGGCGAACGGCCTCGCGTACCTGCTGTATGCGCTGGCGAGCCGCCACCTCGCGCGCGACCTCGTGCCCACCCGCGACGAGCTCGCGGGCATCGGCACGTCGATCCGCGATCACCTGCGCCTGCGGCATCCCCAGGGCGAGACCGCGAAGCGCTACAACGTGCTGCAGAAGATCGCGTACCTCGCGGTGATCTTCGTGCTGCTGCCGGGCGCGATCCTGATGGGCTTCGCGATGTCGCCGTGGCTCGACGCGGTGCTGTTCCCGGGCTGGGTGGACGTCGTGGGCGGGCGGCAGTCGGCGCGCTCGCTGCACTTCATCATCGCGTGGCTGCTGGTAGCGTTCGTGCTGGTCCACGTGTTCCAGGTGATCGTCACGGGCTTGTGGAACAACCTGCGGTCGATGATCACCGGCCGTTATCGCGTCGCGCCGGAGGTGCCGCATGCCTAAGCCGTCGTTTCGCTTGCGCCGGCGCAACGCGCGCCGGCGGTTTCTCACCGGCGCGGCGGCGGCGTCCTCACTCGCGCTCGCGGGTTGCGACCGGCTTTCGCAAACCGAGTGGTTCCCGAAGGTGCTGAATGCGGCCGAGCCGCTGAACGAGGCGGTCGCGAAGCTCGTCGGGCGGCGCGCGATGGCGCAGGAGTTCGCCGAGGCGGACCGCTCGCCGACGTTCCGCAGCAACGGCACCAGCGAGCCCGACAGCGAGCGCTACATGGGCTGGGTCGCGAACCAGTTCGCCGACTACCGGCTGATGGTCGGGGGACTGTGCGCGGCGCCGCGCAGCTTCTCGCTCGCGGAGCTGCGCGCGTTGCCGTCGCGCACGCAGATCACGCGCCACGATTGCGTCGAGGGATGGAGCGCGATCGCGAAGTGGAAGGGCGTGCGGATGTCGGCGCTGCTCGACGCGGTGCAGGTCAAGCCCGAGGCGCGCTACGTGATGCTGTACTGCGCGGACCCGATGGCGCAGGACGGCACCGACTTCTACTACGAGAGCATCGACTTCGACGACGCGCGGCACGAGCAGACGATCCTCGCGTACGACCTGAACGACGCGGCGCTGCCCGTGCCGAACGGCGCGCCGCTGCGGCTGCGCGTCGAGCGGCAGCTGGGGTACAAGCACGCGAAGTACGTGATCGGGCTGGAGTTCGTGGCGTCGTTCGCGCACATCGCGGGGGGCAAGGGCGGGTACTGGGAGGATCAGGGGTATCAGTGGTATGCGGGGATATAGCGTCGTCATCGAAACAGGGAGCGATAAGGCCCCGCTCCCTGTTTCGATGCCGGACGGCAGTCAGCACGAAAACCTTCGGGGCGGCCGAGCGGTTTTCGTGTAGCAAAATCTACGAAGCGCGCCGCTCATCAGCGCGCTGCGCGCGCCGTTCGGTCGCGCGCTGCTGGTGACGTGAATGCCTCTGCTTGCGGTTGCGCTGTGCGGAGGTTTGGCCCCTCACCCCAGCCCTCTCCCCGCAAGCGGGGCGAGGGAGCCTCTGAGGCGCTGCGCGTTAGAGATCGAATCTGGGGCGCTGCGCGGTCACGCCACCGCAACAACGAAGACCTCTCGCCCTCGAAGGGGAGAGCCTCTGTGGCGCTGCGCGTTACAGAGTGAGAATCTGGGGCGCTGCGCGGTTACGCCACCGCAACAACGAAGACCTCCCTCGCCCCCGAAGGGGGAGAGGGTTGGGGTGAGGGGCGGCCGTTACGCGTAGTACCCATGCAAGAACCACTCGCCATCATCGATGCCGTACCGATGATCGCGATAGATCCACGCGGTGGCGCCGTCGGGCGTGGTGGCGACGTAGTAATCCCGCCGCACGTCGCCGCCGTCCCACCAGCCGGACTCGATGCGCTCGGGGCCGTCCACGATGGCCCACGGATGGGTCTCCATGAGGTGCGCGAGCGGCTGCGGCTCGGGCAGCAGCCACACGGGGCGCGGGGCGTCGGGCAATGGCAGCGGCGTGCGCTTGCGGGTGGGGGCGGTCGCGCGGATCTCGACGTCGCGCCACGCGAGCTCGGGACGGTGATCGGCGGCGGGCGCGAGGCGCACGATGGCGTCGTCGCCGAGGCGCGCGCGCAGCCTGTCGACCAGCGGGACCTCGACGGCATCCGCGTCGTCGCCGGGCAGCAGGCCCAGGTTGCGGCCGGCGAGCGGCGCGGTCTCCTCGCTCGCCAGCGTGATCGCCTCGACGGGCGCGGGCAGCGCGGTGCGCGCGAGGCGCTCGCGCAGCACGCCGAGCAGATGCGCGGGCATGCGCGCCGGGGCGCCGAGCGCGATGGGCACCTCGGTGGCGGGGATGCCGCGCCGGCGCACGTGCCGCTCGTGCGCGAGCGCGAGCGTGAGGCGCACCGCGCCGAGCCCGCGCGCGGTGAGCCAGCCTGCGAACTCGTGCACGAGCCGCTGCACGCCGAAGCCGAGCGCCTCGACGTCGTGCACGGGCGCCGGCAGCTCGATCCGGCTCGTGAAATGCGGCGGCGGCACGTACGGCGTGCGGGCGTCGGGGATGCGGCCCAGCGCGCGATCGACGATGGCAACGAGCTCGGCGCCGAAGCGGCGGGCGAGGCCGTCGCGCGGCAGCCGCGCGACGTCGCCGAAGGTGGTGACGCCCGCGTCGCGCAGCGTCGCGCGCACGCTGTCCGTGAGATCGACGTGCGCGAGGGGGATCGGAGCCAGCACGCGTGGCAGCTCGCGTGCATCGGGCACCGGCTGCGCGTGGCCCGCGCGCGCCAGCAGCAGCGCGGCTTCCGCGGTGGGCGCGATGCCGAGGTCGACCGCGTAGCCGCGCTCACGCACGCCCTGCACGAGGCGCGCGACGAGGCGCGGCAGGCCGTCGAACAGGCGCAGGCTGCCGCCGATGTCGGCGAGCACGCCGTTGGGCGGCGCGAGGCACGTCATCGGCGTGAACGCGAGCACGAACGTCGCGAGCTGCGCGAGCGCGTGCGCCTCGGCATTCTCGTCTCGGTCGCGCAGCACGAGCTCCGGCGCGAGCGCCAGCGCAGCCGACACGAGCTGCCCGTCGCGGATGCCCGCGGCGCGCGCGGCCGCGTCGGCGGCGACCACCGCGGGGTAGTGCCCGCCGCTGCCGACGACGAAGGGCGGCGCACCGGGCGCGCTCGCCTGGCCGCGCATGAAGACGTCGAGCGGAAGCGAGGGAAAGAGGAGGCAGGCCCAGAGCACGCGCGAGTCCGGTCAGCGCGCGCCGGGCGCGTTCCAGATCGCCGCTTCGGAAAGCCCGATCGCGGCGAGCTCCTGCGCGCGCAGGTGCGCCTCGTTCGCGCAGAAGAACTCGTCGAGCGGCGGCGGCGGCACCGACGTGCCCGCGAGCATCGCGTGCACCTGCCCGCGATGGTGGATCTGGTGCTGGAAGAGGTGCGAGAGCAGGCGCGTGACCGTCTCGTGCTCGATGCCGTGCCGGCGCACGATGGCGACGGGCAGGTCGAGTTGCGCATCGCCGAGCCCGGCGCACGCGTGCAGCAGGCGCTGGTCGACGGCGTGCTGCGCTTCGCTCACCTTGGCGCAGGTCGCGAACGGCGCGGGCGGATCGAAGTACGCCCGCGCCTTCGGATTGGCCTCGCGCCCGTCGAGCGCGCGCTCCAGCGCATCGACGTAATACCAGTCGACGGTGACGATGTGGTTGAGCGTGGCCGCAAGCGATGGGAAGAAGCTCGTGCGCGGCGCGGTGAAGTCGTCCTGCGAGAGCTTCGCGCAGGCGGCGAGCAGCCGGTGGTTGGCCCACGCGTTGTTGGCGGCCATGGTGTAGAAGTGGCGGGCGAGCGCGGACATGCGGACCTTTCGGGAATGCGGGATCGCGGGCAGCGGTGCGGCCCGTGCGGAGGAGGGCATGCGGACCCAGAGGCGCGCGGTGTTCATGGCTGCGCGCGCGGCATCGTCGCGGCCGGCGGCGGCAGCGCGCACGACGGCGCGTCGACGTCGACGAGCACGGGCTCCGGCAGCACGGCGCCGCGGCGCTTCAGCACGCGCACGGCGAGGCGGCCTTCGTGCGGCGCGAGCGACAGCCGCAGTGGCGCGGCGGTGGCGCTGCCGCGCTGCCCCGGACGCCGCCACAGCGCGCCCCATGTGCGCCCTTCGCGCGCGGCGACCTGCAGCCGGCGCAGCGCGCGCTCGTCGTGCGTGGCGAGCCACGCGAACGCGGCGCCGCATTCGGGCGCGCGCAGCGCCTGCTCGAACGCCCACGGCGCCTCCTTCGCGTCGCAGCGCACGATGAAGAGGCGCGCGAGGTCGAGGCCGCCCTGCGCGAGCGCGGGCGCATAGGGACGATAAGGCGGCGCGATCCACACCACGTCGCGGCCGGCGGCCTGCAGGCGCGCGAGCGCGGGCAGCGTCAGGCGGATCTCGCCGATGCCTTCGCGCTCGACCAGGATCTCGGTGAGCGCGCCCTGCGGCCAGCCGCGGCCGGGCAGCACCGCGTCGAGCGCGGCGTGGCCGGACGGCACGGCGGCGGGCTCGGGCGCGAGATCGTCGCCGCGCCAGATGGCGGGATGCGCGAGCAGGCTGGCGATCGCGGCGGAGGAGGCGGCCATGAGGAATAGGAGATCAGCGGGCGCGCGCCGGTTCCCGTGCGTGCGCCTCGCTCACGCGAAAGGGACACGCGCCGTAGGCGAGGCGGTCATTGGCGTGCGCCGTTCAGCCGCCCTGCTGCATCATCTTCCGGAAGCGACGCTCGATCTCGTCGGGCGTCACGTCCTCGACGTGCGTGGCGATGGACCACACGTGGCCGAACGGATCCATCAGCGTGCCGAGGCGGTCGCCGTAGAACTGGTCGGCGAGCGGGCGCAGCTCCTTCGCCCCCGCCGCGAGCGCCTGCGCGAACACGCGGTCGACGTCGGCGACGTACACCATGAGGCTCACCGGCGCACCCGCGCCCGGCTGCGGCGCGTGGAACTCGTCGGTCTCGTCGGCGAGCATCACCGGCGAATCGCCGATCTTCACTTCGGCGTGCGCGATCTTGCCGCCGGGCAGCGGCATGCGCAAAAGCTCGGTGGCGCCGAACGCCTTCTTGTAGAAATCGATCGCGTCCGCCGCCCCCTTGACCACGAGGTACGGCGTGACGCTGTGATATCCGGCGGGAATGGGAGCGACGGCCATGCGATTCTCCTTCGACGGGGGAAACGACAATGCCCTGCGCTGAAAAAATTCCGGCACCCGCGGCCGCGAACGACCGCGGGGCCGGGAACGACTCAGGCAGGGTTCCGGGAATTGCGGGGACTGCGCTTCGCGGGCGCTGCTTGCGCCGCGAGCACGCGCTTGCGCTCGCGCGTGTAGTGCCACCACGGGCGCGCCGGCGCGCCGTCGACGTAGCGCACGGCACCGATGAAGGTGTCGAGCACGCAAGGATCGTGGCGCTGGCCGGTCACGCGATTGAGCTTGTCGTAGAGCGCGAAAGGATCGCGACCCGCGAGATCGCGCGGCGCGCGCACGCCGATGCGGCGCAGGTCCTCGGCCACCGCGTGGCCGATGCCCGGCAGGTCGGTGAGCTCGCGATCGCGGTGCGGTGTCTTCGGCATCGTGCGCGTGGCGTTTGACGGAGTGATGACTACAGCGCGCGGCTCGGGCGGATGACGCCCACCGCCACGCCTTCGATGGCGAACGGCGTCTTCTTCGGATCGACCACGATGGGCGCGAACGCGGCGTTCTCCGCGACCAGCGTGACCTCGCGGCCGCGGCGCTTGAAGCGCTTCACCGTCACCTCTTCACCGAGCCGCGCGACGACGATCTGGCCGTTGCGCGCGTCGTCGGTCTTGTGCACGACGAGGAGGTCGCCGTCGAGGATGCCGACGTCCTGCATGCTGGCACCCTTCACGCGCAGGAGGTAATCGGCGTGCGGCGTGAACAGCGACGCGTCGATGCGGTACTGCGCCTCGATGTGCTCGGCGGCGAGGATCGGCGTGCCGGCGGCCACGCGGCCGACCAGCGGCAACAGGCCCTGCACGGGAACGCCCGGGAGATCGCGCAGCCGCAGGCCGCGCGCGGCGCCGGGTGTCAGCTCCAGCGCGCCCTTGCGCGCGAGCGCCTGCAGGTGGTCCTCCGCGGAGCTCGCGGTGGAGAAGCCCAGGCCCGCGGCGATTTCCGCGCGCGTGGGCGGCATGCCGGTGGCCTCCATGTGGCCGCGGATCCAGTCGAGGATCTGCTGCTGGCGCGCCGTGAGGCGTGCGGGCTGCTCGGGCGCTGCGGGACGGCGGGCGGGCAGGGGCATGGACGGTACGGTACCGTATGGATGATCGGTACCGTTATTATAGACGGCGTTGAACGGGCGTCAAGCTCTGGGTCAATTGGCCGTTTGGCCTAATCCGGCGTGTGCCCATAACCCGGGGTCAGACACCGCTTGCGGGTGCTTTTGTTCTTCGCTCGCGTCGGTGCATGCGGTATCTGACCCCTGGACGTCGGAGCATGCGGTATCTGACCCCTCGACGCCGTCAGTCCGGCCAGCTCTCGAGGAGGTCGACGGGATCGCCGTAGCGCTTCGCCATCTCGACGACCGCCGGATCGCGCAGCGCCTCGAGAAAGCCGTCGGTGACGAGCCGGCCGCTGCCGGCGTCGACGGTGCTGTCGAACGTGACGAGGTCCATGTGCACCGGCGGCTCCTCCCAGTTCGGCATCACTTTCCTGATGTAGTCCGACGGCTTCGCGAGGTCGATGCCGAAGTGGAGCGCGCCGGGCGAGTTGGAGCCCGCCGGATAGATCTGGTGACGCGGCCACTTGGGGTTGAAGCCGCAGCCCAGCTCGATCAGCACGCCGCCCATCAGCATGTCGCGCAGGATCACGGCCTCGGGCGACGCGCCGCTGACCTCGACGACCTTGTTCCACTCGAAGCGCACGCCGATGCGCTCCGCGAACGGGCGCTCGAAGCCGACCGCCCACTGCGGGTAGATCCAGCCGCGCACGTCGACTGTGTGATGCTGCGTGGGGTCGTCGAGCATCGGCCCCGGCTCGTAGAGGTTGGGGCCGTGCGTCGGCAGGTAGTGGACGTAGGCACCCGGGCTCGTCACCGTCATCTCGCCGCGCCAGCGATTGGTGTCGAGGTTGCGCTGCGACATGCGGGCGGTGAGCGGGATCGCGAGGTCGCTGCCGCGGCGGTCGCTGAACCTGAGCACGTAGTCCTCGCCGCGCGGGATGCGCGCGGCGGTGGCGCGGATGAGCTCGCCCACGAGCTCGCTCGGGAAGCGCGCCTGCGCGGTGTGGAGGAGGTCGAGGTTGCGGAAGAACGTGATCTTGACCCAGCGCTGGCCGAGCCGGCGGCGCAGGTCGATGCAGTACGGATGCCACGCCGAGCAGAACCACGACGAGACCACGAACGTCGCCTGCTCGAGGATCGGCTTCACCTCGGCCGGGATCTCGAGCATGTTGGTGGTGGGCGTCTTCACCTCGATCGCCTGCACGCCCTGCGCGGCGGCGAGGCCGGTGATCGCCGCGACCACGCGCGGGTCGAGCAGCCGGTCGGTAAGAAATACCAGCCGGTCGCCCGGACGGAAGTCGAACGTCCGCACGAAGTTCGCGATGGCCTGGAAGTGCAGCTCGGTGTCGGCGGTCGGCAGCGCGTGGTGCCACGGCATGGCCTTGCCCGCGAGCTTCTCGATGGCGACGGTGTTGCCGCCGCTGTCAATCCGGTCGGCCCGGATCTCGTCGATCTTCATGCGTCGTCTCCTCCGCGCGCCGCAGCGACTCCGGACGGAGGAGGATGGCGGCGCGAGCGGCGATCATAGCGCAGGGTGCGCCGCGACCCGGGCGCGGCGCAGGCGCGCGGCGACGCTCGATCCGGCGCTGCACCGGCGTCGTGCACGGGTTGCGATGCGACGCGCGGAACCTCCGCACCGCGGCCGATGCCTATGGACGAAGCGGCCCGTCGAATTTCCGCGGGCCGTGCCAAGCCATGGTAACGTTGCCGGACATTTCCGGCGTGAGGCGGGACGGGAAGTGACGAAGAAGGTCGCACTCTACAGCTCGGGCCGGCCGCGCAAGCCGGCCGTCCCGGAGGACGCGCCCGAGGCCGCCGCGCCCGATCCTGCCCCGCTGCAGCCGGCCGCCGCGTCAACGCCACCCGGACGCCTGCGCCGCTTCTATCGGCGCCACGAGCGTCCGCTGCTCCTCGCCGCGGGCGCGCTGTTCGCGGTGGCGCTGGTCGCCACGTACGCGCACACGCGGCCCGCGCCGCGCGAGGTCACGCAGAAGGACATCGACGCGGCGGTGCTGCACACGCTCGAGAACAACGCGCTGCCGTCGATGGCGGCGAAGGCGTTCGCGGCGATCGAGCCGTCGGTGGTGAAGGTCACGGGCTATGGCGTCGTCAAGCCCGACGACCTGAAGGACGAAAGCGAGCCCGCGAAGGGCGCCAGGAAGGGCGAGCGCGCGAAGGAGTCCGCCGGCAAGGGCGGCACGCTGCCCAAGGGCGGCGCCGAGCGCCTCGGCCGCAACGACGAGGGCAGGAGCAAGGACGGCGACAAGCCCTCGGACAAGCCCGCGGAGCGCGGCGGCTTCCACAGCTTCCCCGACAAGGACAAGGACAAAGACAAGGACAAGCAGGCGGCGAAGGACGACCCGTTCGACCACAACGACAAGGGCGAGAAGCTGCACAGCACCGGCATCGGCACCGGCGTGGTGATCGTCGACAAGGGCGTGATCCTCACCAACCTGCACGTCGTCGCCGGCGCGGAGAAGATCAAGGTGCGCTTCTTCGAGGGCACCGAGGCCGAGGCGGTGGTGATCGGCGCGCGGCCCGAGCACGACCTCGCGGTGCTGCAGGCGAAGTCGATCCCCGACGACCTGCAGGCGGCCACGCTGCGCTCGACCGCGGACCTGCAGGTCGGCGACCAGGTGGTGGCGGTCGGCTTCCCGTTCGGCATCGGCCCGTCCGCGACGGCAGGCGTGGTGTCGGGCTTAAAGCGCGAGTACCACTCGCCGGAAGGCAAGCGCATCCTCACCAACCTCATCCAGTTCGACGCGGCGGCCAACCCCGGCAATTCGGGCGGACCGCTGATCACCGCCGACGGCGAGGTGGTGGGCATCGTCACCGGCATCCTGAACCCGACCAGCCAGCGCGTGTTCATCGGCATCGGGTTCGCGGTGCCGATCGAGAATGCCGCCGCCGCGGTCGGCATGTCGCCGTTCTAGTCACCAACGTGCAAGGGAACGCATGGAGAACCGGGAACCGGGCGGCAGCGACGTCGCCACGCTGATGGAGCGCATCCTCTACGAGGTGAAGAAGGTCGTGGTCGGGCAGGACCACTTCCTCGAGCGGGTGCTGGTCGCGATCCTCGCGCAGGGCCACCTGCTCGTCGAGGGCGTGCCGGGCCTCGCCAAGACACTCACCGTGAAGACGCTCGCGCGCACGGTGCGTGGCTCGTTCAAGCGCATCCAGTTCACGCCCGACCTCGTGCCGGCGGACCTGATCGGCACGCGCATCTACAACCAGAAGACCGGCGACTTCGCGACGTCGCTCGGGCCGGTGTTCACGCACCTGCTGCTCGCCGACGAGATCAACCGCGCGCCCGCCAAGGTGCAGAGCGCGCTGCTCGAGGTGATGCAGGAGTACCAGGTGACCATCGCCGGCGAGACGCACTTCGTGCCGCAGCCGTTCCTCGTGATGGCCACGCAGAACCCGATCGAGACCGAGGGCACGTATCCGCTGCCGGAGGCGCAGGTCGACCGCTTCATGATGAAGGTGCTGGTCGGCTATCCCACCGAGGACGAGGAGTTCGTCATCGTCCAGCGCGTGACGGGTGATCCGGTGGACGTGGTGCCGGTGGCGACGACGCAGGACTTGGCACAGCTGCAGAAGGAATGCCGCAGCGTGTACGTCGACCCGAGCCTCATCACCTACGCGGTGAAGCTCGTGGCCGCGACGCGCGAGCCCGATCGCTTCGGCATCAAGGATTTCGCGCGCTTCCTCACGTTCGGCGCGAGCCCGCGGGCGACCATCCACATGATCGAGGGCGCGAAGGCGCTCGCGATGCTGCGCGGGCGCACCTACGTGCTGCCGGAGGACGTGATCGACATCGTGCCGGACGTGATGCGGCACCGCATCGTGCTTTCCTACGAAGCGCTCGCGGAAGGGCAGACGCCCGACATGCTGATCCGCAAGGTGATGCAGAGCATCCGCGCCCCCGACAAGCCGCTCGAAACGCATGTCCGGGTCGCCAACGCCTGAGCCGCGCACGCCGGAGGCGGTCCTGCGCCGGCTCGAGTGGACGGTGCTGCGCCGTCTCGACGGCCTCTTGCACGGCGATTACCGCACGCTGTTCCGCGGCTACGGGCTCGACCTCGCGGACCTGCGCGAGTACCAGTATCAGGACGACGTGCGGCACATCGACTGGAACGTCACCGCGCGGCTGCAGGAGCCGTACGTGCGCACCTTCAACGAGGAGCGCGAGGTCGCGGCGTGGTTCCTGCTCGATCTCTCGCCGTCGGTGGACTTCGGCTCGGAGAAGATCAAGAAGCGCGCGGTGTCGGCGGAGTTCGTGGCGGCGCTCGCGCGCATCCTCACGCGGCACGGCAACCGCGTCGGCGCGCTGCTGTACGGCACCGAGGTGGACGCCGTCATCCCGACGCGCAGCGGCCGTCGCCACGTGCTGCACCTGCTGCACGCGATGCTGAACCGGCCGGCCGCGAAGCAGTCGGCGGCCACCAACCTGGACGAGCTCTTGCGCGCCGCGCACGACGTCGTGCGCAAGCGCTCGGTGGTGTTCGTCGTCTCCGACTTCATCTCGCGCCCCGGCTGGGCGGAGACGCTCGCGCAGCTCGCGCTGCGCCACGACGTCATCGCGGTGCGCCTCTACGATCCGCTGGAGATGGAGATGCCCGATCTCGGGCTCCTCGTCATCCAGGATGCCGAGACCGGCGAGCAGGTGTTCGTCGACACCCACGACAAGGGCTTCCGCAAGCGCTTCCGCGCGCTCGCCGAGAAGCGCGAGGAGGAGCTGCGCGACGCGTTCCGGCAGGCCGGCGTGGACGCGCTCGAGCTCGCGACCGACGACGACCTCGTCGACGCGATCATGCGCTTCGCCGACCTGCGCAAGCGGCGCAGCCAGCTCGCGAGCGGCGGCGGCATCCCGCAGCACTTGGGAATCACCTGACGTGCGCGACGAGATCGCGAAGTACCTCGCCAAGTCGCCGCTGACGTTCCTGTGGCCGGACCTCCTCTGGCTGCTGCTCGTCATCCCGCTGCTCGTGCTCGCGTACTGGTGGCTCCTGCGGCGCAGGAAGAAGGTCGCCGTGCGCTACGCGAGCCTCGCGATGGTGAAGGACGCGATCGGCGCCGGGCCGCGCTGGCGGCGGCACGTGCCGCCGGTGCTGTTCCTCGCCTCGCTGGCCCTGATGATCGTCGCGGTCGCGCGGCCGCAGGCGGTGGTGACGTTGCCGTCGCAGCACGACACGATCATTCTCGCGATGGACGTGTCGGGCAGCATGCGCGCCACGGACGTCGAGCCCAACCGCCTCGTCGCGGCGCAGAATGCCGCGCGGGCGTTCGTCGGCGAGCAGCCCGCGAGCACGCGCGTGGGCGTCGTGTCGTTCGCGGGCACGGCCGCGGTCGTGCAGCCGCCGACGCGCAACAAGGAGGACATCCTCGCGGCCATCGACCGCTTCCAGCTCCAGCGCGGCACCGCGGTGGGCGCGGGCATCCTCGTGTCGCTGAAGACGATCTTCCCGGACGTCGAGTTCGACCTGCGCTCGTGGAACCCCCGCGGCGACGCGAAGAACGCGTCGCTCGACCGCCGCGGCCGCCAGCAGGACAGAGACAGGGAGAAGGACGCGAAGGAGGCGCCGAAGGCCGTCGCGCCGGGCTCGTACGCGTCGGCCGCGATCATCCTGCTCACCGACGGCCAGACCACCACCGGGCCGGATCCGATCGAGTCGGCGCGCATGGCGGCGGAGCGCGGCATCCGCGTGTTCACCGTCGGCGTCGGCACCGAGAAGGGCGAGATGATCGGCGCCGAAGGCTGGTCGATGCGCGTGCGCCTCGACGAGGCCGCGCTGAAGCAGATCGCCAACGTCACGCAGGGCGAGTACTTCTACGCCGGCACCGCGACGGACCTCAAGAAGATCTACGAGGTGCTTTCGTCGAAGATCGTGTTCGAGCAGCGGCAGCAGGAGATCACCGCGCTGTTCGCCGCCGGGGCCGCGCTGCTCGCCATCGCCGCGGCGCTGCTGTCGATGCTCTGGTTCGGGCGGATCATGTAGCGCGCAGATGGCGCATCGCGCCGCCGTCCGTGCGCGCTGCACCGCCGTCCGGCCCCCGCGATCCGCGGCCGGTCGCATGCCCGGCCGCAACCGATTGCGGCGTGCCGCGGTCGAACCCATAGTGCGTACATGGGCCACCGTCGGCCTACGAAGGAGCGATGCCATGGGATTGCTCGACCGCCTGCGCGAAGGCATGGGCGTGCAGCGTCCGCCCGCCGCGGACGACGAGCGCGCGATCGCGCGCTACCGTTATCTATTGCAGACGGCGCCGCCGGAGACGATCGAGCAGGCGCATGCCGAGGCGTTCGCGCAGCTCTCGCCGGAGCAGCGCCGGCGCGTGCTGCAGGACCTGGCGGCCGCGGTGCCCGCGGGCGGTGAGCGCGATGCGGTGCTGCGCGCGGGCGACCAGCCGGCGAGCCTCGCGCGCGTCGCCACGCGCGCCGAGGTGCGGCAGCCGGGCGTGCTCGAGCGCATCTTTGGCGGCGCGGGTCCCGCGGGATCCGCCGCGCCGGGCGCGATGCCGGGACTGGGCGGGATGGTTGCCGGCACGTTCCTGTCGAGCCTCGCGGGAACCGTGCTCGGCAGCGTGATCGCGCAGCAGTTCTTCCACGCGCATCCGGCGGCCGGGCTGTTTGGCGATGGCGCGACGAGCCACGACGCGCCGCCGTTCTGGGCGGACCGCGAGGGCAGCACGACGGCGACGGACTCCGGCTTCACCGAGGCGGTCGACGACGGCGGAAGCTTCGACGGCGACGGCGACACCGGCTTCGACGGGTTCGATGTCTGATGCGGGGTCTGACCCCGAACCTTAGGGTCTGACCCCGAACCTTAGTGTCTGACCCCGAACCTTAGGGTCTGACCCCGAACCTTAGGGTCTGACCCCGAAGCTTAAGGGTCTGACCCCGACTCAGCCGGCGTCGACGGCCGCCGGATCTTCCTGCGCGATGAGGCCGGTGGTGCGCCGCAAGGCGCGCAGCTCCTGCAGCGCCGCGGGATGGTCGAAGCGCGCGAGGTGGCCCTCGAACGCCGCCAGCGCATGGCCGAGGGCCGCGTGCAGCGCGGTCGCGTGGTCGCGGTAGAGCGCGCTCGCGTCGAAGTCGGAGCTTTCGAGGAGCCGCTCGAGGCGGTCGAGGACGGGCAGCACGTCGCTGCGCGCCGGGGGCGGCACCGGCGGCGCGGCCGGGATCGCGGGCAGGCGCTGGGCGATCGCGCTCACCAGCGTGGCGAGCTCGGCGTGCAGCACGAGCGCGTGATGCGCGCGCTCGGCGGCCGGCGCGTCGTGCGCGAGCGTGGCCTCGAGCTGGGCCGCGAGCCCCTGCACGCGGGTCGCGCCGATCGCGCCGGCCGCGCCCTTCAGGGAATGCGCGTGGCGCCGGGCGTCGCTCACGTGGCCCGCCTCCATCGCCTCGCGCAGCGCGGGCAGGCCATCGCCGTATTGCCCGGTGAACTGGCGCAGCAGGCGCAGGTAGGCGGCCGGCTTGCCGCCGATGCGGGCGAGGCCCTGCGCGCAGTCGAGGCCCTCGACGTCGTGCATGGCGCGGGGCAGCTCGTCGGCCGCGGGGGCGCCCGCGGGCACCGGCGCGCGCTCCGCCACCTTACGCGAATGCGCCGGCAGCCAGCGCAGCAGCGTGGCGAACAGCGACTTCGGGTCCACCGGCTTCACGATGTGGTCGTCCATGCCGGCCGCGAGGCAGGCGGCGCGGTCCTCGCCGAACGCGTTCGCGGTCATCGACAGCACCGGCAGCGCATAGCGCCCCGGCATGCCGCGGATCGCGCGCGTCGCGGCGAGGCCGTCCATCTCGGGCATCTGGACGTCCATCAGCACGAGGTCGTAGGCGTTCGCGCCGACCTTGGCGACCGCCTCCGCGCCGGTCTGCGCGACGTCGACCACGAGCCCCGCACCGCGCAGCAGCTCCACCGCGACTTCCTGGTTGACGAGGTTGTCCTCGGCGAGCAGCACGCGCGCGCCCGCGTGCCGCCGGCGCAGCGTCGCCTCCGCCTCGGCGGGGGACGCGCAGGGCGCCATGCCGGACGCCCGGTCCTGCAGCATGCGCGCGAGCGCGTCCTGCAGCGCCGACGCCGTCACCGGCTTCACCACGATCGCGGCGACGCCGACCGCGTGCGCCTCCTGCCACGTCTGCGCGCTCTCGCCGACGGTCATGAGCGCGACCGGCGGCGGCGGCACGAGGTCGCGCAGCCGCCGCGCCGTCTCGAGGCCGGACAGTCCCGGCATCTGCGCGTCGACGAACACCGCGGCGTACGGCGTGCCGCGCGCGGCCGCGTCGGCGACGCGGTCCAGCGCGGCCACGCCGGCGTCGGCGTCGTCGACCGTGAGCCCCATCGACCGCAGCATCGGGCGCACGGCCTCGTGCACGTCGGGAAGATCGTCGACCACCAGCACGCGCAGGCCCGCGAGCGGCGACTGGTACGCGGGCCTCTCGTAGCCCGGCGGCACCGTCAGCCGCGCGGTGAACCAGAACGTGCTGCCCACGCCCGGCGTGCTGTCGACGCCGACGTCGCCGCCCATGAGATGCGCGAGGTGGCGCGTGATCGCGAGGCCGAGCCCCGTGCCGCCGAAGCGGCGGGTGGTGGAGGTGTCCGCCTGCTCGAAGGCGTTCCAGAGCGTCGACAGCTTGTCGGCAGGGATGCCGATGCCCGTGTCGCGCACGAGGAAGCGCACGAGGATGCCGCCCGCGTCCTCGCCGGCGCGGTCGCAGCGGATGACGATCGAGCCGCGGTCGGTGAACTTCACCGCGTTGCCGACGAGGTTCAGGAGCGCCTGCGCGATGCGCGTCGGGTCGCCGCGCAGCGTCGGCGGCAGGCCGTCGGTGTCCATGACCACCTCCAGCTCCTTCGCCCGCGCGCGCTCGGCGACGAGCTCGAAGGTGCGCAAGAGGAGCTCGTCGAGCGCGAAGTCCGTCTCCTCGATCGTGAGCTTGCCCGACTCGATCTTCGACAGGTCGAGGATGTCGTTGATGATCTGCAGCAGGTGCTGCGTGGCGCCGCCCACCTTGGCGAGCCGCTCGCCCTGCACGGGGTCGCGGTTGTCGCGGCGCATGAGGTGCGTGAGGCCGATGATGGCGTTCATCGGCGTGCGGATCTCGTGGCTCATGTTGGCGAGGAACGAGCTCTTCACGCGGCTCGCCTCCTCGGCCTTGTCGCGCGCGAGCGTCACGAGGTCGTTCAGGTGCCGCAGGTCGAGCTCGGCGCGCTTGCTCGCGGTGATGTCGGTCACCAGCACGAAGAAGCCGTCGACGTGCCCGTCGCGGGCGTCCGGCATGTACTCGACGCGCTCGTGCCGCTCGCCGCCCGCGCCGTCGGGCATCGTGCGCTCGAACGTGACGGCCTCGCCCGCGAGCACGATGCGGATGCGCCCGGCGTGCGCCTCGTACAGCGCCGTGCCCGCGAGGTCCGCGTAGGTGCGCCCGCGATAGTCGGCGGCGTCGACGAAGTACCACCGGCGGTACGTGCGGTTGGCGAAGCGGCAGCGCAGGCCGGCGTCCCAGTACGCGACGCCGCTCGGCAGGTTGTCGGCCACGCCGGTGAGGAAGTTCTCGGCGTCGGCGAGCGCCTCGTTCGCCTGCGACAGCTCGCGGGTGCGCACCTCGACCAGCGCCGCGAGGTGCTCGCGGTGCTGCTCGAGCTCGGCGGCCAGGCGCTTCTTCTCGGTGATGTCCTCCTTGATCCCGACGTAGTGCGTGACGCGGCCGTGGATGCCGCGCACCGGCGAGATGTGCGCGAGCTCGGTGAACGTCTCGCCGTTCTTGCGGCGGTTGACGAACTCGCCGTGCCACGTCTCGCCCGCGCTCAGCGCGGCCCACAGCGCGCGGTACGTCGACTGCGGCGTGAGGCCCGACTGCAGGACCTTCGGCAGCTTGCCGATGAGCTCGGCGCTCGTGTAGCCCGTCACCCGCGTGAACGCCTCGTTGACGTACTCGATGTGGCCGTCGAGGTCGGTGATGACGACGCTGTCGGGGCTCTGCTCGACCACGCGCGAGAGCTGCCGCAGCTGCTGCTCGCGGTTGTAGCGCTCCGTGATGTCGGCGAACGACGCGATCACGCCGCCGTACCGGGCGTCCGCGGCATCGCTGATCGGCTCGGCGTTCACGAGCAGCCACGTGACGGCTTGCTCCGGGCCGACCACGCCCAGCACGACGCCGCGCTGCGACTCGCCGGTCGCGAGCGCCTGCGCCACCGGGAACTCGTCCGTCGGCATCGGGCTGCCGTCGTTGCGGACGAAGGTCCACGCATCGAGGGCGCGGCGCTCGTCGCGCAGGACGTCGGCCGACAAGCCGAGGATGCGTTCCGCCGACGGGTTGCAGTTGCACACCGCGCCGGTGGCGTCGAACTCGACGATGCCCTCGGTCAGCGCCGCGATCATGGACCGGTAGTGCGCCTCGCTCTGGCGCACCGCGCGCTCGGCGCGCACGCGCTCCGTGATGTTCGCGTGCACCACCACCGCGCCGCCGGCGGGGACGCGCAGCGGCGTCACGATCATCTGGAACCACCGCTCGCCGTCGGGGGCGTGGCACGGGTACTCGGTGACGAAGCTCGGCAGGGCGCCGGCGAGCACGCGGCGGATGCCGTCGCCGACCGCGCGCCCGAACGGGGCATCGTCGCCGTACGCGCGGTCGCAGGCGTCGAGGTAGCTCGCGCCGATGCCGGTGCCCGCCGCCGCCTGGCCCGGCGCGCCGGCGTGCGCCTGCGCGAACTCGGTCCACGCCGCATTGACGTCGATGATGCGGCCGTTGCGGTCGAGCACCGCCATCTGCCCCAGCAGCGAATCGCCGATCGCGCGCAGCATGGCGGACGAGGTGCGCAGCGCCTCCTCGGCGTTCTTGCGCGCGTCGATGTCGAGCGTGACGCCCAGCGCGCGCCGCGGGCTGCCGTCGGGCGCGTACTCGGCGCGGCCCATGAGGAGGAGCCAGCGCATGTCGCCGCCCGGCATCCGGCAGCGCACCTCCGCGAAGTGCGGCATGCGGTCGGCGATCGCCATCCGCGCGACCGCCATCAGGTTGCCGGCGTCGTCCGCGTGCACGCGCTCGAGGAACGTCGCGAGCGGGAGCTGCACCGTGCCCTCCGCGTCCTCGCCCGGGCCCGCGCCCATCACCGACAGCGACGCCTTCGCGAAGTCCCATTCCCACACGTGCATGCTGGCGGCCGCCATCGCGAGCTGCAGGCGATCCGCCGCGCGCCGCACCGCCTCCTCGGCCTCGCGGCGGGCGGTGATGTCGCGCGAGATGCCGTAGAGGCCGATCACATTGCCGTCGGCATCGCGCAGCGGCCCCTTGATCGTCTGGAAGGTGCGCCTGCCGGTGACGCCGGTGACCTCCGCCTCGTAGGTGTAAGGCGTCGCACCCGCGAGGACCTCGCGGTCGATGGCCTCGATGCGGTCGCTGTCCTCGTCCGGGAACAGCGCGCGGTCGGTGTGGCCAAGCACCTCGTCGCGCGGCTTGCCGGTGGCGGTCACCGCGCCGCGGTTGAAGAGCACGTAGCGGCCCTCGCGGTCCTTCGCGTAGATCGCGTCGGGCGAGCTGTCGGCGATCGCGTCGAGGAGGCGCATCGCGCTCTCGGTCTTGCGCTGCTCGCGGTGCTGCACGAGCGCGAGCCGCAGGCCCTGGCGGTCGCGCCACAGGTAGAGGCCGATGGCCGCGCCGAGCAGCGCGAGCAGGCCGCCGGAGGCGATCCAGGCGAGTCCCGGCGCGGCCGACTCGACGATCTCCGCCTGGTCGAGCTTTGTGACGAGGAACCACGGCGTGCCGGCCAGCGGCGTGACCACGCCGAGCACGTCGGTGCCGCGGAAGTCCGTGCCGGCCACCGCCTTGCCGAACGGCGCTTCCCCCCGGATCGCCTTGCCGGCGAGCAGGGCGGGCATGGTGAGCGGCCGCGGGTGGCGGTCGGCGAGCCCCACCAGCGTGTCGCCCTCGCGGCGCACGAGCAGCGAAGTGCCGCTGCGGCTCGGGATCGGCCACGCGCGCAGCGTCGGCAGCAGGAACGCGCGCGGATCGATGCGCAGCGCCACCACCGCGCGCGGCGGATCGCCGGTCTTGTACAGCGGGACCACGACCGCGAAGCGCGAGCCCTCGGCCGGGTCGACCGTGCGCCCGAAGTACATCTGGGAGATCACCGGCGACCGCGTCGCGACCGCTTCGCGCACCGCGGCCACGAGCGCCGGCGGCGTGGTGCCGGCGCGCGGCACCTCGGCGAGCAGCGTGGTGCCCTCCGCGTCGAGCACCTGCGCATCGTCGTAGTCGTTCACCTTGCGGTATTCGATGAGGCGGTCCAGGAGCCGCGCGCCCTGGTCCGCCGCATGCTCGTCCGCCCAGCGCGCGAAGTAGTCGGCGAAGAGCGTGCTGTTCCCGATGAACCGCGCCTCGCCCGTCTGCTTGCCGAGCCAGTGCGCGAGCTGGTTCACGCGCCCCTGCGCGATCGCCTCGATGCGCGCGGCCTCGCGCTCGCGCACCTGCTCGACGTACGCCGCCATCGCGCCGACCGTGACCAGCACCACCATCATTCCCGCCACGAGCCACTGCGGCAGGAGCTCGCGGAGCGGCGGCATCGCGGTGGCCTCGACCGGCGTGGCGGCGGCGCTGGGGCGCGCGAGCGGACGCCGGCGCAGCGCGACGTAGAGATAGAGGCCGGTGACGCCGACGAACGCCCAGCCCTTCAGGACGGAGAGCTGCGCCAGCGCTTCGCGGCTCGCCGTGACCTGTGCCAGCAGCCAGTCGGTCCCGAGGATCCAAGCGCACGCCAGCGCGACGTACAGCAGCGTGACGCGCAGCGCCCGCCGTCGTCCGGGCAGGGCGGCAGGGCTGTCGGGAGTAGGGACCGAGGCCACGGGCGGGCGCGGTCAGGCGGCGCCGTCGCCCCGCACGGCCACCGTCTCCGGGTCGGCGTAGCGATGCGCGATCGCGCAGAATGCGTCGTAGTGGGCGAGGAACGCGTCCGCGATGTCGGGATCGAAATGCGTGCCGCGGCCGGCGGCGATGATCGCCCGCGCCTCCGCCGGCGCGAACGCGTCCTTGTACACGCGCCGCGAGATGAGCGCGTCGAAGACGTCGGCGAGCGCCATCAGCCGCGCGGCAAGCGGGATGGCGTCGCCGGCCAGCGCGTCGGGATAGCCGGTGCCGTCCCAGCGCTCGTGGTGGTGGCGCGCGATGTCCTTCGCGTAGGAGAGGAACGGCAGGCTGCGCAGCGCGTCGCGCTCGGCCTGCGCGATCGCCTCGGCGCCCAGCGCCGCGTGCGTCTTCATGATCTCCCACTCGGCAGGCGTGAGCTTGCCCGGCTTGTGCAGGATCTGGTCGGGCACGCCGACCTTGCCGATGTCGTGCAGCGGCGCGGACTTGGCGATGACGTCGATGGTGGCGGGATCGAGCATCGCCGCGAAGCGCGGATGCGGCGCCAGCAGGCGCGCGAGCGTGCGCACGTATTCCTGCGTGCGGTGCAGGTGGTTGCCGGTCTCGACGTCGCGGATCTCCGCGAGCCGCGCGAGCGCGTGGATGCTCACGTCCTGGATGAGCAGGTTCTCCTCCATGCGGCGCGCCACTTCCGCCTCGAGGTACGCGTTGTCGTCGGCGAGCCGGTCGCGCGCGCGCTTCAGCTCGACGTGCGTGCGCACGCGGGCCAGCGTCACCGCCGGATTGATGGGCTTGGTGCGGTAGTCGACGGCGCCGAGCGAGAGGCCGCGATGCTCGTCCTCGGCGGCGTCGAGCGCCGTGATGAAGATCACCGGCACCGCGTAGCCCGGCGCGCTTGCCTGCAGGCGCTCCAGCACGCCGTAGCCGTCGAGGCCGGGCATCATGACGTCGAGCAGGATCACGTCGGGCGTGGCGCCGGCGGCGATGAGGTCGAGCGCGCGCTGCCCGGAGTGGGCGGCGAGCACGAGGTATTCGGGCCGCAGCAGCTCGCCCAGGAGCGAGAGGTTCTGGGGATCGTCGTCGACGATCAGGACCGTTGCCGCATCCAGGGGAATGCCCGGGCGACCGGGCGCCGCCGATTGCTCCGCAACGGCGGTGGGTTGACGCATCGAAGCCATGAATCGCTGTTTCCGCGCGGCGCGGCGCGTTCGTTGCGCGCCGCCTCCCTGGCGCAAGGCAAGACGCATGCTATACCGCATGCGCCCGGCGCCATACCGCTAGAAGACCCGGTTTTGACCTCGATCCAAGGGATTCTCCGCGTCGCCCTGCGCGGCAGCCTGTGACGCGGAGCGGCGGGCCGGCGGGGGGTACTGGACGTGGCGCTGCGCGGCGCGCTCGAAGGGGTCGCGGCGGCCGAGCGCGGCGGCCTGCGCCGCGCTGACCAGCGGGTAGTGGTGGAGCGCGGCCAGCCGGTCGTGCACGGGCCAGCAGCTGTCGCGCGCGGTGACCCAGCAGGCCGGGTCGAACGCGCGCAGGTCGAACGGGCGCGAGTAGCCGCGCAGCGTCTTGGCGCCGGCCCGGTCGAAGTACTCGTGGAAGTAGGACATCGCGAGCTCGCGCACGCTGCGGTACACGGGCTCGCGAAAGCGCAGCCAGGTGCCGTTGCTCTTGGAGATCGCGCCCACGCACCGGCCGCGCCGGAACAGCGCGATCACGTGCGGGTAGTCGGAGTCCGCGCAGTCGAGGTGCAGCACGAGCGGCGGCTCGCCGTGGATCCACAGCGCGCACGCGGCGAGCAGCGCCGCCTCGATGCAGTGCGCCTCGCGCCGGCGCAGCACCGAGCGCACCGAGTGGACGGTCTCGCCCGCGAGCTCGTGGTTCGCCGGGATGGCGCTGACGAAGGCCTGGATGCGCGCGGGAGTCGTGAGCCGCGCGAGGCGCGCGTAGTCGGCGGGCGAGAGTCCCAGGTCCTCGCGGCGGGCGCGGCGCCGGTACCGCCCGTTGCGGCCGCTGCGCGAGGCCACGCGCTATCCCTGATTCCGGGTCGGACAACCATTGCCAGGGTCGTTCCCGCGAAGGCGGGAACCCAGTGTCGTTGCCGTGCAGTGACTCGACGACGCCGGGTCCCCGCCTTCGCGGGAACGACAAGTTGAAACGCCGGCGTCGATTCGCATCTCGAATTTGCAGCAGCTATCCCTGCTGCGCGCGCAGCATGCGCACCTCGGCTTCCAGGCGCTCGATGCGCTCGACGTAGCACAGCACGACCGACACGCCGTGCGGGTCGAGCTCGAAGTCGCGGCGCAGGCGCGAGGCGGTGCGCACGACGGTGATCCAGCGGGCCTCGAACGTCCACGTGGGCGCGGACGGGTCGCGGGGCACGAGCGCGCCGTAGCGCACGAGCTCGCGCACTTCGCTCTCGGGCAGGCCGGAGGCGGTGACGAGCTCGGCCCACGTCACCTCCGAGAGGGCGTCGAGCCGCAGGGCGTCGCGGGTGGGCGCGTTCATCGCTTCGCCTCCTCGTCGAGTTGCGCGCGGGGGTTGAAGTTGGAGCGGCTCGCGAGCTCGCGGTACAGCGCCTTCGTCGCGTCGTCGACGACCGCCGGCACCTCGATGCGCGCGATCGCGTAGAGGTTGCCCGGCGCGCCGCCGCCGCGCGTCATGCCGCGGCCGGTGAGGCGCAGCTGTTGGCCGTTGCGCGTGCCCGGCGGCACCTTGAGCTCCACCGCGCCCGCGGGCGTAGGCAGCGTGACGCCGGTGCCGAGCACCGCTTCCCACGGCGCGAGCGGCAGGTCGACGTACAGGTCCTGCCCCGCGATGCGGTAGAGCGGATGCGCGACCACCTCGATGTCGAGGTAGAGGTCGCCGTCGGGTCCGCCGTTCACACCCTTGCCGCCCTTGCCGGGGACGCGCAGCTTCTCGCCGTCGGTGACGCCGCGCGGGATGCGCGTCTTCACGCGATGCGGCACGCGGCGCATGCCGCCGTCGGCGTCCCACTCGAGCGCGGAGAGCTCGAGGTCGACCTCGGTGCCGTGGAACGCCTGGTCGAACGTGAGGCGGACCACGGCCTCGTAGTCGCTGCCGGCCATCGCGCGCGCCGCGCGCGGGCCGCCGCCACCGCCGCGCGCGCGGCGGCCGGCGAGGCCGGCGAAGAGATCGGACAGGTCGATGTCGTCGAACGCGGCCTGGCCCTGCGCGTACTGCGGCCCCCAGTCGGGCGGCGGCCGGAAGTCCTGGCCGGGCTGGTAGGAGCCGAGCTGGTCGTACGCGGCGCGCTTCTCCGGGTCCTTCAGCGTCTCGTACGCCTCGCCCATCTCCTTGAACTTCTCCTCGGCGTCCTTCTCCTTGGAGACGTCCGGGTGGTACTTGCGGGCGAGCCGGCGGTACGCCGTCTTGATGTCGTCGGCGGACGCGGTCTTCGGCACCCCGAGGATGGCGTAGTAGTCCTTGTATTTCATCGCAGGCAACGCGGGACGCGGGTCGTCATCACCCCATTATGAGGGCGGGATTCGCGTTGCCCAAGGGGTGCCCGGGGCCCCGGCGGGTCGACTATCATGGCCGGCTCCGCCGGAGGCGGCGAACAGGAGGCACGAGACATGGCAGGCAGGAAGATCATCACGGTGTTCGGCGCCACCGGCGCGCAGGGCGGCGGCCTCGTGCGCGCGATCTGCGCCGATCCGGCGGCCGGGTTCGCGGCGCGGGCGGTGACGCGCGACGTCAATTCGGAGAAAGCGCGGGCGCTGGCCGCGCTCGGCGCGGAGGTGGTGGCGGCCGACGTCGACGACGAGGCGAGCGTGCGGCGCGCGCTGGAGGGCGCGTACGGCGCGTACTTCGTGACGTTCTTCTGGGACCACTTCTCGGCGGAGAAGGAGATCGCGCAGGCGCGCGGGATGGCGAACGCCGCGAAGGCGGCGGGCCTGCGGCACGCGATCTGGTCGACGCTCGAGGACGTGCGCACGTTCGTGCCGCTGACCGATCCTTCGATGCCTAACCTTCACGGCAAGTACAAGGTCCCGCACTTCGACGGCAAGGGCGAGGCGGACCGGTTCTTCCGCGAGTCCGGCGTGCCGACGACGTATTTGTACGCGTCGTTCTACTGGGAGAACCTGATCTACTTCGGCGCGGGGCCGAAGCGGTTCCCGGACGGCAAGCTGTACTTCACGCTGTGCACCGGCGACGCGAAGATGGCGGGCGTCGCGGCCGAGGACATCGGGCGCGTCGCGTACGGCATCTTCAAGGCGGGTGACCGGTACGTCGGGCAGAAGGTGGGCGTGGCGGGCGAGCACCTCACCGGCAGCGAGATGGCGGCGGCGATGACCCGCGCGCTGGGCGAGGAGGTGCGCTACAACAGCCTCACGCCCGATGCGTATCGCGCGCTCGGCTTCCCCGGCGCGGACGAGCTGGGCAACATGTTCCAGTTCTACCGCGACTGCGCGGGGCCGCTCAACGCGCTGCGCGACGTCGCGCGGTCACGAGAGCTCGATCCGCAGCTGCAGACGTTCGGGGAGTGGCTGGCGGTTAACGGGAAGAAGATTCCGGTGGCTTAGGGGTGGGTTGGGGCGGTGCGCTGCCCCTCACCCCAGCCCTCTCCCCGCAAGCGGGGCGAGGGAGCCTTTGAGGGTGATGCGGGGATTCGGCGTCGTGTGACGAGGGAGCTTTTGGGGCGCTTCGCGTTCACGCGACCGCAACAACGAAGACCTCCCTCGCCCCCGGAGGGGGAGAGGGTTGGGGTGAGGGGCTGCGTGAGCGAAGCGAGGCCCGCGGCGCAAGCTCGATGACCACCTACTTCAACCCGATCCCCAGCATCTTCTTCCGCACGAACGCGATCTGCGTCGCGAGCGGCAGCTGCTTCGGGCACACGTCGTGGCAGCCCAGCAGCGACATGCACCCGAACACGCCGTCGTCGTCGCCGACCACGTCGTAGTAGTCGGCGTCGGTGCGCCCGTCGCGCGGGTCGAGGCGGAAGCGCGCGACCTTGTTCAGGCCGACCGCGCCGACGAAGTCCTCGCGCATGCGTGCGGTGCCGCAGCCGGCCACGCAGCAGCCGCACTCCACGCAGCGGTCGAGCTCGTAGATCTTCTCCGCGAGCTCGGGGTCCATGCGCTCCTCGATGCGGGTGAGGTCGAGCTCCTGCTCCGCCATGTGCACCCACGCCTCCAGGCGCTCGCTCATCGCGCGCATCCACTTGCCGGTGTTCACCGACAGGTCGCCGATCAGCTCGAACGCGGGCAGCGGCAGCAGCGTGATCTCCGGCCCGACCGCCGCGGTCAGCGTGCGGCAGGCGAGGCCCGGGCGGCCGTTGATGACCATCGCGCAGCTGCCGCAGATGCCGGCGCGGCACACGAAGTCGAACTGCAGCGACGGGTCCTGCTTCTCGCGGATCTCCGACAGCGCGATGAACAGCGTCATGCCGTCCGCCTGCTCGAGCTCGTAGGTCTGCATGTGCGGGACGCTCGCGGGATCGCGCGGGTTGTACCGCATCACGTGCACGCGCAGCCGCGTGCCGGCCGCGAGGCGCGCGCCGTCGCCGCCGGCGCCGGGCGCCGTCAGCGATTTCATGGGGATGATCCGGTGCAGGGTCTTCATCGTCGTGTCGTGTCGTCTAGGCGGCGGGTCGCACCGCAGGGGAAAGCGGCTCGTCGATGCGCTCGTTGCGCCCGCGCAGCCGCGCGGGCAGGAGGTCGGCGTAGGGCAGGAGCGCGTTCTGCAGCGCGAAGCGGTCGTTCGCGAACTGCTTCTTGAGCGCCTCCACCTCCGCGAGCCGCCGCGCGGTGTCGGGGTGGTCGACGTAATCCTTGGCGCCGTAGCCGCGCCAGCCGGGCGGCAGCTCCATCTTCATCACGTCGAGCGGCTCGTAGTTGAGCGTCGGCATCGAGTCGCCTTCCTTCCACGTGGCGAGCGTGCGCTTCAGCCACTCGGCGTCGTTGCGGCGCGGGAAGTCCTCGCGGAAGTGCGCGCCGCGGCTCTCGGTGCGCACCAGCGCGCCGTAGGCCACCGTCAGCGCGAGCTTCAGCATCTTCTGGGTGCGATAGGCGGTGACGAGCTCCGGGTTGGCGCCCGGCGAGTGCGCGCGCAGGCCGATGTTGTGGCTGCGCTGGTAGAGGTCCTGCAGCTCGGCCACCGCCTGCTCGAGGTCGCTGCCCGAGCGGAAGATGCCGACCTTGGCGGTCATGATCTCCTGCATGCGGGCTTTCAGCGCGCTCGCGTCCTCGCGGCCGTTGCTGGCGACGAGCGCGTCGAGCTTCGCCTGCTCGCGCGCGACGAACTCGCGCACGACGCCGGTGGGCAGGTTGAACTCGTTGCGCGGGTCGTCGCAGAAGTCCGCGATGAACTCGCCGACGATCATGCCCGCGACCACCGTCTCGGCGACCGAGTTGCCGCCCAGGCGGTTGAAGCCGTGCATGTCCCAGCACGCGGCTTCGCCGGCGGCGAAGAGGCCGCGCAGCGTCGGGCTCTCGCCCGTGTACTTGGTGCGCACGCCGCCCATCGTGTAGTGCTGCGCCGGCCGCACCGCGATGAGGTCCTTGGTCGCGTCGATGCCGAGGAAGTGCTGGCAGATCTCGTACACCTCGCGCAGGTTGTGCTTGATGTGGTGCTCGCCCAGCTGCGTGATGTCGAGCCAGATGTGGTCGCCAAAGCGGCTCTTCACGCCCTTGCCCTTGCGGATGTGCTCCTCCATGCGGCGGGAGACGACGTCGCGCGAGGCGAGCTCCTTCTTCTCGGGCTCGTAGTCGGGCATGAAGCGGTGGCCGTCCGCGTCCTTGAGGATGCCGCCGTCGCCGCGGCAGCCTTCCGTCACGAGGATGCCCGCGGGGAAGATGCCGGTCGGGTGGAACTGCACCGCCTCCATGTTGCCGAGCGCGGCCACCCCCGTCTCGAGCGCGATCGCGTGGCCGATGCCCTCGCAGATCACGGCGTTGGTGGTGACACGGTACAGCCGACCCGCGCCGCCGGTGGCGAGTGCGGTGGCCTTCGCGACGTACGCGGTGAGCTCGCCGTCGATCAGGTCGCGCACGACCGCGCCGTAGCAGCGGCCGCCGTCGTGGATGAGCGCGAGCGCCTCCGTGCGCTCGTGCACGGGGATGCCGTTGCCGATCGCTTGGTCGCCGACCGCCTGCAGCATCGCGTGGCCGGTGCCGTCGGACACGTAGCAGGTGCGCCACTTCTTGGTGCCGCCGAAGTCGCGCTGCGCGACGAGGCCCGCGGCCTCCTGGCGCTCCGTGATCGTGACCTTCTGGCCGTTGATGATGACCGTGCGGTCGCCCGGCCGGATGCGGCTCCACGGCACGCCCCACGCCGCGAGCTCGCGCACGGCCTTCGGCGCCGTGTTGACGAACATGCGCACGACGTCCTGGTCCGCGCCCCAGTCGGAGCCGCGCACCGTGTCCTCGAAGTGGACGTCCTCGTTGTCGCCCTGGCCCTTGATCACGTTGCCGAGCGAGGCCTGCATGCCGCCCTGCGCGGCCTTGCTGTGCGAGCGCTTGGGCGGCACCAGCGACAGGATGATCGCGTCGTACCCGCGCCGCTTGGCGGCAATCGCCATGCGCAGGCCGGCGAGACCGCCGCCGATGACGAGCACGTCGGTGTAGACGACCTTCATTGGTGTTTACCTCCGTCCTTCACCCAGGCCGGGACATAGCGTTCGCCGACGTGGTCACTGTGCTGGATGCCGATCTTCACGTACGCCGACAGCGTGGCGAGGCCGAGCGCCAGGAAGAACGCCGTCAGCGCCCACTTGAACACCTTGAGGCGCTTGCGCGTGGCGTCCGGCGTCGATCCGCCGAACCACTGCCACTTCACCGCGAGCCGGTAGAGCCCGATGCCGCCGTGCAGCTCCACCGCGAACAGCAGCACGAGGTAGAGCGGCCACCACGTGTAGCTCCACACGCGGTCGCCCGATTCGAAGGGGCCGATCATTCCCGGCTGCGTCAGCATCTGGAAGAGGTGCGGCGCGGCGAGGAAGAAGAGCGCGAAGCCGGTCAGCACCTGCCAGTACCAGAGCGTCGTGTCCTCGTGGCGCATGAGGCGCATGTGCTCGCGGTACTCGCGGAACTGGCGGTAGTTGATCGGGAACTTGCGCACGGCGAGCGCGGCGTGCACGACCAGCAGCACCGTGATGGCGGCGACCACCAGCGACACGATGCCCGGGTACGCGCGATCGAACAGGAAGTAGCCCTCGAACATCTTGGTGATGGTCCACATCGCGTCCTTGCCGAGCAGGATCGACGAGACGAAGAACATGTGGCCCCACATGAAGAGCGCGAGCACGAGGCCGGTGCCGCTCTGCACGAGGTCCAGGCGGGCCGGCCAGCGGCTCCTGCGCGGCCGGGCCGTGCGTTCGGCCGTCGTCGTGATCGATGTCGTTGCGTCCACTTGGTTCCCTCCGTCGGTGTCGCGTGCGATGTCCGGCGCACGCGCGATCGGGACTCGTCGCTCGTCCACGAAGGCGCTTCGCGCGCAGGCCTCGGGACGTGCTGCTTTGCCGTGTTCACACGCTAATGCGCCGCTCCTGCGACCCCATTGACCTATATCAACGGGGAATCCGCGCGCCGGCGCACGATAGCAGCCGCACGAAACCACCCACGGCGCCGCCCACTTTGGGCGGTGACTCCATCCGAAGCGAAGTCGCGCAATGTTCCAGATTCGCATCCATGGTCGAGGAGGGCAGGGCGTGGTGACGGGCGCCGAGCTGCTCTCGATCGCCGCGTTCATCGAAGGCCGCCATGCCCAGGCGTTCCCGAGCTTCGGCTCCGAGCGCATGGGCGCGCCCGTGACCGCCTTCTGCCGCATCGACGACCGCGAGATCCGCCTGCGCGAGCCGGTGCTCATGCCGGACGCGCTGATCATCCAGGATCCGACGCTCCTGCACCAGGTCGACCTCTTCAACGGGCTGGCGGCGAACGGGTTCGTCCTCATCAACTCGACGCGCAGCTTCCGCGACCTGGGCATCGACGACCTCGCGCAACGGCGCCTGCGCCGCTGCACGGTGCCGGCCACGGAGCTTGCGCTGAAGCACGTCGGCCGGCCGCTGCCGAACGCCGCGCTGCTCGGCGGATTCGCGGCGATCAGCCGGCAGGTGCAGCTGCGCTCGGTCGTCGCCGCCATCCGCGAGAAATTCCCGCGCAACGTCGCGGAGCCCAACATCGCCGCGGCGCAGGAAGCGTTCGCGCTCGTGAAGAACGCCGAGGAGGGCGCCCATGCTTAAGCAGTGCGAGGGCTCGCACGCCGTCGCGGAGGCCATCGCGCTCTGCCGTCCCGAAGTGATCTGCGCCTACCCCATCACGCCGCAGACGCACATCGTGGAGGGCGTGGGCGAGATGGTGAAGGCCGGCGACCTCGAGAACTGCGAGTTCATCAACGTCGAATCCGAGTTCGCCGCGCTGTCGGTGGCGATCGGCGCGTCCGCCGCCGGCGCACGCACGTACACGGCCACGTCGAGCCAGGGGCTGCTGTTCATGGCCGAGGCCGTGTACAACGCCGCGGGCCTCGGGCTGCCGATCGTGATGACCATCGGCAACCGCGCGATCGGCGCGCCGATCAACATCTGGAACGACCACTCGGACAGCATGTCGATGCGCGACGCCGGGTGGATCCAGCTCTTCGCGGAGACGAACCAGGAGGCGCTCGACCTGCACATCCAGGCATTCCGGCTCGCCGAGGAGCTCTCCTGCCCCGTGATGGTGTGCATGGACGGCTTCATCCTCACCCACGCATACGACCGCGTCGACATCCCGACGCAGGCGCAGGTGGATGCGTACCTGCCGGCGTTCGAGCCGCGGCAGGTGCTCGATCCCGCCGATCCGGTGACCATCGGCGCGATGGTCGGCCCCGAGGCGTTCACCGAGGTGCGCTACCTCGCGCACCACAAGCAGCTCCGCGCGCTGGCGCTGATCCCGCACCTGTCCGACGAATTCGCGAAGCAGTTCGGGCGGCAGTCGGGCGGGCTCATCCGCAAGTACCGCACCGACGACGCCGAGACGATCGTGGTGGCGCTGGGCTCGGTCATCGGCACCGTGAAGGAAGTGATCGACGACATGCGCGCCGCCGGCGTGCCGATCGGATGCGTGTCGATCTGCTCGTTCCGCCCCTTCCCGCTCGCCGCGCTGCGCGAGGCGCTCGAGAAGGCGAAGCGCGTCGTCGTGCTGGAGAAGTGCCTCGCGGTGGGCCTGGGCGGCATCGTCTCCGACGGCGTGCGCAAGTCGCTGTCGGGCGTGCTGCTCAAGGGCTACACGGTCATCTGCGGGCTCGGCGGGCGCGCGATCACGCGCCAGTCGCTGCGCCAGCTCTTCGACGACGCGCACGTCGACGAGTTGGAGCAGGTGACGTTCCTCGACTTGAACGCGGACCTCGTCGCGGCGGAGCTCGAGCGCGAGACGCTCCTGCGCCGCAGCGGACCCACGGCGGAGGCGATCCTGCGCCGCCTCGGCACCGTCGCCTCCGGCATCGGCTAACCATGCAAGACATCACGAAGCCCCACGTCGTCGGCCACGGCGCTGCCCCGGCCGAGCGACCCACCCAACGGCAGCCCGTCAAGTTCTACCAGACCGGGACGTTCACCGTCGGCAACCGGCTGCTGCCGGAGAACGTGCGCTCGGTGCAGGCGGACATGCGCCGCACGAACTCGCTCAACTCGGGGCACCGCGCGTGCCAGGGCTGCGGCGAGGCGCTCGGCGCGCGCTACGCGATCGACGCCGCGATGCGCGCGACCGCCAACCAGCTCATCGCGGTCAACGCGACCGGCTGCCTCGAGGTGTTCTCGACGCCGTACCCCGAGACGTCGTGGCAGATCCCGTGGATCCACTCGCTGTTCGGCAACGCGGCGGCGGTGGCGTCCGGCGTGGCGGCGGCCTACCGCGTGAAGGGCCGCAAGGACGTGCGCGTCGTCGCGCAGGGCGGCGACGGCGGCACCACCGACATCGGCTTCGGCTGCCTCTCCGGGATGTTCGAGCGCAACGACGACGTGCTCTACATCTGCTACGACAACGAGGCGTACATGAACACCGGCGTGCAGCGCTCGAGCGCGACGCCGCCGGGGGCGCGCACCGCCACCACGCCTGCGGTCGGAGCCACGCCGGGCAACGTGTTCGGCACCGGCAAGAACGTGCCGCTGATCGCGATGGCGCATCGCATCCCGTACGTCGCGACCGCGAGTGTCGCCAACCTGCGCGACCTCGAGCAGAAGGTGACGACCGCCATGGAGATCCACGGCGCGCGCTACATCCACATCCACGTGCCGTGCCCGCTGGGCTGGGGCGCGGCGCCCGAGAACACCATCCGGCTTGCGCGGCTCGCGGTCGAGTCGGGGCTCTATCCGCTGTTCGAGGCGCACGACGGGCAGGTGACGGCGCGCACGCCGATCCGCCGCAAGGTCGCGGTGGACGAGTACCTCAAGCTGCAGAAGCGCTTCGCGCACCTCTTCGCGACCCCCGCGGGCCGCGCGCGCATCGAGCTCATCCAGGCCGCCGCCGATCGCAACATCGCCGAGTTCGACCTGCTGCCCACGGAGAATGCGGATGGATAAGCCGTTCGCCATCACGCTCGACGTCGGGTCGAGCCTCGCCAACAAGACCGGCTCGTGGCGCACCAAGCGGCCGGTGTACCTGGACCGCCTGCCGCCGTGCAACCACGCGTGCCCGGCGGGCGAGAACATCCAGAGCTGGCTCTTCCACGCGGAGTCGGGCGACTACGAGGCCGCGTGGCGCGCGCTCACCGAGGACAATCCGCTGCCCGCGGTGATGGGGCGCGTCTGCTACCACCCGTGCGAGGGCGCGTGCAACCGCGGCCAGGTCGACGAGGCGGTGGGCATCAACTCCGTCGAGCGGTTCTTGGGGGACGAAGCACTGAAGCGGGGCTGGCAGTTCCGCGCCACCGCGAAGGTCACCGGCAAGAAGGTGCTGGTGGTCGGCGCCGGGCCGTCGGGGCTCTCGGCCGCGTACCACCTGCGCAAGCTCGGCCACGCGGTGAAGATCGTCGAGGCCGGCCCGTACGCGGGCGGCATGATGCGCTTCGGCATCCCGAAGTACCGCCTGCCGCGCGACGTGCTCGACGGCGAGATCGCGCGCATCGTGGCGATGGGCGTCGAGCTCGAGCTCAACCGCAAGGTGAGCGACATCCAGGCGGCGATGCGCGAGGAAGGCTGCGACGCCGCGTTCCTGGCCGTCGGCGCGCACATCGCGAAGCGCGCGTACATCCCCGCCGGCACCGCCGCGCGGATGCTCGACGCGGTGTCGGTGCTGCGCGGCATGGAGGACGAGGAGAAGCCGATGCTCGGCCGCCGCGTGGTCGTGTACGGCGGCGGCAACACCGCGCTCGACGTCGCGCGCACCGCGAAGCGGCTCGGCGCCACCGAGTCGATCATCGTCTACCGGCGCACGCGCGAGAAGATGCCCGCGCACGACTTCGAGGTCGAGGAGGCGCTGCAGGAGGGCGTGCTCATCAAGTGGCTGTCGACCATCAAGCGCATGGGCGACGAGGGCGAGCTCACCGTCGAGAAGATGGCGCTCGACGAGAAGGGCTTCCCGCAGCCGACCGGCGAGTTCGAGACGCTGGAGGCCGACTCGCTGGTGCTGGCGCTCGGGCAGGACGTCGACCTCTCGCTGCTCGACAACGTGCCGGGCCTCGAGATCAAGGACGGCGTGGTGCAGGTCGGGCCGAACATGATGACCGGCTTCCCGGGCCTCTTCGCGGGCGGCGACATGGTGCCGTCGGAGCGCACCGTCACCGTCGCGGTCGGGCACGGCAAGAAGGCCGCGCGCCACATCCACGCGTGGCTCGAGGGCACGACCTACGTGCCGCCGGCGAAGCACGAGCTCGCCGCCTTCGAGAACCTGAATCCCTGGTACTACGCGGACGCGCCGAAGACCGTGCGCCCGATGCTCGACGTCGCGCGCCGCACGCAGACGTTCGAGGAGGTGGTGAGCGGTCTCAACGAGACCAACGCGCTGTTCGAGGCGCGGCGCTGCCTGTCCTGCGGCAACTGCTTCGAGTGCGACAACTGCTACGGGGTCTGCCCCGACAACGCGGTGATCAAGCTCGGGCCGGGCAAGCGCTTCGAGTTCAACTACGACTACTGCAAGGGGTGCGGCATCTGCGTGTCCGAGTGTCCGTGCGGCGCGATCAAGATGGTTCCCGAGACGATCTAGACGGACGGCGCCGACCGCAGGCGCCGTCGACGGAGGCATTGCACAGATGGTTGACGACGGCACCAGCGCGCCGGGATTCCTGCCGGCCTCGTTCCCGCGCGGCACTACGTTGCTGCAGGATCCCACCCTCAACAAGGGCACCGCATTCACCGCGGCCGAGCGCGACGCGCTGGGCCTGCGCGGCCTCCTGCCGCCGCACATCTCGACGCAGGCCGAGCAGGTGAAGCGCGTGCTCGAGAATTTCCGCCGCAAGGCGAGCGACCTCGAGCGCTACATCAACCTCGCGGCCCTGCACGACCGCAACGAGACGCTGTTCTACCGCGTCGTGGTCGACAATCCCGACGAGATGATGCCGGTCATCTACACGCCGACCGTCGGCCTCGCATGCCAGCAGTTCGGCCACATCTTCCAGCGTCCGCGCGGGCTCTTCATCAGCCACCAGGACCGCGGCCGCATCCGCGACATGCTGCGCAACTGGCCGCACCGCGACGTGCGCATCATCGTCGTCACCGACGGCGAGCGCATCCTCGGCTTAGGCGACCTCGGCGCCAACGGCATGGGCATCCCGGTGGGCAAGCTCTCGCTGTACACCGCGTGCGCGGGCGTGCATCCCAACCAGTGCCTGCCGGTGCTGCTCGACGCCGGCACCAACAACGAGGTGCTGCGCCACGATCCGCTGTACATCGGGACCGCCACGCCGCGCGTGACCGGCGCGGCCTACGACGAGCTGGTCGAGGAGTTCATCACCGCGACGCAGGAGGTCTTCCCCGGCGTGGTCGTGCAGTTCGAGGACTTCGCCAACCACAACGCGTTCCGCCTCCTCGAGCGCTACCGCGACCGGCTCGCCACGTTCAACGACGACATCCAGGGCACCGCCGCGGTCGCGCTCGCGGGCCTCATGTCGGCGCTGCGCGTGAAGGGCGGCACGCTCGCCAACGAGACGCTGCTGTTCCAGGGCGCGGGCGAGGCCGCCACCGGCATCGCGGACCTCGCGGTCGCGGCCATGGTCGCCGAAGGATTGCCCGAGGCGGAGGCGCGGCGCCGCTGCTGGCTCGTCGACTCCAAGGGGCTCGTCGTCAACGTGCGCACCGACCTCGCGCACCACAAGCAGCGCTACGCGCACCAGCACCCGCACGTGAACACGCTGCTCGCGGCGGTCGAGGCGCTGCGGCCGACGGCGATCATCGGGGTCGCGGCGGTGGGCGGCGCGTTCACGCAGGAGGTGGTGAGCGCGATGGCGACGATCAACGACCGGCCGATCGTGTTCGCGCTGTCCAACCCGACGTCGAAGTCGGAGTGCACCGCGCACCAGGCGTACGACTGGTCGGGCGGCCGCGCGCTCTTCGCGTCGGGCAGCCCGTTCCCGGCGCTGACGATGTGCGGCGCGCACTTCGTCCCGCGCCAGGGCAACAACTCGTACATCTTCCCGGGCGTGGGCATGGGCGCGATCGTCAGCCGCGCGCGGCGCGTCACCGACGAGATGTTCCTCGTCGCCGCGCGCACGCTCGCCGCGCAGGTGACCACCGAGGACCTCGCGCAGGGCAGCCTGTATCCGCCGCTGCCGGCGATCCGCGAGGTATCGGCGCACATCGCGGCCGCCGTGGCCGACGTCGCGTTCCGCCGCGACTTGGCCGGCGTCGCGCGGCCCGCCGATCTCCTCGCGAGCGTGCGCGCCGCGATGTACGAGCCGGAGTACGCGCGCTACGCGTGACCGATCTCGCGATGCAGCAAGCGCGCCCCGCACTCGCGGGGCGCTTTTGTTTTGGGCGGCGCGATGCCGCACGTCATCAAGAAATCCGATGAACCTCATCAACGGCAGCGGAGTTGATTGACTTGCGTCAACCCGGTGCGCAGCGGCATTCCCTAGTCTGCGGAAAGACGAGAAGGCGCTCCCGACCATGAGTCCGTACGCGATCTTCCTTTTGTGGGCCCTGGCGATCCTGGGCTTCGTGGGAACGACGTTGCTCATGAACCGGTTCTTAGGCCCGCAGCCGGAACCCACGCCGCTCAAGCTCGAGCCCTTCGAATGCGGTGCGACGCCCGTCGACACCCGCAACGTCAAGGCGATGCCCATCAAGTACTACGCGGTGGCCATCGTCTTCATCCTGTTCGATCTCGAGACCGTGTTCCTGTTCATCTGGGCGCTCGCCGCCCAGCCGGTGACCGGTTTCATGCTCGCGACCTTCGGCATCTTCGTCGCGCTGCTGGTCCTGATCCTGCTGTACGTCTACCGGCAGCGCCTCCTCGAGGCGGTCACGAGCTAGCATGGCGCAGACCATCCCCATCGCACCCGCAGGCGGCCCGTCCGGCGCCTTCGAGTATTTGACGACGAAGAAGGACGAGCTCGTCGGCTGGGCGCGCAAGTTCTCGCTGTTCCCGTATCCGTTCGTCACCGCCTGCTGCGCGATGGAGTTCATGGCGGTCAGCTCGTCGCCGTACGACACCGACCGCTTCGGCGCGGCGCTGCCGCGCTTCTCGCCGCGCCAGGCCGATCTCCTGATGGTGGTCGGCACCGTCACGCACAAGCAGGCGCCGGTGCTGCGCCGCGTATACGAGCAGATGTGCGAGCCGCGCTGGGTGCTCGCATTCGGCGCGTGCGCGACGTCGGGTGGCTTCTACCAGAACTACGCGGCGGTGCAGGGCATCGACAGGATCATCCCGGTCGACATCTACGTGCCCGGCTGCCCGCCGCGGCCCGAGATGGTGATCGACGGCATCATGCGCCTGCAGGACATGATCGCGAAGCAGAAGCATCCCATCGTGACCGCCACCTTCTGACCGCCATGTCCACGCTCGAGACGCTCCGCAGTGCCCTGTCCCAAGGGGACCGGGTGGCGCGAATCGAGTTCGGGCTCGTGGTGGTGGACGTAGCGCCCGCGGACGTCGCCGCGGTGGCCGCGCGGATCCGCAATCCGCTGGGCTTCGACGTGCTGCTCGACGTCACGGCCATCGACTGGCCGCAGCGCACGCCGCGCTTCGACGTCGTGTGGCATTTCTACTCGACGCTCGCCAAGGTGCGCGTGCGGATGAAGACCGCGGTGCCGGCGGAGGCGCCGGTCGTCGCATCGCTCACGCCGCTCTACGGCTCCGCGGCGTTCATGGAGCGCGAGACGCACGACATGTACGGCATCGTGTTCGCGGGCAACGACGACCTGCGCCCGATCCTGCTCTACGAGGGCTTCGTCGGGCATCCGCTGCGCAAGGACTACGCGAAGGACCACGAGCAGCCGCTCGTGCCGTACCGCGAGCCATGAGGACCGGGGACATCGCGTGAAGCTGCCGCCGCTCTCGACGCTGCCGAATCCCGTCCGGCCCTCGTTCGTGCCGACCGGCGAGTCCGGCCCGGTCATCGTCAACATCGGCCCGTCGCACCCGGCCACGCACGGCACGGTGCAGATCATCGCCGCGCTCGACGGCGAGAAGATCGTGCGCACCGACGTGCACTGCGGGTACCTGCACCGCGGCTTCGAGAAGGAATGCGAGAGTCACACCTGGCACCAGGTGATCCCGTACGTCGACCGGCTGAACTACGTGTCGGCGATGATCAACGACTTCGCGTATTGCGACGCGGTCGAGACGCTGATGGGCGTCACGATCACGCCGCGCTGCAAGTACCTGCGCACGCTGCTGTCCGAGTATTCGCGCGTGGTCGACCACCTGACCTGCATCGCGGCGGGCCTCATGGAGCTGGGCGCCATGACGGCGTTCCTCTACCTCGTCATGATCCGCGACTACATGTACGAGCACCTCGCGCAGCTCTCGGGCGCGCGGGTGACGTACTCGTACGGGCGCATCGGCGGGCTCGCGCGCGACCTGCCGGACGGCTGGCTCGCGCGGATGGAGGAGATCCTCGTGCAGTACGACGAGTTCGTCGGCCGCGTGCACGGGCTCGTCGACCGCAACCGCATCTTCATCGACCGCATGCGCAACGTCGGCTGCCTGTCGACCCGGGATGCGCTCGACTACGCGTACACCGGCCCGCTGCTGCGCTCGACGGGCTTCGCCGCCGACCTGCGCAAGGACACGCCGTACCTCGCATACGCCGAGCTCGACTTCGAGGTACCCGTGGGCATCAACGGCGACAACTACGACCGCTACTACGTGCGGATGCGCGAGATGGACGAGTCGGTGCACATGATGCGCCAGCTCGCGGACATGCTGCCGGAGGGCCCGGTCAACGTCGACGACCCGCGCTGCACGTTCCCGGACAAGGGGCTCGTGTACACCGAGATCGAGTCGCTCATCAACCACTTCAAGCTGGTGATGGACGGCCCGGGCGTGCCGGCGGGCGAGTGCTACGTCGCGCACGAGTCGCCCAACGGCGAGCTCGGCTTCTACATCGTGAGCACCGGCGCCGGCGTGCCGTACAAGGTCCACGTGCGCGCGCCGAGCTTCGTGCACATGGGCGGCGCGCACAAGATGCTCGAGGGCTACCAGCTCGCCGACGTCGTGCCGACGTTCGGGTCGATCAACATGATCGGCGGGGAGTGTGATCGGTGAAGGCGCGAGCGCAAACGTCTCGGTTTGTCGTCCCTGCGAAAGCGGGGACCCAGTGGCGTTCGCTCGCAAGAAGCTGGGTCCCCGCCTTCGCGGGGACGACGATTCGTGGCAGCGGTGGCAGAGCAAGGCCATGAAGCACCTCATCCCCGAATTCGACAAGCTCAAGAAGCGCTTCCCGCCCGGCTTCGAGTCATCGCTGGTGCTGCCGTGCGTGCGGCGCATCCAGGAGGATCGCGGCTTCGTGGCGGACAGCGACATCGACGGCCTCGTCGAGTACCTCGGCGTGCCGCGCATCCAGATCGAGGAGGTGCTCTCGTACTACACGCAGTTCCGGCGCAAGCCGATCGGCCGCTGGCACCTGCAGACCTGCCGCAACGTGAGCTGCTCGATGTGCGGCGCCGAGCGCCTGATGGACCACATCAAGGGCGCGCTGGGGATCGAGGCGGGCGAGACCACCCCGGACGGGCGTTTCACGTTCTCCACCGTCGAGTGCCTGGGGTCCTGCGGCACCGCGCCGGTGATCATGGTCAACGAGACGTACCACGAGTCGATGTCGCCGGCGAAGATCGACGCGCTGCTGAAGGAGCTGCCGTAATGCCCGGCAAGCAGCTCCTGATGACGTTCCCGGTCACGGCCGACTCGCACACGCTGGCCGCGTACCGCGCGCGCGGCGGCTACGAGACGCTGCGCCGCGCGCTCGCGATGAAGCCGGAGGACATCACCAAGGAAGTCACCAACGCCGGGCTCCTCGGCCACGGCGGCGCCGCGTTTTCGGCGGGGCGCAAGTGGCAGGTGGTGAACCTCAACGACGGCCAGCCGCACTACCTGTGCGCGAACGCCGACGAAGGCGAGCCCGGCACGTTCAAGGACCGCTGGATCCTCGAGCACAACCCGCACGTGCTGCTGGAGTCGATGCTGATCGTCTGCCACGCATTGCAGGTGCGCAACTGCTTCGTGTACATCCGCGGCGAGTTCGACCTGCCGTACCGCCGGCTGCAGGCGGCCATCGAGGAGGCGTACGACGCGGGCTATTTCGGCGAGCACATCCTTGGCACCGACTTCGCGGTCGACATCGTCGCGTACCGCGGCGCGGGCTCGTACGTGTGCGGCGAGGCCTCCGGATTGCTGTCGTCGCTCGAAGGCAAGCGCGGCTACCCGCGCAACCGCCCGCCGCGCCTGACGGTGCAAGGTCTCTACAAGCGGCCGACCGTGGTCAACAACGTCGAGACGCTCGCCAACGTCACGGGCATCGTCGCGAACGGCGCCGACTGGTACCGCAGCTTCGGCACCGCGAAGTGCCCGGGCACGCAGCTCGTCTCCATCTCCGGCCACGTCGCGAAGCCCGGTGTCTACGAGGTCGAGTACGGCTATCCGCTCGCGCAGTTCATCACCGACGACTGCGGCGGCATGATCGGCGGCAGGAAGCTGAAAGCGCTGGTCCCGGGCGGTATCTCCACCAAGGTGCTGACGTGGGCCGAGATCGAGAAGGTCACGTTCGACCACCAGTCGCTCGGTGCGGCCGGGTCGGGCGTGGGCTCCGGCGGCATGATCGCCATCGCCGAGGGCACGTGCATGGTGCGGCTGCTGCAGGTGATGCTGCGCTTCTACCACCACGAGTCGTGCGGCCAGTGCACGCCGTGCCGCGAAGGCACCGGCTGGATGCACCGGATCATCGACCGCATCGTCGCGGGCCGTGGCCTGCCGGGCGACATCGACCAGCTCATCGCGATCTCGCAGCGCAACGACGGCACCACGATCTGCGGCATGGGCGACGCCGCGGGCTACGCGACGATCGGCATCATCGCCAAGTTCCGGAACGAGTTCGAGTACTGGATCGCCAACAAGCGCTCGCTGATGTCGGGCGTGCTGGAGGTCGCGGCCCATGCCTGAGATCTTCATCAACGGCACGCCCGTGCAGGCGGCCAAGGGCCAGACGGTGCTGCAGGCGGCGCTCGCCAACGGCTTCTACATCCCGTACTTCTGCTGGCACCCGGCGCTGTCGATCGCCGGCAACTGCCGCATCTGTGTCGTGCAGGTCGAGGGCCGCAGCTGGTGCGAGATCGCGTGCAACATGCCGGTCGCCGAGGGTCTCAAGATCCTCACCGACTCCGAGCTCGTGCGCAAGCAGCGGCGCGAGACGATGCAGTTCATCACGCTGAACCACCCCGTCGACTGCGGCATCTGCGACAAGGCGGGCGAGTGCACGCTGCAGGATTACCACGCCGCGTACAACGGCCTGCCGTCGATCTCGCACGAGCCCAAGGTCACGTCGGTCAAGTTCTACCCGCTGTCCGAGCGCATCGTGCTCGACAACGAGCGCTGCATCCTGTGCTCGCGCTGCGTGCGCTTCACGCGCGAGGTGAGCAAGTCGCATGCGCTCGGCATCAAGAACCGCGGCGACGAGTCGCTGCTGCGCGCGGCCGAGGACCACCCGCTCGACGCCGATCCGTACTCCGACAACGTGATCGACATCTGCCCGGTCGGCGCGCTGCTCGCCAAGGACTTCATGTACAAGGCGCGGGTGTGGTATCTCAAGCCCACGCCCTCGGTGTGCCCGGGCTGCGCGCGCGGCTGCGCGATCGACGCGTGGTACCGCAAGCCGGAGTGGAAGGTGAAGGCGCTCGACCGTCGCCAGAACACCGCGCTGATGCGCGTGACGCCGCACGGCGCGCAGGGGCCGGACGGCCCGTGGATCTGCAACAAGGCGCGCGACCTCGGCAAGATCTGGGATCGCCCGCGCGCGTGTGATCCGATGGTCAAGGGCAAGGTGGTCGCGCTCGACGCCGCGCTGGAGCGCGCGCGCAGGCTGCTCGACGCCGCCCGCAAGCCGGTCGCGCTCGTCTCGAGCTGGGGCAGCAACGAGGAGCTCGCGGCGTTCCGCGACACGCTGGGGCCGCGCTGCACGGTGTTCATCAAGCGTGACCACCAGCCGCTCCCCGGCGAGGTCGTGGAGGACGACTTCCTGATCCGCGCCGACAAGAATCCGAACACCGCCGGCGCGCGCGCTGTCTTCGGTGCGCAGGCCGACCAGCCGGTGCAGTTCGCGCCGGACACCGACCTCGTGCTCGTCTGGGGCGAGGGCTGCAACTTCGCGGATCTCCCGCGCGGCGTCCCGATCGTCTCGCTACAGTCGTACATCGCACCCGAGAACGGCTTCGCCGACGTGTTCATCCCGATCAGCCACCAGCCCGAGCGCAGCGGCACCTACACGAACGGGGACGGGGCGACGCGCGCGTTCACGCGCTGCGTGCCGAAGGCGCCGGCGGTGCAGGATGCAGCGGACGTCTTCCACGCGCTGGCCGCGCTGCCGGTGACCGCATCATGATCCAGGACCTCGTCATCGCGGCGGTCTACATCGGCTACGCGCTGGCCGTGCTCATGGGCTTCGGCACGGTGCTGACGTGGGTCGAGCGCAAGCAGGCGGCGGTGATGTCGGATCGCATCGGCGCCAACCGCGCGTACATCCGCATCCCGTTCACGAACGTGAAGCTGATCTGGCTCGGCCTGTTCCACGGCATGGCGGACGGCTTGAAGATGCTGCTGAAGGAGGACTGGCGGCCGCAGGCGTACGACAAGCTCGCGTACATGATCGCGCCGTGGGTGGTGTTCACGCCGGTGCTCCTCGTGTTCGGCGTGATCCCGTTCGGCGGCACGCTCGACCCGGGCAAGCTCTTCTCCGGCATCCCGGCCATCGCCCACTGGTTCGGCGACCGCACGTACGCGATGCAGATCGCGCGCCTCGACGCGGGCCTGCTGATCGTGTTCGCGTTCGGCGGCCTCTCGGTGATCGGCGCGATGCTCGCCGGCTGGTCGTCGTCCAACAAGTTCTCCATGCTCGGCGCGCTGCGCGCCGGCGCGCAGATGATCAGCTACGAGCTGGTGATGGGCCTGACGGTGCTGGGCCTCATCCTCGTCTACGGCACGCTCGACCTCACCGCGATCGTCAACCACCAGTCGGGCCGCGTGCTCGGCGTGCTGCCGGCGTGGGGCATCGTCTACCAGCCGTTCGCGGCGACGCTGTTCATGGCCGCGGCCATCGCCGAGAACAAGCGCATCCCGTTCGACCTGCCGGAAGCGGAGTCGGAGCTCATCGCGGGCTTCTACACCGAGTACAGCGCGATGAAGATGGGCCTCTTCATGTTCGCCGAGTTCATCGAGATCGCGATCGTCTCGGCGCTCTTCACCACGCTGTTCCTCGGCGGCTACAACCTGCCGTTCATGAACGACACGGGCTTCCACCTGCCGCTCGACTTCAACATCCCGCTGCCGCACGCGGTGGTGGTCGTGATCCAGCTCGGCACGTTCCTCGCGAAGGTGCTGCTGCTGTCGAGCTTCCAGATCCTGATCCGCTGGACGCTGCCGCGCTTCCGCTTCGACCAGGTGCTGATGTTCGCGTGGAAGTTCATGCTGCCGCTGTGCCTCGCCAACCTGACGGTCACGGTCGTCATCATGTGGATGCTCGCGCGATGAGCCGGCCCGCGCACGTCCGCAAGCGCTACTGGAACGAGCCCGAGATGGGCCTGTGGGAGAAGCTCTACCTCCCCGAGATCATCCGCGGCCTGTGGATCACGGGGCGCGTGTTCACGCTGAACATGCTGAAGTGGATCGGTGGGCACAAGGGCGCGCTGACCACGTACTACCCCGAGGAGACGCGCTTCGACTACGCGGCCAACAACCGCGGCAAGCACGTGCTTACGCAGCGCCCCGACGGCCGGCCGCAGTGCGTCGCGTGCAACATGTGCGCGACGGTGTGCCCGGCGCAGTGCATCGAGATCGACGCCGCGCTCGACCTCGACGATCCCGCCCATCCCAAGTCGCCGTCGCGCTTCGAGCTCGACTACGCGCGCTGCATCTTCTGCGGCCTGTGCGTCGAGGCGTGCCCGGAGGACGCGATCCGCATGGTCAAGGTCACGCCCGAGTTTCCGGGTCCCGACCGCGGCACCATGTGGATCACGCTGCCGGAGCTCCTGGGCTGGCAGCCGGCGAGCGACGTCGCCAAGCCTTATCCGACCAAGGAGGAGGGTGCCGCCGCGGCACGGGCCGCGGCGGCGGGGCACGGAGGACACGCATGATCGACGCCTTCCTGCAGCAGCTCGACTCGCTGCTGCTGTTCCTCTTCGGGCTCTTCGCGCTGACCGGCGCGGTGTCGATGCTGTTCCTGCAGCATCCGATGCGCGTGGCGATGGCGCTGGTGTTCACCATGATCTCGCTGGGCGGCATCTACGGCCTCCTCGGCGTGCACTTCCTGGCCGCGTTCCAGGTGCTGATCTACGTGTCCGCGGTGATGGTGTTCATCGTCTACGTGATCATGCTGCTCGACGTGCGCGACCTCTCGTTCACGCAGCGGTTCTCGAAGTGGCTGCTGCCGGCGCTCGCGGCGGCCGGCGTGTTCTTCGCCACCCTCGCGGTCGCGGTCTACCGCACCGGCACCGGACCGGCGCCGCCGGCGACGGCGACCTACGGCATCGGCCAGTTCTCGGTCGATTTCCTGCAGAAGTACTGGCTGCAGTTCGAGGTGACTTCCGTGCTTCTGGTCGCTGCGGTGGTGGCCGCCGTGGTGGTCGTGCGCGTGGATCGGCAAGGCCGTGGATAGGTACACGCTCCTCCTCGTCCTGGCCTTCGCGCTGTTCGCGGTGGGGCTCGGGGGCGTCATCGTCCGTCGCAACGTGCTCGTGATGCTGATGTGCATGGAGCTCATGATGAACGCGGCGAACCTGGCGCTCGTCACGCTCGCCCGGCAGACCGACACCACCGCCGGCGCGGTGCTGGTGTTCCTGGTGTTCGTCGTCGCGGCGGCGGAAATCGCCATCGCCATCCCGATCGTCCTCCTGCTCGCGCGCCGCCGGCGCACGCTCGACGTCGACGCCTTCGCGGAACTGAAAGGGTAGGGCCGTGGCCGCGCTGCTCACCTGGATCGTCGTCCTGCCGTTCCTCGGGTTCCTGGCCAACGGCCTGCTCGGCAACCGCGCAGGCCGCGGTTTCGTCTCGGTGGTGGGCTGCGGCCTGCCGTTCGCGTCGTTCGCGCTCGCCATCGCGTGCTTCCGCGCGCTGGCCGACGGCGGCTACGCGCCGCTCGTGCACACCGCGTACACGTGGGCCGACATCGGCGGGCAGACGTTCGAGGTCGCGTTCTGGTTCGATCGCCTGAGCGCCGTGATGACGCTGATCGTGACCGGCGTAGGCTCGCTGATCCACGTGTACTCGACCGGCTACATGAAGGAGGACAAGAGCTACGCGCGCTTCTTCGCGTACTTGAACCTCTTCCTCTTCTTCATGCTGCTGCTGGTGCTCGGCCGCTCGCTGCTGGTGCTCTTCGTCGGCTGGGAAGGCGTGGGCCTCGCGTCCTACCTGCTGATCGGCTTCTGGTTCTCCGACGCCGCCAACGCGCGCGCCGGCAAGAAGGCATTCGTGACCAACCGCATCGGCGACGCCGGCTTCCTGCTCGGCATGTTCGCGATCTGGTTCTCGCTCGGCACGCTCGACATGGACGCGGTCAATGCGGCCTACAACAGCGCGACGCCGCCGCTGGTGGGCGCCAGCGTGGTCGGCGTGCTGCTGTTCATCGGCGCCACCGGCAAGTCGGCGCAGATCCCGCTGCACGTCTGGCTGCCCGACGCAATGGCGGGCCCGACGCCCGTGTCCGCGCTGATCCACGCGGCCACGATGGTGACGGCCGGCGTCTACCTCGTCGCGCGCATGAACGGCATCTACGTGCACGCGGAGTTCGCCTCGTTCATCGTCGCGGTGATCGGCGCCGCCACCGCGTTCTTCGCCGCCACCATCGCCATCGCGCAGTACGACATCAAGAAGGTGCTGGCGTACTCGACCGTCTCGCAGCTCGGGCTCATGTTCCTGGCGCTGGGCGTGGGCGCCTACGGCGTCGCGATCTTCCACGTGTTCACGCACGCGTTCTTCAAGGCCTGCCTGTTCCTGGGCGCCGGCAGCGTGATCCACGCGCTCGGCGGCGAGCAGAACATCCGCAGGATGGGCGGGCTCGCGAAGCGCATCCCGGTCACGTTCTGGACGTTCGCCATCGCCACCGCGGCCATCGCCGGCATCCCGCCGCTCGCAGGGTTCTGGTCGAAGGACGAGATCCTGTGGTTCGCATTCGCGTCGTCGACGGGCGGCTCGCCCTTGCTGTGGCTGGTCGGCGCGTGCACGTCGCTGATGACGGGCTTCTACATGTTCCGCCTGCTGTGGCTGACGTTCCTCGGCAAGTCGCGGATGACGCACGAGGTCGAGCACCACGTGCACGAGTCGCCGCTGTCGATGACCGGCGTGCTCGCGATCCTCGCCGTGCTTTCCGGCGTGGGCGGGTTCATTGCGCTGCCGCACTTCCTCGAGCCGCTGCTGCCGATCCCCGAGGTGCCCGAGGCGCTGCACCACACCGAGACGATCCTGCTCTTCGTGTCGATCGCCATCGCGTTCAGCGGACTGTTCCTCGCGTGGTTCTTCTACCGCGACGAGGCGAAGCGCGCCGCCGCCGTCCTCGCGCGCGTGACGGGCCTGCACCGGCTGCTGGCCGCGAAGTACTACATCGACGAGCTGTACGAGGCGGTGCTCGGCCGCCCGCTGACGTGGCTGTCGGACGCCGTGTTCCTGAAGCTCGGCGACCGCACGCTGCTCGACGGCTCGCTGAACGGCATGGCGAAGCTCGCGCACATGACCGCCGGCGCGCTGTCGCGCGTGCAGACCGGCAACCTGCACCGCTACGTGTTCTGGGTGCTGGCCGGCAGCGCGCTGTGCCTCCTGTGGAGCCTGCGCCATGGGTGATGCCGGCTTCCTGAACCTCGTCCTGTTCGTCCCGCTCGCGGGGGCGCTGCTGCTGCTGCTGCTGGTCCCGGGGGAGCGGGGCGGCGCCGTGCGCGGCGCGACCCTCGCGGTGATGCTGCTGCAGTTCCTCGCCGCGTGGCACCTCTACAACGCGTTCGACGCCGGCGTGCCCGGGCTGCAGTTCGAGACGCGCCTGCCGTGGATCGCCGCGTGGGGCGTGTACTACCACGTGGGCCTCGATGGCTACAACGTGCTGCTGGTGCTGCTCACGGCGTTCCTGGGGCCGCTGGTCGTCGCCGGCGCGTTCACCGCCATCGACCGCAGCGTCAAGCTCTTTTACGTCATGGTGCTGCTGCTGCAGTTCGCCATGACCGGGGCCTTCGTCGCGCAGGACCTCTTCCTGTTCTACGTGTTCTGGGAAGCGATGATGATCCCGATGTTCCTCATCATCGGCATCTGGGGCGGCCCGCGCCGCATCTACGCGACGCTGAAGTTCGTGCTTTACACCGCGTTCGGCAGCATCCTGATGCTCGCCGCGCTGATCTACCTCGTGTACTCGCTGCCCGCGGGCGACGGCCAGCTCTCGTTCGCGTTCGCCGACCTCTACCGCGCGCGTCTCCCGCTCGGCACTCAAGTCACGCTGCTGTCGGCGTTCGCGCTGTCGTTCGCGATCAAGGTGCCGGTGGTGCCGCTGCACACGTGGCTGCCCGACGCCCACGTCGAGGCGCCGACCGCGGGTTCCGTGGTGCTGGCGGGCGTGCTGCTGAAGATGGGGACGTACGGCTTCATGAAGCTCGGCTTCCCGCTCTTCCCCGACGCGACGCAGTACCTGCTGCCGCTGTTCCTCGCGCTCGCAGTGGTGAGCATCGTGTACGGCGCGTGCTTAGCGCTCGTGCAGGACGACATCAAGAAGATCATCGCGTACTCGTCGATCAGCCACCTGGGCTACGTGATGCTCGGCCTCGTGAGCCTCGACCTCATCGGCATCCAGGGCGCCGTCGTGCAGATGGTGAGCCACGGCCTCACCGCGGCCGGGCTGTTCCTCCTCGTCGGCATGATCTACGAGCGCTGCCACACGCGCGAGCTGCGCGCCTACGGCGGCCTCGCCAAGCTGCTGCCGGTGTATTCCGTGTTCTTCATGGTGCTGACCCTCGCGTCGATCGGCCTGCCGACCACCAGCGGCTTCACGGGTGAGTTCCTCGTGCTGCTGGGCGCGGGCACCGCGGGCTGGCAGGCGTTCCAGCAGGGCACGTCGTTCCCGCTCGTGATGAGCGCGATCGCCACCAGCGGCGTGGTGCTGGGCGCGCTGTACATGCTCCGCTTCGCGCAGGGCTTCCTGTTCGGCGGGGAGAAGGCGCCGCACGCGCCGGTGGTCGACCTCACGCTGCGCGAGAAGGCGATCCTCGCCGCGATCGTCGCGGCGATCCTGTGGCTCGGCCTCTTCCCCGACGAGCCGATGCGCAAGTCCGAGCTCGCCGCGCAGGAGTACCGGCAGCTCGTCACCACGTCACGGCTACCGGAGCAGGCGCCATGAACTGGCTCGCGCTCGCCCTCGCGCTCTCGCCCGAGAACATGCTGCTGCTCGGGATCGTCGGCGTGCTGATCCTCGAGATCATCGCGCCGCAGCCGCGGGGCGCCAACTTCATCGCGCTGGTGGCCGTGGGCATGGCGACGCTGCTCGCGACGTTCCTCTACCTCGTCCGCTTCGTCGCGGAGCCGTTCCCCGGCGAGTTCTCCGTCGATCCCGGGACGTCGCTCGCCAAGCTCGTCGTGCTGCTGCTCGCGATTCCCGTGCTGATGCTGTCGCACCGCGACTTCAACCGCAGCGCGTCGTACCACATCCTGCTGCTGTCGTCGCTGTACGGCGCCTGCCTGCTCCTGTCCGCGGACAGCTACCTCACGCTGTTCCTCGGCCTCGAACTCCTGTCGCTGCCCGTGTACGTGCTGGTGCTGATCAAGCACGAGACCGCGCAGACGCTCGAAGCCGCGCTCAAGTACCTGGTGCTGGGCGGTGCGGCCACCGCGACGTTCCTGCTCGGCGTCGCGCTGCTGTACGGCGGCACCGCGTCGCTGTCGCTCGCGTCGTTCACCATTGCTCTGGGACTGCGCGACGGCATGGCCATCACCGCGGTGGTGCTGGTGCTGGTCGCCTTCTTCCTCAAGGCGGCCATCGTTCCGTTCCACGCGTGGGCGCCCGATGCGTACGAGAGCGCGAGCGTGCCGGTGACCGCGTACATGGCGACGATCGTGAAGGCGGCGGTGCTGCTCGCGGTGCTGCGCATCGTCGGCGACGTGCCGCTGTCCGGCGGCGTGATCGGCATGCTCGCGGTGCTGCCGCTCGTGTCGATCGTCTGGGGCAACCTGGCCGCGATGCGGCAGGGGAGCTTCCGCCGCATGATCGCGTACTCGTCGATCGCGCACGCGGGCTACCTGTTCTACGCGTTCCTGGGCGACGGCCCAGGCCGCTACCAGGCCGTGATGTTCTACGTGCTGGTGTACGGCCTCATGAACCTGCTCGCGTTCGCGGGGCTCCCGCGCGATGGCGACGACGCGTCGCGCGACCGGCTCGACCAGTTGAAGGGGCTGTTCCACCGCGACCCGTTCGGCGCGTCGATGATCGCGATCGCGATGCTGTCGCTCGCGGGCATCCCGCCGCTGCCGGGCTTCATCGCGAAGTTCCTCATCTTCAAGAACGTGATCGCCGCCGGCTACACGACGTACGCGGTGCTGGGCCTCGTCGGCAGCTATCTCGGCATCTACTTCTACCTGCGCGTGATCCAGTTCCTGTTCATGAGCCCCGCCGCCGACGGCGAGGACGAGCGCGTGCCCGCACGGACGCACGCGGCGATCGGCGCGTGCCTCGTGTGCCTGCTGCCGGCGATCCTGGTGGCGGTGTTCCCGGGGCTGCTGATCGGCCGCGTGTAAGCGCTGCGGGATTCGGGGTCAGACCCCGGAGATTCGGGGTCAGACCCCGGCCGCCAATGCCGAGGGGTCTGATACCGGCGCGCATGCTTTTCGCGCGGCGGTGTCAGATCCCGGGTCGGAGCTTCGAATTCGGGGTCAGACCCTGCAGTCGGCCACCGATGTCGAGGGGTCTGATACCGGCGCGCATGCTCTTCGCGCGGCGGTGTCAGATCCCGGGTTCAGGCGCGCGGGGTCTGACCCGGGCCGCCGCCCCTCACCCCAACCCTCTCCCCGCAAGCGGGGCGAGGGAGTCCTTCGATGGGACGCCGGCGAGGGCGCCCTTCGATGGAAGGTGCGCTAGTTTCCGGCCCGCTTGGCGACGGGCGAATACATGTCGTGCACCTGCAGCCGCGTGGCCTGCAGCCGCTCGGACACCACCCCCAGCATCCGGTACATGAAGGCGAAGCCGAACGCGGTGTCGTCCTGGCAGGCCTTCAGCAGCGCGGCGCCGTCGAACGCGAGCGTGTCGGTGGGCTCGAGCGCGCGCGCCTGGAAGTGCTTCTGGCGGCCCATGAGGATCGACGACCAGCCGAGCTCGTCGCCGGCGGTCAGCGTCTGCACGCGCAGCGTGTGATCGGGCTCCTCGATCTCGAGCGCCATGCGGCCGCTCGCGATGAGATAGAACTCGCGGGTCTCGTCGCCCTCGTGGAAGACGACACGATCGCGGTCGAAGTGGACTTCCTGCGCGAGCTCGGCGAGCTTGGCGAGGTGCTCGGGCCGGAAGTGATCGGTGAACGGGTGCTTGTGCAGCACCGCCATCAGCGTTTCCCGCGTCATGGCCTTCCCCTCCTGCCGGACAGCGCCGGCTCGCCGGTCAGTGTACTGCGCGCACCTCGGCGTTCTCTGAGCCAGCGCAAACTTTGCGCAGCGCACGCCCGGCACACTCGCGGCATGGGACCGCTGGTGCTGACGCTCCTTTTCGCCGCCGCGTGCGCGGGCTTCGCGTGGCTGACCTGGCGCAAGCTCGCCATCGTCGTGCACCTTGCGCCGGATCCGCGCGGCGAGCAACCCTTCGACCGCCTGCGCACGGTGCTGGTCGACGGCCTCCTGCAGCGGCGCATGCTGCTGCGCGACTGGAAGCCGGGGCTCATGCATGCGGTGATCTTCGCCGGCTTCCTGACGCTGCTCGTGCGCAAGGTCGAGCTCCTCGTGATCGGGTACTACGAGCCGTTCACGTATCCGGGCGCGTTGGGCGACTTCTTCACCGTCGCCAAGGACGTCGTGGAAGTCGCGCTGCTCGTGGCCCTCGCGTATGCGTTCGGCCGCCGCTTCGTCCATCGCCCGGCGCGCCTCGAGCCCAACCGCGAGGCGCTGCTGGTGCTCACGCTGATCCTCGTGATCGTGGTGAGCGACCTCGCGTTCGACGCCTTCCGCTTCACGCTCTTCGCCGCCGCCGATCCGCACATCGCGCGCGAGCGCGACTTCGCGTTCTTCGGCCGCGCGCTCGCCGACGCGGTGGCCGCGTGGCCGCCGGCGGCCCTGAACGCCGGCTACGTGGGGAGCTACTGGCTGCAGATCGTCGTCGTGTTCAGCTTCCTCGTCCTGCTGCCGGCCGGCGAGCATTTCCACATCGTCACGGCACTGCCGACGCTGTACTTCCGTCGCGGCCGGCCGGCGAATGCGGTTCCCGCCGTCGACCTCACGCCGCTGTACGCCGACGACGCGGACCCGGACAAGATCAGGATCGGCGCCGTCAGCGCGCGCGACCTCACGTGGAAGGAGGGCCTCGACGTCTTCACCTGCACCGAATGCGGCCGCTGCAAGGACGCGTGCCCGACCTTCCTCACCGGCAAGCCGCTGTCGCAGAAGTGGGTCAACGACAGCGTCAAGCATCACCTGCTCGCGCAGCGCGCGGCGCTCGTCGCGGGCGGCGACGCGGCGCTGCCGCCGCTCGTGCCCGACGTGATCGGCGAGGAGACGCTGTGGGCCTGCACCACCTGCGGCTACTGCGAGGAGGCATGCCCGATCGAGCTCGAGCACCTGCCGCGCTTCTTCCGGCTGCGCCAGCACCGCGTGATGATGGACGGCGAGTTCCCCGCACCGCTGAAGCCGATCTTCGCGGCGTACGAAGCGCAGGGCAATCCGTGGGGCTTTCCCGCCGACCAGCGGGGCGCGTGGGCGAACGGGCTCGGCGTGCCGGTCGTCGAGTCGAAGTCGGACCTCGCGGGCCTGGAGTACCTGTACTACGTCGGCTCGGCGGCCTCCTACGACCCGCGCGCGCAGCGCATCGCCAAGGCGTTCGTCGCCGTGCTGAAGGCGGCGGGCGTGCGCTTCGGCATCCTCGGTGCGCGCGAAGCGTCCACGGGTGAATGCGTGCGCCGGCTCGGCAACGAGATGCTCTACCAGCAGCTCGCGCAGACGCTCGCGACGACGCTGCAGGACGTCGGCGCGACGCGCGTCGTCACCACCGACCCGCACGCGTTCAACTCGCTGCGCCACGAACTGCCGGCCTTCGGCGTCGCGTGCGAGGTGGTGCATCACACGCAGCTCATCGCGCAGCTCATGGCGGCGGGGCGCCTGCCCGTGTCGCCGCGCTACTCGCGCGTGCTGCTGCACGAGCCGTGCTACCTCGGCCGTCACAACGGCGAGTACGAGGCGCCGCGCGCGATCCTGCGCCGACTGGTGCAGGACCCGCTGCTCGAGTTCCCGCTCCACCGCGAGAAGGCGATGTGCTGCGGTGCCGGCGGCGGCCGCATGTGGATGGAGGAGGAGGGCAAGCGCATCAACGTGCTGCGCGTCGAGCAGGGGCTGCCGCACGATCCGGCGGTGATCGCGACCGCGTGCCCGTACTGCGCGGTGATGATCACGGACGGCGTCGCGGCGGTGAACCGCGGCGACGCGATCGCGACCCGCGACATCGCCGAGCTTGTTGCCGACGCGTTGGCGCCGGTCCCCGCCGCCGCGTAGGGCACGGGCCCCACGCCGTACTGTCGCGCGGTTTGCGGTCGATCAACAAGGCGCGGCGGGCGCGCCGCTAAGCTCCCGCTGCTGGGCTCCTGTTCCGCATGGGTGTTCGTGCGCGGCGCGAGGGAGCCGCCACGCGTCGCACGCGAACCGGAGGAGGGGACTGCGCGGATGTCGATCCATCGCATCGCCAAGGGGCTCGACATCCCGCTCGCCGGTGCGCCGGCGCAGGACGCGATCGACGACGGACCTGCGGTCCGCGCGGTGGGCTGGGTCGCGGCCGATTACCCGGGATTGAAGGCGTCGGTGCTGGTCGAGCCCGGCGCGCGCGTGCAGCGCGGCACGCCGCTGGCCGTCGACAAGCGCGACCCTGCGCTCGTGCATCGTGCCTCCGTCGCAGGCACCGTGACCGCCGTGCACCGCGGCGAGCGGCGCCGCCTGCTGTCGATCGTCATCGCGCCGGATGCGCAGGCGTCCGCCGACGCGCCGCTGGCGGTGCCGGCCGCGCTCACGGCGCAGAGCGTGCGCGAATTGCTGCTGGCCTCCGGATTGTGGACCGCGCTGCGCACGCGGCCGTTCTCGCGCGTGCCGCTGCCGTCGGCGTCGCCGCACGCGCTCTTCGTGACGGCGAGCGACTCGCGCCCCCACGCGCCCGACCCCGCACGCCTGATCGCGGCACGTGCCGACGACTTCGCGCGCGGCGTGCAGGCGCTCGCCTTGTTGTGTGCGGGCACCACGTACGTGTGCGTCGCGGCGAAGAGCGGCATCGAGGTGCCGGCGCATCCGAACATCCAGCGCGCCGAGTTCGCCGGGCCGCATCCCTCCGGTACCGCCGGCCTGCACATCGCCACGCTGGCCCCGGCGAGCCTCGCGCGGCCCGCGTGGCACATCGGCTACCAGGACGTGCTCGCGTTCGGCCGCCTGCTCGCGACCGGCGAGGTCGATCCCATGCGCGTGATCGCGCTCGCCGGCCCTGGCGCCGCGCGGCCGCGCCTGCTGCGCGTGCCGCTCGGCGCGGCGCTCGCGGACGTCACGCGCGACGAAGGCGTGCCCGGCGAGCAGCGCATCGTCTCGGGCTGCGCGCTCGACGGCCGCGCGCCGGAGACAGACGGCGAGGCCTTCCTCGGCCGCTACCACCTGCAGGTGACGCTGCTGCCCGAGGGACGCGAGCGCGCGCTCTTCGGCTGGATCGCGCCGGGCCGCGACAAGTTCTCCGCCCTGAACGTCGTGCTGGGCGCGTGGCACCGCGGCCGCGGCCTGCCGCTCACCACGTCCACCAACGGCAGCCCGCGCGCGATGGTGCCGGTCGGCGCGTACGAACGCGTGATGCCCTTCGACGTGCTGCCCACGCACCTGCTGCGCGCGCTGCTGACGAAGGACGACGAGGCCGCCGAGGCGCTCGGCGCGCTGGAGCTCGACGAGGAGGACGTCGCGCTGTGCACGTTCGTGTGCCCCGGCAAGATCGAGTACGGGCCGCTGTTGCGTGCCGCGCTTGAACGTATCGAGCGGGAATCGGTGTGATTCCAAAAGGCCGCAGATGAGCGCCCTGCGCAATCTCCTCGACCGCACCGCCCGCCACTTCGAGCCGGGCGGGCGCTACCGGCGCTTCCACCCGCTGTGGGAGGCTGCGGACACGTTCCTCTATTCGCCGTCGTCGGTCGCGCGTGGCGGCGTGCACATGCGCGACGCGCTCGACCTCAAGCGGATGATGATGCTGGTGGTCATCGCCACGCTGCCGTGCGTGCTGATGGCGATGTACAACACCGGCCTGCAGGCCAACCTCGCGCTCGATCCGGCGCGGGCCGGCGCGCTCCCGGGCTGGCGCCATGCGGTGCTGCGTGCGCTCGGCGCCGGCTATTCGCCCGCGAGCGTGGTCGACTGCACGGTGCACGGCGCGCTCTACTTCCTGCCGCTGTACGCGGTCACGATGGTCGTCGGCCTCGCGTGGGAAATCCTGTTCGCGATCGTGCGCAAGGTCGAGGTGAACGAGGGCTTCTTCGTCACCGGCATCCTGTTCCCGCTGATCCTGCCGCCGGCGACGCCGCTGTGGCAGGCGGCGCTCGGCATCAGCTTCGGCGTGGTGCTCGCCAAGGAGGTGTACGGCGGCACCGGCATGAACTTCGTCAATCCGGCGCTCGCCGCGCGCGCGTTCCTGTTCTTCGCGTATCCCGCGTCGATGTCGGGCGACGCGGTGTGGACGGCGATCACGCCCGGCACGGCGATCGACGGCTTCTCCGGCGCCACGGTCCTGGGCCAGCTGCGCGTGACGCCGGGCCCGTTCGCGCCGGCGACGTCGTGGTGGAACGCGTTCGTCGGCCTCGAGCCGGGGTCGCTCGGCGAGACGTCGGCGCTCGCGTGCCTCATGGGGGCGGTGCTGCTGCTCGTCACCCGCATCGCGTCGTGGCGGATCATGGCCGGCGTCGCGCTCGGCACCATCGCGATGGCGTCGATCTTCAACGCGATCGGCTCCGCGACCAATCCGTTCTTCGGCATGCCGTTCTGGTGGCACATGGTGCTGGGCGGCTGGGCCTTCGGCACGGTGTTCATGGCGACCGACCCCGTCACCGCGCCGTTCACCGAGACCGGCAAGTGGATCTACGGCGCGTGCATCGGCGCGCTGGTGGTCCTCATCCGCACGGTCAACCCCGCGTATCCCGAATCGATGATGCTCGTGATCCTGTTCATGAACGTCGTCGCGCCCCTCATCGACTATCCCCTCGTGCGCGCCAACATCGCGCGCCGCAAGCGCCGTGCCCAGGACTGACGGCACCCGCTACACGCTGCTCTTCGCGACCGCGGTGTGCGTCGTGTGCGCGCTCGTGGTCGCCGCGTCGGCCGTGGGCCTGCGCTCGCAGCAGGAGGACAACGCGCGCCTCTTCCGCCAGAAGAACGTGCTGCTCGCCGCAGGCCTCGTGCAGCCGGGACAGGACCTCTCGCGCGCCGAGGTGCAGGCGCTCTTCGACCGCAGCATCACGATCCGCGTCGTCGACATCGCGTCGGGCCGCTACGCGGAAGGCGCGCCCGTCGACCCCGCCGTCTACGACCAGCGGCGCGCACGCAGCGACCCGGCGCTCTCGCGCGAGGCACCGCCCAACGACGCCAAGGTCGCGCGCCTGCCGACCTACGGGCTCGTGTACCTCGTGCGCGACGCCAAGGACGGCCCCGTGCGGCAGGTGGTGCTGCCGATCGAGGGCATCGGGATGTGGGGGACGCTCTACGGCTTCCTCGCCATCGACCGCGACGGCCGCACCGTGCGCGGCATCACGTTCTACGACCAGAAGGAAACGCCGGGGCTGGGCGGCGAGATCAGCAACCCGAAGTGGCAGGCGCTGTGGGTCGGGCGCCACGCGTACGACGAGCGGTGGGAGCCGCGGATCACGATCATCAAGGGCACTGCAGGGCCGCCCGAGCAGGACCGGTATCGCGTCGATGCGATCTCCGGCGCCACCATCACCAGCAACGGCGTCGCGCGCCTGATCGGCTTCTGGCTGTCGGCCGACGGCTACGGCCGGTACCTGAAGCAGTTCCGCGAGGAGGGTAAGGGATGAGCACACCGGCGTCCGTATGGGGACCCGACGCGCGGCGGACGTTCGCGGCGCCGATCATCGGCAACAACCCGATCGCCGTGCAGGTGCTCGGCATCTGCTCCGCGCTCGCGGTCACCACGCGCATGGACAAGGCGATCGTGATGGGCGCCGGCGTGACGATCGTCACCGCCTGCGCGAACTTCGCGGTCAGCCTCGTGCGCAACTACACGCCGAACAGCATCCGCATCATCGTCCAGCTCGCGATCATCGCGTCGCTGGTGATCATGGTCGACCAGTTCCTGCGCGCGTACCTCTACGAGCTGGCGCTCGAGCTCTCGGTGTTCGTCGGCCTCATCATCACCAACTGCATCGTGATGGGTCGCGCGGAAGGCTTCGCGATGCAGAACCCGCCGTGGCTCTCGTTCCTCGACGGCGTCGGCAACGGCCTCGGCTACTCGCTCGTGCTGCTGCTGGTGGCGTTCATGCGCGAGCTCACGGGCGCGGGCAAGGTGCTGGGCTACACCGTGCTGCCGCTCGCGCAGGACGGCGGCTGGTACGTCGGCAACGGCCTCATGCTGCTCGCGCCTTCGGCGCTCTTCATCGTCGCGCTGCTCATCTGGCTGCTGCGGACCCTCAAGCCCGAGCTGCAGGAAGACGACTGATGGAGCACTACGCCAACCTCTTCGTGCGCTCCGTGTTCATGGAGAACATGGCGCTCGCGTTCTTCCTTGGCATGTGCTCGTTCCTCGCGTGCTCGAAGAAGGTCGACACCGCGCTCGGGCTGGGCGTGGCCGTGGTGTTCGTGCAGGTGCTGACGGTGCCGCTCAACAACCTCATCCTGCGCTACCTGCTGGCCGAGGGGGCGCTCGGCTGGATCTCGCCGTCGCTCGCGCACGTCGACCTCACGTTCCTCGCCTTCATCCTGTTCATCAGCACCATCGCGGCCGCCACGCAGGTGGTCGAGATGACGGTGGAGCGGTTCGCGCCGGCGCTCTACACCACGCTCGGCGTGTTTCTGCCGCTGATCGCAGTGAACTGCGTGATCCTCGCGGGCTCGCTCTTCATGCAGGAGCGCGACTACACGTTCGCCGAGAGCGTGGTCTTCGGCGCGGGCTCGGGGTTGGGCTGGATGATCGCGATCGTCGCGATGGCGGCCGTGCGCGAGAAGCTGCGCTACTCCGACGTGCCGGCGGGCCTCAAGGGCCTCGGCATCACGTTCGTGACCGCGGGCCTCATGTCGCTCGCGTTCATGATGTTCTCGGGCATTCAACTTTGAGTGAAATCGTCCTCGGCGTCGTGCTGTTCACCGGCGTGATGCTGCTGGTGGTGATGGCGCTGCTCGTGGCCAAGCGCAAGCTCGTCGCGAGCGGCGAGGTCACGGTGCTCATCAACGACGATCCCGCCAAGGCGCTGCACGTCCCGGTCGGCGGCACGCTGCTCGGCACGCTCGCCGCGCACAAGATCTTCGTCCCCTCGGCGTGCGGCGGCAAGGGCGCGTGCGGCGTGTGCGAGGTCGTCGTGCGCGAGGGCGGCGGCGACCTGCTGCCGACCGAAACCGGGTACATCTCGCGCGGCGACGCCAAGCGCGGCTGCCGTCTCGCCTGCCAGGTGAAGGTCAAGCGCGACATGAAGATCGAGATCGCGCCCGAGGTCTTCTCCGTCCGCAAGTGGCGGTGCACGGTGGTGAGCAACCGCAACGTCGCCACCTTCATCAAGGAGCTGAAGCTCGCGCTGCCGCCCGGCGAGGAGGTGCCGTTCCGCGCGGGCGGCTACGTGCAGATCGAGTGCCCGCCGCACGAGGTCGCGTTCCGCGACTTCGCCATCGACCCGCAGTTCCGCGCCGACTGGGACCGCTTCGACCTGTGGCGCTTCCGCTCGCGCACCGACGTGGCGATCGAGCGCGCGTACTCGATGGCGAACTACCCCAACGAGAAGGGCGTGCTGCTCTTCACCATCCGCATCGCGTTCCCGCCCGGGTACCGCGAAGACATCCCGCCCGGCATCATGAGCTCGTGGGTGTTCAACCTGAAGCCGGGCGACGAGGTGACGGTCTCGGGTCCGTTCGGCGAGTTCTTCGCGCGCGAGACGGACCGCGAGATGTGCTTCATCGGCGGCGGCGCCGGCATGGCGCCGATGCGCTCGCACATCTTCGACCAGCTCCTGCGGCTCGACACGCGGCGCAAGGTCACGTTCTGGTACGGCGCGCGCAGCCTGCGCGAGGCGTTCTACGTGGAAGAGTTCGAGGCGCTCGCGCGCGAGCATCCGAACTTCGAGTGGCAACTCGCGCTCTCCGAGCCGCTGCCCGAGGACGCGTGGACCGGCCCCGTCGGCTTCATCCACCAGGTGCTGCACGACCGCTACCTCGCATCGCACCCGGCGCCCGAGGACGTCGAGTACTACATGTGTGGCCCGGGCGTGATGAACAAGGCCGTGATCGCGATGCTCACGGATCTAGGCGTCGAGCGCGAGAACATCATGCTCGACGATTTCGGCTAGGAGGACGCGATGCCCGGACTCACGGTAGCGGATGTGGTCGGCGAACGCCGCAGCGACGAGCTCATCACCGTCCCGGCCGCCGCGATGGTGGCGGAGGCGGTGCGCGTGATGGCGCAGCGCGAGATCGGCGCCGTCCTGGCAATGACCGAGGACGGCCTGGTCGCCGGCGTCTTCTCCGAGCGCGACCTGCTCGTGCGCGTGGTCGACGCGGGCCTCGATCCCGCGCGCACGCCGCTGTCGCTCGTGATGACGCGCGACGTGCGCTTCGTGTCGCCCGGCACCTCGACGGAAGCCGCGCTCTCGCTGATGCACGTGCTGGGCTTCCGCCACCTGCTCGTGATCGACGGCCCGCGCGTGTTCGGCCTCGTGTCGATGCGCGACCTCGTGTTCCAGATGATCCGCCGCGGCGAAGGCCGCTTCGAGGCTGCGGTGCGCGGCGAGTCCGCCGCCGGCCCGCAAGGAGTGCAGTCATGAACGGACGTCCCCGCATCGACGGTCTTCTCTCCCCGCGCCGGCGGCAGGTGCTGCAGGGCATGGGCGCCGCGCTGCTGGTCGCAGGATGCGGCGAGCGCGTGGCACCGGGCACGCCCGTGTTCACGTTCGGCGGCGCGACGATGGGCTCGACCTACACGGTCAAGATCGCGGGCCCGATGCCCACCGCGGCCGCGCAGGACGCCGCGCGGGCAGCGGTCGCCGGCGTGTTCGACGGCGTCGTCGCCCGCATGTCCTCGTTCCGCGACGACTCCGACGTCGCGCGCATCAACCGCCAGCGCGATGGCGCCTCCACCGTGGTCGCGGCCGACACGCTCGTGGTGCTCGCGCTCGCGCAGGACGTGAGCGCCGCCTCCGGGGGCGCATTCGACATCACGGTCGCGCCCGTGGTCGACGCCTGGGGCTTCGGCCCCACGCACGAGCGCCGCGTCGTGCCGGACGACGAGAGCCGCGACCTGCGCGGACGCATCGGCTGGCAGAGGCTCGCGCTCGACGCCGGCACGTCGTCGGTGCGCAAGGCCGCGCCCGCGCTCGGCGTCGACCTCTCCGGCATCGCGAAGGGCTGGGCGGTCGAGCGCGCGGCGGATGCGCTCGCGGAATTGGGCTTCACCGATTGCATGGTGGAGGCGGGCGGCGAGGTGCGCACGCGCGGCCGCAATGCGCGCGGCGAGCCGTGGCAGATCGCCATCGAGCGGCCCGACGCGGTGCCGCAGCGCGCGCATCGCGTCGTGTCGCTGGAAGGCCTCGCGATGGCCACCTCCGGCGACTACCGCAACTACTTCGAGCGCGACGGCGTCCGCTACTGCCACGAGATGGACCCGGTGACCGCGCGCCCCGTGCGGCACGCGCTGGCGTCGGTGTCCGTCGTCGCGCCGCACTGCGGCGACGCCGACGCGTGGGCGACGGCGCTGATGGTGCTCGGCCCCGAGCGCGGCATCGCGCTCGCGCAGGCGCGGGGCCTCGCCGCGCACTTCATCGTGCGCGAAGCGGGCGCGCTGCGCGAATCCTGGACGCCGGCGTTCGCGGCGCTGCCGTCGCGCGCGATCGCATGAACGCGATGGCCGTCTTCCTCCTCGCGTTCGTCCTGATCGCACTCGGCGTGCTCGCGATGGCGATCGGCGTCATCTTCCGGCGGCCGTGCCTGCGCGGGTCGTGCGGCGGTCCCGGCGTCACGTCGCCGAGCGGCGAGCGCCTGTCCTGCGCCGATTGCCCGAACCGTCACCGGCACGGCGACTGATGCCACGTCCCCCGCACCACGCGGCGCTGCCGGCGCCGTACGATGCATTGCACGCCGCGCTCGCGCAGTTCCTGCCGGCCGCGCGCCTCGTCACCGATCCGCTGCGCCTGCTCGCGTGGGGCACCGACGCGAGCTTCTACCGGCTGGTGCCGAAGATCGTCGCCGTAGTCGCGAGCGAAGCCGAGCTCGTGCGGCTGCTGCAGCTCTGCGCGCAGCACGGCACGCCGGTCACGTTCCGCGCGGCCGGCACCAGCCTGTCGGGGCAGGCGGTGAGCGATTCGGTGCTGGTGCTGCTCACCGACGACTGGCAGCGCTGCGCGCCCGCCGCGGACGGCGCCACGATCACGCTGCAGCCCGGCGTGATCGGCGCGGTCGCCAATCGCAGCCTCGCACGCTTCGGGCGCAAGATCGGCCCCGATCCGGCGTCGATCGACGCCGCGATGATCGGCGGCATCGCCGCCAACAACGCCAGCGGCATGTGCTGCGGCACCGCGCAGAACAGCTACCGCACGCTGGCAGGCTTGCGCGCCGTGCTCGCCGACGGAACGATCGTCGACACCCGCGATCCGGCGAGCCGCGCGGCGTTCGCACGCGCGCGGCCGGACCTCGTCGCCGCGTTGTCGTCGCTCGCGGCCGCCACGCAGGCCGACGCCGCGCTCGCCGCGCGCATCCGCCACAAGTTCCGCATCAAGAACACGACGGGCTACAGCCTGAACGCGCTGGTCGACTTCACGGACCCCTGCGACATCCTCGCCCATCTCATGATCGGCAGCGAGGGCACGCTCGGGTTCATCAGCGAGCTCACGTACCACACGGTGCCGGACCACCGCGACAAGGCCACGGCCCTGATCCTGTTCGCCGACCTGCGCGCGGCGTGCGCGGCCGTCACCGCACTTGCGCGCACTCCCGTAGCGGCGGTCGAGCTCGCGGATCGCGCCGCGCTGCGCTCGGTAGAAGGCAAGCCCGGGTTGCCGCCCGGCCTTTCGGCGCTGCCCGCGGACGGCGCGGCGCTGCTCGTGGAGACGCGCGCGGAGGATGCGGCAACGCTGGCGCTGCAGGTACGCGCGATCGAGGCCGCGCTCGCCGGTCACGCCACGCAGGGTCCCGTGCAGTTCGTCACCGATCCCGCGGCCTGCGCGCGCCTGTGGAACGTGCGCAAGGGCATGCTGCCCACCGTGGGCGCGATGCGCGTCACCGGCACCACCGTCATCATCGAGGACGTCGCGTTCCCGGTGGAGCGGCTCGCGGACGCCACGCTCGACCTGCAGGCGCTGCTGCGTGCGCACGGCTACCACGACGCGATCATCTTCGGGCACGCGCTCGCGGGCAACCTGCACTTCGTCTTCACGCAGGACTTCAACCACGAAGCGGAAGTCGCGCGCTACCGCGGCTTCATGGACGCGCTCGCGCAGCTCGTGGTCGCGAAGTACGACGGCTCGCTCAAGGCGGAGCACGGCACCGGCCGCAACGTCGCACCGTTCGTGGAGCTCGAGTGGGGCGCCGAGGCGTACGCGCTGATGCGCGGACTGAAGCGTCTCTTCGATCCTTCGAACCTGCTCAACCCCGGCGTGCTGCTCACCGACGATCCGCTCGCGCACGTGAAGCACCTGAAGCCGCTGCCCGCGGCCGATGCGCTCGTCGACAAGTGCATCGAATGCGGCTTCTGCGAGCCCAAGTGCCCGTCGCGCGGGCTCACGCTGTCGCCGCGCCAGCGCATCGTCGGCTGGCGCGAGGTGATGCGCCTCGCGCGCGACGACGCGACGCGCGGGCAGGCGCAGACGCTGCGCGAAGCCTACGCGTACGACGGCCTCGATACCTGCGCGGCGTGCGGCCTGTGCGCGACCGCGTGCCCGGTGGGCATCGAGACCGGGCTGCTCGTGAAGGCGCTGCGCGGCGCGGAGGCGGGCACGCTCGCCCATCGCGTGGCCCACGGCGCGGGTGCGCACTTCGCGGGCGTCACCACCGCCGTGCGCGGCGCGCTCGGGGTCGCCGACGCGCTGCACGGCGTCGCCGGCACGCGCGCGATGCGGACGACGCTCGACGCCGCACGTCGCGTTTCGGGTGAGCGGCTCCCGCAATGGACGCCCGCGATGCCGCGCCCGCTGCGCTATCGGCCGCCGCGCACCACACCCGCGCCGGACGCCGACGCCGTCGTGTACGTGCCGAGCTGCGCGTCGCGCACGATGGGTCCCGCGCGTGGCGTCGACGGCCGCGATCCGCTGCCGGAAGTCGCGCAGCGCCTGTTCGCGAAGGCGGGCTACGCGACGATCGTCCCCGCGGGCCTCGACGGGCTGTGCTGCGGGCAGCCGTTCGAGAGCAAGGGCTTCCATGCGGAAGCGGATCGCAAGTCGGCGGAGCTCGAGGAGGCATTGCGCGATGCGAGCGCGGACGGGCGCCGCGCGATCGTGTTCGACACCAGCCCGTGCGCGTGGCGCATGCGCCGCTACCTGCGCGAGCGCCTGGCGGTGCAGGACTGCATCGAGTTCGTGCACGACGTCGTGCTGCCGCGGGTGACGGTCACGCCGGTGCCGGAGACGGTGGCGCTGCATCCCGTGTGCAGCGTGCGCAAGATGGGCCTCGTCGACAAGCTCGCAAGCATTGCGGCGCGCTGCAGCACGGCGGTCGCGATGCCCGAGGCGGTGGGCTGCTGCGGCTTCGCGGGCGACCGCGGCTTCACGCATCCCGAGCTCAACCGCCACGCGCTGCGGCACCTGCGGCCCTCGCTGCCCGCGGATTGTGCCGCGGGCTACTCGACCAGCCGCACCTGCGAGATCGGGCTCGCCGACGCCGCCGGCGTTCCCTACGAGTCGATCCTCTACCTCGTCGACCGCTGCACGACGCCGCATGCGAGTGCGCTGTAGCGGTTTTGCAACAGTCGCAAAATGTCAGATTTGCAGATTACCCGCTCGGCTTTGCGTCGTTGTCTGCAAGATTTGCCGAATCCGTAACGACCCCCGTTACCAAAAACAGGCTGAAAAGGCTCGACAAGCTTGTGTCGCGTTCGCAGCGATGCATTATTTGCAACGGAATTCCGGTACCCTCCGTGTTAACGAGCGGCGCTTGACCGAGGTCAACCGGACGGCGGGGGCCGGCGCGTAAAAACTTGTTTCAAAGGGGGTGCGAGCGCCCGGATTGGCTGCTTTTGGCAATAAATGTCCAATCCGCGCAGATCTCCCTGGGGTATCGAGGTTCAGGAATAACCCGAGCACGCCGTGCCGCCGCTCCGGAAGCTGGGAGCGGGCCGCAAGGCGACGCGAGGGGGCAGCAACGGAGACACGCGCGGGCGGCGAGGCAATCCCGGGCGCGTCAACCAACAGGGCAGAACAAAGGGGCATCTCCATGCGATTCAAGTCACTTCTCGCGATGACGGGCGTCGTGGCGGCGTTTGCAGCATTCGTTGCAATGCCGGCACAAGCCCAGCCAAAGCAGACGGGCCAGCAGCAAGCGCCGGTGTGCGCGAACTGTCACGAGGCTCAATGGAACTCGATCGATCTCACGCCGCACGGCGCGAAGAGCGATCCGGAAGGCAGCATGTGCCAGGCGTGCCACGGCAACGCCAGCGAGCACTTGAAGGATCCGTCGAAGAAGCCGGCCAACGTGTTCGGCAAGGGCGGCACGGCCGACGCGCGCACCGCGGTCTGCCTCACGTGCCACTCGGGCAACCGGAACCTCGCGTTCTGGGCGTCCGGCAAGCACCAGATCAATGAAGTGACGTGCAGCAACTGCCACAGCATCCACGGCAAGTCGCTCGCGCCGACGATCAACAAGTTCGTGACGACGTTCCTGCCGAACCAGGCGGACATCTGCGCGAACTGCCACCAGCCGATCCGGGCCGCGACGATGAAGCCGTCGCATCACCCGATCCCCGAAGGCAAGGTGAAGTGCAGCGACTGCCACAACCCGCACGGCGCGATCACGCCGGCGATGCTGAAGCAGCCGACGATCAACGACCAGTGCTACAGCTGCCACGCCGACAAGCGCGGCCCGTACATCTTCTCGCACCCGCCGGTCGAGGAGAACTGCGCGACCTGCCACAACCCGCACGGCTCGGTGCACGCCAAGCTGCTGAACGAATCCGCGCCGAACCTGTGCCAGGACTGCCACGACTGGTCGCGTCACCCCGGCACGATCTACGGCGCCGCCGGCGGCTACAACTGCGCGCCCGGCGACAACACGGTCTCGGGTGGCGTCACCATCTGCGGTCCGAATCGCACCGGTCAGCCCAACCCGTCGGTGAACAACCGCCTGGTCGCGCGGGCCTGCCTAAACTGCCACAACGCGGTCCACGGCAGCAACGCGCCGGGTAACCGTGGCAAGTTCTTCACGCGATAAGGCAGGGGAGACCAACATGAGCAAGACACTTCTTTCCACCCTCATCGCCAGCCTCTTCGTAGCCGGACCGGCCTTCGCGCAGAGCGCAGACGACCCGATGCGCGTGCAGGGCACGGCGACGCTCGGGGGGATCATCAGCAACACGACGGCCCAGGACAAGGCGCAGCTCGACCTGTACCAGGACCTGTCCAACGGCGCGCTGTCGAACGTCGGCGTCCAGGGCCGCAACAGCACCACGTGGTTCCAGGGCTACGGCGAGAACTTCGGGCGCACGGACCAGTACATGTTCCTGCGCGGCGGGATGTACGACGTGTTCAAGGCAGGGGCGTACCTCAACGACATCCCCCACCAGTTCTCGACGTCGGCGTACACCCCGTACAACGGCACCGGCGGCAACCTGCTGACGGCGACGTTCCCGTTGTCGACGCTGAACTACAACAACTGGAACAGCATCAACATCGGCTACGACCGGCGCGATGCGGGCGGCTACGCCGAGTGGCAGAAGAACAGCCCGTTCTACTTCCGCGTCGACGGCAACCAGGTCACCTTCAGCGGCACCAAGGTCGGCTCGGCGGCCAACGGCACGAGCCCGGGCAACGGCTACGTCGACCTCGCGTTCCCGCAGCAGTTCAAGACGAGCAACTGGGGCGTCGAGGGCGGCTACCAGTCGAGCAAGGCCACGGTCTCGGTGCGCTGGGACTACAGCAAGTTCGACAACGCGAACGAGACGCTGCGCTGGACGAACCCGTTCTTCGGCAACAACCAGATCGACACGACGTACCTGGCGCCGAACAACGAGTTCAACAAGTTCACGGTCACCGGCAACTATCGTGACCTGCCCTGGAAGTCGGTGATCTCAGCCCGCTACACGTGGGCGCAGACCACGAGCGACGCGGGCATCGGGCAGACGGCACTCAACACGGGCCCGGCCTACAACTCGACGCTCGCGGACGAGAACAACTTCCACGGCGAGAACATCAACCAGTCGTTCGCTCTCGCATGGACGGCGATTCCGCTCAACGGCGTCGACACGCGCGTGTATTACAACTGGACGAAGCTGCAGAACAAGTCGGACCTCGTCGAGTTCGGCGAAGCCCCGGCCGTGCCGCTCGCGAGCGGCCTGGGCTGCGGCAACCTGCGCGATGCCAACAACATCCCGACGCAGATCGTCGGCAACTGCGAGAACGAGCTCTACAACTACACCAAGAACAACGTCGGCTTCGACGCCTGGTGGAAGTTCGCGCGCGGCAATCGCCTGGGCTTCGGTTGGGATTACTACAACCTCGACCAGACGCGCGTCGACTACGACAAGTCGCACCAGAACAAGCTGTGGGTCGAGTACAAGAACACGATGCTCGACACGGTGGCCGCGCGCCTGAAGTACAACTACATCAAGCGCGATTCGGACAGCAACTACAGCAACGCCGGCGTGAGCCCGAACGACCCGAACTACCTGCTGCCGTACACCTCGGCGTTCGACCTGCAGAGCAGCACCACTAACCAGCTGAAGCTGCTGGTCGACTGGAACCCGGTCGCCTCGGTCGGCCTCTCGTTCGAGGGCGTGTGGAGCAAGGTCGACTACGACGACGTCACGCTGGGCCGCACCAGCAACGACCGCCAGGGCTACTTCCTGTCCGGCAACTGGGCCGCGACGGACAAGATCAGCCTGAACGCGTTCGGGAGCTGGGAGCAGGTCAAGTATCCGTCCGAGCACCGGTACATCGGCACGGTGTCGGGTGGCCCGACGCCTCCGTCCGGCTTCTGCACGGCCGCGAACCCGAACTGCTACGACCCGTTCGCGCCGCCGGTGGCGAACTCGTCGTACAACTGGAGCTCGGGGACGAAGGACCAGACGTGGATGATCGGCGTGGGCGGCGACTGGCAGGCGATGGACAAGATGAAGGTGTCCGCGTCCTACCTGTACGTGTCCAACGAGGGCGAGGCGACGTTCGGCGTGCAGAACAACCTGCAGCTGTCGACGAACCCGATCAACATCAGCAACTTCGACAACAGCCGCCAGCAGTGGTTTAACCTGAAGGGCAAGTACGAGTACAACCGTAACTGGTCCTTCACGGCGGGCTACTCGTTCGCGAAGTACACGCACGACGACATCGCCACGCAGGGCTACACGTATGTCCTGCCGGCGTACTCGGTGGTGAGCGGCGCGATCGTGCCGACGCCGGCGACCAACACGTCGCTGTCGTACGGCAACGGCTACGACGCCAACACCAACGGCACGCAGAACATCTTCTACCTGTACGTCACGTACAAGTTCGATGCGCCGCCGCTGTCCGTCGCGCAGATGAAGGTCGCGGAAGCGCCGCCGGCACCGCGTGCTGCGGCGCCTGCCCCGGCACCCGCGCCGGCGCCCGCGCCGGCCCCGGCCCCCGCGCCGCAGGTGCAGAAGATCCAGCTCGACTCGAAGGTGCTGTTCGACTTCGACAAGGCGGTGCTGAAGCCCGAAGGCAAGGCGGCGATCGACTCGCAGGTGATCGGCAAGCTCAACACGATGACCAAGCTCGACATCGTGCTGGTCACCGGCCACACCGACCGCATCGGCACCGAGGCCTACAACCAGAAGCTGTCCGAGCGTCGTGCGGATGCCGTGCGCGACTACCTCGTCAGCAAGGGCGTAGACAAGGCGAAGATCGAAGCGCTGGGCCTGGGCGAGAAGCAGCCGGTCGTGAACTGCGACCAGAAGAACCTGAAGCAGCTCATCGAATGCCTGCAACCCAACCGCCGCGTGACGGTGGAGGCGAAGGGCGAAGCGAAGAAGTAACACCCTGCAGCACTTTGGTATTGGGGCCCCGCTTCGTGCGGGGCCATTTTTTTGCGTCCGCAAAACGCGCTTCGTGCGTTCGGTGGATGACGTGGGGGCGGCGTTGCGCGTTTTGCGGCCGTTCTAGTCAGCAAGGAAAGCTTCGGGGCGGCCGGGCGCTTTCCTTGTAGAAAAGGCACGAAGCGCGCCGCTCATGAGCGCGCTACGCGCGCCGTTCGGTCGCGCGCTGCTGGTGGCGTGAATGCCTCTGCTGGCGGTTGTGCTGTGCGGAGGTCCGGCCCCTCACCCCAACCCTCTCCCCGCAAGCGGGGCGAGGGAGCTTCTGGGGCGCTGCGCGGTCACGCTACCGCCGCAACGAAGACCTCCCTCGCCCCCGAAGGGGGAGAGGGTTGGGGTGAGGGGCGAATTGTGGGGCGATGCGGGTTCACGCCGCCGCGCCAACGAAGACCTCGCTCGCCTCCGAAGGGGGAGAGGGTTGAGGCGTGGGGCGAATTGCGGGGCGATGCGCATTCACGCCGCCGCAACAACGAAGACCTCCCTCGCCCCTGAAGGGGGAGAGGGTTGGGGTGAGGGGCGAATAGTGGGGCGATGCGCATTCACGCCACCGCAACAACGAAGACCTCCCTCGCCCCCGAAGGGGGAGAGGGTTGGGGTGAGGGGCGAATTGTGGGGCGATGCGCGTTCACGCCGCCGCACCAACGAAGACCTCCCTCGCCCCCGAAGGGGGAGAGGGTTGGGGTGAGGGGCGAATTGTGGGGCGATGCGCGTTCACGCCGCCGCACCAACGAAGACCTCCCTCGCCCCCGTAGGGGGAGAGGGTTGGGGTGAGGGGGCGCGACCGCAGCCCGAACCTTGACACCGGCAAGACACCTTACCGGAACGCGCACACGCCCCCACCGCCATCCTTGTGAAAGGTCAATGCCACCGCCCCCGATTGCGCATCCAATCGCACCCATCCTCACGCGACGATTCCCCGATGCGCTACCTCGACCCCCAACGCCTGCAGGCCATCGCGGCCGACGCGCCTTCCTTCCTCGGCCGCGCGCCGTTTCCCTGGGCCGGGCTCGATGCCGTCATTCCGCCCGAGCGCTTCGCGGAGCTGGTGGCAGACCTGCCGGGTCCCGATCTTTTCGACGCGCAGTTCGGACGCGCGCGCGGCTACGGGCAGCAGAGCCACGACCGCTTCTCGCTGCAATACCGCCCGCGGCTCGCCGAGCGCCTGGCGCCTTCGTGGCGTGAGTTCATCCGCGAGCTGGAAGGGCCTTCCTACGCGGCGTTCGTGCGCCGCACGTTCGGGCTCAGCGACACCGAGCCGATCGTGCTGTCGATGCACTGGCACCACGCGCCGGCGCGGGCCTCGGTCTCGCCGCACACGGATGCACGGCGCAAGGTCGGCTCGCACATCTTCTACTTCAACACCGCGGACGACTGGGATCCGGCGTGGGGCGGGCAGACGGTCGTGCTGGACGACGGCGGCCGGCTGAAGCCGCACTCGGCGCCGCCGCTCGAGAGCTTCCGCGAGGTCGCGCGCTCCGACATCCTCGGCAACAAGAGCTTCATCTTCAAGCGCACCGAGCACTCGTGGCACGCCGTGCGCCCGATCGAGTGCCCGCCGGACCGCCTGCGCAAGGTGTTCATCGTGGTCATCAACCGCGTGAACCTGCAGGTGCTGTGGCGCCGCCTGCGGGGCAAGGATCCCGACGGCGTGCCGTTGTAGAAGCTAGAGGCCCAGCCCCCACACGACCGGGGCCGCGAAGGCGATCGCCTCGAGCCGCAGGGGCACGCCGCAGCGTGCGCGCAGGCCGCGGTCCTGCGCCATCGCATCGAGCGTCAGCGTCCCGAGCGCGCCGCACAGCGCGGCGATGGCGGCCGCCAGTGCGGTCGCGAGCGCGGGTTGCGCGACCAGCGGCGCGAGGGTGCCGCCTCCAGCGCCGGTCGCCACCGCCGAGCCCAGCAACGCAACCACCAGCCGCAAGCGCGGGAAGCGGTGCGGCGCGCGCCGCCGCAGCAGCGCGCGCAGGCCGTCGAGGGCGAGGCTGCCGGCCAGCGCGGCCACGATGACGAGTCCCGCGCGCGCGCCGGGCAGCGCGGCGAACGACAGCGCATAGACCGCGAGCATCACGGCCTGCACGCGCAGCGCGCTGCGGTCGCCGAGTGCGCGCAGGTCGCCCGCCAGCACCGCGACGAGCGGCAACACGAGGGTCGCGACCAGCGGCAGCGCGAGCGGGACGGCCGCCGGCGCCGCGAGCACGAGGACGTACTGCAGCGGCACGCATGCAAAGCACGCGAGCCGCACGAAGCGCTCGCGCGTCGTGCGCGCGCCGGCCGTCGCGAGCATGCCGTGCAGCATCCACGCGGACAGCGCGGCGAAGGTCGCCGCGAGGAGGAGGGCGGGCATTGCCGCCGTCGCGCTGGCCGGCTGCGGCATCAACGGGCGCTCACGCGGGCCGTCACGCCGGCGGCCGGCGGCGGCCCCATGCATAACCCGCAGCGGCGCCGACGACGAGCGCGGCCACGGCGCCGATGATGCCGTTGCGCACCAGCGTATTCTTCACCTTGGTGAGCACGGGATTGTCGAGGTTGTTGGTGCCGAAGTGAATCGCGCGCAGGCGCCACTTGCCGTCGTCGTTCTTCACGAGCACCGCGGTCCAGCGAGTGACGAAGTCGAACTGGTCGCCGTCCTTCGCCTCGTAATGCTCGAGCCCCTTGCCGCGCACGAGGCCCCACGTCTTGTCGGCGTTGAGCTCGGTGAGCTTGTCCGCCTCGAGCCTCATGTCGAGCTTCTTCATGTAGCCCGCCGGCCCGAACCACTCCTGGAAGTACTTCATGATGTCGGCGCGGCTGCCCATCACTTCCTGCGTCATGCTGGTCGCCTGGATGTTGGGATCGAGGTAGGGCAGCATGCGCTCGTACTGGCCCGCGTTGATGGCGGCCTGCACCTCGCGCAGCACCGTGCGCAGCTCCTCGTGGATGGCGAAGTCGGGATCCTGCGCATGCGCGGACGGCAGCACGCCGAGCGGCAGCAGGCACAGCAGGACGACGAGTGATCTCACGCGGGCACCTCCCCTGTGGCGCGCGGATGCGCGGCAGGCGGGATTCTCGCGCAAATCGGCGCGGCGTGGTGGCGTGCTCCCGCGCTCCGCTTGCGGGGGCATTTCCGGGAATTCGGCGAGCATGCTCGCCGCCGGAAATGCGGCGGTCGCATGCAAGCGACCGCGCGCCCTGCAAGGGAGGGTTGGGGTGAGGGGCTGCGCGACGGAGGCGTCGTCCGCGAACGGGCCCGGGAGAACCGGCGAATGCTACTCGTCAGCGGTGCTGCGTTCCTTCTTCGCCTTCGGCAGCTCCGGCGCTTCGCGCCTGCCGTCGATGAAGAGGTGGCGCAGCGCGAGGATCGGGTGCTTGGTCAGCATCCGCGGGCCCGCGTAGCGCATCACCTGGCGCACCTGCTCGCGCTTCTCCGCCTTGTAGCAGTGCACCTTGCAGTTGGCGCAGGTGGGCTTGTCGTCGCCGAACACGCAGCGGTCGAGCCGGCGCGTGGCGTACGCCATGAGCTCGCTGCACTCGGCGCACAGCGCGCCGCGCGCGGTGCCATGCTGCTCGCGGCAATGGATGTCGATCATCGCCTGCAGCGTGGCGAGCTCGCGCGCGAGGCGCGGATGGCGCCGCGCGTCCTGCACCTTGCGGGTGGCGGGCGGAGTGACGACGGCGACGGTGGCAGTGGTGGAAGTGACGGGCTCGGGCATGCGCGCATCATGCGGCCGCACGCCGCACGTGGCGATGATTTGCATCAAGCGGAGCGCGGCGATCCCGCGTCACGCGACCAGCGTGCGCACCAGGTCGACGATGTCCTCGTGCACGTCGGCGATGGTCGCGGGCGCTGCGCCGCTCGTCTGGCTCGGACGTGCGCCTTGCACCAGCCGCTCCACCAGCGCAGGATTCGGCAGCACGGGCCCGAAGTGCGCGAGCGTCGCGTCGACGTACACCGCGAGCGTCGGGAAGGTCTCGATGTCGACGTCGCCGACGAGCGCCGCGTCGTCCTCGATGTCGATCCACACCCACGAATGCTGCGGCAGCCGCGAGGCGAGCGCATCCAGCATGGGCAGGAACTCTCGGCACGTCGCGCACCACTGTGCGCACAGCACGGCGGCGACGACGTGCGGCGCGTCGCCGTGGCGCGCCCGCAGGCGCGCGCGATCGTCGGCCTGCGTGGTGAGGAAGCGGGGTGGAGTGCCGGGGGAGGGCTCGCTCATGTACCGCAGGCGGCAGCGGCCAACGGAGTCACTAGTACTTGCCGTGCTGCTTGTAGATGTAGTTCGTGAGCTCGACCTGCTGCATCGACAGCCGGCGCTGGATCGCGTGCACGGTGCGCAGGATCGCGCGCATCACGCGGTACACCGCGTCGGCGTCGATCTTCAGCAATTCCTCGAGCTGCTCGCGCTCGAGGCAGAACACGCGCGTCGTGCCGCGCGACACGAGGCCCGCGTAGTGCTCGGTGCCGTCGATGAACGACAATTCGCCCACCAGGTCGCCGGTGGTGAGCACGAACAGCGACACTTCCTCGGGGCTGCCGGCGCCGCGCACGACGCGCAGCGCGCCGTTCACGATCACGTAGAGGTGGTTGTCGCGCGTGCCCTCGGGCAGCAGCACTTCGCCGTCGGCCAGGTCGCGGAACTTGATGCGCTCGGCCAGCAGCCGGCACTGGTCGGGGGTGAGCTCCGCACCGAGCTTGGAGGTGCGCAGCGCGTCGATGCTGTTCAGGTCGGTCATGTCGTCCTCATCCACTGCCGGGCGGCGATGCGGCCGGCGGTTCACCGGGTGTCGGGTCGGCGGCGGGTGCCGCAGGCTCCGGCGCCACCGCGGGCGGCGGCTCCGCTGCCGCGGGCGGCGCCACCGTTGCCACCGGCGGCGCCGGTGGTGCCGGTGGTGCCGCCGGCAGCGTGCTCGCGCGGGCCACGAACGCGTCCACCATCGTGTTGGCGATGCGGTCGAATACGGGACCGGCCGCGCGCGCCAGCACCGGGCTCGCGAAATCGTAGTGCAGCCGGAACTCCACCTTGCAGCCTTCGGACCCCAGCGGCGTCAGGTGCCAGTTTCCGGAAAAGCGCCGGAACGGGCCTTGTTCCATGTCAACGCCCAGCCACTCGGGCCGGCGCTTCGGGTTGCGCGTCACGATCGTGAATTTCACGCCGTGGTAGTTGACCACGATGCGGGCCGCGACGATCTCGTCGGTGCGCTCGAGGATCGTCGCGCTCTGGCACCACGGCAGGAAGAGCGGGTAGTTCTCCGCGGCCTCGATGAGGTCGAACATCGCGTCGACCGGGCGCGCGACGAGGGCGGTCTTGTGGACGTCCATGGGGGCGACATTGAAGCACACTCGGCCCCGGACCGGCGATTCGGGCCGCAGCAGGCGGCCGGTATCCACTTCGTGTACTTGCAGCGTCGCGACACGGGCACTACCCTTGCAACAGTGCGATCGACGGCAAGGGGAGCGCAATGCAGCTGACGCCGCGGGAATTCGACAAGCTGGTGATCTACATGATGGCCGAGGTCGCCCTGAAGCGAAAGGCGAAGGGCATCAAGCTCAACCATCCGGAGGCCGTGGCCGTCATCTCCGCGGCAGCCCTCGACGGCGCGCGCGCCGGGAAGACCATCGAGGAAGCGGCGAGCGACGCGCGCGCCGCGCTCACCCGCGACGACGTGATGGAAGGCGTCGCCGACCTCATCCCGATCGTGCAGGTCGAGGCGGTGTTCACCGACGGCAGCCGCCTCGTCACGGTGCACGCCCCAATTCCCTGACCGGCGACCGGCGCCCAAGGAGATTCCGATGGCCGAAGTGAAAGCGGGACCCGTGATTGCCGCCACCACCGATCCGGCGACGGTGAAGGGCGTGGCCGTGGGCGGCTACGTCTGCCATCGCGACCCGGTCGCATTCCACGACGCGCTCCCGGTCACCACGCTCAAGGTGCGCAACACCGGCGATCGCCCGGTGCAGGTGGGCTCCCACTTTCATTTCTTCGAAGCGAACCCGGCGCTGGAATTCGACCGCCCATCGGCCTTCGGGCAGCACCTGCACATCCCGGCCTCGACGGCGCTGCGCTTCGAGCCCGGCGACGAGCGCGAGGTGAAGCTCGTGCCCTATGGCGGCAAGCGCGCGGTCTTTGGCTTCAACAACCTGGTCGACGGGCCGACGGCAGGCAAGCCGGGCACCGAGCGCAAGGCGAAGTCCGTCGCGCTCGCGAAGAAGCGCGGCTTTCGCTCGCAGGCCTGACCCGGCGCGCGAGCGCAGTTCCGACCTCCACTTCCCGGACTTCCGCACATGGCGAAGATCTCGCGCAACGAATACGTCGGGCTGTTCGGCCCCACGACCGGCGACCGCATCCGGCTCGGCGACACGGGCCTCTTCGTCGAGATCGAGCGCGACCTGCGCGGGCCCTCGGGCGACGAGATCGTCTTCGGCGGCGGCAAGAGCCTGCGCGAAGGCATGGGCATGGACAACCAGCGCACGCGTGCGCAGGGCACGCCCGACCTCGTGATCACCAACGTCACGATCATCGACGCGGTGCTCGGGGTCGTGAAGGCCGACGTCGGCATTCGGGACGGCCGCATCAGCGCGATCGGCAAGGCCGGCAACCCGCAGACGATGGACGGCGTCACGCCCGGCCTCGAGTGCGGCCTCGCGACCGACGCGATCTCCGGCGCGCACCTCATCCTGACCGCGGCCGGCATTGACACGCACATCCACTACATCTCCCCGCAGCAGGCGTATGCGGCGCTGTCCAACGGGACCACGACGCTGATCGGCGGCGGCACCGGACCTTCGGACGGCTCCAACGCCACGACGGTGACGCCGGGTCCGCGCAACATCGCGAACATGCTGCGCGCGTTCGAGGGCTGGCCGGTCAACGCGGGCATCCTCGCCAAGGGCCACGGCCACGGCAAGGCGGCGCTGGTCGAGCAGGTCGTCGCCGGCGCGGTCGGCTTCAAGTGCCACGAGGACTGGGGCACCACGCCCGCGGTGCTGCGTTCTGCGCTCACCGTCGCCGACGAGATGGACGTGCAGGTGTGCATGCACACGGACACGCTGAACGAGTCCGGATTCGTCGAGGACACGATCGCGGCGTTCGAGGGCCGCACCATCCACTCGTTCCACACCGAGGGGTCGGGCGGCGGGCATGCACCGGACATCATCAAGGTCTCGGGGCTGCCGAACGTGCTGCCGGCGTCGACCAATCCCACCCTTCCGTACGGCGTGAACTCGCAGGCCGAGCTGTACGACATGATCATGGTGTGCCACCACCTGAGCCCGAGCATCCCCTCGGACGTGGCGTTCACCGAGAGCCGCATCCGCGCCGAGACCATCGCGGCGGAGAACGTGCTGCACGATCTCGGCGTGATCTCGATGTTCTCGAGCGATTCGCAGGCCATGGGCCGCATCGGCGAGTGCTGGCTGCGCACGATCCAGACGGCGGATGCGATGAAGGCCGGGCGCGGCAAGCTGCCGGAAGACGCGCCGGGCAACGACAACTTCCGCGTGCTGCGCTACGTCGCCAAGATCACAATCAACCCCGCGATCGCGCACGGCATCTCGCATGTCCTGGGCTCGGTGGAGGTGGGCAAGATCGCCGACCTCGTGCTGTGGGAGCCGGGGTTCTTCGGCGCCAAGCCCAAGCTCGTCATCAAGGGCGGCGTCATCAACTGGGCGCTGATGGGCGACCCCAACGCGTCGCTGCCCACGCCGCAGCCGGTCTATTACCGGCCGATGTTCGGCAGCATGGGCCGGCTCGCGACGGACACCTGCGTGACCTTCGTCTCGCAGGCCGCGGCGGACGACGGCGTGGCCGCGCGCCTCGACCTCGCGCGGCAGGTGATCGCGGTGAAGAACACGCGGACCATCGGCAAGCGCGACATGGTGCGCAATTCGGGCACGCCCACGATCGAGGTGTCGCCGGAGACGTTCGCGGTCACCGTCGACGGCAGGCACGCCACGGTGAAGCCGCAGAAGACCGTGTCCCTCAACCAGATGTATTTCTTCAGCTGACGAGCCGGCCTTGATCATCGTCGAACGGGTTGCCGGCAACGAGCGGGACGAGGAATGGCGGGCGCGCCTCGCGGGCGCGACGGTCGAGACGCTGGCCCTCGATCACTGGGAGGCGCAGAAGAACCGGTTTCGCAAGAAGACCGAGACCGGCCGCGAGATCGCGGTGTCGCTCGACCGCGGCGCGTTCCTGCGCGACGGCGACGTCCTCCTGTGGGACGACGCGACGCGCTGCGCGGTGGTGGCACGCATCAGCTTGCGCGACGTGATGATCATCCATCTCGACGCGCTGATCGCCGAGGGCGGCGAGGTCGCCACCCGCACGTGCATCGAGCTCGGCCACGCGCTCGGCAACCAGCACTGGCCGGCGCTGGTCAAGGACAGCCGCGTGTTCGTGCCGCTCACGGTCGACCGCAAGGTGATGGCCTCGGTGATGAACACGCACCGCTTCGAGGGCATCCGCTACGAGTTCGTGCCCGGCGACGACATCGTCCCGTACCTCGCGCCCCACGAATCGCGGCGCCTCTTCGGCGGCGCCGAAGGGCCGATCCATACGCACACCCACGACCGCTACGTGGTGGTCGACCCGGAGACCGGGCGCGCGCACGGCAGCTCGCCGGTGCGCAGCGCGCTCGATCCGCATCGCGCGTGATGCCGGCGGAGGCTCGCGCGCTGACGCTCGCGCGCATGCTGCAGTTCGGCGACTCGACGCTGCCCATCGGCGGCTTCGCGTTCTCGAACGGCCTCGAATCGGCGGTGCAGAAGGGCGTGGTGCACGACGCCGCGACGCTGCACGCGTTCGCGCGCACCGCGGTCGCGCAGGCCGCCCGCGGCGACGGCATCGCGCTCGTGCATGCGCACGCCGCGGCGGCCGCGCACGACGTCGCGACGCTCGTCGCCATCGACCGCCGGGTCCTCGCCCGCAAGCTCTCGAGCGAGTCGCGCACGATGTCCACGCGCATGGGGCGCAAGCTCGCGACTCTCGCGGCGCAGGTCACCGGCGTGCCGTGGCTCGCGGCGTGGCAGGCAGAGGTCGAGTCCGGCGCGGCGCCCGGCACCTATCCGGTCGCGCTCGCGGTGGCGTTCGCGGCGCAGGACCTGCCGGTGCAGGAGGCGTTCGTCGTGCACCAGTACGGCGTCGCCGCCACGATGCTGAGCGCCGCGCTGCGGCTCATGCGCATCGGTCACCACGAGACGCAGCCGATGCTCTACGCGTTGTGCGCGGACGTGGACGACGCGTTCCGGCAGGCCGCCGCCGCGAGCCTCGACGACATGGCGGGCTTCGCGCCGCTCACCGACATCCTCTCGGCCGTGCACGTGCAGGCGCACGTGCGGCTGTTCATGAATTGACGGACATCGACGGGAACCTCTCGCGAACCGGCAAGACATCGCATTACCACCGTCATCCCCGCGAAAGCGGGGATCCAGCGTCGTTGAATTCTCAAGCGGCACAAGACACTGGGTTCCCGCCCCCGACTCGAACACTCGAGGGCAAGCTTTCGCGGGAACGACGATTGCCAACATCGAAGCCGGTCCGTCTGGCAAATTTGAGGTAGGTTCGAAACATGGCCAAGAAGATCACGCGCATCGGCATCGGCGGGCCCGTCGGCTCCGGCAAGACCGCCATCGTCGAGGCAATCACGCCGCGGCTGCTCGAGATGGGCATCAAGGTGCTCATCATCACCAACGACGTGGTGACCACCGAGGATGCGAAGCACGTGCAGCGCACGCTGAAGGGCATCCTGCTCGAGGAGCGGATTCTCGGCGTCGAGACGGGCGCCTGCCCCCACACGGCCGTGCGCGAGGACCCGAGCATGAACTTGGCCGCGGTCGAGGACATGGAGGCGCGGTTTCCCGACGGCGACGTGGTCCTGATCGAGAGCGGCGGCGACAACCTCACGCTCACGTTCTCGCCGGCGCTGGTCGACTTCTTCATCTACGTCATCGACGTCGCCGCGGGCGACAAGATCCCGCGCAAGAACGGGCCCGGCATCACGCAGTCGGACATCCTCGTGATCAACAAGACCGACCTCGCGCCGTACGTCGGCGCGAGCCTCGAGGTGATGGACCGCGACTCGCGGCTCATGCGCGGCGACAAGCCGTTCCTGTTCACCAACTGCCGCACCGGCGAGGGCATTCCGGAGCTCGTCGCGCTGATCCGCCAGGACCTGTTGTTCGACCTCAAGCTGCCGGGCGGGCAGCCCGCCGGCTGAACGCCGTGGCACGCGACCAGGTCCGCGCTTCCGCGGAGACGGCCGCGCCGGCGCCCGTGCCGCCGGGGTTCGCCGCCTATGCGGACGAGCCGCCGCAGATGGCGAGCGGCGCCGTCGGCAAGGCGGGGCACCTGCGGTTGCAGTTCGCGCGGCGCGATGGGCGCACGGTGCTGGCCGGCGTCGACACCCGCGTGCCCTGCCTCGCGCAGCGCGCCCTGCATTGCGACGAGGCGCTGCCCGACATGGCGTGGCTGTTCACGATCACCACGACGGGGACGGTGCTGCAGGGCGATCGCCTCGAGCTCGCGATCACGCTCGGCCCCGACGCGCGCGCGCACGTCACGACGCAGTCGGCGACCAAGATCCACGCGATGGACGCGAACTACGCCGTGCAGCGGACGTCGCTCGAGCTTGCGCGCGGCGCGTACCTCGAGTACCTGCCCGATCCGCTGATCCCGCACCGCGGCGCGCGCTATGCGAGCGACACGCGCATCGTGGTCGACGCCGAGGCATCGCTGTTGTGCAGCGAGATCGTGCAGTCGGGGCGCAAGCACCACCACCCGGAGGAGGCGTTCGGCGCGACGCTGCTGTCGCTCGCGACTTCGGCGCGGCGTCCCGACGGCACGCTCCTGTTCGAGGAGCGGCTGCACGTCGAGCCGGCGCGCTACGCCGTGCGGCAGACCGGCGTGATGGACGATTACGACGTGCTCGCCAACGTCGTGCTCTGCACGCCGCCGGCGATGGCGGCGCGGGTCGCGGCGCGGATCGCCGCCGACGTCGACCGCGCGCGCGGGCTCGCGTTCGGCGCGTGCCGGCTGCCCAACGATGCGGGGATCGTGTACAAGGTCGCGGGCCGCGAGACGGAGCCGGTGCGTGCGATGGTGCGCGAGTTCTGGCAGGTGGCGCGCGAGGAGATCACCGGCGCCGCGATTCCGCCGCCGTATCTCTGGCGATAGTGCGACGCACGAGCGGGTTTCCGGGGAGACGCGATGAAGCAATGGCTCGAGGGATGGGAGGCGCGCTGCGCGGCGGCGCCGGCGCTGCGCTTCGTCGACACCAGCCTGCGCGGCGTCGGGCAGGTGATGTTCCAGGACAATCCGGCGAGCGGCGCGCTGTTCCTCGCCGCGGTCGCGTGGGGATCGTACGCGGGCGGAGTGCCGGCCGTGTTCGGTGCTGCGGTGCTCGCCGTGATCGTCGCGACGCTGACCGCGATGTGGCTGCGCGTCGATGCAGCCGCGCTGCGCGCGGGGCTCTACGGCTACAACGGCGTGCTGGTCGGGGCGGCGCTCGCGACGTTCATCGCGCCCTCGCCGTGGCTGTGGGCGTACGTCGCGCTCGGCGCGGCGGTCTCGGTCGTCGCGACGCTCGCCACGGCGAATGCGCTCAAGCCCTACGGTGTCGCGGCGCTGACCGCGCCGTTCGTATTGGTGACGTGGATCCTGCTGCTCGCGACCCACGCGCTGGGCGGCCTCGCGGGCACCGCGCTGCCGGACGCGGCGCTCGCCACGCCGATCGAGTCCGTCGCCGCGACGCGTCTCTCGCTCGGCGATTTCGCGCAGGGCGTCGTGCGCAGCATCTCGCAGGTATTCCTGAAGGGCAGCGCGGTGGCCGCGCTGCTGCTGCTCGCGGGCCTTGCCGTGAACTCCATTGCCGCCGCGGTGGCCGCGCTCGCCGGCGCCGTTCTCGCGGTGCTGGTGGCGCGCGCGCTGGGCGCCGAGAGCGAGCTCGTCACGGGCGGACTGCTCGGGTTCAGTCCCGTGCTCACCGCCATCGCGCTCGCCACCGTCTTCCATGCGCCGGGGGCGCGGGTGGTGGCGTACGCGGCGCTCGGCACCGCGTTCACGGTGTTCGCGCAGCTCGCGTGCAATGTGGCGCTGGCGCCGCTCGGGATACCGGCGCTGACGGCGCCGTTCATCCTGGCGTCGTGGCTATTCCTCTTGCCGGGACTAAAGGGGTCAGACCCCTCAGCTTAAGGGTCAGACCCCTAAGTTTAAGGGTCAGACCCCTAAGCTCAGGCAGAGATCTCAGGCACCGTGCCTATACCCCGGGGTCAGACACCGCTAGCGGGCGCCTGTCTTCGTCCCGGTTTTCGTGCATGCGGTATCTGACCCCTCGCGCATGCGGTATCTGACCCTTGGCGCTAGGGCTTCGTCTCGCCGGACGTGGCCGCGTCCGATTCCTTCCGTCCGGCCACCGCGACGATCACCGGCATCAGCACGGCCGCGACGAGGCCCGCGGCGAATCCGTTGTTGTAGAGGTTGAGGCCGGCGTGCAGCCAGCCGACGCTGGTCGCCGCAGACGCGTGCAGCACGCCGGCGACGATGCCCCAGTGCCACCCGAAGCGGCCCGCGATCGGCGCCAGCGTCGTGCCAAAGAGCGCGGCCAGCACGATCGAGGGATCGGCGGGACTCCAGGGCTTCAGGATGCCGGCCAGGAACACGCCCAGCATGATCGGAATGACGTTGCGCGGATGCTTGCCGAACGCGGCGAAGCCGACGATGGTCAAGATCGCGCCGATCACCGGCCCGTTGAGATCGCTGCCCACCGCGAGCACGTAGGCCACGCCCACGGCGCCGGTGAGGCCCATGTTCACGAGCGTCGCGCCGAATCCCGCGCGCTCGATGAAATCGGTCGGCGCCTGGCCCGGCAGGCGCAGGATCTGCCGCCACTGCGCGAACACGCGGCGATCGAAATACCAGCCGAGCGCCACCATCGACGCGAGCAGGGCGGCCATGAAGCTGCCGAGCACGACGTTGTTGCCCGTCGTCCAGATCATGACCGGGTCGGGCACGAAGCCGTACGACTTGTAGGTGGCGACGACCAGGGTTCCCACGATCCCCGCGGTGAAGCCCATGTTGTAGAGGCTGAATCCCATGTGCGCCTTGAAGAGCTGGGCGGCCGCCGGCGCGAGGATGAAGCCGATGACGAGGCTCGTCACGATCGCGAGCGGCACGCTGTGCGCGGGCGAGAGCGACGTGCTGAACAGGATTTCCGTGAACACCGGCGCGAGCGCCGCGCCGAAGAACGCGGTGTTGACGTGCGCCGAGAACAGCTCCTCGCGCAGCCGCGCGTAGAGCGCGACGCCGGCGACGATCGACCAGACGTTGAGGAGGTTCTTGCCGAAGAGGCCGAAGCCCAGCACCAGCCACAGGCACGCGACCGTGGAGCCGGTCATCCGCGAGCCGGCGCGGTGATACACGAGGCATGCCGCGAGCGTGAGGAGTCCCGCGTTGACGCAACCGGCGCCGATGCCGCCGATGCCGAAATAATCGGTGAGCAGCGCGTCGCGTGTGGTCAGGATCTCGCGCAGGCCGTGCGCGACGGCGAAAGGCCCGTCGATGGCGAGGCCGAACGCGACGAACGCCGCCGCGTAGGCAGCGATCACGCGCAGGATCGTTCGATCGGATATCGCGACGAACGCCGGTCCGTCGGCGGGATCGGCGACTGCGGGCAAGCCAGGCATGGGCGCATGCGGTCCGGGCAACGGCGTCAATCATCGCAACGATCGGGCAGGCATGCAACGCGCGGCAGCGCCCGCGCGCCTGCACCTTGGCTTACCGCCGCCGCATCGCGATCGCCTCTTCCTGCTCGAGCTCCTCCAAGCGGGTCTCCACTTCCCACAGCGTGCGGTCGAGCTCGGGCAGCAGCACGTCCTGCAGCGCGCGCGCACGGCGCACCGCGCGCTGGTACTCGGCGGACAGGCGCTCGAGGTTGCCGGTCACTGCGGCGAGCGGTGCGGCGGCGGCGATCAGTGCGATGTACGCGGCGGCGCAGGCCTCGGCTTCGGGGGACGGATTGACGGCATCGGCGTGATGGCCCGCGCCGCCGTGCCACTCGGCGTCCTGCAGGCGCACGCCCATCACGGCGCGCGCGTTGACGGCGATCGAGCCTGCGCGCAGGTCGCCGCGCGGGTACACCGCGAGCCCTGCGGATCCGTGCCGCGCGAGGGCGGCGTGCAGCGCGCGGACGGCGGCGTCGTGCGCGTCCTGCACGGCGCGCGAGAGCGCCGCGTAGCGCTCGAGCTCGCGCAGGATCTCGCCGGCCAACAGCAGGCACTTCTCGTCGAGGAAGACGTAACCGTCGCGCATGGCGCGGCGCTCGTCCTTCAGCTCGAGGGCGACGGCGCGGGTGGGGGTGGTGTCGGGCATGCTATTTCGCGAAGGGCTTGCCCCTCACCCCAGCCCTCTCCCCGCGAGCGGGGAGAGGGAGCTTTTGTGGCTGGATCGGGAAGCCCGCGCAACGCAGCCACAAAGGCTCCCTCGCCCCGCTTGCGGGGAGAGGGTTGGGGTGAGGGGAACGATCGTCACGTCCCACGCAAATGCTCCGCAATCTGCGCATCCGACAACCGCGTGAGCTCCGCCGGCGCAAGATCGTGCAGCAGCGTCCATCCCGCCTCCATGCTCTGCTCCAGCGTGCGCGCCGCGCCCTGGTTGATGAACTCCCCCTCGAAGCGAGTACCGAACGCGAGGTACTGCTTGTCCGTCGTCGCGAGCCCCTCCTCGCCGACCACGCTCGCGAGCACGCGCGCCTGCACGGCACGCGCGTACGCCGCGTAGAGCTGGCTCGCGAGCGCCGGATGATCCGGGTGCGTGTAGTGCCCGCCGGTGCCGTCCTTCATGAGGCGCGACAGCGACGGCAGCACGTCGATCGGCGGATACACCGAGCGCCGGTCGAGGTCGCGCGAGAGCACGATCTGGCCCTCGGTGATGTAGCCGGTGAGATCGGGAATCGGGTGCCCGATGTCGTCGGCGGGCATCGTGACGATCGACAGTTGCGTGAGCGTGCCCGGACGCCCGCGAATCACGCCCGCGCGCTCGAACAGCGACGCGAGATCCGAGTAGAGGTAGCCCGGGAATCCCTTGCGGCTGGGGATCTCGCCCTTCGACGAGCTGACCTCGCGCAGCGCCTCCGCGTAGTTGGTCATGTCGGTGAGGATCGCGAGCACGTGCTTGCCCTCGACGAACGCGAGGTACTCGGCCGCGGTGAGCGCGAAGCGCGGTGTGAGCAGCCGCTGCGTCGACGAGTCGCTCGCGAGGTTGAGGAACAGCGCGGTGCGCTCGAGCGCGCCGCTCTGCTCCAAGCTGCGGCGGAAGAACTCCGCGCTGTCGTAGGGCACGCCGATGCCGGCGAACACGATCGCGAAGTCGTCGCCGGCGCGCGCATTGCGCAGGCGCGCGTGGCGCGCGATCTCCACGGCGAGCCGATCGTGCGGCAGCCCGCCGCCGGAGAAGATCGGCAGCTTCTGCCCGCGCACGAGGCTGTTCATGAGGTCGAGCGCAGTGACGCCGGTCTCGATGAAGTCGCGCGGGCCGGCGCGCGCCTGCGGATTGATCGGCAGCCCCTCGATGCGCGCGCGCTCGCGCACCGCGATCGGCGGCCCGCCGTCGATCACCTGGCCCACGCCGTTGAACACGCGGCCGAGGATTCCTGGGGAAAGACCGAAGGTCAAAGGTTCCCCCAGAAAGCGCACCACCGTGCCCGCGAGCCCCAAACCCGACGTCGACTCCAGCACCTCGATCGTCATCACGTCGTCGTCGATCGCCGCGACGCGCCCCAACCGTGCGCGCCTGTCGCCGCCGTCGACCTCGACCGCATCGTGCAGGCCGACGTCGAGCGTGCGCCGCAGGAACAGGAGCGGTCCCTCGAGGCGCGCCGCCGCGCCTTCAACCGACAGCCGCATGCGCGGCTCCTTCCTGCCGCACGACCGCCGCGAGCTCGCGGTCGAGCCGCGCCTCGAGGTCGTGGAAGCGCGCGAGCGCGTCGTCGCCGATCTCCTCGCCCATGCGGATCAGCGCGCGCAGCGAGGGCAGGGCGCGCAGGTCGTCGGGATGCACGCCCGCGTCCACCGCCGCCTCGGCCGCGTCCACCACCTTCGCCAGCAGCCGCATCATCAGCGCCTGCCGTGCCGGCGAGCACACGCGATCGACCGGCGAGAACGCCGACTGGCGCAGGAACGCGTCGTTGACGAGGTCGGCGCAGAAGAGCGTCATCTGCTGGCGCACCGGCAGCGCGTCCTTGCCGATGATGCGCGCCATGCGCTCCAGGTGCGCCTGCTCGTCGAGCAGCGTGAGGAAGCGCCGGCGCAGCTTCCACCACTCGGCGGCGCCGTGCTCCGCCCACCACGGCACGAACGTCTGCGCGTCCTCCGCGTACGACTGCAGCGGATGCACGGCCGGGTAGAAGCGCGCCTGCGCCCGCTTCACGTCGAGCGTCCAGTACGCCTTCACGTAGCGCTTGGTGTGGCTCGTGACCGGCTCGGAGAAGTCGCCCGACGGCGGGCTGATCGCGCCGATCACCGTGACCGAGCCGGTATCGCCGCCCAGGGTGTCGACGATCGCCGCGCGCTCGTAGAAGTCCGCGAGCCGCGACGAGAGATAGGCGGGATAGCCGCCTTCGCCGGGCAACTCGCCGAAGCGTCCCGACACCTCGCGCAGCGCCTCCGCCCAGCGACTCGTCGAGTCCGCCATCAGCGCCACCGCGAGGCCCTGGTCGCGGAAGTACTCGGCCACCGTCACCGCGCTGTAGATCGACGCCTCGCGCGCGGCGACCGGCATGTTCGACGTGTTGGCGATGATGACCGTGCGCTCCATCAGCGGCCGGCCGCTCGCGGGATCGGTGAGCGTCGGGAATTCCTCGAGCACGCCGGCCAGCTCGTTGCCGCGCTCGCCGCAGCCCAAGTACACGATGACGTCGGCGTCGCAGCCCTTGGCGAGCGCCTCGAGCAGCACCGTCTTGCCGGTGCCGAAGCCGCCGGGGATCGCGGCCTTGCCGCCCTTCGCCACCGGGAACAGGCTGTCGAGGATGCGCTGCCCGGTCACGAGCGGCGCAGTTGCAGGCAGGCGTGCACGCACGGGCCGCGGCTCGCGCACGGGCCATGCGTGCACCATCGCGACCGGATGCAGCTGCCCTCGCGCATCGCGCAGCGTGAGGAGCGGCGCGTCCTCCGCATAAGTGCCGGACGGCACGATCGTCGCCACCGTGCCCGGGAGCGTCGGCGGCACGAGGCAGCGCTGCGCGCGTCCGGACGTGCCCACCACGTCGCCCACGATGGCACCGCCGCTCACGCTGTCGCCCGCACGCAGCGACGGCGTGAATTCGAACAGCCCCGGCGCCGCCCGCCGCATGCCGGGGGCGACGTGATCGCCGGTGTTCGACAGCGGCCGCAGCAGGCCGTCGAAGATGTTGCCGAGCAGGCCGGGGCCGAGCGGGATCGCGAGCGGCGTGCCGTCGCCGACGACCTCCGCGCCGGGCCGCAGGCCGGTCGTGTCCTCGTACACCTGCACGATCACGTCGTCGCCGGCGAGCCGCACGACCTCGCCCAGCAGCGCCTGCGGGCCGATGCGCACGGCCTCGCGCAGCGCGAACGGCCCGGTCGCGCGTGCGCGCAGCACCGGCCCGCTGATCCAGCGGATGTGCGCCCTAGCCATCGCGCGCTGCGTCGGGGCGCAGGGTTTCGAGGAGGCCGAGCAGGCGTGCGCCCACGCTCGCGCGGTCGCCGGCGAGGCCGGCGTCGGTGCCGTCGACCACGATGCCGCCGGCGGCGACGCGCAGGCCGGCCACGATGCGCGGATCGGGCACGAGCTGCGGCGCGGCTGCGATCGTGCCGGCAATGCGGTCCGCGAGCGCACGCCTCTCGTGCGCGGGCCAGTCGCCGGGATGCGCGACCTGCCACGTCGTCGGCGGCAGCACCTCCACGCAACGCGCGACGATGGCGTCGATCCAGCGCGCGCGCGCCTCGTCGTCGCGCCAGTGGCGCGCGAGTGCATCGGGCAGTTGCGCGAGGCCCGCGTCGAGCAGCGCGGCGGCGCGCCGCTGCTCGGCGTGCCGCCGCTGCGTCGCGAGGCGGGCCCGCGCGCCGGCGAGCGTGTCGGCCGCGCGCCGGCGCTCTTCCGCGAACGCCGCGCGCACGTCGTCGCGCGCCTTGCGATGGGCATCCGCGAGCGCCGCTTGCGCGCGACCCTGCGCGTCGGACGCGATGCGGCCGCAGCGCGTGGCGCGATCGTCCTCGATGAGGTCGAGGAGGGCCTGCATGCGGCGCTCGAGCGTCACGCCTCGAATCCCAGTTGCGCGCGCAGCCGCGCGGCGAGGTCGGGCGGCGCGACGGCGTCGTGCACGTCGGGGACGATCGCGACGAGCGGCGTGAGCGCCGCCTGCGCCGCGCGCAGCGTCGCCGGGTCGATGCGCGCGGCGACGTCGGCGGCGACCAGCACCAGCCCCGCCTCGCGGCGCGCGGCGGCGAAGGCCGCGGTCTCGTCGCCGGGCCGCGGCATGCGCACCGTCGCGCCCGCGAGGCGGAAGCCGGCCGCCGCCACGTCGTCGCCGAGGAAGATCGGAGCGGCCATCGCGTCAGGCCAGCCGGTTGAGGATCAGGATCGACACGATGAGCCCGTAGATCGCGATGCCTTCCGCGAGGCCGACGAAGATCAGCAGGCGCCCGAAGAGCTCCGGCTTCTCCGCGAGCGCGCCGACGGCGGCCGTTCCCACCTTGCCGACCGCGAAGCCCGCGCCGAGCGCGGCAAGCGCCGTCGCGAGCGCGGCGGCGGTGAGCCCCAGCCCCCACGCGCCTTCCGGCAGCGCCGACGGCGTCGACGCGGGTGCGGCGGCCAGCGCGCCCGGCACCGCGAGGAGAAGCACGGTGCCGGCGAGCGCCCACGCCAGCGTGACGACGAGGAGGGCCGTGACGAATTTCGCGGGCGGCTTCATGTGGGGATCTCCTGCAGGGTGGACGGAGGCGGCGGCAGCGGCCGGAACGCGCGGCCCTCGGCGACCAGGAACCGCGTGAAGAACTCGAAGAGCACGAGGCGCGTGGTCTGGATCGACACCACGAGGCCCTCGAGCACGATCACCACGACGTTGCCGACGACGAGCACGAGCGCGGCGGCCACCGCGCTGTCCGCGGCCGTCATCAGCGCGACGATCGCCGACGACAGCCCGGCGTGCGCAAGCGCGAAGGCGCCGACGCGCGCGAACGACAGCGTGTTGATGAGGATTTGCATCGTCCGCTCGGCGAGCTCGCCCAGCGCGGGCAGCGCCACGCCGAGCCCGCGGGCGTGGAGCACGTGCCCGCCGACGTAGACGAGCGCGCCGACCGCCGCGACGACGAGGCCCGGCGGCCACGGCACGCACACGAGGAGGCCGAGATAGACGGCGATGAGGCCCGCATCGGTGGCGAGCCACACCGCGAAGTCGCCGCGCCAGTGCGCCTCGATCGCACGCAGCACGAGCCCGATCGTCATCAGCACGCCGCCGCCCACCAGCGGCACCCACAGCACGGTCAGCGGATCGGACAGCGGCGCGAGCCACCACGGCGTGAGCACGTGCAGGCTGAACACGCTGCCGAACAGGAAGCCGAACAGCGTCGCCGCGAGGCCGCCGGCGACGAAGAGCCGCGCGAGCGCGTACCGCTTGCGCAGCAGGAAGCCGCCGGCCGCGATGACGAGTCCCTGGCCCACGTCGCCGAACATGTAGCCGAACATGAGCGGCACGGCGATCGCGAGCAGCGCGCTCGGGTCGGCCTCGTTGCGCGACGGCATGCCGAGCGCGCGGCTGAACACCTCGAACGGACGCGCCCACGCGGGATTGGCGAGCAGCAGCGGCGGCCGCGCGCCCGCCGGCGCGGGCGGGAAGTGGACGATCGCGCGCGCGCCGGACGCCTCGATCGCCTGCGCGAGGCGCGTGCCGGCGAGGTCGCTCGTCCAGCCGGTGATCCAGCACAGGAGGTCGTCGGCCTCGAGCGCGTGCACGTTGTCGAGCACCCACGTGAGGCGCCACGCGTTGGCGAGCGCCTCGCGCAGGCCGTGCTGCCCGTGCAGCGCGGACAGCGCCGCGCGCAGGTCGCGCTGCTGCCCTTCGACGCGCGCTAGCCTCTGCTCGCAGCGCGCGAGATTCTCGGTCATGCCGGTGGCGAGCCAGGTCGGCACGTCGAACGCGCGGCCCTTCGCCGCCACCGCCTGTTGCGCGAGCTGCGCGAGCTCGTCGGGCGTGCCGAGCGCCAGCGCGTACAACAGCCCCTCGGCGACGAACTCATGCAGCAGCAGCTTCGGCGGCAGCGCGGGCGGCGTGGCCGACGGCAGCACGAAGAGCTGCATGCGCACGAGCGGGCCGGCGGCGGCGCTTTGCGCGAGGTCGATCGTGGTCTGCGCGAGCGCCTCGAACACGCAACGCCAGCGCGCGAGCTCCTCCGCCTCCGCCGCGCCGGCCTGCAGGCTGCGGATGATCGGCTCGGCGGCCTCGGCCCACGCGCCCACGGTCGCGAGGCACCGGTCGAGCGTGCGCGCCGGCGTCTCCGGAAACGGCGAGGGCACCAGGTGGTCGCCGGGCCAGTACGCGCGGTAGCGCAGCGAGAGCTCGACGAAGCGCGCGACGCGCGGCCGCAACTCCACCCACGTCTCCGGCAACGTTGTCGCGCCCGCGGCTTCGAGCTCCACCGCGCCCGTGCGCGCCAGCGCCTCCAGCGCGAGCGCCGCGTCGTCGCGGGCGGCGAGGATCGCGAACCAGCGCGCGGGGCGGGGCCGGATCATGCGGCGAGCGTGCGCTGCGGGAAGAGCGCCCGCGGCACGAGCTCGCCGCGCAGCCGCTCGTAGTCGAGCGCCGCCAGGGTCAGGAAGGCGAACGCCTGCGCGGGATCGTCGCCCGCGCGGCGGAACAGCAGGATCACGCGCGCGGCGAGGCCGCGGCGCAGCGGCCACGCGTCGGCCGGATGCGCACGCGCGAAGCGATGCGCGTGCTCGTCCAGCATGTGCACGAGCCGCTGCAGCAGCGGATGGGCGGGCAGCGGCTCCGGCAGCCGCGCGAGCCACTGCGCGCGCCACGCGGCCTGCAGGCGCGCGGCGTCGCCGCCGCCGGCCCGCAGCAGCGCGCTGCAGTCGCGATCGACCAGCGCCTGCTCGCTGCCGGCGAGCCCGCGCAGCAGCGGGTCGTCGGCGAGCCACGCAGGCAGCGGCTCCCTGCGGCCGAGCGCGGCCAAGGCCGGCAGGTCGACCAGCACCGCGCACCAGCGCACGGCGGGCTGCCACGGCGGCGGCATCCAGCCCGCGACCTCGTGCACCAGCGCGCGCCAGTGGCGGCGCGCGGCCGTCTCGAGCGCGTGGGCCTCGATCTCCGGCCCGATGCCCGTTACGTACGGCGCGAGCGACGACGCGCGCACGATGTCGAGCACGCCCGCCACGTCGCGCACGACCTCGATGCGCCGCCACACCGCCTCGTCGGCGCGCTCGCCGAAGCGCGCGCACAGGCGGGCATGCGCGAGCTCGAGGCTGCCGCTGGCGTTGGCGCGGGCCGGCGCGGGCATGCGGTCACCCTCCGCGGCTCTCGCACAGCTCCGCCGCGAGCGCCGTCAATGCGGCGTCGAGCGCGGCGAGCTCGCCAGCGGTCAGGGGGGAAGGCTGCGCGATGCGCAGGCATTCGGCGTCGAGCGCCGCGACGTCCGCGGCGACGCTGCGCGCGAAGCGCGCGCGGACCGCGGCGATGCGCACCTGCGTGCGCTGGCCGAGCCTGCGGATCGCGCCGCGCGTGGCCTCGTCGCGCGCCGCCGCGGCCGCCGTGGCCTGCGCCACCGCCTCGCGCGCCGCCGTCTCCGCCGCGAGCACGCGCACGATGGCCGCCTCGACGGCGTTCGCGGAACCCGGCACCTCGTGCGTGCGCGTCACGCTCGGCACTCCTGGCGGGCGCGTGCGGCAGGCCGCGCGGCAGGCGCACGACGCCCAGGCGTCCATCGTGCGCCGCGCGCGCCGCGCACTCGTTGACCTGCGTCATCGGCGCGCTGCAATGGGCCGCGCGCGGCGCTGCCCGCTGTAACCCTCACGGTTACATTGCGACGCCGGCGATCCCTTGCACAACAACGCCTTGCATCCGTTTGACTTCCATCAATTTGCCCCTGCGCGAATGCGCGCCCAATGGCGCCAATGCGACGGTGTCGCAGCGATCGAACGTGAACGTGTCCAATGCTTGCGGCGATGCGCCGGAGGATGTGATGACCGAAACCTATTACCAACTGATGCGTCGGCAGGGGATCTCGCGGCGCAGCTTCCTCAAGTTCTGCAGCCTCACCGCCGCCTCGCTGGGCCTCGGTGAAGCCGGCGCGCAGCAGATCGCGCAGGCCATGCAGACCAAACCGCGCACGCCCGTGATCTGGCTGCACGGCCTCGAGTGCACGTGCTGCACCGAGTCGTTCATCCGCTCCGCGCACCCGCTCGCCAAGGACGTCGTGCTGTCGATGATCTCGCTCGACTACGACGACACGCTGATGGCCGCGGCCGGCTACCAGGCCGAGGCGGCGCTCGAAGAGACGATCAAGAAGTACAAGGGCAACTACATCCTCGCGGTGGAAGGCAACCCGCCGCTCGGCAACGACGGCACCTACTGCATCCCGGGCGGCAAGCCGTTCGTCGAGAAGCTGCGCCACGTCGCGAAGGACGCGAAGGCGATCGTGTCGTGGGGCTCGTGCGCATCGTGGGGCTGCGTGCAGGCCGCGAAACCGAACCCGACCACCGCGGTGCCGGTGCACAAGGTCATCACCGACAAGCCGATCATCAAGGTGCCGGGCTGCCCGCCCATCGCCGAGGTGATGACGGGCGTGGTGACGTACATCCTCACGTTCGACCGCCTGCCGGACCTCGATTCGCAGGGCAGGCCGAAGATGTTCTACAGCCAGCGAATCCACGACAAGTGCTATCGCCGGCCGCACTTCGATGCGGGCCAGTTCGTCGAGAGCTTCGACGACGCCGGCGCGCGCATGGGCTACTGCCTGTACAAGGTGGGCTGCAAGGGGCCGGTCACGTACAACGCGTGCTCGTCGATCCGCTGGAACGAGGGCCTCTCGTTCCCGATCCAGTCGGGCCATCCGTGCATCGGCTGCTCCGAGGACGCCTTCTGGGACAAGGGCTCGTTCTACGACCACCTGACCACGATTCGTCCGCCGGGCCTCTCCGGCATCGAAGGCACCGCCGACCAGATCGGCCTCACGGCGCTCGGCGTGGCCGGTGCCGCGATCGTCGCGCATGCGGCGGTCAGCGCGATCAAGCAGGCGCGCAGCAAGACACGTAACGACAAGGTGGCGGAGGCGGAGAAATAATCATGGCGATCATCGAGACACAAGGCTTCACCCTCGACAACTCGGGCCAGCGCATCGTCGTCGACCCGATCACCCGCATCGAGGGCCACCTCCGCATCGAGGTCAACGTCGACAAGAGCAACGTCATCCGCAACGCGGTGTCGACGGGGACGATGTGGCGCGGGCTGGAAGTGATCCTGAAGGGCCGCGACCCGCGCGACGCGTGGGCGTTCGTGGAGCGCATCTGCGGCGTGTGCACGGGCGTGCACGCGCTGGCGTCGGTGCGCTCGGTGGAGGACGCGCTCGGGATCAAGATCCCCAAGAACGCGAACATCATCCGCAACCTGATGCACGCGACGCTGTACGCGCAGGACCACCTCGTGCACTTCTACCACCTGCACGCGCTCGACTGGGTGGACGTGGTGTCGGCGCTGAAGGCGGACCCGAACCGCACGAGCGAGATCCAGAAGTCGATCTCGCCGTGGCCGATGAGCTCGCCCGCGTACTTCCGCGAGGTGCAGAGCCGCCTGAAGAAGTTCGTCGAGAGCGGCCAGCTCGGCATCTTCTCCAACGGCTACTGGGGCAACGCGGCGTACAAGCTGCCGCCGGAGGTGAACCTCCTCGCGGTGACGCACTACCTCGAGGCGCTCGACTTCCAGAAGGAGATCGTGAAGATCCAGACGATCTTCGGCGGCAAGAACCCGCACCCGAACTGGCTGGTGGGCGGCGTGCCGTCGCCGATCAACGTCGACGGCACCGGTGCCGTGGGCGCGGTGAACATGGTCAACCTCAACATGGTGAAGGACATCTGCGACCGGACCATCGAGTTCGTCGACCAGGTGTACATCCCGGACCTGCTCGCGATCGCCGGCTACTACAAGGAGTGGGCGAAGTACGGCGGCGGGCTCGCCAGCCAGAACGTGATGGCGTACGGCGACTTCCCCGACATCCCGAACGACTACAGCAACAGCAGCATGCTGCTGCCGCAGGGCGTGATCATCGGCGGTGACCTCAAGAAGGTGCAGGACGTCGACCTGAAGGCACCCGACCAGGTGCAGGAATGGGTCGCGCACAGCTGGTACAAGGGCGACCCGGCGAAGGGCCTGCATCCGTTCGACGGCGTGACCGATCCCGAGTTCGTCCTGGGCCCGGGCACCAAGGGCACGCGGACCAACATCGAGAACCTGGACGAGTCGGCCAAGTACTCGTGGGTGAAGTCGCCGCGCTGGAAGGGCAACCCGGTCGAGGTCGGCCCGCTCGCGCGCTACCTCGTGGCGTACGCCCGCGGCAACAAGGAGATCGCCGAGCAGGTCAACGGCGTGCTGAAGGCGCTCGACGTGCCGGTCACCGCGCTCTTCTCCACGCTTGGCCGCACGGCCGCGCGCGGGCTAGAGTGCCAGTGGGCCGCGCACAAGATGCGCTATTTCTACGACCAGCTCATCGCCAACATCAAGGCGGGCGACCTCACGACGGCCAACATCGACAAGTGGGAGCCGGCGACCTGGCCGAAGGAAGCCAAGGGCGTCGCGCCGGTCGAGGCGCCGCGCGGCGCGCTCGCGCACTGGGTGAAGATCAAGGACACCAAGATCGACAACTACCAGTGCGTGGTGCCCACCACGTGGAACGCGGGACCGCGCGACGCGAAGAACCAGATCGGCGCGTACGAGGCCTCGCTGCTCAACACGCCGATGGCCGATCCCAAGCAGCCGCTCGAGATCCTGCGGACGATCCACAGCTTCGACCCGTGCCTCGCGTGCGCCACGCACGTCATGGGGCCGGAGGGCGAGGAGCTGGTCTCGGTCAAGGTGCGCTAGTCGACCACGGAGCGTGAAGCCATGAGAGTCAATCCTGTCTCCGGCCAGGTCCTCGCGGGCCCGCTGGAAGACGTCTACGTCTACGAGGCACCGGTTCGCCTGTGGCACTGGGTGATGATGGTGGCCTTCTTCGTGCTCGTCGGCACGGGCTACCTCATCGGTGCCCCGCTGCCGGCGATCGGCGGCGAGGCGACGTTCCACTACCTGTTCGGCTACATCCGGATGATCCACTTCATCGCGGGCATGATCTTCGCGGTGATGTTCCTCGTCCGCGTGTACTGGGCGATCGTGGGCAACCACTCGGCGCGGGCGATCTTCTTCCCGCCGGTGTGGAACGGCAGCTGGTGGAAGGGCCTCTTCAGCCAGATGGGCTACTACCTGTTCCTGAAGAAGGAATCGGACCTCTGGGTGGGCCACAACCCGCTGGCGCAGATCGCGATGTTCGCGATGTACGTGCTCGGCACGATCTTCATCATCGTCACCGGGTTCGCGCTCTACGCCGAGCAGTGGGGCTGGGGCACGACGCCGATGAACCTGATGGGCTGGGTGTTCGTGCTCTTCGGCGACCCGCAGGCGGTGCGCACCTATCACCACCTCGCGATGTGGTACCTCGTGCTGTTCGCGGTGATCCACATGTACATGGTGTTCCGCGAGGACATCATGAGCGGTGAATCGGTCGTCGGCACGATGATCAGCGGCATCCGGTCGTGGAAGAAGGAGCCCCACGCGTGAACGCACGCGACGCGCTGCCCGAGACCCCACGCGTCGCGGCGTCCGGCGCTACGCCGGCGCGGCGCCGGGTGGGCGGCTTGCGCATCCCGTCGCGGCGCCCGCCGCGTCCCGGGGACTTCCTCGAGACGCGGTACCTGAAGCCCCTCGCGATCAACCAGACGGAGCTCGCGCACGCGCTCGGCATCTCGCGCCGGCGCGTGAACGAGCTCATCAACGGCAAGCGCGGCATCACGCCCGACACCGCGGTGCGCCTCGCGCTGTACTTCGGCAACGAGCCGATGTTCTGGATGCACCTGCAGGTCGCTTGGGATATGCATGTGGCTTTGCGGGAGCACGCGTCCCGCGCGTCTGCAAAAGGCGTCCGGTAGGGCGGTGGCTGCCGTGTAGGCAGCGTCGCGCCTTTTGCAGCCGAAACCTCCAACCCCTCGGAGTGGGCTCCCTCGCCCCGCTTGCGGGGAGAGGGTTGGGGTGAGGGGCGTTTCACTGCAGGCCAGTCGGCCGCCTTGGGAGCGGCCCGGCGCCGGCCGCTAGAAGATGCCACGCAACAACGAGCGTCGTGCGGCGGACTGCGCACGATTCGATGCACGTGATTGATGTGTGAGTTCCTGGGGGCCGATGGGCCCTTTTTTGTTGGCGTAGCCGCCGCAAATTCCACCTCGATCAACCCCTCACGCATGCCCCTTGCCGTTTGTTCGCCACGCTTGACTTAGCACAAGCCGCCCGCCACCCCGAGCCATTAGCCTTCACGCAGTAACGCAGTCGGTAACAGAAGGCCATCCGGGGGAGACGTTGGACGAGCGAACGGACGTGCTGGTGCTGGGCATCGGCAACCTGCTGTGGGCGGACGAAGGCTTCGGGGTCCGCGCGGTGGAGGCGCTGCATGCGGCGTTTTCGTTCCCGGACGCGGTCACGCTGCAGGACGGGGGCACGCAGGGCCTCGCGCTCTACGAGAGCGTCGCCGCCGCGCGTCGCGTGCTGGTGTTCGACGCCATCGACTACCGCCTGCCGCCCGGCACGCTCAAGGTGCTGCGCGACGACGAGGTCCCGGCCTGGGGCCGCACCAAGCTCTCGCCGCACCAGTTGGGCTTCAACGACGTGCTGGGCCTCGCGCGCATCCGCGGCCGCGGGCCCGAGACCATCGTCGCCATCGGCGTGCAGCCCCTCACCCTCGACGACTTCGGCGGGAGCCTCACGGAACCCGTCAGGAACCGCCTTCCCGAGGCCGTGGCGCTCGCCGCGGCCGAGCTGGCTTCATGGGGCTATCCGGGCACGCCGCGCGCGCCTGGCGCCGTTTTCGAGCCCCTGAACGCCACCGCGCTCGACCTCGGCCGCTACGAATCGGAACGGCCGAGCGACGAGGAGGCGCTGCGCTGCGGCGACGCCCGCGTGCTCGCCGCACGGCGCGCGGCGGAGGGCTAGCGCGATGTGCATCGGCATCCCCATGCGCGTGGTCAGCGTCGACGGGCCCGTGGCCGTCTGCGAGGGACGCGGCACGCGCGCCACGCTCGATCTCTCGCTCATCGAGGCGCCCGCCGCGGGCGACTGGATCCTGAGCTTCCGCGGCGCGGCGCTGCGCAGGCTCACCGCCGACGAGGCACGGCAGACCGACGCGGCGCTCGACGCGCTCGCGGCCGTGCTCGCCGGCGACGCCGTCGACGACACGCTGTTCGCCGACCTCGTCAACCGCACGCCCACGTTGCCGCCGCACCTGCGCGGCGAAGGATGACTCCCATGTCCACCCCGATCCCGATGCCGCGCACGGCCGACGCCGACCCGCTCGGCTATCCGCTGCTCGCGCAGCTCATGAGCCGCCACGGGTTCACCCAGCTCGACGCCGCCAATTTCGACGCGTTCACGGCCCGCGCCGGCCGCACGCTGCTGCTGTTCACCGAGGACCCGGTGCGCTACCGCGAGACGCTCGACCTCGCGGTGATCGTGCCCGAGCTCGCGCGCGCATTCCCGGGCCGCTTCGCCGTCGGCGTGCTGCTGCCGAAGGACGCGCGCCGCGAGGCGGTGCGCTACGGCTTCCGCCGCTGGCCGGCGATCGTGGTGCTCGCCGACGGCAAGTACGTCGGCGCCGTCGACGGGCTGCGCACCTGGTCCGAGTACATCCACGAGCTCGACGCGCTCCTCGCTGCCGCGCCGTCGCGCCCGCCGTCCGTCGGCATCCCGGTCAGCGGCGGCATGCCGCCCGCCGGCGACTGCCACGCCTGAACCACGCCCCCGCCCAACGCCAGGAGCCGCAATGAAGGACTTCCCGCTTCCCGTTCGCGCCATCGGCCCCGGCTCGCAGCCGGCCGACGAGGAGGAGCTGCAATACCTCCCGATGCCGCGGGAGATGAACACGTTCGAGATGCCGCGCGTGCCCGAGCGCGCCGATCCCGGCGCGCTGCGCGCCGCGCGCGAGGTGCTCGCCGCGTTCGCTGAGCGCCTCGCCGCGTGGGACCCCGAGGGCGCCGCATCGGGCCCGCAGGTCGCGCTCGCGGACGTGCCGCCCGCCGTGCTGACGCTCGTCAACGAGATGCTCGGTGAAGGCGAGGTGTCGATCCGCGTGGACGGCGAGCGCTGCTACCGCATCCAGGAGAGCGTGTTCACCGGCCTGTGGCGCGTGTGCGCGCTCGATGCCGAGGGGCGCCTCGCCGACGACTGGATCGAGGCCGGCCCGCTGCCAACGGTGGTCACCGAGGTCGCGCGCGCGTCCGCCGCGAGCGCGCCGCCGCTCGTCAACGTGCCGCCGGGTGCCATGAATTCGCCCGCGCTCCTGACCGAGCTCGGCAGCCAGATGAGCGCGCGCCGCGCCGGCGACGCCGCGCACGTCATCAACCTCACGCTGTTCCCGATGACGCCCGAGGACCACCTCGTGATGGAGCAGGCGCTGCCCAACGGCCCGGTGGCGATGATCTCGCGCGGCTTCGGCAACTGCCACATCACGTCGACGTCGCTGCGCGACGTGTGGCGCGTGCAGTACTTCAACAGCATGAAGACGCTGATCCTCAACACGGTCGAGGTGGTCGACGTGCCCGCCGTCGCGCTCGCCGCGCCCGAGGACTTGGTCGAGAGCCGCGAGCGGCTGGTCGACCTCATCGCATGGCTCGACGAGACGCTCGCCGCGCCGGTGGCGCACTAGGGGCCCTGCACTGCGATGGACGCCGCCGCGAGCGCACGCATGGAGTGCAAGATCTGCTGGCAGGTGTACGACCCGGCGGAGGGCGACGCCGTGTGGCAGATCGAGCCGGGGACGCCGTTCGCCGACCTGCCGGCGCACTGGACGTGCCCCAACTGCGCCGCGACCAAGGACCAGTTCCTGGTGTTGCGCGATGACTGACGCGGCCACGCTGAGAAACGATCCCGCGCCGGCGCTCGTCGCGACGTTCACGGCGGCCGCGGCGCGCATGGACGGGCTGCCGTTCGTCAACCCGCGGCTGCGCCCGGAAGCCGTGCGCTTCGCCGCGTGGGAAGGGCACTGGCTCGGCGTGCTGGTGACGCCGTGGTTCATGAACCTCGTGCTCGCGCCGCGCGATCCCGCGGCCTGGACGCCGCTGCGCATCGGCGCCAAGCGCCGGTTCGCGTTCCCGGCGGGCGACTACGACTTCATCGGCGCGGTCGATCCCGCGTGCGGCGAGTTCGCGATGTGCTCGCTGTTCTCGCCCGTGCAGGAGTTCGCGGACCACGCGCAGGCGGTCGCGGTCGCCACGCACGCGCTCGCCGCGCTGTTCGATCCGCGCAACGCGAGCGACGATCCCGTTCCGGCCGCGCACGCCGCACCGCCGCCGCCGTCCCCTGCCGCCGCGCGCCTCGCGGCGCCGCTCTCCCGCCGCGAGCTCCTGCGCGGCCGCTTCCTCGACCGCGACGCATGAACCTCGAAGGCGAGCTCGCCGTCACGCTGACCCACGACGGGCGCGAGGTGCGCCGCGTCGACGTGGCCTCGACCCGGCCGCAGGTCGCGGCGCGCCTGCTGACCGGCAAGACCGCCGTCGATGCGGCGACCACCATCCCGCTGCTCTTCGCGGTGTGCGGGGGCGCGCAGGGCGCTGCGGCCGCGTCGGCGCTCGCCGCGGCCGGCGCCGCGGGCTTCGCCGGCGACAGCGCCGCGCGGGTCGCGGGCATCGTCGTCGAGTCGCTGCAGGAGGGCTTCTGGCATTTGCTGATCGGCTGGCCCAACGCGATGGCGAGCGAGCCGAACGTCACGCCGGTCACCGCCGCGCGCTACCTCATCGCCACCTCGGCCCGCACGCCGGACGGCACCGACCTGCTGGGCGATGCCGTCGCGATGCGCGGGCTGGCCGACGGGCTCGCGCAGATCGCGCGCAAGGCGATCTTCGGCCGCGACCCCGCCGCGTTCGCTGCGCTCGCGAGCGTGCGCGACCTCGAGACTTGGGCCACGCAGGTGGAGACGCTCCCGGCGCGCCTGCTGCGGCACGTGCTCGCCGACGCGGTGGCGGCGCGGCACGACGACACCGCATTGATGCCGCCGGCGAGCGGCGAGTGGCTCGCGGCGACCATCGCGCCGGCGCTCGCGGGCGAGCCGCGCTTCGCGCAGGCACCGAGCGTGGCCGGCCTGCCGCTCGAGACCGGCGCCCTCGCGCGCCTGCAGCACCATCCGCTGGTCGCCGCGTGCGCGCAGCGCTACGGGCGCGGGGTGGTCACGCGCATCGTCGCGCGGCTCGCGGAGATCCCCGTCGCGCTGGACGAGCTCGCCGGCGCCGCCGATGCCTCCCCGCGCGTGCGCAGCGTCGCGCTGCCCGACGGCTCCGGGCTCGGCGCGGTGGAGACCGCGCGCGGCCTGCTGCTGCATCGCGCGCGCCTGCACGAGGAATGCGTGATCGACTACCAGATCGTCGCGCCGACCGAATGGAACTTCCATCCGCAGGGCGCGCTGGTGCGCACGCTGACCGGCGCGGCGGCCAACGACGAATCCGCGCTGCTGCGCCATGCGCGCCTCGCGGTGCACACCCTCGACCCGTGCGTCGCATGCCGCGTGCAGGTGGCCCATGCATGAGGTCGCGCTCGCGGAAGGCATCCTGCGCATCGTGCAGGACGCCGCGCGTCGCCACGGCGCCACGCGCGTGGCCACCGTGACGCTCGAGATCGGCAGCCTCGCGCACGTCGAGCCGCGCGCGCTCGAGTTCTGCTTCGACGCCGTGGCCCGCGGCACGCCCGCGCAAGGCGCGCGGCTCGCCATCGAATCCGTCCCCGGCGTGGCGTGGTGCATGCCGTGCGGCGAGCGCGTGCCGCTCGCGAAGCTCGGCGACGCCTGCCCGCGCTGCGGCAGCTACCAGGTGCAGGTGGTCGGCGGCGAGGAGATGCGCGTGCGGGACATCACCATCGCGGAGGCACCGGCCCCCGCATCGGCAACTTAGGAACCTAAGCATATGTGCACGACCTGCGGCTGCAGCCACGGCGAGACGAGGATCGACGGCGTCGCCACCACGCGCGGCGAGGGCGCGCCGCGCTATCGCAGCGTGGACCCCGGCGCGCTGCACCAGCACGCCGACGGCACGTGGCACACGCATAACCACGCCGCGCCTGCGCACGGCGCGGCCGGGCCGCTCGGCGCCGTGCACGAGCACGGCATGAGTGCGGAGCGCATCGTGGCCATCGAGGAGGACATCCTCGCGCGCAACGACGCGTTCGCCGCGCGCAACCGCGAGCTCTTCCGCGACCGGGGCATCTTCGCGCTCAACTTCGTGTCGAGTCCCGGCTCCGGCAAGACGACGCTCCTCGTGCGCACCATCGACGCGCTGAAGGCGAGCTACCCCGTCGTGGTGGTCGAAGGCGACCAGCAGACGTCGCTCGATGCCGACCGCATCCGCGCGACCGGCGCGGCGGCGGTGCAGGTCAACACCGGCAAGGGCTGCCATCTCGACGCGCAGATGGTCGGCGAGGCGCTCGCCACGCTCGACCCCGCCGCCGACGGCCTCGTGCTGATCGAGAACGTCGGCAACCTCGTGTGCCCCGCCGCATTCGACCTCGGTGAAGCGCACAAGGTGGTGGTGCTCTCGGTGACCGAGGGCGACGACAAGCCCGAGAAGTATCCCGACATGTTCCGCGCGGCCGACCTCATGATCGTCAACAAGGTCGACCTCCTGCCGTACGTGCAGTTCGACGTCGCCGCCGCCGTGACGCGCGCGCGGCGCATCCGCCCGGGCCTGCCGGTGCTCGAGGTATCGGCGACGACCGGCGCGGGATTCGCCGAGTGGCTCGCGTGGATCGAGCGCGGCAGCAGCGAGGCGCGCGCCGCGCGCGACCGCGACGTCGCCGCCTTGCGCCGGCGCGTCGCGGAGCTCGAGGCGAAGCTGCGCACGACCGGGGCGAACGCCTGATTCGCGAGCCGCCAGCATGAGTGCCAATGCCGTCCTCGCCCCGCGCATCGTCCGCCGCCGCGTCGACGTGCGCGGCGTGGTGCAGGGCGTGGGCTTCCGCCCGTTCGTGTACCGCCTCGCGCGCGAGCTCGCGCTCGCCGGCTTCGTGCGCAACGATCCGGCGGGCGTGGTCGTCGAGGTGGAGGGCGAGGCCGACGCGGTCGACGCCTTCGTCGCGCGCCTGACCACCGACGCGCCGCCGCGGGCGCGCGTCGATGACGTCATCGCGCGCGAATGCGCAGTGCAGGGCGCCGCGGACGGCTTCGCCATCGTCGAGAGCGAACAGGGCCGCGCGGCCACCGCCATCGGCGCCGACAGCGCCGTGTGCGCGTGCTGCCTGCGCGAGCTCTTCACGCCCACCGACCGCCGCTACCGCTACGCGTTCATCAACTGCACGCATTGCGGGCCGCGCTACACGATCACGCGCCAGCTGCCGTACGACCGCAGGATGACGAGCATGGCGGCATTCCCGCAGTGCCCGCGCTGCCTCGCCGAGTACACGGAGCCGCTCGACCGCCGCTTCCACGCCGAGCCCAACGCGTGCCCCACGTGCGGGCCGCGCCTGACGTTCCTCGACGCCAAGGGCGAGGCGGTCGCCGGCACCGATCGGATCACGGAGGTCGTGCAGCGGCTGGCCGCGGGCGCGATCATCGCGATCAAGGGGCTGGGCGGCTTCCACCTCGCGTGCGACGCGCGCAACGCCGCTGCGGTCGCGCGGTTGCGCGAGCGCAAGGCGCGCGAGGAGAAGCCGCTCGCGGTGATGGTGGCCAACGTCGCGTCCGTCGATGCCTTCGCGCACGCGTGGCCCGCCGAGCGCGCGATGCTCGCGTCGCCGGAGCGGCCGATCGTGCTGCTGCGCAAGGGCGAGACCGCCGACGCGCTGCTGCCGGGCGTCGCGCCCGGCCTCGCGTGGCTCGGCATGATGCTGCCGTACACGCCGGTGCAGTGGCTGCTGTTCCACGAGGCCGCGGGCCGGCCGTCCGATCCCGAGTGGATCCACGATCCGCAGCCGCTGGCGCTCGTCATGACCAGCGCGAACCCGGGCGGCGAGCCGCTCGTCACCGGCAACGACGAGGCGCTCGCGCGCCTGTCCACCATCGCCGACGGCTACCTGATGCACGACCGCGACATCGTCGTCGGCTGCGACGACAGCGTCGTGCGCGCGCTGCCCGGCAGCGAGGACCACGGCTTCCAGTTCGTGCGCCGCGCGCGCGGCTACACGCCGCAGGCGATCCGCCTCGCGCGTGCGGGGCCGCCTGTGCTCGCCGTTGGCGGCTACTTCAAGAACACCGTGTGCGTCACGCGCGGCGACGAGGCGTTCGTGTCGCAGCACGTTGGCGACCTCGACAATGCCGCGACGTGCAAGGCGATGGAGCGGGTGACGGAGCACCTGCTGACGATCCTCGACGTCATGCCCGAGATCGTGGTGCACGACCTGCATCCCGACTTCCACAGCACGCGCTTCGGCGCGCGTTTCGCGCACGCGCACGGCGTGCCCGCGCTCGGCGTGCAGCACCATCACGCGCACGTCGCGGCGGTCATCGCGGAGCACCGGCTCGAGGGGCCCGTGCTCGGGCTCGCGCTCGACGGCGTGGGCTTGGGCACCGACGGCGCGCCGTGGGGCGGCGAGCTCCTCGTGGTCGACGGCGTGCAGTGCGCCCGCGTCGGCCGCCTGTCCGAGCTGCGGCTGCCCGGCGGCGATCGCGCGGCGCGCGAGCCGTGGCGGATGGCGGCGGCCGCGCTCGCCCGCGCCGGTCGCGGCCGCGAGATCGCCTCGCGCTTCGCCGACGAGCCGGGCGCCTCGCCAGTGGCGACGATGCTCGCGCGCGGCCTGCGCGCGCCGCAGACGACAAGCATGGGCCGCTGGTTCGACGCTGCGGCAGGGCTCCTCGGCGTGTCGCGCCGCATGGCGTTCGAAGGACAGGCCGCGATGCAGCTCGAAGGGCTCGCGCAGCGCCACGGGCCCGTCGCGCCCGACCGCACGCTGTACACGCTGAGCCCCGCGCACGAGCTCGACCTCACGCCGCTCGCGAGCCGCCTCGCCGACGAGCGCGACGCCGGCTTCGGCGCCGCGCTCTTCCACGCGACGCTCGTGGCGGGCCTCACCGAATGGGTCGCGCGCGTCGCGGCCCAGCACGGCATCGCGACCGTCGCCGCCGGCGGCGGCTGCATGCTGAACGCGATCCTCGCCGACGGCCTGCGCACCTCGCTCCAGCGCCACGGCGTGCGCCTCGTCGAGGCGCAGGCGGTGCCGCCCAACGACGGCGGCCTCGCGCTCGGCCAGGCGTGGATCGGCCTTCTCCAATCGACTGCGAACCGCTGACATGTGCCTCGCCATTCCCGCCCGCGTCGTCGAGCTCACCGACGACGACAGTGCCGTCATCGACGTCGGGGGCGTGCGCAAGCGCATCAGCCTCGCGCTGGTCGAGGACGTGCAGCCCGGCGACTACGTGATCGTCCACGTCGGCTACGCGCTGACCAGGCTCGACCCGGAGGAAGCGGCGCGCACGCTCGCGCTCTTCGCCGAGGCCGGCGTCGCCGCCGCATCGGAACCATGAAATACATCGACGAATTCCGCGACGGCGAGCGCGCCAAGGGGCTCGCCGCGGCCATCGCGCGCGAGGCGGATCCCGCGCGCCGCTATCACCTGATGGAGTTCTGCGGCGGCCACACGCACGCGATCGCGCGCTACGGGCTGTCCGACCTCCTGCCGTCCAACGTCCGCATGATCCACGGGCCGGGCTGCCCGGTGTGCGTGCTGCCGGTGGGCCGCATCGACAACGCGATCGCGCTCGCGCAGCGGCCGGGCCTCATCCTGTGCACGTACGCCGACACGATCCGGGTGCCGGCGTCGAAGGGGCTCTCGCTCCTGAAGGCGAAGGCGCAGGGCTGCGACGTGCGCATGGTGTACTCGGTCGCGGACGCGCTGCGCATCGCGCGCGAGCATCCGGACCGCGAGGTCGTGTTCTTCGCGATCGGGTTCGAGACCACCACACCGCCGACCGCGGTCGCGATCCGCGCAGCGGAGGCGGAAGGCCTCGCCAATTTCAGCGTCTTCTGCAACCACGTGCTGACGCCGAGCGCGATCTCCAACATCCTGGAGTCGAAGGACGTGCGCGAGGTCGGCACGGTGCCGCTCGACGGCTTCGTCGGCCCGGCGCACGTCTCGACGGTGATCGGCAGCCAGCCGTACGAGTACTTCGCCGAGGAGTACCAGCGGCCCGTGGTGATCGCGGGCTTCGAGCCGCTCGACGTGATGCAGGCGATCCTGATGCTGGTGCGGCAGCTGAACGAAGGCCGCGCCGAGGTCGAGAACGAGTTCACGCGCGCGGTCACGCGCGACGGCAACACCAAGGCCAAGGCGCTGGTGGCGGAAGTGTTCGAGCTGCGGCGCACGTTCGAGTGGCGGGGCTTGGGCGAGGTGCCGTACAGCGCGCTGCGCATCCGCGAGCGCTTCGCGGCGTTCGACGCCGAGGCGCGCTACGGCATCGAGTACAAGTCGGTGCCGGACCACAAGGCGTGCGAGTGCGGCGCGATCCTGCGCGGCGTGAAGACGCCGTCGCAGTGCAAGGTGTTCGGCACCGCGTGCACGCCCGAGCATCCGCTGGGCTCGTGCATGGTGTCCACCGAGGGCGCGTGCGCGGCCCATTACACCTACGGCCGGTTCAAGGACGCGGCCATCGTGCCGGCCGCCGCGCCGGCCGCGGCGGATTGACGACCATGCGCGACGGCTACATCAAACCCATCGACTTCAAGCACGGCCGCGTGGACATGACGCACGGCAGCGGCGGGCGCGCGATGGCGCAGCTCGTCGACGAGTTGTTCCTGCGCGCGTTCGACAACGACCTCCTGCGCCAGGCCAACGACCAGGCGGCGTTCGCGGTGCGCGCGGGCCGCATGGTGATGGCCACCGACAGCCACGTGGTGTCGCCGCTGTTCTTCCCCGGCGGCGACATCGGCTGCCTGTCGGTGCACGGGACGATCAACGACGTCGCGATGGCGGGCGCGGTGCCGCTATATCTCTCTGCCGGCTTCGTGCTGGAGGAAGGCTTTCCGCTGGCGGACCTGAAGCGGATCGTCGAGTCGATGGCGGCCGCGGCCGCCGAAGCGGGCGTGCCGGTGATCACCGGCGACACCAAGGTGGTGGAGCAGGGCAAGGGCGACGGCGTGTTCATCACCACCACCGGCATCGGCATGGTGCCCGAGGGCGTGACGATCAGCGGCGACCGCGCGCGGCCCGGCGACCGCATCCTGGTGTCGGGCACGCTCGGCGATCATGGTGTGGCCATCATGTCGCTGCGCGAGAACCTCGAGTTCGAGACGACCATCCGCTCCGACACCGCGTCGCTGCACGGCCTCGTCGCCGGCATGGTGGCGGCGGTGCCCGCGATCCACTGCCTGCGCGACCCGACCCGCGGCGGGCTCGCGACGACGCTGAACGAGCTCGCGCGCCAGTCGGGCTGCGGGATGGTCATCCGCGAGGAGGCGATTCCCGTCGAGCCGCAGGTGCGCGCCGCGTGCGAGTTCCTGGGCCTCGATCCGCTGTACGTCGCCAACGAAGGCAAGCTGGTCGCGATCTGCGCCGCGGAAGACGCGCAGCGCCTGCTGGCCGCGATGCGCACGCATCCGCTCGGCGTGAATGCGGCGATCATCGGCGAGGTGATCGAGGACCCGCACCACTTCGTGCAGATGGACACGAGCTTCGGTGGCCGGCGCGTCGTCGACTGGCTCACCGGCGAGCAGCTGCCGAGGATCTGCTGATGGCCGCACCGACATGAAGATCCTCCTGCTCTGCCATTCCTTCAACAGCCTCTCGCAGCGCTGTTACTGCGAGCTCGTTGCCGCGGGGCACGACGTCTCCGTCGAGTTCGACATCGCCGACAGCGTGACGGAGGAAGCGGTCGCGCTGTGGCAGCCCGATCTCGTCGTCGCGCCGTTCCTCAAGCGCCGCATTCCGGAGGCCGTGTGGCGGCGTGTGCGCTGCCTCGTCGTACACCCGGGCATCGTCGGCGATCGCGGCCCCTCGGCGCTCGACTGGGCGGTGATGGACGGCGAGCGCGAGTGGGGCGTCACCGTGCTCGAGGCCAACGGCGAGTTCGACGCGGGCGACGTGTGGGCGAGCGTGCCGTTCGCGATGCGCGACGCCGCCAAGGGCAGCCTGTATCGCCGCGAGGTCACGGCCGCCGCCGTGAGTGCGTTGCTCTCCGCGCTCGCGAAGATCGGGCGCGGCGAGCAGGCGACGCCGCTGCGCGCTTTCGCGCAGGCACGCGGCCGCGCGCGGCCGCTCGTGAAGCAGACGGACCGCGCGATCGCCTGGAACGCCGACGACACCGCGACCGTGCTGCGCAAGATCCGCGCGGCCGACGGCATGCCCGGCGTCGCCGACGTGGTGCTCGGCCTCGACGTGCGCCTCTTCGATGCGCATCCGGAAGGCGATCCCGCGTTGCGCCCCGCGGCCGCGACCGCCGGCGCCGTGCTCGCGCAGCGCGACGGCGCCATCCTGCGCGCGACCCGCGACGGCGCGGTGTGGATCACGCATCTCGCGCCGGTGGCGGAGGAGGGGGTCGGACTCAAGCTGCCGGCGGGCATGGTGCTGGGCGACCGCCTCGCCGCCGTGCCCGACGCGCCGCTCGACCCCGCGACGCCGGTCGCGTACGCGACGTGGCGGTCGATCGAGTACGTCGAGGAAGGCGCGGTCGGCTTCCTCCACTTCCCGTTCTACAACGGCGCCATGGGCACCGCGCAGTGCGAGGCGCTGCGTGCGGCGTACGCGCAGGCCAAGCGGCGCCCCACGCGCGTGATCGCGCTGATGGGCGGCCCCGATTTCTGGTCCAACGGCATCCACCTGAACCTCATCGAGGCGGCGGCGCATCCGGCCGAGGAATCGTGGCGCAACATCAACGCCATGAACGACCTCGTGCGCGAGATCATCGACACGCCGCGCCAGCTCACGCTCGCGGCACTGCAGGGCAACGCGGGCGCGGGCGGGTGCTTCCTCGCACTCGCCGCCGACCGCGTCCACGCGCGCGAGGGCGTCATCCTCAATCCGCACTACAAGGGGATGGGCAACCTCTACGGCTCCGAGTACTGGACGTACCTCCTGCCGCGCCGCGTGGGCGAGGCGGGCGCACGCGCGCTGACGCAGCGCCGCCTGCCGATGCAGGCGCGCGAGGCCGCGGCGTGCGGGCTCGTCGACGCGGCGTTCGGAGCGGATGTGCCCGCGTTCCGGCGGGAGATCGCCGCCCGCGCGCACGCGTGGGCCGCCGATCCCGCGTTCGTGCGGCTGCTCGCCGACAAGGCGCGGCTGCGCGCGCAGGACGAGGCGCGGCGCCCGCTCGTCGCGTACCGCGAGGCGGAGCTCGCGCGCATGCGGGAGAATTTCTTCGGCTTCGACCCGAGCTACCACGTCGCGCGCTTCCATTTCGTGCACAAGGTCCCGCGCTCGCGCACGCCGCTGCATCTCGCGCGGCATCGCGTCGGCGCGCAGCCGTCGGCGACGATGGGCGCCCGGGCCTGACGGGATGCGGCACGTTGCCGCTGACATGCAACCGGGCCGCCGCAGGGGTCAACCGGCGGCGGCGCCGGACGTTAACCGGTTGTTGCGGCGGTAAGCATCCGCGGCGACCACGTTAGCCTGCGCAACGCAGGACCTTCGAAGGAGAGAGCAACAAAATGAAAACGATGCTGTTGACGTTGGCGGTAGCGGCGGGCCTCACCATGGCCGGTGCGGCGAACGCCCAGGAAGACCTCGCGAAGAGCGGCGGCTGCATGACGTGCCACGCCGTCGACACGAAGAAGATGGGCCCGTCGTTCAAGGACATCGCCGCCAAGTACAAGGGCAAGGCGGACGCCCAGGCGACGATCGTGGCCAACCTGAAGGCCGGCAAGGGCCACCCCGCGGTGAAGACGTCGGACGCCGACACCGCCTCACTGGTGAAGTGGATCCTCGCGATGTAGGAAGTGCGGCGGGGCCGGCGGCAATTCGCCGGGCCCCGCCGGTTGCGATACGATATGGCCCGCAATGAGCGGGTCCCCGGCCGCCACCCCTTTGGCGACGATGGGCCCGACCCCACCCCAATAGACAGGAGAGGAGTCACCATGAAGCTGATCATCGTCGCGGCGATCGCCGCTGCAGCAGTCGGTGTTGCCGGTACCGCCAGCGCGCAGGAAGCCGCCGCCAAGAGCGCCGGCTGCCTCAACTGCCATGCGGTGGACACCAAGAAGGTCGGCCCGTCGTTCAAGGACGTCGCGGCCAAGTACAAGGGCAAGGCCGACGCGCAGAAGATGCTCGTCGACAAGCTCGCGAGCGGCAAGGGCCATCCGGAAGTGAAGGCCAAGGGCGCGGAGCTCGACGGCATCGTCAAGTGGGTGCTCGCGCAGTAAACGTTGCCTCGTCGCACGTCGCAGGAGCCGGCCGCGCGCCGGCTCTTGTGTTTTCGGGGGTTGCATCGCGAGCGGTGCGGCGGACGCATGCGCGTGGCCGGACGCGCCCGGTGGGGCATCCGCGCAACACTTCGGCGACCCCGGGGCCACCACGGCGTGGACGTTGCGCGAAACATGATCCTGCTCAAGATTCTCCCCAGGGGACCGCGGCACTATGTCCGCATGCGACAACATGGACATTTCCGGAGCCCGGAGCGCCGCATGGGGATGCGTGTGCAGGGCGACCGCAGGGGGACCGCATGAACGACGGCTACGAAGCGCCGACTGTCCTGCTGGTCGACGAGAACGACACGCTGTGCACGGACTTGGCCCGCGGCTTCGCGGCGCGCAATTACCGCACGAGCGTCGCGCACACCGGCGCGGCCGCCCTGGCCGCCGCCGAGTCGTTGCGTCCCGATTACGCGGTGGTCGACCTCAAGCTCCCGGACCAGTCCGGCCTGCGCGTGCTCGCACGCCTGATGGAGATCGATCCGGAGATGCGCGTGGTGGTGCTGACCGCCCATGCCAGCATCTCGACCGCCGTGGAGGCGATCAAGCTCGGCGCGATGCACTACCTCACCAAGCCCGCGACCGCCGACGAGATCATCGCCGGCTTCAGCCGCGACCACGCCGATCCGGACGTGCCCGTCGCCGAGCGGCCGATGTCGCCCAGCCGGGTCGAATGGGAATACATCAACCGGGTGCTGCTCGCGTATCGCGGCAACATCTCGGCCACCGCACGCGCGCTGTCGCTGCACCGGCGCACGCTGCAACGCAAATTGGCGAAGCACGCGGTGCGCACTTAGCGCTGCGTGGTTCCGACCAGGGGAGCAGAGGGCCGCTTTGGCGGCCCTCTGTATTTTTGCGTCCGCAAAACGCGCTTCGTACGTTCGGTGGATGACGTTCGGTCGGCGTTGCGCGTTTTGCGGCCGGTCTAGTCAGCGGGAAAACCTTCGGGCGGCCGGGCGGTTTTCCCGTAGCAAAACCTACGAAGCGCGCCGCTCATCAGCGCGCTCTCGCGCGCCGTTCGGTCGCGCGCTGCTGGTGGCGTGAATGCCTCTGCTTGCGGTTGCGCTATGCGGCGGTCCGGCCCCTCACCCCAACCCTCTCCCCGCAAGCGGGGCGAGGGAGCTTCTGGGGCGCTGCGCACTCACGCCACCGCCTCAACGAAGACCTCCCTCGTCCCGCATCCACCCCAAAGCTCCCTCGCCCCGCTTGCGGGGAGAGGGCTGGGGTGAGGGGTGCCACGCGTTCACGCCATCGCAACAACGAAGACCTGCCTCGCCCCGCATCCACCCCAAAGCTCCCTCGCCCCGCTTGGGGGGAGAGGGTTGGGGTGAGGGGTGCCACGCATTCACGCCACCGCAACAACGAAGATCTCCCTCGTCCCGATACACCCCAAAGCTCCCTCGCCCCGCTTGCGGGGAGAGGGTTGGGGTGAGGGGCGTGCCGCGACGGCGGTTCCACCGTCACACAAAGAATCGAGCGCAGGACAAAGGGGAGGCCGGAATCGCGACGACCGGGCACACCGCCCCAAAAGAAAATTCGAACGGGCGCCGGGGAAAGACTGTGCCGGCGTCCGTTCGACAAAGCGGGCACCGTGAGGCGCCCGCACCCCGTTAGATCGTTGCCTAGCTCTTCTTCGCGTCCAGCGTAAGCTCGGGCCACTTGCGGCCGTGGCACGCGGGATTCGCGCAGAAGTTGCCGCCATCCTTGCCCCACTTGATGGGGCCATGGCACATGGCGCACGAATCGTCGATCTTGCTGCGATGGTCGTGCATCCAGTTGGGTTCGTTGTGGCTGTCGGGTGGCGTCATTCCAGGCGACACCGTCGACGCGACCGTCTTCACCGTGCCGTTCACCGACACCTGCGGGATGTCGTGGCACAGCGTGCACTGCAGGCGGATCGGCTCGCCCTTGGCGTTGAAGTGCTTGCCGTCGTGGCAGCGGAAGCAGCCCGGGGAGTCGGTGTGCCCGAGGTGGTTCGGGAACGACTTCCACGTGAGGTCCTTCGCCTCGAACTCGGACAGCGACAGGATCTCGAGCATGGTCTTCGCGAACTGCGCTTCCGCGGCCTTCTGCTCGGGCTTCAGGTCGCCCTTCGGCGCCGCGTCGGCGATGATCTTCTTGAACTGCGGGATCCGCTCGTCGAGCGGGCCGTGCAGCGGCGCCGCCGCGTCGATGATGGCGAGCGCGCGTGCCTTGATCGACGGGATGCTCGTGTCGATGCGCCCTTCCGACATGGCCTGGTCGACGCGCACCGACGGATTGACGAACGGGTGGCCGGCCTGGTTGTGACAGTCGGCGCACTCCAGGCGATGCTTCTTCTTCTGGTCCATCTCGGCCAGCGACACCTTGCTCGCGGCGTCGAAGTAGACGGTGGACTTGCCGTCCTTGTCGGTGATGCGCACCCACGGGATCGTGCGCTTCTGCTCGTCGTCGGTCACGTACTCGACGTTCTGCGCGACGTGCCAGTGGATGCCGCGCGTGGCCTTCTCGCGCGCCTCGCCGCTGCCGGTGTGGACGACGAGCCGGGTCCGCTGCTCGGTGTTGGCGGCGTCTGCGTCGAAGTGGACCTTGGTGCGGATCTTGTCGTCGTGGTTCACCTCGGGCCAGTGGCAGCCCTCGCACGAGTCGCGCGCCGGGCGCAGCGTGGTGGCGGTCAGCGGGCGCTTGTACCCGGTGATCATGCCGAGGAGCTCGTGGTAGTGCCCCATCTTGAGGCCGATGAGCTGCAGGGTGGGCAGGCGGCCCATGTGGCACTCGACGCACTGCACGCGCGCATGGGCCGACTCCGCGTGGGCACGCGGCTCCTCCGGGTGCACGGCGTGGCAGTTGTTGGTGCAGAAGGCGTTGCTGTTGCTGTACTCCCAGGCGACGATGCCGCCGGCGCCGAGGATCGCGAGCGCGATCAGCGCCACGACGATCGTCGTCGCGGTGCCCATCATCAACGTCCTCTTGCCCACCTTGATATCCATCCACTCCTCCCCGTACCGCCGGTCTCGAATAAAGCTGCGGGACCGATCCGGCCGCCGCCTCCACGGCCGCGGCATCGGTCCCGCCGGCCCGCCCCGGGGTCCGGGGCGGACGCCAGTATAGCTACAGCACGCTCGAAAGAATCAGCACGATCGCCACGATGCCGAGCACGAGCGCCGTGCCCCCGACCACCCAACCGAACCACTTCGCCTCCTCCGCGGGTGGCGTGGTCTCCGTGGCGGCGACCGAGCCTTCCTTCTGCATCCGCTCCCACTGCACGAGGCGCTCTTCCTTGAGCTCGTGCTCGGAGATGCGCCCGGTGAACACCACGGTGTCCATCGGGAACTTCTCGGGACGCAGGTGCCCGTTGAAGAAGTGGATCGTGAAGATGAAGCCGACCGCGAGCAGCGCCTCCTCGCCGTGCACCAGCGCCGCGATGTTGAACATCCAGCCCGGCAGGAGCTTGCTGAAGAAGACCGGGAACCACAGCAGCAGGCCGGAGCCGCCGATGATGAACATCCCCCAGAACACCGCCCAGTAGTCGAACTTCTCCCAGTACGTCCAGCGGTCGAACTGCGGACGCGGGCCCTTGCCCACGAACCACCTGAAGTTCTGGTAGATGGCGACGATGTCCGGCCATTGCGGCACCATCGAGTCCGGGCCCCACAGCACCTTCATGATGCTGCCGTTGCGCAGCGCGCGGCCGAACACCATCAGCACGTGGCTCACGAACACCACGATCATCACGAACGCGCAGATGCGGTGGATGAGGCCCGCGCCCTGGAAGCCGCCGAGCATCTTGGCGAGCGTGGCCGCCCACGGCTTGTTCGAGAAGAGCAGCGGCAGGCCGGACAGCGCGCAGCCGACGAACGTGAGCATGAGCAGCGCATGGAGCACGCGCTCGATTGGCGTGAACCGCCGGAAGTAACGCTGGTTGCCCTTGGCGGTGGCGGACATCGCAAGGCTGCCGGTGGTGGCGCTGGTCATGATTTTTCTCCGCTGCGCTTGCCGCCGAGCTTCACGCGGATCTCGCGATACAGCCAGAACACGGTGTGGATGCCGAAGAACGAGAACACGCCGAACAGGAGCAGCTCCATGAACAGCGCGGCGTAGTAGTACACCGGGTTGCGTGCCTTGTCGTGCCGGTTGGCGTGCGGGTCGAAGCTCGCGAAGTTGGCGCTGGCGCCGGCGTGGCACTTCTGGCACGTGGCGAGGCGGTTCTGCGCGGACACGGTCGACGCCGGATCGGACGCCGGGAGCACGTCGTGCGCGCCGTGGCACGAGGCGCACGTCGCCATGCGGGCATAGCCCAGCTCGGTGACCTGGCCGTGGAACGTGTCGCGGTACGTCGACAGGTAATCCTGGTGGCACGTGCCGCAGTCCTCGATCACCGCGACCTGGAAGTTCGCGGACTCGTGCGGCTGGATGCCGTGCGCCGAGTGGCAGTCGGTGCAGCCGGGGGCGGCCATGTTGCCGTCCTGGCGCAGCTTGCCGTGCTTGCCCTTGGTGAACGCCGCCTGCTCGGCCTTGTGGCAGGTGCCGCATGTGTCGGGAATCGCCGCGCGCGCCGTGTGGCTCTTCGCGTCACCCTTGGCGCGGATGTCGTGCGCACCGTGGCAGTTGGTGCACGTCGGCGCCGACCCCTGGGCCGCGCCCTTGAGCGCCTTGCCGTGGATGCTGTCGTGGAACTTCGCCCCGACGTTGCCGCCCGGCAGCCGGGTCTTCTGCGCGAGCTTGTCGTCGCCGTGGCAACGCGAGCACGTGGCCTCGATGTTGGCGTGCGCGGTGCGCGACGCGGCATCCTTCGAGCGCAGGATGTCGTGCGTGCCGTGGCAATCGGCGCAGTTCGCGGCCACCACGTTGCCGCCCTTGCGGGCGAGGCCGTGGACGGTGCCCGCATATTGCGCGAGCGCCTTGTCGTGGCAGGTGCCGCAGTTGACGGGCTGGAGCTTTTCGGGGTGCGGCAACTTCTGCGCCGAGACGTCGGCGTGGCAATCCGTGCACTTCAGCTGCAGCTCGCCGTGGACCGAGCCCGCGAAGAGCTTGGCGTCGACGGCGATGGATTTCCCGCCCGCACCCTTGGCATCCTTGTCGGCGTGACACATGAGGCATGTGTCGTTCACGCCTGGTGCGGTGGGTGCGGACGGGGTCGCCGCGTGTGCCGGAATCGGCGCAGCGGCGGCAACAGCGAGGAGCAGAAGGGCCGCGGAAACCGGAAGGAACTTTCGCATGATGAGTCCCGGTACGCGTTGATGGTTCAACATTTGGAAAAGCCGCACGCGATTGTGTCGCGCTTGGCCGATGATTTCGCGGTGATGCTGACACGCGGACCCAGGGGCGGTGTTGACGTAAATCAACGGGCCGGGAATGGTCGGAACGCGCTTCGACCTAGCGCAATCAATCGCGTGCTCGCGTGATGTCCGCCGATGGTGACGGTGAGAGTGCGCAACGCGTGCAACGTGCGCGTTGCGTCACTGTGCGTTGCGCAGCACCGCGTGCCGACGTCGCATGCGATGCGCATGCGCACGCCACCGTCCCCGTAACAATGCCGGCGCCGTGCGGGCGCCGTGCGGGGTCGCTGCGTTACGCCGTCACGCGGGCAGGGCGGCCACGTCTTCCCAGCGGCCGCTGGCCTGCGAGCGCAGGCAGGCCTCGATGAACGCCATCGTGTGCGCGCCCGCCTCGATGCGCGGATAGAGCACGGGCGGTGGCGTCTCGCCGAGCGCGCGCGCCATGCGCTCCTGCGCGAGCTCCGCGTAGAGGTTCGCGAACGCCTCGCGCAGCCCTTCCGGGTGCCCGTGCGGCGTGCGCCCGAGCGCGACGATCGCCGGCGGCAGGAACGGATTGCCGCGCCCGATCCGGCGCACCGGCTCGCCCTGCAGCGCGAGGTTGAGGTACGACGCGTCGCGGTGCGACCAGTCGAGGTGCCCCTTCTCGCCGTAGATGCGCAGCCGGATGTCGTTCTCGCCGCCGGCCGCCGCCTGCGTCACCGTGAACGTGCCGCGCGCGCCGCCTTCGAACGCCAGCAGCGCCGACACGTAGTCGATCACCACGCGGCCCGGCAGCAGCGCGCCGACGTCGGCGACGACGCGCGCGATTGGCCGCTCGATCGCGAAGCAGGCGAGCTGCTGCGCGTGGCAGCCGATCGCGCTCATCACGAGCGCCTGCCCGCTGCGCGCGGGATCGAGGACCCAGCGCAGCCGGTTGTTCTGCGGCGCGTCCTCGAGCCGTGTCGCCATGCCCGCCTGGATGTACTCCACCTGCACCATGCGCACCGGGCCGATCGTGCCGTCCTGCACCAGCGCGCGCGCGTGGCGGATCATCGGATAGCCGCTGTAGCCGTGCGCGATCGCGAACAGGCGTCCGGTCGCGCGCGTGCGGGCCACGAGGTCGGCCGCCTGCGCGAAGTCGTGCGTGACCGGCTTGTCGCACATGACGTCGCAGCCGGCATCGAGCGCCGCCTTCGCGAACGCGTAATGCGTATCGTTCGGCGTCATGATCCCGACCGCGTCGATGGGATCGTCGCGTTCCTTCTCCTGCGCGAGCATCTCCGCGACGGTCCCGTAGCTGCGCCCCGCGGGAAAACCGAGCGCGAGGCCGGCCGCGCGCGAGCGCGCGGGATCCGACGAGAACACGCCGGCGGTGCAGCGCCACCAGCCGTCCATCTCCGCGGCGCCGCGATGCATGCGCCCGATCCAGGCGTCCGGCCCGCCGCCGACGATGGCCAGCCGCAACGGCCGTCCGAAGCGCTCCCGCAATCCCGACATCGCTCATTTCCTCCACACGCGAACGCGAATCGAAAATGCTAGCACGCGCGCCGCCTCCGCTTGACGCACGGACCGGAATGGGAGTCTTATCGGAAGTCGAACGATTCTTGACGGAGGAGCGCACCATGGCGACCAAGAAGGCACCCGCTGCACCCGCTGCAAAGAAGTCCGCGAAGGCCCCGGCCAGGAAGCCCGCACGCAAGACGGCCAGGAGCGCAGCCCCTGCGGCCGAAGCTCCACCGGCGGCCGGCGCGCCGTTTGCCGGCCTCGATCCCAGGACCATGGCCGCCATGGGCATGCCCGACATGGCGAAGATGACGAAGCTCATGACGCCCGCGCAGGCGATCGACCTCTACAAGGTCAATTCGAAGCTCGCGCTCGACATCATCAACGCCGCGCTCGAGAACACCGCGGAGCTGCGCCGCCTGCAGTTCGAGGGCGAGGAGCAGGCGCGCGCGATGGGGCGCAAGGCCGCGAAGCGCGCGGCGGAGGCGGGCACGCCCAACGAGATGATGGCCGCCAGCCAGACGGCGTCGCAGGAGGCCGTCGAGCAGGCGATGCGCTACTGGGGGCAGATGTTCGACCTCATCGTCGAGATGCAGAAGCGCCTGTTCTCGATGATGGAGGACCAGATGTCCGGCGTGCCCGGCGTCAAGGAAGCGCGCGCCGCGATGTCGATGATGCCCGACCTGCGGCAGGCGCAGAACGTCGTCAAGGCGATGCAGAACGTCGTGACCTCCGGCGGCAACGCGTTCGAGTCGATGCAGCGCGTGATGGGGGATTTCGCGAAGTACATGCCGGGCGGACGGGGGTAGGGGCCATGTGAATCGCGGGCTGCGGCCCGCGAGCGGCGGGGCGGCACCGGAGTGCAGGCCCCGCCGGCCGCAAATGCAAATCAGGGGCTCATGGTCGAATTCGTCGTCCTCGGCTTCGCATCGGCCTTCATCGTTGCCATTGCGGTGGTGTCCGTCGTGACCCTGCTGGTCGCACGTCGGCTTCGCGTTCCGCCGTGGGCGGCCGTCTGGCCGTTCCTCGCGGCCACCGCTGCGACCGTGGGCGTCGCGTATTGGATGTTGAGTCATGACCGGCGAGGGTTGGGCGACGTCTGGTACGTGTCGTTCATCCTCATCCATGGCTGCCTGCTGCTGGGCGCGCTCCACGCGTCGGCGCCCGTGATGCGGCGGTTGGGCGCCACGGGCGTGCTGCTTGCCGTTCCTTGGTGCCTGTTCGCTTTGGGGTATGGCGCCTTGGTCCTGCTGGCGCAGCGCGTGCATTGAGCGCAGAACGCCATCCATCCCGGCGGCAACGCGTCCGGGTCGAGGCAGCGCGTGATGGTGAGTTCGCGAATGCCGGGTGCGAAGCGCACGCCCGTCATGCGGCCTGTCGCGCGCGCTTGAGCAGGAAGTCGAGCATCGCGCGGAGCTTCGCGGGACTCGCCGGCTTCTGCAGCAGCGGGATGCCTGCCGCCTGCACGCGGGCGAGCTCGGCGGACGAGCTCTCGCCCGACACGATCACCGCCGGAATCTCGCGCTGGCAGGCGGCGCGCACCGCGGCGATCGCCGCAAGGCCGTCGCGGCCACCGGGCAGCCGGTAGTCGACGACCACCGCGTCGGGTGCCGCGCCGGCGCATGCGAGCGTGACCGCGTCGTCCACGCCGGCCGCGATCAGCGGCGCGCAGCCCCACGCTTCGAGCGTCTGGCGCATGCCTTCGCGCACCGCCTCCTCGTCTTCGACGACCAGAATGCGGTGGCCGGCGAGCGCATCGGGCACGATGGCCGCGTGCTCGTCCGGCGCCACCGCGTCGGCCGGGGCGGTGCGGGCGACGACACGGAACACCGATCCGCGGCCCACGGTCGATTGCACCTCGACGTCGTGCCCGAGCAGGCGCGCCAGCCGCTGCACGATCGCAAGGCCGAGCCCGAGGCCGCGCGCGCGATCGCGCTCCTGGTTGCCCACCTGGTAGAACTCCTCGAAGATGCGCTCCACGTCGGCGCCCGCGATGCCCGGTCCCGTGTCCCACACCTCGATCGCCACTCGCCCCGGGCCGCGGCGGCGCGCGCCGATCACCACGCCGCCGGAGCGCGTGTAGAAGAGCGCATTGGCGATCAGGTTGCGCACGATGCGCTCCAGCAGCACCGGATCCGAGTGCACCGCGAGCCGCGTCGGGACGACCGCGAAGCGCAGGTTCCGCTCGATCGCCTCGGGCGCGAAATCGTTCGCCATCCGGTCGAGGAGTGGCGCCAGCGCCACCGCGCGCGGCGCCGCCGCCACGGCGCCGGCCTCCAGCCGCGAGATGTCGAGCAGGGCGGCGAACAGCGAGTCGAGCGACGTGACCGAGGTCAGGATCCGCTGCGCGAGCGCGGCCTCCTCCGGTGCCCGCACGCGCTCGGCGAGGCGCGTCGCGAACAGGCCGAGCGCATGCAGCGGCTGGCGCAAGTCGTGGCTCGCCGCCGCGAGGAAGCGGGTCTTGGCCCGGTTCGCCGTCTCCGCCGCATCGCGCGCGACACGCGTCTCGGCCAGTTGCGCGGCCAGCGCCTCGCCCTTCTCGGCGACGCGCTGCTCGAGGTTCGCATTGAGCGACTCGGCCTCGTTGAGGGCACGCACGAAGCGGTCGGTGAGGATCCATCCGACGAGCAGCAGGAAGCCCAGGCCGGCGTAGGGCACGAGCCAGAGCGGTCGCACCTGCGTCGTGTCCTGCGCGATCCACCAGTCGTGCACGGCGAAGCCCGCGGACAGCGTACCGGCGAGCAGCAGGAGGACACTCTCGGCGTCCCGCTTGCGCAACGCATAGCGCGCCACGGCGACGAGTGCGACCAGCACGATGCCGATGCCGGTCAGCCGCACGAGAATGCCGGCGAGCGTACCGAAGCCGAGCGCCAGCGCGGTGTACAGCACCGCCGGCACCACCGCCACGAAGCCCACGACGAGGCGGCGGAACCACGGCCAGTCCACCTCGGCGAAGCGGAGGCAGAACAGGCACAGCAAGCCGACGAACAGCATGTACAGCGCGTTCCACCAGACGATCCAGTGCACCATCGGCAGCAGCGGGTTCGGCAGCTGAGTGAGCCCCGTGTGCAGTCCCCACAGGATGGCGGCGAAGCCGAAGAGCCCGTAGGTCGGGTCGCGGCGGCGCATCCAGAGGACGAGGATGAAGATGCCGAGGACGACGATCGTCACGCTCACCACGATCGGTGCCAGCGTGTGCAGCAGGAGGTCGCGCACGGCGCGCTCGCGCAGGGCGGGCTCCGGTCCGGCCATGATCGGGCCGAGCCGCGGCAGCCGCACGCCGTTGCCGGCGAGCACCCGCAGCGCGATGCGGTTGGTGCCGGGAACGAGGAAGCCGGCCGGAATGGCGTACAGCGGCGAGCCTTGCCAGCTGTTGATCGGCACTCCCGCGAGGTTGCCGGTCGCGCCGATGAGGCGGCCATTGACGTAGACCTCGACCGGGACGAGCGTGCCCGTCACGTAGACGGCGCAGTTGTCGGTGGCGTCGGGCGGACGGGTCCAGTCGAACAGGTACCAGCCGTAGCCGCGGACCGACGGGCGCGTCTTCTGCCAGTCGTCGGGCAGCGTCACCGGCTCGCCGTCGGCGGGCGGCACGGTGGAGGGCGAAATCGCGAGGCGCGCCGTGGCGAGCGTCTGCGCCACCGGCGCACCGGAGACGGGGCCGGCGAAGAGCGTGCACGCCGCCGCCACGAGCCAGGCCATCCGCCAACCACGCGCAAGGAACCAAGCCAGCGGGTGCCGGTACATGCCTCTTAGCCTCCGTTGCCGAATATTCCGTGGCGCGTGGCAGGGCATTGTGCCTAGAATCGGCGCATCGCTCAAACGCCGGACCCGATCCCACGCGGCATGAACGATTTCGAGCACCGACGCCTCATCGCGCTCGCCGACGATCATCCGATCGTGCGCGAGGCGTTGAAGAGCGCGCTGGTCGGGCTCGGTCCGCATACCCGCTTCGTCGAGGCGCACGATGCGGCGACCACGCTGTCGCTCGCCACGTCGAATCCCGACGTCGACCTCATGCTGCTCGATCTGCGCATGCCCGGCGCGCAGGGCACGGCGACCGTGCGCGCCGTGCGCGAGGCGGCGCCCGCATTGCCGGTGGCGGTCGTCTCCGCGGACGAGGACGCGGCCGTGGTCGGCGAGCTGCTGGGCATCGGCGTCTGCGGCTTCATCCCGAAGTCCGATCCGCCGGAGGTCATCGTCGGCGCGGTGCGCATCATGCTCGCGGGCGGCGTGTACGTGCCGCCGCGGCTTGTCGATCCGCGTGCGCACGAGGCGGGACGCACGTCCGGTGACGGCGACGGCCGCAGTCCGGCCGGGCTGACCGGCCGCCAGATGGACGTGCTGCGCCTTCTCGGTCGCGGCCTGCCGAACAAGCTCATCGCGCGCGAGCTCGGGATCACCGAAGGCACGGTGAAGGTGCATCTGGTCGCCGTGTTCCGCGCGCTCGACGTGCGCAATCGCACGGCCGCGGTCCTGGCGGCGCAACGCTATACCCGCTAAGGAACGTCTGCAAAAGGCGTCCGGCATCGTCGTGTCCACGAACGGCGTGAACGGATGCGCGTGACCGCGGGCGGCCGGCGTTGCCGGCGGTCCGCGGTCGATGGAGGTGCCGGAGAAAGACGCGCCGGCGACAGCTCGTGGCCCTGTTCCGGGACGCAGACGCTAGAACGTCGGCGGCGGCGTCGGATCGACGTCCGCGGCCGTCGGTGCGAGTGCGTCGGGGATAGGGCCGGACGGCGTCGCCGGCGCGGGGAGGAAGACGGCAGGGGCGGCGGTGGTGTCCAGCGCATCCTCCGGCGCGATCGTGGTGCCGCGATGGATCCACATGAGGCTCACGAGGCCGAGGACGCAAAGAGAAGCGACGACCGCGCGGACGGTGCGCGCTTCACGTACGCTTTCCTGTTCGATGTCGAAGCGGTTGCGCATGATGTTCTCCTGCTGGTTGGCGTCGATCGGGGACGCAGGAGTAATTCTCCGCAGGCGGATGCGGTGCGACCATTGCGCAGACGGTGAAGAACGGGTCCGCGACTGCGCCGATGGCGCTACCACGAACGATGTAGGGAGGCGGGGCGCGGACGCTGTGATGGCGACGCGACGGCGGCGTGGTGCCCGGGGCCGGAATCGAACCGGCACGCCTTGCGGCTGGGGATTTTAAGTCCCCTGTGTCTACCAGTTTCACCACCCGGGCGTGGGCGTGATGGTACGCGAACGCTTGCGCGGCGACTCCCTGCAGGTGCGTGTTGCGGCGTAGACCGAAGTTGCCGAACGCCTAACACCGATCCCGCGACGGGATGCGGGCGAGCCACGTCCCGACGCCGATGCCGATCGCGGCCAGCAGCCCCTGCATCCACGGATGGCCCGCGAGCAGCACGATCGATGCGCCGATGCTGACGGTCATCAGCGCGACGGCCACCCACTTCGTCCGGCGCGGGATGCTGCGATGCTGCCGCCACTCGCGGATCGTCGGCCCGAACGCGGGACTGCGCAGCAGCCACAGGTAGAAGCGCTCGGACGCGCGGGCGTAGCACGCGGCGGCCAGCAATAGGAACGGCGTGGTGGGCAGCACCGGCAGGAAGATGCCGAGCACGCCGAGCACCAGCGCGAGCGACCCGACGACCACCAGCACGACGCGCACCACGCGCGAGTCGTGGGGACGCACGTCGCGGGCATCGGCATGGCGCTGGGCTTCCCCGTCGCCGGCGCTGCCCGCCGCACCGCCCCGGCGCTGATCTCGATTCGTCGTCACGCGCTATTGTCGCGCGACGGCGCGCCCACGCGCCCGCAACCCTTCCAGCACCTCGCGCCGGAACGTCCGCAGGATCGGGTTGTCGTTGTCGCGCCGGTACGAGTACACCGACTCCACGGGGGCGGCCGGCCGCATCTGCACGCGCCGCATGACCACGCCCTCGAAGTGCAGGCGCGTGGCGGTCTCGGGCGTGAGCGCGACGCCGATGCCCGAGTCGACGAGCGCCAGCATCGTGTGGATCTGGTGCACGTAGTCGACGATGTCGGGGCGCACCCCGGCGCGGTCGAGCACCGACTGCACGAGCTGGTGGAAGTAGCCCGCCTCGTACGGCGAGTAGCTGATGAACCGCTGGCCGTGCAGCGCCGCGAGCGTCGGCTCCTTCGGCCACCGCCGCGCCTGCGCCTTGGGGATCGCGAGCATGAGCGCCTCGCGCTGCAGGAGCACCGAGTCGAGGCTGCCGTGCGGCCGGTGCGGGCGCATGAGGCCGATGTCGAGCTGCCCGGCGTCGAGCGCTGCGATCTGCTCGGTGGTCACCATCTCCTTCAGGGTCAGCGCGACCTCGGGTACGTGCTGGTGCAGCCGGCGCACCATCTCGGGCAGCAGGCCGTAGCCGAACGCCGCCGTGAACCCGATCGCGAGCGAGCCGCGTGCGCCAGCGGCAACGCGGCGCGCGGTGGTCGCGGCCTCGTCGGCGAGGCGCAGGAGGCGCGCGGCCTCCGGGAAGAACGCCCGGCCCGCCGCGGTGAAGCGCACCACGCGGTTGGTCCGCAGCAGGAGCTGCGTCCCCACCTGGTGCTCGAGCAGCCTGATGTGGCGGCTGAGTGGGGGCTGCGTCATGTTGAGCCGCTCTGCCGCGCGGCCGAAGTGCAGCTCCTCGCCGACGGCGACGAAGCAGCGCAGCTGCATGATCTCGAGCACGATTCAATTCCTAGATCAATCGAGTCAAGAAATGATTTGATCATGTATCGATGGCCGGCGACAATCCCGGGATCGGTGGGCCCGCCCAAGGCCCGAGGAGGAACCGTTGCCAGAGGCCATTCCCGGCACGCCGCAGGTTGTCGACATGCGGGTGATCCCCGTCGCGGGGCGCGACAGCATGCTGCTCAACCTGAGCGGCGCCCACGGCCCGTTCTTCACGCGCAACCTCGTCGTCCTGCGCGATAGCGCGGGGAACACCGGGCTGGGCGAAGTCCCGGGCGGCGAGGCGATCCGCGCCACGCTGGAGGAGTCGCGGCCGCTAGTGGTGGGCCGCCGCCTGGGCGACCACAACGCAGCGCTCAACGCGATGCGCCACGCGTTCGCGGGACGCGACGCCGGCGGACGCGGCCTGCAGACGTTCGACCTGCGCACCGCCATCCACGCGGTCACCGCCGTGGAGTCGGCGTTCCTCGACCTCCTCGGCCAGTTCATGGGCGTGCCGGTCGCCGCGCTGCTCGGCGAAGGCGTGCAGCGCGAGCGGGTGACGATGCTGGGCTACCTGTTCTTCGTCGGTGACCGCTCGCGCACCACGCTCGACTATCGCGCCGAGCCGGAAGCAGACGATGCATGGTTCCGCGTGCGCAACGAGGAAGCGCTGACGCCCGCGGCCGTCGTGCGCCTCGCGGAAGCGGCACGCGAGCGCTACGGCTTCGACGACTTCAAGCTGAAGGGCGGGGTACTCGCGGGCGACGCGGAGATGGAGGCGGTCACCGCGCTCGCCGCGCGCTTTCCCGAGGCGCGCATCACGCTCGATCCGAACGGCGCGTGGTCCCTCGCCGAGGCGGTGCGCCTGTGCCGCGACCGCCACGACGTGCTCGCTTACGCCGAGGACCCGTGCGGCGCGGAGGGCGGTTTCTCCGGCCGCGAGGTGATGGCGGAGTTCCGCCGCGCGACAGGCCTGCCGACCGCGACGAACATGGTGGCCACCGACTGGCGGCAGCTCGCGCACGCGATCGAGCTGCAGGCGGTCGACATTCCGCTCGCCGATCCGCACTTCTGGACGATGCAGGGGTCGGTGCGCGTCGCGCAGGTGTGCGACGCGTTCGGCCTCACGTGGGGCTCGCACTCGAACAACCACTTCGACGTCTCGCTCGCGATGTTCACGCACGTCGGCGCCGCCGCGCCCGGCCGGGTGACCGCGATCGACACGCACTGGATCTGGCAGGACGGGCAGCGCCTGACGAAGGAGCCGCTCGTCATCCGCGGCGGCGCCATCGACCTGCCGCAACGCCCCGGCCTCGGCATCGAGCTCGACATGGACGCGGTCGAGGATGCGCACCGGCTCTACCAAAGCATGGGGCTCGGCGCCCGCGACGACGCGACCGCGATGCAGTTCCTGATTCCCGGCTGGACGTTCGACCCCAAGCGCCCGTGCCTCGTGCGCTAGAAAGCCCTTCGACCATGACCACGACCCCGTACAGCGCATTCCCCAACACGTTCAAGCGCGACCTGCGCGCCGGCAAGACGCTGATCGGCTGCTGGACGTCGCTCGCCAATCCGATCACGACCGAGATCCTCGGCCTCGCGGGCTTCGACTGGCTGCTGCTCGACGGCGAGCACTCGCCGAACGAGCTGAATTCCTTCGTGCTGCAGCTCATGGCGCTCAAGGACAGCGCGAGCGCGCCGTTCGTGCGTCCGCAGTGGAACGACACGGTGCTGATCAAGCGGCTGCTCGACGCGGGCTTCTACAACTTCCTCGTCCCGTGCGTGGAGAGCGCGGAGGAAGCGCGCGCGGCCGTGGCGGCGACGCGTTACCCGCCGCGCGGCGTGCGCGGCGTGTCGGTCTCGATGCGCGGCAACCGCTTCGGGACGGTCAAGGACTATCATCACATCGTCGACGACAACATCGTCGTGTGCGTGCAGATCGAGAGCCCGAAGGCGGTCGCCAACATCGACGCCATCTGCCGCGTGGAAGGCGTGGACAGCGTGTTCATCGGGCCGTCCGACCTCGCGGCGAGCTACGGGCACCTCGGCAATCCGAACCATCCTGAAGTGCAGGCGGCGCTCGAGACCGTCGTGACGCGGGCGCGGGCCGCGGGCGTTCCCGTCGGCACGCTCGCGCCGGTCGAGGCCGATGCGCGCCGCTACCTCGCGCTGGGCATCACGATGATGGCGGTGGGCAGCGACCAGGGACTCTTTCGCGCAGGCACGCAGGCGCTGCGCGACAAGTTCCCGTCGTAGGTGGCGGGCCGCGGGGACGGCGCGCGGGACATCCAGCGCGCACCGCATCGCGGTCGGGCCCTGCGGCGGGGTTTCACGGCTCCCGGCATTTCGGCCGGGGGGACGACAACGGGGGCGGCAGACGCCCCGTACAGGAGGCAATCGTGCATAGATTTCTCACTGCCCTCGCGCTCGGCATCGTGGCCGCCGGCGCCGGCGCGCAATCGTGGCCGGCGAAGCCGGTCGCGCTCGCGGTTCCGTTCCCGCCCGGCGGGTCGACGGACCTCATCGCGCGCGCCGTCGCGCCCAAGCTCTCCGAGACGTTCCACCAGCCCTTCGTCGTCGACAACCGGCCCGGCGCCGGTGGCACGATCGGCGCGGCGTCGGTGAAGCGCGCCGCGCCCGACGGCTACACGATCCTCGTGTCGTCCCTCGGCCCGTACGTGATCGGCCCGAACCTCATGCCGAACGTGGGCTACGATCCGCTCAAGGACTTCGATTACATCACGGTGGCGGTGCAGGCGCCCAACGTGCTCGTCGTCCCGGCGAACTCGCCGTTCAAGAGCGTCGCCGACGTCGTCAGGTACCTGAAGGCGAATCCGAGCAAGGCCACGTTCGCCTCGGCGGGCAACGGCACGTCCGATCACCTGACGGCCGAGCTCTTCTGGCAGGAGACCGACACCAAGGCCGTGCACGTGCCGTACAAGGGCGGCGCGCCCGCGCTGATGGACGTGATGGGCGCGCAGGTCGACGCGACGTTCGGCAACATCAACACGGTGCTGCCGCAGGTCAAGGCCGGCAAGATCCGCGCGCTGGCGGTGACGAGTGCGAAGCGTTCCGCGCTGCTCCCCGACGTGCCGACGATGGAAGAGCTGGGGTTCAAGGGCGTGACGGTCACGTCGTGGCAGGCCTTCGCGGCGCCGAAGGGCACGCCGCTCGACATCCGCAACAAGCTGCGCGACACGATCGTCGTCGCGCTCAACGAGCCCGCGACGAAGGCGAAGCTGCTGGAGCTCGGGTTCGAGATCGTCGGCAACACGCCCGAGCAGTTCACCGCGTTCCAGGCGGCCGAGCTCGCGCGCTGGAAGAAGGTGATCGAAGTCGGCAACATCAAGCCGGACTGACACGACGGCTGCGACGAAGGGCACCATCGCGATGACGACGAAACCGCCGCTGCTCATCCGCATGCACGACGCGGACAACGTCGCCATCGTCGCGAACGATGGCGGCCTGCCGGCGGGCACGGTGCTCGACGGCGGCCTCACGTTGCGCGAGCGCGTCCCGCAGGCGCACAAGGTCGCGCTCGTCGATTTCGCCGCCGGCGATCCCGTGCGCCGCTACGACGTGACGATCGGGTATGCACTGGGACCGATCGCGCGCGGCAGCTGGGTCCACGAGGGCCTCTTGTCGTTGCCGGAAGCGCGGCGGCTGGAAGGCCTGCCGATTGCCACGCGCGCCGTGGCCGGCGGTGCGCCGCTCACGGGATACACGTTCGAGGGCTACCGCAATCCCGATGGCACCGTGGGCACGCGCAACGTGCTCGCCATCACGACGACGGTGCAGTGTGTCGCCGGGGTGGTCGACTACGCCGTCCGCCAGATTCGCGAGCGGCTCCTGCCGCGCTACCCGAACGTCGACGACGTCGTCGCGCTCGAGCACGCGTATGGCTGCGGCGTGGCCATCGATGCGCCGGACGCCGTGATCCCGATCCGCACGCTGCGCAACATCAGCCGCAACCCGAACTTCGGCGGTGAGCTGCTCGTGGTGAGCCTCGGCTGCGAGAAGCTGCCGGCGTCGCGCCTGCTGCCGGCGGACACGATTCCGATCCGCAGCGCGGGCGACGCGCCGGAACCGCTCGACGTGGTGACGCTGCAGGACGAGCGGCACGTCGGGTTCATGTCGATGATCGAGTCGATCGTCGCGCGCGCCGACGTGCACCTGCAGCGCCTCGATGCGCGGCGGCGGGAAACGTGCCCGGCGTCCGACCTCGTCGTGGGCATGCAGTGCGGCGGCAGCGATGCGCTGTCGGGCGTGACCGCGAATCCCGCGCTCGGCTATGCCGCCGACCTGCTCGTGCGTGCGGGCGCGACGGTGATGTTCTCCGAGGTCACCGAGGTTCGCGATGCGATCGCCGAGCTGACCGCGCGCACCGCGAGCCCGGAGGTGGCGCACGCGATGATCCGCGAGATGGCGTGGTACGACGCGTACCTCGCGCGCGGGCAGGCGGACCGCAGCGCGAACACGACGCCCGGCAACAAGAAGGGCGGCCTGTCGAACATCGTGGAAAAGGCGATGGGGTCCATCGTGAAGTCGGGATCGTCGCCGATCGCGGCGGTGCTGGCGCCCGGCGAACGCCTGCGCGACAAGGGCATCGAACGGGGTCTCGTGTACGCCGCCACGCCCGCGAGCGACTTCGTGTGCGGGACGCTGCAGCTCGCGGCGGGCATGAACGTGCACGTCTTCACGACCGGCCGCGGCACGCCGTACGGACTCGCGGCGTGCCCGGTGGTGAAGGTCGCGACGCGCACCGACCTCGCGCGGCGCTGGCACGACCTGATGGACGTCAACGCCGGCACGATCGTCGACGGCGCGGCGTCGATCGAGGACGTCGGCTGGGAGCTCTTCCGACTGCTGCTCGATACGGCGAGCGGCCGCCGGACGTGGGCGGAGCAGTGGGGGGTGCACAACGCGCTCGCGCTGTTCAATCCCGCGCCCATCACCTGACGAATCGTCGCGCGGCGATGCCGTCATCGCGACGGCATCCGCGCATGGCTCACATCAGCAGGCCCGCCTTGGTGAGGCCCGGGATCACGCGGTCCTCGAGATACGCGCGATAGGTGGGCGACGCGGCCTTCGCGCGCTCGCCTTCCACGTCGAACTTGTATTGCGGATTCCGGCGGCGGACCTCGCCGGCCTCCGCGCGCGCCTTCGCCTCGTTGCCGTCGAGCGCATAGGCCATCGCCAGGACGAGGTGGGCGGCATCGAGCGTCGGCTCGACCTGCAGGGCCTTGTCGCACCACTCGATGGCCGCCTTGTAGTTCCCCGCCATGAAGTACGCGCGGCCGAGGTTGTTGAGGAACACCGCGCCCGCGTTCTTGCGGTTGAGCTCGACCGCCTTGGTGAGCAGCTCGATGGCTTGCTGCGGCTCGCCGGCGCGCAGGTGCGTGACGGCGAGCACGTTGTACGCGGACGGCTCGCGCGGGCTCAAACGCAGCATCGCCTCCGAGGCGCGACGCTGGCCCTCTTCGTCGCCGTGGCTTCCGGCGTGGAACGCGACGACGCGGTAGTACTCCGGGTTGTCGGGCTCGCGGGCGTTCACCCTGGTGGCGAGGTCGAGGGCTTCCTTCCACGCCGCCTCGCGCGCGTCGGGCGCGAGGCTCGCGCCGAAGTTCGACGCCTGGAAGCTGAGCGCCGTGGCGAGCCCCATCATCGCCTTCAGGTTGCCGGGATCGGCGGCCAGCGCCTGGCGGTGCAGGCGCTCGATCTGCTGCCAGTTGTCGAGCGACTGCGGCCGGTCCGCCAGCGCACGCGCACGCAGCAGGAGATCGGCGGCGCGCGGATTGTCGCGGCGCTTCTCGCTCTCGCGCGCGGCGACGACCACCATCTGGTAGTCCATGGTGCTCGCGATGCGCGCCGTCACCTGGTCCTGCAGGGCGAAGAGGTCCGACGTGTCGCCTTCGAACGTGTCCGACCAGAGCTGCGCGTTGGAGGTCGCGTCGGCCAGCTGCGCGTTGATGCGCACGTGGTTGCCGCTGCGCTGCACGCTGCCCTGCAGCACGAAGCGCACGCCGAGCGCGCTGCCGATCTGCTGCGCCGTCAGCGGCTTGCCCTTGTAGGCCTGCGCGCTCGCGGAGTCGATCACGAACGCATCGGAAATCCGCGACAGGTCCGCCGTCAGCAGCGCCGAGAGCCCGTCCGCGAAGTTGCCTTGCTCCGCATCGCCCGTGAGGTTCGCGAACGGCAGCACGACGATCGACAGCGGTCCCGCGGCCGCCGGTGGAATGCCCGCGACCGGGGCCGGCGCGACGCTGTCGTGAACGACCCGGTACGCGTTCCAGTACCCGACGAAGCCGCCGAGGATGGCACCTCCCGCCGCAATGGCCGCGATCGGGCCGCGCAGGCGCACGAGCCTCGCGAGCACGCGCGACCGCCACGACGTCGCTGCGTTCGTGCTCGTCTCGGTTTCGGTCGTCGTGGCCAAGAGGAATTCTCCGGCGTGCCTGCCATGCCGCCGGCGACCGGCGGCGGGACTGGGCAGAGCGCGACGGGAGTCTAGCAAAGGGGCGCCGGCACGCGTGGGCGGCCGACCTTCGCTGCTTGCGTTGCGCATGTACACGCCGCCCGCTCGCGGTCGCCCTGTTGCGAGCCGTGCGCTTCTCTGTCCCAATAGCGCCGGGCATCCAGACAGGAGCATGCATGGGTCGCGGTTCGAACATCGTCGGCGAGGGCGCGCGCCGCAAGCGGATCGTGGCGGTGGGGTCGATCTGCAACACCACGATCTTTCGCGTTCCCGCGATTCCGCCGGCGCCCGCGAAGGTGCTGGCGAGCGAGACCTGCCACCTCATCGACAGCATGGCGCTGAGCGCCACGTACGCGTTCGTCAAGCTCGGCGGCAGCGGACTCGTGTGGTCGCGCGTCGGCGACGACCGGCTCGGCGCCGAGGCGCGCGCGATGATGCTGGAGGAGGGGCTCGACGTCTCCGGACTGCACGTCGTCCCGCATTCGGCGACGTCGCGCTCCGCCATCGTCGTCGACGGCAACGGCGACCGCCTCGTGGTCCCGTACTACGATCCGCACGCCGATGCCACGGCCGACTGGTTGCCGCTCGCCACGCTCGCCGGGGTCGATCTGCTCCACTGCGATCCGCGCTGGCCCGACGGCGCCGAGGTGGCGCTGCGCGCGGCGCGCGAGCGCGGCATCCTCACGATGATCGACGGCGACATCGCGCCGCTGCCCACGTTGCAGCGCCTGGTGCCGCTCGCGGACCTCGCGGTGTTCTCGGACGCGGGGCTGCTTGCGTATGCGCAGTGCGACCGGATCGACGAGGCGCTGGTGAAGGTGGCCGCGCGTCATCGCGGTCACGTCGGCGCGACCTGCGGACCCGACGGCTATCGCTGGTGCGAAGAGGGCCACCTGCATCACGTCCCGGCGCCGAAGGTCGCGGCCATCGACACGCTCGGCGCGGGTGACGTCTTCCACGGCGCATTCGGCCTCGCGCTGCTCGAAGGACGCGGCACCGGCGCGGCGGCCCAGTTCGCGTGCGCCGCGGCGTCGCTCAAGTGCACGCGCTTCGGCGGACGGCTCGGATGTCCGACGCGATCCGAAGTGGACGCACTGGTGGCGCAGACCTACGGCGCTGCCGCCACCGCGGGTACGGGCTGAGAATCGACCTGCGCGTGCCCGTCGGTCACGCCTGCCTACGCCCCCGCGCTCCCCCGCCCCAGCCGCCCGATCGCCGCGTTCGCGCCGATCGACAGCACGAACAGCACGATCAGCAGCGCGTACATCTTCGGCATGTCGAACGTCGAGTACGCCTGGATGATGAGGTAGCCCATGCCCTTGTTGGAGAGCTTGGTCTCGGCGAGCAGGGTGCCGATGATGGCGACGCCAAGACCGAGCCGCACGCCGTTGACGATCGGCTGGCGCAGCGCGGGCAGGTAGATCTTGGCGGCCATCTGCCACGCGGTGAGCCGGAACGAGCGGCCGACGCGGATCAGCACCGCATCCACCTCGCGCATGCCGGCCGCGGTGCTGATCACGATGGGGAAGAAACACGACAGCACGCCCATCGCGATCTTCGAGCCCGAGCCCACGCCGAACCACATGATCATCACCGGGAAGAAGATGATCTTGGGCGTGGGCCCGAGGTAGTACACGATCGCCTCGTAGGCGTGCGACAGGAACCGGTTGGCGCCGAGCGCCACGCCCACCAGCAGGCCCGCGGTGCCGCCGATGACCAGCGCGACGCCGATCTCGTAGAGCGTGACGCCGACGTTGGCGTAGAAGTCGGCGCTCGTCAGCAATGCGGTGAGCGCGCGGCCGATGGCCACGAGCGACGGCACCACGTCGCGGAACAAAAGGCCCGACATCGACAACGCCTGCCAGCACCCGAGCACGACGACGACGATCGCGATGCGCAGCAGCCGCACCCGCCATGCGGTGGACATGGGCGCCGGCGCGGCGGGAGCCATTACGCGTGCGGGCGCAGCCATCGCTCGAGCCTCGCGCTGACGTCGAAGAACACGATGCTGGCCGCGACCACGAAGCAGATCGCGCCGTACGTGCCGGGCAGGTCGTAGCGCTCGGCGAGCTCGTTGATGAGCTGGCCCAGGCCGCCGAAGTTGATCAGGAACTCGACGCCGACGATGTTGATCATCGCGAAGATGAGCCCGAGGCGCAGGCCGACGAACACGGTCGGCAGCGCGGACGGCAGCAGGATCTTCCAGAACTGCTGCGCGCGCGTGAGCCGGAAGCTCGTGCCCACGCGCAGCAGCACGTGGCGCGTCCCGGCCAGGCCTTCGAGCGTCTTCAGCACCACGGGCGCGAGGCCGGCGGCGAAGCCGATCATTACGATGGTGGTGGTGCTGCGCCCGAAGATCACGAGGAACAGCGGGTACATGAGCACGATGGGCGCCGCCGCGAGCGCGCCGACCCAGCTCTCGGTGGCAAGGCGCACGAGACGGCAGCGGTACAGCAGGAGCCCCAGCGGGATGCCGACCGCGACCAGCAGCGCGCTCGCCCACAGCACCTCGAGCGACGTCTGCCAGAACCGCTGCAGCACGTGCTCCTCGGCGACGATGCGCGGGATCGCGAGCGCGATCTGCGACGGCAGGGGCACGATGAAGCCGTTGATGACCTTCGCGCGGATCAGCGCCTCGATCACGGCGATCGCGGCCAGCACCGTCGCCGCGCCGAACGCGCGGGCGCCGTTGCGCGAGCGCCAGAAGCGTGCGGCCGTCATCGCCGGTGGTGCGGCTGGTGCAGCGCGCGTTCCTCGGCGTCGGCGATGCCGCGCGACGCCTCCTCGCGCAGGTCGTGCCAGATCTCGGCGACGTAGTGGCCGAACGCATCGCTGCCGACGACGTCGGCATCGCGCGGATGCGGCAGGTCGATCTCCACGGCGCGCTTCAGGCGCCCGGGGCGATAGGTCATGATGAGGACGCGGTCGGAGAGCTGCACGGCCTCGGTGAGGTTGTGCGTGATGAGCAGCGTGGTCTGCTTGAGCTCCTGCTGGATCTGCAGCACCTTGGCGCCGAGCAGCACGCGCGTCTGCTCGTCGAGTGCGGCGAACGGCTCGTCCATCAGCAGGAGCCGCGGCTGCGACGCGAGCGTGCGCGCGATGGCGACGCGCTGGCGCATGCCGCCCGAGAGCTCCGACGGATAGCGATGCTCGAAGCCGGAGAGCCCGACGAGCTGCACGAAGTGCGCCGCGCGGTCGAGGCGCTCCGCCTTGCCCACGCCGGCCACCTCGAGCGGAAATGCGACGTTCGCGAGCACCGTGCGCCAGGGAAACGTCGATTCCTCCTGGAACACCATGCCGATGGCCGGATGCGTGCCCGCGATGCGCTCGCCGGCGATCGTCACCTGGCCCTCGTAGTCGCCGAGCAGCCCCCCGATGATGTTGAAGAGCGTCGACTTCCCGCAGCCGGACGGCCCGATGATCGATACGAACTCGCCGGGCGCGACGGCGAGCGAGACGTCGTCGACCGCGAGCACGTCGTCGCCGCGCGCGACGAACCGCTTGCTGATGTGCTCGACCGCGAGCAGCGGCGGCGCATCCGACGCCGGCGCCGGCGCGGCGGTCCGCGGCGGCGCCGGCATGGCAGGGGCGACCGGCATCAGCGCGGCGGGATCTGGATCAGCTCCGCGAGCTGCTCCTTGGTGAGCGGCTGCGCGGTGAACTTGAGCGCGACCGCATCGGGCACGATGGTGTCGAGGCCCACGATCTTGTCGGGATCGACTGCCGCCTTCGGGAAGAAGTCGTCGCGCGTGCGCTTCGCCTGCGCGACCGGGATGCCCACGAAGTCGGCATACGTCTGCAGCGCCTTGGGATCGTTCGAGTACATCCAGTCGATCGTCTCGCGATACGCCTTCATGAAGCGCTCGACCACGGCCTTGCGCTGCGTGAGCGTCTGCGTGTTGGTGATGAGCAGGCGCACGGTCTGGCCCTTGAACACCGACGCGTCGTTGCCGCTCGCGATCACGCGGATCTTGCCCTCGTCGAGCTGCGTGAGGCCGAACGGCGGCGCCGACCAGCCGACGTCGATCTGGCCCGACATGACCTGCGTGAGCGTCGGCGCCGGGCCGCCGGTGGCGGTGGGCTTGGCCTTGAGGTCGTACTGCTTCATGAACGCGGTGACGATGCCGTGCGTCGACGAGCCGTTGGTCGAGTACGCGATCGTCTTGCCTTCGGTGTCCTTCAGCGACTTGATCGGCGAATTGGCGGGCACGTACCAGTAGAGGTCGGCCGCGCCGGTGGTCTCGGCGCCGATGATGCGCACCGGCGCACCCTTCGAGTAGGCGGAGAGCACGCCCATGATGCCGGGCGCCACGCCGATGTCGACGCTGCCGGAGATCACCGCCTGCTGCGTCTCGCCGCCGCCCTGCGTCCACAGGATCTCGAGCTCGAGCCCGTGCTTCTTGAAGATGCCGGCACGCTGGCCGACCTCGGCGATGGTGGTGTCCCAGTTGCCGCGCTGGCCGGCGGCCACCTTGAGCTTGTCCTGGGCGACGCACTGGCCGGCCGCAAATAACCCGGCGACGAGCGCGACGGCCGCGCCCCACTGTTTCATGACGTTCATCGAATCCTCCGAAAGACGGTGCCGCACGCCTCTTGCGTCGCGTTGCCGAGGGTCCGGCGCGGCGCGGACGTTGCAGCCCGGTGCCGAAGTGTCGCCGCCGGGGGGCGGTCCGTCAACGTGCACGGCGCGGCCCGGTGCGGCGCCCGCTACGCGGCGTCGTCACTTTGCCACGCCGGCCGCGGACCGCTTCCTACCCCGGAATCGGCAGGCACCCGATAAAGGGTGCGCGCCCGCCGCGCGATAGTGGGGCCGTCGTCGCACGGTCCTCCGCGGCCGTGCGCTTTGCGGACCCTCCCAAGGAGATCACGATGAAAGCAACCGTCGCAGCCCTGTGCCTCGCCCTCTCCCTGACCGCCTGCAGCGGCATGTCGACGCGCGACCGCAATACGGTGATCGGCGCCGGCGTCGGCGCCGCGGCCGGCGCCGCGCTCACCGGCGGCGACGCCGTCGGCACCATCGGCGGCGGCGTGGTCGGCGGCGTGATCGGCCACGAGGTACGCTGACGCGCGCCTCGGTGCCAGAGTTGCGTTGTTTGGGGTCAGACCCCGAATCCCGAGGGTCTGACCCCGCGCGAATCGGTGCCAGAGTTGCGATGTTCGGGGTCAGACCCCGAAACCAGAGGGTCTGACCCCGAATCAGCCGGGGGCTGCGTCGCGCAGCGTCCGCCACCACTGGCCGACGGTGTGCACGGCCTCGTCGTCGGGCAGCGTCGTGCCCGCGCGTGACGGCACGTCCGGCATGAACGCCTGCGGCACCGCCGCCACGAGCCCCGCGCGCACGTCCGGCGTGGCCGCGACGCGCGCGAGCGTCTCGCGGTCGGTCCACTGCACCATGCCGTCGACGACCTCGAGGTAGACGCGGCCCGTCGCCTGCTCGACGAAGTTGACCTCGCGGAACTCGGCGACGCAGCGCTGCAGGAACGCGGCGTTGCGCGCGGCCTCCAGCACGGCAGGGTCGGGGTAGAGCGCCTGCGGTGACTGCGCCTCGATCGCAAGCTTGCGATAGCGCTCGATGTCGACGAGGCACGCGACGTCCAGCACGTTGAGCGTGCGGTTCCAGCCGAACGCCGCCGTGCGCGGCGCCGCGCCGCGCGGCACGGTGTTGTCGAGGAACTCGAAGTGCACGCGCTTCTCGGTGCGGCGGATCCACGTGAAGAAGAGCTCGGGCATGCCGGAGTACGCCTCGACGGCATGCGCGAGCGTGTCGTCGACGGCCTTGTAGCGGCCGACGTCGCGCCCGCGCTGCCACGCGCGCTCGACCAGCAGGTGCGGCGGCGTCACGAGGAAGAACAGGTACACGATCTGCCCGAAGCGCGTGAGCAGGTTGCTGCCCGCGACGTCCGAGTCGGGCGCGAAGCTGTCGAAGCGGAAGCGGTCGATGAGGAGGTGCGACATCAGCCCGCGCTCCGCCTTGCCCGCCATGTAGCGGTCGAGCTTGGCGTCGACGATGGACAGCTCCTCGCCGGTGAACGCGCCCGCGTACTTGTAGGCGGGCCCGAGGCTCGCGTAGTCGAGCAGTTGCTTGCGCCAGATGTCCGGGCTGATGAGCGCGAACTCCGCCCAGTCGACCCCGATGCGGCCGGCGAGCTGCCGCTGCAGGAGGCGCATCGTGCTCTTGCCCGCGGCGGACGGGCCCTTGGTGTTCATCACCACCGGCTGCGCCTGGGGTGGCAGCAGCCGCCATCCTTCGCGCGCGGCCGCCGCGTGGACGAGCGGCTCGACCTGCGCGCCGATGACGGCACTGCCGAGCGCGTTGGCGGCGAGCCCGGTCGCGATGCGCGCGACGACCTCGCGATCGCCCCACAGCGCGCCGTGGCGGACGAGCAGCGCCGACACCGTGCGCGCGAGGGCGCGCGCCGCGGCGCGCTCGACGTGGTCGGCGCCGGACCGCGCGCGCGCCTCCCACGTCGCGACCTGCGCCTCGGGCGTGGCGGCCTCGGGCTCAACGGCGGCACGTTGCCCCGAAAGCCGCTGCCACCACGACGTGCGCGGCGCCGCGGACGGCGGCGCGGGCGCGTAGAGCAGCGCGAGCTCGCGCGCGATGCACGCGCGCAGCGCCTCGCACGTGCGCTCGTACGCCGCGACGATCGCCGGCATCTGCGGCGCGACGTAGCCGTCGAGCAGCGCCTGCACGATGCGGCGGAAGTTGATGCCGAGGTCCTCGATGCGATTGCCGTCGGGCACCGAGACGTTCGCGGTCACGCGCAGCAGCACCTCGTGCAGCGCGAGGCGCTCCGGGCGGAACACGGTCAGCTCCTCGCGCTTGAAGCCCGTGAGGTCCGCGAGCTCGTCGATCTCGGGGAGCGGCCGCTGCGCGTGCTCCGCGCGGAACAGCGTGGCGAGCGGCAGCAGCTCGCGCGGGATCTGCGACTGCAGTCCGGGGCGCCACGGTCCGTCGCACGGATCGTCGACGGCGTCGGGCAGGGAAGGGGCGGGTTGCGGCACGGGCGCGGGCAGGGCGCGGTGGGCGCCGCGACGCCGCCATGTTCGCATGCCGCGGGCGCACGGAAACACCCGCGGATCATAATGGCGGCATGCAACGCCGTGCCCTCGTCGCCGGACCCACCGGACTCGTCGGCCGCGAGCTCGTCGCCCGCCTGCTCGACGACCCCGACACGATCGAGGTGGTGGCCATCACCCGGCGCCCGCTCGCGATCCCGCACCCGCGCCTCACCGAGGCGGTGGTCGACTTCGAGCACCTGCAGGACATTGCGTCGCCGCCGGTGGACGACTACTACTGCTGCCTCGGCACGACGATCCGGCAGGCGGGCTCGCAGGAGGCGTTTCGCGAGGTCGACCTCGTGTACCCGGTGGCGCTCGCGCACGTCGCGCTCGCCGCGGGCGCCACGCGCTGCTTCGTGGTGAGCGCGATGGGTGCCGATCCGGCGTCGCGCGTGTTCTACAGCCGCGTCAAGGGCGAGCTCGAGGCGGAGCTCGCGCGCCTGCCGTTCCGCACGGTCGTCGCGCTGCGGCCGTCGCTGCTCGCCGGCGACCGCGCGGAGTTCCGCGCCGGCGAGCGGGCGGCGCTGGCGATCATGCAGCCGCTGCGCGCGCTCGTGCCCGCGCGCTACCGCGCGATCCCGGCGGCGACGGTGGCGCGGGCGCTGGTGGCGGCGTCGCGCTCGTCCGCGGACGGCCGCTTCGTCGTCGAATCCGACGCCATTCCCGGCCTCGCCGCCGGCGAACGCGGCGGCTTGCCGACGGCTTGATCGGCGGCAAGGCCGCAGCGGCGGCAGCGGCGCACACTGCGCCGCCTTCCACGATCGCGACCGCCGCCATGAACCTCGCCGAATCCCTGCTCACCGCCCTCGCGGCTCACGGCGCACGCCAGGTCTTCGGGATCCCCGGGGATTTCGCGCTGCCTTTCTTCAAGGTCGTCGAGCAGTCGGGGATCCTCCCGCTGTACACGCTGTCGCACGAGCCGTCGGTCGCGTTCGCCGCCGACGCCACCGCACGCATGAACTGCGCGCCCGGCGTCGTCGCCGTCACCTACGGCGCGGGCGCGCTCAACGTCGTCAACGCGGTGGCCGGCGCCTACGCCGAGAAGTCGCCGGTCGTGGTGATCTCCGGCGGGCCGGGCAAGGGCGAGGCGGGCAGCGGCCTGCTGCTGCATCACCAGGCGAAGACGCTCGATTCGCAGGCACGCATCTTCGCGGAGATCACGTGCGCGCAGGCGTGCCTCGACGACGCGGAGCGCGCGCCGCAGGAGATCGCGCGCGTGCTCGCGCGTTGCCTCGCCGAGTCGCGGCCGGTGTATCTCGAGGTGCCGCGTGACATGGTGCGCGTGCCGTGCGCGCCGGTGGTGCGGCAAGCGCCCACGCCGGTCGACGCCGATGCGCTCGCGGCCTGCGTCGACGACGTGCTCGAGCGCCTCCGCCGCGCGCACGCGCCGATGCTGATGGTGGGCGTCGAGGTGCGCCGCTTCGGGCTCGAGGCGCGCGTCGCGGCGCTCGCGTCGACGCTGTGCGTGCCGGTGGTCACGAGCATCATGGGCCGCGGGCTGCTCGCCGAGACGAGCACGCCGCCGCTCGGCACGTACCTGGGCGTCGCGGGCGAGCCCGAGCTCACGAAGCGCGTCGAGGACTCCGATGCGCTGTTCCTGCTCGGCGAAATCATCTCCGACACCAACTTCGGGGTGTCGGTGCGCAAGATCGACATGCGGCACACGATCCGCGCGCTCGACGGGCAGGTGACGCTCGGCTACCACACGTATCCCGACATCCCGCTCGCGGCGTTCGTCAATGCGCTGCTCGCGAAGGCCACGCCGCTGGCCGCGCGCACGCCGGCCGTTCCGGTGCGCTATCTGCGCGGCCTCGCGGCCGACGCGGCGCCGATCGCGCCCGACGACATCGCGCGCGCGGTGAACGACCTCATGGATGCGCACGGCCGCGTGCCGATCGCGGTGGACGTCGGCGATTGCCTGTTCACTGCGCTCGACATCGACCACACGGCGCTCGTCGCGCCCGGCTACTACGCGTCGATGGGCTTCGGCGTGCCGGCGGGGATCGGCCTGCAGGCCGCGACCGGCGAGCGGCCGCTCATCCTCGTCGGCGACGGCGCGTTCGAGATGACGGGATGGGAGCTCGGCAACTGCGGGCGCTACGGCTTCGATCCGATCGTGGTCGTGTTCAACAACCGCAGCTGGGAGATGCTGCGCACGTTCGAGCCCGACGCGGCGTTCAACGACCTGCCCGAGTGGAACTTCGCGGCGGCGGCCGGCGCGCTCGGCGGCGACGGCGTGCGCGTGCACACGCGGGCCGAGCTCGCCGCGGCGCTCGCCCGCGCGCACGCCACGCGCGGCCGCTTCCAGTTGATCGAGGCGATGCTGCCGCGCGGCGCGCTGTCGGCGACGCTCGCGCGCTTCGTCGCGGGCGTGCGGCGCCTGAACGCGTGATGCGCGGCGGGCGACCGGCTATCATCGATCTCCCTTGCGTGTCCCGGATGCCGCCATGACCCGCCTGCGCCTGCTCGTGCTGTCGACGCTGCTCCTCGTGTCCGCCGTCCTCGGCGGCTGCAAGGTCGACGCGGTCGAGCCCATCGTCCCGCTCGCCGCCGCGCAGGCCGACCCCGCTCTGTACGGCGTGTGGCGCCATCGCGAGGGCGACGAGACCACGTTCGTGCACATCGGGCCCGCCATCGCGCCGGGTGACCCGAAGGAGGGCCAGCCGATGCGCATCGTGATCGTCGATCACAAGCTCACCGGCGTCACGGTGGAGGACTACACCGCGTACGGCGCGCGCGTCGGCCGCCACCGCTACCTCAGCGTGGCGCAGGAGGAGCAGGGCAGGCGCGAGGGCTACCTCTTCGTGCGCTATCGCGTCGATGGCGGCACCGTGCGCTTCGCGAGCCTCGACGGCAAGGCGCTCGCCGACGCGATCCGCGCCGGCCGCATACAGGGCACCGTGCGCGGCGAAGGGCTCGGCACCGAGGCAACGATCACCGCCGATCCGCAGGCGATCGCGGCGTTCCTCGCCGCGGCCGGCGATTCGCTCTTCAACCGACCGGTCGTGCTGCGGCGCGTGGCCACGCGCTGACCCGCAACTCGCGCGTCCGGCGCGTCGCGCGCCGAGACCGGTCATCGCTCATGCGACGAACGTTGCGCGCTGCGCGCGACGCCGTGTCGGCCGCGCGCGACATCGCCTGTCGGACGGACCAGGTTTCTGCATCCGCGCGGCGAACCGCGCTCGCGCGTCCCGTGTCTATCGCCCAAGCGGGCCCTTGGCTGCCCGCGCATCCAACGGGAAACGACATGAACCATCGCACACGCACACTGGCCACCGCCGCGGCATTCGCGGCCGGCGTGGCGCTCCTGCCGCTCGGCGCGCACGCCGCGAAGGTGGTCGAGCTCGACCTCGACACCGCGCCGCCGCCGCCGCCGTTCGCGCTGACGGAAACGCCGCCGCCGCGCGCCGGCTACATCGTCGAGCCGGGGCACTACGAGTGGGACGGCGATCGCTACGTGTGGCACGAGCATCGCTACCTGCGTGAGCGCGAGGGCCATCGCTACCTGCCGCCTTCGATCGAGCGGCGCGAAGATCGCTGGCATTACCGGGCGGGGCACTGGGACGACGACGACTAGGTCGGCGTTGCCTCGCCTGCTGGCACTGCTGCTCGTCGCGCTCGCGCTCGGCGGGTGCGCGACGCTGCCGCCCGGCGCTTCCGCGCCGCGCGCCGCGTCGCACGCCTTCGACCAGCCGCTCGCCACGCCGCTCGGCAAGGCCGCCGCCGCGCTCGTGCAGGCGCACCCCGGCCGTTCGGGGCTGCGCCTCTTCCCGCGCGGACCCGACGGCCTGCTGCTGCGCGTGCAGATGATCGAGCGCGCGCAGCGCGCGGTCGACATCCAGTACTACATCTTCGTCGAGGACGACACCGGCAAGGTGCTGCTCGATGCGCTCCTGCGCGCGGCGCAGCGCGGCGTGCGCGTGCGCCTGCTCGTCGACGACCTGAACCTCGCGCATTGGGCGCCAACGCGCGAGACGCTGGCGGCGCTCGACCATCACCCCAACGTCGAGGTGCGGCTCTTCAATCCGCTCAACTATCGCGGCGACCTGCCGATCCTGCACCAGCTCGACCTGCTGATGAGCGCGCCGCGGGTCAACCACCGGATGCACAACAAGCTGTTCGTCGTCGACGGCGCACTGGCGCTGGTCGGCGGGCGCAACGTGGCCGACGAGTACTTCGAGATCGGCACGCCGCCGGTGCGCTTCGGCGACTTCGACGTCGCGGTCGTCGGCCCCGCGGTGAGCGGCCTCGCGCAGAGCTTCGACGCGTTCTGGAACTCGCCGTTGTCCGTGCCGCAGGAGGCGCTCGGCGGACCGCGGCCGCCGCTGCACGAGGCGCGCGCGAAACTCGCAACGGACAACGCCGCCGTCGAATCGCCGGAGCTCGCGCGCCGGCTCGCGTCCGGCGAGCCGCTCGCGAGTCTCCTCGCCGGGAAGATGCCGTTCGCCTGGGGCAGCACGACCGTCGTCGCCGATCCGCCCGAGAAGGCGGACGCGACGCGCACGCGATCCTTCATCTCGCCGACGGAAGCGGCGATCACGAGCCGCGCGCGCGACGTGCAGCGCGAGGTGGTGATCATCTCGCCGTATTTCGTCCCCGGCGCCGACGGTCTCAGGTCGCTGCGCGAGCTGCGCCAGCGCGGCGTGACCGTGCGCGTGCTGACCAACTCGCTCGCGTCCACGGACGTGCCGGTGGTGCACACCGCGTACCGGCGCTATCGCATGCCGCTCGCGGAGGCCGGCGTGGAGCTCTACGAGGTGCGCCCGGTGCCCGGGCAGCCGCGCGAGCGTGGCGCGCTCGGCAGCGGGACGTCCGGTGCTCCGTTCGCGCTGCACGCCAAGGCGTACGTGTTCGATCGCAGGACGGTATTCCTGGGCTCGGCCAACCTCGACCCGCGCTCGCTCGTCCTCAACACCGAAGTCGGGCTGCTGATCGACAGCCCGGAGCTCGCGCGGGAGATCCTCGCACGCTTCGACGACTTCGCGCAGTCGGCGAACAGCTACCGCGTGCTGGACGAGCAGGGGACGCTGCACTGGCGCACGAGCGTGGACGGGCGCGTCGTCGACTGGACCGACGAGCCCGACACCACGCCGAAGCAGCGGCTCACCGCGGACCTGCTGTCGCTCGTGCCGGTGGAAGACCAGCTGTAGGCCCGGGACGCGGTGCGCGCCCCGGATGCCCCCTGTCGGAAAATCTTACGGCCGCCCCCGCATCGCCGGACCGGATGCAAGCGGGGGTGCATGCGGAATGCGTGTATACAACGACTTGGCACGCCGCGGCCCGCACAGGCGCAGGTCGTGCTTCTCGACTGCATGGCCTCGATGCAACCATCGATCGCACCCTCGTCGCTGCGCATTTCCCTGGTCGCGGCCGCCGTCGCGGCCGGCCTGTGCGCGAGCGGCGTCGCGCAGGCGGCGCGCGAGCCGCGGCCGCCGCCGGTCGTCACGCCGCCCGTCTACACGCCGCCCATCTACACGCCGCCCGTCTACACGCCACCCGTCGTCACGCCGCCGGTCGCCACGCCGCCCGTCTACACGCCGCCGGTCTACACGCCGCCGATCGGCACGCCGCCCGTCGTCACGCCGCCCATCGGCAGGAGGCCCGTCGTGCCGCCGGTCGTCACGCCGCCGGTCGTCGTGCCGCCGGTAACCACGCCGGGCGTTCCGTCCACGCCGGTGCCGTGCCCGACGTCGTCGCCCGGGACGCCGCCCGTGATCACGCCGCCGGTGGTGGTCACGCCGCCGATCACGCCGCAGCCTCCCTACGGTCGCGGCGAATATCCTCCGGGCACGACGCCGCCGGTGATCATGCCGTCGCCGCTGCCGCGCGGCGAATACGGGACCGCGAACTACGCGGCGCCGTCGTATGCGTTGCCGGAAAAGCCGGGCGGCGTTCCCAACTACGCGGCGCCGACGTATGCGATGCCGGGTGGCGGCGTGGCCGGTGGGTACACCAGCGGCACGAGCCGCGCGCGGTCGATGCTGCCGCAGAACGTGGCGGCGATCGCGCGGCCCACGCTCGGCGTGCCGATCCGCACGTGGCCTCCGACGCCCGCGCCTCCGCCGCCTGCGCCGGCGCCCACCCCGACGCCGTCGCCGGTGACGCCTTGCTCGAGCCTGCCGCCGGGCGGACCGATCGTGGTCGTCGGGCCGGGCACGCCGCCGCTGATCCCGCCGGTGCATCCGCCGGTGATCAGGCCGCCGCGCGGTCCTGGCAACCCCATCCCCGAGCCCGGCACGCTGGCGCTGCTGCTGGCGGCACTCGGTGGCGTGGTCGTCGTCACGCGCCGTCGCGAGCACGCGCCGCGCTAGCCGATCGTGCTGCGACCGTCGCAGCGACGCACAGCAGCGCGCAACGAAACGGGCAACAAAAAACCCGCACGCGGCGGGTTTCGAAGGACGGTCTGGAGGCGGGAGTCGGAATCGAACCGGCGTGGACGGCTTTGCAGGCCGCTGCATGACCACTCTGCCATCCCGCCCGGGAGGCGCAGCGCGCGCGATGCCGGGCAATGCCGATCGCGGCGCCTCAAACCAAAAGGGAGAGCTGGTTTAGGAGCTCTCCCTCGCGCAATGTCTGGAGCGGGAAACGAGTCTCGAACTCGCGACCTCAACCTTGGCAAGGTTGCGCTCTACCAACTGAGCTATTCCCGCGTCGCCAAGCCACACATTATATCGGAAATCCGGCCGGCGTCAAAACCCTCGGCGCATCACGCCTGCATCACGGCAGCCATCGCCTCGGCCACGTAGCCCACGTTCTTGCTGTTGAGCGCGGCCACGCAGATGCGGCCGGTGTCCACCGCGTAGATCGAGTATTCCTCGCGCATGCGGTGCACCTGCGCCTTGGTGAGGCCCGAGTACGAGAACATGCCGCGCTGCGCGAGCATGTAGCGGAAGTCGCGGCCGGGCATGCGCTCGTGCAGGCGCTCGACCAGCTCCGCGCGCATCAGCTTGATGCGGTCGCGCATCATGCCGAGCTCGGCCTCCCACAGCGCGCGCAATTCGACGTCGGCCAGCACCTGGGCGACGATCTGCCCGCCGTGCGTGGGCGGGTTGCTGTAGTTGGTGCGCACGACGCGCTTCACCTGCGAGAGCACGCGCACCGCCTCGTCCTTGTCGGTGCCGACCACCGACAGCGCGCCCACGCGCTCGCCGTACAGCGAGAACGACTTCGAGAACGAGCTCGCGACGAACAGCGGGCCGGGGGTGGCGGCGAAGCGGCGCACCACCTCGCCGTCGGCGTCGATGCCGTCGGCGAAGCCCTGGTACGCGATGTCGAGGAACGGCACGAGCCCGCGGGCGCGCACGGCCTCGATGATGCGGCCCCACTGCACGGCGTCGGGGTCGACGCCCGTCGGGTTGTGGCAGCACGCGTGCAGCACGACGATGCCGCCCGCGGGAATCTTCTCGAGCGACGCGATCATCGCGGCGAAGTCGAGGCCGCGCGACGCGGCATCGTAGTACGCGTACGAGTTGACGGTGAACCCGGCGCCCTCGAACAGCGCGCGGTGGTTCTCCCACGACGGATCGCTGATCCACACCTGCGCGGACGGCGCGAAGCGGCGGAGGAAATCGGCGCCGACCTTGAGCCCGCCGGTGCCGCCGAGTGCCTGCACCGTGACCGCGCGGCCGCTCGTCACGATCTCGCTGCCGGCACCGAAGAGCAGCGCCTGCACCGCCTTGTCGTAGGCGGCAAGGCCGTCGATGGGCAGGTAGCCGCGCGGCGCGCTCTTGGCGGCCATCACCTGCTCGGCGCGCTTCACGCAATCGAGCACCGGCAGCTTGCCGTCGTCGTCGTTGTAGACGCCCACGCCGAGGTTGACTTTGCGCGGATTCGTGTCGGCGACGAATGCCTCGGTGACGCCGAGGATGGGGTCGCGCGGCGCGAGTTCGACGGCGGACAAAAGCGAGGGGAGCGGAGCGTTCATGGTCGTGGGCAGCGGGCGGCGGAAACCCGCCATTTTACGCCAGTCGCATCCGGCCCCGGACCGGGGTCACGGAATGGACAGTGCGCGCAGCACGGCCAGCAGCGCCGCGATCCAGGTGACGACGAGCGTCATCGAGGCGATCAGGAAGCCCCAGTGCCGCTTCTCCGCTGCCGACCAGTATCCGAATGCGTACAGCACGCGGCCCACGAGCCACACCGCGCACGCGATGGCGGCCCAGCGCGGATTGCCGAGCCACGCGAAGATCCACATCGGCGGCAGGAACGCGACGAGCTGCTCGAGCTCGTTCATCTGCACGCGGAACGCACGCTCGAAATCGGGATTTCCCGTAGTGGCGGGCGCCGGCACCTTGTATTTGGTCCGCGCGCGCCCCACGTAGAACCCGACGATGACGAACCAGAGCACGGCAAGCAGCGTGAGCAGGGCGGGCAAGGCGAGGGGCATCGTGGGCTCCGTTGTCGTTGGGTCGTGCGGGAAGTGGGCCGCGCCGTTGTAATCTTCGCGCTGCGGATCCTGGCGAAGGCTAGCGTGCCGCCACCGGGCGCGCAAATGCGCGTTCCTGTCACACACCTTCGACCATGGCCCGCGGCTACGCTCCCATCCCCCTCGACGCACCCAAGCTGCCGCCGATGACGGCGCTGCGCACGCTCGCGCGCGTCGGCCGCTTCGTCCGTCCGTACCGGCGGCAGGTGGTGTTCGCCGCGATCGGGCTCGTGTTCGCCGCGGCGGCGGTGCTCGCGATCGGCCAGGGCCTCAAGTTCGTCATCGACCGCGGCTTCTCCGCGGGCAGCGGCGCCGAGCTCGACCGCATGCTGGCCGCGACGCTCGGCGTGGTGGTCGTGATGGCCCTCGCCACCTACGCGCGCTTCTACTTCGTCTCGTGGATCGGCGAGCGCGTCACCGCGGATTTGCGCCGCGCGGTGTTCGACCACCTGCTGTCGCTGCCGCCGTCGTACTTCGAGCTGATGCGCACCGGCGAGGTGATCTCGCGCCTCACCAACGACACCACGATGCTCGAGACGGTGATCGGGTCGAGCGCGTCGATGGCGATCCGCAACGCGCTCCTGATGGCCGGCGGCCTCGTGATGCTGGCGCTGACGTCGGGCAAGCTGACGCTGCTGGTGCTCGTCGGCGTGCCGCTGGTGCTGGTGCCGATCATCTTCTTCGGCCGCCGCGTGCGCAAGCTCGCGCGCGCGAGCCAGGACCGCGTCGGCGACGTCGGCGCCTACGTCGACGAGGCGCTGCACGAGATCCGTACCGTGCAGGCGTACGGCCACGAAAGCGTGGACCGCCGGCAGTTCGGCGCGCGTGTCGAGGACGCGTTCGGCACCGCGCTGCTGCGCATCCGCCAGCGCGCGTTCCTGGTGGCGGCGGTCATCGTGCTCGTGTTCGGCGCGGTCGGCGTGATCCTGTGGATCGGCGGCCACGACGTCGTCGCCGGGCGCATCACCGCGGGCCAGTTGTCTGCGTTCGTGTTCTATGCGGTCATCGTCGCGGGTGCGGCGGGCACGATCAGCGAGGTGGTGGGCGACCTGCAGCGCGCGGCGGGCGCCACCGAGCGGCTGTTCGAGCTGATGGCGATCGAGCCCGCGATCCGCGCGCCCGCGCATCCGGTCGCGTTGCCGACACCGGCGCGCGGCGAGGTCGCGCTCGACGGCGTCACGTTCCACTATCCGTCGCGCCCCGACGCGGCGGCGCTGTCCGAATTCACGCTCGCGGTGCGGCCCGGCGAGAAGATCGCTCTCGTCGGCCCGTCGGGCGCGGGCAAGACCACGGTCTTCCAGCTCCTGCTGCGCTTCTACGATCCGGATCGCGGCAGCGTCCGCATCGACGGCGTCGACCTCACCGCGGCCGACCCCGCGACGGTGCGCGCGCGGCTCGCGGTGGTGCCGCAGGACCCCGTCATCTTCGCCGCGAGCGTGCAGGAGAACGTGCGCTACGGCCGCCCCGGCGCCACCGACGACGAAGTGCGCGCGGCGTGCGAGGCCGCGTACGCCACCGAGTTCATCGAGCGCCTGCCCGAGGGCTACGCGAGCTACCTGGGCGAGCGCGGCGTGCGCCTGTCCGGCGGCCAGCGGCAGCGGCTCGCGATCGCCCGTGCGATTCTCGCCGACCGCCCCATCCTGCTGCTCGACGAGGCGACCAGCGCGCTCGACGCCGAGAGCGAGCGCATGGTGCAGCTGGCGCTCGAGCGGCTGATGGCCGGCCGCAGCGTGCTCATCATCGCGCACCGCCTCGCCACCATTCGCCACGCTGACCGCATCGCGGTGATGGAGGCGGGCCGCATCGTCGCCACCGGCACGCACGACGAGCTCACGCGCTCGAATCCGCTCTACGCGCGGCTCGCGGCGCTGCAGTTCGGCGGCGTCGACGCCGCGCACGCGGCGGCCGCGCAAATCCCTGATCATTCCGGGGTCTGACCCGGAGGTGGCGGGGGACCCGTCCCCGCCTGTAAAATGCGCGGTTGGCCTTCCGCCGGCCGTGGGCGGCGGCAAGGCAGCACCCGTGGAAGCCCCGATGTCCGTGACGTATCCCGGCAGCCCCTATGAGCTGCATCAGCCGTTCCCGCCCGCCGGCGACCAGCCGGAGGCCATCGCACGCCTGGTCGAAGGCCTGAACGACGGCCTCGCGTACCAGACGCTGCTCGGGGTGACCGGCTCCGGCAAGACGTACACGATGGCCAACGTCATCGCGCAGACCGGACGCCCGGCGATCGTGATCGCGCCGAACAAGACGCTCGCCGCGCAGCTCTACTCCGAGTTCCGCGAGTTCTTCCCGAACAACGCGGTCGAGTACTTCGTCAGCTACTACGACTACTACCAGCCCGAGGCCTACGTCCCCTCGCGCGACCTCTACATCGAGAAGGACAGCTCGATCAACGAGCACATCGAGCAGATGCGCCTGTCCGCGACCAAGGCGATCCTCGAGCGTCCCGACTGCGTGATCGTCGCCACCGTGTCGGCGATCTACGGCATCGGCGACCCGTCCGAGTACCACTCGATGATCCTGCACCTCAAGCAGGGCGACCGCCTCTCGCAGCGCGACGCGATCAAGCGCCTCACCGAGATGCAGTACACGCGCAACGACGTCGAGTTCAAGCGCGGCGTGTTCCGCGTGCGCGGCGACGTGCTCGACATCTTCCCGGCCGAGAATGCCGAGAACGCGATCCGCGTCTCGCTGTTCGACGACGAGGTCGAGATGCTGCAGCTCTTCGACCCGCTCACCGGCCACCTGAAGCAGAAGATCGCGCGCTTCACGGTGTTCCCGTCGTCGCACTACGTGACGGGGCGGCAGAAGGTGCTGTCCGCCATCGACCAGATCAAGCTCGAGCTCGCCGCGCAGAAGGAATTCTTCGTCGGCCAGATGAAGCTCATCGAGGCGCAGCGCATCGAGCAGCGCACGCGCTTCGACCTCGAGATGATGACCGAGATCGGCTACTGCAAGGGCATCGAGAACTACTCGCGCTACCTGTCGGGACGCGGCGCGGGCGAGCCGCCGCCGACGCTCATCGACTACCTGCCGTCGAACGCGCTGATGTTCATCGACGAGTCGCACGTCACGATTCCGCAGGTCGGCGGCATGTACAAGGGCGACCGCGCGCGCAAGGAGAACCTCGTCGACTACGGCTTCCGCCTGCCGTCCGCGCTCGACAACCGACCGCTGCGCTTCGACGAGTTCGAGCGCCTGATGCCGCAGACGATCTTCGTGTCCGCCACGCCCGCCGACTACGAGAACAAGCACGCGGGGCAGGTGGTCGAGCAGCTCGTGCGGCCGACGGGCCTCGTCGATCCGGTGCTGTCGATCCGGCCTGCGCAGACGCAGGTCGACGACCTGCTGGGCGAGATCCGCACGCGCGTCGATAAGAGCGAGCGCGTGCTCGTCACCACGCTCACCAAGCGCATGGCGGAAGACCTGACGGACTACCTCGCCGAGAACGGCGTCAAGGTGCGCTACCTGCACTCGGACATCGACACGGTCGAGCGCGTCGAGATCATCCGCGACCTGCGCTTAGGCGAGTTCGACGTGCTGGTCGGCATCAACCTGCTGCGCGAGGGCCTCGACATCCCCGAGGTGTCGCTGGTCGCGATCCTCGACGCCGACAAGGAAGGCTTCCTGCGCGCCGAGCGCTCGCTCATCCAGACCATCGGCCGCGCCGCGCGCCACATCAACGGCATGGCGATCCTCTACGCGGATCACATGACCGACTCGATGAAGGCCGCGATCGAGGAGACCGAGCGCCGCCGTGCGAAGCAGGTCGCGTGGAACGAGAAGATGGGCATCACGCCGGTCGGCGTGCAGAAGCGCATCAAGGACATCATCGAGGGCGTCTACGACCCCGACGAGGCGAAGAAGGAGCAGCGCGCCGCGCAGGGCAAGGCCAAGTACGACGCGATGAGCGAGAAGGACCAGGAGCGCGAGCTCAAGGCCCTCGAGAAGCAGATGATGGATGCCGCCCGCAACCTCGAGTTCGAGAAGGCCGCCGAGCTGCGCGACCGGCTGTTCCAGCTGAAGCAGCAGATGTTCGGTGTCGCGCTTCCGGTAGAACCGTAGCGCGGCGCTGCAATCGCAATTGCCCCGGCGCACGCCGCCGGAACGACGAATGGAGAAAGCCAGGACGATGGACGCACTCACGCATCCGCGCGTGCCCGATTGGCAGGCGGCGGGGACCTATCGCGACATCCTGTACGTGAAGGCGGAGGGGATCGCCAAGATCACGATCAACCGCCCGGAGGTGCGCAACGCGTTCCGCCCGGAGACGGTGACGGAACTGCAGCACGCGTTCACCGACGCGCGCGACGACGCCGACGTCGGCGTGGTCATCCTCACGGGGCAGGGGCCCGACGCGTTCTGCTCGGGCGGCGACCAGCGCGTGCGCGGCGCGGGCGGCTACATCGGCGGCGACGGCGTGCCTCGCCTCAACGTCCTCGACCTGCAGCGGCAGATCCGCACGCTGCCGAAGCCGGTCGTCGCGATGGTCGCGGGCTACGCGATCGGCGGCGGCCACGTGCTGCACATGATGTGCGACCTCACCATCGCGGCGGAGAACGCGCGCTTCGGCCAGACCGGCCCGAAGGTCGGCAGCTTCGACGGCGGCTACGGCGCCGCGTACATGGCGCGCATCGTCGGCCAGAAGAAGGCGCGCGAAATCTGGTTCCTGTGCCGGCAGTACGACGCGCAGCAGGCGCTGGACATGGGCCTCGTCAACGTCGTGGTGCCGCTCGCGGATCTCGAGGCCGAGACCGTGCAGTGGTGCCGCGAGATGCTCGCCAACAGCCCGATCGCGCTGCGCTGCCTCAAGGCCGCGCTCAACGCCGATTGCGACGGGCAGGCCGGCCTGCAGGAGCTCGCCGGCAACGCGACGCTGCTCTACTACCTCTCGGAAGAAGGGCAGGAGGGCAAGAACGCCTACCTGCAGAAGCGCAAGCCCGACTTCCGCAAGTTCAAGCGCCTGCCGTAGCGACGCGTGCGCGATCCGCTGTCCATCGTCGAGGCCGCGCGCGAGGCGGGTGAGCGCGTCGGGCTGCGCATCGCCGGGCGCGCGTACACGTTCGCGGATCTCGCGGCGCTGGCGCGTGAACGCACGCGCGAGCTCGCGCCGGTATTGCGGGTCGGCGTGCCTTATCCGCTGGTCGGGCACAACACGCTCGACACGCTGACGACGATCTACGCGCTGCTCGAGCTGCGCGCGCCGATGCTGATGGTGCATCCGCGGCTGAAGAATCCGGAGCGCGAGGCCTTGCTCGCCGCGGCCGCGCATCGCGGCGCGACGGGCTTTCCCGATGCCGCGGCGGTGCTCTTCACCTCCGGCACCACGGGCCAGCCGCGCGCGGCCGTGCTCACGCGCGGCGCGTTCGTCGCGTCGGCGCGCGCGAGCGAGGCGAACCTCGGCTGGCGCGACGACGACTGCTGGTTCATGTGCATGACCGTCGCGCACGTCGGCGGGCTGTCGATCCTCACGCGCTGCCTCATGGCGCGGCGCACGGTGGCGGTCGCGGAGCGGTTCGACGCGCCGGGCTTCGTCGCGCGCATCGCGGAGGATCGCGCGACGCTGATCTCGATGGTGCCGACGATGCTCGCGAGCGTGCTCGCCGCGCATCCGGACTGGCGTCCCCCGCCGTACCTGCGCGGCATCCTGATCGGCGGCGCCGCGGCGCCGCGGGCGCTGCTCGCGCGCGCGGCCGAGCGCGGCCTGCCGGTGATGCCGACCTACGGCCTCACCGAGACGTGCTCGCAGGTGACCACGGTGACGTATGCGCCGGGCAAGTCGATGATCCATGCGGGCTCCGGCAGTGCGCTGCGGGGCGCCGAGCTGCGCGTGGTCGACGGCCAGATCGAGGTGCGCGGACCGATGCTCATGGCCGGCTACTGGGGCGAGCCGCCGCTCGCACCGGGCGCGTGGTTCGCGACCGGCGACCTGGGCGAGATCGATGCGGACGGCAACCTGCACGTGCTGGCGCGACGCTCGGACCTCATCGTGACCGGCGGCGAGAACGTGTATCCGGCCGAGGTCGAGCAGGCGCTGGAGGCGCTCCCCGGCATCGCCGCCGCCGGCGTGTTCGGCGTGCCCGACGAGCACTGGGGACAGACGGTGGCCGCCGCGCTCGTCACCGATCGCGTGGTGCCGGATGCGATGCTGTTCGCGCACGTCGACGCGTGCCTCGCCCCGCACAAGCGGCCGCGGCGCGTGTGCTTCGTGGCCAAGCTGCCGCAGACGCCCGGCGGCAAGCTCGACCGGCGCGCGCTGTCCGCGTTCGTTCCCGTGTTGCGTCCCTTGCCTTCGCCCGGCGCCCGCTAGGCGCATCATTCATCGTCGGCGGCAGCGCGCGCACGCGGCTGCACCCATTCTTCGCGTGGAGTCACCAGCATGAAACTCAAGGATCAGGTCGCCATCGTCACCGGTGCGGCGAGCGGGCTCGGGCGCGCGATCGCGCTGCGCTACGCGCAGGAAGGCGCCAGGGTCGTGATCGCCGATCTCACCGCGGAGAGTGCGGAAGCCGTCGCGCGCGAGGTGCGCGCCGCCGGCGGGGAGGCGCTCGGCGTCGCGATGGACGTCACGAGCGAGGAGCAGGTGAACGCGGGCGTCGCGCAGGCGGTGGCGGCGTTCGGCGGCGTCGACGTGCTCGTCAGCAATGCCGGCATCCAGATCGTGCATCCGCTCGAGGAGTTCAGCTACGCCGAGTGGAAGAAGATGCTCGCGATCCACCTCGACGGCGCGTTCCTCACCACGCGCGCGTGCCTGCCGCACATGTACGCGAAGGGCCGCGGCACGGTGCTCTACATGGGCTCCGTGCACTCGCACCTCGCCTCGCCGCTGAAGGCGCCGTACGTCACCGCGAAGCACGGCCTCATGGGGCTCGCGCGCACGATCGCCAAGGAAGGGGCGAAGCACGGCGTGCGCGCCAACGTGATCTGCCCGGGCTTCGTGCGCACGCCGCTCGTGGACAAGCAGATCCCCGACCAGGCGAAGGCGTTCGGCATGTCCGAGGAGGACGTCGTGAAGAAGATCTTCCTCAAGGACACCGTGGACGGCGAGTTCACGACGCTCGACGACATCGCCGACGTCGCGCTCTTCTTCGCCGCGTTTCCCACCAACGCGCTCACCGGCCAGTCGCTCGTCGCGAGCCACGGCTGGTTCATGCAATAGGCTAGTCCGCGCTCGCCGTCGCGGCCGCGGGAACGGCGCGCCAGCGGCGCCCGCGCAGCCACATCAGCAGGCCGCTCACCATGAGCAGCGGCGGCAGGATGCCGCCCGCGAACGTCACGGCGGCGCCGAGCCCGCCCAGCCAGCCGCCTTCGTGCAGCAACCGCTGCCACAGCAGGAAGCCGTCGCCCGCGGTGCGCGTCGCGCGCTCGGTGCGGTGAAGGACGCGGCCCGTGACGGGATCGAGGTAAACCGCAGTGCCCGAGCGTGACGTCGTGTCGCCGGGCTCGCGCAGGCTCACGCGGAATACGCCGGTCGGTCCCTGCGGGAAGCCCAGGCCGATCGGCGTCGCCTGCGGCATCGCGTCCTGCGCGAGGCGCAGGATCGCGTCGGCGTCGAGGCGCTTGCCCTGCGCGCCCGACGCCTGCAGCGAGCGCGGCGACGGCGATACGTTGGAGAACGCTGCGACCACCGTGCGCGACGCGTCGGGGAACGCGATCACGATGCCGGTGAACGACAGCAACGTGAGCAGCACAAGGCCCCAGAGGCCGAACGTGTAGTGCAGGTTGCGATGCAGCGGGAAGTTCCTGCGAAAGCCGAAGATCGCGTTGCGCCAGCGTCCGCGCGGCCACCATAGGTAAAGGCCCGTGAGCGACGATATCAGCATCGCGATGCCGGCCACGCCGACGATCTCGCGGCCGTAGGAATCGCGCAGCGCGAGCGCGCCGTGGAAGTTGTGCAGCCAGCCTAAGAAGTCCGTGCCCGACGCGACGTCGAGCACGCGCGCGGTCGGCGGATCGAGGTAGACGCGCTGGAACCCGCTGCCGCCCTGCGCGCGCACGAACACGACCACGGGTCCCGCCTCGAGATCGGGCATGCGCACGCCGGTGGCACGCGCGCCGGGGCCGACCGTCTCCTCGGCGCGCTGCGCGAACTGCGGCATCGAGGGTCCCGCGGCAGGCGCAGTGATCGCGTGCCGCGCGGGATGCAGCCAGCCGTCGAGCACGTCGTCGTAGACCAGCAGGCTGCCGCTGATGCCGAGCAGCGCGCCCACGACGCCGAGCGTGAGGCCGAGCCACAGGTGCACCTGCAGCCACGCATCGCGCATTCGCAGCCGGTGGCGTTTGTCGGTCATGGCGTCGCCCACATGCGCAGCAGGTTGTGATAGTGGCCGGTGAGCGTCACCAGCGACGCGTGGCCGGGGACGTCCTGCGTCAGGCGTACGATCGCCATGTCGAGGTCGAAGAGCTGCGCGCGCTGCGCGTCGTCGCGGACGAGGCTCTGCACCCAGAAGAAGCACGCCACGCGCGCGCCGCGCGTGACCGGCGTCACGCGATGCACGCTGGTGGCGGGATAGAGCACGAGGTCGCCCGCCGCGAGCTTCACGACGTGCACGCCGTAGGTGTCGTGGACCTGCAGCTCGCCGCCGTCGTAATCCTCCGGTGGCGTGAGGAACAGCGTGGCCGAGATGTCGGTGCGGATGCGCTGCGCGGTGCCGGGCAACAGGCGCACCGCGCCGTCGACGTGATCGCCGAACGTCATGGCGCCCGCCGCCTCGTAGCGGTTGAACATCGGCGGATAGAGGCGCGCTGGCAGCGCCGCGCTCAGGAACAGCGGATGGCGCTCGAGCGCGGCCACCACGACGTCTCCGAGCTCGCGCGCGATCGGCGCGTCCTCCGCGATCTGCAAATTGTGCTTGACGTGCGCACCCTGGTGGCCGGCGGTGGCGCGACCGTCGACCCACGCCGCGCCTGCGCCATCGAGGCGATGGCGCATCGTCGTTACCTGCTCGGGCGTCAGCACGCCCGGAATCTGCAGCATCATGGTCAGTAGAAGGAGTAGATCAGCGAGAGCTGCGCCTGCATGTCGGTGCCCGGCACCGAGCGTCCGCGGTCCGACGGGATCAGCGCGTCGTAGTTGAGGCGATTGGTGAGGTTGAACACGTTGAGCTGGATGGTGTACTGCTTCTGCTGCCACGCGACCATCGCGTCCCAGCGGAAGTAGTCGGGCACCTGCACCGCGTTGTTGTTCGCGGCGTAGCGGTCGGACATGTACGCGACGCCCGTGCCGGCCTGCCACTCGCGCGTGAAGTTGTACGCGGTCCACAGCGACGCGCTGTTCTGCGGCGTGTTCGCCGGCACCTTGCCCTGCGTCGCGTCGAGCGCGGACGCGCTCACGATCCTCGCGTCGAGGTACGTGTAGCCGCCGAACACCTGCCACGCCGGCGTGATGCGGCCCGCGACGCTGACCTGGAAGCCGTCGACGCGGATGTTGCCGGTCAGCTCGTAGAAGCCGGGCGAGATCTGCGAGCGCGTGTGGTCCTTCTCGATGCGGAACAGCGCCGACGTGAGCGAGAGGTTGCCGTCGAGCAGGTCCCACTTCGCGCCGACCTCGTACTGCCTGCTCGTCTCCGGATCGAGGCTCTGCTGGCCGTTGACCAGCGTGAGCGCCTCGAGCGAGGGATTGAACGACGTCCCGTACGACGCGTAGTACGCCTGCGTCTCGGTCGGCTGCCAGATCACGCCGGCCCGTACGCTCGTGAAGCCGATGCTCTGCGACGCCGAGGCAGGCAGGTTGATCGAGTTGGTGAGGCTCGCGTTGTAGCGGTCGTAGCGCACGCCGGCGATCGCCTTCCACGCGCCGCCGAACGACATCGTGTCGTTGACGTACGGCGCGATGTCGGTGGCGCTCGACTGCACGCGGTTGCCGGTGACCGACGGGATGTCGCCGGCGGGCGCATACACCGGCGCGAGCAGCGGCACGGCGCTAAAGTAGTTGTTCGCGTTGCCCGGGAGGTTGCGCGTGTAGTTCTGCGTGTCGTTGGAGTCCTGCCCGAGCTCGAGGCCGGTAATCAGCAGGTGCGATACCGGCCCCGTCGTGAACTGCGTGATGAGATCGGTCTGGTTGTAGAGCGAGGTGTCGGTGATGTTGCGGTCGTGGCTGCCGAGGCCGACGTAGAGCTGCGCGAGGGGCAGCGCGGTGATGTTTCCCGTGTTCGCCGCGGGGAACGCGGTGTACACGCCGTTGACGAGCGTGCCGACGTTGTTCGGGCCGGACTCGCGCGCATCGATCCGGTAGCGGGAGTACTGCGTCTGGTTGCGCAGCTTGATCGCCGGCGAGAACTGGTGCGTGACGATCGCGTTCAGGTTCATCACGTCCTGCCGCGTGCGATCGTCGGTGGCGCCGTAGAAGTTCTTGCGGTCGACGCTCGCCGGCGCACCGTTCACCGGCGGCAGGCCGTAGTCGGGCATGTCGTCGTTGTGCGTGAGCAGCGCGTTGAACGTCACTTCGGTGGCGGTGCCGAGCCCGAAGCTGATCGCGGGCGCGAGGCCGTAGTCCTGGTTCTTCATCACGTCGCGCGTCGAGTGCACGTCCTGCGCCATCGCGGCCACGCGAAACGCCGACGTTTCCGACATTGCCTGGTTGAAATCGGCGGTGCCGCGCACCGTGGGTTGCGTGCCCACCGTCAGCGACGCGGTGCCTATCGGCGTGAGCGACGGCAGCTTGCTGACCTGGTTGATGATGCCGCCGGTCGAGCCGCGGCCGAACAGCATCGACGACGGCCCTTGCAGCACTTCGACGGCGTCGAGCGAGAACACGTCGCGGTAGTACTGGCCACGGTCGCGCATCCCGTCGAGGTAGAGGTCGGTGCGCGCGGAGAAGCCGCGCAGGTTGAAGTTGTTGCCGATGCTGCCGCCTTCCGCGGCACCGATCGTGATGCCCGGCACGTTGCGCAGGGCATCGGCGAGGCTCGTCGCGCCCTGCGCCTGCATGAGCGCGCTGTTGATGATCGTGACCGACTGCGGGATGTCACGGATCGGTTGCGGGACGCCGCCACCGACGGTCGCAGTGTCGGTGACGTAGCCGTCGTTGCGCGCCGAGTCGTTGACCTTCACTTCCGGCAGCGTCTTCTCGCCGGCGGCCTGCGCAAGCGCGGCGGGCGAGAAGGCGATCGTGGCGAGCATCGCGGCGCCGAGTGGCATCGCGGCTGCGCGCGACGCGCGCGGTGCTGCGGTCAGCGTGGCGGCGCCATGGGCGGGCGCGGTGCCGGCCCGTACAGGCCGGCGCAGGGTGGAGCGGGGCATCGCATCTCCAGGCAATGGGATGGGTTCATGTTCGTGCTTGCCTGGCGGATGGCTCGGTGGGCGCGGTGACTCGTTGGGAAGTAAGCAGGATGATCGGCGGCGGGCGGCTCCTCGCTAGCGGGCGAGCGTGAACGCGATGGGCACGATCACCCATGCGGCGACGTTCCGGTCGCCCTGGCGCGCGGGGACGAAGCGCCAGCGGCGGACGGTCTCCTGCGCGGCGGCGTCGAGCCGCGGAAAGCCGCTCGACTCGCGGATCTGCACGTCGTCGGCGAGCCCGTCGGCGGTGACGTGCACGCGCAACAGCACCTTGCCCTGCTCGCCGGCGCGGCGCGCGAGGGGCGGGTAGGCCGGCGGGGGATTGTCGAGATACGCGGCGTCGAAACGCGGGGCGACGGTCTCGGCGGGCGCTGCCGTCGACGCTGCGATGACGACCGGCGCGTCGTTGCGCGGCACGTCGGGTGTGACGAGCGCCGGTGGCAAGGCGGCCATCGCGGGCGCCGCGACCTGCGGTGCGATCACCGGCGCGGGCGGCAGGTCGAGCGTGCGCGGTGGCGCGACACGCGGCGCGAGTTTCGCGACCACCGGCTTGGGCGGAACGATCGGCGGCGGCGACTCCAGCGCGATGAGGTGCACCATCACCGGCGCGGCCTTGGCGAGCGTCTGGCGCACCGGCGTGTGCAGGAGGAGGGCGGCGACCAGCGCGACGTGCAGCGCAATGACGAGCGCGAGGCCCATGGGCCGCGCCGTGCGATCGCGCTCCATGCCCGGCGCGTTCGCCACCGCGAAGGCGAGGGGAATGCGCATGTCCATGGCGGCGGTGTCCGGAGCGCGAGGTCAGGCCGTGAGGATCAGCTTGCCGTTCTGCGTGATGCGCATGCGGTACAGGCGGCCGTGATGCTCGATGACGATCTCGCGGGCGCCGGCGAAGAGCTCGTCGCTGCGGATGCGGCGGGGCGTGGCGATCGCGGGATCGGTGTCGGTCTCTGGCGCCGGGGGCAGGCGGTCGTTGTCGTTCATAAGCAAATGATAAGCATTCTCATTTGCATTGTAAAGCCCGGCACCGCCTTGCCGGTTGACGTGGATCAGTAGAGGCCCTCGACGATGCCGGCCGCGAGCGTGGCGCCGAGAGTCGCGCACGCGTCCAGCACATCGGCTGGAATCGTTTGCGGCTGCGCCGTGATGCCGCTGCGGAACGTCACGCCCGGCAGGACCTTCTTCATGCGCAGGCCGGTGGCGATGCGATCGACGTCGCGCATCGCGCCCGTGCCGTCGGTCCCCGCGCAGACGATCACCGAATACGGCCGGCCCGCGACGTCGTGCTCGCACGGGTAGAAGACGCGCTCGAAGAAGTCCTTCGTCACGCCGGCGAGCGAGCCGAAGTTCTCGGAGGTGGCGACGAGCAAGCCGTCGCACGCACGCAGGTCCGCCGCACCGGCGTCCTTCGCGGTCACGAAGGCCACCTCGATGCCGTCGATCGCCGCCGCTCCGTCGCGCGCGGCCGCCGCCATCTGCGCGGTGCCGCCGAACTGCGAGTGCCAGACGAGCAGGAGCTTCTTCATCGCGATCACTGTACGCAGAAACGAAGAAGGGCGGGCCGTGCGGCCCGCCCTTCGTGCGGAGTGCGACGCCGCTACGCGGCCGGCGGCGGCTCCTTGCGCGTCTCGACGAACTCGAGCGGCTCGCTCGCCATCTCGACGCGCGGCGGCCGCACGCGGCGCGGACGCTCGACCGGCGTCTCTTCGACGGCGGGCGCCGGCGCCTTGTGGCTGGTCTCCACGAGCACCAAACCGGAGTCGGGCGGCAGCGTGAGGGCGATCGGCGGCACCTCGGGCACCGGCGGCCGCGCCGGCGGCAGGTGACGCTCTTCCGGGGCGCTCATCGGCAGCTCGGCTTGCGCGGGTGCTGCCTGCACGTCGGCAACGGCGGGCGCGGCCTGCGGTTCACGCGGCGGGCGCGGTTCGCGGGGCTCGCGCGCCTCGCGGGGCTCACGTTGCTCGCGCGGTTCGCGCGGCTCACGGCCTTCGCGTGGCGGACGCGGCGGACGCGGCGGACGTGCCTCGCGCCCGGGCTCCGCGGTGTCCTGGCCGGCACCGGCTTCGATTCCGGCTTCGTTGCCGGACGTGGCAGCGGCCTCGCCGCTCGCCGCGTGATCGTGCTCGCCACGCTCGCCACCGCGACCGCGACGTCCGCGACGGCGGCGACCGCCTTCGCGTGCCTCGCCCGCGGGTGCCGGCGCGCCGTTGGTCGGCGTTGCCGCGGCCTGCACCTGCGTTGCGTCGTCGGCGACGAGCGCGGCCTCGTTGCGTGGCTCGCGTGGGCGCTGCTCGCGCGGCTCGCGTGCCTCGCGCGGCGGCTGTCCCTCGCGCTGCTGCGACTGGCCTTCGCGCGGCTCGCGCTGCGCCTCGTTGCGGCCCTCGCGTTGGGGACCGCGACCACCGTCGCGGCGCTCGTCGCGCCGCTGGCCCTGCGGTTGCGAGCCGCGCTGACCTTGCGCGCCGCGTTGCGCGTCGTTGCGGTTGTCGCGGCCTTCGCGATTGTCGCGGCGATCGCCGCGGCGATTGTCGCGGCCCTCGTCGCGGCGCTGCTCGCCGCCGCGGCGACCGTCGCCGCGCCCGCGGTCGTCGCCACGACGCGCGTCGCGACGGTTGTCGCGGTTGCGGTCACCGGAGCGCTCGTCCTGCGTCTTCGCGACGGCCGGTGCGGGCGCTTCGGCGGGCTTGGTGCGGAACCATCCCATCATGCGCGTGAACCACGTCCCGCCTTGCGCAGCGGGCTCGTGGACGGCGGCGGCCGCGGGCGTCTCGGCCGGTACCGGCGCGGGTTGCGCGGGCGTGATGCCCTTGACCACCGCTTCCTGGCGTGGCGTCGCGGCTTCTTCCTTCGCCTGCTTCGCGGGATCGAGCTGTTCCGGCTCCTTCACCATGTCGAAGGACGGCGGCAGCGGCTCGCTCTGGTTGAGGTCGTCGTGGCGCAGGCGCTCGATGCTGTAGTTCGGCGTCTCGAGGTGACGATTCGGCACCAGCAGCACGTTGACCTTGAAGCGCGTCTCGATGGTGAGGACGTCGTTGCGCTTCTCGTTCAAGAGGAACGTCGCGACGTCGACCGGCACCTGCGCGACGACCTGCGCCGTGTTGTCCTTCATCGCCTCTTCCTGGACGATGCGCAGGATGTGCAGCGCGGTCGACTCCGTGCCGCGGATGTGCCCGATGCCGTGGCAGCGCGGGCAGGGGATGTGCGCGGCCTCGGCCAGCGCGGGACGCAGGCGCTGGCGCGAGAGCTCCATCAGGCCGAAGCGGGAGATCTTGCCGAGCTGCACGCGCGCGCGGTCGTACTTCAGCGCGTCGCGCAGGCGCGTCTCGACCTCGCGCTGGTTCTTGGTGCTCTCCATGTCGATGAAATCGATCACGATGAGGCCACCCAGGTCGCGCAGGCGCAGCTGGCGCGCAATCTCGTCGGCCGCCTCGCAATTGGTGTTGAAGGCGGTGGTCTCGATGTCGCCGCCCTTGGTCGCGCGCGCCGAGTTGACGTCGACGGCGACGAGGGCTTCCGTGTGGTCGATCACGATGGCGCCGCCGGAGGGCAGCGGCACCTGCCGCGCGTACGCGGTCTCGATCTGGTGCTCGATCTGGAAGCGCGAGAAGAGGGGGACGTCGTCCTTGTAGAGCTTCACGCGGTTCACGTTGGCCGGCATTACGTGGCTCATGAACTGCTGCGCCTGCTCGAAAATCGTCTCGGTGTCGATCAGGAGCTCGCCGATGTCCGGGTGGAAGTAGTCGCGGATCGCGCGGATGACGAGGCTCGACTCCTGGTAGATCAGGTATGCGCCGGGCTGCATCTTCGACGCATCCTCGACCGCGTGCCACAGCTGCATCAGGTAGTTCAGGTCCCACTGCAGCTCTTCGGTGGTGCGGCCGATGCCCGCGGTGCGGGCGATGACGCTCATGCCGTTCGGCACGTCGAGGCCGTTGATGGCGTCGCGCAGCTCGTTGCGCTCCTCGCCTTCCACGCGCCGCGACACGCCGCCGCCGCGCGGGTTGTTTGGCATCAGGACGAGATAGCGCCCGGCCAGCGAGATGTAGGTGGTCAGCGCCGCGCCCTTGTTGCCGCGCTCGTCCTTGTCCACCTGGACGATGAGCTCCTTGCCTTCCTTCAGCTGGTCCTGGATGCGCGTGCGGCTCACGTCCGCGTCGCGGTCGCGGAAGTACTCGCGGGAGATTTCCTTGAACGGCAGGAAGCCGTGGCGGTCGGTGCCGTAGTCGACGAAGCAGGCCTCGAGCGAGGGCTCGACGCGGGTGATGACGGCCTTGTAGATGTTGCTCTTGCGTTGCTCTTTCGCGGCGGATTCGATGTCGAGGTCGATGAGTTTCTGGCCATCGACGATCGCCACCCGGAGCTCCTCCGCCTGGGTGGCATTGAACAGCATGCGTTTCATGGGCTTTCCCCGGCGCACGTACGCCGCGGGCAGGCGGTGAGGCGAAGCTCGCGCGCCGCGCAACGCGCGGCGCGGTTCAAGCGCTTAGAGGGCGGCGGTCGCGGGCGAGGACAACGGGACAGGGCGCGGTAGCGGCCTGCCGGCGAGAGCGGTGCGCGAGGGCAAGTGGGCGATCGGCATCGGGGCGTGTCTCCCTGCCATGGGACAGGGGTGCAACTCTCGTCGTCGTTGGTGTCTTCGTGATGCGAACAAGCGGTACTGCAACATCCGGCTGCCGGTGCGTTCCGTCGCTGCGACGGGAAGCCGCGGTAAGGTCGCCGGGAGCTGAAAATTTCGCTTTGGCGCCGCGCAATGCGCCGCTTCGAACCGGCCGCTGCCGGGTGCGGAGACTGCGCTCATCCGATACCATCGCTACTTCTTGCGGGACCTTTCACATCCCGTCCGGCGAGCGATTGAAGCCGGCTTGTTCCGCTGCATCATGTTGCCGCGGGTCCCCGCTGCGAGGTCCGGCGCCGACGATTCGAACGCGGCGCCAAGCCCTCGTTGTCCCGGACCGCCGCGATCGCTCGGGTCCGTCCGGTTGGCGTGGATGGGCGACAATCATAAGCGAAATGAATGAGTTAAACAAGGACGCGGTCAGCTGGCTCACCGTGGGGGAGGAGGCGGCCGGCCAGCGGATCGACAATTTCCTCACCCGGGTGCTCAAGGGTGTCCCGAAGAGCCACGTCTACCGCATCCTGCGCAGCGGCGAAGTGCGCCTCAACAAGGGCCGGGTGGGACCCGAGGCGCGGCTCGCCGTCGGCGACGTGGTGCGGGTGCCGCCGGTGCGCACCGCGGCGCCGCCCGCGAGCGCCGCGGCGACGCCGGCTGCGCGGCAGGCGGGCGCCCGGCTGCCGATCCTGTTCGAGGACGAGGCGATCCTGGTCGTGGACAAGCCCGCGGGCGTCGCCGTCCACGGCGGCAGCGGCATCTCGTCGGGCGTGATCGAGCAGCTGCGCGCCGCGCGGCCGGAGGCACGCTTCCTGGAACTGGTGCATCGGCTCGACCGCGAGACCTCCGGCGTGCTGCTGCTCGCCAAGAAGCGGTCGGCGCTGGTCGCGCTGCACGCGGCGATGCGCGAAGGCGGGTTCGACAAGCGTTACGTCGTGCTCGTGCGCGGCAAGTGGCGCGACGAGAAGCGGCGCGTGCGGCTCGCCCTGCACAAGTTCTCGACGAAGGAGGGCGAGCGGCGCGTGCGCGTCGAAGCCGACGACGGCATGGAGGCCGAGACCATCTTCTATCGGCGCGAGGCGTGGCCCGAGCACGATCCCCCATTGACCCTGCTCGAGGCCGAGCTGCTGACGGGGCGTACGCATCAGATCCGCGTGCACCTGACGCACCTCGGGTTCCCGCTGGCGGGCGACGACAAGTACGGCGACTTCGCGTGGAACAGGGCATTGGCGAAGGAAGGGCTGAAGCGGATGTTCCTCCATGCGCAGGCGTTGTCGTTCCTGCATCCGGTGCGCGGCGAGCGCGTGAGCTTCGAGGCGCCGTTGCCGGCGGACCTCGCGCGCTATCTCGCAGGTTTGCAATGGGGCGCGTCGCATGCGTGATGCTGCCGCGCGCACGTACAAGCTGATCGTGTTCGACTGGGACGGCACGCTCTCCGATTCCACATCGCTGATCGCGCGTTCACTGCAGAGCGCGCTGCGCGACATGGGTGAGCCCGTGCCCGACGATGCGCAGGCGCGCTTCGTCATCGGATTGGGACTTCTCGATGCGCTGCGCACCGTCGCGCCGAACCTGCCGGCGACACGTCATCGTGAGTTGTCGGCGCACTACCGCCGGCACTTCCTCGCGGCGGAGGACAGCGTGCCGCTGTTCGCGGGTGCGGCCGACTTGCTCGCGGAGCTCGAGGCCGCGGGCTACTTCATCGCGGTGGCGACCGGCAAGTCACGCGGCGGTCTCGACCGCGCGCTGGCGCAGAACGCGCTGACCGGGCGCTTTCATGCGACGCGCTGCGCCGACGAGGGCCGGCCCAAGCCGCATCCCGATATGCTGCTGCACCTCATCGACTTCGTCGGCGTGACGGCGCGCGAGACGCTGATGATCGGCGACACGACGCACGACCTCGAGCTGGCGCGCAACGCTGGCGTGGACGCGGTGGCCGTCGCCTACGGCGCGCACGACCGCGAGGGTCTCGCGCGCCTGTCACCGCGTGCGCTGGTCCACTCCGTCGCCGAGCTGCGCGACTGGCTGCAGCGCAACGGCTGACGGATTCAGACCGGCGGCACCATCCGCAGGCCGATGGCGCGCACGATGGCCTCGGCGCGATTGAGCACGCCGAGCTTGCCCATGATGTTGCCGAAGTGGAAGTTCACCGTGCGCTGCGTGATGCCGAGCTTCCGCCCGATGTCGGCGCTCGTCATGCCGCGCGCAGCGAAGCCGATGCACTCGCACTCGCGCGGCGTGAGGTGCACGTCCGGTCGCTTGGCGAGCGCGGCATGGCAGTGCGCGATCATCGCCTCGCGCAGGTAGCCCGCGAGCAGCACGAGCTCGGCGAGTGGGCGGGTGATCGCGGCAGCTTCGTCGGCCGGGTCGCGCGCCGAATCCCATGACAGCACCACCCGGCCGATGCGGGCGTCGTCGAACGCGACGGCGACGCCGCTCTTGATGCCGAAGCGCGCGGCGTCGGCGAGGAACGGCGGCCGCATGCGCGAGCCGTCACGTGGCTCGGCGTGCCACAGCACCGGCACGCAGCGGCCCTGGGTGAGGAGGATGCGCGGATCCATCGCGTGATACTTCCGCTCGGCGTAGCGTGTCTGCCATTGCGCGCAGGCCGACGTCCAGTGATGCATCACGGTCGGCACGCCGGTGCCGTCGGCCAGGAGCAGGTAGGAGAAGGTGTCGAAGCCGCAGTACGACGCAATGGTGGCGAACGCGCCGCGCAGGTCTTCGTCGTTGACGCACCGCCGGACGAGGTCGACGAGCATTTCGGACGCGTCGTCGGTAGCAATCGTCTTGGATGCCCGCTGCATCTTATCCATCTTGCCCTCCCGAGCGGTAAGAACGGTCGGAACACTAGCAGGCTGTTGAATTTCGCCTGAAAAATGGCACAGGTTGAATCAGCGAACAATCGGCAAGCCAGCTGCACCGCGATTGCTGCCGCTGTCGGCGGTCGTATCGCACGGAAATTGGATCGCGCCGCCCGTTTCTCTGACTCATGGCGCCATTCCGCAGGGCACCGCCAGCGGCATTCGAGCAAGGCGCATCAAGTTGCTGGCGCTCATGGTCAGCTTGAACTGCTGATCGACTCGCTGCAATCCGCGAAACACCGTTTGGCGAATCCGGCCGATGGTCTTGCCCCATCCGAAGGGTTCCTCGATCCGTTTGCGGATGATCTGGCTGATGCGGTAACTCGGATGGCGGGTGGTTCGGCCGTCGATGGCGCTACCGCCGCGACGGGTATCGTTGGCCGCGACGTGGGGTGTCACCTTGCGCTGGCGACACCCGGCCACGAAGTCGGCGGCGTCGTAGGCTTTGTCAGCGCCGACGCTGCGGCGACTGGCGGTCGTCGGCATCGCGTCGAGCATGGCCAAGGCGGCTCTGCGTTCGCCGAAGCCATCGGCATGGGAGACGACCGCGCCGACGACCAAACCGTTTCGGTTCTCCATCAGCGCATGGCCTTGGTAGCAGAGAATCGACGCGGTGTTATGGCTCTTGCGATAGAGCCTGGCGTCCGGATCGGTGGTGCTGGCGTGCGTGTCATTGCTCCGTGGCTGTCCCTTCCAGTCCACTTGCGCATTGCGCCCGCCGCCTCCAGGGCGCTGGTGGTCGCTGCCGTCCTTCGGCCGAAAACTCTTCTGGCTCGCCCACGCCTGAATCAGCGTGCCATCAACCGAAAAATGTTCCTTGGACAGCAACCCACGACTTTCGGCCAGGCGCAGCACCTCGGCAAAGAACCGTTCCACCACCTGATGCGCCAGCAACCGGTCGCGATTCTTCGAGAACGTCGAGTGGTCCCAGATCGGATCATCGAGCGCCACCCCGACAAACCAGCGAAACAGCAGGTTGTAGCGCAGCTGCTCGCACAACTGCCGCTCGCTGCGAATCGAGTAAAACACCTGCAGCAGCAGCGCGCGAATCAGCTTCTCCGGCGCGATCGAGTCCCTGCCGGTGTCAGCGTAGATCTCGTTGAATCGCGTGTTCATCGCGGTCAGGGCCTCGTTCACCAGCACGCGAATCGCCCGCAGCGGATGATCGCTGGGCACAAAGTCGTCCAGCTTCGCTACGGTGAACAGACTTTCCTGCATCGCATCAGGACCGCGCATCATTCGATTCCCAAAGGAACAACCATGAAACCTCTTACTCGAACGATAGTCGCGATGGCAGCGTTTACAAGCCGAATTTCAACAGCCTGTTAGCGATTCAATGGGCTGATTTCCACTCGTGAGCAGAATGAATCTTGTGGGCTTTGCACATCCTCGTTGTCAGGTGATCGATCAAACCCTTTGAATTCCGAAGGAATTGGCATCGAGACAGCACCAATAGACCCCTGTAAGGAACTGTAGCCTCCGGTATCAGGATTCTGGATAGATGACACCCTTTGCAACCGCTCGCGCCACGGCCTCCTGGCGATTGACCGCATTCAGTTTGGTCATTGCATTGCAGACATGGAAGTTAATTGTTCGCTCGGTGATCCCTAGCTTTGTGCTCATCTCGGAACTTGTCAATCCCTGTGCCGCCATCTGCAGGCATTGTCTTTCACGAGGGCTCAGGGGAGCGCCTCGAGCCAAGGGTGGAAGATCTTGCTCGAAGATCGCCATCACGATGAGCTCATGAAAATACTTTCCGAACGCGATGATGTTGCTCATGTCCCTTTCAACACGCCTGCGTACGGCCGGCGTGATAATTGGGTCGGCGCTGCTGAAGGAAGTAATGCCACCTCTAAGATGAGAGTCGCGAGTGGACACACACACACCGCTACGTATCCCGAATCTCGCGGCGTCATCCAAGAAGCGATCCACCGCCGCAGACTTCCCTCGAACCGTTTGCTGATCCCAAACGAGCGGCAATGTGCTCTCAATCGAGTGTTGAACTCGCGGGTCGACTTCTATGTAGGAACGTTGATCGTAGAGAGCGACCCACTCGCTCGGCAGGCTAGTAAAAACGTAGGAATGCGATTCCCCGGTGGGATGTAGCGAAAGCCCGGTTGCCTGCATGAAGTCGGTGAACCCAAAGGCGTGCACGAGATCAAGAATCACTGGCATTAGGTCGCCTCCCGACGAAGCGGCCGCAATGAGTGGTTTCAAGAATCTTGGGCATACGCTCGGTGAGGCGATTTTGAGCGGACGCAACACCAGGTGGGTAAGCATCGGTCTTCCCTTCAGGTGAAAGGTTGGTTTCCGATGTAGCGAAACATCGAGTTACGACGATTCCTGTCGCGCCAGCCAGATAAGTATGCATGCATTTCGAGCCGGATCGCGTGCGTCACAGTCGGCACCCACGACAACGCGCTTGCAGTCCGCGACGAACTGGCGGCTAACGCCGTCAGACCGGCGGCACCATTCGCAGGCCGATGGCGCGCACGATGGCCTCGGCGCGATTGAGCACGCCGAGCTTGCCCATGATGTTGCCGAAGTGGAAGTTCACCGTGCGCTGCGTGATGCCGAGCTTGCGGCCGATGTCGGCGCTCGTCATGCCGCGCGCGGCGAAGCCGATGCATTCGCACTCCCGCGGCGTGAGGTGCACGTCCGGTCGCTTGGCGAGCGCGGCGTGGCAATGCGCGATCATCGCCTCGCGCAGGTAGCCCGCGAGCAGCACGAGCTCGGCGAGCGGGCGTGTGATCGCGGCAGCTTCGTCGGCCGGGTCGCGCGCCGAATCCCATGACAGCACCACCCGGCCGATGCGGGCGTCGTCGAACGCGACGGCGACGCCGCTCTTGATGCCGAAGCGCGCGGCGTCGGCGAGGAACGGCGGCCGCATGCGCGAGCCGTCACGTGGCTCGGCGTGCCACAGCACCGGCACGCAGCGGCCCTGGGTGAGGAGGATGCGCGGATCCATCGCGTGATACTTCCGCTCGGCGTAGCGTGTCTGCCATTGCGCGCAGGCCGACGTCCAGTGATGCATCACCGTCGGCACGCCGGTGCCGTCGGCCAGGAGCAGGTAGGAGAAGGTGTCGAAGCCGCAGTACGACGCAATGGTGGCGAACGCGCCGCGCAGGTCTTCGTCGTTGACGCACCGCCGGACGAGGTCGACGAGCATCTCCGTCGAGGCGAGCGATCCCAGGAACAACTGCGAAGTGCGGGGCACGAAAGCCATTGCGTCCTCCGTCGGGTTGGGGAGCCTGCAGTCGTGATGCAGGGACGAAGGCTAATGAGATGTGCGGATTGGCGCTACTGTTGAACCTGTCGGTGGGGCGCCCAGGCAATCCACCCGCACATTACTTGAAATGCGGAGTGTAATGCTCGGATTTCAAACAATAGTCCGTTGGCCCGCGACTGCCGGATTACTGCACATTTCTACAGCACTTACGGGAAACGCGTACCCCTTATATCTATCCGCCGTCACATCCAAAAAGGCGTGGTCCAACCGTCAATCAGACCGAGTCGCGCCAATTGCAAATTTGCAGTATGTTTGCGGCGCGGTTGTCCCTGCTTGCTCCATCACGTCATTCACTAATAACAGCGGCGGAAACGGAGTAGCCATGCTCACAGGCATCGTTCCAGGAGCGGTGACGTTGCGCCCTCACAACTTTGTGCCTCCGTTCTTGGAGGCGCTTGTGAATGCGGCACTCAACGGCAATGATCTCTTGCCGTGCGTGCAGTCAATCATCAAGCATCTCGGGTTTGACAGTTTCATGTACGGCGCCACAGGTACGCCGAAACCAGACCACGAGGCCATGAGCTATGTCTATACCAACCTTCCCAAGGAATGGGTGCGCCGGTATGACGAGCGCGCATACATCGAAGTAGATCCGCGTATCAATCTAACTTGGGATAGCGCTTTCCCGTTGGTGTGGGATCAGAGGAACGTTCGCGGACTATCCCCTCAATCAGATGCCTTTTTGGACGACGCATTGCAATTTGGTATCGCTAGCGGCATCTCGTTCATGTTTCATGGGCCGCACAATAGTCACGTGGTTGTTGCGTTGAATTCAACCGTTCCGATCTGCGATGAGGTTCGTCAGGATGCGGTCGTTCGCAACTTGCCGATGGTGCTGATGTTCGGAGGCTACTTCCACGAGATTTTCATGCGGTCGGTCATCGAAAAAGGATTGGCGCCTCGTTCTGCGGGCATTCCGCTCTCGCAACGCGAGCGAGAATGCCTTGTGCTCGCTGCCAATGGGCAAACGACCAGCGACATTGCGCACAAGCTGGAAATTAGGCATCGAACCGTGCAGTTTCACTTCGACAGTATCCGCACAAAGCTTGGCGCGGCGAATCGGCAAGAAGCGATCGCGATCGCCATGCGAACCGGGGAAATCCGTTTGCGCTAGCGGCCTAGGACAAGAAAGCCGTGCGTTCACCGACGCCCCGGTAACCCCTCCACCACCCCCCCCGCCCCAATCCCCCGCTCCGCAAACCACCCCTTCTTCATCTCCAGCGCATAAAGCGCCGGCCCCTTGGACCAATGCGAGTCCTCGGTCTGCGGCTTCATGTCTTCGATGTTGACGATGCGGCCGTCGGGGCCGATGAATGCGATCGACAGCGGGATGAACGTGTTCTTCATCCAGAACGCGAGTGGCTCCGCGCGCTCGAACACGAACAGCATGCCGTGATCGGGCTGCAGGCTGAAGCGGTTCATGAGGCCGAGCGAGCGTTGCTCCTGCGTGGTCGCGATCTCGGCGACGATCTTGTGGCCCTTGATCGTCAGCGTAGTCGTGGGCAGGTCGGCGGCCGTGGCGGTCATCGTGCAGGCGGTCGACACGATGAACGCGACGTGAATGAGGAACCGGGTCATGGCGAAGCTTCCTTTAGCGTGGTGCGGGCGCGGCGCTGGTAGACGAGCCACAGGACGAAGCTCGCGCCCGCGAACGCGGCCATCCCGAGCGCGAGCGACGTAAGCGAATGGGCCAACAGGGGCGCTATGCTACCCGCCACCACGCCGCCCAATGCGAATTGCACGAATCCCTGCAGCGACGACGTCAGGCCGCGCATCGTGGGAAAGAGATCGAGCAGCAGCAAGGTGATGGTCGGCATGATGAGGCTCGACCCGCACGTGTAGACGAACAGCGGCACGACATTCCAGGCCACGAAAGGCGGCAGCAACGTGCTGATCAGCAGGTTGAGCACGACGCCGACGGCCGCGACCGTGAACCCGATGCGTACCGTGCGCAATCCCGACACGCGGCCTGCGAGTCGTCCCGACAGATAGGCACCGAGCATGATGCCGCTGATCATGGGCACGAACAGCCATGCGAAACCGTACGTGGACACGCCGAGCAGGTCGACGAGGAACGACGGCGCGGCCGAGATGTAGACGAAGAAGGCGCAGAAGTTGAGCGCGGGCACCAGCGACAGCAGCGCGAACTTCGGCTGCCCGAGCACGGCGCGGTAGTTGCGCCAGAGTGCGGCGGGATGCAGCGCATGCCGCTGCGCGACCGGCAGCGTCTCGGGCAGCGAGCGCACGCACAACACGAGCATCAGCACCGTCCACGCGAGCATGAACCAGAAGATCGAGCGCCAGCCGAGGCCGTTCAGCAGCAGTCCGCCGACGATGGGCGCGAGTGCCGGACCGAGGCCGAACACGAGCGTGATCTGCGACATCATCTTCTGCGCTTCGGCGCCGTGGAAGCGGTCGCGGATGATCGCGCGGCCCACGACCAGGCCGCTGCCGGCCGAAAGTCCCTGCAGGGCACGGAACAGCCACAGCGATTCCACGTTGCCCGCGATCGCGCAGCCGAGCGTGCCGAGCGCGAACAGGCCGAGACCCGCGAGTATGATCACCCGGCGGCCGAGCGCGTCGGAGAGCGCACCGTGCCAGAGCATCATGAACGCGTACGCGAACATGTAGACCGAGAGCGTCTGCTGGATGCCGATGGCGCCGGTGCGCAGTTCCGCGGCGATCGCCGGGAATGCCGGCAGGTACATGTCGACCGCGAACGGCCCGAGCATCGACAGCGACGCCAAGAGCGCCGCCAGCCGCCACGACCTCGCATACGCGGGGGGCGCCGGAGCGGGCACCGTCATCGCGTCGCGCGGCCTTCGAGGGCGCCGTCGATGGCCGCGCGATCGTAGCGGGGGGCGAACAGCGTGATGAAGTCGTACACGTAGCCGCGCAGGAACACGCCGTGGCGCAGCGCGAGCCGCGTGGTCGAGGGCGCGAAGAGATGGCTCGCGTCGAGCATCTCGAACGCGGTGTCGCGCCCCGGGTCCCACGCCATCTGCGCGATGATGCCGACGCCCATGCCGAGCTCGACGTAGGTCTTGATGACGTCGGAGTCGAGCGCGGTCAGCACCACGTTGGGCGTGAGGCCCTTCGCGGAGAACGCGGCGTTGATCGCCGAGCGCCCCGTGAAGCTGAAGTCGTACGTGACGATCGGGAACCTGGCGAGCGACTCGAGCGTGAGCGGCTGCATCTTCACGAGCGGATGACGCTTCGGCACGATCACCACGCGATTCCACGTGTAGCAGGGCAGCGTGACGAGGTCGTGGAACTCGGCGAGCGCCTCGGTCGCGATGCCGAGGTCGACGTCGCCCTTCGCTGCCTGCTCCGCGACCTGCGTGGGATTCCCCTGGTGCAGCACCACCTTCACCTTGGGATAGCGCGTCGCGAATTCGCGCAGGACCTTGGGCAGCACGTAGCGCGCCTGCGTGTGCGTGGTGGCGATCGACAGCGTGCCGCTGTCCTCGCCGCGGAACTCGTCGGCGACGCGCTTCAGGTTCGCGACCTCGCGCATCGCACGGCGCGCGGTGGCGACCACGACCTCGCCCGCCGGCGTCAGCGCGGCGAGCCGCTTGCCCTGGCGCACGAAGATCGTGAGGCCGAGCTCGTCCTCGAGCTGCCGGATCTGCTTGCTGATGCCGGGCTGCGACGTGAACAGCGCCTCGGCGGCGTCGGAGACGTTGAGGCCGTGGTCGACGACCGCGCAGAGGTACCGCAACTGTTGGAGGTTCACGCGCTCATATAACCTGTTACGCCGTTTCTGCGAAAATTATATATCCCGCGTCTCCCACCCCATGGCGCAATACTTCTCCGTCCATCCCAAGGATCCGCAGCCGCGGCTCATCCGCCAGGCGGCCCAGATCCTGCGCGCGGGCGGGGTGATCGCGTACCCGACGGACTCGAGCTACGCGCTCGGCTGCCAGGTCGGCGATCCGGCGGCGGCGAAGCGGATGCTGCAGCTGCGCGGACTCGGCGACTCGCATTTCCTCACACTGGTGTGCCGCGACCTCGTCCACGCCGGGCGCTTCGTGCGCCTCGCGAACTGGCAGTTCCGCATCATCCGGCAGGGCATTCCCGGCTCGTTCACGTTCATCCTGCCCGCGACCCGCGAGGTGCCGAAGCGCCTGCAGAACCCGAAGCGGCAATCGGTGGGCATCCGCGTGCCGGACCACCCGGTGGTCCACGCGCTGCTGGCCGAGCTGGACGAGCCGATCCTGTCGACTACACTCATCCTGCCCGAGCACACCGCGCCCCTGAACGACGCCGACCAGATCCGCGAGGCGCTCGAGAGCCGGATCGACCTCGTCATCGACGCCGGCCCGTGCCCGGCCGTGCCCACGACGGTGGTCGAACTGTCGGCGGAGCCCGGCACGATCGTCCGCGAGGGCGGGGGCGACCCGGCGCGGATCGGCCTCGGCTAAAGGCGCCCCGACTTCAGGTAAAATGCGCGGGCGATGGATTTTTCGCTCGAGACCTTGGTGCTCTGGGCAGTGCCGGTGGTCTTGGCGATCACATTGCACGAAGCCGCCCATGGCTATGTCGCGCGGGTCTTCGGTGACCAGACGGCGTGGATGCTCGGACGGGTGACGCTCAACCCCGTCAAGCACATCGACCCGATCGGCACGGTGCTGGTGCCGGGCGCGCTGTTCCTGCTGCATGCGCCGTTCCTGTTCGGCTGGGCGAAGCCCGTGCCGGTGAACTTCGGGAACCTGCGGCATCCGAAGCGGGACATGGTATGGGTGGCCGGCGCCGGACCGGCGGCGAATTTCGTGATGGCGCTGGGCTGGGCGTTCCTGATGGGTTTCACGGGACCCTCGGGGTCGCTGCCGAGCGGCGGCGTGTACGAGATGGCGGAAGCGGGCGTGCAGATCAATCTCGCGCTCCTCGCGCTCAACCTGCTGCCGATTCCTCCGCTGGATGGGGGACGCATCGCGGTAGGCTTGCTGACGCAGCGCGCGGCCGGATGGCTGGCCCGCGCCGAGCCCTACGGGTTCTTCGTGATCCTTGCCTTGATCGCGATCCCGGGCGCGTTGTGGATGGTCCTGGGACCGATTTACCGGGTGTTCGCGTTTCTGGTGTTCGCACTTTCCGGGCTGTAGCGGGCGCACGTCGCGCCGCTGCGAGCCCGGAACAACAACTTCACACACATGTTCGCTGACCGCGTGTTGTCGGGCATGCGCCCGACGGGCCGCATGCACATCGGCCACTACCATGGCGCCATCAAGAACTGGGTGCGCCTGCAGGAGGAGTACGAGTGCCTGTTCTTCGCGGCCGACTGGCACGCGCTGACCACGCACTACGAGGAGCCCGAGAACATCGCGGCCTCCGTCTGGGAGATGATGATCGATTGGCTCGCCGCCGGCCTCGATCCCACGCGCGCCACGCTGTTCGTGCAGTCGCGCGTGATGGAGCACGCGGAGCTCGCGTTGCTGCTCGGCATGGTCACGCCGGTCGGCTGGCTCGAGCGCGTCCCGACGTACAAGGACCAGCAGCAGAAGCTCGCCGACCGCGACCTCTCGAACTTCGGCTTCCTCGGCTATCCGGTGATGATGTCGGCCGACATCCTCATCTACCGCGCCAACATGGTGCCGGTGGGCGAGGACCAGGTCGCGCACATCGAGGTGACGCGCGAGCTCGCACGCCGCTTCAACCACATCTACGGCCGCGAGCCCGGCTTCGAGGAGAAGGCGCAGGCCGCGATGAAGAAGCTCGGCGCGAAGAAGGCGCGCCGCTACGGCGAGCTGCGCACCGCGTTCCAGGAGAAGGGCGACGAGGCGGCGCTGGAAGCCGCGCGCGAGCTCCTGAACGACACGCAGAACCTGGCGCTGGGCGACCGCGAGCGCCTCTTCGGCTACCTCGAGGGCTCGCGCCGCGTGATCCTGCCCGAGCCCGAGCCGCTGCTCACCGAGAACGCGAAGGTGCCCGGCCTCGATGGCCAGAAGATGTCGAAGTCCTACGGCAACGCGATCCTGATGCGCGAGGACCCGGCCGAGGTCACGAAGAAGATCCGCACGATGCAGACCGATCCGGCGCGCGTGCGACGCACGGACCCGGGCAATCCGGAGAAGTGCCCGGTGTGGGGCCTGCACAAGATCTATTCGTCGCCTGACACGCAGAAGTGGGTCGTGCAGGGCTGCACCACGGCCGGCATCGGCTGCCTCGAATGCAAGCAGCCGGTGATCGACGGCATCATCAGGGAGCAGGCGCCGCTCATCGAGCGCGCGCAGAAGTACATCGACGATCCGACGCTGGTGCGCAACATCGTGGCCGACGGCTGCGAGCGCGCGCGCAAGCTCGCCGAGGAGACGATGCGCGACGTGCGCGAGGTGATGGGGCTGTCGTATGACTGACGCGGCGATCGATCTCGCGCATCCGTCGACGGAGCCGAAGCCGCTCGCGCGCGTCTACGGCGAGGCGTTCAACGATCTCCCGCAGGATCTCTACATCCCGCCCGAGGCGCTCGAGGTGTTCCTCGAGTCGTTCGAAGGGCCGCTCGACCTCCTGCTCTACCTCATCCGCAAGCAGAACATCAACGTCCTCGACATCCCGATGGCGGACCTCACCCGCCAGTACCTCGGTTACGTCGAGATGATGCGCCGCACGCAGCTCGAGCTTGCCGCCGAGTACCTGCTGATGGCGGCGGTGCTCATCGAGATCAAGTCGCGCCTGCTGCTGCCGAAGCCGCCGACGCCGCCGGGCGAGGAGCCCGAGGACCCGCGCGCCGAGCTCGTCCGCCGCCTGCTCGAGTACGAGCGCATGAAGCAGGCCGCGCGCGCGCTGGACGAGCATCCGCTGGTCGAGCGCGATTTCGCGCTGGCGCGCGTGTGGTTCGACCACGTCGCCGCCGCGCGCCTGCCCGACGTCCAACCCGACGACCTCAAGGCCGCGTGGGCGGGCCTGATCCAGCGCGCGCGCGTCAACAAGCACCACCTCGTCACCAAGGAGCAGCTCTCGGTGCGCAGCGAGATGAGCCGCGTGCTGAAGACCCTCGAGGCCGCGCAATACGCGGAATTCACGACGCTCTTCGCCGAGCACGCCGACGTGCCGCATCTCGTGGTGACGTTCCTCGCGCTGCTCGAGCTCGCGCGCGAGCAGCTCATCGCGATCGCGCAGACGGAGCCGTACGCGCCGATCCACGTCACGCTCTGCGGCGCGCCCGCCTTCACGCTGGACGGCGACGCCTGATGGACCCCGAAATGAAAGACGACACCAACGATCCGTCCCCCGTGCAGCCCGACGACGCCGTTCACGAGCGCGACGTCACCGCGCAAGCCGGCGACGCTGCGGCCGAGGCCCAGGCGGCCAACGGCACGACACCAACGCAGGCGGTCGACGAGGCAACGGAAGCGCAGGCGCAACGTGCGGACGACACCGCAATCGCTGAGCCGACGCCCGACCCTGCCGATGCTGCGCAGTCCGCCGACGCCGATTCGCCGCAGGCCGCCGAGGAGCCCGCCGCCGACACGCTCACCGAGCTGAAGCGCATCCTCGAGGCCGCGCTGCTCGTGGCAGGCGAGCCCGTGCCTGTCGCGCAGCTCGCGAAGCTCTTCGAGCCCGCGCTGCCCACCGACACCACGCGCAAGCTCCTCGAGGACCTCGCGCAGGAATGGTCCGGCCGCAAGGTCGAGCTCGTGCAGGTCGCGAGCGGCTGGCGCTTCCAGGGCGCGACGTCGATGCGCTCGTACCTCGCGCGCCTGTCGCCCGAGAAGCCGCCGCGCTATTCGCGCGCGGTCATGGAAACGCTGGCGATCATCGCCTACCAGCAACCTGTCACCCGCGGCGACATCGAAGCCATCCGCGGCGTTGCCGTCTCCACGAACGTCATCAAGACGCTCGAGGACCGGCAATGGGTGGAGGCCGTCGGTCATCGCGAGACGCCGGGACGCCCGGCGCTCTACGCGACGACGAAGGCCTTCCTCGACGACCTCGGCCTCCGCTCCCTGGCGGAACTCCCTCCACTCGCCGAGCTCGATTCCTCCCATCTACTGGAGATGCCCGATGCCCCCACCAAGGCCGCCGAGGCGGCACTCGCCCTCGCGAGTCCGCTCCTCGGGAGCACCGAGTCCGATGCAGCAGCCGAACCTGGCGCTGCACGCGATCAACGAGAGCCTTCCGCCGACGAGAATCAAACGCTCCACTGACGAGGTCTTCAGCGAGCCGCAACGCCTGCACAAGGTGCTGGCGTCGTGCGGCTTCGGCTCGCGCCGGGCGATGGAGGAGATGATCCTCGCGGGGCGCATCACGGTGAACCGCCTGCCTGCGGAAGTCGGGCAGAAGGTCGGACCGGACGACGAGGTGCGCATCAACGGCGATCTCGTGAAGGTGCGCTTCACGCCGCCGCGGCCGCGCGTGCTCATGTATCACAAGCCCGCGGGCGAGATCGTCACGCGCGACGATCCCGAGGGTCGCCCGACCGTGTTCGGCAAGCTGCCCAACATCGGCAACGGCAAGTGGATCAACGTCGGCCGCCTCGACTACAACACCGAGGGCCTGCTGCTGTTCACCAACAGCGGCGACCTCGCCAACCGCCTCATGCATCCGCGCTACGAAGTGGAGCGCGAGTACGCGGTGCGCGTGATGGGCCGCATGACCGACGAGCAGATGCAGTCGCTGCTCACCGGCATCACGCTCGAGGACGGCGTCGCCAAGTGCGAGAAGGTCGAGGACGGCGGGGGCGAGGAAGAGGGTGCGAACCACTGGTACCACGTCGTGCTGAAGGAAGGCCGCAACCGCGAGGTGCGCCGGCTCTTCGAGGCGCTGGGTCTCACGGTGTCGCGCCTCATCCGCACGCGCTACGGCGCGCTCGCGATGCCGTCGGTGCTGAAGCGCGGCGACGTGCTGGAGCTCGAGGCACCCGACGTCGAGACGGTTCTCACCGCCGCAGGCATGAAGGCGGGCGGCGGGCAGGGCCAGCAGCGTCCGCAGGGACAGCGCCCGCATGGCGGACAGGGCCAGCAGCGCCGTCCGCAGGGCGGCAAGGGCCCGAAGCCCGGCGGCCGCCCGCAGGGCAACAAGCAGCGCTTCCAGGGCAAGCGGCCGAACGGGCCCGGCGGTGAGGCGCCGCGCACCGAGGGCGGCGCGCCGCGCCCGCAAGGGGGGCGCGTCGACTTCGACGTCACGCAGCCGCAGAGCAACGCCAACGCGATCGGGCTGCGGCCCGCAGGCGCAAAGCGCCAGCGCGGCAACTTCGGCGGCGCGAAGGGCGGCTTCGGCGGCGCCAAGGGGGGCGGCTTCGGGGCGGGCAAGGGCGGCTACGGCGGCCAGGGCGCGCGTCCGCAGCAGAACCGGCAGCGCATCAACTTCGACGAGATGCAGCCGATGAGCAACGCCAACGCGTCGCCGTTCGGGCGCACGACGCTCACGGTGCCGAACGCCGCGCCGCACGGCGCGCCGGGCGCCGGCCCGCGCGGCGAGCGCAACGGCCCGCGCGGGCGGCCGCAGGGCAAGGGCGGGCAGTTCCGCGGCAAGGGTGGGCCCGGCAAGGGCCGTCCGCACGGCGCGCCGCGCGGCGAGGTGAACGGCAACGTCGCGCGCCGCGAGGACGCGCGTCCCCGGCGCGACGTCGACGGCAACGTCGCGGTCGCCGAGCCGCGGCCACCGCGCAGCGACGACGAATAGCGCCGGACCGGGGCGCGCGGCCGCACGTGCGGCCTGCGCCTCCCGCGGCGACGTTCCGAAACCAAACGCCCGCCGCGATCAGTCGCCGAGGCCGTCGAGCAGGCGCTTCGCGGCCGCGTACACCGGCACCTCCACCAGCAATCCGCCGACGTGCGCGCGCTCGCGGCCGGCGGCGCGCGCCTGCTCGAACGCGGCCACGATGCGGCGCGCGCGGGCGATCTCCGCGGCACTTGGGGTGAACACGCGGTTGAGCGCGGCCGCGTGCGCCGGCGACACGAGGCTCTTCGCGCGATAGCCGAGGCGCTTCGCGCCGCGGGCCTCGGCCGTGGCGCCGCGCACGTCGCTGAACGTGTACGGGCAGTCGATCGCCTCGACGCCGGCCGCGCGGCACTCGACGAGGAAGCGCGCACGCACGTAGGCGAGCTCCCCGCCAACGCGGCTGCGCGCGGTGCCGAGGTCCGCCACCATGTCCTCGCTCGCGACGAGCGCCGCGACGACCTGCGGGCTCGCGCGCACGATGTCATAGGTGCGCACGAGCCCGGCGGCCGTCTCGATGTTGGGCACGAGCGCGACGCCGCGCCCGGTGATGCGCGCGAGACGGCGCACCTGCTCCGGGCTCGCGACCTTCGACATCATCACGAAGTCGGGACGGCCCGCGAGCACCGCCGCGAGATCCTCGCGGCCGCAGGTCTCGAGCGGATTGACGCGCACGGCGACGAGCGCGCCCGCGGCGCGCCACCGTGCGTAGAGCGCCGGCGCGAGCGCCCGTGCCTGCGGCCGCAGCGCGGGCGGCGTGAAGTCCTCGAGCTCGTGGATCAATACGTCCGCGCTCGAGCGCTGCGCGGCAGCATGCGCCTTCGCATCCGCGCCGGGCACGAAGAGCCAGGTGCGCGGCGGATGCGGACGATGCGTCACGTGTCCTACAGGAACAGGTCGGGCATGAGCGGCATGCCGGGCTTCATTGCGTAGGCCGAGAAATCGTCGATGCCCGCCTCGCGCAGCGCCTCCTCGTCGAGGAAGAAGCGGCCCGTCGTGCTGCGCGCGTCGCGCACGAGGATCGCGTGCGCGGCGTCGGCCATGATCTCCGGCTTGCGCGTGCAGTCGAGCTGCTCGCGCGCGCCCGGGATCATCGCGAGCGCGGCGGTGGCGATGACGGTGCGCGGCCACAGCGCGTTGACCGCGACGCCTTCGCCGCGGAATTCCTCCGCCATGCCGAGCACGCACATCGACATGCCGTACTTCGCCATCGTGTAGGCGACGTGCGGCGCGAACCAGCGCGCGCTCATGTCGAGCGGCGGCGAGAGCGTCAGGATGTGCGGGTTGCGACCGGCCTTCGCGGACGCGACGAGGTGCGGCAGGCACACCTGCGAGCACAGGTAGGTGCCGCGCACGTTGACGCCGAACATGAGGTCGAAGCGCTTCATCGGCGTCGCCAGCGTGCCGGTGAGGCTGATGGCACTCGCGTTGTTCACGAGGATGTCGATGCCGCCGAAGCGCGCGACCGCGGCGGCCACCGCGGCCTGCACCGCGGCTTCGTCGCGGATGTCGCACGCGACCGGCAATGCCTGCCCGCCCGCCGCCTCGATCTCCGCCGCGGCCGAGTGGATGGTGCCCGGCAGCTTGGGATTGGGCTCGGTGGTCTTGGCGGCGACGACCACGTTGGCGCCGTCGCGCGCGGCGCGCAGGGCGATCGCGAGGCCGATGCCGCGCGACCCGCCGGAGATGAACAGCGTGCGACCGGCGAGCGAATTCACGACGGACTCCCGAAGCGCGCCGGCCGCTTCTCGAAGAACGCGGTGATGCCTTCCGCGAAGTCGGGTGTGGCGGCGCACGCACCGAAGCTCACCGCCTCCGCGGCGAGCTGCTCGGACAGCGTGCGGCCGAGCGACTCGCGCATCAGGCGCTTGGCGTTGCGCACGGCGAGGAGCGGCGCGTCGAGGAGGTTGCGCACGACCGCCGCGATTGCCGCATCGAGCTCGGCGGCGGGCACCACGCGGTTGACGAGGCCCCACGCGAGCGCCTGCGCGGCGTCGAAGCGCTCGGCGAGCAGCATGATCTCCATCGCGCGCCGCATGCCGACAATGCGCGGCAGCGACCACGAGCCGCCGCCGTCGGCGGTGAGCGCGATGTTGCGATAGGCGGAGGCGAAGTACGCGGAGTCGGCGGCGATCACGAGGTCGCTCGCGTTCATGAGCGAGAGGCCGAAGCCCGCGACCGCGCCCTGCACGCCGCAGATCACCGGATGCGGCATCCGGTGCAGCGCCTCGATGGCCGAGTGCAGGCGGTTGATGAGCGCCTGGAAATCGGCGTTGCGCTGCGCGGGCGGCTTCGCGAGCTCGCCGGCGAACGTCTTTAAGTCGCCGCCGGCCATGAAGTGCTTGCCCGCGCCGCGCAGCACGACGACGCGCAGCGTGGTGTCGGCGGCGACCTCCGCGGCGGCCGCGATCAGCGCGTCCATCAGCGCGAAGTCGAGCGTGTTGAGCTGCTCGGGACGATTGAGGGTGAGCGTCGCGACGGGGCCGTCGCGCACGAGCAGGAGCGGAGGGGACATGGGGAGACGGCAGGCGTGAACGACGAAAAAAGTGTAGCACGCGGGGCATGGCGCGCGCCTGCGGCCGGACGCGACGACGCGCACGCGTCGCGCAGGGCTTGTCATTTGCCGACGCCTTTAGTACATATCGCCGCTTTGCGCAGTCAACCGCAGGAGCATGGCGTGCCCGATCCCCAGCATCCCGACCACGAGACGTTCCTCCGCCGCGCGATCGAGCTGTCCGCGCGCGCGGCGCTCGAGCATTCGACGGGCGGCGCGTTCGGCGCCGTGGTCGTGAAGGACGGCAGGATCGTCGCCGAGGGCATGAACCGCGTGGTGGCGAGCCACGATCCCACGTGGCACGCGGAGATGGAGGCGATCCGCCTCGCGAGCGTCACGCTGCAGAGCTTCAAGCTCGCCGGCTGCACGCTGTACACGTCCGCCGAGCCGTGCCCGATGTGCATGGCCGCCTGCTACTGGGCGGGCATCGAGCAGGTGTTCTACGCCGCGTCGGTGGACGATGCGTTCACGTACGGCAATTTCGACGATCGCCCGATCTACGAGCAGCTCGCGCTGCCGAAGGAAAAGCGCTCGATCCGGCTGACGCAGATGCTGCACGACGACGCGGTGGTGGTCTGGAAGCAGTACCAGGCGAAGCCGGACAAGGTGCAGTACTGAGGATCGCGCGTCAGGCAGGCAGCGTCGCGTCGGCCATCGCGAGCGCCTGCTGCACGGTCGCGAAGTGGATGTCGACGATGTCGTCGATGCTCTCCGCGTACCCGCCGGCCATGGCGATCGCGACCGGAATCCCCGCCGCACGCAATTGCGCCAGCACGTACCGGTCGCGCGCGGCGAGCCCCGCCTTGGTGAGCGCGAGGCGCCCCAGGCGATCGCCCACGAACGGATCGGCGCCCGCGAGGTAGATCGCGAGGTCGGCGCGCGCCTGCCGCAGCGCATGCGGCAGCGCGACTGCGAGCGCGGCGAGGTACGCGTCGTCGCCGGTGCCGTCGTCGAACTCGACGTCGAGGCGCGACGCCTGCTTGCGGAACGGGAAGTTGTTGCGCCCGTGCAGCGACAGCGTGAAGACGGAATCGTCGCCGGCGAAGATCGCCGCCGTGCCGTCGCCCTGGTGCACGTCGAGGTCGACGATCAGCACGCGCCGCGCGCGTCCCTCGGCCTGCATCGCGCGCGCGGCCACCGCTGCATCGTTGAACACGCAGAAGCCCTCGCCGTGCGCGGGATGCGCGTGATGCGTGCCGCCGGCGAGGTTCACGCCAATGCCGTGTGCGAGCGCGCTGCGGCACGCCGCGATCGTGGCGCCGGCGGAGCGGCGCGAGCGCTCGACCATCGCGGGCGACCACGGGAAGCCGATGCGCCGCAGCGCACGCGCGTCGAGCGTGCCTGTGCACGCCGCCGCGACGTACGCCGGATCGTGCGCCCGCGCGAGCTCGACATCGGTGGCCGCATCGGGCACGCGCATGCGATCGGCGGCGATCGCGTGCACGCGCTCGCGCAGCGCCGCGTACTTGCGCATCGGGAAGCGGTGCCCCGCGGGCAGCGGCAGCACGAAGTGATCGGTGTAGTAGACGAGCACCGGCGCTCAGCCGCCATCCGGCGCGGCGCCGCTGCGATAGGGCGACGACGACTCGAGCTCGTCGAGCGAATGCGCGACGTCGACCCGCTCGCGGGCGCAGAAGTCGGCGATCGCCGCGGCGAAGGCGCCGTCGCCGATGGCGTGCAGCGAGTGCGTCGTGACCGGGCGCAACCCGCGCGCCAGCTTGTGCAGGCCCTGCGCGCCGCCTTCGAACTTCTCGATGTTCGCCTCGATGCAGAACTCGATCGCCTGGTAGTAGCACGCCTCGAAATGCAGTCCGGGCACGTACTCCGTGGTGCCCCAGTAGCGGCCCCACAGCGTCTGCGCGTCGAAGATGTCGAGCGCCGCGCACAGCCGGCGGCCGTGGCGGTAGCCCAGCACCAGCAGCACGTTCGGCGCGAGCGTGCGGCCGATCTCCGCGAAGAACTGCGGCGTGAGGTAGGGCGTCGAGTGATGCGCGCGATACGTGCCTTCGTAGCACTGGAAGAAGAACGCCCATTCCTCGGGCGTGACCTCGTGCCCGCGCTTGCGCACGAAGGTGACGCCGGCTTCGGCGAGCTTGCGCCGCTCCTGCTTCACCTTCTTGCGCTTGTCGTGCGCGAAGGTGGACAGGAAGTCCGCGAAGTCGCGATAGCCGGGATTGGTCCAGTGGAACTGCACGCCGCGGCGCGGGATCATGCCGAGGCGCTCGCCGGCGGCGACGTCCTCGTCGGTGGGAAACAGCACGTGCAGCGACGAGTATGCGCCGCTGCGCACGTGCCCGATCGCGTGCGCGAGCAGCGCCTCGCGCACGCGCGGCAGCGCGGTGAGCACGCGCGGCCCCGGCACCGGCGTGAACGGGATGGCCGCGAGGAGCTTCGGATAGTAGCGACGGCCGTGGCGGCGGTAGGCCTCGGCCCATCCCCAGTCGAACACGTACTCGCCGTAGCTGTGCGCCTTCTCGTAGGCCGGCATGGCGCCGACCAGCGCGTCCGCGTGCCACGCCGTGATGTAGCGGGGCGTCCAGCCGGTGCGCGGGATGGCGCACCTGGTCGTGGCGAGCGCGGTGAGGAACGCGTGGCGCAGGAACGGCTGGCCGCCGGCGATCGCGTCCCACGCCGCGGGCTCGATCGCATCGAGCTGCACGTCGTCGCGCAGCGTCGGCGACGCCACGACGGGCAGCGGGGGAGCGACGAAGGGAACGGGGGAGCGCATCGGCCGTATTCTCGCCGGATTCTACCGGCCTGCGGGCCGGCGCGCGGGTGCCGTCCAAGGCGGGGCGCCCTTGGGGCCGATGCTAAGATTCCCGCATGAAGGTCGCGATCGCCCAGCTCAACCAGCGCATCGGCGACCTCGCCGCGAACGCGCACGCCATCCTCGCCGCCCACGCGGACGCCGTCCGCGCCGGGGCGTCGCTCGTCGTCACGCCCGAGCTCTCGCTCTGCGGCTATCCGCCCGAGGACCTGCTGTTGCGCCCCGCGTTCGTCGAGGCGTGCGCGACGGAGCTCGCGTCGCTCGCGCCGCAGGTGCGCGCGGGCACGCTCGTCGTCGGCTTCCCGAAGCGCCATCACGGCAAGTGCTACAACGCGGCGGCGGTGATCCGCGACGGCCGCGTCGTCGACATCTATCGCAAGACGTTCCTGCCGAACTACACGGTGTTCGACGAGGAGCGCTACTTCGAGCCCGGCGGCGCGCCGTGCGTGTTCGAGGTCGACGGCGTGCGCTGCGGGCTCATCATCTGCGAGGACGTGTGGTTCCCCGAGCCCGCGCAGCGCGCGGCGGATGCGGGCGCGCAGATTCTCGTCGTGCCCAACGGCTCGCCGTACCACACGCGCCAGCAGGCGCTGCGCCGCGCGCAGGTGGAGGCGCGGGCCCGCGAGACGGGATTGCCCATCGTGTACGTCAACCGCGTCGGCGGCCAGGACGAGCTCGTGTTCGACGGCGCGTCGTTCGTGATGGACGCCGACGGCGCGGTCGCGCAGCAGGTGCCCGCGTGGCACGAGACGCTGGTGCTCGCCGAGTTCGACGGCGCGAAGCCGCGCGCCGTGCGCGGCGGCCTCGACCCCGCACTCGAGCCGCACGTGTACCAGGCGCTGGTGATGGGCGTGCGCGACTACGTCGGCAAGAACCGCTTCCCCGGCGTGCTGCTGGGGCTGTCGGGCGGCGTCGACTCGGCGCTCACGCTCGCGGTGGCGGTGGATGCGCTCGGTGCCGAGCGCGTGCGCGCGCTGATGCTGCCGTCGCAATACAACGCGGCGATCAGCCTCGACGACGCGCGCGAGATGGCGGCGATCGTCGGCGTCCGCTACGACGAGATCCCGATCGAGCCGGTGTTCGACGCGTTCCTCGCGACGCTCGCGCCCGAGTTCCGCGACCTGCCGCAGGACACCACCGAGGAGAACATCCAGGCGCGCATCCGCGGCACGCTGCTGATGGCGCTGTCCAACAAGTACGGCTCGATCGTGCTCACCACCGGCAACAAGTCGGAGATGGCGGTGGGTTACGCCACCCTCTACGGCGACATGGCCGGCGGCTTCGCGGTGCTGAAGGACATCCCGAAGACGCTCGTGTACCGCCTCTGCCACTATCGCAACAGCCTGGGCCGCGTGATCCCCGAGCGGATCATCACGCGCGCGCCCTCGGCGGAGCTGCGCGCCGACCAGACGGACCAGGACTCGCTGCCGCCGTACGACATCCTCGACGGCATCCTCGAGGCGTACGTCGAGGGCAACCGCAGCCCGCACGACATCGTCGCCGACGGCTTTCCCGCCGATGCGGTCGCGAAGGTCGTGCGGCTCATCAAGCTCTCCGAGTACAAGCGGCGGCAGTCGGCGGTGGGCATCCGCATTACGCCGCGCGGCTTCGGCAAGGACTGGCGATACCCCATCACCTCCGCGTGGAACGACTGGATGGAAGCGTCCGCAACAGGCGTCCGGACCGCCGGTGGATGACGCCGGGTCGGCGTCGCGCCTTTTGCGGCCGGAAGTTCAACTGCCGGTCAGGCGGCCGCCTTCGGGCGGCCGGGCGGCGGCCGCCGGAAACGGCCACGCACGAACGAGCGTCGTGCACCGGTCTGCGGCCAGGCTTGCACTGGACGCATTCGCGCAACGATTGCCTAGGGCGCGTGCGGCCCATCGTGTAAAGTAAAGGACGACCGAAGAACCACCGCATGCGGAGCGTCGTCATGAAAAAAGTCGAAGCCGTCGTCAAGCCGTTCAAGCTCGATGAAGTCCGGGAAGCCCTGTCCGAGCTCGGCGTCACCGGGCTCACCGTCACCGAAGTGAAGGGCTTCGGGCGCCAGAAGGGCCACACCGAGCTCTATCGCGGCGCCGAGTACGTCGTCGATTTCCTGCCCAAGGTGAAGGTCGAGGTGGTGCTGCCCGACGACCTCGTCGACCGCGCGATCGAGGCGATCGTGAAGGCCGCGCGCACCGGCAAGATCGGCGACGGCAAGATCTTCGTCACCGAGGTCGAGCAGGTGATCCGCATCCGCACCGGCGAGTCGGGCGAAGCGGCGGTCTGACGCAGCACAACCAGGGGAGCAACATCGATGTCGCTGATGCGTGAGTTCCGCGATTTCGCGGTCAAGGGCAACGTGATCGACCTGGCGGTCGCCGTCATCATCGGCGCCGCGTTCGGCAAGATCGTCGATTCGCTGGTCAAGGACATCATCATGCCGATCATCGGCAAGGTCGTCGGCGGCCTCGATTTCTCGAACTATTACGTGCTGCTCAGCAATCCGCCCGCGGGCTACAACGGCCCCATGACCTACGAGGCGCTGACCAAGGCCGGCGTGCCGCTGCTCGCGTACGGCAACTTCCTCACCATCGTCCTCAACTTCGTGATCCTCGCGTTCGTCATCTTCTGGATGGTGCGCCAGTTCTCGAAGGCGAAGGCGAAGCTCGATCCGCAAGCCGCCGCTGCGCCCCCGGCCACGCCGGAGGATGTCGTGCTGCTGCGCGAGATCCGCGACCTCCTGAAGCGGTAGGGTGCACCGGCCGCTCGCCACGCTCGTCTTCATGGTCGCCGCGCTCGGCGCGGGCGTGGCCACGGCTGTTCTTCCGATCCGGGCGGAGCTCGTCGTCACCGGCGCATCGTCGCCGGTGGACATCGTCGCCGCGCCCGGCGATGCGACCCGGCTGTTCGTCGTGGAGCAGGGCGGGCGCATCCGCATCCTGCGCAACGGCGCGTTCGCTGCCGCGCCGTTCCTCGACATTGCGACGCTGCTCGTGACAGGCGGCGAGCGCGGCCTCCTCGGCCTCGCGTTCCATCCGCAGTTCGCCGGCAACGGCCGCTTCTTCGTCGACTACACGCGTGCCGGCGACGGTGCGACGGTCATCGCCGAATACCGCGTCACGGCCGCCGCGCCCGATCGCGCCGATGCGGCGTCGGCGCAGGTGCTGCTAACGATCCCGCAGCCGTTCGAGAATCACAACGGCGGCGCGCTGCGCTTCGGGCCGGACGGCTATCTGTACATCGGGATGGGCGACGGCGGCAGCGGCAACGATCCGGGCAACCGCGCGCAGAATCCGAACGAGCTCCTGGGCAAGCTGCTGCGCATCGACGTCGACCACGGCACGCCGTACGCATCGCCGCCGGACAACGCATTCGTGGCGAGCGGCCTCGGCCGGCCCGAGATCTTCGCGCTCGGCTTGCGCAATCCGTGGCGCATCGCGTTCGACCGCGTCACCGGCGATCTCTACGTCGGCGACGTCGGGTAGGACCGCGTCGAGGAGATCGACTTCCTGCCGCGCGGCACGCCCGCGGGCGCGAACTTCGGCTGGCGCGTGGTCGAGGGCAACCTGTGCACGGGGCTGTCGGGGGCGAAGTGCCCGTCGCCCGAGTACGTGGCGCCGATCCTCACCTACGAGCACGGGCCGGGATGCTCGGTGACGGGCGGCGTGGTGTATCGCGGCAAGCGCGTGCCCGTCCTCTATGGCCGGTATCTCTACGGCGATTACTGCTCGGGACAGATCTTCGCCGCGGCGCGCGACGCGGACGGCCAGTGGCGCACCGAGCAGGTCTTCGATGCGGACCAGCGCATCGGCACGTTCGGCGAGGATGCCGACGGCGAGGTGTACTGGTCCGATCTCGCGACCGGCGCGCTCTACCGCATGGCGCCCGACACGGTGACGCCGGTCGCGGTCGAGTATTTCAACGCAGCGCTCGGCCACTACTTCATGACGGCGTTTCCGGAAGAGGCCGCGGCGCTCGATGCCGGAGCATTCGGCGGCGCATGGCGGCGCACGGGCTACGGCTTCGGCGTATTCGCGCAAGGCGAGCCGGCGACGGTTGCCGTGTGCCGGTTCTTCGGCGTGCCCGGGCGCGGGCCCAATTCGCACTTCTATACGGGCGATGCGGCGGAGTGCGCGGGTTTGAAGGCGAATCCGCTGTGGCAGTTCGAGGCGAATGCGTTCGCGATCCGGCTGCCCGGGGCCGGCGGCTGCCCGTTTGCGACGCGTCCCGTCTACCGCCTCTACAACAATCCTGCGACGGTGGCGGCGGTCAACCACCGGTTCACGACCGACGGCGCCACCTACGCGGCCATGCAGGCCGCCGGCTGGATCGGCGAAGGTGTCGCGATGTGCGCAAAATGACGCAGGCCCATCGCGGCGCCGCGATTGACCCCTAGAAGCGCTGCTGGGACAATCGGCCACGCCGCCGACGGGGCCATGCGAAGCCCCGCGGCGAGCCTGTTCCCAGCAGCCCATCCCGGAGGAGTCGCATGAAACTCGCAAGGCCCCTGTCCGCCCTCGCGGCGGCCGTCGCGCTCGCGCTGGCCGCGCCCGCGCTGGCCGACGTCACCGTCGGCGTCACGATCTCGACGACCGGCCCCGCCGCATCGCTCGGCATCCCGCAGAAGAACACGATCGACCTGCTGCCGACGTCGATCGGCGGCGAGAAGGTGAACTGGATCGTGCTCGACGACGCGTCCGACACCACCAAGGCCGTGACCAACGCGAAGAAGCTCGTCACCGAGGACAAGGTCGACGTGATCGTCGGCTCGTCGACCACGCCCGCGTCGCTCGCGATGCGCGAGGTAGCGGTCGACACCAGCACGCCGATGATCTCGCTCGCCGCTTCCGCGCAGATCATCAACCCGGCCGATCCGAAGACCAAGTGGATCTTCAAGACGCCGCAGAACGACGCGCTGATGGCCGACGCCGTGGCGGTGAGCATGAAGGCCAACGGCGTGAAGACGATGGGTTACATCGGCTTCGCCGACGCGTATGGCGACGGCTGGCTCGCGGAGATGAAGCGCTCCGCGCAGACGGCGGGCATCAAGGTGGTCGCGGAGGAGAAGTACAACCGCGCCGATCCCTCGGTGACGGGGCAGGTGCTGAAGCTCATCGCCGCCAATCCCGACGCGATCCTGATCGGCGCCGCGGGCACGCCCGGCGCCACGCCGCAGAAGGAGCTGGTCGCGCGCGGCTACAAGGGCAAGATCTACCAGACGCACGGCGTCGGCAACCCGGACTTCCTGCGCGTGGTCGGCAAGGACGGCAACGGCACGCTGCTGCCCATCGGCCCCATGCTCGTGTACGAGCAGCTCCCCGACAGCGCGGTGAAGAAATCCGCGCAGGACTACGTGACGAAGTACGAGCAGAAGTTCGGCACGCGCACCACGTTCGGCGGTCATCTGTGGGACGCGTACCTGATGCTCAACGCGGCGATTCCGCAGGCGCTCAAGGCCGCGAAGCCCGGCACGCCGCAGTTCCGCGCGGCCCTGCGCGATGCGCTCGAGCAGACCAACGTCGCCGGCGTGCACGGCGTGTTCGTGATGAGCCCCACCGATCACAACGGCCTCGACAACCGCGCACGGGTCATGATCACCATCGACAACGGGAACTGGAAACTGGTCAAGTAACGTCCGCAAAAGGCGTCCGCAAGGGCGGTGGATGACGCGAGGCCGGCGTTGCGCCTTTTGCGGCCGGAACTTCGAACCCCGCCCGTAGGGCTCCCTCGCCCCGCTTGCGGGGAGAGGGTTGGGGTGAGGGGCGATCACGGCAGGTCAGTCGGCCGCCTTGGGAGCGGCCCGGCGGCGGCCGACGGAAACGGCGATGCAAGAACGAGCGTCGTGCGACGGAACAGGTTTTGGTCGAGGTCACGCTGTTTTCGCGAACTGAACTAGCCGCACAGGCGACACCCCGTAACATCGTTTCTTCCCGAGCCGCCGGAGACGAGCCCGGCGGCTTTTTGTTGCAGAGGATGCTGGCACTGCCGTGAACCCGACGATCGCCGCGCTGCTCGCGCAAGACGGCATCACCAACGGCGCGATCTACGCGCTGCTGGCGCTGTCGCTCGTGCTCGTGTTCACGGTGACGCGCATCATCTGGGTGCCGTCGGGCGAGTTCGTCGCGTGGGGCACACTCACGCTCGCGGCGCTGCAGCTCGGCAAGGCGCCCGGCATCGTCGGCCTGCTGGTGGGCATGGCGATCGTCGCCGGCCTCATGGAGGCGTGGCGCTGCGCGCGCAGCGGCAGCCTCGCGCGATTGCCGCGCGCGTTGCTCGCGTGGAGCGGCGTGCCGTGCGCTGTCGCGGCGCTCCTCTGGTGGCTGGCGCCGATGCAGCTCGCGCTGCCGTTCCAGGTGCTCCTCACGCTGGCCGCGGTGACCACCCTCGGCCCGCTGCTGTATCGCGTCGCTTACCAGCCGCTCGCGGAGGCGAGCGTCCTCGTGCTGCTGATCGTGTCGGTGGCGCTGCACTTCGTGATGCTCGGACTGGGCCTCTGGTTCTTCGGTGCCGAAGGATCGCGCACACCGGCGTTCTCCACCGCGTCGCTGACCCTCGGCGACGTCAACGTCAGCGTGCAGAGCCTGCTCGTGATCGCGACGAGCATCGCGCTGATCGGCGCGCTGGCGCTCTTCTTCGAGCGCACGCTCTACGGCAAGGCGCTGCGCGCGACGGCCGTCAACCGCATCGGCGCGCGGCTCGCCGGCATCTCGCCGGAGTTCGCGGGCGTGCTGACATTCGCGCTCGCGGCTCTCCTGTGCGCGTTCTGCGGCGTGCTGATCGGCCCGATCACCACCGTCTACTACGACTCCGGGTTCCTCATCAGCCTGAAGGGCTTCGTCGGCGCCATCATCGGCGGGCTGTCGAGCTATCCGATCGCCGCCGGCGGCGCGCTGCTGGTCGGCCTCATCGAGTCATTCTCGTCGTTCTACGCGAGCGCGTTCAAGGAAGTGATCGTGTTCACGCTGATCATTCCCGTGCTGTTGTGGCGGAGTCTGACGACGCGGCATCACGAGGAGGACGAATGAGCGCGGCGCCGAAGGTGAAGCTCGCAGAGCGTGTCGCCGCGCGATTGAGTGCACCCGACACGCGGTCGCCGCACTTGGCACTGTGTATGCAAGGAGGGTGCGAATGAGCGCGGCGCCGAAGGTGAAGCTCGCAGAGCGTGTCGCCGCGCGATTGAGTGCACCCGACGCGCGGTCGCCGCACTTGGCACTGTGTATGCAAGGAGGGTGCGAATGAGCGCGGCGCCGAAGGTGAAGCTCGCAGAGCGTGTCGCCGCGCGATTGAGTGCGCCCGACGCGCCGGCATCACACATTGCACCGCTGGTGCAAAGAGGGCGCGAATGATGGCGTGGTCCCGCGTGCTGCTGTTCGTCTTCCTCGCGCTGCTCGCCGCCGTTTCGCTCGCCGCACCGCAGTTCTGGGTCACCGTCGGCAACTACATCGGCCTCTACAGCATCGTCGCGCTGGGGCTGGTGCTGCTCACCGGCGTGGCGGGGCAGACCTCGTTCGGGCAGGCGGCGTTCGTCGGCATCGGCGCGTACACCACCGCATATCTCACGACGCACTTCGGCACGTCGCCGTGGTTCACGCTGGCGATCGGCCTCGTGTTCACCGCGGCGATCGCGCTCGGCCTCGGCTTCATCACGCTGCGCATGCGCGGCCACTACCTGCCGCTGGCGACGATCGCGTGGGGCATCAGCCTCTACTACATCTTCGGCAATCTCGAAGCGCTCGGCGGCCACACCGGCGTGACGGGCATCCCGGCGCTCACCGTCGCGGGCTACGACCTCAAGAACGAGCGGCACTACTTCTTCCTCATCTGGCTGATCGCGCTCGCGGCGTTGTGGGCGACGCACAACCTGCTCGACTCGCGCCCGGGCCGCGCCATCCGCGCGTTGAAGGGCGGGCTCGAGATGGCCGAGGCGTTCGGCGTGGACGCCGCGCGGCTCAAGATCATCGTCTTCGTGTACGCCGCGCTGCTGGCGTGCATCTCGGGGTGGCTCTACGCGCACCTGCAGCGCTTCGTGAACCCGACGCCGTTCGGCATCAACCAGGGCATCGAGTACCTGTTCATGGCCGTGGTCGGCGGCGCCGGCAGCGTGTGGGGCGCGGTGCTCGGCGCGACGCTCATCACGCTCATGAAGCAGGTCCTGCAGGACGTGCTGCCCGGGCTCCTCGGGCGCACGGGCAACTTCGAGATGGTGGTGTTCGGACTGCTCATCGTGCTGCTGCTGCAGTTCGCGCGCGACGGGCTGTGGCCGTGGATCGGACGGCTGCTGCCCGCGCGCCGCCCGCACCGCCTGCGCGAAGCACCGCCGCTGCCCGCGCGCAAGCGCACGGCCGCCGACGGGCCGCTGCTCGAGGTCGAGCGCGCGCGCAAGCAGTTCGGCGGCCTCGTGGCCGTGAACGACCTCACGTTCGCGATCCGTCGCGGCGAGATCCTCGGCCTCATCGGACCCAACGGCGCGGGCAAGAGCACGACATTCGCGCTCATCTCCGGCGCGCTGCCGCTCACCGCGGGCGCGGTGCGCCTCGCGGGCGAGGCCATCGGCAGCGCGCCGCCGTACGTGATCGCGCGCCGCGGCGTCGGCCGCACGTTCCAGCACGTGAAGCTCATTCCCGCGATGAGCGTGCTCGACAACGTGGCGCTCGGCGCGTACCTGCGCGGCCGCACCGGCGTGCTGCGCGCCGCGCTGAAGCTCGACCGCGAGGAGGAGGCGCGCACGAAGGCCGAAGCCGCGCGCGCGATCGAGCGCGTCGGCCTCGCGCCGCAGATGTTCGACGCCGCCGGCAGCCTGCCGCTCGGCAAGCAGCGCATCGTCGAGATCGCGCGCGCATTGGCCGCCGATCCGACGCTGCTCATGCTCGACGAGCCGGCCGCGGGCCTGCGCTTCCTGGAGAAGCAGGAGCTCGCGACGCTGCTGCGCGCGCTGCGCGCGGACGGCATGACGATCCTGCTCGTCGAGCACGACATGGAGTTCGTGATGGGCCTCACCGACCGGCTGGTGGTGATGGACTTCGGCGAGAAACTAGCGGAAGGCATTCCCGCCGACATCCAGCAGAACCCGAAGGTGCGCGAGGCGTACCTGGGCGGCGTGGTGTAGGCATGGCACGCCTGCTCGACGTGCGCGACCTGTGCGTTGCCTACGGCAAGGTGGAGGCGATCCGCCGCATCTCGCTCGTCGTGGAGGAGGGCAGCATCGTCACGGTCATCGGCCCCAACGGCGCCGGCAAGACGACGCTGCTGCAGGCGATCATGGGCCTGCTGCCGGCGAAGGGCGAGATCGTCTACGCGGGCACGGCGATCCAGCGGATGACGGTCGAGCAGCGCGTCGGCGCGGGCATGGTGCTGGTGCCGGAGAAGCGCGAGCTCTTCGGCTCGATGAAGGTCGCGGACAACCTGGAGCTCGGCGCCTTTGCGCGCCTGCGCCGCGGCGAGCGCGACGCGCTGCGCTCGCTCGCGGACATCTACGATCGCTTCCCGCGCCTGCGCGAGCGCCGCCTGCAGGAAGCGGGCACGCTGTCCGGCGGCGAGCGGCAGATGCTGGCATTGGGCCGCGCGCTGATGGCGAAGCCACGGCTCCTGATGCTCGACGAGCCCTCGCTCGGCCTCGCGCCGCTCATCGTGCGCGACATCTTCGGCATCGTCGCGGCGCTCAAGGAGGCGGGCGTGTCGATCCTGCTGATCGAGCAGAACGCGCGTGCGGCGCTGCAGGTCGCGGATTACGGTTACGTGCTCGAGACCGGCGATTGCGTCGTCGAGGGGCCGAGTGCCGAGTTGGCCGCGAACCCGCGGGTGGCCGCGACGTACCTCGGGCAGGCGGCCGCCGTACGTTGAATCGGGCCGGATTCGGCCCCAGAATAGACACTTCGAGGTCGCGTCGCAGGCCGCACGAGACCCTATTTGCGCCGAGGCTTTTCGTGACCGATCTCTCCCTTCCTCCCGTATCGTCCGCGCTGCTCGCCGAGGCGGAGCACCTGCTGCTCGCGCCGTCGGGCCTCACGCAGGCGTCGCTGTCGAGCGTGCTCGCGGACATCCACTCGCACGACGTCGACTTTGCCGACCTTTACTTCCAGCATGCGCGCTTCGAGGGCTGGAGCTTGGAGGAGGGCATCGTCAAGTCGGGCACGTTCAACATCGACCGCGGCGTGGGCGTGCGTGCGGTGAGCGGCGACAAGCAGGCGTATGCGTATTCGGACGACATCTCGCTGCCCGCGTTGACCGAGGCCGCGCATGCGGTGCGCGCGATCGCGCGACAGGGGCAGTCGACCGTCGCGCCGCTCGGCCAGCGCGGCACCGCGCGCTCGCTGTACGCGCTCGCGGATCCCGTCGCGAGCCTGGGCGAAGCGCAGAAGGTGGCGCTGCTCGAGCGCATCGAGCGCATCGCGCGCGAAAAGGATCCGCGGGTCACGCACGTGATGGCGTCGCTCGCCGGCGAGCACGAGACCATCCTCATCGCGCGCAGCGACGGCCTCGTGGTCGCCGACGTGCGGCCGCTGGTGCGCATGTCGATCACCGTCATCGTCGAGGAGAACGGGCGCCGCGAGCAGGGCTACTCCGGCGGCGGCGGGCGCTTCGACTACGCGTTCTTCACCGACGCGGTGCTCGAGAAGTACGCGCGCGAAGCGGTCGCGCAGGCGCTGCTCAACCTGACCGCGCGCGAGGCGCCCGCGGGCACGATGACCGTGGTGCTCGGCAGCGGCTGGCCCGGCATCCTGCTGCACGAGGCGATCGGCCACGGCCTCGAAGGCGACTTCAACCGCAAGGGCACGAGCGCGTTCTCGGGACGCGTCGGCAAGCAGGTCGCCGCGAAGGGCGTCACCGTGGTCGACGACGGCACGCTCGAGCGCCGGCGCGGCTCGCTCAACATCGACGACGAAGGCAACGCGACGCAGCGCACCGTGCTGATCGAGGACGGCGTGCTGCAGGGCTACATGCAGGACCGGCTGAATGCAGGACTCATGAGCGTCGCGCCGACCGGCAACGGCCGTCGCGAGTCGTTCGCCAACCTGCCGATGCCGCGCATGACCAACACCATCATGCTGGCCGGCGACCGCGAGCCGCAGGAGATCATCGCGTCGGTGAAGTCGGGGTTGTACGCGGCGAACTTCGGCGGTGGTCAGGTCGACATCACGAGCGGCAAGTTCGTGTTCTCGGCGGCCGAGGCGTGGATGATCGAGGACGGCAAGCTCACGTATCCCGTGAAGGGCGCGACGCTCATCGGCAACGGCCCCGATGCGCTCACGCGCGTGTCGATGATCGGCAACGACCTCGCGCTCGATGCGGGCGTGGGTACGTGCGGGAAGGACGGGCAGAGCGTGCCGGTGGGCGTGGGGCAGCCGACGTTGAGGATCGATGGGCTTACGGTGGGGGGGACGGCGTAGTCCGCCGAGGCTCTCGACGACGCACGCAGCCCCTCACCCCAACCCTCTCCCCGCAAGCGGGGCGAGGGAGCTTCTGGGGCGCTGCGCGGGGTGCTTCTGAGGGGCGTCGCCGGAAGCCTTTGGGACGCTGCGCGGCGTGCTTTTGGGACGCTTCACGATCACGCTACCGCTTGCCGAAGGGCTCCCTCGCCCCGCTTGCGGGGAGAGGGCTGGGGTGAGGGGCAGCCGCAGCAAGACGCGCGGGACCTTCGCAACCGCTAATGCAACGGCCCGGAAGGCGAAGGAATCACCACCGCCGTCACCGGCGACGCATGATGACAAACCATCCGCCACCCCGACGGCGTGCGCATGAACACATTCGTCGCCGCCGCCGCGCCGCGCGCGGTGCCGTCGGCGGAATATACGTGCTCGATCGCCGATTGCAGCGCGAGGCCCACGGTCTCCAGCACCACGATGTGCTCGAGACGGAACGTGAGCTTGGTGTCGCCGGAGAAGATCTGCTCCCACCCGGCACGCACGGCGTCGTAGCCGACCACGCGGGCACCGCCCGGATGCACGCAGATGATGTCCTCGTCGTCGGCCCACGTCGCCATCATGGCGTCGATGTCCTGCGCCTCGAACGCCTGGTAGAAGGCGAGCGACACGTCCTGCGGGGACGTGAAGATCGGCGTGGTGCGGCCCTTGGGCATCAGGTTCGGCGCGGCGGGGAGAGGTACGCGGGCAGGGCCGCGCGAGCCAGATTGTAGACGATGGGCGGCGCGAGCTCGCGCATGCACCGGAAGTGCTCCAGCGGGCACTCCCGCTTGAAGCAGGGGCTGCACGCGATGTCGATCTTGGCGATGTGCGCGAGCGGCGACAGCGGCGGCGTGTACACCGGCGACGACGAGCCGAACAGCGCCACCACCGGCACGCCGACCGCGGCGGCCGCGTGCATCAGGCCCGAATCGTTGGACACCACGAGCGAGGCGGCGGACAGGAGGTCGATGGCCGTCCCGAGGTCGGTGCGCGCGGTGAGGTCGCGCACCTTGTGCATGTTCTCGCCGAGCGAGTTCAGCACCGCCTCCGCCGCGATCTTGTCGTTGGGCGAACCGACGATCCACACGTGCAGGTTGTCGCGCAGGAACATCGTCGCGAGCTCGGCGAACTGGTTGGGCGGCCAGCGCTTGGCCGCGCCGTATTCGGCGCCGGGGCACAGCACGACGACCGGCCGGTCGGTCTTGAGGTGCAGCGCGCGCATGGCGGCGCTGCGGTTGGCGGCATCGGGCACCAGCACCGGCGCGGGCGGCATCGGCACCAGCCCGCCGCGGGCCACCGCCAGCGCCGCGAAGCGGTCGACCAGGCGCGGCATCGCCTTGCGGTCGAGCGGCCGTGCGTCGGTGAGGAGCCCGAAGCGGCCCTCGCCGGTGTAGCCGACGCGCTTCGGGATGCGTGCGAGGAACGGCGCCAGCGCGGACTTCCACGAGTTGGGCAGCACGAACGCCCGCGTGTACTGCGCCTGGCGCAGCGTCTGCGCGAGCGCGCGGCGGCCCTTCAGGTCGAAGCGGCCGTGGCCGATCGGGTTCTCGATGATGCGGCGGATGCCGCGCATGCGCTTGTAGACGGGCGCGCACCACGGGTTCACCAGCACGTCGACGATCGGATCCTCGAACGGGTCGCGCAGGAGCGCGACGAGCGGCTCGGAGAGGATGGCATCGCCCACCCACGACGGGGCGACGATGAGGATGCGCTCGCCGGTCATGGCATCGATGCAGGCAGGAGGAAGGGCGCCGGTGCGGGCGAGGGTGCCCGCGGGTTCACTCCTGCAAGGATAACCGCAAACGGGTGCGGCACGGCGGTCGCGGGGCGGCCGCCGGCCTGGACGCCGTCAATGCCCGTGGCGCAGCGGCCCGCCCTCGAGCAGGTAGCGAGTCCCGCAGTACGGGCACATGGCCTCGCCTTCGTCGGCGACGTCCAGGAACACGCGCGGATGCGACGACCACAGCGGCATGGCCGGGTTCGGGCAGAACACCGGCAGGTCGGACGGCTTCACCTGCACCGGCGGTTGGGCGGGCATCGTGCTCATGTCAGACCTTCGTCAGCCACGACTTGTGCGCGGCGTTGCGGCCGCTCACGGTCTCGAAGAACAGCGCCTGCAGGCGCGAGGTGATCGGCCCGCGCGAGCCGCCGCCGATCGTGCGGTTATCGAGCTCGCGGATCGGCGTGACCTCGGCGGCCGTGCCGGTGAAGAACGCCTCGTCGGCGATGTAGAACTCGTCGCGCGTGATCCGGCGCTCGTGCACCGGGATGCCGAGCTCGTTGGCGAACGTGATGATCGTGCGGCGGGTGATGCCGTCGAGTGCGCCGCTCGACAGATCGGGGGTGTGCAGCGCGCCGTTGCGCACGAGGAAGACGTTCTCGCCCGAGCCCTGGCAGACGAAGCCCTGCGGGTCGAGCATCATCGCTTCCTCGTAGCCGTCGTGCAGCGCCTCCTGGTTGGAGAGGATCGACACCGTGTAGTTGCCGACGGCCTTGGCGTTGCACATCGTGATGTTCGGATGGTGGTGCGTGTACGACGACGTCTTGACGCGGATGCCCTTCTCGATCGCCTCCGCGCCGAGGTACGCGCCCCACGGCCACGCGGCGATCGCGACCAGCACCGGGTTCGACTTGGCGGCGACACCCATCGCGTGCGAGCCGTAGAAGGCGATCGGGCGCAGGTAACAGGACTCGAGCTTGTTGCGGCGGACGCACTCGAGCTGCGCCTCGTCGATCTGCTCCTTCGAGAACGGCAGCTTCATCTGGTAGATGAGCGCCGAGTTGAAGAGGCGGTCGGTGTGGTCGCGCAGGCGGAAGATCGCCGGGCCGTCGACCGTCTTGTAGCAGCGCACGCCCTCGAACACGCCCATGCCGTAGTGCAGCGTGTGGGTGAGAACGTGCGTGGTCGCGTCGCGCCACGGCACCATCTTGCCGTCGAACCAGATCCAACCCTCGCGCTCGGCCATCGACATGGCTTGTCTCGCTTTCGATGCGGAAAACGGCAATTTTACCGCAATGCAAGGGGGCGGAGATTGCGTGCGTGGGCGTGCGGCCCAGGGGTCAGATACCGCGGGCAGGGTGCGTGGTTGTCGGTGCTGGCGGCGAGCGGTGTCTGACCCCGGGTTGGGGCACAAACCCGGGGTCAGACACCGCTTGTTTAGGTCGTTGCATCTTCGACCGCACTTGCCTGCGGTATCTGACCCCTAGGCGTCGGCGGCACGAACCCGGGGTCAGACACCGCTTGTGAATGACGTTGCGCCTGCGACCGCACGTGCCTGCGGTATCTGACCCCTGGGCATCCGACCCCTACCCGAGCACCAACTCCCACAACGCCCGCACGCTCGCCCGCCGCGCCGCCTGCGGCGCCGGATCGACGCGCGCGTGCGCGGCACCGGTGAGCCGCACCTGGTGCTGCAGCCGGCGGTACTCGCGATACGCATCGGCGACCTCGCGCGCCAGGTCCGCCGGCACCAGCCCGAGCTCGCCGGCGAAGCCCAGCAGCGCGATGTTGCCCGCATTGCGCGTGAGCACCGGATGCGCGTGCGCATGCAGGAGCACGAGGTACTGCACGGTGAACTCGATGTCGACCATGCCGCCGTCGTCGTGCTTGAGGTCGAACAGCGCGGTGGTGTTCTGGTGCCCCGCGTGGATCTTGCGGCGCATGCCGACCACGTCGTCGCGCAGCGGGCCGGGCTCGCGCGGCAGGCGCAGGATGGCCTCGCGCTCGGCCTCGAACGCCGCGCCGACCTCCGCGTCGCCGGCGACGAAGCGCGCGCGCGTCAGCGCCTGGTGCTCCCAGCGCCACGCGTGCTCGCGCTGGTACTTGCGGAACGACGCGAGGCTCGACACCAGCAGGCCCTTGGCGCCGTCGGGCCGCAGCCGCAGGTCGGTGTCGTAGAGCTGGCCCGCGGCGGTAGTGCTCGTGAGCCACGTGTTGAGGCGCTGCCCGAAGCGCGTGTAGCGGGTCTCGATCGCGTACGCGTCGGGATCGTCGGCCGGGCGGTCGAACAGGAACACGAGGTCGAGGTCGGATGCGTACCCGAGCTCCTTCCCGCCCAGCTTGCCGTAGCCGATGATCGCGAAGCGCGGCGGCTCCGGCGTGCCGCCGGTCATCGCGCGCCAGCACGCGGCGAGCGCCGCGTCGAGCACGACGTCGGCGAGCGCGGAGAGATGATCGGCCAGCCGCTCGACGGTGAGGCGGCCCTCGAGGTCCTGCGCCAGCAGGCGGAACGATTGCGCGTGCTGGAAGTGGCGCAGCACGTCCATCTGGTGCTCGGCGTCGTCGGGATGCGCGTCGAGCAGGCGCGCGAGCTCGCTGCGCCACGCGTCCCAGTCGGGCTCCGCGAGCAGCACGCGCGCGTCGAGGAGCTCGTCGAGCAGCAGCGGATGACGCCCGAGGTATTCCGCCGCCCACGCGGAGGCGCCGACCAGGTTCGCGAGGCGCGGCAGCAGCGGCGGATGCTCGATCACGAGTGCGAGGTACGCGCTGCGGCGCGCGATCGTCTCGAGCAGCGCGAGCAGGCGATCGAACACCGCCTGCGCGCCCGCGAGGCCGGGATGCGCGGCGCTCATCGCGAGGAGCTGCGGCACGAGCGCGTCGAAGCGCTGGCGCGATGCCGCCGGCAATTGCTGGTAGCGCGAGGATGCCCGGACGCGCGCGAGGCTCGTGACGAGCGCGGCCGGATCGGCGAAGCCCGCCGCGGTCAGCCGCTCGTCCACATCCGCCGACGACACGGGCTCGTCCCACAGTCCGACGTAGAGCGAATCTGCCTGCGCGGCCGTGCGTCCATCGTTGCCGAGCGTGCGTGCGAAGGTCACGGACACGAGCGAGCGATGGCGCGCGAGCTCGCGGTCGAAGGCTTCCGCGCCGACGCCCATGCTCGCCGCGACCGCGGCGCGCTCCTCGCCCGCAGGAGGCAGGTCGTGGGTCTGCTCGTCGTCGCGGTATTGCAGGCGATGCTCGACGTTGCGCAGGAAGAAGTAGGCGTCGCGCAGCGCCGCGCAGGAGCTCGGCGGCAGCAGCCCGCGCGCCTCGATCGCGGCCAGCGCGGGCAGCGTGCCGCGCACGCGCAGGTCGGGCTCGCGGCCGCCGCGCACGATCTGCAGCGCCTGCGCGATGAACTCGATCTCGCGGATGCCGCCGTCGCCGAGCTTCACGTTGTCCGAGTACGCGCGGCGCGAGCCCTGGTCGCGGATCTGGCGGTGGATGTCGCGCAGCCCTTCGTACGCGTCGTAGTCGAGGTACTTGCGATACACGAACGGCGCGATGAGCGCGTACAGCTCGTCGTGCCGCGCGCCGGTGATCGCGCGCGCCTTGAGCCACGCGTAGCGCTCCCACGCGCGCCCCTGCGTGACGAGGTACTGCTCGAGCCCGACGAACGACGTGGTGAGCGGGCCGCTCGCGCCGTACGGCCGCAGGCGCATGTCGACGCGGAACACGTAGCCGTCGGCGGTGACGTCGTTCAGCGTGCCGATCACGCGCCGGCCGAGGCGGTCGAAGAACTCGCGGTTGGCGAGCGGCCGCGCGCCATCCGTTTCACCTTCCTCGGGATACACGAACACGAGGTCGATGTCGGACGAGACGTTGAGCTCGCCGCCGCCGAGCTTGCCCATGCCGGCGACGATGAGCGCTTGCGGCTCCCCGGAGTGCATGCCGCGCGGAACGCCGTGCGCGGCGGCGAGCTCCTCGCTGTGGCGGTCGACCGCGGCCGCGATCGCGACGTCGGCGAGCCGCGTCATCGCGCCGCACACTTCGAGGAGATCGGCGCGCCGCGTGAGGTCGCGCAGCATCGTCACCAGGTACACGCGCCGGCGCAGCCCGCGCAGCCACGGGCCCAGCGCGGCCGCGGCGATGCCCGCGGGTGCGCGGTGCGCGGGAGCGTCCCAGTCGAAAGGGGCGGCGAGGTGGCGCTCCAAGTCGGCGGCGAGGTCGGGCGCCTGCGGGAGCGCGCGTCGCGCGTAGCGGCTGAACGCCAGGGCGTGCGAGAGGTCCATGAGGAGGAGAGGCAGGGACGGGCAGGGAGGCCGCGCGGACCGTTCGGCTACAATCGGCCGCGGGCGGCGGTCATTATGCCCCGCGCCGCCGTCCCCGACAGGAATCGCGTTTCCGGCACGCCCTTTGGCCCCCACGCTCGCCCTCCGCCTGCTTCGCGTCGCCGGCAACGTCATCGTGGCGGCCGTGGTGCTGGTGTGCACGTTGCTGCTCGCGGTGCGCTTCGTCGTCTTCCCGGCGCTCGACGATTACCGCGACCGCATCGCTGCCACGCTGACCCGCCAGCTCGGGCAGCCCGTCACGATCGCGGGCATCACCGGCTCGTGGGACGGCTGGAATCCGCGGCTCGCGATCGCGGGCTTCGCGATCCACGATCGGCAGCGGCCCGATGCTCCGCCGGTGCTGTCGCTGCCGCAGGTCGACCTCGTCATCGCATGGACGTCGCTCCTCGCATTCGACGTGCGCCTGAAGGAGCTCGCGATCGAGCGACCGGAGCTCTTCATCCGGCGCGACACGGCGGGCCGCCTGCACGTCGCCGGCATCGAGATCGACCCCGATACGCAGAGCGACGACGCCGGCTTCACCGACTGGCTGCTGCGCCAGCGGCTCATCGTCGTGCGCGATGCGCTCGTGTCGTGGAACGACGAGCTCCGCCGCTCGCCGCAGCTCGTCCTCGACCACGTGATGTTCCGCCTCGAGCGCGGCTTCAACGTGCATCGCTTCGGGCTCACCGGCTCGCCGCCGGCGGATCTCGCGTCGCCGCTCGACTTCCGTGGCGAGGTCGGCGCAGCATCGTTCAAGGACTGGCGGCAGGCCAAGGGCCGCTTCTTCGTGCGCCTCGACTTCGCCGACGTCGGCCTGTGGCGCGAATGGGTGCCGCTGCTGCAGCCGGTGGAGGCGGGGCAGGGCGCGCTGCGCCTGTGGTTCGACTTCGCGGAGGGCAAGCCCACCAACATGGTGGCGGACCTCGAGCTCACGGACGTGCGCGCGCGGGCCCGCGAGAACCTGCCCGCGCTCGAGCTCACCCATGTCGGCGGCCGCGTCGCGTTCGCGAACGCACCCGGCAAGCGCGAGATCACGACCACCGGCTTCACCTTCACGACCGCCGGCGGCGCGACTCTCGCGCCGATGGCGATGACGGCGAGCATGACGCAGGACGCGCAGGGCGCCATCACCGGCGGCCAGGTCGCGTTCGACCACCTCGAGGTGGCGCCGCTGTCGTTCGTCGCCGAGCACCTGCCGCTGTCCGACACGTGGCGCCGTGACTTGGCCGCGCTCGCGCTGCGCGGCAGCGTGAGCAACGGGCGCTTCGCGTGGACCGGCCCGCCCGACGCGCCCACGCGCTACTCCGGCAGCGGCGCGTTCGCGCGCTTCGGCATCACCGCCAGCGAGGCGCTCCCCGGCGCGGCCAGCGTGTCGGGCGATTTCACGTTCGACGAGGCCAAGGGCGACCTGAAGCTCGACAGCCGCGACATGCGCGTGACGCTGCCGCACCTCTTCACCGAGCCGCTGCAGTTCGATTCGGCGGTGGGCCGCGTCGGCTGGTCGCGCACCGACGATGGCATCCGCATCGCGCTCGAGGAGCTGCGCTTCGCCACCCCGCACACGTCGGGCACCGCGAGCGGCAGCTGGCGCTCGCAGCCCGTGGGCCCGGGCCGCATCGACCTCAAGGCGCAGCTGGTGCGCGCCGACGCTCGCAACCTCGACCGCTACCTGCCGCTCACGCTCTCGACCAACGTGCGCGACTGGCTGCGGCAGTCGATCAGGCAGGGCCAGGCCGCCGACGTGCGGATGGCGCTCGCCGGCGACCTCGCGGACTTCCCGTTCCCCGATCCGCGGCGCGGCCAGTTCAGCGTCACCTTCCGCGCGGTGGGCGTGACGCTCGATTACGCGCAGGGCTGGCCTGCAATCACCGACCTCGACGCCAACGTGCGCTTCGAGGGCACGGGCATGTTCATCGAGGCGAAGAAGGGACGCGTGCTCGGCACGTCGCTCGGCACCGTCAAGGCGGACATCCCGCATCTCGGCGCGCCGGATCCGCTGCTCACCGTCGCCGGCGAGGCCACGGGGCCGACGTCCGAGTTCCTGGCGTTCGTGGCGCAGAGCCCGGTCGAGCGCTGGACCGATCACGCGTTGCGCGGCGTGCACGCGGTGGGCGACGGCCGGCTCGCGCTCAAGTTCGCGCTGCCGCTGGTGGCGCACGAGCGCGTGAAGGTCGACGGCGACTACGAGATCCTCGGCAACCAGGTGCGCTTCGCGGGGCTGCCGGCGCTCACCAACCTGAGCGGCCACGTGCTCTTCGACCAGGACGGCGTGCGCTCGCGCGATCTCGCGCTGGAGGTGCTGGGCGGCAAGGCGCACCTCGCGCTGTCGAGCGCGGAAGGCGTGGTCCGCGTGAACGCCAGCGGCGTGGCGAGCGTCGCGAACCTGAAGAGCGAGCTCGACTGGCCGCTCATGAACCGCGTCAGCGGCAGCACCGACTGGGAGCTCGTCGCGCAATCGCGCGCGGGCGCGACGTCGTGGACGCTCACCAGCAACCTGCGCGGCGCCGCGATCGACTTGCCTGCGCCCCTGGGCAAGCCGGCGCAGGAGGCCGTGCCGCTGCGCGTCGACGTCCGCGAGACGGCCGGCAAGCCGGGCGAGGATGCGCTCACGGTCGACTACCGCAACCTGCTGCGCCTGGCCGCGCACCGCAACGTCGGCGCCGAGGGCCCGCGCGTGGATCGCGCGTTGCTGCTGGTCGGCGATGCGGCCGCGCGCGGCGGCACGCCCGACCGTCCCGGCCTGTGGGTGCGCGGCCAGATCGCCGACCTCGACCTCGACGAGTGGCTCGCGCTGTACGCAAAGGAATTTCCGCGCGCCGACCCGAACGTGCCGGCGGCGCCGGGCGCGTTCGAGCTGAACGGCCTCGATCTCGCGGTGGGCCGCCTCGACGTCTTCGCGCGCGTGCTGCACGACCTCTCGGTGAATGCGATCCGCAGCGACCGCGACTGGCGGCTGCGGCTCGACGGCCGCGAGGTCGAGGGCACCGCGGTGTGGCGCGGCCCGGGACCGGGACTGCCCAACGGCCGCGTGCAGGCGCGGCTCGCGCGCTTCACGGCGCCGGGGCCGGACGAGCTCAATCCCGTGCACAGCGAAATCGACCCGCGCCAGAAGGCGAAGAACACGTGGCCGGCGCTCGACATCGAGGCCGAGTCCTTCCAGTCGCGCAGCGGCCGCGACTTAGGCGCGCTCGCGCTGCAGGCGGAGCCCACCGGCGCGGATTGGCACATCACGAAACTGTCGCTCGTCAATCCGGCGGGGCGCATCGACGCCAACGGCTGGTGGCGCGTGGGCCGCGACCAGGCGGTCACCGACATCGAGCTCGCGCTCGACGCGCAGGATGCGGGCGCGTTCCTCGAGCGCTTCGGCTATCCGGTCGCGGTGCGCAACGCGCCGACGAAGATCACCGGCAGGCTCACGTGGAACGGCGCACCCAACGACTTCGACTATCCGACGCTCGCCGGCAACTTCGCGCTCAGGACGGGCGCCGGCCAGTTCACCAAGATCGACCCGGGCATGGGCAAGCTGCTCTCGCTCCTGTCGCTGCAGGCGCTGCCCCGGCGCATCACGCTCGACTTCCGCGACGTCTTCAGCGAAGGATTCGCGTTCGACGAGATCGCCGGCACGTTCAAGGTCGAGAACGGACTCATGCGCACCCGCGACCTCGCCCTCGACGGGCCGGCCGCCGCGGTGACCATCACCGGCGAGATCGACCTCGCGCGCGAGACCACGCAGCTCGACGTGCGCGTGAAGCCCGCGCTGTCGACGACGTTCTCCGCCGGCGCGGCGGCGCTGTTCATCGCCAACCCGCTGCTCGGCGCTGCGGTCGGCGCGGGCACGCTGCTCGCGCAGAAGCTGCTCGACAATCCGCTCGGCAGCATCTTCAGCTACGATTACCGGGTCACGGGGTCGTGGTCCGATCCGCACGTCGAGCGCGTCGGCGCCCGCGCGGTGCCGGCGCCCGCCGCGGCCGGTGCCGCAGCGCCCGCACCGGCCAAGTGACGCCCCCGCCACGCCGCCCCCGATGCCCGTTCCTTCGACCCTGTTCGCCCCCGGCAACGAGCCGCTGCCCGTGCGCAGCGTGCCGGTCAGCGAGCCGCTCGTGTGGCTGCACCAGGGCCTCCAGGACTGCACGCGCGCGCTGGTGCCGAGCCTGCTGCACGGCCTGATCGTCGCGGTTGGCGGCCTCGCGATCCTGCTGGTGGCGATGCACGCGTGGCCGATCGTGCCGGGCGCGTTCTCGGGCTTCGTCCTCGTGGGCCCGATCCTCGCGACGGGCCTCTACGAGATCTCGCGTCGCCTCGCGCGCGGCGAGCGGCCCGGCGTGCGCGATGCGCTCGCCGCGTGGCGCCGCGGCACGCGGCCCCTCGTGTGGCTCGGCGTGCTGCTCGGCATTGCGGCGACGATGTGGGTCGCGCTGTCGATCGTCCTCGCGTGGCAGTTCGTGCCCGAGGGCGTGGGCAGCCTCGCCGCGTTCCTGCGCTACTTCGTCGTCGAGAGCCCGCACTGGATCTTCCCGCTGTGGGTGTACGCGGGCGCGCTCGGCGCGGCGATCGTGTTCGCGTGCACTGCCGTGTCGGTGCCGCTGCTGCTCGACCGCCGCGTGCGCTTCCGGCGCGCGATCCTCACCAGCGTGCGCGCGGTGGGCGAGAACCCGTGGGCGATGCTGCTGTGGGCGGGGATCATCATGGTGCTCATCGCGATGTCGATGCTCACGTTGATGATCGGCTTCGTGATCGCAGTGCCGGTGGTCGGCCACGCGACGTGGCATGCCTACCGGGCGCTGGTCGTGACGGACGGACTGCCCGAGCGGACGTAGGAAGAGTCGTGGGGGCCGAGAACACCATCCTGGGCTTCACCGAGGGGCAGATCGCCGACTTCGGCGTCACCTTCGGCGTGGGCGCGTTCATCGCCTACATGCTGTTCATCATCTGGAGCCTCGCGCGGCAGTCGAAGGCGGGGCGCTTCGGGACGTTCGTGCTGTTCTTCGTGCTGTCGTTCGGGATGTTGGGGTTCATCGCCAAGGCGATCATTGCTAAGTTGATGGGAATTTAGTTCTTCGTCCGCAAAACGCGCTTCGTGCGGGCGGGGGATGACGTTGGTTCGGCGTTGCGCGTTTTGCGGCCGGATTAGTCAGCAAGGAAAGCTTCGGGCGGCCGGGCGCTTTCCTTGTAGAAAAGGCACGAAGCGCGCCGCTCATCAGCGCGCTGCGCGCGCCGTTCGGTCGCGCGCTACTTATGGCGCGAATGCCTCTGCTGGCGGTTCTGCTGTGCGGAGGTCCGGCCCCTCACCCCAGCCCTCTCCCCGCAAGCGGGGCGAGGGAGCCTCTGGGGCGCTGCGCGTTGGAGAGTGAGGATTGGGGGCGCTGCGGGTTGGAGCGTGAAGATTCGGGCGCTGCGGTTGGAGAGCGAAGATTCGGGGCGCTGCGCGTTGGAGACTGAGGATTCGGGGCGCTGCGCATTCACGCCACCGCATCAACGAAGACCTCCCTCGCCCCCGAAGGGGGAGAGGGTTGGGGTGAGGGGCCGGACCGCCGCAAGACCCCACTCTGTAACGCGTAGCGCCTCAGAGGCTCCCTCGCCCCGCTTGCGGGGAGAGGGTTGGGGTGAGGGGCCGGATCGTACGACTCGCCACTGGCCGACCCCGACCTAGCTCCCCTTGAGCAACACCAACAACGCCCCACCCCCACCCGCATGCCGCGGCGCCTCGGTATACGCCAGCACCTCATCCCAGTGCGTGAGCCACCGCCGCACCTTGCCCTTCAGCACGGGCTCCTTCCCCGGCGACGTCAGCCCCTTCCCGTGGATCACGCGCACGCAACGGTAGCGCCGCGTGCGCGCGGCCACCACGAAATCCGACAGCGCGTCGTGCGCCTCGTCGACGGTGAGGCCGTGAAGGTCGAGCTCCGCCTGCACCGACCAGTGATTGCGCCGCAGCTTGCCCGCGATGTCGGGCGACAGGCCCTTGCGGACAAAGGTCTGCTCGTGCTCGAACTCCTGCCCGGTGTCCCACGTGTGCGGCGCCGGGTCCTCGCCGTACTTCGACGCCTGCAGCACGTCGCGCTCGTCGGCGAGCGTGTGCTGCGGGATCGGCGCGGGCTTCGGGCGCGTCATCGCGGCACGATTGGCCGGCGGCAGCTTCTGCACGTCGGCGAACGCCTGCGCGAGGTCGATGTCCTGCCCGCTGTGCTTGGCCGCGGCGAGCGCGCGGCGGACGGATGTGGGACGCATCGGCGGGGTCTCGTGCGGCACGGGCGCCGTCGCCGCAGGTTGACTGCCCGGCGCCACCGGCTTCGTCGCCGCAGGCTGCGGCGCGCGCGCCTGCTCGCGCGCCCACAGGTCCTTCAGGTCCGACAGCTTCGCCATCAGTGCCCTTCGAGGAACGCCTCCGCGTCGAGCGCCGCCATGCAGCCCGTGCCCGCCGACGTCACCGCCTGCCGGTACACGTGATCGGCGACGTCGCCGGCGGCGAACACGCCCGGCACCGACGTCGCCGTCGCGTTGCCCTCGGCGCCGCCCTTCACCTTGAGGTAGCCGCCGGCCATGTCGAGCTGGCCTTCGAAGATCTGCGTGTTGGGCGTGTGCCCGATGGCAATAAACACGCCGTGCACGGGGATGTCGCGCGTCTCGGGCGAGCGCGTCGACTTCACCCGCACGCCGGTGACGCCGGAGGCATCGCCCAGCACCTCGTCCAGCGTGTGGTCCCACAGCACTTCCATGTTGCCGCCGCGCGTCTTCGCCATAAGGCGGTCGACGAGGATCGCCTCGGCGCGGAACTTGTCGCGCCGGTGCACGACCGTCACCTTGCGCGCGATGTTGGACAGGTACAGCGCCTCCTCGACGGCGGTGTTGCCGCCGCCGACGACCACCACGTCCTGGTTCTTGTAGAAGAAGCCGTCGCAGGTGGCGCACGCCGACACGCCCTTGCCCATGAACGAATCCTCCGACGGCAGGCCGAGGTAGCGGGCCGAGGCGCCGGTGGCGATGATCAGCGCGTCGCAGGTGTATTCGCCCGCATCGCCGATGAGCCTGAACGGCCGCGCGCCCAGGTGCACGGCGTGGACGTGATCGAAGATCATTTCCGTGTTGAAGCGCTCGGCGTGCTTCTGGAAGCGCGCCATGAGATCGGGCCCGAGGACGCCGTCGGCGTCGGCCGGCCAGTTGTCGACCTCGGTGGTGGTCATGAGCTGGCCGCCCTGCGCGAGGCCGGTGATCAGGACGGGCGCCAAGTTCGCGCGCGCTGCGTATACTGCGGCGGTGTAACCGGCCGGGCCGGAGCCCAGGATGATGAGGCGGGCATGCTTGGCGGACATCGTGGTCTCGTATGCGATGGATCGGTGGGCAGGAAGCCGTCGAGTTTAGCCCATGTGGGGGTGCCGCCCGGGCGCTTCAAAGCGCGCGCCGGGACGGCCGCCGCGCCCCGCTGCGACCCCTTGGCGCGGTCTTCACGGAGCGTATAATGCGGTCCATGAAGTGTCTGCGGCAACCCGATGTTTTTCAATAAGAAGCCCAAGAACGTGCGGCGCGCCCCCGCGTCCGACGGCACGCTCTCGCCGCGCTTCGCGCGCCTCGTCCGAGAGTCGTGGTGGCTGCTGTTCGTCGCGGCGTTCGCGTACCTGGGCCTCATCCTCGCGAGCTACACGAGCACCGATCCCGGCTGGTCGTTCTCCGGCACGGGCGCGCCGCTCGGCAACCGCGGCGGCGTGGTCGGCGCATGGCTCGCCGATCTGCTCCTCTACCTCTTCGGGCTGTCCGCGTGGTGGTGGGTCGTGGGTGGCGTGGTGCTCGTGATCGCCGGCCTGCGCCGGCTGCTGCGGCCCGACGACGAATCCGACCAGCCGCTGTGGATCGCCTCGCTCGGCTTCGGCCTCGTGCTGTTCGCGAGCGCGTCGCTGGAAGCCATCCGCCTCTGGAAGCTGTCCGCCACGCTGCCGCTGGCGCCCGGCGGCGCGTTCGGCGACACGCTCGGCCGCCTCGCCGCCCGCGCGCTCGGCTTCAACGGCGCGACGCTGTTCCTGCTCGCCACGCTGCTGGTGGGCCTGTCGCTGCTGTTCGGCATCTCGTGGCTGCGCGTGATGGAGCGCATCGGCACGTGGGTCGAATCGGCGATCGCAGCGGTCCGCCGCCGCCGCGAGGAGGCCGAGGACCGCCGCATCGGCGAGGAGGCGGCCGCCGAGCGCGAGCAGATCGTCGAGCAGCGGCGCGAGGTCGAGGAGGAGCGCGAGCCGGTGGTCGTGGTGCCGCCCGTGGTGCACGTGCCGAAGTCCGAGCGCGTGATCAAGGAGAAGCAGCGCCCGCTCTTCACCGACATGCCGGATTCCAGGTTGCCGCCGCTGGCGCTCCTGGAAGAGGCGCCCGCCGCGCAGGAGTCGGTCAGCCACGAGACGCTCGAATTCACCTCGCGCCTCATCGAGCGCAAGCTCGCCGACTTCGGCGTCAGCGCGAAGGTGATCGCCGCGTATCCGGGGCCGGTGATCACGCGCTACGAGATCGAGCCCGCGACCGGCGTGAAGGGCGCACAGATCGTCAACCTCATCAAGGACCTCGCGCGCGCGCTGTCGGTGGTGTCGATCCGCCTCGTGGAGACGATTCCCGGCAAGTCGTGCATGGGCCTCGAATTGCCGAACCCGCGCCGGCAGATGGTCAAGCTGGTCGAGATCCTGTCGTCGGCGACGTACAACGACACATCGGGCGTGCTGACGCTCGCACTCGGCAAGGACATCGCCGGCAAGCCGGTGGTCGCGGATCTCGCGCGCATGCCGCACCTGCTCGTCGCCGGCACCACGGGTTCCGGCAAGTCGGTCGCGGTCAACGCGATGATCCTGTCGCTCCTCTACAAGGCGGAGCCGAAGCAGGTCCGGCTGATCCTGATCGATCCCAAGATGCTCGAGCTCTCGATGTACGAGGGCATCCCGCACCTGCTGGCGCCGGTCGTCACCGACATGAAGCTCGCCCCCAACGCGCTCAACTGGTGCGTGGGCGAGATGGAGCGCCGCTATCGCCTGATGTCGCAGATGGGCGTGCGCAACCTCGCGGGCTACAACGCCAAGATCGTCGAGGGCAAGAAGACCGGCAAGACGCTCACCAACCCGTTCTCGCTGACGCCCGACCAGCCCGAGCCGCTGGAGGAGATGCCGGTGATCGTCGTCGTCGTCGACGAGCTCGCCGACCTCATGATGGTCACCGGCAAGAAGATCGAGGAGCTGATCGCGCGCATCGCGCAGAAGGCGCGCGCCGCCGGCATCCACCTGATCCTCGCTACGCAGCGGCCGTCGGTGGACGTGATCACCGGCCTCATCAAGGCCAACATCCCGTCGCGCATCGCGTTCCAGGTGGCGAGCAAGGTCGATTCGCGCACGATCCTCGACCAGATGGGCGCCGAGGCGCTGCTGGGGCAGGGCGACATGCTCTACCTGCCGCCGGGCACCGGCTATCCGCTGCGCGTGCACGGCGCGTTCGTGTCCGACAACGAGGTGCATCGCGTCGTCGAGCACCTGAAGGCGCAGGGCGAGCCGCAGTACATCGAAGGCCTGCTCGAAGGCGGCGTGGCCGGCGGCGACGACGCCGACGGCGTCAGTGTGGAAGGCGGCGACGCCGAGGCCGACCCGATGTACGACCAGGCGGTGGCGGTGGTGCTGAAGACGCGCCGGCCGTCGATCTCGCTCGTGCAGCGCCACCTGCGCATCGGCTACAACCGCGCCGCGCGGCTCATCGAGCAGATGGAGATCGCGGGGCTCGTGTCGCCGATGCAGACCAACGGCAACCGCGAAGTGCTGGTGCCCGCGAGCAAGGCCGAATCCTGACATGAAGCGATTGCTCTGCGCGGCCGCGCTCGCGGCCGCCGCGTCCGGCGCGCTCGCCGGTCCCGTCGACGCCTACCGCACCGGCCCCGAGTTCTGCCCGCAGGATCGGCCCAAGACCGCGCCGCGCATCAGCGAGGCGCAGGCGATCGAGCGCACGCGCGCGCTGCTGCCGAAGGACTTCTGCGGACCGGGCGTGTTCGTGTCGGGCTGCACGTTCGACGTCGAGAACGAATACGACTCGTGGCGGGTCTACGCGCATCAGTACAAGGACGTAGGCGGGCGCAGGGACAAGGGCGGCCTCGCGCACACGTACCTCATACTGGACGCCGTGGGCAACTGCCTGGCCCAGATCCCGGGCACGGAATTCGGAGCGTTGAAGTGATGGAGGGATTTTTTTCACAAAGAGACGCAGAGACGCCGAGAAAGGCAGGCACCATCGCGCGCCTGCGAAACGGTGGACTGCTTTTCTCTGCGTCTCTGCGCCTCTTTGTAGCCTTTGTTTTTTCGTTGATAGCCGCCCATGCCCACTCCGCCACCCTCGACCGCCTGCGCGCCTTCGTGCGCGACACGCAGACGGCGCGCGCGCAGTTCACGCAGACCAACGTCGACAAGAACGGCCGTGTCACGCAAAGCGCCAACGGCGAGTTCCTGCTCGAGCGCCCCGGCAAGTTCCGCTGGACCGTGCAGAAGCCGTACAAGCAACTGCTGGTCGGCGACGGCCAGCGCGTGTGGATCTTCGACGAGGACCTGAACCAGGTGATCGTGCGCCGGATGGGCGAGGCGCTGGGCGCCACGCCCGCGGCGCTCTTGTCGGGGAACCAGGACGTCGAGCAGGCGTTCACGTGGAAGGACCTGGGCGCGTCCAACGGCCTCGACTGGCTGTCGGCCACGCCAGTGGCCCGGGAATCGACGTTCCAGGAGATTCGCCTGGGCTTCGACGCCAACTTGCTCGTCGCGCTCGAGCTGCTCGATGCGTTCGGGCAGCGCAGCGTCGTGAAATTCTCCGGCTTCGAGCGCAACCCGAAGCTCGCGGCGACGCTCTTCCAGTTCACGCCGCCGAAGGGCGCGGACGTGCTGGGCGACAAGTAGGCGCTACGGCACGCCTTTCTCGCGCACGACCTGCAGTAATCGGTCCGGGTAGTCGCTGATCAGGCCGTCGACACCGAGGTCGATGAGCCGCGCCATCTCGCGCGGATCGTTGACGGTCCACGGGATCACCTTCATGCCGAGCGCGTGCGCATCGGCGACGTCGGCCGCGGTGACGTTACGCCAGAACGGCGACCACGCGGAACAGCCGGCCGCGTGCGCGGTGCGCGGCAGTGAGCCATCGTAGCGCGCGCGATCGAAGCCCGCGTGCCACGGCGACGGCCCGTCCGCCGCGCGCCGGACCGTGTCCATGCCCGGCGATTCGATGGTGAGGCACACGGTCGCGATGGACGGTGCGATGCGCCTGACCTCGACCAGCGTGCGCCAGTCGAACGACTGCACGGTCGCGCGCGACGACATGCCTGCCGCATCGATCGCCTGCACCACGAGGCGCGCAAACGTCGCGACGTCCGCGGTCTCCGTGCCGCCGTCGGGCGTGATCTTGGTCTCGACGTTGAAGCGCACCGCGTTGCCCTTGCCGAGCGCGAGCACCTGCGTGAGCGTCGGGAAGCGCTGGGCGTCCACGGGCACCTGCTGCGGGAACTGCCTGCCGTAGTCGCTCGCGGGATTTGTCCGGCCGAGCTCGTAGCGTGCGAGCTCCGCCTGCGTGAGCGAGCGGATGGCGGGTCCGCGCGCGGCAAGCCAGGCGCCGTCCGGCGTGCGCACGAGGTCCGCGTTGAGGAACGGATCGTGCGAGATGACGGCCACGCCGTCGCGCGTGATCGCGACGTCGGTCTCGATCGTGGTCACGCCGAGCGCCAGCGCGCGCTCGAACGCGGCCATCGTGTTCTCGGGCGCGAGGCCGCGCGCGCCGCGATGGCCCTGCACGTCGAACGCGGCGGCAGGCGTCGCGACGAGTGCTGCAAGCAGGATCAGCGCGCGAACCACGCCTGCGCCCGCGGATGCGCGAGCACCTCGCGGTTGACCACGAACTCCGGCACCTTGCCCGCCAGCGCGTCGACGATGCTCTGCAGCCCCGTCGTCGCCATGTTGTGGAAGCACTCGTCGGTCCAGCACAGCGAATGCGGCGTGACGATCACGTTGTCCATCGCGAGCAGCGGATTCGCGGGATCGACCGGCTCCTGCTCGAAGACGTCGAGGGCGGCGCCCGCGATGCGCTGGTTGCGCAGCGCCGCGATGAGCGCCGGCTCGTCGACGACCGGCCCGCGCGACACGTTGATGAAGTACGCGGTCGGCTTCATCTGCGCGAACTCGCGCGCGCCGATGAGGTGGCGCGTCTCCTCGTTCAGGAGCGGGATGGTGACCACGAAGTCGGATTGCGCGAGGAGCTCGGGCAGCGGCACCTTGCGCGCGCCGATGTATCCCAACTCGACCTCGTTGACATACGGATCGGCGGCCAGCAGCTTCATGTCGAGCACGCGCGCCATGCGCAGCAGCTCCTTGCCGATGCGGCCGGCGCCGACGACGCCGAGCGTGCGGCCGGTGAGGCCCATGCCCATGTTGTCCATGCGCTCGTCCCAGCGACCGGTGCGCGTGAGGCGGTCCTTCAGCATCAGCTTGCCGGCGAGGGCCAGGATGAACGTGAGCGCAATGGTCGCGACCGGCCGCGGCATCGGCATCGGCGTGTTGGTGACCACGATGCCGGCGCGCGTCATCGCCGGCACGTCGACCGAGTCGTAGCCGACGCCGTGGCGCGCGACGACGCGCAGCCGCACGTCGGGCGCGGCGACCGCCGCCGCCGGCGTGCGCGCCATGTTCACGTACAGCGCGTCGTAGCGCGCGGCGTGCGCGGGCGTGATCTCGCGCACCACCTCCGGCAGGTATTCCCACTCGAGGCCCGGCGCGTGCTCGAGGATCGCGAGCGCGGCGCGGCCAAACGCGGGCTCGCCGCGGCTGTCGAGGATGTCGCGGGTGATTCCGACGCGGAAGCGGGCGGTCATGGCGTGGGTCCTTCGTTCGGTTGGCGCAGCAGCTCGAGGCCGTGCCGCAGCGCGTTGCTGTAGAGCGCCTGGTCGAGGCCGTAGGCAAAGAGGCGGAAGCCGTAGCCCTTGTACTCGCGCGCCCACGCGTCGTCGGTGGCGAGGAACGCGGCCGTCTTGCCGTTCGCCTCGCACGCGGCGACGATGCGGCGCACGCCGGCGAGGTAGTCGGGATGCCGGAACTGCCCCGGGATGCCCATGAAGTTGGTGAGATCGAAGTGGCCGAGCCACAGCGCGTCGACGCCGGGCACCGCCGCGATCGCCTCCACGTTCGCGAGCCCCTCCGCGGTCTCGATCTGCGCGATGACGAGCGTGCGCGCGTGGATCGCCGCGATCTTCTGCGCGACGTCGCCGCCTTCGTAGTCGTCGTGCGCGAAGCCGAACGCGGCGCCGCGCCGACCTTCCGGCGGATAGCGCGTGCACGCGACGATGGCGCGCGCCTCTTCGGCGGTGCCCACCATCGGCGCCATGACGCCGAGCGCGCCGACGTCGAGCGCACGCGCGATGAAGGGGTATTCGCCGCGCGGCACGCGCACCATCGGCACTACGTCGAGCCCGCGGCACAGCGCGACCTGCACCTTGAGCGTCTCGAGCGAGAGGCCCGTGTGCTCCATGTCGTAGAGCAGGAACTCCGCGCCCGCGTTGCGGCAGATCTGCGGCAGGCCGGGCGAGAAGAACTCGAAGGCCATCGCGCCGTAGCCGCGGCCCCCGGCCGCGAGGCGGGACTTGAGAGGGTTGTCGCGCATGACCGGCGCCTTGCGAGGCCGCCATCCGCGGCGGCGTTTACCCATAGCGGGCGTGCGCCGACTCTACCTTGCATAATGGCGCATGACAACGCGCATCGCAGCGCGTCCGCCGCCATGACCGATCTCTTCGCCGACGCCACGACCACGCACGCCGGCGTGCCGCTCGCCGAGCGCCTGCGCCCGCACGCGATCGACGACGTCGTCGGCCAGCGCCACCTGCTCGGTCCCGGCAAGCCGCTCGCGATCGCGTTCGCGTCGGGCAAGCTGCACTCGATGATCCTGTGGGGACCGCCGGGGGTGGGCAAGACCACGCTCGCGCGGCTCATGGCCGATGCGTTCAACGCGGAGTTCATCGCGCTCTCCGCCGTGTTGTCCGGCGTGAAGGACATCCGCGACGCGGTCGCACGCGCGGAGGCCACGCTCGCGCAGTCGGGGCGGCCGACGATCCTGTTCGTCGACGAGGTGCATCGCTTCAACAAGGCGCAGCAGGACGCGTTCCTGCCGTACGTGGAGAAGGGCACCGTCACGTTCATCGGCGCCACCACGGAGAATCCGTCGTTCGAGGTGATCGGCGCGCTGCTGTCGCGCGCCGCGGTGTACGTGCTGGAGCCGCTGTCGCCCGCCGACCTGTCGCAATTGCTGGAACGCGCGATCGGCGTCGCGGCGCCGGGACTCGTGATCGAGGACGCGGCCCGCGACGCGCTCGTCGCCTACGCCGACGGCGACGGCCGCCGCCTCGTGAACCTCGTCGAGCAGCTCACGACCGCCGCGCGCACCGCAAAGCGCGACCGCGTGGACCTGGCGTTCATCGAGGCGACCATCGCGCGCAGCCTGCGCCGCTTCGACAAGGGCGGCGAGGCGTTCTACGACCAGATCTCGGCGCTGCACAAGGCGGTGCGCGGCACGGATCCCGATGCGGCGCTCTACTGGATGTGCCGCATGCTCGACGGCGGCGCCGATCCGCTGTACGTCGCGCGCCGCATGATCCGCATGGCGACCGAGGACATCGGCCTCGCCGACCCGCGCGCGCTGCAGATCGCGCTCGCCGCGGCCGAGACGTACGAGCGCCTCGGCACGCCGGAAGGCGAGCTCGCGCTGGCCGAATGCGTGCTCTATCTCGCGGTGGCGCCGAAGTCGAACGCGGCATACGTCGCCTACGGCGCGGCGCGCGCGTTCATCCGCGAGGACGGCTCGCGGCCGGTGCCGATGCGCCTGCGCAACGCGCCGACCAAGCTCATGAAGAACCTGGGCTACGGCAGCGGCTACCGCTATGCGCACGACGAGGAGGGCGCGTATGCGGCCGGCGAGACCTACCTGCCGGACGACATGACGCCGCAGAAGTTCTACGTGCCGACCGATCGCGGGCTGGAGGCACGCATCGCCGACAAGCTCGCCGACCTGCGCCGGCGCGATCGCGCTGCGGACAACGAGCCGGAATAGCGGCCCGCGGCGCTAAAGGCGGGCCGGCGGACGAGGGGCGCCGGCTGCTAGAATTTGCGGATGCTCGACATCAACCTGCTCCGCAACGACATCGCCGGCGTGGCGGCCGGCCTCGCGCGCCGCGGCGTCACGCTCGACGTCGACGGCTTCAACGCGCTCGAGGCGCGCCGCCGCGACATCCAGGTGCGCACCCAGGACCTGCAGGCGCGCCGCAACGCCGCCAGCAAGCAGATCGGCATCGCGAAGGCGAAGGGCGAGGATGCGGCGCCGCTGCTCGCGGAAGTCGCGGGGCTGGGCGACCAGGTGAAGGCGCTGGAGGCGGAGCTCGACGGCGTGCAGGCGCAGGTCCGCGATTTCCTCCTCAACCTTCCGAACATCCCGTCTGACAAGACGCCCGACGGCAAGTCCGGCGACGACAACGTCGAGGTGCGGCGCTGGGGCACGCGCCCCGAGTTCCACTTCCAGCCGAAGGACCATACCGACATCGGCGAGGGGCTCGGGCTGCTCGACTTCGCCACCGCCGCGAAGCTGTCCGGATCGCGCTTCTCGCTGCTGCGCGGCGACCTCGCGCGCCTGCATCGCGCGCTCGCGCAGTTCATGCTCGACACGCACACGCGCGAGCACGGCTACACCGAGTGCTACACGCCGTACATCGTCAACGCCGATGCGCTGGTAGGCACCACGCAGCTGCCGAAGTTCGAGCAGGACATGTTCTGGGTCACCAAGGGCGGTTCGGAGGACGAGCGCCTGTACCTCATCTCGACGTCGGAGATCACGCTCACGAATTCGGTCCGCGAATCGATCCTCGACGCCAACGCGCTGCCGATCAAGCTCACGGCTCATACGCCGTGCTTCCGCTCGGAGGCGGGGAGCTACGGCAAGGACACGCGCGGCATGATCCGCCAGCACCAGTTCGAGAAGGTCGAGATGGTGCAGGTCGTGCATCCCGACAAGTCGTACGAGGCGCTGGAGCAGCTGACCGGCAACGCCGAGGTCATCCTGCAGCGGCTCGGGCTGCACTACCGCGTGATGGCGCTGTGCACCGGCGACATCGGGTTCGCGTCCGCGAAGACCTACGACCTCGAGGTGTGGCTGCCGGGGCAGAGCGCGTTCCGCGAGATCTCGTCGTGCAGCAACTGCGAGGCGTTCCAGGCGCGGCGCATGCAGGCGCGGTTCCGCAACGCGCAGGGCAAACCCGAGTTCGTGCACACGCTGAACGGCTCCGGGCTTGCGGTCGGGCGCACGCTCGTGGCGGTGATGGAGAACTACCAGCAGGGGGACGGGAGCATCATGGTCCCCGAGGTGTTGCGGCCCTACATGGGTGGGTTGACGCACATCATTCGGAAGTAGGGGTTGGGGGCTGGCGATGCGCCGGCCCCTCACCCCAACCCTATCCCTGCAAGCGGGGCGAGGGAGCCAAGTGGCGGAGGGCGGTGCGAATTCGCGACGCCGCTCATGATTGACGCCCGTTCTGAGAGGACCCCCTCTCCCCGCTCGCGGGGAGAGGGCTGGGGTGAGGGGGCAGCCGCAACCGCTACCGCAGGTTCCCGGTATGCCCCAGCGAATACCTCCCCGGCTGCGGCCACACCGTCAGCCCGTGCGGCTCCTTGCCCACCGGAATGATCTTCACGTCGCCGCTCGTCGTGTCGAACGCGTACACGACGTTGTCGTAGCGCCCCGACAGCCACAGCCATTTCCCGTCGGCGCTGACGTTGCCCATGTCGGGGCTGCCGCCGCCGGGGATCGGCCACGTCGCGACCACCTTCTGCGTCGCGAAGTCGATCACGCTGACGCCGCCCTTGCCCTTCGGCGGGCCGTGGATCTTGTTGCTGCCGCGGTTCGCGACGTAGAGCTTGGTGCCGTCGCGGCTCGGGTACAGCCCGTGCGTGCCCTTGCCGGCCTCGATGAATCCGATTTGCTTGAACGTCGCGCCGTCCACGACGTGCACGCCGTCGGCCATCATGTCCGCGACGTAGAAGAGCTTGCCGTCGGGCGAGGCGCGGATGTCCTGCGGCATCCCCTTCCACGTCGTGCAGATGATCTCGTCCTTGCCGTCCGGGCCCTTCACCGTCTGCGTCGGCCGCCCCGGCTGGATCACCTGCGTGTAGCCCAGCACCTTGCGGTTGACGAGGTCGATCTTCGCGACCGTCCCCGTGAACTCGCAGGTGAAGATCGCGAAGCTGCCGTCGATCGCGAAGTCCGCGTGATTGATGCCCGTGCACTTCGGCACGTCGATCGAGTACTGCAGCTTCATCGTGACCGGATCGCGGAAGTCGAGGCGCTTCATCGCCTCGGCGACGACGATCGCCGACCTGCCGTCCGGCGTGAAATACATGTTGTACGGATCGTCGACGGCGATGGCCTTGCCGGGCTTGCCGGTCTTCGGGTCGATCGGCGTGAGGCTCCCCTTGGTCGTGTTCTCGGCGTTGTTGGCGGCCCACAGCGTGCGCAGGTCGTACGAGGGCACGACGTGCTGCGGATTGAGGCCCACGCGGAACTTGTCGACGACGGTGAACGTCGCCGGATCGATCACGTAGACGTCATTGGACTGGATGTGCGGCACGTACACGCGCGGCAGGTCCTGCGCGAGCGCCGGCGCGATCTTGCCGGCCGTGGTCTCGCTGTAGAGATTCTTCGCATCGGGCACCGGCGGCATGCCGGGCACCGTGGCGACCGCCGGCGCGGGCGGCGGCGCGGCCGGCGCCTTCGCGGGCGGGGTCTGCGCATTCACGGCGAACGCGATTGCCGCGGCCAGCGCGGCGGGGAGTGACGCAAGTACGATGGACTTCACGAACGCTCCTGCGGTGGGCAAATGGGTGGGGCGCGTCAGCGGCGGGCGGTGGCGCTGCGGATGGCGGTGACGGTCTCGGCGACGATGGCGTCGACGCCGGCCTTGCCGAGGTCCGCGCTCGCACGGCGCGGGTCGCCGCTGACGCCGGCGGACGGTGCCTCGCGCAGGCGGTCGCTGCGCACCAGCGACGGATCGACCGCGAGCGCCAGCGACGTGTCGGCCACGCCTGCATGCTGACCGATCTCGGCGTCGGTGTAACCGTGGCCCTTGAGCGCCTTGGGAAAGCTTTCGGTGGCGGCCCGGTAGTACTCGTCGATCGCGTGGGCGCGGACCGGCGTGGCGGCCCACTCGCGGTCGAGCTCGCGCGCGACGGCTTCGTTGTCCCTGCGGTAGTCGCCGTGCTCGCCCAGGAACACGATGTCGCGGAAGCCGGCCTGGCGCAGGCTGCGGGCGGCGGAGGCGAGGACCTTGCGATACACGTCGGCGGGCACCGTGAGAGTGCCCGGATAACGCATGTGCCCCGTCGGCGGGTTGACGTTGCCCTCGGGCACGTAGGCGATCACCGGGGCCACCAGCGCGTTGCCGAGCGCGCGCGCGACCTTGTCGGCGAGCGCCTTCGCCCGCACATTGTGCTTGCCGAGGACCATGTGCGCGCCGTTCTGCTCGGTGCCGCCCACCGGGATGAGCACCGTGGTCTTGCCCCCGCGGATCGCGGCCGTGAGCTCCGGCGACGTGAAATCCTCGAGGAAGACGGACGCCGGTTGTCCGAAGGCGACACCGGCGGCGAGCCCACCGGCCACGACGAGAAGATGCAACGAAATCCCGCGCCAGGACGCGCGAGCCCACGACATGCGGCGCATGCCCTGCATTCTACGCCGCGGCCCTCCGGCCGCCGCGCGCAGATGCGACGTGCGTGGCGCGGCGCAGCCGGCGTTCGCGGCTATAATGCGGGCCTTGCGCGTAACGCGCCCCGAACAACGGCGGGTCGCCCCGCATTGCATGGTCGTGAACCTGGTCAGGTCCGGAAGGAAGCAGCCACAGCGAACGCGTGCAAGTGCCGGGATCACGGCTCGCCACCCTTCATGCTCCCTGCCGCGGTCACGCTCCACCGTCTCCGCGCCTGCGCCGCGCCGGCGCGCCGCGCCTTGAGCGCCGCAGCCGGCGTTGGGAGCCGCCGATGAGCTACCAGGTCCTCGCCCGCAAGTGGCGCCCCGGCTCGTTCGCCGACCTGACCGGGCAGGAGCACGTGGTCACCGCGCTCGCGAACTCGCTCGCGCGCGGCCGCATTCATCACGCCTACCTGCTGACCGGCACCCGCGGCGTGGGCAAGACCACGATCGCGCGCATCCTCGCCAAGAGCCTGAACTGCGCGACCGGCGTCACCGCCACGCCGTGCGGCACGTGCCCCGCGTGCACCGACATCGACGCCGGCCGCTTCGTCGACCTGCTGGAGCTCGACGCCGCGTCGAACACCGGCATCGACAACATGCGCGAGATCCTCGACAACGCGCGCTACGCGCCGACGGTCGGGCGCTACAAGGTCTATCTCATCGACGAAGTGCACATGCTGTCGAAGGCGGCGTTCAACTCGATGCTGAAGACGCTCGAGGAGCCGCCCGAGCACGTGCGCTTCGTGCTCGCCACCACCGATCCGCAGAAGATCCCGGTGACGGTGCTCTCGCGCTGCCTGCAGTTCAACCTGAAGCCGCTCACGCCCGCGCAGGTCGGCGCGCGCATGGACCACATCCTCACCGAGGAGGCCATCGCGCACGAGGCGGGCGGCGTCGCGCTCATCGCGCGCGCTGCGCAGGGCTCGCTGCGCGACGGCCTCTCGCTCCTCGACCAGGCCATCGCGTTCGGCGGCGGCGAGGTAAAGGAGGACGTGGTGCGCGCGATGCTCGGCACCGTCGACCGCGAGTACGCGTTCCGGATGGTCGAGGCGCTCGCCGCCGGCGACGGCCCCGCGCTGCTCGCGGAAAGCGACGCGCTTGCCGCGCGCGGTCTTGCGTCCACGCTCGCGCTCGAGGAGCTCGCCTCGCTCTTCCATCACATCGCGGTCGCGCAGGTCGTGCCGCAGGCGGCGGCCGCGTTCGACGATGCGGAGCGCATCGCGGCGTTCGCGCAGCGCTTCACGGCCGAGCGCGTGCAGGTGCTCTACCAGATCGCGGCGCAGGGCAGGGCGGATCTCGCGCTCGCCCCCGACGAGGCGACCGGCTTCGCGATGACGCTGCTGCGCATGCTGGCGTTCGCGCCGGCCGTCGCCGATGAAGACAAGGCATCGCCGGCCGCGCCCACGCCTGCCCGTAGCGCGCCGCCGGTGCGCGCGGCGCCCTCCGCAGGCGCGGGCATCGCAGCGATGACGCCCGCCGCAGTGCGTCCGGCCGCGCCGGCGCGCGACGCCGCTCCCGCGCGCGATGCCGCGGTCGTGCGCCCGGTCGAGCCGCTGCCGGCACGCGACGTCGTGCCGTTGCCCGGCGATCCCGCGGACTGGCCGGCGTTCGTGGCGAGCCTCCGGCTGACGGGCATGGCCGCGCAGCTCGCGGCGCAATCCGAGCTGAAGACGCTCGCCGGCAACGCGCTCACCCTCGCGCTGCCGGTGGCGCACAAGCACCTCGCCGACAAGGCCTACGCCGACAAGCTCAAGCACGCGCTCGAGCAGGCCACCGGCCGCAAGCTGCTGCTCGCGTTCGAGGTCGGCGCGCCGGTGGCGACGTCGCTCGCCGCGACCGAGAAGCGCGAGCGTGCGCAGGCGCAGGCGAACGGCGTGGCGGCCTTCAGCGAGGAGCCGTTCGTGCGCGAGCTCCTGACGCGCTTCGACGGCCAGGTGAAGACCGAGACCGTCGCGCCGCTGCCGCGCGACGGCGCAGCGAAGTGAGCAGCGAGATTCCTTTCCCCGACGCGGTGACACGATCATGATGAAGAACCAGTTGGCGGGCCTCATGAAGCAGGCCCAGCAGATGCAGGAGAACATGAAGAAGGCGCAGGAGGAGCTCGCGCTGACCGAGGTCGAGGGCCAGGCCGGCGCCGGCCTCGTCAAGGTCGTGATGACCTGCCGCCACGACGTGAAGCGCGTGTCGATCGACCCATCGCTGCTCGCCGACGACAAGGACATGCTCGAGGACCTGGTCGCGGCCGCGATGAACGACGCGGTGCGCCGTGCGGAAGCAACGTCGCAGGAGAAGATGGCGGGGCTGACGGCGGGGTTGCCGATGCCGCCGGGTTTTAAACTACCGTTCTGACCCAGCGCGCTGCCGTGTGAATTTGTCGTCCCCGCGAAGGCGGGGACCCAGTGTCGTCGATACGCGTGCGGCAAGTGCTGCGAAGTCACTGGGTTCCCGCCTTCGCGGGAACGACGTAATCGGGGCATAGACGTACCTCCTCCACACCCATGCCCGACCGCCCCTCCGTCCCGCAAGAGCCCTTAGGCAGCCTCGACGCGCTGACCCGCGCGCTGCGCTGCCTCCCCGGCGTCGGACCCAAGGCTGCACAACGCATGGCGCTGCACCTCATGCAGCACGACCGCGACGGCGCCCGCGCGCTCGGCCGCGCGCTCGGCCACGCCGCCGACGCGATCCGCCACTGCGAGCGCTGCAACACGTTCACCGAGGACACGGTCTGCGCGCTGTGCCGCTCCCCGAAGCGCGACCAGGCGCTGCTGTGCGTCGTCGAGACGCCGGCCGACCTCCTGATGGTCGAGCACACGCAGGCCTACCAGGGCCTCTATTTCGTGCTGATGGGGCGGCTGTCGCCGCTCGACGGCATCGGCCCCAAGGAGATCCGGCTCGACCGGCTCCTGAAACGCGCCACCGATGGCGCCGTGCGCGAGGTCATCCTCGCCACCAACTTCACCAACGAGGGCGAGGCCACCGCGCACTACATCGGCGAGCTCCTCTCCGCCCGCGGCCTCGAGGTGAGCCGCCTCGCGCGCGGCGTGCCGGTCGGCGGCGAGCTCGAGTACGTCGACGCGGGCACGCTCGCGCAGGCGCTGCGCGAGCGCCGCGCGCTGTAGCCGGCACGAAACCCGTTTTCACGGAATAGTGCGGCGCTGCCGCATGTTGGCCGGCCACGCGCAGCGCGGGTGACGATTGCGCGCCGCACAATGACGCGCCGCGCGCAGTTGCGCATAATCGACCGGTAACGAGAACGGACCGGCCGGAGCACCGAGCAGGGCAAACCGGGCACGAAAGCGGCGTCCCAGACCGCGATGTGCCACCACCCGGCACCGCTTCCACGAGCGGCGCCGCATTCAGGAGGAAGCATGAACCGCAAGACCCAGTCTGCGCAGGCGGCCGCGCCTGCTTCGCGTCGCAAGTTCCTATCCGCCGCCACCGGCGCTGCGGCCGGCGCCGCCACCCTCGGGTTCCCGACGATCGTGAAGGCGCAGGGGCCGATCACGATGCGCTGGCAGTCGACGTGGCCGTCGAAGGACATCTTCCACGAGTATGCGCTCGACTACGCCAAGAAGGTCAACGACATGACCGGCGGCGACCTGAAGATCGAGGTGCTGCCCGCGGGCGCGGTGGTCCCGGCCTTCGGCCTCCTCGACGCCGTGTCGAAGGGCACGCTCGACGGCGGCCACGGCGTGCTGGTCTATCACTACGGCAAGCAGAACGCGCTCGCGCTGTGGGGCTCCGGCCCGGGCTATGGCATGGACGCCAACATGCTGCTCGCCTGGCACCGCTACGGCGGCGGCAAGGAGCTCCTGCAGAAGCTCTACCAGTCGGTCGGCGCCAACGTCGTCTCGTTCCCCTACGGCCCGATGGCCACGCAGCCGCTCGGCTGGTTCAAGAAGCCCGTCACCAAGGTCGACGACCTGAAGGGCCTCAAGTACCGCACGGTCGGCATCTCGATCGACGTGTTCACCGCGATGGGGGTGGCCGTGAACGCGCTGCCCGGCGGCGAGATCATCCCGGCGATGGACCGCGGCCTCCTCGACGCCGCCGAGTTCAACAACATGTCGTCCGACCGCCTGCTCGGGTTCCCCGACGTCTCGAAGGTCTGCATGCTGCAGAGCTTCCACCAGAACGCCGAGCAGTTCGAGATCATGTTCAACAAGACGAAGTACGACGCGCTGCCCGACAAGATGAAGGCGATCATCGCCAACGCCGTCGACGCCGCGTCCGCCGATCTCGTGTGGAAGGCCATCGACCGCTACTCGAAGGACTACATCGAGATGGAGCAGAAGCAGGGGGTCAAGTTCTACAAGACGCCCGATGCCCTGTTGCAGCAGCAGCTCGTCATCTACGACCAGGTGGTCGCCAAGAAGTCCGCCGACAACGCGCTCTTCAAGGAGATCGTCGACTCGCAGCGCGCGTTCGCGCAGCGCGCCGTGCGCTGGGACATGGACAACAACGTGAATCGCCGCATGGCCTACAACCACTACTTCGGCCAGAAGGCGGCCGCCCCGGCCGCCGCCCCGACGAAGAAGGGCTAGGCCCCGCAAGCCGACCCGACACCATCCGGCGACCCCGGATGGTGTTTTTTCATCGACGCCCGCGCGGGTCCTGCGCGCGGCATGCATGGACGAGCGATGCAGCGATTCCTGTTGACGATCGACAAGATCAGCACCTTCGTCGGCCAGTTCTTTGCCTGGCTGATCGTCGGTCTCACCATGCTGATCAGCTGGGAGGTGTTCTCCCGCTACGTGCTGTCGAACCCGCACGCGTGGGCGTTCGACGCGATGATCATGATGTACGGCACGCTGTTCATGATGGCGGGCGCGTACACGCTGTCGAAGAACGGCCACGTCCGCGGCGACGTGCTCTACGGCTTCTTCCCGCCGCGCCTGCAGGCCGGCCTGGACCTCGCGCTCTACATCCTCTTCTTCGTGCCCGGGGTGATCGCGCTCATCTGGGCGGGCTATCGCTACGCCGGCGAGTCGTGGGCGATCAACGAGCACTCGAACATCACGGCGGACGGCCCGCCGATCTATCCGTTCAAGACGGTGATCCCGGTCGCCGGCGCCTTCCTGCTGCTGCAGGGCCTGGCCGAGATCGCGCGCTGCGTGATCTGCCTCGCCCGCGGCGAATGGCCGTCGCGCGAGGAGGACGTCGAGGAGGTCGACGTCGACAAGCTGAAGCAGATGGTGCACGTGAAGGACGAGGACATCGCGCGCCTCGACGACTTCGTGAAGCCCGAGGGAGCCGCCCGATGAGCGCCCGTCGCGTGCAGGCCGCCGCGCAGGTGGCGTCATGAGGAAGGAAGTCTGGTTCGGCCTGTCGATCATGGCCATAGTGGTCGTGGCCGTGTTCATCCTGATGCCGGCACCGTCGGCGATGACCAACGGCCACCTGGGCCTGCTGATGCTCGCGCTGATCGTGGTCGCGATCATGCTGGGCTTCCCCACCGCGTTCACGCTCATGGGCATGGGCGTGATCTTCGCGTGGCTCGCCTATCGCTCCGCCGACCCCGGCACCGCGGCGATGCAGACGCTCGACCTCATGGTGCAGCGCGCGTACTCGGTGATGTCCAACGACGTGCTGATCTCGATCCCGCTGTTCGTGTTCATGGGTTACCTCGTCGAGCGCGCGAACCTGATCGAGAAGCTGTTCAAGAGCCTGCACCTCGCCCTCGCGCGCGTCCCCGGGTCGCTCGCCGTCGCCACCCTCGTCACCTGCGCGGTGTTCGCCACCGCCACCGGCATCGTCGGCGCCGTGGTGACGCTGATGGGCCTGCTCGCGCTGCCCGCGATGCTGCGTGCCGGCTACGGCGTGAAGGTCTCGGCAGGCGTGATCACCGCCGGCGGCTGCCTCGGCATCCTGATCCCGCCCTCGGTGATGCTGATCGTGTACGGCGCCACCGCCGGCGTCTCGGTGGTCCAGCTCTACGCGGGCGCGTTCTTCCCCGGCATCATGCTGGCCGGCCTGTACATCGGCTACGTGATGGTCATCGCCAAGTGGAAGCCGGCGATCATGCCGCCGCTCGCGGCCAGCGAGCGCATCGTGCCGCTGCCGCCGCTCAACCGGCGCATCGCGGAGACGATCAGCGGCCGTGCGGTGCCGGGACTGTTCCGCGCGTTGCGCAGCCCCGATCCCGCGCTGCCGCGGCCCGCGGTGCGCCAGGAGCTCCTCGTCACGCTGCTGCCGGCACTGTCGTTCGCGGTGCTGATGGCACTCACGTGGCATTCGCTCACCAAGCCCGACCTCGTGCAGGACACCGCGGGCATCGAGCAGATGGGGTTCGGCGCCGCGGCGGGCGGCGGCGGCGGGCTCGCCGAGCCCTCCGACAGCGCGGGAGGCGGACTGGCCGAGCCGCCACCGGCCGACGGCCTGCGCGAGCCGCCCACCGACGGCGGCCTGCAGGAGCCGCCGGGGGCGGCCGCTGCCGCGCCGGCCGCCGCAGCGCCTGCATCGCCTGCGCCGGCGGCGACCGCCGCGGCGGCGACCGCCGCGGCGGCGACACCTGCCGCAGCGCAGGACTGGCATCGCGAGCCCGCACCGAATGCGTTCTGGATCGTGCTCGGCGTCGGCGCGCTCGGGCTGTTCCTGCTCTATGCGTTCTTCACGTTCGCGCGGCTCGAGGTGTTCAAGCAGCTGCTGGCGTCGTTCTTCCCGCTCGCCATCATGATCCTCGCGGTGCTGGGCTCGATCGTGTTCGGCCTCGCCACGCCCACCGAGGCGGCGGCGATCGGCTCGCTCGGCGGCTTCGTGCTGGCGGCGGTCTACGCATTGCTCGCGCTTCCGCCGGGCCGCGGGACCGCAAGGGTGTGGCGCACGTGGGTGCCGCTGTGGCTGCTGACGGGCGTCTCGATCGTGTGGTTCGTCCTGCTCAAGTTCGAGGTCGTCGAGACGCCGGTGCCGCCGCTGGTCGGCTGGATGTCGATCGTGGCGTTCGCCTTGTGGTCGGTGGTGGCGGTGTTCCAGGTGCGGCTCATGGGCACCGTGAAGGAATCGGTCTACCTCACCGCCAAGACGTCGGCGATGGTCTGCTGGCTCTTCGTCGGCTCGTCGATCTTCTCCGCCGCGTTCGCGCTGCTGGGCGGGCAGGAGATCATCAACGCGTGGGTGCTGTCGCTCGACATGACGCCGGTGCAGTTCATGCTGCTCGCGCAGGTGATCATCTTCCTGCTCGGCTGGCCGCTCGAGTGGACCGAGATCATCGTGATCTTCATGCCGATCTTCATTCCGCTGCTCGCGCACTTCAAGATCGACCCGCTGTTCTTCGGGCTGCTCGTCGCGCTGAACCTGCAGACCGCGTTCCTGTCGCCGCCGGTGGCCATGGCCGCGTTCTACCTCAAGGGCGTGTCGCCGCCGCACGTGACGCTGAACCAGATCTTCGGCGGGATGATGCCGTTCATGGGCATCCAGGTGGTCGCCCTGGCGCTGCTGTACGCCTTCCCCCAGATCGGCCTGTGGCTGCCCTCGATGCTCTACCGTTGACGGCGGTGCGCTGACAGGCGACTCGGCGGCGCGGGCGTTGCGCCGGTCCGCCGGGCGAGAGTAACCTCGCCGGACGGGGCCGGCCCGCGGCCCCGCCCGTGGACGGAGGCGCCATGCTGGTCAGCGAGATCCTGCGCATCAAGGGCAACACGCTCTTCACCGCTCCCCCGGACCGCAGCGCGCTCGACGCCGTGCGCGTGATGGCCGACAACGACATCGGCTCGCTCGTCGTGATGGAGCACGGGCGGCTCGTCGGCATCCTCACGTTCCGCGAGATCCTCGCCGCCCTCGCGCAGGGCGACGGCGCGCTCGGCGCCGTGCGCGTCGGCGACCTCTGCGAGCGCGACCCGCTCACCGCCACGCCCGCGCTCGACGTGATGGAGCTGCGCGGCCGCATGCTCGAGCGGCACGCGCGCTACGTGCCGGTGCTCGACGGCACGACGCTGCAGGGCGTCGTGTCGTTCCACGACGTCGCGAAGGCGGTCTACGAGGAGCAGAGCTTCGAGAACCGGATGCTGAAGAGCTACATCGAGGATTCGCCGGCGGCGTAGGGGGGTGGTGTTTAGCTGGCGCCGACGGGTCCGATAACGGCAGGCGTCCAGGGGTCAGATACCGCAGGTACTGCGTCTCCACGTAGTGCTGGCGGTCACAGGCGGTGTCTGACCCCGGGTCATCCGCGCGGACTTGTGCCCGAACCCGGGGTCAGACACCGCCCGCGTGCGTCCTGCCAAACCTTGCGACCTGCCTGCGGTATCTGACCCAGAGACGCCGGTGCCCGAACCCGGGGTCAGACACCGCTAGCGCAAATCCTGCCCATCCTTGTGTCGTGCCTGCGGTATCTGACCCCTGGCCGGCAGTGCCCGAACCCGGGGTCAGACACCGCCAGCCTGCATCCTGCTTAGCGCTTGCCTCCTGCCTGCGGTATCTGACCCCTGGCGGGCGGTGTCCGACCCCTGGCGGGCGGTACCTCACCCTTTGCTTCCAGCACATACATCGCCGGCCGCTTCGCGAAGCGCGCCGGGTCCTCGCGCCGCCACTGCGCTGCGCTGCGGCGCTCGACGGTCTCGCCCGGCAGCGTGAGATCGGCGGCGATCACGACGTCAGTGTCGGGCTGCAGCGCCTCGCCGAGCGCGCGGATCATCGCCTCGTTGCGGTAGGGCGTCTCGATGAAAAGCTGCGCGCGGCGATGTGCGCGCGAGTCGTCCTCGAGCCGCCGCAACGCCGCCGCGCGCTCCGGCGCGGGCACCGGCAGGTAGCCGTGGAACGCGAAGCCCTGGCCGTTCATGCCGGAGGCCATCAGCGCGAGCAGGATCGACGACGGCCCCACCAGCGGCACCACGCGCACGCCTGCCGCATGCGCCGCCGCGACGACCCGCGCGCCCGGATCGGCGACGCCCGGGCAGCCGGCATCGGAAAGCACGCCGGCGTCGCTGCCGTCCAGCAGCGGCCGCAGCAGGGCGGTGACGTCCTTGCGTGCATCCACCGGCGGCATCGGCGTGATCACCAACGAAGCGATCGGCTGCGCGAGCCCGAGCGACTTCAGGAACGCGCGCGCCGGCTTCGGCGTCTCCACGATCCAGTGCATGAGCGAACGCGCCACGGCGAGCGTGCGCGCCGGCAGCACGTCCTCGGGCAGCACCACGCCGAGGAGGTTGGGCACGAGGTAGAGCGTGCCCCTCGACGTCACCGGACCACCGTCCGAATTCATGGCGCCGCGAGCAGCGGCTCGACCCCTTCGGCGCGCAGCAGGCGCGCGAGCGCGATCAGCGGCAGCCCGATGAGCGCGGTGGGATCGTCGCTTGCGATGCGGTCGAAGAGCACGATGCCGAGCGCCTCCGATTTCACCGAGCCCGCGCAGTCGAACGGCTGCTCGCGGTCGAGGTAGCGCGCGATCTCGGCGTCGGTGAGCGTGCGGAACGTGCTCGCCACGTCGACCAGCTCGCGGTGGCAGCGGCCGCTGGCCGCGTCGACCAGCGCGACGCCCGTGTGGAAGATTACGGTCCGGCCGGACAGGGCGCGCAGCTGCTCGAACGCCCGCGCGCGGTCGCCCGGCTTCCCCACCGGCCGGCCGTCGCAATCGGCGACCTGGTCGGAGCCGATCACCAGCGCGTCGGTGTAGCGGCCCGCCACGGCCCGCGCCTTGGCCTCGGCGAGCCGCAGCGCGGTGTCGGCCGGGCGCTCGCCGGGATGGGCGGTTTCGTCCAGCCCGGGCGCGGCCACCTCGAACGGCAGCCCGAGCCGCTCGAGCAGCGCGCGGCGGTAGCGCGACGTCGACCCAAGCACCAGCGGAGGAGGCGGCTTCCCCATTGTTTTTTCAGCGGTTTCTTTGACACCACGCGTGAAGCACGGTATTATCCCTGATTTGGTCGACCGCGGAGCGGGCAGCGGCAGCGCCCCATCCGGCACGAGCGAAGCATGAAGCACAAGCCGGGCACCTTCGACGCCTACCGCCTGGCGCGGGAGCGCGGCGTGCTCGAGGGCACGCTGGACGCGATGGAGTCCGATCGCCTCGCCGACCGCGTCGCGGACGTCGACGACATGCCGGGCGAGGTCGCGTGGCGCATCACGGGCACGGCGAACGCGCTCGGCAGGCCGGCGCTGGCCATCGAGCTCACCGGCAACGTGCCGCTCGAATGCCAGCGGTGCCTCGAGCCCTTCACGTTTCCCATCGCGCAGCGCACGCTCGCGGTGCTCGCGAAGGACGAGGCGGACGCCGACGCGCTCGATGCCGACAGCGAAGAGGAAGTGCTCGTCGCCGATCATCCGCTCGATGCGGCGGAGCTGGCGGAAGACGAGCTCCTGCTCGCGCTGCCGTTCGCGCCCATGCACGAGCCGGGCGCGTGCAAGCCGGCGGTCACCGGCGACGAATGACGCAGGCGGCCCGCGCGGCCGCCTGCCAGTTGAACGCAACACACGCAACATCACGAGGAGAAGGTCATGGCTGTCCAGCAGAACAAGAAGTCGCCGTCGAAGCGCGGCATGCATCGTGCACACGATTTCCTCAGGGCCCCGACGCTCGGCGTCGAGCCGGTGAGCGGCGAGACGCACCTGCGCCATCACATCTCGCCGAGCGGCTACTACCGCGGCAAGAAGGTCGTCAAGACGAAGGCGGACGAGTAAGCACCTCGTCACCAAAACACTCCGCGCTGCGCGCTACGTGTTTTGGTGCCGGCGAAGTCAGCAGGGAAAGCTTCGGGGCGGCCGGGCGCTTTCCCTGTAGAAAAGGCACGAAGCGCGCAGTTCATGGCCGCTTCGCGGCCGTTCGGTCGCGCGCTGCACGCACGCTGAATGCCTTCGGCGAAAGCCGGCGCCGGCCGCCGTTCCGCCTATGCAGCGCTGTTTCGCCTCGGCGCCTCGCGCGGGTAAACTTGTGGCTCCGCGTCGTCGGACGCGGCGCGCTATCCACTTCACGCCGCGTTGTCACTTGAACCCCATGGAGCTCCTCTCCGCATGACCGTCACGGTCGCTGTCGACGCGATGGGAGGCGACCACGGTCCGTCGGTCACCGTTCCTGCGGCGCTCGCGTTCCTCGACGAGCAGCCCGACGCGCGCATCGTCCTCGTCGGCCTCGAGGCGCCGCTGACGCAGGCGCTGGCGCGTGCGCGGCCGGCGGCGCGCGAGCGCATCACGGTGCGCACCTGCTCCGAGGTCGTGACGATGGACGAGCCGCCGGCGGACGCGCTGCGCAAGAAGAAGGACTCGTCGATGCGCGTCGCGATCAACCTCGTGAAGGACGGCGAGGCGCAGGCGTGCGTGTCGGCCGGCAACACGGGCGCGCTGATGGCCATCGCGCGCTTCGTGCTCAAGACGCTGCCCGGCATCGACCGTCCGGCGATCGCGTCGCAGCTGCCCACGCGCAAGGGCGTCACCACGGCGCTCGACCTGGGCGCCAACGTCAACTGCACGCCCGAGCAGCTCGTGCAGTTCGCGGTGATGGGCAGCGCGCTCGCCACCGCGGTCGAGGGCATCGAGCGGCCGACCGTGGGCCTCCTGAACATCGGTGAGGAGGACATCAAGGGCAACGACGTGGTGAAGGAGACTGCCGAGCTTCTGAAGGCGACGTCGCTCAACTTCTACGGCAACATCGAAGGCGACGACATCTACAAGGGCACCACCGACGTCGTCGTGTGCGACGGGTTCGTCGGCAACGTCGCGCTCAAGGTGTCCGAGGGCCTCGTGGTGATGCTCTACGATTTCCTGCGCACCGAGTTCACGCGCAACCCGCTGCGCAAGCTCGCGGCGGCGGCCGCGCTGCCCGCGCTCAACGCGTTCAAGCAGCGCGTCGATCCGCGCCGCTACAACGGCGCTTCGCTGGTCGGGCTGAAGGGCATCGTGGTGAAGAGCCACGGCGGCGCCGACGTCGTGGGCTTCCGGCACGCGCTCTACAAGGCGCACGCCGAGGTGGCCAACGGCGTGCTCGACAAGATCGCGCTGAACGTCGCCGCGATGCCGGTGGCTGCGGCGGCCGCTGCACCGGCCGAGACCCATGCCGGGTAGCCGGATCGCGGGCACCGGCCGCTACCTGCCGGCGAAGGTCCTCAGCAACGACGAGCTCGCGCAGCGCGTCGACACCAGCGACGAGTGGATCCGCACGCGCACGGGCATCCGCCAGCGCCACATCGCGGCGCCCGACGAGGTGACGTCCGATCTCGCGCTGCACGCATCGCGCGCGGCGATCGCTGCCGCCGGCATGACCGCCGACGACATCGACGCCGTCATCGTCGCCACCGCCACGCCCGACATGATCTTCCCGTCGACGGCGTGCATCCTGCAGGACAAGCTCGGCATCCGCGGCGGCGGCCCGGCGTTCGACGTGGCGGCCGTGTGCTCGGGTTTCGTGTACGCGCTCGCGATGGCCGACAAGCTGGTCGCGAGCGGCGCCGCGCGCAACGCGCTCGTCGTGGGCGCGGAGATCTACTCGCGCATCCTCGACTGGAACGACCGCGGCACCTGCGTGCTCTTCGGCGACGGCGCGGGCGCCGTCGTGGTGGTGCCCGCGGAGCAGCCCGGCATCCTGACCTCGCACCTGCACGCCGACGGCAGCCACCGCGGCATCCTGTGCGTGCCGGGTTCGGTGCAGGACGGGCGCATCGCCGGCACGCCGTTCCTGCACATGGACGGCACCGCGGTGTTCAAGTTCGCGGTGAAGGTGCTGGACGATGTCGCGCGCGAGGCGCTCGTGGCGACGCACATGACGCCCGAGCAGGTCGACTGGGTGATCCCGCACCAGGCGAACATCCGGATCATGGATGCGACGATGAAGAAGCTGCACCTGCCGCACGAGCGGCTGGTGGTCACCGTCGACATCCACGGCAACACGTCGGCGGCGTCGATTCCGATGGCGCTCGACATCGCGGTGCGTGACGGCCGCATCCGCCCCGGCCAGCACGTGATGCTGCTCGGCGTGGGTGGCGGCTTCACGTGGGGCTCCGTCTTCCTGAGGTGGTGAGCATGCAGCTCGCATTCGTGTTTCCCGGCCAGGGCTCGCAGTCCGTGGGCATGATGGACGGCTATGCCGCGCATCCCGTGGTGCGCGCGACGTTCGCGGAGGCGTCCGACGCGCTCGGCGAGGACTTGTGGCAGCTCGTGGCGGAAGGGCCGCAGGACGCGCTCGCGCTGACGACCAACACGCAGCCCGTGATGCTCACCGCGGGTGTGGCCGCGTGGCGCGCGTGGCTCGCCGACGGCGGCCCGCTGCCGTCGGTGGTCGCGGGTCACAGTCTCGGCGAATACACGGCGCTCGTCGCCGCCGGCGCGCTCGCGTTCCGCGACGCGGTGCCGCTCGTGCGCTTTCGCGCGCAGGCGATGCAGGACGCGGTGCCGAAGGGCGAGGGCGCGATGGCCGCGATCATGGGCGGCGACGACGGCGCGATCATGAGCGCATGCGCCGAGGCGGCGGGCGACGAGTGCGTCGAGGCGGTGAACTTCAACGCGCCCGGCCAGGTGGTGATCGCAGGACATCGTGCGGCGGTCGAGCGCGCGATCGGCCTCGCGAAGCAGAAGGGCGCCAAGCGCGGCGTGCTGCTGCCGGTGTCCGCGCCGTTCCACTCGACGCTCCTGCGTCCCGCCGCGGACAAGCTCGCGCGGCGGCTCGCCGAGATCGAGATCAGGACGCCCTCCATTCCGGTGATCCACAACGTCGACGTCGCCGAGCATCGCGAGCACGATGCGATCCGCGATGCGCTCGCGCGGCAGGCCGCCAATCCCGTGCACTGGACGGCGACGATCCGCGCGATGCAGGCGCGCGGCGTGACGCACATCGTCGAATGCGGCCCCGGCAAGGTGCTCGCGGGCCTCACCCGGCGCATCGCGGACGACTTGACGAGCCACGCGCTGACCGACAGCGACGCCATCGCGGCGGCGCTCGCCGACGTGAAGGGCGCATGACGATGAGCACCGGACCGCTCCACGGGCAGGTCGCGCTCGTCACGGGCGCCACGCGCGGCATCGGGCTCGCGATCGCGTTGCGGCTCGCGGCCGACGGCGCGACCGTCGTCGGCACCGCCACCACCGACGAAGGCGCGGCGAAGATCGGCGCGCGGCTCGCCGAGGTTGGCAACGCCGGCACCGGCTGGAAGCTCGACGTCACCGATGCGGACGCCGCCGACGCGGCGCTCGATGCGATCGCGGCGAAGTACGGCGCCGTCACGATCCTCGTCAACAACGCCGGCATCACGCGCGACAACCTGCTGCTGCGGATGAAGGACGACGAGTGGGACGCGATCATGGCGACCAACCTCAAGCCGGCGTATCGCCTCGCGAAGGCGGTGCTGCGCGGCATGATGAAGGCGCGTCACGGCCGCATCATCCAGATCGGCAGCGTGGTCGGGTCGAGCGGCAACGCGGGCCAGGTCAACTACGCGGCGGCGAAGGCGGCGCTGATCGGCTTCACCAAGTCGCTCGCGCAGGAGGTCGGCAGCCGCAACATCACGGTGAACTGCGTCGCGCCGGGCTTCGTCGACACCGACATGACCAAGGACCTGCCCGAGGCCGCGCGCGCGGCGATGCGCTCGCGCGTGCCGCTGCAGCGCCTCGGCACGCCGGAGGACATCGCGCACGCGGTGGCCTATCTCGCGAGCCCGGGCGCGTCGTACGTGACGGGCGTCACGCTGCACGTGAACGGCGGGATGTACATGACTTAGGAATCGCCGGCGAACGGCGACGATGACCGGCGTTAAGGCAGGCCGGGACGCCGCCGTCCGCCCGCAGCGGGCCGGCCGCCGGGTGGACCGGCGATCTGGTAAAATCTCGAAGTTTGATCATTCAGGGGCCCCTTGAAGCGGGGAGGAGCGCATGGACAACGTGGAACAACGCGTCAAGAAGATCGTGGCCGAGCAACTCGGCGTGAACGAAGCGGAGATCAAGAACGAGTCGTCGTTCGTCGATGACCTCGGCGCCGATTCGCTCGACACCGTGGAGCTCGTGATGGCGCTCGAGGAGGAGTTCGAGACCGAGATCCCCGACGAGGAAGCCGAGAAGATCACGACGGTGCAGCAGGCGATCGACTACGTCGGCGCGCATCTCAAGAAGTAGGACGCCCGCCGCGGCCGGCCGGCGCGCATCGCGTCCGCCGGCCGATCCCCGACCCGCCGGTGCCGTCGCGCACCGGCCCGGGCACCGCAGTCCCAACGCACGCAGCAAGCGAATCGCATGACCCGTCGCCGTGTCGTCGTCACCGGTCTTGGCATCATCTCGCCCGTCGGCATCGGGCTCGCCGAGTCGTGGGCGAACATCCTCGCCGGCCACTCGGGCATCGCGCGCATCACGCGCTTCGACGCGTCGCACTTCCCGTCGCAGATCGCGGGCGAGGTGAAGGGCTTCGACGTCACGAAGTACCTCTCGGGCAAGGAAGCGCGCCGCTACGACACGTTCATCCATTACGGCCTCGTGGCCACGATGGAGGCCGTGAAGGACGCGGGGCTCGAGGGCTACGCGGGCGACCTGGAGCGCGTCGGCGTGTGCATCGGCTCCGGCATCGGCGGCCTGCCGATGATCGAGGAGACGCACGCGAAGTACGCGGCCGGCGGCCTGCACAAGATCTCGCCGTTCTTCGTGCCGGGCTCGATCATCAACATGATCTCGGGCCTCGTGTCGATCCACTACGGCTACAAGGGGCCGAACCTCGGCACCGTCAGCGCGTGCTCGACGGCGAACCACAGCCTCGGTGAAGCGGCGCGGCTCATCGAGTACGGCGACGCCGACGTGATGGTCGCCGGCGGCTCCGAGTCCACCGTGTCGCCGCTCGGCATCGGCGGCTTCTGCGCGTCGCGTGCGCTGTCCACGCGCAACGACGATCCCGCCACCGCGAGCCGGCCGTGGGACATCGGGCGCGACGGCTTCGTGCTGGGCGAGGGCGCCGGCGTGCTGGTGCTCGAGGAGCTCGAGCATGCGAAGGCGCGCGGCGCGCGCATCTACTGCGAGCTCGCGGGCTACGGCATGAGCGCCGATGCGCACCACATCACCGCGCCGCCGGAAGACGGCGACGGCGGCCGGCGCAGTATGCTCAACGCGTTGCGCAACGCCGGCATGCAGGTCACCGACATCCAGTACATCAACGCGCACGGCACCTCCACGCCGCTCGGCGACGTCGCCGAGGTCGCAGGCGTGAAGCGCGCGTTCGGCGAGCACGCCTACAAGCTCGCGGTGTCGTCCACCAAGTCGATGACCGGGCACCTGCTCGGCGCGGCCGGCGGCATCGAGGCCGTGTTCACGGTGCTCGCGATGCGCGACCAGATCGCGCCGCCCACGGCCAACCTGGTCGACGTCGATCCGGCGTGCGACCTCGATTTCGTTCCCTTGACCCCGCGCAAGATGACCATCACGGGGGCATTGTCCAATTCCTTCGGTTTCGGGGGCACCAACGCCACCCTGGCGTTCCGCACGCTGCCCTGATCGCCGCCTGAAGGTTTTCGCAGGCACCGCCTCATCGAATCGCCATGGCCCTCATCGTCCAGAAATACGGCGGCACGTCCGTCGGCTCGACCGACCGCATCAAGAACGTCGCACGCCGCGTCGCGCACTTCCACAAGCAGGGTCACCAGATGGTCGTGGTCGTGTCGGCGATGTCCGGCGAGACCAACCGGCTGCTGGCACTCGCGAAGGAGCTGTCCGCGAACCCGAATCCGCGCGAGCTCGACGTCGTCGCCGCCACCGGCGAGCAGGTGACCATCGGCCTCCTCGCGATCGCGCTCGAGGAGATGGGCATCGGCGCGCGCAGCTACACGGGCGGGCAGGTGCGCATCCTCACCGACAACGCGTTCACCAAGGCGCGCATCCTCGAGATCGACGAGTCGAACATGCGGCGCGACCTCGACGCGGGCCGCGTCGTGATCGTCGCCGGCTTCCAGGGCGTCGATGCGGACGGCAACATCACCACGCTCGGGCGCGGCGGCTCCGATACGTCGGGCGTCGCGCTGGCGGCCGCGCTGAAGGCCGACGAGTGCCAGATCTACACCGACGTCGACGGCGTCTACACGACCGACCCGCGCATCGTGCCCGAGGCGCGGCGCCTGGACACCGTCACGTTCGAGGAAATGCTCGAGATGGCGAGCCTGGGCTCGAAGGTGCTGCAGATCCGCAGCGTCGAGTTCGCGGGCAAGTACAAGGTCAAGTTGCGCGTGCTGTCGTCGTTCGACGAGCCCGAGTCCACCGCGCCCGGCACGCTTATCACGTTCGAGGAAGAGACCAACATGGAACAGGCGATCATCTCCGGCATCGCGTTCAACCGCGACGAAGCCAAGATCTCGGTGATGGGCGTCCCCGACAAGCCCGGCATCGCCTACGCGATCCTCGGGCCGATCGCCGACGCCAACGTCGACGTCGACATGATCGTGCAGAACATCGGCGCGTCGGGGCACACCGACTTCTCGTTCACCGTGAACCGCAACGAGTTCCGGAAGGCGCTCGACGTGCTCGAGGGCCAGCGCGGCAAGGGCTTCACCGCGCGCGAGATCATCGGCGACAACCGCACGTGCAAGGTGTCGGTCGTCGGCATCGGCATGCGCTCGCACGTCGGCATCGCGTCGAAGATGTTCCGCACACTGGCCGACGAGGGCATCAACATCCAGATGATCTCCACCTCGGAAATTAAGATCTCGGTCGTCATCGACGAGAAGTACCTCGAGCTCGCCGTGCGCGTGCTGCACAAGGCGTTCGAGCTCGACAAGGCGCCGGCCTGAGGCTGCTAGTGATTTGATTAGGCGGGCGTTTTCGCCCGCTGGCTGGACCCCCGCGCGCGCTGACGGTAGAATGCGCGGTCCCGGAGACGTGGCCGAGTGGTCGAAGGCACTCCCCTGCTAAGGGAGCATGCGGGCTAAAACCTGCATCGAGGGTTCGAATCCCTCCGTCTCCGCCAATTCCCTTCCTGTTGTCCCAGCACCTTGCTCGGTGATCTCGGCACTGAGCGCAGCCGCCGTTCCGACGCGCCTCAGCCTACCGCGCCTCCGCTTTTGACGGCCAGAGCTGCAAGCGCATCGCGAATCTCCGCATCGATCACGATCCCCTCGCGCATGTTGCGCGCGCGCTCCGCATACGAGCGCTCCGACGGCAAGCGAATCTCGTCGATTCCCGGCATCCGCGGTGACGCCTTGACTGCAGCGAGGCTCGCCGCCAGCTCCTGTCGGTATTGGTCGAGAGGCATCAGCAGGTCGGGCTTGAACGCAATCACGAGGTAGCTCGCGTGATCGGGATCGTCGCCGGCGTGCGCCAGGATGCCGAGCGCCTGCATCGCGAGCGCCAGCGCGAAGCCCTTGTGCGCGCCGAAGAAAAGGACGGCGCCGCGCTGCGCCGCGGACGGATCCTGCGTTGGCTGTCCCTGCGCGTCGATGGCGAGCCCGGGGGCCAGCGCTTCGCCGCGCCGCACGCGCAGCGCGAGATCGGTGAACATGAGCGTCGACATCCCGACGTCCACGAGCAGCGGGTCGCCTTCGGTGGGGAAGCCGAAGGCGATGGGATTGGTGCCCATCGTCGCGCGCGTCGCGCCGGGCGGCGCCACGACGTGCCGCGCGCTCACCGTGTGGATGCCGATGAGCCCGGCCCGCGCAATCATCTCGACGTAATGTGCGCTGCGGCCGCTCATCCACGTGTTGTTCACGCCGACGATCGCGAACCCGGCCGCGCTCGCGCGCGCGATCGCATCCTCGGCCGCGCGCTTCACGGTGTACATGCCGTTGAGACCGTTGCCGTCGTACTGCGCGGACATGGGCGTCTGGTGGCGCAGCTGCAGCGGCCCCTTCACGGGACGTCGCTTGCGGAACTCGACGACGTTGAGCACCTTGGGCAGGCCGGAGTATTCGTAGCCGCACAGCGCCGCATCGAGCATGTGGTCGGCGAGGGCGTGTGCCTCCTCGTCGCCGAAGCCGCCGCCGCGCAGCGCGTCGAAGCCGAGCGCGCGCGCCTCGCGTGCCTGCAGCCGCACGCGGCCGTTGCCCTCGTCGATCACGTGCCCTCCGCGGTGAATCCGAACCAGCGGCGCGGCGTGTCCCACAGCACCCGTGCGCGGTCCGCAGGATCCGGCAGCCACCGGTCGAGCAGTTGTCGCACGGGCCCGTAGTCTTGGCGCGCGGGCAGGCGCACGAACGGCCAGTCGGAGCCCCACACGCAGTTGTCGAGCGTGAATGCGTCGACGAGCGCCTGCACGAACGCATCGCAATCGTCGTACGGCCACGGGCGCCGCGAATAGCGAAAGGGTCCGGACAGCTTGATGGCTGCGTTGCCGCGCCGGCCGAGCTCGAGCACGGCCGCGAAGCCCGGCTGGTCGAGGCCGCGCGCGGGATCGGGGCAGGCGCAATGATCGACCACGACGCGAATGCCGGCGCGGTCGAGTATCGGCAACAGTTTCAGCACCTCGTCGTCGTGGAAGTAGACCTGTGCGAACCACCCGAGCGCCTTGATGCGCTCGAGCAGGCGCAGGCCCGCGGCGCCTTCGAGGGACGTCGCCCCCTGGAAGAGCGTGTTGAAGCGCGCGCCGACCACGCCGCCGTCGGCGAGCGCACGCAGCTCCGCGTCGGTCGTGTCGTGACCCACGAGCGCGACGCCGCGAAAGCGTCCGCCCGACGCCGCGATCGCCGCCAGCAGGCAGCGGTTGTCGGTCGCGTAGCCCGCGAACGGATTCACGAGGAGCCCGTGCGTCATCCCGTGCGCCGCGAGGACCGTCGTGAACTCGGCAGGCGTCCCGCACTCGTTGGGCTGCGGCTTGTAGCCATGCGGATTCGTGAACGGAAAGCGCGCGGTGTCGAAGACGTGCGCGTGGCTGTCGACGGCGTGCATGGCGGCGCCTACTCGGGCTTGATCCCGGCGTCCTTCACGAGGCCGTTCCAGGTGCGGATCTCGTTGCGCACGTACTTGCCGAAATCGTCGGGGCCGAGCGGCTGGATGTCGAAGCCGATCGACGCTAGCTTGTCGCGCACCTCGGGCGTCGCAAGCGTCGCGCGCATCGCCTCGTACAGCTTCTGCGCAGACGCGGGCGGCGCCTTGCCGGGCAGGAACAGACCAGTCCACGCGGAGACGTCGAAGTTGGGCACGGTGTCCGCGAGCACCGGGATGTCGGGCAGCAGCGCGGAGCGCGTCGGCATCGTCACCGCGAGCACGCGCAGCTTGCCGGCCTTGACCTGCGGCATCGTGATCGCGAAATCGGCGATTGCCACCTGCACGTGATCGGCGACGAGATCGGCGATCGCCTGCGGGCTCGCCTTGTACGGGACGCTCACGATGTCCACGCCGGCGCCGCGCTTGAACGTCTCCATGCCGACGAGCGTCGCGGCATTGGGCGTCGCGTACGAGAGCTTGCCCGGGTTCTTCTTCGCGTACGCGACCAGCTCCGCCGCGCTGTTGGCGGGCACGTCCTTGTTCACCACCAGCATGAAGGGGAGAAGGCCGATCCGCGCGGCCGGCAGCAGGTCCGCCACCGGGTCGTAGGGCAGCGACTTGTAGACGTTGGGGTTCACCACGTTCACGCTGGCGCCGCCGACGAGCACCGTCTGGCCGTCGGGCGCGGCCTTGGCGACGTAGTCGGCGCCGATGATGCCGTTGGCGCCGGCCTTGTTCTCAATGACGATGGTCTGGCCGAGCCGCTCGGCGATGCCGGGCGCGATGATGCGCGCGACGTTGTCCGTGTAGCTGCCGGCCGCGAACGGCACGATCCACCGCATCACGGGCTGCGCGAGTGCAGATGCGCCGGGCACGGCAAGCGCGAGCACGCAGCTCGCGAGCGCTACGCGCGCGAAGGCGTTGCAGGCCGGCAGGGCGCCGCGCAACAGATCGCTCATGGGGTTCCTCCTCGGTTCTCGGGACAATCGCATCGGCGGCTCAGCGGCACGCGGGCGCATCGCCGTACAGCTCGTCGTATTTCTGCTCGTACGCGTGGTACCCCAGCGCCTCGTACAACTCTACGCGCGTCTGCATGAGCTCGAGCATCGACGCGGGCGTTCCGTCGCGCAGGATCGCCTCGTACACGCGTGTCGCGACTCCGGCCATCGCGCGCGCCGCCGACAACGGAAAGAGCGCGGCCGACACGCCGGCCTCGCGCAGTTGCGCGACGGTGAAGCCGGGCGTCAGCGAGAACTCGGTGATGTTGGCCATCACCGAGTGCGGCCGATCGATGGCATTCGCGAACGCGCGGTATTGCGCGAGATCGGTCACGGCCTCGGCGAAGATCATGTCTGCGCCGGCTTCCATGTAGGCGCAGGCCCGCGCGATCGCGGCATCGAGGCCTTCCTTGGTGAGCGCGTCGGTGCGGGCCACGAGGAAGAAGCCGGGATCGGTGCGCGCGTCGACGCACGCCTTGATGCGGTCGACCATCTCGCCCGTCGACACCATCGACTTGTTGGGGCGATGACCGCAGCGCTTGAGCGCCACCTGGTCCTCGATGTGGAGCGCCGCGGCGCCGTCCTTGATGAGGCCCTTGACCAGCCGCGCGATGTTGAAGATGCCGCCGAAGCCGGTGTCGACGTCGACCAGCAGCGGCAGCTGGCACGCATCCGTGATGCGCCGCACGTTCTCCAGCACTTCGCTCATCGTCGTGAGTGCCAGGTCGGGCAGGCCGTAGGTGTGAGTGGCGAGGCCGCCGCCGGCGAGGTAGATCGCCTTGTGGCCGGCGCGCTCTGCGAGGATCGCGCAGAACGGATTGATCGTGCCCACGATGGTGAGCGGCTTGTCGGCCGCGAGCGCGGCACGAAAGCGCGCGCCGGCGCTGGCGGAAGGAACGGTGCGGTCGATCAGCATAGGGTCTTCGAGCCTCCGGGTGGCGGGTGACCGCACGCATCGCGCCGCGGCTTGCCGCATTGTGGGACGCGCGGCGGCCGCCTTACAATGCCGTTGCGCACTGCGCAACGACTCCTCGATGCCCTCATGACGACTTCCGCCCGCGAGAACGTCAACGCCGTGACGCGCGCCCTCGCGGTGCTCGACGCGTTCGCCGCGCACGAGCAGGGCATGTCGCTCGCCGAGCTCGCGCGGCGCCTCGGCATGGGCAAGCCCACGGTGCTGCGCACCGCGCGCACGCTCGCGCGCGCCGGCTATCTCGTGCAGATGGAGGATCGGCGCTGGCGCCTCGGCCCCGCGGCCGGCTGGCTCGGCGTGCGCTACCAGACGTCGTTCGACGCCAACGACGCGATCGACCTCGTGCTGCGCCGGCTCGCCGGCAGCACGCGCGAGTCCGCGGCGCTCTTCGTGAAGGAAGGGAACAACCGCACGTGCGTCGCGCGCGTCGATCGCCCGAGCCTCGTGCGGCAGAACATCCGCGCGGGCGAGATGCTGCCGCTCAACCGCGGCGCGTCGGGGCGGATCCTCATGGCGTATTCCGGCGAGCCCGGTCCCGACGGCGACGCCATCCGCCGCCGCGGCTACTACCTGTCGCTCGGCGAGCGCGACCGCGCGATGGCGAGCATCGCGGTCCCCGTCTTCGGGCCACGGCGACGGCTGTTCGGCGCGATGTGCGTGTCAGGGACCTTGCAGCGGCTCGACCGCGCGCAGCTCATGCGCCATCTGCCGCGCCTGCAGGCGGCCGCCGCGCAACTCGCGCGCGCGCTCGGCCCGCCGGCAGTGGACCTCGAAGCGCTCGTCGGCCGGCCATGGAGTCTGCCGACGTAAGGCGCAAGCGTCGCGACGCGCTATGTCGAGCACGCGGCGCGATCTACGGCGTCACGCCGATGTACCAGACCTTCAACGTCCCGCACTGCGCGCACATGGCGGGGCGCTCGATTGCGACGACATCCAACACGTCGAGCATGCGCTGCTGCCGGGGTCACGCGCGGCCCGGCGCAATCCGACCGCGAACGGCAAGTCACTCCGCCTTCGCGCCCGACGACTTGACCACCTTCGCCCACTTGTCGCGCTCCGTGCGGATCAGCACCGCGAACGCGTCGGGCGTGCCGCCGGCCGTGTCGGCGCCGAGGCCCGCGAGGCGCTCGCGGAAGTCCGGCTGTGCGAGGATCTTGTTCGCGTCGGCGTTCAGCCTGTCGACGATCGCCTTCGGCGTGCCGGCCGGCGCGAAGAGCCCGAAATAGGTGTCGCTCGCGAAGCCGGGAAGGCCCGACTCGGCGACGGTGGGCAGGTCGGGCGCGAGCGGCGTGCGCTTCGTGCCGGTGACCGCGAGCGCCTTCACCTTGCCGGACTTCAGGCCCGGCTGCGCGGACACGATGTTGTCGAAGATCATCGTGACCTGCCCGCTCATGATGTCGGGTACCGCGAGCGCCGTGCCCTTGTACGGCACGTGCGTCATCTGGATGCCCGCCATCGAGTTGAAGAGCTCCGCCGTGAGGTGGACGATCGTGCCGCTGCCGGACGATGCAAACGTGAGCTTGCCCGGCTGTGACTTGGCGAGCGCGATGAGCTCGCGCACGTCTTTCACGGGAACGGTCGCGCCGACGACGAGCACGTTGGTGGAATCCGCGATGTGCGCCACTGGCGCGAAGTCGCGCAGCGGATCGTACGGCAGGCTTGCGTACAGCGACGGCGCGATCGAATGCGTGCTCGTGGTGGCCATCAGCAGCGTGTAGCCATCGGCGGGCGCCTTTGCCGCGAGGTCGGAGCCGATGGTGCCGCCCGCGCCCGGCTTGTTGTCGACGATCACCGGCTGGCCGAGCTGCTCGGACAGCTTCTGCGCGAACGCGCGGCCGACGATGTCGGTGGCGCCGCCCGGCGGGAACGGCACGATGAGGCGGATCGGCTTGGTGGGATAGGGCTGCGCCGCCGCAACGGTTGCGACGAGCGCCACGCACGCCACGGCCAGTGCGCGGCTGCAGCGGGCGAGGAGGGAGGAGGCGAGCGAGCGGTGCGCGGACATGGCGGGAGCCCTTCGTGAATCGGTGGAATCCAGTCGAGTATGCGAGGGTGGGTTGGCGGGGTCAACGCCGTGCGGCAGCGTGACGCTGTCACCGCCGTCGCGGGATCACCAGCCGCAACGCCCGCGCCAGCACCGGCGACGTGTTGCCCGGACTCCACACCACCGACAGCTCGGAGTAGGGCACGTCGCCCGACAGGCGGACGTACGTCGTCCCGTCGACGGCGATGCGTGCGACCGACGCGGGGACCACGGTCACGCCGGCGCCGATCGCGACGAGGCCCAGGAAGTTGATCATCGTCTGCCGCTGGTGCTCGAGCTTCGGCTCGAAGCCCGCGGCGTGGCACGCCGCGACGAAGCGGTCGTAGTAGCTCGGGACGCGCTCGCGGGTGGCGACCACGAACACCTCATCCTCGAGCGCACGCAGCGGGATGGTCCGCCGCTTCGCCAGCGGATGCCCCGCCGGCAGCGCGACGATCAGCGGCTCGCGCATCACGCGCCGCAACGCAAGGCCTTCATGCTCGATGGGCGTGTGCACGAAGCCCAGGTCGAGGCGCCCGAGGCGCACCGCCTCGACCTGGTCGGCGGAGCTCTCGATGTGCCACTCGACGTGCACGCGCGGCATCGCCTTGCGCAGCGCGGCCTGCAGCACGCGCGCCTGCGAGAACAGCGCGGCGCTGATGACGCCGGCGCGCAGCGTGCCGGTGTCGCCGCCGGCCGCGCGCCGCACGTGGCCGGGCAGCGCCTCGAGCTGCGCAAGGAGCCGTCGCGCCTCGCCGACCAGCGCCGCGCCGGCCGCGGTGAGGGTCACGCTGCGCCGCGTGCGGTCGAAAAGGCGCGCACCGAGCGCGCGCTCGATGCGCTGGATGTGGCGCGTGAGCGGCGGCGGCGTGATGTTGAGGCGCGCGGCGGCACGGCCGAAGTGGAGCTCCTCGGCGACGGTGAGAAAGACGCGGAAGTCGGCGGGCTCCATCGTTGTTGCCTCCAAGGGTAACGAATCTGCCACGAAAATCGCAATGGACGCAACGATGGGGTCGTCCTAGGATGCACGACGAGCCGGCGGACGTCCGGCACCTGCAAGGAGGCTTCCCCATGAACCGTTGGCCGACCCCGCGCGCCGCGCTCGCGCTCCTGCTGCTGGCCGTGGCCGCGCTCGCGGGCGCGCAGCCCTATCCGTCGCGCCCGCTCGACATCGTCGTTCCGTACGCCCCCGGCGGCACCACGGACTTCGTCACGCGCGTGATCGCGCAGAAGATGACGGACGACTGGAAGCAGCCCGTGGTCGTGCTGAACAAGCCCGGGGCGAGCGGCCAGCTCGGCGCCGACTACGCGGCCGCGGCCGCGGGCGACGGCTACACGCTGCTCATCACCGGCTACGTCAATCGCAACCTGCTGTTCGCACCGGTGCCGCCGGCACCGAATCCCGCCAAGGACCCGATCCCGGTCTCGCTGGTCGCGAAGGCGCCGCTGCTGCTCGTGGTGTCGCCCGACTTCCCGGCGAAGTCGCTCAAGGACCTGATCGCGATGGCGAAGGCGCAGCCGGGCAAGCTCAACTACGCGTCGATCGGCAACGGCTCGCCGTCGCACCTCGGGATGGAGATGTTCAAGCGGCAGGCCGGCATCGACATGCTGCACGTCCCGTACAAGGGGAGCGGCCCCGCGCTGATCGACGTCATGGCCGGGCACGTGCCGATCATGATGGACAGCGTGGTCAGCGCGTCGCCGCACGTGAAGGCGGGCAAGCTGCGCGCGCTCGCCGTCACCACCGCGACGCGCCTGCCGTCGCTGCCCGACGTGCCGACCGTCGCCGAGCTCGGCCTTTCCGGCTTCGACGTGTTCACGTGGACGATGCTGTACGTGCCCGCGGGCACGCCGGCCGACCGCATCGAGAAGATCCGCGCGGAGGTGGACCACGTGCTCGCGCTGCCCGACGTCAGGGAGCGCTACGCGTCGCAGGGCGCGATCATCCCCGAGCCGATGTCGCAGGCGCAACTCGCCGCGTTCCTCAACGCCGACATCGCGGGCTGGCGCAAGGTCATCCAGGACGCGAAGATCACGGCGGACTGACGATGCTCGCGGCCACCGAAACCGTCGCCGGCGAATCGACGTCGCCGATCACCAACCGTTGGGGTCAAGTCACATCGGCCCGCCTCGACGTCGAGCACGTGCCGGTCTTCCGCGGCGTCGAGGGACGGGCGTTCAACCACCAGGCGCAGCTCGCGTGGGACGGCAACCGCGTCTACGCGACGTGGTCGTCGTGCGCGAAGGACGAGGAGGAAGCGGGGCAGTGCATGCTGCTCGCGACGTCCGACGACCTCGGCCGCACGTGGGGCGCGCCGATCGTCGTCGCGCCGTCGCGCCCCGGCCGCTTCGCGCCGAGCGTCGTGGTGTCGTCGGGCATCCGCGTCGCGGGCACGCGCCTTGTCGCGTACTACGGCGAATGGGAGCGCTACGAAGCCAACCGCGACAAGGCGCGCGAGGCGGAACGGATGGCAGCGGGCGGGCACTCCGTCTTCGACGTGCGCACCGAGGCGCGCGTGTCGGAAGATCGCGGCCGCACGTGGTCGGACCCGGTGCCCGTCGTGCGGGACCAGTTCGGCTTCATGCCGCCGCTTGCCACACGCGGCGGCCGTCTGATCCTGCCCGCGCATCTCACGTGCGCGATCACCGACGATCCCGACGGCCTCGCCGGCTGGCGGCGCAGCGCGCTGCCGGGGCTGCCCGCGGGCTACCTCGACGACTGGTACAGCCACAAGCGCGGGGCGGCGCTGCTCGGGCTCGCGCATCACTTCAACGAGGCCAACGCGTACCAGACCGACGACGGCGTCGTGCATCTCATGCTGCGCAACGAGAGCGGCACGCGGCTCGGCGTGGCGGAGAGTCGCGACGAGGGTGCCACGTGGTCGCGGCCGCGACTCACCGGCTTCACCAATTCGGTTTCGCGGTCGCACTTCGGGCGGTTGCCCGACGGCCGCTTTTTCTGCGTGAACTGCCCCGCGCCTGCGCCCGCGGGCAGCGCGCCGTCGACGCGCACGCCGCGCACGCCGGTCGTGCTGCAATTGAGCGACGACGGCGTCACGTTCGACAGGCATTACGTCGTCGGTGACGATGCGCAGCGCGAGCCGCGGTTGCCGGGCTACCTCAAGCACGGCCGCTACGGGTATCCGTTCCTGGCGGTGGCCGGCGACGTCGCGCTGGTCGTGTACTCGACGAACAAGGAAGACATCAACCTCGCGCGCTTCCGGCTGCCGGCGCGCTGACGCGTGCGGGGCGCGCCGGCAGTCGATGCGTCACTGCTGCTGGTTCGGATGCGAGGAGTCGTTGGGCCGGTTGCCGCCCGGGCGCTCCCACTGGCCGCCCTCGGAGCGTGTGTACGGACCGGGAATGGGGCCCGGCGCGTAGCCGTTGCGGTCGCGCTCGCCGCGGCCTGCATTGCCGCGGTGGTCGTCGCGGTGCCAGTCGTCGCGATGCGATTCGCTGTAGCGCCGGTCGTCGTGGCCCCACGCGTAGCCGCGCGGGCCCTGCCACACGGGGGCGGGCGCGACGCGGTGCGCGTACCAGCGTTCGCGGTCGTTCCACCACGGGCGGCCGCGGTAGTAGGAGTCCCAGTAGTTGCCGATCGAGAACGCGATGAGCGGGATGCCGAGCGTCGGGCCGCCCTGCGCGATCACCACCGGCGCACCCGAGTAGCTGGGGCGGCCGTACGAGAGGTAGCTCGCGGCCACGAAGCCGCGATTGGGGCCGACGATCACGTCGCACCACTGCCATCCTTCGACGCAGCCGACGACGTCGACGGTGACGCCGCGGCCGAGCGTGGCCACGCGGGGATAGGAAGTGTCCGGACCCGCGCGCATGTTGACGTCGCCGATCGTGACAGCGAGCTCGGCGCAGGCGACCGCCGGCACGAGCGCGGCCGCGAGCAGCAGCGAGGGGAGAAGGCGAGGTTTGAGCTTCATGGTTGTGACTGTAGCGGGCACGATGCGGCGCACGCATCGGCCTCGGCCCGTTTGTGCCGTCGCTCTTTGTCCGACCCGGAGCGCAGCCGCCGCATCATGCCGGCAGGAAGCCGGCGAGCGCGGAGCCTACTGCGCAGCGCGCGCCGTCCGCGGCGCATCCGCGACGTCGTCGCGCTGCGTCGCCTCGCGCGCCTGCCGCACTTCACGCGCGGGCGCCGCGTCGTCGCTCGCATACGGCTGGAAGAAGCCTTGCCCCGGGCGCCACGTGCCGCGGTCGCCGGTGATCGTGTGTCCGGGCTGGATGGGCGCGGTCGAGCCCCATTGCACGCTCGACGGGAGGAGCGCGCCCACCGGCGAGCCGCCCGCGGCCGCGGCGCCGGAAGAGGGCGAGGTCATGCTGCCGATCGACTGGGCGGCGGCGGCGCCGGACAGCAACGCTGCGAGCGATGCGAGGACGAGCGAATGACGCACCATGGCAGGCTCCTGCGAGGGGTGGACGTCCGCTACGTTAGGCCGGCGGGAAGCCAGCGCGCAGTAGGCGGTCGCCGGAAGGGCGCGTAGGCGCCCGGCGCGTCATACGCAGATGCCTCGGGCCTGAGCTACGGCTTCGCGCGCTTGCCCATCTCGCCGACGATGGCGGTGAACTGCTCGGTGAGCTCGTTGCGGAGGAATTCCTTCGACATCACGGTCGACGCCAAGCCGGACGGAACGATCTCGATCCGGTAGTCGAGCCGCGTGCCCGTCGGCTCGGGCGAGAGCCGCATCAGCGAGACGACCTTCTTCATGCTGCCCTGCACCTGCGTCGACAGGATGGTCTTCTGCGGGTCGAGCTCCATCCGCCGCACGCTGGTGTACGGGAAGCTCAGGAGGCCGAAGCGCGCAGTGCCCTTCTGCTCGACGGTCAGCGTGTTGCCGTCGCGCGCCTTGACGCCGCTTTCCTTCACGTTGGGCACGAACTTGCTCATGTTGTCGAAGTCGGTGAGCACGCTCCACGCGACCGCCAGCGGCGCCGGCGTGTACATCACGATGGTGGCGATGAAGGCGTCGTCCTTCTGCGTGACCTCGAAGCTGCGCACCGGGCCCGGGTCCTTCGCCTGCGCATGGGCCGGCGACGTCGCGCCGGCAACAAGGAGTGCGCAGGCGCAGAGGCCCGCGAGGGCGTACGCGGCACGGGTCGCAAGCGGCGCAGGGGCGGGATTCATGCGCGCCATCATGTCCAAAACAGGGCATGGCGTAAAGCGCGTCCGGCGCGGCGGCCCCGAGGCAGGCGGCGCAGGGTGGCGTCGCGCTCGCATCGATTCACCGCTGTCCGCCCGTTGCCTCGCCTGCGGCGCCTCCAAAAAGCGTTTCCAACGCGCCCCGGCGCGGGGTTAGAATGGACTTCCGAGTCGCATTCCCCTGCCCATGGGCGACCGTCCAATCCTGATCGTCGACGACAACATCGACTTCGCCGAGTCGATGGTGATGCTGCTCGAGCAGGAGGGGCAGCCGGCGCTCGCGTCGCATTCGGTGCGCGATGCGCTCGACACGCTCGACGCCAATCCGGACATCGGCTTCGTCGTCGCCGACGTCCGCATGCCCTACGTCGACGGCCTCGATTTCGCGCGCGTCGTCCGGCACCGCTTTCCCGGGATGCCGATCGCGCTCATGACCGCCTTTCCCACCAGCGCCGAGGACGGCGTGCCGCGCGACCTGCCGGTGCTGCGCAAGCCGTTCCGCATCGAGCAGGTGCTGCGCATGGTGGACAAGGGCGACAAGCACTGACCGCGACGCCCTCCCGGTCGCGCGTCGGGCCGTGAACGCGCCGGCGCGCCCCACGACCGCATCCCCCGCGGGCGGCATCGACCTCGCCAGCGCCATCCTCCTCTGCGCGGCCGCCGGCATGGTGGACGCGGTCGGCTTCGTGCGCCACGGCGCCTTTGCCGCCAACATGACCGGCAATTCCGTGCTGATGGCCATCGCGCTCGCCGAGCGCGACTTCGCGCGCGCCTTCGACTGCGGGCTCATGCTCGCGTGGTTCTACGCCGGCGTGCTCGTAGGGCGCGTCGCGTGGACGGCCGGCCACCGCCGCGCGACGCTGCCACTGGTCGTGGAAGTCGTGCTGCTCGCGTTCTGCGCGGTGGCGGTCGCTGACCGCGCGCTGTCGCTCGGCGTCACCGCGCTCGCGATGGGGGTGCAGGCGGCGGCGCTGTCGCGCTTCGCCGGCGTGTCGCTGTCGACGGTGGTGGTGACGAGCACGATGGTGCGCATCGCGGAGGCGAACGCCGACCTGCTGGTCCGGTTCACCCGCGGCCGCGTGGCCGCCGAGCGTGCGCCGCTCGCGCTCCTGGCCGGCGCGTGGGTCGCGTATGCCGCCGGCGCCGCGGCCGCGGTGCTGCTCGGCCCGGCGTCGGCCACGCCGCTCGTGGTGGCCGCGGGCATGGTGGCGGCGGTCGTCGTCGCGCGGCACCGCCGGCGCGTCTAGCGCGTCCCGCCGCGACCCCGCGCGAGGCCCCTCGCGCGGCTGCCCGTGATGCATAAGCGAAGCTTATGACTGAGGGGGCCGTTCCCCACTGTAAGTGCATCACGGGCGGCGTAGACTCGTTCGCTCGCACCGGGCGTCCGGGACGCCGGTTCCGGCGCAGCGGTGCGGCATGCGAGCTTGTCGCCGCCTCGGGGTCGAGGCGAGCGGCGGCCGATGACACCGGAGGAGAGACGCATGACCCGCTTCCTGCCCGCCGCGCTGCGCGGTGCGGCTGCCGCCTGCATCGTCGCGACGGCGTGCGCGGCGCTGCCCGCGGCCGCCGAGTATCCCGATCACCCGATCCGCATGGTCGTGGCCTACCCGCCGGGCGGCGCCACCGACGTGATGGCGCGCGCGGTCGCGCAGCGTCTCTCCGACCGCCTGAAGCAGCCGGTGGTCGTCGACAACAAGCCCGGCGCGAGCGGGCAGATCGGCACCGACCTCGTCGCCAAGGCCGCGCCCGACGGCTACACGCTGATCTTCACCGCGGCCGACACGCACTCGATCAACCCGCACGTGTACCCGAAGATCGCGTACGACTCCCGGCGCGACTTCGTGCCGGTCGCGCAGGTCGGCTACCTGCCGCTCGCGCTGATCGTGAATCCCTCGGTCAAGGCGAGCAGCGCGAAGGAGTTCGTGGCGCTCGCGAAGGCCAGCCCCGGCAAGATGAGCTACGCGTCGTTCGGCCTGGGCAGCTCGAGCCAGGTCGCGATGGAGATGCTGAACCAGCAGGAGAAGATCAGCCTGCTGCACGTGCCGTTCCAGGGCGCCGCGCCGGCGGTGACCGCGATCATCGGCGGCCAGGTCGACGCGATGATGGTCCCGCTCACGCTCGCGTGGCCCAACCACCAGGCGGGCAAGGTGCGCGCGCTCGGTGTCGCCGCGCCCAAGCGCTTCGCCGGCGCGCCCGACATCCCGACGTTCGCCGAGCAGGGCATCCCGCTCAATTCCGCGCCGTGGGTCGGCGTGCTCGCGCCCGCGAAGACGCCGGCGGACGTCGTCGACAAGCTGTCGCGCGAGATCGCGGCGGTGGCCGACGACCCGCAGGTGCAGGAGACGCTGGTCAAGAACGGCCTGCAGCCCGAGTCCAAGAAGGCGCCGGAGTTCAAGACGTTCCTCGACGCCGAGTACGACCGCTGGGGCGCGACCATCAAGGCCGCCAACATCAAGTCCGAGTGAGGCCGACGATGAAGACACTCGCGTACGCGTTGACGTGCGGCATCGCGCTGGCGGCTTCGCTCGCCGCGGCGCAGACGGCCGCGACGTATCCCAGCAAGCCGGTGCGCATCGTGGTGCCGTTCGCGCCCGGCGCGTCCACCGACATCCTCGCGCGTCTCGCCGCCGACGAGCTCACCAAGCGGCTCGGGCAGTCGTTCGTCGTCGAAAACGTCGGCGGCGCCGGCGGCACGATCGGCACGTCGCAGGTGGTGAAGGCCAAGCCGGATGGCTACACGATCGTCGCCGCCACACCCGGACCGATCACGATCAGCCCGGTCGCGCAGAAGGACGTGCCGTACAACGTCGACCAGGATCTCACCGCGGTGACGATGATCGCCGGCGGCCCGGGCGCCATCGTCGTGCGCAAGGACTCGCCGTACAGGACGCTGCAGGAGCTCATCGCCGCCGCGAAGGCGAAGCCGGGCTCGATGTCGTTCGGCTCGGCGGGCGTGGGCGCGTTCAGCCACCTGTCGAGCGAGCTCTTCGTCTCGCTCGCCGGCATCAAGGCCGTGCACGTGCCGTACAAGGGCACGGGGCCGGCGCTCATCGATCTCCTGGGCGGCCGCCTCGACTGGTGCATGGAGTACTTCCCCGCGCTGCAGAAGCAGATCGACTCGGGCGAGCTGCGTGCGCTCGCCGTGACCACGCCGCAGCGCTTCCCGCTGCGCCCCGACATCCCGACGATGGCGGAGGCGGGCGTGCCCGGCTACAGCGGCTCGGCGTGGGTGGGGCTCATGGTGCCGGCCGGCACGCCGAAGGACATTGTCGACAGGCTGCAGCAGGCGATGGCGCAGGCGTTGAATGACCCGGCCGTCGTGCAGCGCATCCAGAACATGGGCGTGGTGCCGGGCGGGCAGACGCCGGCGGAGTTCGCGACGTTCATGGCCGACGAGCGCGCGCGCTACAAGAAGATCGTCGACGCCACCGGCATCAGCATCAATCCCCAATAGCATGAAGATCTGGCACCAGAGCTTCACGGTCCTCGAGGACCTGCCCGACTACAAAGCGGCGATGGCCGCGCACATCCGCAAGGTCGTGCGGCCGGACACGGAGGTCGAGCTGCACGGCCTCCTGCCGGGCACGTATCCGTCGAACTACCCGGGGACCGACCTCGCGTACGGGCCGCTGTTCACGATCCACGGCATGCAGTGGATCGTGCAGGCGCGGCGCGCGCAGGCCGCGGGCTTCGACGCGTTCGCGATGGCGACGCTGCCCAACCCGCTGATCCGCGAGATCCGCGCGCTGGTCGACGTGCCGGTGACGGGCTACGGCGAGGCGAGCTTCCACCTCGCGGCCCAGTTGGGCCACCGCTTCGGCCTGCTCGTGTTCATCGACCGCATGATCCCGCTCTTCCACGAGCAGATGACGCAGTACGGGCTCGCGTCGCGCTGCGCGGGCATCGCGCCGGTGGGCTTCACGTTCCAGGACGTGCTGCCCGCGTTCCGCGATCCCGCGCCGCTGATCGCGCGCTTCGAGACCGCGGCGCGCGCGCTCATCAGGCAGGGCGCGGACGTCATCGTGCCGGGCGAGATGCCGCTCAACCTCCTGCTCGCCGTGAACGGCGTGGCGCGCGTCGACGACGTGCCGGTGGTCGACGGCCTCGCCGTCACGCTGAAGCAGGCGGAGATGCTGGTCGATCTCCGGCGCACCACCGGCCTCATGCAGAGCCGCCACGGCTGGATGAGCGCGCAGCCGGCGGCGGAGCGCGTCGACCAGGTCCTCGCGTTCTACGGGCTCGACCGCATCGCGCGCTAGCGCGCACCGCGCCGGCGCCCATCGCGGCGCGCGGCGCGCGGCGCGCAACACGATTCCCCGCAAGGAGCATTCCATGGCATTACCCAAGCGCATCACCATCCACGAAGTCGGCCCGCGCGAGGGCATCCAGATCGAAAAGAACCCGATCCCCACGGCGGAGAAGATCCGGCTGATCGACATGCTGTCGCAGTGCCACTTCCCGGAGATCGAGACGGTGTCGTTCGTCAATCCGAAGTGGGTGCCGTCGATGGCGGACGCGGAGGAGGTCGTGGCGGGCATCACCAAGGTGCCGGGCACGCGCTACACCTCGGTGTACCTCAACGTGCAGGGCATGAACCGCGCGGTAGCCACGCGCAAGCTCGACGTCGAGGGCAGCCTCTCGGTCACGGCGAGCGAGACGTTCTCGAAGAAGAACACCAACCGCACCATCGACGAGACGTTCGTCGAGACGCAGAAGCGCGTCGACGCGTTCCGGGACGCCGGCGTGCCGGCGACCGAGGTCAGCGTGATGGCGGCGTTCGGATGCAACTACGAGGGCGTGGTGCCGCCGGAGCGAGTCGTGGGCCTCATCGGGCGCCTGATGCAGATGGCGCGCGACAACGGCTGCGACATCAGGCTCATCCAGCTCGCCGACACGATGGGCTGGGCGAATCCGCTGTCGATCCGCCGCCTCGTGGGCATGGTGCAGGACCGCTGGCCTGCGCAGCGCATCAACCTGCACCTGCACGACACGCGCGGTTTGGGCCTGGCCAACGCCTTCGCGGCGATGGAGATGGGGGTGGACGATTTCGACTCGGCGGTCGCGGGCCTGGGCGGCTGCCCGTACGCCGGCTTCAAGGATGCGCCGGGCAACATCACGACCGAGGACCTCGTGCACCTGTGCCAGGAGATCGGCGTGGAGACCGGCATCGACCTGCCGCGGCTCCTCGAGGTCGCGCGCGAAGCCGAGAAGATCTTCGGCCGGCCGCTGCCGGGCAAGGTGATGCGCGGCGGCGATCTCAACGGCTACCGCGAGCGGGCGGCGCGCGAGGCGCAGGCCGCGCAGCAGCCGGCGTGAGGGACGAGGGCATGGAAGTCACGCAAGCCACGTTCGACCGGTACGTCGGCATGACGGGCACGACGCTCGTCGCCGGCATGCCGCTCGAGCGCGACGCGCTGCGTCGGTTCGTGCAGGCGATCATGGACACCGATCCGCTGTACCTCGACGCCGAGTACGCGAAGGGCACCAAGTACGGCAACACGGTCGCGCCGCCGCTCTATCCCGTGCACGCGTTCCGGCCTGCGCTGGGCGGTGCCGATCCGCTCGCGCTGCTGCACCAGGATCCGGATGCGGATGGCTCGGGCGGCAACGACGGCGTGTTCTTCGGCCTCACGCCGATCGAGTCGCCGTTCAAGCGGCTCTTGAACGGCGGCAACGAGATCGAGTTCTTCCGCTGCCTCGCGGTCGGCGAGCGTTGCGTCGCCAACGCGCGCTACGCCGACGTGCGGCTGCGCGAGGGCAAGAGCGGCGCGCTGCTGCTGGTCACGATCGAGACCACGTTCTCCACCGACGCCGGCGAGAAGCTGCTCGTGAACCGGCAGACGCTGATCTGGAGGTGACCATGGCGCTCACGTGGAACGACGTCGTGGTGGGCGCGCGCGCCGGTGCGCTCGACAAGGGCGTGATGACCACCGCGCACATCATGCGCTGGTCGGCGGCGGTGGAGAACTTCCATCGCATCCACTACGACCACAAGTTCGCCACCGAGCACGACAAGCTGCCGGGGCTGCTGGTCAACGGGTCGTGGAAGCAGCACGTGCTGGCACAGCTCGCCAAGGACACGCTGGGCATCGACGGCTGGCTGTGGAAGATCCGCTTCCGCTACAAGAAGATGGACTTGGCCGGCGACAGCATCCGCGGCCATTGCGACGTCGTGGGCAAGCAGGAGATCGACGGCTACGGCTTCGTGGTGCTGAAGCTCGTGCTGACCGACCAGAACGACGCGGTCTCCACGGCGGGCTACGCGATCGGCGTGCTGCCGCTGCCGGGCGGCGCGGCCGTGCCGTATCCGTTCGTGCCGAAACCCGCGTACGCGGCGGTCGAGATGCCGGCCGATGACTGACGTGATGCCCGCTCGCGGGCTCGACCTCGCCGCGCTGCTGCGCTTCGACGCCGCGCACTACGCGGACAAGCCGGCGCTCGTGCTCGACGGGCGCAGCATGACGTTCGCCGAGCTCGCGCGTGCGGTGGATGCGCAGGTGGCGATGCTCGGCCGCCACGTGCAGGCCGGCGACCGCGTCGTGCTGTGGTCCGGCAATTCCCACGCGTGGGTCGCGTCGTTCGTCGCGCTCAATGCGCTCGGCGCCGTCGCGGTGCCGGTCAATACGCGCCTCACGCCGCCGGAGCTCGCGGCGATCCTGCGCGACGTGCAGGCCCGCGCGCTGGTCACGGTGCAGCGGTATCGCAAGCGCCGGTACCTCGACGAGGCGCTCGCCGTGGCCGGGCAGCTCGACGAGGGGCTCGTGGTGATCGATGCGACCGCCGGCGACGATCCGGCGTCGTGGCCCGTTCACGCGCCGGGCCGGCCGCTGCCGCCGCGCGCTGCCGCCGCGCGTGACGGCGTGCTGTGCATCCAGTACACGTCGGGCACGACGGCGCTGCCGAAGGGGGCGCTGCTCACCAGCGCGGCCTACCTGCAGACCGCTGCGTACGTCGCACGCTGCCAGCGGCTCACGCCCAACACGCGGTTCGTGAGCGGCGCGCCGTTCTTCCATTGCAGCGGCACGATGCACGCCATCACGGTGTGCCTGCTCGCGGGCTGCACGCTGCACGCGATGCCGGCGTGGGATCCGGAGCGCTTCCTCGACATCGTCGAACGCCACCGCTGCGACGTCTCGCACATGGTGTACTTCCGCGACGTCCTGTCGCTCGGCACGGAGCGCGCGCGGGCGAAGCTCGCGACGATGCAGGTCACGCACGACCTCGGCACGCGCGACTACCTCGCGCGCATCCGCGACGAGCTCGGCATCCCCGGCGTGTCGAACATCTACGGCATGACCGAGACGTGCGGGCAATTCACGATGTGGTACCCGGACGACGCCGACGAGCTGCGCCTGTCCGCCAACGGCCGGCCGCAGCCGGGCAACCGCGTGCGCATCGCCGATCCCGCGACGGACGCGGTGCTGCCCGCAGGCGCCACCGGCGAGATCCAGATGCATGGGGCCACGCTCACCACGGGCTACTTCAACCGGCCCGACGCGACGGCGGCGGCGTTCACCGCCGACGGCTGGCTACGCTCGGGCGACCTTGGCCGCATGGACGGCGACGGCGTCCTCACGTACATCGCGCGGCTGAAGGAGATCATCCGCGTCGGCGGCGAGAACCTCGCCCCTGCCGAAGTGGAGCAGGTGCTGCGCGATGCCTGCCGCATGCAGCAGGTGTGCGTGCTCGGCGTGCCCGACCCGCGCCTGGACGAGGTGGCGGCGGCCGTGGTGGTGGGCACGCCGGTCGTCGACTGGCAGACGGTGCTCTCCGAGATGCGCACGCGGCTCGCGGGCTTCAAGATGCCGAAGTCGATCTACACGGCGGACGAGCTGCCGATGACCGCGACCAACCGGGTGCAGCGCGCGGTGCTGCGCGAGTGGATCGTGGGCGGCAGGCTGCGCCGCGTCGCGTGACGGCGCGGCCGAGGAGGATGGACATGGACGAAGGACAGGTGCTCGAGCGGACGACGACCGATTCCGCGCTGGTCCGCGCGCTGGCCGACATCGTCGGGCGGGACGCGGTGCTCACCGACCCGGCGCAGCGCGAGTTCTACTCGCTCGACTTCTCCGAGGAGCGCGGTGCGATCGCGCTGGCGGTCGTGCGGCCCACCAGCGCCGAGCAGGTGTCCGCCATCGTCAAGGCTGCGGGTGCCGCGGGGGTGGCGGTCAACACGCGCGGCGGCGGCATGTCGTACACCAAGGGCCATGTGCCGGTGCGCGCCGAGACGATCATCGTCGACGCGAGCGGCCTTAACCGCGTGCTGGAGGTGAACGTCGTCGATCGCTACGTGACGCTGGAGACGGGCGTGCGCTGGGTCGACCTGCGCGCCGCGCTGCGCGACACGGGCTTTCGCGTGCCGTACCTCGGCACCCTGTCCGGCAACTTCGCGACCGTCGGCGGCGGCCTCTCGCAGAACGCGACCGGCATGGGGCGCATGACGCTGGCCGAGCACGTGCTGGGGCTCGAAGTCGTGCTGGGCGACGGCCGGATACTGAAGACGGGCTCGTGGGCGACGAAGAACACCGCGCCGTTCTACCGCTACAACGGCCCCGATCTCACGGGCATGTTCCTGTGCGACTCGGGCGCGTTCGGCATCAAGACCAAGGTGCACCTCCTGCTCGAGCCGTGGCCGAAGATGTCGTTCGGCTGCGTGACGTTCCCCGACCGCGTGTCGCTCGTGCGCGCGCAGGCCGCGCTGGCGCAGACGGGCCTGCACACCGAGGCGTTCGCGTTCGACGGGCGCTACCTCGACGACTACGCGCAGCATCCGCCGCCGCCGAAGGAAGCGAAGCAGGCGATGGTGCGCAAGTTCCTCGCGGACAACCCGGACAAGCTGCGCGCGTACCGCAACCTGCTGCGCGCGTGGCATCCGTCGGGCCTCGGGTTCCTCAAGGGCCTGCCCAACGCGATGTACTACGTCGCGGAAGCGGCGGACCAGGCCGCCGCCGACCGCATGCGCAAGCGCATCGCGGCGATCTGCCGGCACTTCGGCGCGCGCGAGCTGCCGACGACGATCCCGTTCGGGCTGCGCTACGGGCCCTACGTGAACGTCGGCGAGATCATGGCCAACCGCGACGGCGAGGTCACGTTCCCGGTCAACGCGAAGTTCCAGGCGTCGAAGGCCGTGGCGGCGATGCAGGCGTTCGAGCAGTTCGTGCGCGACCACCAGGCGCTGCTCGACAAGCACGGCATCCGCATCACCTGCAACGCGCTGCTGCACGGGCACTTCTGGGGCATCGAGCCCGTGATCTCGTGGAAGCGTCCGCTCGGTCCGTACCGGATGCACTACGCGACCGAGGACCGCAAGCAGCGCACGCTGGGCATCACCGAGAATCCCGAGAGGACCGCGGCCGCGATCGACTTCCGCTATCGCCTCACGCGCATGTTCCGCGACATGGGCTCGCTGCACGTGCAGTGGGCGAAAGCGTATCCGTTCCGCGACGCGCTCGCCGGCGAGACCGCGTGGTCGGTGCTGGAGAGCATCAAGGACGTCGTCGACCCGGCGCACACGCTGAATCCCGGCGTGCTGGGGCTGGGTCTCGAGCCGCGGGGTGCGCCATGAGCTGGACCGTGCGCACGCTCGACCTCGGCGCGGTCGAGTTGAATCGCCGGCGCATGATCGCCAACGCGTCGGGCAACGGGCTCGTGCGCGTGCCGGTGCAGGGGTGGCTGCTGCTGCGCGGCAACGAGGCGATCGTGATCGACACCGGCTTTCGTCATCCCGACATCCTGAAACGCCTCGGCGACAGCGCAGCCGGCGTGGAGGCGCCCGACCAGCGGCTCGTGCGGCAGTTGGCACTGCACGGCCTCGAGCCCGGCGACGTGCGCTACGTGCTGCACACACACCTGCACATCGACCACGCCGGGCAGACTGACCAGTTCCCGATGGCGACCACCGCCGTGGTCAACCGGCGCGAGCTCGAGTACGCGGTGTCGGGCCTGTCGGGTCCGTCGTATCCGCCCGAGGACATCAAGCACTTCGTCGATCGCCTGCACACGCGGGGCGCGCTGCGCCTGCTCGACCTCGGGCTCACCGGCGGCGAGACGATCGCCGAGGGCATCCGCTGCGTCGCCGCCGGCGCGCACACCGAGGGCTCGATGGTGGTGTACGTCGACACGCCGGACGGCCTCGCGTGCTTCTGCGGCGACCTGGTCTACAGCGTGCGCTTCCAGCTCCTCGCGCCCACCACGCTCGACGCGGATCCCGTCGTGTCGGCGAATCACGTGGTGCCGCGACGCAGCGAGAAGGCGGCGCTGAAGCGCGTGCTGCAGTCCGCGCCGCGCTTCCGGCTGTACCCGAGCCACGACGTCGCGGTGAACATCGAGCACGGACGCGTCGCCGCGGAGGACGTCGCGAGCGAGGGCTGCGGGGATTCGGGCTGCTGGTGCCGGCTGCTGGAGACGGCGGGCACCGCCCACGGGCATTGAGGCGGACGCGGCCCGGGCGAGGCCGCGCCAACGAAGGAGGAGAAGATGCGCAATGGCAACGACGCGCTGCGGCGCGGCATCCGCAGGCTCGCGTGTACCGCCCTCGCGGCGGGGACGCTGCTCGCGACGATGGCGGTCGCACAGGTGTTTCCCGACCGCCCGCTCAAGCTGGTGGTGACCTACCCGGCGGGCGGATCCACGGATGTCATCGCGCGCGTGATCGCGACGCGGCTCGGCGAGCGCCTGAAACAGCCCGTCGTCGTCGACAACCGGCCGGGTGCCAGCGGGATGATCGGCTCCGAGCTCGTCGCGAAGTCCGCCCCCGACGGGTACACGCTGATCATGGCGGTCGCCGACACGCACTCGATCAATCCGCACGTGTACGCAAACATTCGCTACGACGCGCGGCGCGACTTCACGCCGGTCGCGATGATCGGCTACGTGAGCTACGCGCTGATCGTCACGCCGTCGGTGGCGGCTACAACCGTGCCGCAGTTCGTCGCGCTCGCGAAGGAGAAGCCCGGCAAGCTCACGTTCGCGTCGTGGGGTGTCGGCAGCTCGTCGCAGGTCGCGGTGGAATTGCTCAAGGCCGACGCGAAGGTCGATCTCCTGCACGTGCCGTTCCAGGGCGCAGCCCCCGCGATCTCGGCGGTGATCGGCGGGCAGGTCGACGCGATGATGGTGCCGCTCACGCTCGCCGAGCCCAACCAGAAGGCCGGCAAGGTGAAGCTCCTCGCGGTCGCTGCGGAGAAGCGCTTTCCCGGCGCACCCGACGCACCGACGTTCGCCGAGCAGGGCATGCCGATGGTCGCCGGCGTATGGCTCGGCGTGCTCGGACCGGCCAACCTGCCCGAGCCGGTGGTGACGCTGCTGAACCGGGAGATCAACGCGGTGCTCAACGACGCGCAGGTGCGCGAGACGCTCGTGAAGAACGGCCTGGATGCGATGCCCCAATCTGCACCGCAGTTCCGCACGTACCTCGACAGCGAATACGAAAAATGGGGCCGCATCGTCAAGGGTGCGGCGATCAAGGCGGAATGAGGCGTGACCGACGCTCGCAATTCTGACGACTTCCGCGCCCGCCGTATGGCGTCGGTGAATCGCATGGGAAGCGCCTGGTGCGTGAGGCGAAGACCAGTGCCGACCAGGAGATTGCCGTGAAGATCTGGTACCAGAGCGCATCGGGCTACCGCTACGAGCCGATGTGGGACGAATACGGCCGCACGCTCGAGGCGCAGTGCCGCAACGTGCTGCATCCGGACACCGAGGTCTACGTCACCGGCATCCCGGTGATGGTGCGCGACATCGAGAACTGGAAGTCGCTGCAGTACTACCAGAACGTGCAGACGCTCGCCAACATGCGGCGCGCGCAGGAGGAGGGCTACGACGCGTTCGTCATCGGCTGCACGCTCGACGTCGGGCTCGCCGAGGGCAAGGCGATGCTCGACATCCCCGTGGTCGGGATCAGCGAGGCGTCGTACCGGATGGCGATGACGATGGGCCGCCTGTTCGCGACGGTGACGAGCTCGAGCGCATTCGTCGAGGTGTACGGCGAGCAGGTCGAGCGCTACGGCTGCCAGTCGCGCTACCTGCGCGGGCCGTACGTCGTGCCGGCGTCGGAAGAGGAGATCGCGCAGGCGCTTACGCGGCCCGAGCCGCTGATCGAGAAGTTCGTCGCGCAGGCGCGGCGCGCGATCGCCGACGGCGCCTCGGTCATCGTCCCCGGGCCGGCGTTCTACGCCACGCTCGCGCATCGCGCGGGCCTCACGCAGGTCGACGGCGCGCTCGTCCTCGACACCGTCGCTACTGCGGTGAAGACCGGCGAGATGCTCGCCGGCCTGCGGCGCGCGGGCGTGCAGCCGGCGCGCCGCATCGGCGTCTACTGCAAGCCCGATCCCGCGTTCGAGGCGGAATCGCTCGCGCGCATGCGCAGCGTGTTCCGCCTCGACTGAACATCACCCTGCCGCAGCGGACGACCGCGCGTCCGCCGGCGCACAATCGTCCCTCCGCTGCATCCCGCGAGTCCTTCCATGCTCGAGCCCCTGCCCGACGAACCCATCGCTTCCGGCGACACCGATCCGCGCGAGACGCAGGAATGGCGCGATGCGCTCGGCGGCCTCGTCCGCCACGGCGGTCCGGAGCGCGCGCTGTTCGTGCTGCGCCAGTTGCAGGAGCACGCGCAGGAGTTGGGCCTCGTGCAGCTCGAGGCGCCGCACTCGGCGTACCAGAACACGATTCCACTCGCGCAGCAGGGGCCGTACCCGGGCGACCTCGCGCTCGAGCAGCGCATCACGGCGATCATGCGCTGGAACGCGCTCGCGATGGTCGTGCGCGCGAACCAGGCGTACGGCGAGCTGGGCGGGCACATCGCGAGCTACGCGTCGGCCGCGGAAATCTTCGAGGTCGGCTTCAACCACTTCTTCCGCGCGGAGAGCGAGGCGCAGGGCGGCGACCTCGTGTTCTTCCAGCCGCATTCCGCGCCCGGTGTCTACGCGCGTGCGTTCCTCGAGGGCGATCTCTCCGAGGACGAGCTCGCGCACTACCGGCAGGAAGTCGGCGGCAACGGCCTGTGCTCGTATCCGCACCCATGGCTCATGCCGCGCTTCTGGCAATTTCCCACGGGCTCGATGGGCTTGGGCCCGATCAGCGCGATCTACCAGGCGCGCTTCATGCGCTACCTCGAGCACCGCGGGCTCGTCGGCGCCTCCGACCGCCACGTGTGGGGCGTGTTCGGCGACGGCGAGATGGACGAGCCCGAATCGGTCGGCGCGCTCACGCTCGCGGCGCGCGAGGGCCTCGACAACCTCACGTTCGTCATCAACTGCAACCTGCAGCGGCTCGACGGCCCGGTGCGCGGCAACGGGCAGATCATCCAGGAGCTGGAAGCGCTCTTCACGGGCGCGGGCTGGAGCGTGATCAAGGTGCTGTGGGGCTCGGACTGGGACGCGCTCTTCGCGCGCGACACGCATCACGCGCTGCTGCGCCGCTTCGCCGCCACCGTCGACGGCCAGTACCAGACGCTCGGCGCCAACGACGGCGACTACAACCGCGACCACTTCTTCAACCTCGATCCCGAGTTGCAGGCGCTGGTCGCGCACATGACGCCGGCCGAGATCGACGGCCTCACGCGCGGCGGCCACGACTTCCGCAAGCTGCACGCGGCGTTCCGCGCGGCGCGCGCGCATCGCGGGCAGCCCACCGTCATCCTCGCCAAGACGAAGAAGGGCTATGGCATGGGCGCGGCGGGCGAGTCGCGCATGACGGCGCACCAGCAGAAGAAGCTCGACGTCGATGCGCTGCGCGCGTTCCGCGACCGCTTCTCGCTGCCGCTCACCGACGACGATCTCGCCTCGTTGCGCTTCTACAAGCCGGCGGCGGACAGCCGCGAGATGACGTACCTGCGCGAGCGGCGCGCGGCGCTCGGCGGCTTCCTGCCGAGGCGCCGGCGCGAGGCGCCGCCCGTCCCCGTGCCGCCGCTGGCAGCGTATGCGAACTTCGCGATCGCGGCCGACGGCAAGGAGATGTCGACGACGATGGCGGCGGTGCGCTTGCTGGGCAACCTGCTCAAGGACAGGACGCTCGGGCCCGCGATCGTGCCGATCGTCGCGGACGAGGCGCGCACCTTCGGCATGGCGAACCTCTTCCGCCAGGTCGGCATCTACGCGCCGCAGGGGCAGCTCTACGAGCCCGAGGACGCGCATTCGATGCTTGCGTACCGCGAGGCGCGCGACGGGCAGCTGCTGGAGGAGGGCATCACCGAGGCCGGCGCGCTGTCGTCGTGGATCGCCGCTGCCACCTCCTACAGCGTGCACGGACGGCCGATGCTGCCGTTCTACATCTACTACTCGATGTTCGGCTTCCAGCGCGTCGGCGACCTGATCTGGGCCGCCGCCGACCAGCGCGCGCGCGGCTTCCTGTTGGGCGCCACGGCCGGCCGCACGACGCTCGGCGGCGAGGGCCTGCAGCACCAGGACGGCACCAGCCACGTCGTCGCGGCGACGAACCCGAATTGCCGCGCGTACGATCCCGCGTTCGCCGGCGAGCTCGCGGTCATCCTCGATCACGGCATGCGGCAGATGATGGAGCGGCAGGTCGACGAGTTCTACTACGTCACCGTGATGAACGAGAACTACGCGCAGCCGTCGCTGCCCGAGGGCGCGGCGGAGGCGATCGTGCGCGGCGGCTACCGGTTCGCGGCGTTCGACGGTGGGCAGGGCCGCGTGCGGCTCCTGGGCTCCGGGACGATCCTGCGCGAGGCGCTCGGCGCCGCGGAATTGCTGGCGGCGGACTGGGGCGTGGGCAGCGAGGTGTTCAGCATTACGAGCTTCTCCGAGCTTGCCCGCGACGCGCGCGAGGTCGAGCGCTGGAACCGCCTGCATCCGCTCGCGCCGGCGCGCACGAGCCACGTCGCGACGCTGCTGGCGGGCGACGTGCCCATCGTCGCCGCCTCCGATTACGTGCGGGCGTACGCCGAGCTCGTCGCGCCCTACGTGCAGGCGCCGTTCACGGCACTCGGCACCGACGGCTTCGGGCGCAGCGACACCCGCCGCGCCCTGCGCCGCTTCTTCGAGGTCGACCGGCACCACATCACGGTCGCCGCGCTGGCGGCGCTGGCAGAAACGACAGGGGGCCGCGAGCGGCTGGAATCGGCGCTGGCCCGCTACGGGATCGACCGCGACGCCGCGCCGCCCTGGACGCGCTGAACGTCCATCGGGGAAAACACCTCGGCCATCGTCGAGGGTGACAGCGCGCCCGGTGAGGGTCTACCATCGAACTTCCGCCGGCGATCGTCCGGCCTATGGAAGGCCATACGGTGATGGACAGCCCACCCATGACGCCCGATCCGGTCTACCTCGCCAACGTGTCCGGCGCCTTCGTCGACGTGATCCAGGAAGCGCAGGACATGGTGGCCGCCGGCGAGTTCGGCGCGCCGCTCGCGGAAGTCGTGCGCCACGCCCGCGACCTGTACGACATCATGGTCGAGGAGCTCGGCAACAGCAGCCGGCAGATCGGCGAGTACGCCGGCGGCCTCCTGATCGAGCTCGGCGAGCGCCTCGCGGTACTCGAGGACGCGACGAAGGACGCGTAGCGCGCGGCGGCGTGCGCGTTCGCGTCGACGCGAACGTCCGTGCCGCGCGTGGTGCGAAGGTTGGCCTCGCCACGGCACGCGCTTCGCATCGCGCTTAGCCTGCGCGCGCCGCGCATCGTGCGTGCATTGCACGTCGCGCGGCGGGTAAGCGCTTGAACGTCAGTGCAAGGCTTTCGCGGCGTTTGGTCGTAAATTCTCGGTGCCCCCTGCCGCGCCCGGCATGGCGAAGTGGTTCGTAGTCAAGGTGGGGGGCACCCGCTTGCTATCATCGCGCGCAGCCTGCGCGCGATGTCCTTCTCTCCTTCACCAATTCTCCTGCATTCGCTCGCGGCACTCGCCTTTGCGCTGGCCGCGAGCGCGGCCGCGCATGCCGACGTGTGGGGCTACGTCGACGAGAACGGCCGTCCGCACGTGGCGACGCGCAAGCTCGACGAGCGCTACCAGCTCTTCTATCGCGGACGTTCGAGTGCGGACGTGGCGCCGGCGGCGGTGCCGCTTGTCGATGCGCAGTTCGAGGCGAGCGCGATCTTCCGCCGTGTCGACGGGCACCCCAACGTCGCACGCTACGAGCCGCTGCTGGCGCGCTTCTCGCAGTTGCACGGGCTCGACCTCGCGCTCGTGAAGGCGGTGGTCGCGGTCGAATCCGCGTACGAGCCGAACGCGGTGTCCGCGAAGGGCGCGATCGGGCTGATGCAGGTGATTCCCGACACCGCGGAGCGCTACGGCGTCACCGGCGACGCGAAGCGCACGCTCGACCAGAAGCTGCGCGATCCGGCGATCAACGTGAGCATCGGCACGCGCTACCTGCGCGATCTCCTCGCGCTCTTCGGCAACGACGTGCCGCTCGCGCTCGCGGCCTACAACGCGGGCGAGGGCGTCGTGCAGCGCTTCGACAACCGCGTGCCGCCGTTTCCCGAGACGCAGGCGTTCGTGAAGCTCGTCGACCAGTTCTACGCGCTGTACCGGCCCGCGCCGCCCGCGCCGAAGGCGCCGGCGCGCATCACGATCCCGAAGCGGCCGGCAGCGACAGGATCGGGGTCAGACCCTTAAGCTCAGGGGTCAGACCCTTAAGGTTCGGGGTCAGACCCTCGAGCTTGCGTGTCGGAGATCTTTCGCATGTCACGGCGCCGATAGGTCGACCACCTGCGTGTTGACGAGGCATGTCCAGCACTGGCCGGCGGCGCCCGCTTCGGTCTCGATCGAGTAGAGGTTGAGGTGCGGTGCGACTGCGGCGGCGGGGACGAACGCCTGCGCGCCGTTCGGCTGCGCCTGCAGCGTCCACGTGCTCACCGGCGGGGCCGGGCGCACGCCGAAGTTCGCCCAGTTCTTGTTGTTGGTGCGGATCTCCAGCGCCGCGGCCGCGCTGCTGTCGACGATCTGCGCCGCTTCCAAGAACACGCCCTGGAACGCCTGGCCCGACGTCGTCCACGCGTTGTCGATCGCCGTGCCGCGCGTGTCGAGCGTGCCGCCCGCCTTGATCGCGATGCCGCCCGGGAACACGAGGTCGGCGCTGGCGCCGCCGTCGAGCGTGAGGTTGCCCGTCGCCTGCACGATGATGCTGCCGCCGCCGAACGCGGGATCGGGCACGCCCGCCGCGCGCGACTGGCCCGCGAGCACCGGCCGGTTGGTCGCGGGCATCGTCGACGAGGCGGGCCACAGCGACGGCATCGCGTACGTCGCGTTGCCGTTCACCGTGAGGTTCATGAACTGCGGCGCCAGGCCGAAGCCCGACACCGCGAGCGCGACCGTCGTGCCGGCGGACGGATAGAGCTGCAGCCCGTTCGCGAGGTAGTGCGTGCCGTTGACCGGGTTGTTGAGATTGCCGAACGTCGCGAAGGCGATGGCGTTGCCCACGAAGCGGCCGCCGCCGTTCACCTTCGCCGCGTCGATGCGCAACGTCGCGCCGCCGTCGATGACGCCCTGGTTCTGCACGTTGCCACCCGTGGTCGCCGGCGTGCCCAGCGTGTCGACGACGAGCCCGCCCGGTGCGGCGATGCTGCCGGCCGCGTTGACCGTGAGGCCCGGCTCGCTCTCGATGACCACCGCGGGCGGCGGCGCGCCGTTCGCACCTTGGACGACGAGCGCGCCGGTGATGGCCGCGACGCTCGCGCCCGCGTTGTGCAGGTACACGGTCTGGCCGGCCGCGCCCGACTGGATCACGAGCGTGTTGCCCGCGCCGATGTCGAAGCCCTGGAAGTCGAGCCGCGCGAACGAGCCCGTCGTGCCGGGCGTGCTGCCCAGGCGGATCGTGGCGCTGCGCGCGAGCCCCGTGATGAGGTTGCCCGACAATGTCGCGCCGGTCACCGACATCGTGCCGTACGGGTTCTGCACGATCGTCGCGGTGCCGGGCATCGCGAGCGTGCTGTTCTCGCTGTCGTAGATCGTGACCGTGGTCGTGGCGTTGGCGCCGAGCGTCGCGCCGGCCGGGCTCGCGAGCGTCACCGTGAACGTCTCGCTCGACTCGCCGAGCGCGTCGTCGACGATGGGCACCGTGACGAGGCGGCTGCTCGCATCGTGCGCGGCCCACGACAGCGTGCCGGCGCGCGACGTGAAGTCGATGTCCGCCGCCGCGCTGCCGCCGGCGGTCGCGTAGTTGACCGTGGCGGGTGCCGCGACGTCGCCGATGCGCGTCACCACCAGCGTCACGGTGCCGGCCGCCTCGTTGACCGCATACGCGGAAGAGGCGAACTGCACGCTGTTGCCGATCGCCGGCGGCGGGATCACCTGCAGGATCATCGGGCTCGTCGACGGCAGGTGGCTGCCGTCGCCGCTGTAGCTCGCGACGACGCCGTACGCCGCAGGCATGAGCACGCTGGTGGTGCACGTGGCCGTGCGCTGCGCGCCCGCGGCGACGATCGCCACTGCGCCGCAGCCCGGGACGGTGCCGGCCTCGGTCGTGAACGCGACGGTGCCGCCGCTCACGGCCGGCGATGCGGTCACCGTCGCGGTGAACGTGACGGCCGCGCCCTGCGGCGACGGGTTGTTGCTCGTGACCACCGACGTGGCGGTCGGCGCCGCGGGCGTGCCGCCGGTGACCGTCTGCGTAAGCGTGGGACTCGTCGACGACGCGTTCTGCGCATTGCCCGCGTACGTCGCCGTGATCGCGTGTGCGCCGGAGGCAAGCGCGGTAGTGATGCAGGCTGCCGTGCGCGTGTTGCCCGAGCCCGCCAGCGCGATCGCGCTGCAGCCGGTGATGGCCGCGCCGTCGGCGTTGAAGGCGACGTTGCCGGTCGGCAGGTTGCCGTTCACGGTCGCCGTGAACGTGACGCTGTTGCCCGGGTTGGACGGATTGAGCGAGCTCACGAGCGTCGTGGTCGTGCCGGTGGCGCCGGTGTTGACGGTCTGCGTGAGCGCCGCGCTCGCCGACGCGGCGTTGGCGGAGTCGCCCGCGTAGCTCGCGACGATCGCGTGCGAGCCGGCGGCCAACGCCGTCGTCGAGCAGGTCGCGATGCGCGGGCTGCCGCTGCCGGTGAGCGGGACCGCGGCGCAACCGCCGATCGCGGTGCCGTCCGCGGTGAACGCCACGTTGCCGCTCGGCGCCGTGCCGTTCACCGTGGCCGTGAAGGTGACGGTGCTGCCGGCGGTCGCCGGATTCTGCGAGCTCGACACGGTGGTGGTCGACGCGGACTTCACGGTTTGCGTGAGCGTGGCACTCGTCGAGCCGCTGTTGCCGGCGTCACCCGTGTATACGGCGGTGATGCTGTGCGCGCCGGTGGCGAGCGTCGAGATCGCACAGGTTGCGGTGCGCGTGTCGCCGCTGCCCACGAGTGCGACGGTGGCGCAGCCGGTGAGATTGGTGCCCGCGTCCCTGAACGCGACGCTGCCCGTCGGCGCGGTGCCCGTGACGGACGCGGTGAACGTCACCTGCTGGCCCTGCGTGGACGGATTGGCCGACGCGCCGAGCGTCGTCGACGACGACGTGATGCCACCGGTGCTGACCTTCACGGTGAGCTCGGTCGCGGTGCCCGCCACCACCTGGATCGACACGTTGGTTGCCGGATCCGTGAACGTGCTGCCGACCGCGAGCGAGCCGTTGGAGAAGCTCGCGTCGGCCGGCGTCATGTCGAGGAATTGCGTGTCGTCGTACATCCCGGTGAACGAGCCGTTGTTCTCGAACGGGACCGACACGCGCACCTGCGCACCGATGGCGGCAGGGACCGCCGTGTCGAAGCCGAGCGGCCGGCGGAACTCGACCCAGTACGTGCGGTTGGCGATGCTGGTCGGAATCCGGATCGCGTACTGCGCCTGGCCCGCCGTCTCGATGGGGCCGAGCGTGTACGTGGCCGTGCCGCCCGCGTGATCGATCACCGTCGACGGCGCGATGTAGCTCAGCACGTCCTTCTGGTACGCGTTGAAGTGGCCGGCGCTCTGGTTGCCCATGATCACGAACGGATCGCCGTACTCGCTGACCGAGCAGCCCGAGGGCGCGATCGTGACGCCGCTGGCGCAGCGCACGCTGCCCGCGTGATACAGGCCGAAGTTGTGCCCGAGCTCGTGGCCGACGACCAGCAGGCTCGACGAGCCGTTGGTGTACGCACGGCTCCACCCGATGTAGCCCAGGCCCGACCAGCCGCACGGCAGCGAATCGGAGATGTAGAGGATGCCGGGCCGCGAGCTGAGGACGCTGCTGCCGACGAGCGCCGTGGCCTGCCCTTCGATCGTGCTGAGCACCGCGTTGAGCTGGGCGCTCGTGCCGCAGGACGTCGGGCGCGCCACGGTGGCGCGATACCAGCCGTTGACCGGATCGGCGGCGACGATGCCGGACAGGAGCTGGTTGCCGAACGACACCTCTTTGTAAAATTCCGCGACGCTCTTGGCCGGCGCCGCGCCGAATACGTTGGCCTGGATGGTCGCGATGGTCGACGGCGTGCCGCCGTACGTGAACGGCGCCACGGCGTTGTTGGGGAACTGCAGCGGGACCACCGTGTACCCCGTCGTGACCGCTGCCGGCGTCGCGGTGGTGAGCGCGCTCATGGTGGGGCCGGCGACCGGCGCATCGACCTCGATGGTGTCGGCCTCGATGTACCCGTCGGCATCGATCGGGCCCGAGATCTTCGCGCGCGCGCCGTTGGCGATCGGCAGCGTCGTGCCGAGGTCGACGATGTTGCTGCGGCCTTCGTCGGGCACCAGCGAGAAGCCGTAGTCGCTGTGGCCGTCCGGGTAATCGACGTGGAACATGCGCAGCGTGCCGTTGGCCTCGCCGCGCCCGGCCGATTTCGGCTTGATGGCGCCTGCCGCGCCGGGTGCAGGTGAGCGCAGCGCCTGCGCCGTGAGCGTCTGCCGCTGCAGGATGCCGGTCACCGTCAGCAGCGAGCCCGCGGCGGCGGTGGCGGCATTCTCGAGGCGCACGTGGCGGCCGTCGGGCAGCGCCAGGACCGGGAAGTGCCGGGTGGCGCCGGTGGCCCGGTCGCGCACCGTGATGACGTCCACGCGGCCGGTCATCTCCACCGGCGTGGACGCTGCGGCGGCCGTGTCGTGGGCGGCGCCCTCGTGGGCGAAGGCGGGGAGGGCGGCGAGGGTCGCGATCCCGGCGAGGCGGCACAGCGTGCGCTGGACGGTGGCGAGGGACGGGGGGCAAGGAGGCATGGTCGGTCCTGACGAGACGTCCGCAGGCGCGTCAGCAAACGGCGTGCCGCGGGCATTCCCGGGGCGGTAACGGACGCGTTCCGCAAGCGATGGACGATGGCGGCATCCGGTTGCCGGGTCGTGGCTCCGGGCACGGATGCGGGGCAAGTGCGGATTATGCCAAAAGCATAAACAGTTGCCTTGCACGCGGGAACAACCGCCCGACGGACGGTTTGCGGCCAAATCCCAAATGTCGCCCTCGTGGCGGAGGGCGGACGGAGGTGGCATCCGCAGCCAGCAGCGGGCGCGCGGGGCACTCCGCGATAATGACGTGCCATGCCGACACCCGAGGCCCGACTGCCCGTGGCTCCCGACGAAGCCGAGCGCTTCGACCGCGCGTTCGCGCGCGCCGCCGGGGCGGCGCTCACGTCGCGCAACGTCGTGCGCCTGCTGCTCGATGCGCGCGAGAACTTCCCGGCGTGGCTCGCCGCGATCGCGGCGGCGCAGCGCTACATCCTGTTCGAGAGCTACATCGTCGCGGACGACCGCATCGGCCGCGCGTTCACCGAGGCGCTCGCGGAGAAGGCGCGCGCGGGCGTGCTCGTGTACGTCGTCTACGACTGGCTCGGGTCCACCAAGTTCGCGCGCACCTGGGACGCACTGCGCGCGGCGGGCGCCGAGGTGCGGTGCTTCAATCCGCCGAGCCTCGACAGCCCGTTCGCGTGGCTCACGCGCGACCACCGCAAGTCGATCGTGGTCGACGGCGAGGTGGGCTTCGTGAGCGGCCTGTGCATCAGCGAGAAGTGGGAAGGCAACCCCAAGGCGCGCCTCGAGCCGTGGCGCGACACCGGCGTCGAGCTGCGCGGCGAGTCGGTGCTCGACCTCGTGGCCGCCTTCGACCAGGTGTGGACCACGTGCGGCGGTGCGCCGCTCACGTTCGACCACGCGTCGTTGCCGGAGGTCGACGGCGCGACGCGCGTGCGGGTGATCGCCGGGGTGCCGAGCGGCGCCGGCATGTATCGCACCGACCTCCTCGTGGCCTCGACGGCGCGCAGGACGCTGTGGATCACGGATGCATATTTCGTCGCGACCGCCGCCTATACGCAGGCGCTGCGCGCCGCCGCGCGCGACGGCGTCGACGTGCGCCTGCTGGTGCCGGGCGCGAGCGACATCCCCGCCGTGTCGCCGCTGTCGCGCTCCGGCTACCGGTCGCTGCTCGAGGCCGGCGTGCGCGTGTTCGAGTGGAACGGCACGATGCTGCACGCGAAGTCGGCGGTGGCCGACGGCATCTGGTCGCGCGTCGGCTCGACCAACCTCAACCTCGCGAGCTGGCTCTCCAACTACGAGCTCGACGTCGCGATCGAGGACACCGCATTCGCGCACGTGATGGCGTGGCAATACGAGCAGGATTTGGCGCGCGCGACCGAGATCGTGCTGACGCGGCGCAATCGCGTGCGGCGCACCGAGGCGCCGGCGCCGCCGGAAGCCGACCACGGCGCGCGCCGCGCGATGTCCGGCAGCGCAGGGCGCGCGGCGGCGGGCGCGGTGAGCGTCAGCAGCGCGCTCGGTGCGGCGCTCACCAACCGTCGCACGCTGGGACCGGCCGAGGCCGGCCTGCTGACGACGATGGCGGTCGTGTTCGTCGCGGTGGCCGTGCTCGCCGCTTGGTTCCCGTTCGTGATCGCGTGGCCGATCGCCGTGCTCGCCGCGTGGATGGGCGTGGCGTGGGGCGTCAGGGGCTGGCGTTTGTGGCGCCAGGCGCCTCCGGCGCCTGCGTCCGCAGAGACGCCCAAGTCGTCCCCCGTGCCCGCGCAGACCCTCGAGCCGCAGGCCAGTAGCGAGCGCAAGGGATAAGCTGCTATAATGCTTGGCTTGATGCGCCCGTAGCTCAGTTGGATAGAGTACCTGGCTACGAACCAGGGGGTCGTGGGTTCGAATCCTGCCGGGCGCGCCATTAAAACAGGGGCTTACAGCGATGTAAGCCCTTTGTTTTTTGGGCGATCGGAATGTGTTCCGGAGCGCGAAAAGCGCTATCGATTGCTCGCAGCGTCAACCCTGAGTGCGGCGGCCACGATGGGCTTGGCCCATTCGGCAGTTCCAGCAAGGTCCGGCGGACCGACGATGCGCCCGCCAACCATGTGCAACTGCAACCGGGGACGCGCGTTGGCAGGTTGGTCGGCGTCCGCCTGCACGCTGTTGTCGTAGACGCGCAACTGCCGCAGCCGGGGCAGCAACCGAATGAGGTTGATGCGCCCGCGATCGAAGCGTCGCTCGATGTCGGCACGCGGAATGTCGTGCCCTCCGCGCGCGACTCGTTGCCGGACCCGCGCGACGTGCAATTCGACCGAGGCGAGCCCTACGAACCAGACGTTCACCGCCACGCCGGCGTTCGCCGCATCCAGCAAGAGGTCGACGATCGTTTCTCCTCCCAGCGTCGTTTCCAGCGCGTAGTTGCCGCGTTCCGCGATGGCCCGGCGCAGACCGGCCACACCTTGCTGCCATGCCCACGCGTTGGCTTCGTGCTGCGTCATGGATCGGCCGTGGGCGTTGGAGTGCTCCATCGCCTCGCGGGCGGCGAGGTCGGGGTTGAAGTAGGGAACCCCGGCTGCGTGCAACGCTTGACCACCGATACTGCTCTTGCCGGCACCATTGCATCTGGCGAGTACGAAGATGTGCCCGACCGTCGGCGGAAGGCCGGCATGCCGTCTAGGCACGTTTGGCGCCGGCCGGCCTCCGGGTAGGCTTCTTCCGCGCCGGCTTGGGCGTCAACGACGCCGATGCGAACGCTGCGAGTTGCGTTGGTGAGGTGTCGAACGCTCGTTGCATCGCGTCCGCCGCACCGGGTGCCTGCATCACGGCATATCGCCGGTCGAACTCGGCCGCCAACGCGGCCAGGACGTCGTCGTCGGCTCGCGTCAGCGCGCGATACTCGTCGAGTGAAAGGATCACGGCCATGGGCTTGCGCTGCTTGGTGATGGCCACGGCTCCCTCGCGCACGGCGGTATCCAGCAACTGGCCGAACCTGTGCTTGGCTTCGCTGGCCGTGTACTGCGGCGCGTCGATCAATTCGCCGCGCCGGTTGCGAACCCGAACCGTTTCGCTCACCGCAATTGCCTCCTCTGCCGCATGAGCCGACATTATTGGACATTTTGGCCAAAATAGTCAATTCTTCGCTGGCCGGCCCACGCCACGTTCCACTTGTCCTCGTGTCGGGTACGGAGCGGCCTCGGCATCACGTGGCACCGCGCGTTCGGTACAGTCCGGCAATGTTCCACCGATCTTCCGGCACGCCACATTCGTCAGGACACCCCGCATGAGCACCGAAGTGGAAGCGCTCAAATCCTTCTTCGCGGCGATCAACCGCAACGACATCGACGCCATCGCCAAGGACTTCGATCCGGACATCCTGCGGGTCGAACCCACGGGCTTTGCCACCGCGGGCACGTATCGCGGCATCGAAGCCGTGCGCGAGCACGTCCGCGCCGGCCGCGGCACCTGGGCCGAGGGAACCTGCGAGCCGGAGGAGTTCTTAATCAACGGCGACCGGGTCGTCGTCTATCTCCACGCATGGGTGCGCATGAAGGGCGCGGTCGAGTGGACGGGTGGGCGCTTTGCCGACGGCTTCGTGTTCCGCGACGGCCGGATCGTCGAGTACCGGACGTTCTGGGACCGGGACGACGCGCGCCGATGGGCCGGCATCGCCTAGATCCAAGCACGATCGAATGCGCCGAACACGCCTCCCAGCACGCTCGTTATCGGCACGATTTCGCCTCCCCGGCGTCCCTCAAGCCGGCGATACGAAAGGTGAAAAAGCGGTAACATAAAGAGTATTACAGCCTTCGCAGCACCGCCACAATGGCGCCCTGAGAAATCGCTGCGTGCCGCAACCCGACGCGCAGCCTTTGCCGACGAGGGAGCGCATGGCTGATCACGAAACGGTACCCGCCCCGGCGACTCGGCCGGCGACGCCGGTCATCGACCGCCTGAAGGCGACGGGCAACTGGAACCCGAACTGGGATCCGTTCGCCGACCTCGATCCCGAGTGGACCGAGCGCTTCATGACGATGGGCATGACGCCCATCGCGCGCGGCGTCCTCGACCCCAAGACGTGGGAGTTCATCGCCATCGCGGTCGATGCGTCGTGCACCCACCTGTACGGGCCGGGCGTGCGTCGCCACATCGCGAAGGCGCTCGACCTCGGCGCGACGAAGGACGAGATCCTCGCCGTGCTGCAGGCGGTCAGCGTCCTCGGCGTCCACTCGATGAGCCTCGGGGCACCGATCCTCGTGGAAGAACTCGCGCGCCGGGCGAACAACGCTGTGGCGGCGTCGCCTCCCGCCGCCTAAAACCGCACATCCCACGCCATCCATCACCGATACTCAGGAGACGACCTTGCACTTCGCCGACGATTCCCTGCTGCCCGAGAACCAGGACGAGCTCATCATCAACGTTGCGCCCTACGGGCCCGAGTGGCTGCCCAGCGACTTTCCCGAGGACATCGCGGTCACGCTCGACGCGCAGGTGCAGAAGGCGGTCGATTGCTACAACGCGGGCGCGACGTCGCTGCACATCCACGTGCGCGAAGCCGACGGCAAGGGCAGCAAGCGGCTGTCGATGTTCAACGAGCTGATCGCGCGCCTGCGCGACCGCCTGCCGAAGATGGTGCTGCAGGTCGGCGGCTCGATTTCGTTCGCGCCGGAAACCGAGGGCGACTCCGCGAAGTGGCTGGGCTACGACACGCGGCACCTGCTCGCCGAGCTGACGCCGAAGCCTGACCAGGTGACGATCGCGATCAACACGGTGCAGATGAACATCACCGAGCTGCTGACGGCGGCCGACATTCGCGGAACGCAATTCGAGAACCCGGCCGTCTGCAACGCGTGGTCGGAGATGGTCGTCGACGCGACGCCGTCGTTCTTCATCGAGCACCTGAAGCGCCTGCGCGCCAACGACATCCAGCCGTATTTCATGCTGGCGAACGTCGCGCAGCTCGAGACCGTCGAGCGCCTGATCCGCGCGGGTCTCTACATGGGACCGCTCAACCATTGCCTGGTCGCGATCGGCGGCGGCGCGGTCGGTCCCGATCCGTTCAACGCGTTCGACTACATCCGGAAGTCGCCGCAGGGCGGCATCCTGCAGCTGGAGACGATCATGCGCAGCGTGCCGCCGACGATGGCGATGGCGATCGCGCTCGGCCTCCACGTGCGCGTCGGCATCGAGGACAACATCTGGAAGAGCCCGACCGAGCGTTTCACGTCCGTGCGGCAGGTCGAGCAGGTGGTGCGGATCGCGCGCGAGCTCGGGCGCGACATCGCGACCGCCGACGACGCCCGGCGCATCATGAAGATCGGCACGTGGTACGACAGCGTCGACGAGACGCTCGCCAACCTCGGCATGGCGCCCAATCGCAAGCCGGGCCAGCGTGGATTCCTCGTCAGGCAGGGCGCACCGGCCGCGGCAGCGCAGCCGTCGCGTGCGCAAGCGCCGGCGCATGCCTGATCCTGCGGGCCGGCGAGATGCAAGGCGGATCCGCGTGACGGCGTCGCGACCCAAGCACTTGCGTTCGCGCGCGGGGAAGCGCGCGGACGCGCCGGCGCCGGCCGGCCCGCCGGTCGCAGCCCCCGTTCCCGTCGGCGTCCACGACGCCCCCGGCGAGCCGAAGCGCACCCCGCGACGCGCCCTCGCGCCGACCGAGAAGGGACTGCCGGTCGGCACGCTGTCGGAAGTGCCGAACGTGATGCGCGAGTTCGGCCACGATCCGTGGGAGCTGCTGGAATCGTTCGGCGTCACGCCCGCGATGATGGCGAAGCCGATGACGCCGATCCCGATGGCAGTGCACGGCCAGATCCTGCAGGCGGCGGCCGACGCGACCGGACGCGAGACGATCGGGCTGATCCTCGGCCAGCGCGCGCGGCTCGAGAACACGGGCCCGCTGAAGCTGCTGGTCTTCAACGCGCGGACGATGCGCGAGGCGGTCGAGAGCCTCGTCCGCTACGTTGGCCTGTGGTACCACGGCATCGACATCCGCCTCACGCGCGAGGCCGGGTTCGCGTGCCTGTCGGTCGCGGCGGCGGCCAACTTCACCGGCCGCGACGCGCTGCTGACCGCCTACCTCGCCGCGTGCGTGAATCACCTCGAGGCGATCCTGGGGCGCACGTGGCGGCCATCGCAGGTGCACATGGCGTGCCGGCGTCCCGCGTCCGCGGAGACCTACACGCGGTTCTTCCGCGCGCCGGTGCTGTTCGACCAGCCGCGCTACGCGGTGTTCTTCCCGGATGCGGCCCTCGACGTGCTTCGCGCAGGCTCGGACCGCACGCTGGACGCGTTCCTGCGCCAGCACTTGAGCGAGCTCGAGGCGCGCGAGCAGCCGGACTTCGCGGGCCGCGTGCGTCGCGTCATCGCCGACCTGCTCGCGGGCGGCGAGTGCACGGTGGAGCGCGTGTCCGGGCTGTTCGCCGTGCATCGCGTCACGCTGCACCGGCGGTTGCGCGAGCACGGCACGACGTTCGAGGCGCTGCTCGACGAGAGCCGCCGCGACCTCGCGACGCAAATGCTCGAGCACACCCGGCTGTCGATCGGCGACATCGCGTCCACGCTGGGCTACGGCGCCGCCGGCAGCTTCGTGCGCGCGTTCTCGCGCTGGCACGGCACGACGCCCGGATCGTGGCGGCGCCAGCGCCCCACCAGGACCGCGAAATCGCCGCCCGCCCGCGCGCGACGCGCCTGACGGCAACGCAACGGAGACCACGATGGCCGCCATCCCTTCGCCCGTCGCGCACGCCGCGGGCCACGCCACGGTCCGGCCGCTGTATGCGTGGACCGTCTTCGCGCTCTCGTTCGGCCTCATGCTGTCGGACTACCTGACGCGCAACGTGATCAGCGCAGTCTTCCCGATGCTGAAGGTGGAATGGGCGCTGACCGATGGCCAGCTCGGCGCGCTGGTGAGCGTCGTCGCGCTCGTGGTGGCGATCGCGGCGATCCCGGTCGCGCTCATCGCCGACCGCTGGGGGCGCGTCAAGAGCGTGACTGCAATGGCGACGCTGTGGTGCCTCGCCACGATCGGCTGCGGCATCTCGCAGAGCTACACGCAGATGCTGGTCGCGCGCGGGCTCGTCGGCCTGGGCGAGGCCGGCTACGCGAGCGCCGGCGGCGCGATCCTCGTGCACGTGTTCCCGCCCGAGCGGCGCGCGGTGATCTTCGGGGCATTCAATTCGGCGGCGCTGTTCGGCTCGGTGGCGGGCGTCGCGCTGGGCGGCGCGATTGCGGTGCGCTACGGCTGGCGCGCGGCCTTCATCTCGTTCGGCGCGGTGTCGTTGATCCTCGTCGTGCTCTACCGGATGCTGGTGCGCGACTACGCGACGGTGAAGCTCGTCAAGGCGCCCGATGCCGCGGGCGGCGCCGCGCGGCACATGAACGCGTTCGAGATCGTGCGCGAGGTGTTCGTCGCGCGCAGCGTGGTGCTCACGTACGTCGCGAGCGGCCTCTCGATGTTCGTGATGGGCGTCGTGAACGCGTGGCTGCCGACGTTCTTCGGCCGCTACTACGCGCTTCCGGCCGACAAGGCGGGCCTGATGGCGGCTGCGGTCATCGTCTGCGCCGGCATCGGCATGATCGTCGGCGGCGGCCTCGTCGACCGGCTCGGGCGCCGCGACGGGCGCAACAAGCTGCGCGTTCCCGCGGCGTACACCTTCGGCGCGTTCGCGCTGCTGACGACGGCGTTCGCGCTGCCGCCGGGCACCGTGCAGCTCGCGCTGCTCTTCGCGGGCGTGTTCGTCGCCGCGGGACCACTCGGCGCCGCGGCGGCGGTGGTCGTCGACATCGTGCACCCGGGCCTGCGCGCCACCGCGACCGCGACGGTCGTGCTCGCCAACAACCTGTTCGGCTTCGCGCCGGGGCCGGTGGTCGTCGGCGCGCTGTCGGACCACTACGGCCTGCAGGCCGCACTGACGATCGCCCCGGCCGTCGGCCTGCTCGCCTCGGTGTTCTTCCTGCTGGCCGCGCGTCACTACGACCGCGACCGCGGGCATTTCGCCGAGCCGCCGGACGCCGCCGCCGGCAACGCCGCGCGCTGAACGGCACCGGATCGCTCGGGAAGGAACGCACGATGAAACTCGACGGCAAGGTCGCGCTCGTCACCGGCGCGGCCGGCGGCCTGGGACAGGCCATCGCCACCGCCTTCGCCCGCGAGGGCGCGCGCATCGTCGCCTGCGACATCGACGAGGCGCGCCTCGCCGTCGCCGTGCGCGCGATCGAGGCCGCGGGCGCCGAGTGCCTCGCCGTGCGCTGCGACGTCTCGGCGAGCGAGGACGTCGCGCGGATGTACCGCGCGATCGTCGCCCGCTTCGGGACGCTGCACGTGCTGGTCAACAACGCGGCGATCGTGCCGGGCCGCCCGGCGGACGACGCGCGGCGCAAGCGGCACTACGCGTACCTCACCACGCCGATGCCCCGCCAGTCGCTCCAGCTCACGAGCAGCATCACCGACGAGGAATGGCATCGCTACTGGGGCGTCAACGTGCACGGCGTGTTCTATTGCACGCGGGGGGCGCTGCGCCTCATGGAGCCGCAGCGGGAGGGCAAGATCGTCAACGTCGCGTCGATCGCCGGCATTTCCGCGATGAGCGCGCACAGCCCTCACTATTCGGCGGCCAAGGGCGCCGTCGTCGCCTTCACCAAGGCGGTGGCACTGGACGTCGCGGGCGCGAACATCTTCGTCAACGCGATCGCGCCGGGCGGCGTGTTGACGCCGGATTTCGAGGCGTTCCTGCAGCGGGCGAGCGAGGAGGAGAAGAACCGCCTCGCGCAACTGATTCCGCTCGGCCGGCTGGGCACGCTGGACGAATACGCGTCGCTCGCCGTCTACCTCGCGGCGGACGGCCACTATCTCGTCGGCCAGGTCATCAGCCCGAACGGCGGCGCGGTGATCTGATCCGCTGCGCGGCCGCGGCGACGTGCCGCTTCCTGCTTGACCCAAATCAAGAGATCCGGCGCCGCGCGCGCGGTCGTTACCGAGGGTGCATTTCGCTGTACGCGAAGTGAATCGCGATGCTCGTGACGGGAACAAGATGCAGGCAGGACCGGCACCGGATCCTGGTGCGGGCGCAGGAGGAACCGACATGAACGACATGACCGACGCGAAGCGGCTGCACTCGATGGCGCTGTCGACCCAGGAGGCCGCCATCGTCGATGGGCGCAAGGCGGTCCGCGACAACGTCTCGCCGCGCGTGCTGCGGCTGTTCGACGCCATCCGCAACTACGGCCCGCCGCGCGTCACGCTCGAGCGGGCGGTGCTCTTCACCGAGTCGTTCCGCGCCACGGAAGGGCAGCCGATCGTCCTGCGCTGGGCGAAGGCGCTCGCGCACGTCGCCGAGAACATCTCCGTCACCATCTTCGACGACGAGCTGATCGTCGGCCGACCGAACACGTGGCTCGGCCGCTATGGCCTCGTCTACGGCGAGCTCGACGGGAGCCTCATGCAGGCCGCCGCGGAGATGTTCGTCGCCAACCAGGGCAAGACCGGCGCGGTGCAGGTGAGCGAGGAGGACCGCCGCATCGTCGACGAGGTGCTCGCGCCGTACTGGACCGGCCGCGACTTCGGCTCGAACTACGCGAAGGCGCTGCCCGAGGACACGCGCTTCATGATCTTCGGCCCGAATCGCGACAACATCGCGATGCAGACCGGCGTGATGATGGCGAGCGCGATGTGGCGGCACTCGCAGAACTGGGCGCACGACTTCGCGAAGATCCTGACCCGCGGCTGCAAGGGCATTCGCGAGGACGCGCAGGCCCGGCTGGCCGCGCTCGAGCATCCGCGCGCGCTCGTGGAGGACAAGCCGTTCCTCGAGGCGGTGGTCATCACGTGCGACGCGCTGTCGACCTGGGCGCAGCGTTATGCCCAGCGGGCCGCGGAGATGGCCGTGGGCGAAGCGGATCCGCAGCGCAGGCGCGAGCTCGAGGAGATCGCGGCGGTGTGCGCGTGGGTGCCCGAGAACCCGGCGCGCACGTTCCGCGAGGCGCTGCAGGCGCAGTGGTTCATGCAGATGTTCTCGCGGCTCGAGCAGAACATCGGCGGCCAGGTGAGCCAGGGCCGGATGGACCAGTATTTCCTGCCGTATTACGAGCGCGACATCGCCGACGGCCGCCTGACCGAGGAGGCCGCCGGCGAGCTCTTCCAGTGCGTCTGGCTCAACATGATGCAGAGCACGGAGGTGAAGCTGTCGCCGACGGCCGCGGCGAGCATGGAAGGCTTCGCGCACTTCGAGCAGATCACGATCGGCGGCCGCACCGCCGACGGCCGCGACGCGACCAACGCGCTCACCTACGTGATGCTCGAGGCGGCGCGGCCGCTGCAGTCGAGCTATCCCGAGCTCGCGGTGCGTATCCACAGCAACACGCCCGACAAGCTGCTGCACGCCGTCGCCGAGGCGATCAAGGACGGCAAGGGCATGCCGAAGGTGCTGAACGACGAGCAGATCGTCCCGTTCTACCTCGCGAACGGCGCGACGATGGCGGAAGCGCTCGACTACTGCGGCTCCGGCTGCATCGAGTCGCGGCTCGTCAACCGCGAGACGCAGGTCACCGGCAACGCCGCGATCAACTACGGCTCGGTGGTCGAGATGACGCTCTTCCGCGGCCGCGTGCGCGTGTGGAAGAACCTGCCGTTCGGGCCGGACACCGGCGACCCGCGCACGTTCGCGACGTTCGACGACGTGTGGAGCGCGTTCCGCGCGCAGCTCCTGCACGTCACGAAGCACGTGATGGTGCAGCACTACGTCGCGATGCAGCAGAAGCCGCGCTACTTCGCGGCGCCGTTCGCGTCGATGCTGCACGACCTCGCGTACGAGCAATGCATCGACCTGCACCGCCACGGTGAGCGTGGCATTGCGGGCGGCATCGACCTCTCGTGCATCGAGTCGGTCGGCAAGGGCACCGCGATCGACTCGCTGGCGGCGATCAAGCACCTCATCTACGACACGCGGCAGATGAGCTGGGACGAGCTCCTCGACGCGCTCGACCGCAACTGGGAAGGCCGCGAGGCGGTGCGCCAGCTCTGCCTCAATGCGCCCAAGTACGGCAACGGCATCGCGTGGGTCGACCGCATCGGCTTCGACATCGAGAAGACGCTGCTCGACTACGCGCACGCCCACCCGAAGCCCAACGGCCAGTCGTTCATGCTTCGCTGCATCCCGGTGACGCTGCACGTCCCGTTCGGCAAGGCGGTGTGGGCCACGCCGAATGGCCGTCCCGCGCAGGAGTTCCTGTCGGAGGGCATCTCGGCCTCGCACGGCATGGACGTCAAGGGGCCGACGACCGCGCTCGCGTCCATCGCGAGCGCCCGCTGCCTCGGCTACAAGGAGAAGGCGGCCGACCTCATCAACATGAAGTTCCCGCCCTCGGCGGTGGCGGGCGAGGAGGGCACGCGCCGCCTGATGGCGATCATCCGCACGTGGTGCGACCTGAAGCTCTGGCACGTCCAGTTCAACGTCCTCAACCGGCAGACGCTGCTCGAGGCGCAGAAGGATCCGGAGAAGTACCGCAACCTCGTCGTGCGCATCGCCGGCTACTCGGCGTACTTCGTCGACCTGTCGCCGATGCAGCAGGCGGAGATCCTCGCGCGGACCGAGGAAGCGATCGACTAGGGGACGACCATGGAGCTCGAAGGCAAGGTAGCGATCGTCACGGGGGCCGGGCGCGGCATCGGCGAAGGCATCGCGCGGGTGCTGGCCCGCGAGGGCGCGCGGGTCGTGGTCAACAACGACCGCAACCGCGCGGACGCGGAGCGCGTCGTCGAGGCGATCACCGCGGCCGGCGGCCAGGCCATCGCGATCCGCGCCGACGTCAGCAGGAAGAGCGACGTGGAGGCGCTCGTCGCGCAGACGCTCGCGGCGTTCGGCACGATCGACATCCTGGTCAACAATGCCGGCATCGAGGTGCCGCCGTCGCTCGTGCGGGACCTGCCCGAGGCGCAGTGGGATCGCGTGCTCGGCGTCAACCTCAAGGGCGCGTTCCTGTGCGCGCAGGCCGTGCTGCCGACGATGATGGCGAACCGGCGCGGCAAGATCGTCAACATCGCGTCGACCGCCGCGATCCGGATGAGCTTCTTCGGCAGCGCCGACTACACGGCGTCGAAGCACGGCATCGTCGGCCTCACGCAGCACCTCGCATGGGAGGTCGCCGATCACCGCATCAACGTAAACGCGGTGTGCCCCGGCGGTGTGCTGACGCCGCTGCTCGAGCAAAACACGACGCCGGAATTCCGCGACGGTCTCACCAAACGGCTGGTGCCGCTCGGGCGCTTCTGCACGATCGAGGAGATCGGCGAGGTGGTGAGCTTCCTCGCGAGCTCGCGCGCGGACATGATCACCGGGCAGGCGCTCGCGGTCGACGGCGGCCTGCTGTCGGGCTTCGGCGAGGACCTGCGCAGCGTCGTGCGCAAGCGGATGGTGGACGCGCACGCTGCGGCGCCGGTATCCGCGTAGGCGCCTGCACTTCGCGCCCGGCGAAGGCCACGAACATGCACGCGATCGGCCGCGACGTCCCGATCGGGCGCGTGCTCAACATCCAGCACTTCTGCACGCACGACGGGCCCGGCATCCGCACGACGGTGTTCCTCAAGGGCTGCTCGCTGCGCTGCAAGTGGTGCTGCAACCCGGAGAGCATCGCCGACGAGCCCGAGCTCGCCTACGATGCGCGAAAGTGCATCGGCGAAGCCGAGTGCGGACGGTGCCTCGCCGCGTGCGCCGCGTCCGCCCTCACGGTCACGGCGCCCGGCGGCAAGGTGCAGGTCGACTGGGAGCGCTGCACGAACTGCCGCGCGTGCGTGCCGGTGTGCCCGTCGCAGGCGCTTTCCGCGTTCGGCACGGAGATGACCGTCGACGAGGTGCTCGCGGACGTCGAGCAGGACGCGACGTTCCATCGCGAGACCGGCGGCGGCATCACGCTCTCCGGCGGCGAGTGCCTGCGGCAGCCGGAGTTCTGCGCGGCGCTGCTCGCGGAAGCGCGCCGGCGCGGCATGACGACGGCCATCGAGACGGCGGGTTACGTCCCGTGGCGCGCGTTCGAGCTCGTGCTGCCGCACGCGGACACGGTGCTGCACGATTTCAAGCTCGTCGACCAGCTCCGGCATCGGGCCTGGACCGGCGCCGGCACGGCGCGCATCCACGAGAACTACGCGCGGGCCTACGAGGCGTTTCCGAGCACGAGATTCATCGCGCGCACGCCGGTCATCCCGGGGGTGAACGACGACGAGGCGCACGTGCGCGCGGTGCTCGCGTTCATCCGGCCGCACGCGAACGTCGTCGACTACGAGCTCCTGCCTTACCACAGGTTCGGCGCCGGCAAGTACACGATCCTCGGCAAGGTCTACGGCCTGCAGGAGTTCGCCGCGCCGGCGACGGAAGCGCTGGCGCACCTGCGCGCGATCATCGACGAGGCGTTCGGGCGTGGCGGCAACGCTTCTCCGGCGCCGGCATTGCGGCGGGCCTGATCTGTCGTCCTCCGCGTTACGTCGAATCCCCCGGCAGGAACACCGACGACGTCGCGCGCGCCAAGTCCGTGGAGAGGCTCGGCGTGCCCGACGGCAGGATCGTGATCCTCCCCGCCGCCTGCCCGATCTTGGCAAGGATCAGGTTGGTGACGTGCTTGGCCGAGACGTTCGTCTTCTCCATGTAGATCGCGTGGTACGGCACGAAGCTGATGTCGCCGATGAAGAAGAGGTTGTCGATCGGCGACTGCGTGGCCGGCCGGTTGCCCTCGTCGCCGACGCGGTAGGTCGTGTAGTTGCGCCAGCGGTTGACGTACCAGCTCACCGGCTCCGGCAGGTCCGGCATCAGCATCTTCAGCTCGTCGTGGCAGAGCATCGCGATCGTCCTGCTGTCGTTCGACGGCAGCAGGTGGGCCTTCGCGACCTGCGTCTCGATCACCGTCACGTCGCGGTCGGTGAATTCCGGTGACCACGACCACACCGTCCGGTCGCTGCCGCGGATCTTCAGCGACCGGTTGATGGTGATGCCGAGGTACTTGAAGCCGGTCGGGTACACGCACAGCGCCGGTCGCTTCATGTCGTCCTGCAGCGCCTTCTCCCACGGGCCCTTGCCCTCGTACCAGAGGTTGACGACGTACGGCGAGGAGGTGTGCAGCTCGAGGATCTTCCGGAAGTAGTCGCCGCCGCCCAGCACCTCCATGTTGGCGGCGACGAGCTGCATGGCCGCAGGCCCGTCGAGCGCGCATATGACGAAGTCGGCCTTGTACTCGCGCTCGGTGCGCTCGTGGGCGGCGATGGCGCGCAGCACGTCCGCATGCGCACCGCAGTAGGGGCACTCGTGGCCCACCTCCATGCCGTCGAAGATGAGGCCGCCGCAGATGGAGCAGCGCTTGACGGCCGCCTTGGGCACCGGCGCGGCGCGCACGCCAGTGAGCTTGCCCGCGGCGTCGCGCGCGAACGCGGTCACCTCGCTCTCGTAGAGCACCTTCCCGCGATGGGCGCGGATGAAGTTCACCATCGGCGTGAGGAAGCTCTCGTTCGTCGGGTTGACGTAGAGGTTGAAGTGCTCGAAGTCGCGCGGCGTGCCGCCGAAGACCTGCGCGCACATGGCGAGCGACAGGATCGAGGCCGTCTGCACGTTGTCGTAGAACGCCATCTCCAGGAAGCAGTCGCACAGCTTGTAGGTGAGCGCGTCGGAGAGGCCGAGCTTCTTGCAGTACTGCTCGACCGTCATGCTGTCGAGGTACGCGCGCTGCTTCGGGTCGGTGTAGTCGAACGAGAGCAGCCGCTGCACGAGGCGCATCGCGTCCATGCGGTCCGCCTCGTCGAGGTGGCCTAAGTGCGTGAGGTGGTCGACGAGCTGCACCTTGTCGTACGGCGGCACCCACGTCGTGCGCGGGACGAAGCTGCGCCGCTGGTCGCGGTCGACGAAGTTGTACATCGACAGGTCCTTCGGCGTGTGCGCCAGCGGCCAGCCGTAGCGCCCGAGGAATTCGCGCAGGTTGTGATAGAAGCCCCAGACGGCGTGGACGCCGTGCTCGCGGATGTAGCCCGCGAACGCAGGGTCGACCTTGTTGGGATCGCCGGGCGGGCCGAAGTGGCGGTCGCGCCAGCTCTTGAGCTTGCCGCCCGGCGTGCCCGAGCGCTCGAGGACCGTGACGTCGAAGCCGCGCGCCGCGAGCTCGACGGCGGCCTGCAGGCCGGACAGCCCTCCGCCGACGATGAGCACCGTCTTGCCGTTGGGCGGCAGGATGACCTGGTTCTCCGCGATGTGCGGGAAGTCCTTGTCGAGCTCGCCGTTGCGCGCGTACGGAACGGCGGCGACGGCACCGACGGCCGCGCCGCCACCGACCATGCCGGCGGCCTTGAGGAAGCGCCGGCGGGAGCTCACCGGTGCGGAGTTGTTCTTCTGGTTCACGGGGGACTCGCAGGAAGAGCGCCCTGCCGACGGATCGGCATGGGCAGGAGTCCGGCATTGTCGAGCGCGGGGCGATTCGGCTTTTGCGGTTTTCTATGGTAGTGTTTGCAAAATACTGCTATCGACCGGAAGAGGGTGCACGATGCGGACGGGACATCGGGCGTGGATCGACGTGCGCAAGTACTTGGGCGGGCGCCCGCTGGTCGCGGCGGAGCTGGACGCGGACGTGCCGGTGTTCGCGGAGCGCTACTTCCTGCACCGCAAGCACGCCTCGGTGCCGGCGCTGCGCAGCCACGTGCTGGTCGTGCACCTTGGCGGCGCGCAGGTCACGGGCGGGCAGCGGGGCGCGCCGCCGGTCGAGTACGTGCCGAGCCTGTCGATGCTGATTCCCGCCGGCACGTCGACGACGTGGTCGTTCGGCGGCGCCATCGACATCGCGGTGTTCTACTTCTTCGACGCGGACGCGCTGGCGCGCCACGCGTCGGCGCGCTCCCTTTCGGCGGTGGACCGGCCGATGCACTTCAGCGACCAGCTCACGAGTGCGGTCGCGCGGCAGATCGTCGACGAGCTGGCACGCGGCCGGAAGTCCGACCGCGCGTTCCCGATGCGCCTCGCGAGCGTGCTCGTCGAGCAACTCGCGCGGGTGGCGGCGGGTGCTGCCGGGCGGCAGATCGGTGCCTCGTTCGGGCGCCTCAACCGGTTGAGCGCGGTCCTCGCTTGGATTCGCGGGCACCTCGCCGACGACCTGTCGACGCCGGTCCTGGCCGCGCGCGTGGGTGTAAGCGCCTCGCACTTCCACCACCTGTTCGCGGATTCGATGGGCACGACGCCGCAACGTCACGTGCGGCAGGTGCGGCTCGAGCACGCGGCGAGCCTGCTGACGCGCACCGACATGCCGATCGCGACCGTCGCCGATCGCTGCGGCTTCGATTCGCAGAGCCACTTCACGACGAGCTTCCACCGTGCCTTCGGCATCAGCCCGGGACGCTACCGGCGGCTGGCGACGACGGCCAACCCAAAGCAATGAGGGGAAGCGGTGCTTCGCTTCCCCTCGTGCTACATCGTCGGCGCCAACTGACTACTGGACCTGCTTCACCGCCGGCGGCTTCCACGTGCCGTCGAGGATCGACGGCGCCTTCTCCTTCGGCCAGTACATCCGCATCGTGACGTTGAAGTCCTTGTCGCTGGCCGGGAGCCAGTTCGCTTCCTTGTCCTTGCCCGGCGACTCGCGCTGGACGTAGAGGTCGAGCGAGCCGTCGGCGTTCTTCCGGAACGGCATCCAGCTGCTGACCGCATAGCGGTTGATCGGATTTTCGACGAAGAACGAGTCGGGGCTGTACATCGTGATCGACCAGAACGCGTTGACCGGCGGCGTCGCGTCCTTGTCGAAGTGGATGACGTAGCGGTTCGCGCCGTCGAGCGGCTTGCCGTCGGCGTCGACGAAGGCCGACGGGTACACGGCGTCCTCCGGCAGGTTGGCGCCGAGCCCGATCAGCGCCACCACCGCGCGCACGCCGTACTCGCTGCCGAAGTTGCCGAGGATCATAGGCGGCACGCGCCAGCCGTTGACGGGCGCCCCGGTTTCCTTCGACGCCGCGTCGAGCTTGCCGAGCGCCACCGACACCGACTGCGCGAGGCCCTTGGCCACCGCGGGATCGAGCTTCGCGCCGTCCCACTTCTCGCCGGGCACGATGCCGATGGTCTTCAGCTTCGCGAGCAGCGGCGCCTCGGACGCGGGCGGCGGGTTCGACTTCAGCAGCATCGCCATGCGCGTGAAGAACTGCTCCGACGTCATCTTGCGGAGCTGCTCGACCGGCGGCGTCTTCATGTCGAACGTCGCATCGACCTTGCCCGGCGGCGGCGTGTACGGCTTGCCGTACGACGACAGCGGCACGAGCTTCAGGCCATCCTGGATCTTGTGGACCGCGGCGTAATCCTTGGGACCGTCGGTCTGCGTGCGGCCGATGATCCACACCATGTTGGTCGGCGACTTGAGCTCGGTGACGCCTTTCGGCAGCGTGCCGGTCCATCCCGGGCCCGTGACGGCGTAGGCGCCGGCCTTGGTGCCCGCGGTGCGGCTGCCGGGCGAGGCGAAGATGTTGGTCCATGCGTCCAGCATCGGCATCAGGTAGTAGCGCCCGTGCGTGTCGGGCACCGACAGGACGATCGGCTCGGCCGTGAGGTCGAGGAATGCGGACGAGTACAGCGTGTCGACGTTGGCGCGCACCACGTCCTTGAACGACGCGTCGGGGAATGCGCGCACGTTCGCGAACTGGTTGACCGGCGCCGCGAATGCCTCCGGCTTGGCGACGTTGGTCGTCTTCGCGCGCGTGAGGTCCATGATTACGAGCGGAAGCCCATACACGACGGCCTCGACGCCGGCCTTCAGCGCCTCGCTCTCCTTCGCATCGGCTTCCGCCTTGGCCTTGGCCGTTGCAGCGGCAGCGTCGGCCTGGACCTTCGCGGCGTCCGCCGGCGGCGGCGACGCGGGCTTCTGCTCGCCGCAACCCACCACGACCACGAGGGCCGCGGCGAGCACGAGGGGCAATCCTCTCGAACCTTTCATGCAATCTCTCCGTGTCGATCGATCGGTGACGCACGGTGGACCGGCACGCGCGATCCCGCACCCCCCGGCACCGGGGGGCAAGTCCACGCGGGGTCGGCGCGGGTCAAACCGGCGCGGCTGCGCGCGCGGGGCTGACCTTCGCCGCCTCGAACCGCGTCCGCATGTACACGCAGGCGTGCTCGATGCCCTGCGCGGATTCGCGCAGCAGCGCGAACGCCACGAACACGTGCGGCATGCCGTGCCACACCTCGAGCGTCACGTCGCGGGCGCGCGTCGCGTAGCGCACCGAGTCGTCGAGCAGCAGCTCGCCGCTGCCGACCTGCAGCAGCGCCGGCGGCAGTCCGCGCAGGTCCGCGAACAGCGGCGAGATCCGCGGATCGCGCGGATCGGCGCCCGGCGCATAGACGTCGGCGAGCGCATTGAAGATGGCGGGCGTGAACAGCGGATCGTGGCTGGCGTTGCGCGCGATCGAGTCGCCGCTGAACGTGCCGTCGGTGAACGGCGAGAAGGCAACGACGGCCGCCGGCAGCGCGAGGCCCGCGTCGCGCGCCGCGATTGTCGTCACGAGTGCCAGGTTGCCGCCCGCGCTGTCGCCCGCGATCACGATGTCCGCGGCGGCATGGCCGCTGTCGAGCAGGTGGCGATACGCAGCGAGGCAGTCGTCGACCGCGGCCGGGAACGGATGCTCGGGCGCGAGCCGGTATGACACCATGAAGGCGCGCGCCTGCGCGCCGCGGGCGAGCTGCGCGACGAGCTGCGTGTGCACGCGCGGCGTCTCCAGCGCGAACGCGCCGCCGTGCAGGTACAGGATGATGCGGTCGCGGCGCGCCGCGGGAACGTCGATCCACGTGGCGCGCCACGTCGGGCGCACGACGTCCGACAGCGTCACGTCCGCCGGCACGCGGCCGAGCAGCCCGTCGACGCGCGCCGCCCACACGCGCGCCTTGGCGATGTCGACCGCCGCGAGGCGCCCGCGCAGGAAGCGCAACATCACGTTCACGAGCCACCGGGAGAACCCGCCCCGCATCGCACGACTCCTGTCGATTGTCGAACCTTCCGATGTTCGCACGCCCGGCCGGCGCGCGACCCCTCGCCGATGGGGGGCGTTCGCTGCCAGAAGCGGATGTGCGGTGCCGCGTCGTATCCTCCTCGCTTTGCGGGGGCCGCGGCCCGTGCGGATCGGCCACAGTGAGCCTCCCGTGGGCGGAACGCCTGCGCCAACGCTTGCGAGGAATCTGCCGTGGCCGTCGCCGATATGCAGGACAAGTGGGTGCTCGTGACCGGAGCCGGCAGCGGCATCGGGCTCGCGACCGCGATCGCATTCGCGCGCCGCGGCGCGAGCCTGGTGGTGAGCGACATCGATGCGGCGGGCGTGCGTCGAGCGCAAGAGGCGGTCGAAGCCCTCGGCCGGCCGTGCCTCGCCCTTGTCGCGGACGTCGCGAGCGAGGCGTCGATGATCGCGCTCGCCGATGCCGTCCACGCGCGCATCGGAGCGGTCGACGTGCTGGTCAACAACGCGGGCGTCGCGTTTCTCGGGCCTTTCCTCGAGACGCCGGCCTCCGAATGGCGGCGTACGTTCGACATCAACCTGATGGGCATCATCCATGGCTGCCAGGCGTTCCTGCCGCGGATGATCGCGGCCGGCGGATCGCGTCGGATCGTCAACGTCGCGTCGCTGGCGGCGATCGCGCCGGTGCCCAACATGTCGGTGTACGCGGCGTCGAAGAGCGCCGTGCTCGGCCTGTGCGACGTGCTCGCGATGGAGCTCGCGGGCACGAATGTCGGCGTCACCGCGGTATGCCCCGGGATCATCGACACGCCGATCACGCGCGGCCGCCGCGCCGCGGTGATCGCGGACGACCAGCTCGCGCAACTGCAGCAGTTCTACCGCACGAAGGGCGCGCGGCCCGAGGTCGTCGCGGATGCGATCGTCGCGGCGGTGGTTGCGGGTCGCGAGCTCGTGCTCACGGGGCCGTTCGCGAAGCCGATGTATCACTTGAAGCGCGTCTCGCGGGCGCTCGTCCGCAAGCTATCGCTCGACAACGCGGTGAAGATCGGGTTCTGGCCGATTCGGGGGCAGGACCTGTCGCGGCACTGACACCGATGGTGAACTTGTCGTTCCCGCGCAGGCGGGAACCCAGCGACGTGGTCGTTCGAGACGTTCACGACACTGGGTCCCCGCCTTCGCGGGGACGACAATGGAACGGTGGTGCCCAACCGAATCAGGTTCTGGGTCCCCGCCTTCGCGGGGACGACAATGGAACGGTGGTGCCCAACCGAATCAGGTTCTGGGTCCCCGCCTGCGCGGGGACGACAATCGAAACGGCGGTGCCATCACGATTCAGCGACGAAGCACGTATCAGCCGATGAAGTAGGAGATCGCATGCCCCAGCGCCACCACGGCGGCGCCGATGGCGATGTTGATGGCAACCAGCTTCGCAAGATGCAGGCTGCGGCGCATCACTTGCTCCTCAGGGTGGCGCGTGCGGTCACCGCCACCGGCGGAGTCACCGCACCCGGAACGGCGGGCGCGGCGTCGGGATCGATGCAGACGAACGCGGCCACCTGGTCCTCGTGCGCGTACGCGGGCAGGTTGGCGTTGCTCGAGCACACCTTGCCGTCGCGCGTGAAGTCGAGGTCGCGCAGGAACGTGACGCGCGAGGGCGACGGATAGCTCGTCCACTGGCCGCCGTCCGGCGCGAAGCGCAGCACGCGGTCGCTGTTGTTGGCGGTGATCCACACGTCGCCCGTCTTCGGGTGCACGTTGAGCGCGTACGGGATCTCGTACTCGTTGGGCGCGAGCTTCGGCAGCGGCCACGTCGCGAACTTCGCGGTCTTGGGGTCGAAGCTCATGAGGCCGCCTGAATCGAACGCCGGAATCCACAGCGTGCCGTCGGGGGCGAAGCGCAGGCGCCGCGGCCCGGCCATCGGCGTGTCGTACTCGACGACCGCGAGGGTCTTGGGATCGATGCGCCCGATCTGGCTCGTCATCAGCTTCGAGTACCAGATGCTGCCGTCGACCGGGCTGACGTCGATGCCGTAGGGCTGCGTCAGGATGCCCTTGCCCGCGTTCAGCCATTTGTGGTGGGACAGCGCGAGGTGCAGGTTCTGCTGCGGGAACCACGCGGCGATCTTCAGCACGACGCCGAAGAACGTGTCCATCAGCCAGCGCGTCACGCCGCGCGACGGCAGGTCGATCATCGTGAACGCTTCGGTCTTCGGGTCGAAGCGCGCGACCTGGTTCGACATGTCGACCGTGAACCAGACCTTGTCGTCGCGGTCGACGCGCACCGTGTGCGGGTAGAGCCCGCCGCGCCACAGGAATCCGCGCGGCACGGGGTACGTCTTGAACGCCTTGGTCTTCGGGTCGAGCGAGATCAGGGCGCTCGACAGCGCCCCGGTGATCCAGATGCGCCCGTCGCTCGTCTGCGCCATGCTGTGCGGGCCGTGCTTGCCCGTGAAGATGCCGATCGGGAGCTGGAATCCCGAGAACACGCCGCCGACCGGCAAATCGACCGCGGGCAGCGGCAGCTTCTCGATCGCACCCGTCGCGCGGTCGAGCCGCCACACGACGTCGTGGCCCTCGTCGATGCCGTAGAGCTTGTCGTCGTGCCCCACGCCCGTGTCGTGCACGAAGGACATCGCATCGCCCACGTGCCACTCCTCGATGCGCGCGCGGGCGAGCGCGGGGCTCGCGTCGAACGTCTGGATCGCCGCCACCGGCTTGCCGTCGAAGCCCTTCAGCAGCGTGCCCGCGAGCGCGCGCTGCTCGCCGTAGGTGACCATCGCCGCGTAGCCCTCCATGCGGCGGATCGTGTCCTTCCACTCGGCTTCGTTGCGCGGCCGCCGGGTCAGCGAGTTGCCCTGCTGGTGGCAGTAGTTGCACTGGCTGACGAACGTCTCCTTCACGGCCTTGCTCGGGAAGTCGAGCACGGCCGCGTGCGCGGACGCCGTGAGCGAATCGGACAGCGCAGCGGGCGAGGCGAGCTTGGCGCACGCGAAGTCGGCCGCGATCGTGTCGGTGTCGCGCACCGCGACGGTCTTCGCCACGTCGACGAAGTAGGGCGTGCGTGCGCGCAGCACGAGCTCGCCGGCGAACGACGTCCTGAGCGTGTAGCGGCCGTCGGCGCCGGTGAACACGGTCTCCTTGCGGTTCTTCGCGGCGTTCCACACGGTGACCATCGCGCCGGCGATGGGCGTTCCGTCCGTGGTGGCGACGGTCCCCGCGATCGTCGCCGCGGTGACGGCGTGGCACGCGAGCAGCGCGGCGGCGGAGACGGCCAGGTGGGCGAGCGGGTGTCGAGGCATCGGCATGGGCATGGGCTGGAGTGATCGGGCTTGGCTCACGCGGCCGCCTCGCCGGCGCGCCGGCGAGCGCCCGCAGGAGCGCGGCGCGTTGCAGCGGGCTTCGTCGCGCGGGTCTTCTTCGCGGCGGGCTTTTTCGCGCCCGGCTTCTTCGCGGCGCGCCTGGCGGGGCGGCGCTTCGCCGCCGCCTGCAGCTGCGCGAACGCCGCCTCGGTGTGACGGGCCGCTTCCTCGATGTCGGGCAGCGCGGCCGCGTTCGCGACGAAGCCGAAATACATCGTCCCGGCGTGCGAGACCATCGTCACGTTGACACCGACGTTGAGCGCGAGCGCGGAGATGGGATAGATCGCCGCCAGCCGCGCACCGCCGAGGTAGAGGTCGTTGCGCGACCCGGGCACGTTCGACAGCACGAAGTTCGCGACGTGCCCCGTAAGCCGGCCGACCGCGTTCGACATCTCGGTCGCGGTCCCGATGCCGAGCACCGAGACGGCGTAGAGCATCGCGGCGTCCTTCGACATGCCGCGCAGCTCCGTCTTGCCGACCTCGATCGACGCCATCACCTGCTGCATCCGGTCCACGACGCCCGCGTTGGGCTTGCCGAGCGCGACGAACATCGCCGAGGCCAGCGTCTTCGCGGACAGGTCGCCCTCATCGCGCAGAGAGACGGGCAGCATCGTCACCAGCCGTTGCTTCGCAGGACGATCGATCCCGGCGAGGTAGCCCTGCAGCCCGGCATCGACGATCGTCGCCGCGACGTCGTTGATCGTGCCGCCGAACGCGTGGCCGGCGGTGCGCATCGCCTCGAGCGGCAGCGACAGCATCGCGAACGAGCGCGGCGTGCGCACCGGCTCGTTGGTGGCGAGGTGCGGCGCCGTGAACGGCTGGCTGCCGGCGTCGTCCTTGCCGAGCAGCCGGCGCAGCGTCTTCACCACGAGCCCGACCGAGACGTCCTTGAGCGCGCTGGTCTGGCGCATCGCCGAGCGGTTGAACGCGCTCACCTGCTCGACCAGGCCCTGCGGATGGCGGGGGCGCGACGGCGACACCTCGACCGCGAACATCGGCGGGCGCAGGCGCTCCCTGGCCGACTCCGACATCGACGCGGCGATGCGCGCCGTGGCCGACACGCCGTCGATGATCGAGTGATGGGCCTTGAAGTACATCGCGAAGCGGCCGTCCGGCAGGCCCTCGATCAGCCACACGCGGAAGAGCGGCCGGTTGCGATCGAGCATCGGCTCGTGCAGGTCCTCGACCAGCCGCAGGAACGTCGCCTCGGTCGCGCCCGGCGGCAGCGCGAGATGCTGCACGTGGTACTCGAGGTCGACCGTCGCCGGCTTGCGCCAGTGCGGCAGCGCGGCACCGACGAGCTCGGGCACCTCGTTGAACGGCGCCCGCGGCTTCGCGGCGCGGTAGCGCGCGACGAGGTCGGCGACGAACGTCGGCGCGGCGCGCGGCGGACGGTCGAACAGCATGAGGCCGCCGACGTGCGTCGGCGAGTTCGCGGTCTCGAGCAGAAGCCACATCAGGTCCAGCGGCGGAATCGTCCGGCTCATCGCATCTCCCTTGGCGCCGTGCGCACCCATCGCGGCACTCTAGGCACGAATCGCGGCGCGCTCCCCACTCGCGGCGAGGGGGGCGGGGTGGTCCGGTGGCCCCTATGCTGGCGCCGGGAATGAACACGAGCAAAGAACGCAACCGATGCTGCACTACGAGGACATCGCCATCGGCTGGACGCGCAGCGCCGGCGGTTACGCGCTCGCCGAGGACGAGATGGTCGACTTCGCGCGGCGCTGGGATCCGCAGCCGTGGCACGTCGACCGCGAGGCGGCGGCGCGCTCGCCCATGCACGGCATCACCGCGTCGAGCGCCCACAGCTACGCGATCGCGGCGAACCTCCTCAACCGCATCGAGCCCGTCGCCGGCATCGCGTCGCTGCGCCACGAGATCGACCTGCCGTCCCCGGCGCGGCCCGGCGACGTCCTCACGCTGACGATGACGTGCGTCGGCCGCCGGGTGTCCGCCTCGCGTCCGGACCGCGGCCTGCTCACGTTCGTGATGACCCTCACCAACCAGGCGGGCGCCTGCGTGATGCAGATGCGCTCGCTGATGATGGTCAGGACCCGGGCCGCGCCGGTCGATGCGACGTAGGCGGCCGGCTCAGGTCGACTGCCTGCCCGCGTACGGGCCGCGCAATCCCATGAGCCCGAGCACCTTGCCGTAGTACTGCGGCGAGATCCGCGACGCGATGTCGGCCACGCTCGCGCTCTTGCCGGTCACGATCCGCTTGTCGCCGCGCGCCACGCCCTCGACGATCTCGCGCGCGCAGTCCTCGGGCGGGGTGACGAGCATCTTGCCGATGGTCTTCATCATCCGCTTCTCGTAGTCGTCGGCGAACTTGCCGAGCGGGGCGGCTTTGTCGATGTTGGTCTTGATGCCGCCGGGGTGCACCGACGTCACGTGCACGCCGGTGCCCTCGAGCTCGGCCCACAGGCATTCGTTGAGCCCGCGCACCGCGAACTTCGAGATGTTGTACGCCGACTGGCAGGGCACGCCGACGAAGCCGAAGATGCTCGAGATGTTGACGATGCGGCCCTCGTGCTGCGCGAGCATCATCGGCAGGAACGCCTTGGTGCCGTAGATCACGCCCCACATGTTGATGCCGAGCAGCCACTCGAGCTCCTCGACCGTCATGTGCTCGAACGTGGCGGCCAGCGACACGCCCGCGTTGTTGAACAGGAAATGCGCGCCGCCGAAGTCGCGCTGCACGTCCTCGGCGTGGGCGAAGACCCGCTCGCGCTTGGACACGTCGAGCAGGTACGTGCGCACCTCGGCGGCACCCTTGCAGGCGTTGCGCGTCTGCGCGAGGCCCTTCTTGTCGACGTCGGACAGCGCGAGCGACGCGCCGCGCTGCGCGAGCAGGCGCGCGAGCTCGCGGCCGATGCCGGAGCCTGCGCCGGTGATGACGGCGACCTTGCCTTCGAACGGATTCATCGCGATTTCCCGGGAGTTTGAATTTCGTTGTCACGACGGGCGCGCGCCGCGAGCTCGCGCCACGTCCACAGCGCGCCGGCGAGGTCGGCGACGCCGATCGCCAGCATGGGCGACGGCAGCAGGCCGGTGCCGACCAACGCCCCGATCGGCGCGAGCGACGTGCCGCGCAGGGCGACCGACGCCCACATCCACGGCACGAGGTCGAACGCGGCCGCGACCCCGTACGCGAGCGAGTAGGCGAGCGTCATCAGGCCCGCGAGCCGCGCCCACGGCGCCGCGCCGTCGGGCAGCGGCACGGCGGCGAGATTCGCGGCCGCCTGCGGCGCGAGCGCGAGCGTGAGGCCGAGCGCGGCGGTGACCGCGGCCCACGCCCAGAGGCTCAGGTGCGGCGAGCCGCGCATGTCAGATGCGGCGCTCCGCGTCCTTCCAGTACGCCTCGCGCAGGTCCTTCTTCAGCACCTTGCCCACGCTGCTGCGCGGCAGCGCCGCGAGGAAGTCGACGCTCTTCGGCGCCTTGACGCTGCCGAGCCGCTCCTTGCACAGCGCGATCAGCGCCGGGCCGTCCACGTTCGCGCCGGGCTTCAGCTCGACGACCGCCTTCACCGCCTCGCCCCACTGCGCGTCGGGCACGCCGATCACGGCGCAGTCCTGGACGGCGGGGTGCGACCAGATCACCTGCTCGACCTCGCTCGGGTAGACGTTGAAGCCGCCGCTGATGATCATGTCCTTGCGGCGGTCGGTGATGTGCAGGTACCCCTCGGCGTCGAGGTGGCCGACGTCGCCCGTGTGCAGCCAGCCGTCGACGATCGTCTCGGCGGTCTTCTCCGGTGCCTTGTAGTAGCCCTTCATCACGAGGTCGCCGCGCACGCAGATCTCGCCGGTCTCGCCCTGCGGCAGGCAGGTGCCGGCCTCGTCCAGGATCTCGACGCGCACCAGCGGGTTCGGGCGGCCGACCGATGCGAGCCGCGCGTCGGGCGCGAGCCGGCCGCCGACGAAGTGCTCGTCCGGGCGCAGGTACGAGATCGATGCCGGCGCCTCGGTCTGGCCGTAGCCGCCGGTCATCACCGGGCCGAACACCTCGATCGCGCGCTTCAGCTTCTCGACCGACATCGGCGCCGCGCCGTACATGAAGTACGCGAGCGACGAGAAGTCGGCCTTCTCGATGCCGGGCATCTCGAGCAGGCGATAGATCACCGTCGGCGGCAGGAAGAACTCGGTGACGCGGTGCTTCGCGATCGCGCCCAGCAGCGCCGCCGGGTCCGGCTTGGTCAGCACGACCACCGTGCCGCCGCGTGCGCTGCACGGCACCGAGAGCACGCCCGCGGTGTGCGTCATCGGCGCCGCCGCGAGGTTGACCGGCGTCACCCCCGCCGGATAGGTGATCGCCATCATGTAGTTGGCGATGAACGTCTGCACGCTGCGGTGCGTGTTCATCACGCCCTTGGGCACGCCGGTGGTGCCGCCGGTCGCGGCGAGCATCACGACGTCGTCCAGGTCGACGGCGACGTCGGGCTTGGTCGCCGGCTGCGCGCCCGCCCACGTGGCGAGCGAGGGCGCGCCCGCGAGCTCGCCGTCGATGCAGACCCACAGGCGGACCTTCGCGAGCTTGGGCCGCAGCGCCTCGACCAGCGGCGCGAACGCGCGCTGGAAGAAGATCACCTCGCAGTCGAAGCTGTCGACGACGTACCGGCACTCCTGCGGCGTGCCGCGCGGGTTCACGGGCACCCACGCCATCCCGGCGCGCCACAGGCCGAGCGTGCACGTCCACGCGATCGGGTCGTTGCCGGCCCACACCGCGCCCTTGACGTCGCGCCCGAAGCCGGCGGCCAGCAGGCCGTTCGCGATCCGGCACGAGAGCTCGCCGATCTCGTCGTACGTCCACGAGCGATCGTCCATCGCGAACGCCGCGCCGCGCGGGTTGATCCGCCAGCCGCGGTCGAAGAAGTCGATCATCGCCATTGCGGCGTTCCTTTCGTCTAGGCGGCCGTGACGCTGGCGCGGGCGAGGCCGCGCTGCTCGAGGAAGCCCAGGAGGTAACGGTGGCCGAACGCCTGGCACGCCGAGGCGAAGCCCGCGCGCGCGAACTCGCCGTCGAGGAGCTTCAGCACGGCGGCCGCCTGCAGCGCGCCGGTCGCGATGTACGGCGTGATGCTGTGCACGACCGCGCGCACCGACGAGAGCTGGCCGCGCCCGATCGCGATGTCGATGGAGCGGTTGAGCGTGGTGCGCTCGCGCGGCGGCATCGAGGGCGTGGTCGAGCTCACGATCTGCTGCAGCACCGCGTCCTGGTGCGCCTTCGGCAGCTTGCTGTATTCGGCGTCCCACTTCTGGCCGAGGCTCGCGACCATGCGCATCGCCGGGTTGTCGTAGAAGCCGACCAGCGAGTAGCAATGGCGCACGCGCGGATCGCGCTCGAAGAACACCGGCAGCGACGTCCCGCCCCACGGCAGGCAGAACACCGGCAATAGCATCTCGGGCACCGAGACCTCGAAGCCCTTGTGCTTCTCGTGCTCGACCAGCGCGTTGTCCCACAGGAAGCGCTCGGTCGCGCGGTACATTTCGAAGATCGACGCCGTCGAGCCCACCGTGATGCCGGCGCTCGCGCGCGGGCCGCGGGAGAGGCTGACGGTCTCCAGCGCGTCCACGCCGTTCGTCTCGAGCGCCAGCTCGGCCGCGATCTCGGACAGCGTGTACATGTAGGACGTCGACGGCGCGAGCACGAGCCCGGCCTGAGCATACGCGGCGCCGAAGCGCTCGCGCGCGTCGAGGATGTACGACTGCTCGCCGGTGGTGTCGAGGTGGTGGCAGCCGGCCTTCAGCGCCGCCTCGACCGCTTCGAGCCCGAAGCGGACGAACGGGCCGACGGTGTTGCAAACGACCTTCGCGCCACGGAAGGCCTGCGCCAGCGACGCGACGTCGTGCGCGCACTCGACGATCTCGTAGCGGGCGGATTCGAGGCGGACGACGCGCTGCCGCATCATCTCCTCGGTGCGCTTCGCATTGCGGGCGACCGCGGTGAACGGGATGTCCTGGTCGATCAGCCAGTCCATGGTCAGCATGCCGGTGTAGCCGGATGCGCCGTAGACGACGACGGGATGCTTCGCCATGTCGGGTGTTCCTTTGCGTGAAGTCCTGCGGGTGAAGGCGGGGTCAGCCGTTCGCCCAGCCGTTCTCGTAGAGTCGCGACAGCAGTCCGCCGAAGCGCATCGCCAGCACGTAGTTCTCGCCGTCCTCGATCAGCGCCGAGCGCGTGTCGCGGAACAGCTTCTCGACCGGGTACTCGAGCGTCGTGCCGTTGCCGCCGAACATCTGCAGCGCCTCGTGCACGACCTTCATCGCCTCCTCGGTCACCGTCACCTTCGCCTGCGCGGTGACGAACGCGTGGCCGCGCGGCGTGAGGCGCGCGTACTCGACGGCGCGACGCGCGACGGCGCGCGCGAGCTCGACGCGGCGACCCATGTCGCCTAAGCGCCAGCGCACGAGCTGGTGGCGGGCGAGCGGCGCGCCGCCCTGCTTGCGCTCGTGCGCGTAGGCGAGGGCGTGCTCGAACGCCGCGCGCGCGACGCCGGTGAACGTCTGGCACATGTGCGTGCCCGCGTACGACCACGTCGCGGACAGGTTGCCGTAGTAGCGGTCCTTTTCGGCGATCGCGAAGCGGCGCGGGAGGCGCACGTTGTCGAAGTAGATCTCGCCCTGCGGCAGCGAGCGCTGGCCGATCTTCTCGAGCGGCTTGCCGCGCGACACGCCCTTGACGTCGAGCGGCGCGATGCAGACCAGGCCGTTGACGATGCCGTTGGCGTCGGTGAAGCCGTCGCCGTAGTCGGCGGCGATGTAGCAGAGCGCGACCTGCGCGACCGCGCCGTTGCTCACCCACGCCGAGCACTGGCCGTTCAGCACGATCTCGTCGCCGCTGACCTTCGCGGTGACGTTGCCCTTGTTGCCGGCCACGCCGGCGGGCCAGTCGTCGGCGTACATGACGCCGACGTCGGAGCCGCGGTCGGGCTGGGTGATGAGCCAGCAGCCTATCTTGCCCATGCACAGCTCGGCGAGATCCGGCCGGCCCGCGCTCGCCGCCATCAGGAGCGGGAGCTGCGCCGCGGCGAGCGACGTCGCGAGGCCGGAGTCGCCCCAGCCCAGCTCCTCGCCGATCATCGACTCGAGCCGCGCGGCGGCCGCCGGCTCGAACTGCGCGAACAGCGACGGGTCGAGGCCGAGCTTCTGCGCCTCGGCGAACACCGTCCAGTAGGGCGAGCCGGGCGCGATCGCCTCCTCGGCGCTCATGCGGTCGAGCGCGCGCCCGATGGGGCGCAGCACATCCTTCGCGAAGCGGTGCGCCGACTGCTGGATCGCGAGCTCTTCCTCGCTCGCCGGTGGATCGAAGCCGGACAGGCCGGCAACGGGAAGCTCGAGCGTGTCGTGCAGATGGATCATGGGGCCTCTGGAGTCGATGCGGGCCGCGCGCGTCGGCGCGACCATGCTTCAAGGCTAGAGGCGGCTGCTCCGGTCCACCCCCCCTGCGATGGGTTGGGCGATGCCGGCGCTTGGGAAATCCCCGCGCAACGCACGTAGATGCGGACTCGTGCACAGTCCGTCGCACGACGCTCGTTGTTGCGTGGCCTTGCCGGTGGCCGGCGCCGGGCCGCCCCAAGCCGGCCACCTGATTTGCCGTGGACGTTCCGGCTGCAAAAGGCGCAACGCCGCCTTCGCGTCATCCACCGACGCCCCGGACGCCTTTTGCAGACGTTCCTACGCCGGTGGCCGCTCGCGACAGCGCAGGCGCGCGTCGAAGTCCGTCGTGTGCGTCCACACGCCGCGGCGCAGGCGCTGCGCCTGCGTCTGCCAGGGGAGGAGGGAGGTGTCCTGCGCGTACTCGATGCAGAACCACGCGAACCCGCGCTGCACGAGTGCCTGCGCGACGTCGAGCTCGCCCGCGTGGACGTGACCGTAGACGAGGCCCGCGGGACCCGCCCCCGTGACGTCCACGCGCACGGGCTTGTTCTGCACCATCGACGCGAGCATCGTGCGCGCGCCCGGCGCGAGCCATTCGCTGCCGCGCGGCGCGCCGATGTCCGCGATGCGGACGCTGACCGGCGGCCCCGCGGTCGTGGCGACGACGATCGTGTCGCCGTAGGTCACGCCGGTCACCTTGCCGTCGATCACCTGCGGCGTTTCGGCGCCCAGTGCGAGCGCCGCGAAGGGAGCGAGCGCGGCGACGAGCCTCACCATCGCGCGGATCACCGCCGGCGCGTGCCGGCGAGGGGCTGCGTCACGCGGACGCCGACGGCAGGTGGTAATCGCGGAACATCTCGCGCAGCTTCGTCTTCTGCAGCTTGCCAGTCGCGGTGTGCGGCAACTCGTCCACGAACTGCACGTCGTCGGGCAGCCACCACTTCGCGACCTTGCCGTCGAGGAAGCGGATCAGCTCCTCGCGCCCGACGTCCTGCCCCTGCTTGCGCACCACGACGAGCAGCGGCCGCTCCTGCCACTTCGGATGCGCGACGCCGATCACCGCCGCCTCGGCGACCGCCGGGTGGCCGACCGCCGCGTTCTCGAGCTCGATCGAGCTGATCCACTCGCCGCCCGACTTGATCACGTCCTTGCTGCGGTCGGTGATCTGCATGTAGCCGTCGGCGTCGATCGTCGCGACATCACCCGTATCGAAGTAGCCGTCGGCATCGAGGATGTGACCGCCGTCACCCTTGAAGTAGCCGCCGGTGATCCACGGCCCGCGCACCATCAGGTGGCCGTACGCGACGCCGTCGTGCGGGAGCCGCCTGCCGTCGTCGTCGGTGATCTTCATGTCGACACCGTAGAGCGGGCGCCCCTGCTTGCGCTGCACGTCGAGGCGCGCGTCGAGCGTGGCGCCGGCGTGCTTCGGCAGCAGGTTGCACACGGTGCCGAGCGGCGACATCTCGGTCATGCCCCACGCGTGGAGGACGAAGGCGCCGAACTGGCGCTCGAAGCGCTCGCACATCGCGCGCGGCGCCGCCGAGCCGCCGATCACCACGCGGGCGAGCGCGAGGTCGGCCTTCGGGTCGAGCTTCGCGGCGTCGACGTGGTTGAACAGCATCAGCCACACGGTCGGCACGCCGAGCGCGAGCGTGACCTTCTCGTCGCGCATCAGCTCGTACACGCTCTTGCCGTCGAGGCCGGGTCCCGGCATCACGAGCTTCGCCCCGGACATCGCGCCCGCGTACGGCGTGCCCCACGCGTTGACGTGGAACATGGGCACTACCAGCAGCGCCGTCTCCTTCGCCGAGAAGCCCAGGCCGTCGACCATGCACACGGCGAACGAGTGCAGCACCGTCGAGCGGTGCGAGTAGAGCACGCCCTTCGGGTTGCCGGTGGTCCCCGACGTGTAGCACAGCGAGGAGGCGGCGTTCTCGTCGAGCGCCGGCCACTCGAACTGCGCGGTGTGCTCGCCGACGAGCTCCTCGTAGCAGATGAGGTTGGGCACGTCGATCGCCGGCATGTGCGCGCGGTCGGTCATCGCGACGAAGCCCTTGACGCCCTTCAGCGCCGGCGCGAGCTTCGCCACCAGCGGCGCGAACGTCAGGTCGAAGAACAGGTACTGGTCCTCGGCGTGGTTGACGATGTACTCGATCTGCTCGGGGAAGAGGCGCGGGTTGATCGTGTGCAGCACCGCGCCCATGCCGGACACGCCGAAGTACAGCTCCATGTGACGGTAGCCGTTCCACGCGAGCGTGCCGATGCGCTCGCCCTCGCGCACCCCGAGCGCGGTCAGCGCGTTGGCGACCTGCTTCGCGCGGCGGTGGATGTCCGCGTAGGTGCAGCGGTGGATCGGCCCCTCGGTCGTGCGCGAGACGATCTCGGCGGCCGGGTGGTACGTGTTCGCGTGCTCGATCAACGAAGAGATCAGCAGCGGGCGGTCCTGCATCAGTCCTTGCATGATGGGTCGAGCCTGTCGTCGTTGCGTGGGCATGGGCCCACGATCGTCAATGATGGCCGCGCGTGCGTCAAGGCGCCGGCGCGGGCCGCAAGAGTCACCTTTCCGGTCAGATGCTGAACCCGGCCCCCGCCGGTTCCGCCCCCCGCCGTGGGTGGGCGCCGCGCGCGCGAACGGCCGCAACCTTCGCGCTGCCATGAGCCACGCCGCGGCAGCTCCGCCACGCTACACGATGATCGGCGCGCAGGTGTCTCTGTACAGCGGCAAGCTGCGCAGTTACCTTCTCCACAAGGGCATTCCGTTCGCCGAGCGCCCGCCGAACCCGTTCGAGTTCGCCTGGACGATGTGGCGGCGCACGCAGGCGCGCGCCGTGCCGGTGCTCATCACGCCCGGAGGCGAGTGGCTGCAGGACACGAGCGCGATCATCGACGTGCTCGAGCGCCGCTTCCCGCAACGGCCGGTGCTGCCCGCGACGCCCGTGCTGCGCTGCGCGGCCTACCTGTTCGAGCTGTGGGGCGACGAGTTCTGGACGCCGCTCGCGATGCACGCGCGCTGGAGCCATCGCGAGAACGAGGCGCTGTTCGTGCGCGACGTCGGCGACGCGCTCCTGGCCGGCTTCCCGCGCTGGGCGAAGAACCTCGCCGGCCGCAACCACGCGCGGCTGATGCGCCGGCTCGCGCGCGTCGTCGGCGTGACGCCCGGCCACACGGAGGCGATCGACCGCTTCGCGCAAGTCCAGCTCGACGCGCTCGACGCGCACTTCGCGCAGCACCGCTTCCTGTTCGGCGATCGCGCCTCGCTCGGCGACTACGGCCTCATCGGGCCGCTGTACGCGCACCTCGGCCGCGATCCGTGGCCGCGGCGCGAGTTGATCGGCCCGCGCCCGCACCTCGCGGCGTGGATCGCGCGCATGTTCGAGCCCGCGGCGTCGGCGGGCGGGTTCGTGGCCGGCGACCGGGTGCCCGCCACGCTCGCGCCGTGCCTGCGCTCGATCTTCGACGAGCTGGTCCCGTTCCTCGCCGCGTGCGCGGCGGCCGTCGCGCGCACGCCGGTCGTGGCACCCGATGCCCGGCGCGCCATCCGCCAGTTCGGCGACGTGTCGTATCCGATGGCCGGCAGCACGCACCGGCGGCCGGGCCTGTCGTACCCGGTGTGGATGGCGCAGCGCATGCGCGACGACTTCGCCGCGCAGGATCTGGCCGGGCAGCAGGCGGTCCGCGCGTGGCTGTCCGCGGAGGGCGGCACCGGCGTGCTCGACCTCGCGCTGCCGCGCGTGCGCAGGATCGGCCTCGCCGCGGGACGCGTCGCCTAGGAAGGCCGCGCACATCGGCGGTGCACGCGCCCGCTCGCCGAGCCGCCGGCTGGCGGCCGATGCACCGTTTCGGGTAGGCTTGTACCTGCGTGGATGTCCGCCTGGCGTCCCCGACCCGAGATGCCGGACCCCGCCCTCATCCTGAAGACGACGCCGCCGCGCGCGTCGCGCGCCGCGCTGCCGCGCGAGCGCATGACGCAGCTGTGGGCCGAGCTGCGGGACCGCACCGCGATCTCGATCGCCGCGCCCGCCGGATTCGGCAAGACCACGCTGCTCGTCCAGTGGCGGCGGCTGTGGATGGAGAGCGGCGCGATCGTCGCGTGGGTGACGCTCGACGACCAGGACGACCCGGCGCGCTTCGCCGAGGTGCTGCTGTACGCGATGCGCGCCGCGAGCGGCCGCGCGTCGTTCGACCGGCTGATGCAGGAGCACGCCGGCACCGAGAGCCACGGGTTCGACACGCTCACCGGGCTGCTCGCCGAGATCGCGGCGCTCGCGTCGCCGACGGTGCTGATGCTCGACGACGCCGAGCGGCTCCCGGACGAGACGCTGCGCGGCTCGCTCGCGTATCTCCTGATGAACGCGCCGCCGAACCTGCACGTGGTCGTCGGCACGCGCGGGCCGCTCAAGGTGCCGACCGCCGAGCTCGACGCGCACGGGCAGTTGGGCATGCTGCGCGGCGAGGACCTGCGGCTCGAGCTCTTCGAGTCGGTGTCGGTGCTCGAGAAGCGGTTCGGGCAGCGGCTGACGCTCGACGACTGCGTGCGCCTGCACGAGGCGACCGAGGGCTGGCCGCTCGGCCTGCAGCTCGCGGCGACGGCGATCGAGCGCTCGCCGGACCCGCGCGAGGCGGCCGCACGGCTGTCGGCGCGGCAGGGCGACCTCGAGCGCTACTTCTTCGAGTCGTCGTTCTCGCGCCTCGCGCCGGAGCTCGCGGAGTTCCTCGTGCGCATCGCGATCCTCGACGACCTCACGCCCGAGCTGTGCGAGGCGGTCACGTGCTGTGCGCACGCGGCCGCGTACCTCGATCGCCTCGCGGCGGGCAGCCCGGTGATCGTCGTCGGCGAGATGCGCGACTGGATGCGCATCCACGGCCTCGCGCGCGACTTCCTGCTCGGGCGCTTCGAGAAATTGCCGGAGGACGAGCAGGGCGCGCTGCACCGGCGCGCCGGAGACTGGCTGGCACGCCACGGGCGCTTCCACGAGGCGGGCCGCCACGCGCTCGCCGCGGGCGACCAGGGGCTCGCGCGCGACTACGCGAAGCGCTGCCTGTTCGATCTCGCCGCGGCGGGCAAGGTGCGCGAGGCGCGCGCGTGGCTCGAGCAGCTTCCCGACGACGCGCTCGCGGGCGACGACGACCTGCGGCTCATCGCGGCATGGATCGACGCGCTCGGCGCGCGGCCGCGGCGCGCGCTCGAGATCGCCGAGCAGGTCCATGCATCCGCCGACGCGACCGCGGAGCGGCGCTTCCTCTGCGCGCTGGTCGCCACCTGCGCCGCGGGGTATCTCGACCGTCCGGGCATCTACCGGCGCTGGATGCAGACGGTGACCTCACCGCCGGCGCAGTTCGCGTCGCCGGTGCATGCCGCCGCGTGGGCGAACGCGTGCGCGTTCGGCGAGCTCCACGGCGGCGGCACCGAGCACGTGCGCCGGCTCGAGGCGCCGTTCACCTCGCTGCCGGCGAACGAGTCGCTGTCGACTGCGCTTGCGCTGGGACGCGTGATCGTCGCGCTGAGCCACCTCTGGGACGGCGACACCTTCCGCACCGACGCGGTGCTGCGCCCCGCGCTGATCGCCGCCGAGCGCCAGGCGGGCCGGCGCAGCGTACTCGCCGCCACGTACGCCGCGCCGCTCGCGGCGGCGATCTACCTGCAGGGCGACGTCGCGGGGGCGCGCGCGCTGCTCGCGAACCGCCTCGACGTCGTCGAGCAGACGAGCATTCCGGACTCGGTGACGCTCGCCTACCGCGTGATCGCGCACGTGGCGCTCGTGCGCGGCGACGAGCGCACGGCGCTGGAGACGCTCGCCAACCTCCACGAGTTCGCGCGGGCCCGCGAGATGCCGCGCATCGCGTTGATCAGCCTCGCCGACCAGGTGCGCATCCACGCCCACCGCTCGCGCGTGGAGACGGCGCACGCGCTGCTCGGCACGATGGACGCGCTCGCGCCGTCGTTCGCGGAGCCGGACTTCGCGCCGTACCGGCCGCTCTACGACGCGTTCCTCGCGATCTCGCGCGCCTACGTCGCGCTGGCGCGACTCGACCTCGACGCCACCGAGCGCCACCTCGGCGAGGCGGAGGCGATCAGCGCCGGGCTGCGCCACAGCCCGCACGCGCTGACGGTGAAGATCCTGCGCGCGGTGGTGGCGCACGAGCGCGGCCTCGACGGCACGCCGCTGCTGCGCGAGGTGATGGGCCTGGTCGAGATCGGCGGCGCACGGCGCCTCGTGCCCGACACGCATCCGCTCGCCGCGCGGATGGCCGCGGAGATCGAGCGCAAGGCCGCGATGCCTGCCGCGACCGCAGAGGTCTACACGCTGCCGGCCGCGCCGAAGCGTTCCGCGCCGGCGCCCGGCGGGCTGCTCACCCCGAAGGAGGCGGAAGTGCTCCGCCTGCTCGAGGGCGGCATGTCGAACAAGATGATTGCGAAGACGATGGACATCAGCGACGAGACCGTCAAATGGCACCTCAAGAACCTCTTCTCCAAGCTCAACGCCGGCACCCGCAGGCACGCCGTCGATCGCGCCCGGCTGCTCGGGCTGATCGTCGCGTGACCGGCGCCGCGGCCCTTCCGACGACGGTGCGCGCGCCGCACGAAGGCTCGCCGCGCCTCCTGCATCAGCTCCTCGAGCCGCGCGGGCTGCTCGAGTTCGCAGCACTTCCGCTGGCGCTGCCGCTGCTCTCGCGGGCGCCGCGCGGCGACGGGCATCCGGTGCTGCTGCTGCCGGGGTTCATGGCCGACGAGGGCACGCTGCTCGTGCTGAAGCTGTTCCTCGAGTCGCGCGGCTACGACGTGCAGACGTGGGGCTTCGGCCGCAACGTCGGCTTCAGCAGCCGGCACGCGTCGGCGCTGGAGCAGAAGATCCGCTACATGCACTACCGCAGCGGCCGCGCGGTGAGCCTCGTCGGCTGGAGCCTGGGCGGCATGTTCGCGATGGACGTGGCGCACCGCCTGCCGGACTGCGTCCGCTCGGTCGTGACCCTCGGCAGCCCGGTGACCTTCGACGCCGCGGGCAGCCAGTCACCGCGGCTCGTCAAGGCGCTCTATCGCGCGATCGCGCACCCGATGGGCACCGCGGCGCACCTCACGCAGCGCCGCGCGCGGACGCTGCGCCAGCGCAAGACGCTGGAGCGGCCGATCTCGTGCATCTACTCGCTGTCCGACGGCGTCGTGCCGCCGCAGGAGGCGACGATCGACGGCGATCCGGCGCGCCACGAGAACATCCGGGTGCCCGGGAGCCACCTCGGGCTCGGGTTCAACGCGCTCGTGCTCTGGATCGTGGCGGACCGGCTGGCGCAGCCCGAGGCGCAGTGGGCGCCGTTCGCGCCCGCGGGGCTGCCCGGCCGCCTGTACCGGTGGCTGACGCCGGCGCCCGCGCCAGGCGAGGCCGCTCGCGCACGAGCGCGCGGTAGTCCTCGAACGCGGCGCGCACGCAGCGGCTGAACATCTCGGGGTCGGGCATCTGCTCGCGGCAGGACGTCGGCGAGATCATCACCTTGCCGTCGTAGCTCGTCACCGCGAACACGAGCCCCAGGCCGTCGTCGATGGGCATGATCGCGGAGAAGTAGGTCATCTGCGCGCCGTCGAGGTAGAGCGGCGTCGACGGCCCCGGCACGTTGGCGATCGCGCAGTTCGCGGCGGGCGCGCCGCGGCCGGCGTCCTGCAGCGCGTTGCCGAGCAGCTTGCCGGTGAGCGCGAGCGTGGCGGCCGGCGCGTGGGTGCCGAGGTCGGTCAGCTCGCGCGCGCCGATCGCGCGCCGCATGGTCGGCGAGGCGGCGGTCTGGCGGCGGATGAACGCGAGGCGCGCGAGCGGATCGTCGCGATCGACGCCGAGCTTCAGCCGCACCCACTCGACGCGCGGCTTCGCGTCGGGGCCGCCGTCGGGGTCGCGCACGTACACCGGCGTCAGCGTCCACAGGTCGTCGGCCGGCAGCTCGTCGTTCTCCGCGAGGTAGCGGCGCAGCCCGCCGCCGCACACCGCGAGCACCGCGTCGTTGACGCTCGCGCCGCGCACGAGGCGGCGTATCGCGTCGAAGTCCTCGAGCCGGAAGCGGCGCGTCTCGAACACGCGGTAGGGCGAGACGATAGAGTTGAAGCGCGTGAACGGCACCTGGTCGCGCGGCCGCGCGAGCTCGTTGGCGAACGAGCGCAGCACGGGCCACACGCGGCTGCACGCCGCCGTGAGCGGCCGCGCGAGCCGCGCGGGCGAGCGCAGCATGTTCGCCCCCGCGCGCAGCACGAGCTCGATGTCGCCGGGCGCGGACGCGGGGAACCACGGCTCGGGCGGCTCGGCCGGCGCGGGGATCGGCGACGTGTCGTGCAGGAGCGTGATGATCTCGGTGCCGCGCTCGACGTCGATCGCCGCGTGGTGCAGCTTGGTCAGCAGCGCGAAGCTGTCCTTCGGCAGGTGCTCGATGCTGTCGAGCCGCTCGATCACGTAGATCTCCCACAGCGGCCGCTTGGGATCGAGCGGGCGCGCGTGGATGCGCGAGGCCTGGATGCAGAACTGGCGCCAGTCGCCGGGCTGCGGCAGCGCGATGTTGCGCACGTGGTACTCGAGGTCGAAGTTCTCGTCCTCGATCCAGTACGGATCGTCCAAGCCGAACGGCACGAGCCGCGGCCGCTGGCGGAAGATCGGCGACAGGTGCAGGCGGCTCTCGATCAGCCGCAGGATGCTCTTGAACCGCAGGCGGCCGCCCGGCGCGGTCGACGGATCGTAGAGCTGGATCAGGCTGACGTTCGAGTTCGCGTGCGCACGCTCGCTCGCGAGGAAGGGCGCGTCGCTGCGCGGAAGCTGTCGCACGGTTCGAGGGGGAAGCGCGATGCGGGGGCAGGGGGACCTAGCGCGTGGCGGCTGCGGCCTCCGGCATCGCGCGCGCCTCGCGCCCGATCACGGCGGACGTCGGCAGCAGGAAATGCGACAGCGCGGGGATCAGCACCAGCGCACCGAGCATGTTCCACACGAACATGAACGTCAGCAGGATGCCCATGTCGGCCTGGAACTTGATCGGCGAGAAAGCCCATGTTACCACGCCGGCCGCGAGGGTGACGCCGACGAGCGCCACCACCTTGCCCGTGAACTGCACGGCCTTCGCGTACGCCGCCTGCAGCTCGAGGCCCTTGCGCTGCTGCGCGAGCTGGACCGACAGCAGGTACAGCGCGTAGTCGACGCCGATGCCGACGCCGAGCGCGATCACCGGCAGCGTCGCGACCTTCACGCCGATGCCGAGCACCACCATCAGCGCCTCGCACAGCACCGAGGTGATCATCAGCGGGACGACCGCGACCACCACCGCGCGCCAGCTCCGGAACGTGACGAAGCAGAGCACGATCACCGCCGCGTAGACGTACAGCAGCATCTCGCGCCACGCGGTGCGCACCACGATGTTGGTGGCCGCCTCGATGCCGGCGCTGCCGGCGGCGAGCAGGAACGCGCGGTCCTTGGCCGAGTGCTCCTGCGCGAACGCGTCGGCGGCCGCGACCACGCGCTCGAGCGTCTCCGAGCGGTGGTCCGCAAGGTAGGCGATCACCGGCATCACCGAGCACTCGGTGTTGAAGAGATCGGGATTGTTGACGCCCGCCTGCTGGGCCGCGTAGTTCAGCACGTCCTGGTTGCGGTTGATCGTCAGCCACTTCGGGTTGCCCTCGAACGAGCCGGCGGTGATCTGGCGAACGGCGTCGGCGAGCGACACGGTCGTCTGCACGCCGGGCACCTGGCGCAGCGCCCACGCGAGGCGGTCGGCCTCGACCAGCGTCTCGTAGCGCAGGCAGCCTTCCTTGTCGGTGCGCACGATCACCGCGAACTGGTCCGACGACAGCGCGTAGTGGCTGGTGATGTACGCGTTGTCGACGTTGTAGCGCGCGGACGGCCGCAGCTCCGGTGCGCCCGGGTCGAGGTCGCCGATCTTGAGGTGGCTGGCGGCGACGAGGCCGACCACCGTCAGCACCGCCGCGACCGACACCGCGGCGGTCGCCCAGCGGCGCTCGGTGAAGCGGCCGAGCAGCACCCACAGGCGGCCCAGGCCCTTGCCGCGCGTCTCCTCGCGCTCCTCGCGCAGGCTGCGCTGTGCCGCGGCCGCGCTCACGCCGGTGTACGACAGCAGCACGGGCAGCAGCAGCAGGTTGGTGAAGATCAGCACGGCGACGCCGATGCTCGCCGCGAGCGCGAGGTCCTTGATCACCGGGATGTCGATCACCATCAGCACCGCGAAGCCGACGGCGTCGGCAAGCAGCGCGGTCAGGCCGGCGAGGAACAGGCGGCGGAACGTGTAGCGCGCGGCGACGAGCTTCACCGTGCCGCGGCCGATGTCCTGCATGATGCCGTTCATCTTCTGCGCGCCGTGCGACACGCCGATCGCGAACACGAGGAAGGGCACCAGGATCGAGAACGGGTCGAGCTCGAAGCCGAAGAGCGAGATGAGGCCCAGCTGCCACACGACGGCCGCGAGCGAGCAGGCGACGACCAGCGCGGTGCTGCGCACGCAGCGCGTGTAGGCGAAGATGATGGCGGTGGCGATCAGCGCGGCGGCGCCGAAGAACATCATCACCTTCACGAGCCCCTCGATCAGGTCGCCGACGAGCTTGGCGAAGCCGATCACGCGCACCCTGATCTTCGGCGACTCCGCCTGGTCGCGGACCTTGTCGAGGTCCGACGCGAGCTCGTAGCGCGCGCGGATCTTCTCCTCCAGCACCTTCGACAGGCCGCGGTAGTCGATGCTCTTCTTCGTCGCGGGGTCGCGGTCGAGCAGCGGCACGAAGATCATGCTCGACTTGAAGTCGCCGGCGACGAGGCTGCCGACGATGCCCGAGCGCGCGATGTTCTGCTTCAGCTGCTCGACGCTCTTCGCCGACCCGTTGTAGGTGTCGGGCATCACGGGCCCGCCCGTGAAGCCTTCCTCGGTCACCTCGGTCCAGCGCACGGCGGGCGTCCACAGCGACTTCACCCAGGCGCGGTCGACGCCCGGCGTCAGGATCAGCTCGTCGGTCACCTTGCGCAGGGCCTCGAGGTACTGCGGGTCGAAGATGTCGCCGTCGGTGTTCTCGACGACCACGCGGATCGAATTGCCGAGCCCGCGCAGGTCCTTCTGGTTGTCGAGGTAGTTGCGGATGTACGGCTGGCTCTGCGGGATCATCCGCTCGAAGTTCGCGTTCAGCACGAGCTTGGTCGCGGCCGCCCAGCCGAGCAGCACGGTGACGACCGCGCAGATCGCGAGCACCCACGATCGGTGGTTGAACACCATCCGCTCGAGCAGGTTGCCCGAGCGGCGGTCGAAATCCTTGAGATCGCGCACGACCGGCATGCGGTCGAGATCGTCGCTGGCCACGGCCATGATCGTGTCTTCCTAGCGTTTCGCGACGTCGGCGGCGGGGCGCCGGGCCTCGACGACCGCCACCCCGCGCGGCCCGACGATGGCGTAGCGGTGGCTGCCGATCTCGACGACGCCGTTCACCGGGTAGGTGGCGGCCATCGGAATGCGGGCGAAGGTGCGCCCGCCGTCGTCGCTGGCGGCGACGCGTCCGCCTGCATCGATGAGGCCGATCGTGCCCGCGGCGTTGCGCGTGCCGGCGACGATCGAGCCGGGCAGGCCTGCGTCCGCCCGGGACCAGGTGCGGCCGGCGTCTTCGCTGCGGAAGACGTTGCCGCGCAGCCCGAACACGAGCACGACGTCGGGCCCGCCGGCGATGCCGAAGAAGCTTCCCGTGTACGGCACCTCGACCGCGCGGAACCGCTGCGCGACGGGGTCGAGCTTCAGCACGAGGCCGCCTTCGCCGGCGATGAAGAGGCCGCCGGCCGCGGGCCGGATCGCGTACAGGTTGAAGAGCTTGGGATTGTCGGTGCGGTCGAACCACGGCCGCCAGTTCTTGCCGCCGTCGGTCGTGTGGAAGATGAGGTTGTAGGCGCCGACGACGAACCCGGTGCTCTCGTCGGCGAACCAGACGTCGAGGAAAGGCTTGTCGGCGCCTTGCTCCTTGTAGCGCTTGGCGTCGTCGAGCAGCCGCTTCGCCTCCGGCGTGCCGGGCCTGTCGGCGACGGCCGCCTGCATGTGCTCGACGAGGCGCTCGTTGGCGCGGTCGCCGTCGAGCTGCACGGCCCAGGTGTCGCCGCCGTCGGCCGTGGCGAGGACCACGCCGTCGTGCCCGACGGCCCAGCCCTTGCGGTCGTTGACGAAGTGCACCGCGGTGAGGTCGGAGCTCACCGGCACCGGCGATTGCTTCCACGTCGCGCCGTTGTCCGACGAGACGAGGATGCGGCCGCGCTGCCCGACGGCGATGAGCCGGTCGCCCGCCCGCGCCACGCCCTGCAGCAGCGACTTCGCCGCGAGCGGCGACATCTGCGCCGGCACGTCCAGCGGATCCTGGAACGGCTTCGGCTCGGCGAGCGCCGGCCCCGCGATGCAGGCGGCGGCGAGCGCGGCGACGAGCGTGGCGTAGCGACGGTTCATGTCGGTCCGGTTGAAAAAAGCCCCGGGCGGACCCGGGGGCGGAGGAGAGCCTGTGGCGACGGATGCAGCGGGCGCACGCAGGAGGCGCGCGCCCGCAACGGGCGTGGCTAGCGGACGCCGGCGCCCGCGAGCGCGTCGGCCGACCAGAACGTGTCCCCGGGCATCTCGCCCGTGTACTTGGCGCCGAAGTACGGCCCGAACAGCCCCGTGATGTTGTACGCGCCGGAGCTGAAGTCGTAGAACGCCTGCGTGTCGAGCAGCGGCGAGCCGACGTCGTAGCTGAACGAGGGATACGCGAAGCCCGAGCGGTAGAGCTGACCGCGGCCGTCGTACTGGTCGGAGGCGAGCGCCTGCCACGTGTCCTCGTCGAGGTAGAACGTGCGCTTGCTGTAGATGTGGCGCTTGCCTTCCTTGAGCGTCGCCTCGACCACCCACACGCGATGCAGTTCCCAGCGCACCACGTCGGGATTGATGTGGCCGGGCTTGGTGACGTCGGCGGGCTTCGCGTCGTAGGTCAGCTTGTAGTTGTTGTACGGGACGTAGATCTCCTTCTTGCCGAGCAGCTTGAAGTCGAAGCGGTCCATGGCGCCGTTGAACACGTACGCGTCGTCGTAGGTCGACGCGCCGGCCGAGCCGGGATTGGGCGTGTCGTACGCGATGTCGGGCGCGAGCTTGGTGCGGCGTTGGCCCGGCAGGTACTGCCACGCGCGCCGGCCCTGCTTCAGCGGGTTGGCGGAGTCCCACACCAGCAGCGACTCGCCGTTGCGGCGCGCGGGGGCGAGGTAGTGGAGCTTCAGGAACCAGAACGGCTCGGTGTCCTTCATCGCGCCGGTCTTCTTGGCGTCGAAGTTCGGCCATGCGTAGAAGATCTCGCCGGTCGTCGCGAGGATCGGCGTGCCCGCCGAGTCGACGTTCCACGAGTCGTACTTGGCGGTATAGGACAGGCCCTTGAACGTGAGCAGGTGATTCCACATCGCCTCGTATCCCGTCTTCGGGATCGGGAAGGGGAACCCCGGCAGCACGTTCTCGGTGCCGAGCCCGCCGTCGGCGATCTTGGCGCCGGTCGCGTTCTTCTGCGTGTTCTCGACGATCCTCGCGGGGTAGGCCATCGTGCGGTGCGTCGGGTACACGTCGACGCGCATCGACGGGTAGCGCTTGAGGAGCTCCTTCGTGCCCTCGGTCAGCTTGTCCGCGTGCTGCGCCATGTTCTTGCCGTCGATCGTGAGGCGCGGCTTCTCCGCCGCGAACGGATCGGCGCGCTTGCTGCTTCCTGCCTGGAAGTTCGCCGGCGGCTTCTGCGCCCCCGTCCACTCCGGGATCGTGCCGTCCTTGTTGCCGGCTTTCTCGGCGCCGGTCGGGGTGAGCGTGGTGCCCAGCTGTTTCGCCTCGTCGGCGGAGACCGCGGCGAGCGCGCCCGTGCAGAACGACGCAACGGCGAGCGCGAGGATGGTCTTGCGGAACATGATCGTGGTCCTCGTCAGAAGGTGGTCTTGAGCGTGAGCGAAACCCAGCCGCGGTCGGACAGCGCCCCGTTGGGTCCGGAGAAGGCCGTCGCGGCGCCCGTCGCGTTGGTGTCGTAGCTGCCGTAGTAGCCGACGTAGGCGAGATTGACGATGTACTGCTGCTGGATGGTCGCGCCGAGCCCGGCGCTCCAGTTGCCGGCGTTCTTGTAGCCGCCGTACAGGATCGGCGACGTGCCGCTGATGCCGCCCGCCCACGTGATCGGCATCGTGAGGTCGACGCCCGGGAGCACCTGGAACCACGTCGGCGTGAAGTTGACCGCCAGCGTCACGACCGAGCGCGTCGGCTTGTCGATGCCGGTGTAGCCCGCGCGCCCGAGGTAGGCCGCCTCGTTCTGCGTGACCTTGTCGAGATAGCCGCCGGCGAGCTCCGCCAGGATGTTCGCGGTGTCGAACAGCGGCGTCTTGGGCAGCACGTACGCGCCGTTGACGAGCCAGTGCCACGTGCTGCCAAGCGCACCCGGGGCGTCGGCGTGATCGGGGATCGCGGTGGTGGCGATGGAGCCGGGCACCGCGGGCACGAGCACCGCAGGCAGCACCGCCACGGCGCTGCTCGCGAGCGGCATGTTCTGGCGGTACGAGACTTCGGCGCCGATCGAGATGCCCTCGACGTTCTTCGACAGGCTCAACCCGTACAGGTGGATGTTGTTGCCGAAGCCGAACTGGTACGTGCCGACCTTGCCGTACTTCTGCAGGTCCGACACCGTCGTCGCGTTCTTGTTGATGAGGCACGGCGTGGGCGAGGTTCCCGCGAGCGGCTGGCCGCCGATCGCCTGGCACACCGCCGGCGAGGCCACCGTCTGCACGCCCGGCGTCACGAGGACCTGCGGCAGGATGTCGGTCGTGTTGCGGTAGTAGAAGCCCATCGTGCCGTCGAGCCAGTCCGGGCTCCAGCGCGCCGCGAGGCCGAAGTCGCCGAGGCTCGCGCTGTAGCGCGACGGCGCGACGCCGCGCTCGTTCCACAGCCGCTGGCCCGGTCCCGCGATCAGCGAGTCGGCGCCGAACAGGATCGCGTCGTTGTTGGAGAGGTAGCTGCCCGATTCCGGCGCGCGGATCGCCTGCCAGTTGTAGAACCACTGGCCGGAGATCGACAGGTCCTTGGCCGGCTGCGCCTGGATGGTGAGGCCGCCGCGCGGGCGGAAGAGCTCCTTCGCCTCGCTGCCGGGCGTGGCGAGCCCCTTCCACTGGTCGACCGAATTCTGGCCGTACGCGATGCCGTGCACGAGGCCGCCGAGCAGCAGGCTCTCGCCCCAGTACACGGTGTGCTGGCCCGCCTTGACGTTCACCGGCACGCCGGCGACGTCGAAGTTGGCGAACACGAAGGCATCGAGCCATTCGGCCGATCCGCCCTTCGCGTAGCGCTTGGTGTAAGGGCTCAGTTGCCCCGGCGCCGGGACGCCGTTGTTCAGCGTGTTGGCGGTGGCCGCGAGCGTGTTGTCGAGGCTGCCGTAGGCGGGATCCCACCAGCCGGCGGCGCTGACCCGGAAGCCGTAGTTCTTCTGCCAGACGAGGTCGAGCTCCGACAGCAGGTCGAAGCGGCTGGTGACCAGCGATCCGTTGCCGAAGTTGCGGTCCGCGTCGTCGCTGTTCGCGTTGCCCAGGATGGCGTTGTCCTGCCCCTGCGCGCGGACGCCGGCGTTGTAGCGCACGGTGTTGTCCCAGCGCAGCGTGAGGTCCGGATGGCCGGTGTCGATCTCGAATGCGACCGCCGGCGCGGCGGCGCCGATCGCAGCCGCCACGGCCGTGGCCAGTGCGCCGCGGCGAAGAATCGCGCGTCCGGCCGCGCGACTGTGCGTGTTGCCTCCCCTCATGCATCTCTCCTCGTTGTCTCGTCGCGAGCGGACGTGTGGGAGCGAACGTTACGTGCGGCCGGGGCCCGAATCCCCCCCATCGGCGAGGGGGGTGGACGGCGCGCGCGCCGCCGACACTGCAGCCTGTCCGGCGGGAACCCTGGCCGCCATCCTGAACAGGAGCAGGAGATGTCCGACGTCTACGTGGCAGGCATTGCGATGACCGTGTTCGGCCGGCACCCCGGGCGGCCGCTCCACGACCTCGCGGGCGAGGCGCTGGCGGGTGCGCTGAAGGACGCGGGCTGCGCGGTGTCCGACCTCGGCGCGGCGTACTACGCGGGCATGACCAACGGGCCGCTGCAGGGCCAGCTCGCGGTGCCGGGACAGGTCGTGTTCGGCCGCATCGGCATCGAAGGCATCCCGGTCTACAACGTCGAGAACGCGTGCGCGTCGGGCAGCTCCGCGTTCAACCTCGCGGTGCAGGGCGTGCGCGCGGGAACGGCGGACGTCGCGCTCGCGATCGGCGCCGAGAAGATGAACATCCCCGACCGGGCGAAGGCGATGTCGATCTTCGAGGCCGGCTGGGACGTCGCGCGCGCCGACGAGAACTACGCGACGCTCGTGCGGATGGGCGAGGGCGTGGTGCCGCCGCCCGGCTCGGAGTCGGACCGGCCGTACAGCCGCTTCATGACCATCTATGCGGCCATGTGCCGGTGGCACATGAAGACGTACGGCACCACGCAGCGGCAGATCGCCGCCGTGTGCGCGAAGAACCACGCGCACTCGGTGCACAACCCGTACTCGCAGTTCCGCAAGCCGTTCACGATCGACGAGGTGCTGGCCGCGCCGCCGATCACCTACCCGATCACGCTGCCGATGTGCGCGCCGCTCTCCGACGGCGCGGCGGCGGCGATCGTGTGCAGCGAGGAAGGGTTGCGGCGCATCGGCGCCGATCGCCGCCGCTGCATCCGCGTCGCCGCGAGCGTCGTCCGCAGCTTCACGAGCCGCCGCATCGACGAGCCGGAGAAGGGCATCGGCGCGCTCGCCGCGCAACAGGCCTACGCGGCCGCGGGCGTGGGTCCCGGCGACGTCGATGTGGCCGAGGTGCACGATGCATCGGCGATGGGCGAGATCCTGCAAGCGGAGAACCTGGGATTCGTGGCCCGCGGGGAGGGCGGCCCCGCGGCGGAGCGTGGTGAATTCTCCCTCGGCGGCCGGCTGCCGATCAACCCGTCGGGCGGCCTCGAGTCGAAGGGCCATCCGCTCGGCGCGACCGGCATCGGGCAGCTCTACGAACTCGTCACGCAGCTGCGCGGCGAGGCCGGTGCACGGCAGGTCGCGAACGCGCGGGTGGCGATGCAGGAGAACGGCGGCGGCATGCAGGGCGTGGAGGAGGCCGCCGTCGCGGTGCACATCCTGACGCGCTAGGGCTTGTTTCCAAACCTGCGAAGCTTCACCCCGTCCACTGTCGTTCCCGCGAGGGCGGGAACCCAGTGTCGTCTAGTGGCTGGACACGCCGCTGGGCCCCGCTTTCGCGGGAACGACCATGTTCAGAATCGGCGTGGATCCCTTGGCAATTCAAGGATGGTTTCTAGCGATTGGGGTCGATCAGGTACTTGGCGCCGGTCGCGCGCTTCGTGTACTTTCACCCTGTCCACTGTCGTTCCCGCGAAGGCGGGAACCCAGTGTCGTTTAGTGGCTGAACACGCCGCTGGGTCCCCGCTTTCGCGGGAACGACCATGTTCAGAATCGGCGTCGATCCCTTGGCAATTCAGGGATAGTTTCTAGCGATTGGGGTCGATCAGGTACTTGGCACCGGTCGCGCGCTTCGTGTACTGCGCGATCTCGGCGGGATCGAGCGCCTGCGCGAGCGATACGGTCTTCGTATAATGGCTCGCGAACGTCGTCGTGATCTCCGCGACGATGCGCGTGCGCAGCTTCGCCGCGTCCTCCGGCCCGATCTTCTGCAGGAACGGCCCCAGCAGCCAGCCGCCGACCGCGAACGCGAACCCGCAGTTGCGCGGGAGGGTCGTCGGCGCGGGGTCGAGCATGCCGTAGAGGTACACCTGCTTGTGCACCGGCGAGCCGTAGCGGCTGTACGTCGTCATCTCGCGCACGAGCGCCGCCTCCATGCAGCCCAAGATCTGCCCCGCGAGCGGGCCGCCGCCGACCGCGTCGAACGCGATCGTCGCGCCGGTCGCGGCGAGCGCATCCGTCAGGTCGGCGAGGAACGTCGGCGCCGTCGACACGCAGACGTGCACGGCGCCCTGCGCGCGCAGCACGCCGGCGGCAGCCTCGTCGCGCACGATGTTGACCAGCGGCACGCCGTCCGCGAGGCAGATGCGGTTCAGCATCTGGCCCAGGTTCGACGCGGCCGCGGTGTGCACGAGCGCGCGGTGGCCCTCGCGGCGCATCGTCTCGACCATGCCGAGGGCGGTCAGCGGGTTCACGAAGCAGGCGGCGCCTTGCGCCGGGGTCACGCCGGCGGGAAGCGCGAGGCACTGCGCGGCCTTCACCGTGCGGAACTGCGCGTAGGTGCCGCCGCCGAACAGCGCGACCGTGCGCCCGAGCAAGGCCTGCGCCGGCGCCGATGCACCCGCGGCGACGACGACGCCGGCGCCTTCGATGCCGACCGGCAGCGCTTCGCCGATGCGTCCGGCCACCGTCTTCATGCGCGGCGGCGGTATCGCCGCCGTGATCACCGGCCGCGCAGACGTGCCCGACGCGTGCAGCGACGCCATGTCCGCGACGGCGAACATCAGGAGCTGATCGGAAGGATTGACCGGCGCGGCCTCGATGCGCACCACCACCTCGTCGGGCGCGGGGGCGGGGATGTCCGTCTCCACGAGCGAAAGCTCGAGCTCGCCGGGCTCGCGGATCAGCGAGCGCATTTCCAGTCCCGTCTGCGGCACGTTCATCGCGTTGCGGTCCTTGCGGTGATGGGGAACGCGCGCCGGACAGGCGGCGCGATTTTGGGGGCAGCGCGAGCATTGCGCGGAAAACGGCGCCCCCGCGCACAGGATAACCGCGCGGGGGGATGCCGGGGACGACGCGCGTGCGCGAGGCACGCGCCCCGCGCGGGGCCGGACGCCCGACCTTAGCGCGGAAAGACGTGATGCAGCGAGTGGACGGCGGTGGCCTGAACGGCGTGCGGGCTCTGCGCGACGGTCGGCTGCGCGCCGCCGACGGCGACGACGAGCCCGATGATGCAGCTGACTACGGCGATCGACACGGCGAGCCTCATCGCGCCCCTCCTGCGCCTGGTGATGCTCGCATCGTGTTCCGCATCGGCGCCGCCGGCGCCCCCCGAAACGTGGGGCTTCCGCCCGGTCGCGCGGGTGCCGCGCGCCGCCTACGCAAGCCGCTGCCGCCGCCACTCGCTCCAGAGGTACCACGCGGTGGCGCCAAGGATCGACAGGCCGGCGGCGATCTCGATGAAGAGCGCGTAGTCGAGCCGGTAGCGGCCGCTGCGTGGATCGTAGACCGTGCACAGGATGCGCAGGCGGTCGAGGAGATCGGTGCCGGCGGGCATCGCGGCCGGGTCCGCGGACGACTCGCGCAATGCGGCGACGAGCATCCGGCCATCGATGGCCTCGCCGTACACCTGCCGTGACACGCGTCCGTCGGCGTCCACCACGGTGGCCTGCGTCACGTGATCGAAGCCGCCGCCGGTCGCCGACCACGTGAAGCCGACGTCCCGCGCCAGCGCGGCGAGCGTGGCCTCGTCGTCGGCCGCGACGAACTGCCAGTGCGGCAGCGCGAGGCCGTGGCGGCGCTGGAAATCCGCCATCGCCGCCGGCGTGTCGAACGGCAGGTTGAAGCCGACGGTGACGACGCGGAATGCATCCGGTCCGAGCAGCCTCTGGGCCTGCCCGATGGCGTCGGCGAGCGCGCGTGTGGTGGTCGGGCAGAGCTGTGCGCATCCGGTGTACACGAACGACACCACGAGCGGCTTGCCGCGAAGCTCCGCGAGCCGCAGCGGCGCGCCCTGCGTGTCGCGCAGCGTGTAGTCGCCGAGCGTGTGGCCGCGCGCGGCCTGCGAGATCGCGAGTGCGCGCCGCGGGTCGAGCGCCTCGCCCCACACCAGGCCGGCGATCAGGAAGAGAACGAGCCCGAGGGCGGCGGCGAGCAGCAGCCGGTTGTAGTCCTGCCCGCGGTGCGGATCAGGCATGGAGCGCGGCGTCGACCATCGCCGCCACGAGCAGCACGGTGAGCTGGAGGAGCGACGCGTGGAAGCTCGCGAGCGCCGAGGCGCGCGACGGTGCGCGCGCGAGGCGGCGCGTCGCGGTGAGGAAGTACGCGCCGCTCCCCACCGCCGCCGCGAGGTACACGAAGCCCAGGCCGAGTGCCGCCGGCAGCAGCGACGCGGCGACCAGCGCGATCGCGCTCATGTGGACCACGCGTGCGGCGCGCTCGCTGCCGACCACCACCGGCAGCATCGGCACGCGGGCAGCGGCGTAGTCGTCGCGGTACGCGATGGCGAGGCTCCAGAAGTGGGGCGGCGTCCACAGGAACAGCACGAGCGCGAACGCGAGCGGCAGCGCGGACGCGGGGCCGGGCGCGACGGTCGCCGCGCCGGCCAGCACGGCGAAGCTTCCGGCGAGGCCGCCGACGACGATGTTGAACGGCGTGCGCCGCTTGAGCCACACCGTGTACACCACGCCGTAGGTGAATGCGCCGAGGAACGTGTAGAGCGCGGCCAGCGCGTTGAGCGCCAGCGCGGCGAGGGCCACACCGGCCGCCGCGATGAGCGCGATCGCGAGCAGCGCCCGCGGTCCGGCCGGCAGCCGCCCCGTGACGAATGCGCGCCGGCGCGTGCGCTGCATGCGCACGTCGAGGTCGCGCTCGTAGTGCTGGTTGAACGCGCCGGCCGCGGCGGCGGCGGTGGTCACCGCGAGCGCGAGCCACGCGATGTCCCGCACGGGAAGCGCGGGACCCGGCGTCACCACCGCGCCCGCCACGGCCGTGAAGCCGATGACGAGCCCGATGCGCAGCTTGAAGACGTCGAAGGCGAGGCGCAGCGCGCCCGTCTTCGCGTGCGTGCGGCCGCCGGCCTCTAGCGTCGTGCCCATGGCGTCACGACAGCGGCCACACCGTCGACAGGTACTTCCAGTTGACGAAGTAGTAGAGCATGAACGCGATGAGGAACACGAGCGCCAGCGTGAACGTGCCCGGCGCCACGAAGCCGGCGATGCCGATGTTCGTGCCGTGCGCCTCGAACGCGGCCTCGACCGGGCGAGCGGTCGGTGCCACGCCGTCCTTCGCACGCACGAACGCGAAGCCCGGCGTCTCGATGCGCTTGCCCAGGAACACGCTGCCGACGGTGATGAGCAGGTACATCGCGCCGCCGACGATCGCCGCCAGCCCGCAGATGGCCATCAGCGCCATCATGAGCCAGGCGAGGCCGGGGAATTCCCACGGCAGCGCGTTGCCCGCGAAGCTCATGTCCCAGTGCCGCCGCGGCACGCCGAGCGTTCCCGCGCCCATCATGAACAGCGCGAAGCCGCCCATGCCGAGCCCGAAGATGTACGGCTGCCACTTGGCCATGCCGGGGAACATGAGCTCGCGCCGGAACATCACCGGGATCAGGAAGTAGGTGAGGCCCATGAACGCGAGCGTGGTGCCGATGACCACCGTCGCGTGGAAGTGGCCGGGCACGTAGATCGTGTTGTGGATGATGAGGTTCAGCTGCTCCGTGCCCATCATCACGCCCGAGATGCCGCCCAGGAAGCCGAAGCCGATGAGCGAGATGAACATCGCCGAGAACGACGGGTTGCTCCACGGCGCCTTGCGCAGCCACTCGAAGAGGCCGCGGTCGTAGCCCTTCTGCCGCTGCGCGACCTCGATCGCGCCCGGCACGGTCAGGCCGTGCACCATCGACGCCAGCACCGCGAGGTACATCGCGTAGCTCGTGTTGAAGATCTTCCAGTTCGACGTGAGCCCGGGGTCCGCCAGCAGGTGATGCGCCGACGCGAGCTGCAGGAACAGGATGTAGAGCAGGAAGGCGGTGCGCGAGACCTTCTCGGACATCGGCTTCGCGCCGAACACGATGGCGGCGATCGCGTACCACACCGAGACGTGCGCCGCGACGTTGATCTGCTGCGAGCTGTGGCCGAACGCCCACCACACGGTGCGGTACATCAGCGAGTCGATGTAGTTGACGAGCCCGATCGACCACAGGAACGTGGGGATCAGGATGATCGCGCCCGACGCGATGGTGAACACGGCGATGATCGCCGCGGTCACCGCGCCGAAGGTCACCAGCGGCACCGAGCCGTGGTAGGTGCGCTCGTTGCGCGCGACGACCAGCGTGCCGAAGAACACGAAGCACGCCACCAGCGCGCCGACCGCGAACAGGATGAGCCCGAGGTAGAACGCCGGATGCGCGCCCATCGGCGCGTACGAGGTGAACATCACCGACGAGTCGCCGCGGAACACCGCGACGTTGTTCACCAGCGCGCCGATGATCATCAGCCAGAACGCCGCCCAGGCCCAGCGCGGCGCGGCGAGCCGGCAGCGCAGGAGCGTGGATGCGCAGAAGTACAGCACCGCGATCTCGAAGAAGATGATCCAGAACACGAGCATGTCGAGCCCGTGCGCGGTGAGCACGAGGTAGAACCAGTCGGCGGGCAGCAGGTGCACCGCCTGCCAGCGTGTGAGCACGATCAGCAGCGCGAGCACGCCGCCGACCAGCAGCGACACCACCGCGGCGACGGCGTTCCAGCGCATGAGCTTCTCGGCCGGCTCGTGGAACGACAGGCCCGTCGTCGGGCACACCCGGAACATGCGGTTGACAGCCATGGTCGTGTCCTATTTCGGCTTGACGACGTACAGGCGGCTCGACATCGTCGAGTGGTTGATCCCGCAGTACTCGTTGCAGATGATTCCGTAGGTGCCGGCCTTGGTCGGCGTCAGCGTGACCACGTGCTCGTAGTTGGGGTGCACCTCGATGTTGATGTTCTCCGGCTGCAGCGAGAATCCGTGCAGCCAGTCCATCGACGCAAGGTGCACGCGGTACGTCTTGCCCTCCTCGAGCTCGAGCATCGGCCACCACTGCCACAGGCGCGCGATGAGGTACACGTCGCTGCCCGCGGGCGGATGCACGACCGGAATGTTCTGCGGCGTCTCCTCGCGGACCTTGTACTGGTCGACCATGGCCTGCGCCTTGGCCTGGAACGCCATTGGCGTCGTACGGTAGGCCTCGTTGGCGAGGTTCTGCTTACCGAACACGTGCCAGTACGGCATCATGAAGAACATCACGAGGCACCACACGAACGCGATGACGATCCACATGCCTTCCACGCGGTCGAGCGGCTGCTTCCACCAGACGCGATTGCTCGGTGAGTGAATGGCGGTCATGGCGTCACTTCGCGATCGGGATGCCGACGATCTCCATCACGCCCCACACGATGTAGAGCACGGTGGGCATCGCGATCCCCAGGAACAGCAGCAGGAAGGGGTTGTCGAGGATCTGCTGCATGACGGGCACGGGCTCGTCGGGCAGGTCGTCGTCGTGGGTGACAGCGGTGCGTTCGGCAGTCATCGGTAGAGCCTCCCTTGCTCGATCGACATGAACGGCGCGGTGACGCGCATGGCGGCAGACTCTACGACTCGCGCGGCGGCGATTCACTTGATGCGAATCAAGCATTCCGGAACGTGCATCGCGCAGCACCGCGCGCGCGGTGGCAGCATGCGCGCATGAACGACGATGCGCGCCGCGCGATTGACGCGCCGCGTCACGAGCGCCGTGCATTCGCAGGCGGAGGCGGCGTCGTGCGCTGCATGCTGCAGTTGCGCGCGATCACGCGCGCCGCGTTATGCTGGCGGACGCGCCGTTCGTCGTCGGCGTCCGCGCATGCGGCAGGCACGCAGATTCCAACGTCACGAGGTGGCACCATGACCACGCAGGACATCACGCTCGACGTTCGCGGCATGGAGCCGCCCAAGCCTTTGGAGAAGGTGCTGCAGGCCATCGAGGGCTTCGGCGTCGGCGACCGGCTGAAGCTCGTGATCGATTGCCGGCCGCAGCCGCTGTTCCGCATCCTCGAGCGCAGCGGCTTCGCCTATCGCGAGGAAGTGGGCAGCGCGTCGCGCTACGAGATCACCATCTGGCGACGGGCGCTGCCGGGGTGAGCGCGCGACGTGCAGCGACGGGTGAGCCGGCGGCGGCGCGCGTCGTGACGTTCATCGGCGAGAGCGACCGGCAAGCGAGGACCTCGTGAGCGACGCCCTGCTCGAGACGCGCGGGCTGCACGTCTACTACGGCGCGAGCCACGTGCTGCACGGCGTCGACTTCCGCGTCGAGGCCGGCCAGGCGGTCGGGCTCATGGGCCGCAACGGCATGGGCAAGACGACGCTCATCCGCAGCATGCTCGGCATGGTGAAGCCGCGCGGCGGCGAGGTGCGCGTCCGCGGCAGGACGATGACCGGCGTCGCGCCGCATCTCGTGGCGCGGCAGGGCATCGCCTACGTGCCCGAGGGCCGCGGCGTCTTCCCGAACCTCACCGTGCGCGAGAACCTCGTGATGGCCGCGCGCGCGGGGCATGGCGGCCGCCGCGACTGGACGTACGAGCGCGTCCTCGCCACGTTTCCCCGTCTCGCGCAGCGCCTGCGCAACGGCGGCTGGCAATTGTCCGGCGGCGAGCAGCAGATGCTCACGATCGGCCGCGCGCTGATGACCAATCCCGACCTCCTCATCCTCGACGAGGCCACCGAGGGCCTCGCGCCGCAGGTGGCGGCCGAGATCTGGCGGATCATCGCGGAGATCCGCGCGCACGGCATCGCCACGCTGATCGTCGACCGCAACTGCACGGCCGTCGCGAAGGTCAGCGATCGCAACGTGATCCTCACCAAGGGGCGCGTGGTGTTCGAGGGCGACAGCGATACGCTGCGGGAGCAGCCGGAGATCCTGCACCGCCATCTCGGCGTGTGAGTCCCCGCCTCCCGGAATGTGTCGTCCCCGCGAAAGCGGGGACCCAGTGACGTTGCTGTTCAACCCCTTGACGACACTGGGTTCCCGCTTTCGCGGGAACGACGAGACCACTCAACGTCCGAAGCATGCGCGCTGGACGCAACCATCGACGCGTCGTGCCTAGCGGATGGTCATGCCGCCATCGGCGGCGAGCACCTGCCCGGTGACGTAACTCGAATCGTCCGACGCGAAGAACACGAAGACGGGGGCGATCTCGTCGGCCTCCGCCCAGCGACCGAGCGGGATGCGCGCGAGGTACTTGTCGCGGAAGCGCTCGTCGGTGCGGATCGTCTCCGTCATCGGCGTGGCCGCGCCGGGCGCGATCGCGTTCACGGTGACGTTGTAGCGCGCGAGCTCGCGCGCGGCGGCCATCGTGAGGCCGACGATGCCTGCCTTGGCGGCGGCGTAGTTGACCTGGCCGATCGTGCCGAGCAGCCCCGCGGTCGACGTCACGTTGATGACGCGTCCGGCGCGGCGCGCGATCATGCCCGGCGTCACCGCCTGCAGGCAGTTGAAGCTGCCGGTGAGGTGCACGGCGAGCACCGCGTCCCACTGCGGGACGGTCATCTTGTCGAGCATCGCCGGCCGCGTGATGCCGGCGTTGTTGACCAGGATGTCGATGCCGCCGAAGCGCTGCGTGGCGGCGGCGACCATCGCGTCGACGTCGTCGCGGCGCGCGACGTCGCAGCGCAGCGCGAGTGCCGGCGACGCGAGCTCCGCCGCGAGCGACTGCACGCGCTCGCCGTCGAGATCGGCGAGGCAGAGCTGCGCGCCCTCGCGTGCGAAGGCGCGCGCGACCGCCGCGCCGATGCCCTGCGCGGCGCCGGTGACGAGCGCGGTCTTGCCTCGAAGTCGCATGGGGCGAATCTGCCGAGACGCTGCCCGGATCGCCTTGACCCGCATCAAGGCAGTGCCTGCACTCGCGCGGACAATCCCCTGACCGTCCGCCACCCGGCGCCGCGGGGAGATCTTCGATGGAGCGTTCGTTCGAGCGCGAGGCCGCGCTCCTCGCCAAGGGGCAGGGCGAGGTCTTTCACGGCGAGGGCATCCTCGCGGTGACGAAGGCGCTGCTGCAGTCGGGCGTGACCTATGTCGGCGGCTACCAGGGCTCGCCGGTGTCGCAGCTCCTCGACGTCATGGTGCAGGCGCGCGGCTACCTCGACACGCTCGGCGTGCACGTCGAGGCGTGCACCAACGAGGCCGCGGCGGCGGCGATGCTCGCGGCGTCGGTCAACTATCCCGTCCGCGGCGCCGTCACCTGGAAGTCGATCGTCGGCACCAACGTCGCGTCCGATGCGCTGTCGAACATCGCCTCGCCCGGCGTGCTGGGCGGCGCACTCGTGGTGGTGGGCGAGGACTACGGCGAAGGCTCGAGCGTCGTGCAGGAGCGCACCCACGCGTTCGCGATGAAGTCGTCGCTGTGCCTGCTCGACCCGCGGCCGGAGCTCGGGCACATCGTGCGCACCGTCGAGCACGCGTTCGCGCTCTCGGAAGTCGCCGCCACGCCGGTGATGCTGCAACTGCGCATCCGGGCCTGCCACCTCGAGGGCAGCTTCGTGTGCCGCGACAACGTGGCGCCAACGGTGTCGCTGCGGCATCCCGTCGAGCCGCCGCCGGCCAGCGATCCCACGCGTCTGCCGCATCCGCCCTACACGTTCGCGCAGGAGCGGCGCAAGGTGGCCGAGCGGCTGCCGGCGGCGCGCGACTACATCGCACGCCACGGCTTGAACGAGCGCATGGGCGGCGACGGCGACGTCGGCGTGATCGTGCAGGGCGGCGTCTACAACGCGCTGGCGCGTGCGCAGGACACCGCGGGCCTCGCCGACCTGCCGGTCCTCGTGCTCAACGCGACGTACCCGCTGGTGCCTACGGAGCTCGTGTCCTTCTGCGCTGGCAAGCGCGCGGTGCTGGTGCTCGAGGAAGGCCATCCCGAGTTCATCGAGATCGAGACGGCGGCGGTGCTCGCGCGCGAAGGCGTGGCCTGCCGCGTCGTCGGCAAGGCGGTGGTCGAAGCATCGGGCGAATACACGACGGAAGCGATCGTCGGCGCGCTCGCGCGTTTCGTGGGGGCGTTTGCGCCCACGCTTTCGGCCGCGCGCGCCACGCAATGGCGCCGTGACGTCGACGCCGTTCGCGCACGAGCCCGCGAACTGCTCGGCGAAGCGGTCCCCGCGCGGCCGCCGGGCTTCTGCACCGGATGCCCCGAGCGTCCTGTGTTCAGCGCGATCAAGCTCGTCGAGCGCGAGCAGGGGCCGCGCCACATCGCGGCCGACATCGGCTGCCACTCGTTCGCAATGTTCGAGCCGTTCCGGCTGGGCAACACCATCACGGGCTACGGCATGGGGCTCGCGAGCGCGGCGGGCGTGGCGCCGCTCAGCCGCAAGCGGCCGCTGGCATTGGTGGGCGACGGCGGCTTCTGGCACAACGCGTTCCTGTCCGGCGTGACCGGAGCGGTGAAGAACGGCTCGACCTCGTGCTGCTCGTGTTCAAGAACGGCTACACGTCGGCCACCGGCACGCAGGACCTCGTGTCGACGCCCGCGGCCGTGCAGCGTGCCGATGCCGGCGGCGACAGCACGACCGCGACCGAGACCACCATCGAGGAGGTTCTGCGCAGCGTGGGCGTGCGCTGGATACGCAGCGTGCACACGTATCGCGTCGCGGAGATGAAGGCGACGCTGGAGGAAGCGTTCCTGACGACGCAGGGCGGCCTCAAGGTCGTCATCGCGGAAGGCGAATGCCAGCTCGAGCGGCAGCGCCGGCTGGCGCCGCATCTCGCCCGCCGCCACGCGGAAGGCCGGCGCGTCGAGCGCACGCGCTACGGCATCGACGAGGACGTGTGCACCGGCGACCACGCGTGCATCCGCCTGTCGGGCTGCCCGTCGCTCACGCTCAAGGATCCGCGCAACCCGCTGCGCGTCGATCCGGTCACCACCATCACCGCGGACTGCGTCGGATGCGGCCTGTGCGGCGAGCTCGCGCACGCCGCCACCCTGTGCCCGTCGTTCTACCGGATCGACGTCGTCACCCGCGCCAGCGCGTGGGAGCGCTTCGTGGCCGGCATGCGCGCCCTCGCGGCGCGGGCGCTGCTCACGACATGAGCGTGCCGCGCCGCCTCACGGTTTTGATCGCGGCCCTCGGCGGCCAGGGGGGCGGCGTGCTCGCCGGCTGGATCGCGCAGGCCGCGCGCTCGCGCGGGCTCGTCGTGCAGGCGACGTCGACGCCGGGCGTGTCGCAGCGCACGGGCGCGACGACGTATTACCTCGAGATCGCCGACCCCGCCGCGCCGGCGACGCTGGGCCTCGTGCCCACGCCCGGCGAGGTCGACGTGCTGGTGTGCGCGGAGCTCCTCGAGGCGGCGCGCATGCTCGAGCGCGGTTTTTGCACACCGGAGCGCACGACCGCCGTGGTGTCCACGCATCGCGCGTACACGACGGCGGAGAAGATGAGCCGCGACGACGGCCGCTACGATCCGCAGCGCATCGTGGCCGCGGTCGAGGCATTGTCGCGGCGCGCGACGCTCGCGGACCTCGAGGCCGTGCGCGCGCGCCATCGCACCGCGATCAGCGCAGCGCTGTTCGGCGCGCTGGCCGGAAGCGGCGCGCTGCCGCTCGCGCGCGAAGACTGCGAGGCCGCGATCCGCGACGGTGACAAGGGCGTGGCGCAGAGCCTCGCGGCCTTCGCCGAGGCGTTCGCGCTGGCCGAAGCGACGCCGGCGGCGCCCGCCGGTTCCGGCGTGCCCGACATCGAGCGCGAAGGCGCGGCGCAGGTCGCGGCCTACCAGGGCCCGGCGTATGCAGCGCTGTATCGCGCGCGGGTCGCGCGGATCGCCCGCACGCCGGGCTGCACCGGCGACATCGCCCGGGAAGCTGCGCGCCAGCTCGCGCTGTGGATGTGCTACGACGACGTCATCCGCGTCGCATCGCACAAGGTGCGCGCGGAACGCTTCGCACGCATCCGGCGCGAAGCCAGCGCCGCGGAGCGCGACGTCGTGCGCGTGTTCGACTACTTCAAGCCCGGCGTCGCCGAGATCGCGGACATCCTGCCGCGCCGGCTCGGGGCGTGGCTCGTGCGCCGGCCGCGTGCGCCCGGCCGGGGCCTCGTGCTGCAGTCGACGTCGCTCGCCGGCATGCTCGCCCTGCGTGCGCTCGCGGGGCTGCGTGCGCTGCGGCCGCATTCGCTGCGTTACGCGCGGGAGCAGCGGGGGATCGACGACTGGCTCGCCGCGATCGTGCGCGCGCTGGATGCGGGCGACCCGGCCGGCGCACTGGCGATCGCGCGCCTGCCGCAACTGCGCAAGGGCTACGGCGAGACGCACGCCGCCGGGGAGGCGGCCTTCGCGCGGACGCTGCGGGTCAGCGCTTCCGGTGCCGATCCACGAGCCGCAGCATCGTCGCGATCGTGATCGAGGCGAAGGTCGAGCGCGCGATGTCGTCGACTTCCGCCAGCACCTCGGACAGCGCGACCTCGACGGCGCGTGGCGCATCGGCGCGCGCGCGCGGCGCCGGCCGCGAGTCGAGGTCCTCGAACATGCGGATGATGTCCAGCAGCGTCAGGCGGCGGGCGTTGCCCGCGAAGCGGTAGCCGCCGCCGGCGCCGCGCACGGACTCCACCACGTTCGCCCGGGCGAGCTCGGCGAGCACCTTGGCGAGGTGGTGCGCGGAGACGCCGTGCTTCTGCGCGATCTCCGCGGCCGCGATGGTGCGCGCCGGATCGGCCGCGAACTCGATCACGCTGTAGATGGCGAGCAGGGTGTTGGTCTGCAGCCTCACGCGAGGTCGAGCTCCAGCGGGATGATGGGGCTCGCGCGCATCCCCTGGCTGCGGAAGAATGACAGGATGAGGATGTTGTCGCGCGAGAGCAGGGTGCGGACCTTCTGCACGCCCGCCTTGCGGAACTGCGCGCAGATCGCGTCGAGGAGCTGCGTGCCGACCCCGTGCTGGCGGTGGTCGGGGCGGACGTCGATGCCGAACACCCAGCCGCAGGGCGGCGACCCGAACTCCCAGTCGCGCACCTCGCCGATCACGAAGCCGACGACCGCGCCGCCGGCGTCGGCGACGAGGAACGTCCGTCCCGTGCTCGCGCCGGTGCCGTAGCGGCGGTAGACGCTGCGCCAGTACGGGCGCTTCTCGAGGCCGGTCACCGTCGCGTCGATGGCGACGACCTCCGCGAGATCGCGCTCGCGCACCCGGCGGATGGCAATCGCCGGCGCGGCCCGCGGCGCCCGTGTCACGCGCGGCATGGGGGGTCCGAAAAAATGACAAATATCAAGGTTGAAACCGGCATTCCGGTACCAGAATGATTTTTACAAGGATTGTAGCAGCACCGCGGCGCGACAACGACAGGAGGAGGAGTCATGATCCAGCACGTCAGGGGCGGTGCGCGGATGACGGTCCGCGCGGCGCTGGTGGTCCTCGCGCTCGGCGCGGGCACGGTCCTGGGCCAGGAGCCGATCAAGGTCGGGGCGATCCTGTCGGTGACCGGGCCGGCGGCCTTCCTGGGGGACCCCGAGCAGAAGACGCTCGAGATGTACGTGGAGCGCATCAACGCGGCCGGCGGCGTGGCCGGGCGCAAGCTCCAGCTCGTCGCCTACGACGACGGCGGCGACGCCGAGAAGGCGCGCACCTTCACCAAGCGGCTCATCGAGCAGGACAAGGTGGACGTGATCGTCGGCGGCTCGACCACCGGCACCACGATGGCCGCGGTGCCGCTCGCCGAGCAGGCGCAGGTGCCGTTCGTCTCCCTCGCCGGCGCGGTGGTGATCGTCGAGCCGACCAAGAAGTGGGTGTTCAAGACCCCGCACACCGACCGCATGGCGTGCGAGAAGGTGTTCGCCGACATGCGCGCGCGCAAGCAGACCAAGCTCGCGCTCATCTCCGGCGCGGGCGGCTTCGACAAGTCGATGCGCGCGGAGTGCCTGAAGGTCGCGCCCAACTACGGGATCGAGATCGTCGCCGACGAGAGCTACGGCGCGGCGGACACCGACATGACGCCGCAGCTCACCAAGATCAAGGGCACGCCCGGCGTGCAGGCGGTGCTCAACGCGGGCTTCGGGCAGGGGCCGGCGATCGTCACCCGCAACTACCGCCAGCTCGGCCTGACGCAGCCGCTCTACCAGTCGCACGGCGTGGCGTCGAAGGAATACATCAAGCTCTCCGGGAGCGCGGCCGAGGGCGTGATGCTGCCGGCCGCGGCGCTGCTCGTCGCCAACATCCTTCCCGACAACGACCCGCAGAAGCCGGTGGTCGTCGCGTACGCGCGCGACTACGCGGCGCGCTACGGCACGGACGTCTCCACGTTCGGCGGCCACGCCTACGACGGGCTGATGATCGCCGTCGAGGCGATGAAGCGCGCGGGCGGCGCCGACAAGGCGAAGGTGCGCGACGCGATCGAGGCCACCAAGGGCTACGTCGGCACCGGCGGCGTGGTGAACATGTCGCCGACCGACCACATGGGCCTCGACCTCACCGCGTTCCGCATGCTCGAGGTCAGGAACGGCAACTGGGTGCTGGTGAAGTAGCGGCGGAGCGGCCGATGGACAGCGCGTGGCTGCAATTCCTGGCCGGCGGCCTCACGGCCGGGTCGATCTACGCGCTCGTCGCCCTCGGCTTCTCCCTCATCTACAACGCGAGCCGCGTCATCAACTTCGCGCAGGGCGAGTTCGTGATGATCGGCGGCATGAGCGCGGCCACGCTGGTGGCCGCGGGCACGCCGATGGCGCTCGCGATCGTCACGGCCGTGGCGGTGGCGGCCGGCGTGGGCGTCGCGCTGGAGAAGCTCGCCATCGCGCGCGCGCGCCGCGCGAGCGTGGTCACGCTCATCATCATCACGATCGGCGCATCGATCCTGCTGCGCGGCATCGCGCAGCTCGTGTGGGACAAGGGGTTGCACCGGCTGCCGCCGCTCGCCGGGGACGCGCCGCTCGCGATCGCCGGCGCCACCATCCTCCCGCAGAGCCTGTGGGTGCTCGGCGCGACGCTCGCCATCGTCGCCGCGCTGTCGTGGTTCTTCGGCCGCACGCGCCACGGCAAGGCGATGCTCGCCACCGCGCACAACCGGCTCGCGGCGCAGCTCGTCGGTATCGACGTCGGATGGGTGCTGCTCGCGAGCTTCGGGCTCGCCGCCGCGCTCGGCGCGATCGCCGGCGTGCTCATCGCGCCCATCGCGTTCACCTCCTACGACGCCGGCGTCATGCTCGGCCTGAAGGCGTTCGCCGCCGCCGTGCTGGGAGGCCTCGGCAGCTTTCCCGGCGCGATCGCCGGTGGCCTTGCGCTCGGCATCCTCGAGAGCTTCGGCGCGGGCTTCGTGTCGTCCGCGTACAAGGACGTGATCGCCTTCGCGATCATGCTGGGCGTCCTCTTCCTCCGCCCCGATGGCATCGCCGGCGCACAACATTCGGAGCGCGTGTAGCGCCGGCGCTCCCTGGCGCACGCCGCAGAGCGGCGGCCTCGCCGCGCTCGCGCTCGTCGTGGCCGCGCTGCCGCTCGCGATCGCCAACAACTACTTCTACGACGTCGCGATCCAGGTGGCGTTCAACGCGACGGTGTGCGTCGGGCTCAACCTGCTCATCGGCTACGCGGGGCAGATCAGCCTCGGCCACGCGGGATTCTTCGGGCTGGGCGCGTACGGCGCCGCGCTGCTGACCGCGCGCTACGGCTGGCCGCCGCTCGCGGCACTCGTCGTGGCGGCGGTCGGCGTCGCGCTCGTGGCGCTGGTCGTCGCGCGGCCGATCCTGCGCCTCAAGGGCCACTACCTCGCGATGGCGACGCTCGGCCTCGGCATCATCGTGTCGATCGTGCTGGCCACCGAGGACCGGATCACCGGCGGCCCCGACGGCATGGCCGTGCCGCCGCTCGCGCTCGCGGGCTACGTCGTGCAGGGCGAGCGCGTGTGGTACTGGATCGCCGGCGGCACGCTGCTGCTCGCCGTGTGGCTCGCCACCAACCTCATCGAGTCGCCGATCGGGCGCGCGCTGCGTGCGGTGCACGGCTCGGAAGTCGCGGCCGAGGTCGCGGGCATCGACAGCGCGCGCTACAAGATCATGGTGTTCGTCCTCTCCGCGGCATTCGCCGCGGTCGCGGGCGCGCTCACGGCGTTCTACAGCGGCTTCATCACGCCGGCGAAGGCGTCGTTCCTGCACTCGATCGAGCTCGTCACGATGGTGGTGTTCGGCGGCATGGGCTCGACGTTCGGCGCCGTGGTCGGCGCGGCCGTGCTCACGGTGCTGCCGCAGGTGCTCGCCGTGCTGAAGGACTACGAGATGGTCGTGCTCGGCGCCGTGATGATGGCCACGATGATCTTCATGCCGCGCGGCATCGTGCCCACGCTGGCTCTGGTGCTGCGCAAGCGGGCGCGATGATGGAGCTGCGCGTCGAGAAGCTGACCAAGGCGTTCGGCGGCGTGTACGCCGTCGAGGACGTGTCGCTCGTGATCCGGCCCGGCGCGATCCACTCGATCATCGGCCCCAACGGCGCTGGCAAGACCACGCTGCTCAATCTCCTGACCGGCGTGTACGCGCCGACGCGCGGGCGCATCGTCTTCGGCGACCGCAATCTCGCGGGGATGCCGCCGTACGCGTTCGCGTGCGCGGGCATCGGCCGGACGTTCCAGAACCTGCAGGTGTTCTTCAACATGACCGCGCTCGAGAACGTGATGACGGGTCGGCACCTGCGCGAGCGCTGCGGCCTCGCAGCCGGGCTGCTGCACACGCCGCGGCTCGCGCGTGCGGAGCAGGCGTGCCGCGAGCGCGCGGCAGAACTGCTGCGCGAGGTCGGGCTCGAGCGCTACGTCGACGCCGACGCCGACGCGATGCCCTACGGTGCGCTGAAGCGGCTGGAGATCGCGCGCGCGCTCGCCGCCCAGCCCGCGCTGCTGCTGCTCGACGAGCCCGCCGCGGGCCTCAACCCGACGGAGGCCGCCGCGATCGAGGCCCTCATCCGCAAGCTCGCTGCGGGCGGCACGACCATCGTGCTGGTCGAGCACAACATGCGCCTCGTGATGGGCGTGTCCGATCACATCCTGGTGCTCGACTACGGGCGCTGCCTGTGCGAGGGCACGGCGGAGCAGGTCGGCAACGACCCGCGCGTGATCGAGGCGTACCTCGGCGCGGCGGAGGAGGCGGCCCATGCTTGAGGTCGCCGGCCTCGCGTCGCGCTACGGGCGCATTCCCGCGCTCGCCGACGTCGCGCTGCGCGTGGAGCGCGGCGAGCTCGTCGCGCTGGTCGGCGCCAACGGCGCCGGCAAGACCACGCTGCTGCGCGTCCTCTCCGGCGTGCAGCCGGCCTGCGGCGGCAGCGTCCGCTTCGAGGGCACCGACGTCACGCGCGCGTCGCCGCGGCGGCGCGTGCGCATGGGCATCGTGCAGGTGCCCGAGGGCCGGCAGGTGTTCGCGCCGATGACGGTCGAGGACAACCTGCGCCTCGGTGCGTTCACGCGCCCCGCGCGCGAGGTCGCGAGCGGACTCGCGCGCGTGTTCGCGCTGTTCCCCATCCTGGCCGCGCGGCGGAAGTCGGCCGCGGGCACGCTCTCCGGCGGGCAGCAGCAGATGCTGGCGATCGGGCGCGCGCTGATGACGCAACCGAAGCTCCTGCTGCTCGACGAGCCGGGCATGGGCCTCGCCCCGCGCGTGGTGGCGGAGATCTTCGCGATCGTGCGCTCGCTCAAGGAAGCGGCGACGACGATCCTGCTCGTCGACCAGAACGCGCGCGCCGCGCTCGCCATCGCCGATCGCGCCTACGTGCTCGAGGTCGGGCGCGTGGCGCTCGCGGGCACCGGCGCCGAGCTGCTCGGCAATCCGCGCGTGCAGCAATCGTATCTCGGACTCTGAAAGGAACCATCGATGAAGCCCACCCTGGCCGCCGGCCTCACCTCCACCACCCGCCACGCGGTCGACCGCGAGCGCACCATCGGCTTCCTGGGCGAGGGCGCGCGCGTGTATGCGACGCCCATGCTGGTGCGCGACATCGAGATGGCGTGCCGCGACCTGCTGCTCGCGCACGTCGACGCGGGCGAGGACTCGGTCGGCACGCGCGTCGAGATCGACCATCTCGCCCCGACGCCGCTCGGGATGCAGGTCGCGCTCACGGTCACCGTCACCGAGGTGAAGGGGCGCGCGGTGGCGTTCGCCGTCGAAGGGCGCGACGACGCGGACGCGATCTGCCGCGGCGTGCACCGCCGGTTCGTGGTCGACGTGAAGGCGACCGAGGCACGCATCGCGGCCAAGGCGGCGAAAGCGCACGCGTGACCGTCACGCAACGCATACCGACGTACTGCTACCAGTGCGTCGCCGGCCCCGACCTCCTCACCGTGAAGGTCGTGGATGGCGTCGCCACGGAAGTCGAGCCCAACTTCTGCGCGTCGCAGGTGCACCCGGGCGGCGGCAAGGTGTGCGTCAAGGCGTACGGGCTCGTGCAGAAGACGTACAACCCGAACCGCGTGCTGACGCCCATGAAGCGCACGAACCCGCGCAAGGGCCGCCACGAGGATCCGGGGTTCGTGCCCATCTCGTGGGACGAGGCGTTCGACCTGATCGCCGCGCGCCTCGCCGACGTGCGCGCGCGCGGGTTGCGCGACGAGTCGGGCTATCCGCGGGTGGCGGCGAGCTTCGGCGGCGGCGGCACGCCGCAGTCGTACATGGGCACGCTGCCCGCGTTCCTCGCGGCGTGGGGCCCGATGGACATGGGCCTGGGCTCGGGGCAGGGCGTGAAGTGCTACCACTCGGAGCACCTGTACGGCGAGCTCTGGCATCGCGGCTTCACCGTCTCGCCCGACACGCCGCTGTGCGACTACCTCATCTCGTGCGGCGCCAACGTCGAGGCGTCGGGCGGCGTGGTGGGCGTGTGGCGGCACGCCGAGGCGCGCGTGCGCGGCATGAAGCGCGTGCAGGTCGAGCCGCATCTCTCGGTCACCGGCGCGTGCTCGGCCGAGTGGGTGCCGATCCGGCCGAAGTCCGACGCCGCGTTCCTGTATGCGCTCGTGCACGTCATGCTGCACGAGGCGCCGCGCGAACGGCTCGACCTCGCGTTCCTGCGCAGGCACACGGCGTCGCCGTACCTCGTCGGCGCGCACGGCTACTACCTGCGCGACCGCGCGACGCGCAAGCCGCTCGTGTGGGACGGCGCGCGTGCCGTGCCGTTCGACACGCCGGGCATCGAGGAGACGCTCGAAGGGCGCTTCACCGCCGATGCGGTCGAGACCGGTCCCGACGACGAGGTGCTGGGCGACGGCCTGCTGGACGGCGAGACGGCATTCGGGAAGCTCGTCGCGCACATGGCGACCTACGCGCCCGAGTGGGCGCAGGACGTGTGTGACGTGCCGGCAGCGACGATGCGGCGCATCGCGAACGAGTTCCTCGATCATGCGCAGGTCGGCGCCACCGTGGAGATCGACGGCGTGCGCCTGCCGTATCGCCCCGTGGCGGTGAGCCTCGGCAAGACGGTCAACAACGGCTGGGGCGGCTACGAGTGCTGCTGGGCGCGCACGCTGCTCGCGTCGCTCGTCGGTGCGCTCGAGGTGCCCGGCGGGACGCTCGGCACCACGGTGCGCCTCAACAAGCCGCTGTCGGAGCGGCTGAAGAGCGTGCAGCCCGGGCCCGACGGCTTCATGGCGTACCCGTTCAACCCGACCGACAAGGCCCGCTGGTCCGCGCGCCCCAACATCCGCAACGCGTACCGCACGATGGTGCCGCTCGCCGGCGACGGCCCGTGGAGCCAGGCGCTCGGCCCGACGCACTTCTCCTGGATGTTCCAGGACGAGACGCCGGAAGGCCTGCCGCGCGTGACCGCGCCGGAGGTCTGGTTCGTCTATCGCACCAATCCGTCGATCTCGTTCTGGGACACCGAGGCGCTGGGCGAGAAGATCGCGCGCATGCCGTTCGTGGTCGCGTTCGCGTACACGCACGACGAGACCAATCACTTCGCCGACGTGCTGCTGCCGGACGCGACCGACCTGGAGAGCGTGCAGCTCATCCGCATCGGCGGCTCGAAGTACGTCGAGCAGTTCTGGGATTGCCAGGGCTTCGCGCTGCGCCAGCCGGCGGTGGCCCCCTGCGGCGACGCCCGCGACTTCACCGACATCGCGACCGAGCTCGCGCGTCGCACGGGGCTCATCGAGGAGTACAACGCGGCGATCAACCGCGGCGCGGCCGGCGTGCCGCTCGGCGAGTTCGCGCTCGACGTCGCGCAGGCGCATTCGCGCGAGGTCATCTGGGACGCCGTGTGCCGCGCGGCGAGCGTCGAGATCACCGACGGCGCGGCGGTCCACGACCTCGCGTGGTGGAAGGAGCACGGCCTGCTGACGCGGCCGTTCCCGCGCAAGGATTGGTACCTGTTCCCCACGCTTTCCGCGCGCGGCCTGCGCTTCGAGCTGCCGTACCAGGAGCGTCTCCAGCGCATCGGCGCCGAGCTCGGCCGCCGCCTGCACGAGAACGGCATGCACTGGTGGGACCGGCAGCTCGACGAGTACCAGGCGCTGCCGCCGTGCAAGGACTTCGCCGCGCCGTGGGTCGCCGCGGTCACGAAGGCGGGCGGCGAGCCGGCGAGCTTTCCGTTCTGGCTGCTCACCGCGCGCAGCATGCAATACGCGTGGGGCGGCAACGTGGGCATGCAGCTCATCAGGGAAGTAGCGGACAACGTCGCCGGCCATCGCGGCGTGATCGTGAACACCGGCACGGCGCGCAAGCTCGGGATCGCCGACGGCGACGCGATCGAGATCGCGACGCCGCAGCGCCGCGTGCGCGGCCGCGCGGTGCTGCGGCAGGGCATCCGCCCCGACACGCTGCTGCTGATCGGGCAGTTCGAGCACTGGGCGACCCCGTTCGCGAAGGACTTCGGCGTGCCGAGCCTCAACTCGCTCGCGACGATGTCGCTCGACCTCACGGATGCGACCGGGTCGAGCGCGGACATCGTGCGTGTGTCGCTTTCGAGGGCGGCGGCATGACCCGCTGGGCCATGGTCGCCGACCTGCGCCGCTGCGTGGGCTGCCAGACGTGCACGGCGTCGTGCAGGCACGCCAACGCGACGCCGCCCGGCGTCCAGTGGCGGCGCGTGCTCGACATGGAGCTCGGCGAGTACCCCGACGTCCAGCGCGCGTTCGTGCCCATCGGCTGCCAGCACTGCGACGAGCCGCCGTGCATGGACGTGTGCCCGTCGACGGCGACGCGCAAGCGCCCCGACGGCATCGTCACCATCGACTACGACCTGTGCATCGGCTGCGGTTACTGCATGGTGGCGTGCCCCTATCAGGCGCGCTACAAGACGGCGCGGCCGACGTTTGCCTACGGCAAGCCGACCGACAGCGAGACGGCGCGACGCGACGACAAGCGCCTCGCGGTGGCCACCAAGTGCACGTTTTGCGTCGAGCGCATCGACGAGGGCATCCGCAACGGCAAGCGTCCCGGCGTCGATCCCGAGGCGACGCCGGCGTGCGTCAACTCGTGCGTCTCCGGCGCGATGGCCTTCGGCGACCTCGACGATCCCGACAGCAACGTGTCGCGGCTGCTCGCCGAGAACGAGCACTTCCGCATGCACGAGGAGCTGGGGACCGGGCCGGGGTTCCACTACCTCTGGGACATGAAGCGATGACCGTCGGACCGGCTCCCGCACGGCAGGCGAGCTGGGACTGGCGCGCCGCCGGCAACTTCATCGGCGGCGGCGCGGGCGGCGGCCTCGTCGTGGCTGCGGTGCTGTCCGGTGTCCCCGGCACGGCGTTGCCGGTGCTCGTCGCGATCGGGGCGACGCTCGTCGCGCTCGGGCTGACCTGCGTGTGGCTCGAGATCGGCCGTCCGCTGCGCGCGCTGCACGTGTTCTTCAACCCGCGCACGTCGTGGATGAGCCGGGAGGCCATCGCCGCGACGCTGCTGCTGATCGCCGCGGCGGGCGTCGTCGCCGGCATGCGCGTGCTCGTACCGTTCGCCGCGCTGTGCGCGCTCGCGTTCGTGGGCTGCCAGGCGTGCATGCTGCGCGCGTCCCGCGGCATCGCGACGTGGCGCGAGCCGCGCGTCGTGCCGCTGATCGTGCTCACTGCGCTTGCCGAGGGCACGGGCCTGCTGGTGGCGACCGGCCTCGTCGGCGGCGGATGGCACGCGACGCTCGCCGTGCTCGTCGTCGCGCGCTTCGCCGTGTGGCACCTGTACCGCCGCGCGGTGGCGCCCGTGGCCGCGAAGGACGCGCTCGTCGCCCTCGACGGCGCGGGCCGCGTGCTGCTGCTCGCCGGCACGCTCCTGCCGCTCGCCCTCGTCGCGTGGGTGCCGGCGGTGGCCGGGCTCGCCGCGACGCTCGCCGGCAGCTACTTGAAATTCGTGCTGGTCACGCGGGCCGGCTTCAACCAGGGGTTCACGCTCGTGCACGTTCCCGTGCGTGGCGTGCGACGGCACTCGGGGGACTGACATGGGCGCTATCAACACGGCGGAAGTGGGCTTGCGCACGCGGCATGGCGCACACGACTACTGGGACGAGCCGGCGGAGACGATGCCGCGCGAGGCGCTCGCGGCGCAGCAGCTCGCGCGCCTGCGCACGACCGCGCGCAACGCCTACGACCGCGTGCCGTTCCATCGCGCGCGCTTCGATGCCGCCGGCGTGATGCCGGACGACCTGCGCACGCTCGACGACGTCCGCACGCTGCCCTTCACCGTCAAGGCCGACCTGCGCGACCACTACCCGTTCGGCCTCTTCGCGCGGCCCGCGCAGGACCTCGTGCGCCTGCACGCGTCGTCGGGCACGACCGGCCGGCCGACGGTGGTCGGGTACACGCGGCGCGACATCGAATCGTGGTCGGACCTGATGGCACGCTCGTTCGCGGCGGCGGGCGCGCGCCGCGGCGACACCGTGCACAACGCCTACGGCTACGGGCTCTTCACCGGTGGCCTCGGCGCGCACTACGGCGCCGAGCGGCTGGGCGCGGTCGTTGTCCCGGTGTCCGGCGGCGCCACCGAGCGGCAGGTTGCGCTGATCGCGGATTTCCGCGCGCGCGTGCTGTGCGCGACGCCGTCGTATGCGCTGGCGATCGCGGAAGTCGCCGAGCAGCAGGGGATCGACCTCGCGCACGGCACGCTGGAGGTGGGCCTGTTCGGCGCGGAACCCTGGAGCGAGGCGATGCGGCGCGAGATCGAGGCGCGACTCGGCCTGCGCGCGGTCGACATCTACGGCCTGTCCGAGATCATGGGCCCCGGTGTCGCCTGCGAGTGCGAGTGCCGCGAAGGGCTCCACGGCTGGGAGGATCACTTCCTGTTCGAGGTGATCGACCCGGAGACCGGCCAGCCCGTGTCGGAGGGCGGCGCCGGCGAGCTCGTGATCACCACGCTCACCAAGGAAGCGCTGCCGATGATCCGCTATCGCACGCGCGACATCACGCGCATCACCACCGCGCCCTGCGACTGCGGCCGCACGCACCTGCGCATCCTGCGCATCGCGGGGCGCAACGACGACATGCTGATCATCCGCGGCGTCAACGTGTATCCATCGCAGATCGAGGCCGTGCTCGTGGGCCGGCCGCTCGTCGCGCCGCACTACCAGATCGTGGTCGAGCGTCGCGGCGCACTCGACCACGTGGGCCTCGACGTCGAGGCGCAGCCCGGTGTGCCGGTCACGTCGTACGACGCGATCGCGCGCGATGTCGCGCATCACGTGAAGTCGCTCGTCGGCATCACGGTGGACGTGCGCGTCGCCGAGCCGGGCACGGTGCCGCGCTCGCAGGGCAAGGCGGTGCGCGTGCGCGACCTGCGCCCGAAGGGAAACTAAACGCTTTCTCGAAATGGCCCAACGTATCGACGCCGATGCTGGAAGTCGTCGTCCCCGCGAAGGCGGGGACCCAGCGTCTTTGCTGTTCAACGACTCGACGACACTGGATCCCCGCGTTCGCGGGGATGACGGTGGAAATGGTGACGTCTTGCCGATTTCGAGACAGGTTCCAGGATGAACAAACGACTGCTCGGGCTCACCGTCAACGGCCGCGCGCGCGAGGATGCCGTGCACGACCACACGCTGCTCATCGACTACCTGCGCGACATCGCGGGACTCACGGGCACCAAGCAGGGCTGCGACGGCGGCGAGTGCGGCGCGTGCACCGTGCTCGTCGACGGCGAGCTGCGCCTCGCGTGCATCACGCTCGCGGCGAGCGTCGCGGGCCGCCGCGTGGAGACGATCGAAGGCCTCGCGGTCGACGGCCGCATGAGCGCGCTGCAGAGCGCGTTCCACGAAAAGCTCGGCACGCAGTGCGGCTTCTGCACGCCCGGCATGGTCATGGCGGCCGAGGCGCTGCTGCGCCGCAACCCGTCGCCCAGCGAAAGCGAGATCCGCACGGCGCTCGGCGGCAACCTGTGCCGCTGCACCGGGTACGTGAAGATCATCGAGTCGGTGCAGTGCGCGTGCGCCGGCGCGGTGGCGTAGGAGACGCAGCGATGGATACGCGAACCCGCGACGCGAACGCCGTGCGCGAGCGCAGCGTCGGCGTGGCGACGCCGCTCGTCGACGGCATCGAGAAGGTCACCGGCCGCGCCCAGTACACCGCGGACCTGCCCGCCGCCAACGCGCTCGTCGGCCGCATCCTGCGCAGCCCGGTCGCGCACGGCGTGATCCGCGGCATCGACACCGCGCGAGCGCGTGCCATTCCCGGCGTGCGCGCGGTCATCACCGGCGAGGACTTCGCCGCACCCTACGGCGTCATCCCGATCGCGCAGAATGAATGGCCGCTCGCCCGCGACCGGGTGCGCTATCGCGGCGAGCCGGTGGCCGCGGTCGCGGCGGTCGACGAGGCGATCGCCGATGCGGCACTGGCGGCGATCGAGCTGCACATCGAGCCGCTGCCCGCGTACTTCGCGGCGGCGGACGCGCGTGCGCCCGGCGCCGTGCGGCTGCACGACAACAAGCCCGGCAACCTGGAGCGCGAGGTCGACCAGCACTTCGGCGACACCGAGGCCGGCTTCGCCGCCGCCGACCTCGTGCGCGAGGCCACGTTCCACTACGCGGAAGTCGCGCACGGCCAGATCGAGCTCAACGCCGCGCTCGCCACCTACGAGCCCGAGCGCGACCGGCTCACCAGCCACTCGACCACGCAGGTGCCGTACTACCTGCACCTCACGCTGGCGCGGTGCCTCGGCATGGACGCGTCGCAGATCCGCGTCGTGAAGCCATTCCTCGGCGGCGGCTTCGGCCATCGCGTCGAGCCGCTGAACTTCGAGATGGTGGCGGCGGCGCTCGCGCGTGCCGCGGGTGGCACCGTGCGCCTGCTGCAGTCGCGCGAGGACAGCTTCCTCACGCATCGCGGGCGTCCCGAAACCGACATCCGCCTGAAGCTCGGCCTGACGAAGCGCGGGCAGATCACCGCGGTCGACTGCGAGATCGTGCAGCGCGGCGGCGCCTACGGCGGCTACGGCCTCGTCACGATTCTCTACGCCGGTGCATTGCTGCACGCGCTGTATCACGTCGGTACGGTGCGCTACCGCGGCTTTCGCGTGTACACCAACACGCCGCCGTGCGGCGCGATGCGCGGCCACGGCGCGGTCGACGCGCGCCACGCGTTCGAGGCGCTCCTCGACAGCATGGCGCAGGAGCTCGGCCTCGATCCGTTCGCGGTGCGGCGTGCGAACCTCATCGCGCCGCCTTACCGCACGCTGAACGACCTGCAGGTCAACTCGTGCGGCCTCCCTGCGGCGCTCGACTGGGTCGAGCAGGCGTCGGGGTGGAAGGAACGGCACGGCAGGCTGCCGCGCGGACGCGGGCTCGGCATGGCGTGCTCGCACTACGTGTCGGGGTCGGCCAAGCCCGTGCACTGGAGCGGCGAGCCGCACGCGGTGGTGAACCTGAAGCTCGACTTCGACGGCGGCATCACGGCGCTGACCGGCGCCTCGGACATCGGGCAGGGCAGCTCGACGCTCATCACGCAGGTCGTGGCGGATGTGCTCGGCGTGCCGATGGCGCGCATCCGCATCGTGACCACCGACAGCGCGCTGACGCCGAAGGACAATGGCTCGTACTCGTCCCGCGTGTCGTTCATGGTGGGCAACGCGGCGCTGCGCGCGGCGCAGGAGCTCCTGCGCATCCTCGTGGCGGCCGCGGCGAGGAAGCTCGGCGTCGACGCCGAGCGCGTCGAGTGGCTCGGCGAGGGCTGCCGCGTGCTGGGCGAGGATCGCGGGCTCGATTTCGCCGACGTGGTGTCTGCGGCGCTCGTCGACAGCGGCACGCTCACGGTGAAGGGCACGTGGTCCACGCCGCCGGAGACGCAAGGGGGCAAGTTCCGCGGCGCGGCGGTGGGCTCGACCGCGGGGTTCTCGTACTCGGCGCAGGTCGTTGAGGTCGCGGTCGACGAGGAGACGGGTGTCGTCAAGGTCGAGCGCGTGTGGGTCGCGCACGACTGCGGCTTCGCGATCAACCCGCTCGCCGTGACGGCACAGGTGCAGGGCGCGGTGTGGATGGGCATGGGGCAGGCGCTGCAGGAGGAGACGCAGTACCACGAGGGCTTGCACCTGCGCCCCAACTTCCTCGACTACCGCGTGCCGACGATGGCCGAGTCGCCGCCGATCGAGGTGCACCTCGTCGAGAGCAACGATCCGCTCGGGCCGTTCGGCGCGAAGGAAGCGAGCGAGGGCGGGCTGCACGCGCTGCCGCCCGCGCTCACGAATGCCATCGCCGATGCGCTTGGCATCCGGCTGCACGCGCTGCCCGCCACGCCCGATCGCGTGCTCGACGCGCTCGACCACCAACGGCGCGCGGACAAGCTCGCCGCCGCACGCGCACGGAGGGCCGCGCCATGACCTTGCCGGCTTTCGCGCTCGAGCGGCCGGCGACGGTCGCGCAGGCCGTCGCACTGCTCGCCGGCGACCACGCGCGCGTGCTCGCGGGCGGCACCGATCTCGTGCCCAACCTTCTGCGCGGCATCGAGCGCCCCGCGGTCCTCGTCGACCTCGGCCGCGTGGCGGGCCTCGCGGACATCGTCTGCGACAGGCGCGAGATCGCGATCGGCGCCGGCGTCACGCTCGCAAGGCTCGCGTCCGACGCGCGCATCGCCGCGGATTGCGCAGCGCTCGCGCAGGCGGCGAACGACGTGGCCGCGCCCGGGCATCGCGCCGTTGCCACCGTCGGCGGCAACCTGTGCCTCGACACCCGCTGCGTGTTCTACAACCAGAGCGAATGGTGGCGCGCGGCGAATCGCGGGTGCCTGAAGCGCGGCGGCGACACGTGCCATGTCGCGCCGCAGGGCGCGCGCTGCCACGCGGCGTTCAGCGGGGACGTGGCCCCCGCATTGCTCGCATTCGACGCGCAGGTCGAGATCGTATCGGCCGCGGGCACGCGCCGCGCGCCGCTCGCCGCGCTCTATCGCGACGACGGTGCCGCGCATCTCACGCTCGAGCGCGGCGAGCTTCTCACGCGCGTCTTCGTCACGGTGTCACCGGGCGTGCGCTCCGGCTATCGCAAGGCGCGGGTGCGCGGCGCGATCGACTTTCCACTGGCCGGCGTCGCGATCGCGCTCGCGATGGACGGTGCGCGCATCGCGCAGCTCCGCGTCGCGCTGACCGGCACCAATTCGCATCCGCTCGCGCTCACCGGCACCGACGCGCTGATCGGGCAGCCGGCGGACGACGAGGCTTGTGCGGCGCTCGGCCAGCTCGTCGCGAAGCAGGTGAGCCCGATGCGCACGACGGTGACGGCGTCGAACTACCGGCGGCAGGCCGCGTCGGCGATGGCGCGCGGCCTGCTGCGCGAGCTCGCCGCCGCGCGGCCTGCGCAGGGCTGACGGCATCATGGCGGTGGCGCGCGACATCCGGACGGAGAGGGCGGCGACGGGCCCGACGATGAACGCCGCGCAGGTGCTGCTCGCCGGGCACGGCGACGCCCGCGTCGCGCTCGTCTGCGGCGGCGAGGCGATCACGCGCGGCGACCTGCGCGACGCCGTCGCGCGCGCGGCATCGCAGTGGCACGCGCGCGGGCTGCGGCGGGGCGATCGCGTGGCGATCCGGCTGCCCGACGGCATCGATTGGGTCGTCGCCTACCTGGGCGCGATCTGGGCCGGCGGGGTAGCGGTCGGCGTCAATCCGCACGTCCCGGCGGACGAGTGGCTGCACATCCTCGACGCCGCGTGCTTCGCGTTCGTGCTGGCCGAGCGTGGCGACGAGACCCCGCTGCCCTGGCGCCGGCACGTCGTGACGCGCGCCGACTGGCGGCACGACCTGGCGCACGCCGCACCGGGCGCGCCGCTGCCGATGCACGCCGACGAGCCCGCGCTGTGGGTGCATTCGTCGGGGACGAGCGGTCATCCGAAGGCGGTGGTGCACGCGCACCGCGCGGCGCTCACCGTCGAGCGCGTGGGCCGCGAGCGGCTGGGACTCACGGCGGAGGATCGCCTCTACGCGAGCTCGAAGCTCTTCTTCACGTATCCGCTCGCCAATGCACTGCTGACCGGCCTGAAGCTCGGCGCCACCGTGATCCTCGACCCGCAGTGGCCGACGGCCGCCGGCGTCGCGGCGACGGTGGTCGCGCACGGCGCGACCGTGCTGTTCAGCGTGCCGGCGCTGTACCGCAACCTCGCGAAGGAGGGCATGGCCGGCGCGCTCGCCGCGGCGGGGGTGCGCGTCTTCGTGTCCGCCGGCGAGCCGCTGCCGCCGCCGCTGCGCGAGTCCTGGCAGCGGCAGGCCGGGCGCACGATCGTCGACGGCTATGGCGCCTCGGAGACGCTGGTGCTCGTGCTCGTCGACCGCGACGACGGGCGTGGCCTGCGCGCGTCCCCGGGCTGGAGCGTGACGCCGCAGGACGGCGCCGCCGCGTGCGCCGCGCCGGGACGCATCCTCGTCCGCGGCCCGAGTGTCGCGCTCGGCTACTGGAAGCGGCCGGACGCGCAGGCCGAGCACTTCCGCGACGGGGGCTTTGCACCGTCCGACCTGTTCGCGCAGCGGGACGACGGCGGCTTCGCGTTCGCCGGCCGCGAGGATTCGCTGGTGAAGGTGCACGGCCGCTGGGTGGATCTGGTGGACCTCGAGCAGAAATTCGCCGGCGAGTGCGCGGGCGTCGTCGAGGCCGCCGCCGTCGCGGTGCCCGATGCGGACGGCGTGGAAGCGGTCGCGCTGTTCTTCGTCGCGCCGCCCGGCGCGGATACGCAGGCGCTCCATAGGTACGCCGGCCGCCTGCCGCCGCACCAGCGCCCGCGCTGGCTGCTGCGGATCGACAGCCTGCCGCGCACGGCGACCGGCAAGCTCGTCCGCCGGGCGCTGCGCGAGCGGCACGGCGAGCTGGCCGCGCACGGGGAGAGCGTCCTCGCCCCGGCTGCCGCCGGCCATGCTCACACCATCGCGGGTGTCGCGACGTCCTTGCCGCCGCTTGACACGCATCATGTGAAAGCACGCCGTTCCCCGGCAGATTAGCGCGATGGACACGAACTTCCGCACGCAGGTGAGCCGCATGCTCGACGAGGAGCATCGCGCCAACCTCGAGCTCCTGCACCGCGTCGAGAAAGCGCTCGCGCGGCCGGATGCCGGCGATCCCGAGCTCGCGCGCCTCGCGCGCGTGCTGGCCCCGCACCTCGAGCAGGAGCTCGCGCACCACTTCGAGTTCGAGGAGCGCGAGCTCTTCCCGCGCATGGCCGAGGCGGGCGACGGCGATCTCGGCGACCTGCTCGCCGAGGAGCACGTCGCGATCCGCAGCATCGCCGACGAGCTGCTGCCGCTCGCGCGCACCGCCGCGACGGGCGGGCTCGACGCGCCGTCGCTGGCCGCCTTCCGCCGCGCGGCGCTGGAGATAGTCGAGCGCCTCGTCGGCCACATCGAGAAGGAGACGATCGCGCTGCTGCCGCTCGTCGACGACCTCCTCGACGACGATACCGACCGCGACCTCGCCCTCTCCTACGCCACCTGCTGACATGGACACCGTCACCACCCGCAAGCTCACGGTCCGGCCGCTCACCCGCGAGGACCTCGAAGCCGTCGTCGCGATCGACGTCGCGATCGAGGGCCGCCCGCGGCGCGCCTACTTCGAGCGCCGCGTGGCCGCGGCGCTGCGCGAGCCGCGCATGCACGCGCAGTTCGCGGCGTGGGACGACGACGGCATCGCGGGCTTCATCCTCGCCCGCGTGCTCAACGGCGAGTTCGGGCGCAGCGAGCCCGGCCTGCGGCTGGAGGCCGTCGGCGTGCGCACCGACGCCCGCGGGCGCCGCATCGGCGCGCACCTGCTCGACGCGCTGTGCGACTACGCCCGGCGGCACGGCATTCGCGAGGTGCGCACGCAGGCGCACTGGACGCATCACGCGATGCTGGGCTGGCTCGATGCGATGGGGTTCGCGCTGGCGGCGTGCCACGTGTTCGACTGCGCGGTGGGGGACGGCAGCTATCTCGCGGCGCGTGACGATCCCGTGGCCGCGCCGGACGGCGATGCGACGCGCGAGATCGACTACGGCCGGCCCGAGGCCAACGACCACGACCGGCTCGCGCGCGACGAGGCCGACGTGGCGGTGATGGACTGGATGGATCTCGCCGACGTCGTCCGCATCGACCGCGCGATCACGGGCCGCGACCGGCACGATTTCATGAAGCAGCAGCTGTGCGAGGCGATGCAGGAGTCGGCGCTGCGCGTCTCGCTCACCGCGCGGCACGGCGGCGCGGTGGCCGGCTTCCTCATGGCGCGCGCCGACCTGGGCGACTTCGGCCGCATGGAGCCGGTCGCCGTGATCGACACGATCGGCGTGCACCCGGACTTCGCGCATCGCGGCATCGGGCACGCGCTTTTGTCGCAGCTCTTCGTCAACCTCGCCGCGCTGCGCATCGAGCGGGTCGAGACGGTGCTCGCGCCGCGCGACGTGGGACTTCTCGGGTTCCTGTACGACGTGGGCTTCCGGCCGTCGCAGCGGCTACCGTTCGTGCGGCCGCTAGGGTAGAAGCGCCTGCACCGGCAACCCGCTCCGACAAGGACTCCCTCGCCCCGCTTGCGGGGAGAGGGTTGGGGTGAGGGGAACGCAGTCGCCGCGCGCCAACCTCACCCGTGCAACGCCTCGTACTTCGCCGCCAGCTCGTCCGGGCTCTCCGCGAAATCCGGATTCGCCACGATGCAATCCGCAGGGCACACGAGCTTGCACTGCGGCTCGTCCTCCGCACCGACGCATTCCGTGCAGCGCAGCGGATCGATCACGTAGATCGCGTCGCCGACGCTGATCGCCTCGTTGGGGCACACCGGCTTGCAGGCGTCGCAGGCGGTGCAGTTCTCGTTGATGAGCAGGGCCATGGTCGTTCCTTGGTCAGGCCGCGGCGCGCTGTTCGAGCTCACGCAGCCTCGCGTGGCGGAATGCGCCCCACAGCGCGGCGCCGATGGCGCCCGCGTAGATCGAATCGGGGTGGCTCGCGACCGCCACGTTCACCTTCTCGTTCACCATCTCCTCCGCGATCGCCGCGATGAGGCCGGTGTCGAGGGCGAGGCCGCCGGTGATGAGCGCGGTGCCTTCCTTGATGCCCGTCACCTTGAGCAGCTTCACGATGCGCGACGCCATCGAGAGGTGGATGCCCTTCAGGACGTCGGGGGTGGCGATGCCGCGCGACACCATGTTGATGACGTCGGTCTCCGCGAGCACCGCGCAGATGGAGCTGCACTTCTCCGGATTGGTCGACGTCTGCGACAGCGGACCGATCTCCTCGATCGCCACGCCGAGGTAGCGCGCGATGTTCTCGAGGAACTGGCCCGAGCCCGACGCGCACTGGCTCGTCATCTTGTACGCGAGCACCTTGCCGCGCTCGTCGACGTAGATCGCGCGGCCGTTCAGGGCGCCGACGTCGACCACCGCGCGCACGCCGGGATGCAGGAACACGCCGCCGCGCGCGTGCGTGGTCATCGAGTAGAAGTGCCCGGTGGCGAACTGCACGTTCTCGCCTTCGCCCGTGGTCGCGACGTAGTCGACCGCGTCCTCCGGGAGCCCCGCGTCGGCGAGCAGGCCCTCGTAGCCCTCGCGCGCGAGCTGCATGGGGTCGCGGCGGCGGATGCGCTCGCAGCGCTTGGCGAGCCATTCCTGCCGGCCGCCGTCGACGCGAAAGAGGACGCTCTTGACCGCGCCGGAGCCGATGTCGATGCCGATGGTGGTGATCACGACCGGGCCTCCGCCGTCTTGCCTTCCTCCACCACCGCGCGCCACGCGAACGTCGCGCCGCCGAGCGCGCCGGTGTAGATGGAATCGGGATTGATGTTGAGCGTCAGCTCGCCGTAGTTCTCGCGCACAAGCTCGCGCAGCGCCTTCACCGCCGCCTCGTTCTTCGCGACGCCGCCGGTGAACGTGAACTCGTCGCGGATGCCGCCGGAGCGCGCGAGGATCGACATCGCGCGCAGGATGATCGCGCGATGCAGGCCGGCCATGATGTCCTCGCGCTTGTCGCCGAGCGAGAGGCGGTCGCGCAGCTCCGCGCCGGCGAACACCGTGCACGTCGAGTTGATGCGGATCGTCTTGGTGGACTTCATCGCCATCGGCCCCAGCTCGTGCAGGCCCATGTTCATCTCGTCCGCGATGTAGCCCAGGTAACGGCCGCAGCCGGCGGCGCAGCGGTCGTTCATCTGGAAGCTCTCCACGATGCCGTGGGTGTCGACCTGGATCGCCTTCGTGTCCTGGCCGCCGATGTCGAGCACCGTCGCCGTGCCCGGGAACATCACGTGCGCGCCCAAACCGTGGCACAGGATCTCCGAGCGCACGTGCTCCTTGGAGAAGGGCAGGCGTGCGCGGCCGTAGCCGGTGCCGACGATGTATGTCTCCTCCATCTCGGTGTCGAGGATGTCCTTGATGGGCGCCTCCACGCCGGCGCGCTGCGCTGCGGTCTCGGGCAGCGCCGCGAAGGTGCGCCCGAGCGCCGCGAGCAGGTGGCGCCTGATGGAATCGCCGTACACGCGGTTCTCGACCTCGATGATCGAGCGGTCGAAGACGTTGAGCAGGAAGTCGTAGCGCAGGCCCGCTTCCTTGGCGACCGCCTCGCCGGTGGCGAGGTACTGGCTGCCGGCGATGTCGCGGAAGAAGTCCGACTTGCGCCGCGCGCCCGGCGCGAACAGCGCCGGTGCCTCGCGTGTGATGCGCGCGAACACCTCGGCGAGCGCGTCCGCGACCGCGCCGCTCGCGTCGCCGAACCGCGCGCTCGCGACGTTGCGCGTGCACGTCGCCTCGAGGTCGGCGAGCTGCTCGACGTACTGCTCGAGGCGGAAGTCGCGCTCGAGCTGCGCGAGGAAGGCGTCGAGCGAGCCGTTGAGCGCGCCGCTGCGCGCCAGCGCGTTGCGGAACAGGTGGAACCGCCCGCTCACCATCGCCTCCTGCTTGGCGATGGCCGCGGCGGTGTCGTAGTTCGATCGCGAGTTGGTGATGCCGCGCCCGATCAGGTTGCGGTCCTCGTCGATGACCACGGCCTTGGTCGTGGTCGAGCCGAGATCGATGCCGATGAAGCAGCGCATGCGTGGCTCCTAGTGCGCGCCTGCCGTGCGCTTCTGCTTGATCATCTGGAAGTAGCTCTCCAGCCGGTTCTTCACGTTCGCGGCCGAGAAGTAGCGCGGGTCCACGAGGTCGGTCTCGATGAACGCCGCCGGCTTGCCGGTGCGCTTCTCCACCTCGCGCAGCACGAGGAGCTGCCCGGCCGAGAAGCTGTTGCAGCTCTTGATCGAGTTGATGAGCAGCCCGTCCGCCTGGTACTCGTCGATGTACTTGCAGATCATGTCGATCCGCGACGGCAGGTTGAGGTTGGTGTAGCAGCCGAGGCAGTACTCCGCGAGCGATTCGAGCGGGCGATCGGGGTCGTGCCGGAACCCGAAGTCGTACACGCCGCCGACCTTCGCGTACGTCGACGTGACGACCACCGCGCCCTCGTCGTAGAACATCTTCCAGAAGTCGCGGAAGCTCGTCCAGTTGGGCGGGCCCTCGACGACCAGCCGGTACTTCTCCTCGCCCATGTCGCCGTCGGGCGTGACGGGCCCCTTGCCGAGGCGAATGCGCTCCTCGATCTCCCGGCGCAGCACGCGGTAGTACTCGGTCGCCTCCGGCATGCCGCGGAACGCGGTGAAGATCGGGCCGATGTAGTAGACCGCGCCGAAGTAGCCGTCGATGGGGGAGGGGCGGTTCTTCGCCGACTGCAGCACCGCCACGAGGTCGTCCTCGGCCTTCTGCGACTCCTTCATGTACTGGCGTAGGCGGTCGATGTCGAACTTGACGCCCGAGATGCGCTCGAGCGTGGGGATCACCGTCTCCTTCAGCTGCTTGACCACGTAGTCGCGCATCGCCGGCGCGATGCGGCCCTCGCCCTGGTAGGGCACGTGCAGCATCACCGTCTCGCAGCCGTACTTGTGGCGGATGAGCTCGAACCACTTCATGAACGTGAAGCAGCCGGTGTACGAGAGCAGCAGGATGTCGGGCTTGGGCAGCGCCTCGCCCGTGGGTCCGACCTCGCCGCCGAGCATCATGCCGAGGTCGGCCTTGACGTACGTGCAGACGTCCTCGGAGTGCCCGTCGCGCTCCGCGTCCATGATCATCTTGCCGGACTTCTTGCGCATGCCGTTCTGCAGCGCGTTGGTCTCCGGCAGGCTGCGCGCGAAGTCGAAGCACATCAGGAGCTCGTTCAGGTTGCCCGGCACGAACGTCGCGGACACCTTGCGGCCCGCGGCGCGCGCCGCGGCGAGCTCGTGGTAGTTGCGGTTGATGAGCTCCTTCTGCAGCCACATCGCGTCCTCCTTCTGGACGTTCTGCGGCTTCTTCACGCTCGCCGGCATTGCCACGTTCGTCGTCATGCTTCCTCCGCGCTCCACAGCTTGATCGAGTCGGCGAAGGTGCCCGCCTGCTCGCGGATCGGGGCCATCTGCCCCGTGTTCTCGGCATACTTGAACGCCGTGTACGGCACGCCGTGCTTCGCGAGCACGTCCTGCAGCATCGGGCGCTCGAGCAGCGCGGGATCGCAGAACGACGGCGCCGCGAACACGACGCCTTCCGCGCCGCGCGTCTTCACCTGCTGCAGCAGGAACACGCCCTTGTCCTCGCGCCGTGCGTCGTACTTCGCCGCCGTCGACGCCGAGCGGTGCAGGAACGCCTTCGACAATTCCTGCAGCGGCTCGCGGTCGGCGGGAACGTCGTCGAGCAGCCAGCGCGTGACCAGCATGAAGTCGTCGTCGACCACGTAGCAGCCCGACATCTCGATCGACTTGACGAGGCCGAGCGGCGGCTGCTCGCAGAACGTGCCGGTCATCACGACACGGGCGTTGTCGCGCTTCGGCCGCGGCAACGCGTCGGCCGCGGCGATGTACTCGCGCACGAGCGCGGTGTGCGCCTCCGGCGGCAGCACCATGCCGGCGCGCAGCACGAGGTACACCTCGGAGGTGGGCGCCTGCCACGGCTTCTGCGCGCGATAGGCATAGAGCTCGCGCACCGCGGCGCGGTTGTCGTTGTAAACCGCGATGGAGGCGTTGAGCTCGGCGTCGGTGATCGGCTTGCCGCGCAGCCTGCCCAGGTCCTCGCGCAGCACCTCGAGCTCCTGCACGTAGAACCGGCCGCCGATCGCGTCCTCGTAGTTCTGCGGCACGTCGAAGTAGCGGACGTACTTGTCCTTGAACAGGATCTGCCACATGCCCGACAGGTTGCGGATCACGTCGCAGATCGACGGGAACAGCATGCCGTCGAGGCAGTCGAGACGGCCGGTGAGGCCGAGCTCGATGGTCGAGCGCGGGATGCGGCAGATGTAGCTCTGGTAGTACGCGTCGCCCTGGATCACCTCGAGCTGGTCGCCGCCGCCCAGGATGCCCACGGGGAGCATGCCCGCGGCGTGCACCAGCTCGCGCGGCACGTAGACCGGCATGTAGCCGATGGCCTTGCGGCCCGGCACTTCCGCCTTCCACGCCTTGACGGCGCCAAGATCGAGGTCGTCGAACAGCGCCTGGCAGCGCTCGACGATCTTCACCACGTCCGGAACGTTGGCCATCTAGCGATGCTCCCACTGCGGCTTGCGGCGTTCGAGGAAGGCGGCGAGGCCTTCGTTGGCATCGTGCGTCTGCATGAGATTCGCGAGGTACAGCGCCTCGACCTCCGCGAAGCGATGACGGACCGCGTCGATCATCGGCGCGCGCACCGCGGCGAGCGCGAGCGCCAGCGACGATCCGCTCTTGCCCGCGAGGTGCGCGTCGAAGTAGGCGAGCGCCGCCGCTTCCGGATCTTCCGCGACGGCGTCGACGAGGCCGCTGGCCTTCGCGTCGGCGGCCCGCAGCGAGCGCCCCGACAGCAGGAGGTCGAGCGCCGTGCCGTGGCTCACGCGATACGGGAGCAGGCACGACGCGGCCGGCGCGAACACGCCGAGCTTCATCTCGGGCTGGCCGAGCTCCGCGTCGCTCGCGGCGAACAGCAGCCCACCCGCGAGCGCGACCTCGAGCCCGCCGCCCAGGCACTGGCCGCGGATCGCCACGAGGATCGGCACTGGATACGCGAGCATCGCGAGCAGCAGCGCGTGCAGCGAGGCGAGCATCTGCGCGCAGCGGTCGGGCAGGTGCTCCGGCACGCTCGCGCCGAAGCTGAAGTGGGGGCCCTCGGCGTCGAGCAGCACGGCGCGCAGGCCGGTGGAGGACTGGTTCGCACCGAGCGCCTCGTGCAGCGCGGCGATCATCGCCGCGTCGACCAGGTTCGCCTTCGGCCGCGCGAGGCGCAGCCGCAGCAGCGCGCCGTCGCGCTCGCGCCACACCTTGAGAGGCGCGTCGGTCATCGCTTGTTGCGCGGCTGGACCGCGTCGTGCAGCGGGCCGACCCAGCTCTCGGCGTGCGCGAGCCGCTGGCGCAGCAGCACGAAGTCCACCTCGCGGTCGGCCTTCGTGCCTTCGTTGAAGGCGGTGAAGCCGGCGCGCGCCTCCGTCATCATGTTGAGCGCGAGCCACGCGCGCGAGTTCTCCTTGTTGCGGTTCCACGACTCGAGCTTGGGCTTGCGCAATTCCTCGATCGTCTTGGTCGTGCAGTCGGGGAACGTGAGGAGCAGCTTCGCGCACATCGCCTCCACCGCGGCGTCGAGCATCGCGAGGTCGACCGTGCCCTTGCCGAGCAGCGCCTTGCCCTGCGCGGCCGCTTCTCCCGTGAGCGCCTCGCCGAACACGCTGCGGCCGTACTCGTCGTGCGTGCGGCGCGTCTCCACCAGCGGATTGGCGACGAAGCGGCCGTCGACCTTGAGCGCCGGCGCGATGTCGGCGAGCAGGCCCCAGTGATACGCCTTGTGCGCGGAGAAGGGCTCGCACAGCACGCCCGCGACCATCGCGCGCTCGTTGCCGATCATCGGCGGCAGGAAGTCGGTGGCGCCGCCAATCGGCGCGGAGCCGTGCTTGGGGCCGGCCTGCCCGAAGCGTGCCAGGTCCTGCGCGATCGAGAAGTCGCACGCCATCCCGATCTCCTGCCCACCCCCGATGCGCATCCCGTTGACGCGGCAGATCACCGGCTTGTCGCAGGCGAGGATCGCCGACACCATGTCGTTGAAGAGGCGCATGTACTGCCGGTACTCGCCGGGACGCCCCGCGTAGTACTCGGCGTATTCCTTGGTGTTGCCGCCGGTGCAGAACGCCTTGTCGCCCGCCCCGGTGAACACCACGCAGTTGACGTCGCGCGCGTTCGACGCGGCGCGGAACGCGAGGATCACGCCCTTCACCATGTCGGTGGTGTACGAGTTGAACTGCGCCGGGTTGTCGAGCGTGATCCACGCGTTCGACAGGCCGCGCGCCTCCGTCCCGTCCGGCGTGCGCGCGGGCTTCAACTCGTAGCGCACGCCCGGCCTGGCAATGTCGTCGACGAGGTCGTGGCCCTTCAGCTCGGGCAGGGCCGCACGCGGCTCGGGTGCGTTCATCCGGAGGTCCTTTCTCTCACGCCGGCACGAGCACGGCGCGCTTCTTGATCTCGTGGCGATGCGCCGCCGCGAGCACGTCGTTGATGGCGTCGAGCGGATGCGACTCGACGAACGGCTTGATCGTCACCTTCCCGTCGAGCACGAGGTCGAGCGCCTCCGGGTAGCGCTCCGGCGGGCAGCCCCAGTTGCCGATGGCGCGCGCGTCGAACGCCATGAGGTTCGAGAGCCGGATCTCGACCTTGTCCATGGTGAAGCCGACCACCGACAGCGTTGCGCCGTGCACCAGCAGGCCGTACGCGGTGAGTTGGCCCGCCGCCGTGCCCGAGCACTCGAAGATGAACCAGCGCGTGGCGGGCAGCCCGCGCTCCTTCGCGAAGGCGACGATCGCCGCCTTCAGCGCCTTGGCGTCGAACTTGCGTGGATCGAGAGTGAGGCTCGCACCGTGCCGGGCGATGGCCGCGAGCTTCGCCTCGTCCACGTCGATCGCGACGACGGTGGCACCCCGCGCATGCGCGATCTGGGCGCAATAGCCGCCGACGCCGCCGGCGCCGACCACGATCGCCAGCGTCCCGGGCGTCACACCGGCGCGGCGCACGGCCTCGAACGGCGTGGTGAGCGCGTCCGCGACGATCGACACGTCGGCGAGCGCCAGCCCGGCGCGCGCGAGCCGCGCCTCGTCGACCTCGCACAGGCCGCGCGCGGGCACCACGATGTGCGTCGCGAAGCCGCCCTGGATGTCGTTGCCGGGCATCTTTTGGTGCCGGCAGATGGTCGCATGGCCGGCGCGGCACAGGTCGCATTCGCCGCAGGGCAGCACCGCGGGCACGATGACCGCCCTGCCGATCCAGCGCTGCGCATCCGCGCCGGCCGCCACCACGCGCCCGCTGATCTCGTGGCCGAGCGCCAGCGGCAGCGGCTGGTTGGTGCGCACGCCGTCGTAGAGGTAGCCCAGGTCCGTGTGGCAGACGCCGCAGCCGGCGATCGCGACCACCACCTCGGCGGCGCCGGGTTCGGGCGCGAACGCCGACCGCACGAGCGGCGCGTTCACCGCGGTCATCAGCCACCGGTGGGCGGGGCTCGTCATCGCGCGACCTCCTGTTCAGGCAAAGTGGTACTGAAATACCGATTTCGGCGATCATGGGGCGCACGGGATGCCGTCGCCTTGATGTGCGTCAATTCGTTTTGCGCGGCCAGCCGGTCTACTGCGCGGAGGTGGAACGGGCAGGAGGCGCGCGTGCACGCGACAGCAGCTTTGGAATCCCCAACGGCAGGTGTGGCGCCCGTGCGCGGCACGGACATCTCCATCGCCATCGCGGGCAGCGGCGGCAGCGGCGTGATGACCGCGGGCACGCTGCTGCTGGAGGCGGCCGCGAAGGCGGGCCGCTACGGCCTCATGGTGAGGAGCAGCGGTCCGCAGATCCGCGGCGGCGAGGCGGTGGCGCTGCTGCGTCTTTCCGCGACGCCGGTCGCCGGGCTCGACGACGCCTTCGACCTGCTGGTCGCGGTCGACTGGCAGAACGTGCACCGCTTCGCCGACGAGATCCCGCTGCGGGCAACGAGCCTCGTCGTCGGCGATCCCGACGAGGGCGAGGTGCCCGAGGTGTACCGCAACGCCGGCGCGCGCTGCGTGCCGCTGTCGTTCAAGAAGACGGCGAAGGCGATCGCCGGGAGCTGGAGCAACATGGTGGCGCTGGGCTACGCGGGCGCGGTCGCCGGGCTGCCGCAGGCGGCGCTGGAAGCGGCCGTGCGCGCGTCGTGGAAGCGGTCCGACGCCGCGCTCGCCGCCAACCTCGCGGCGCTGCATGCCGGCATCGAGGCCGCCGCGCCGTACGCCCGTGGGGCGGAGGAGGCGCGTGCGCCGGCCGCCGGCACGCGCTGGCTCATCAGCGGCAACGAGGCAGCGGGCTACGGCGCGATCCGCGGCGGCGTGCGCTTCGTCGCGGCCTATCCGATCACGCCGGCGACCGAGCTCCTCGAATGGATCGCGCCCGCGCTGCAGAAGGTCGGCGGCACGCTGCTGCAGGCGGAGGACGAGCTCGCGTCCATTAACATGATCATCGGCGCGTCGTACGGCGGGGTGCCGTCGCTCACCGCCACGGCGGGGCCGGGGCTCGCGCTGATGACCGAGGGCATCGGCCTCGCGGTCGCGAGCGAGGTGCCCATCGTGGTCGTCGACGTGATGCGCGGCGGGCCGTCGACCGGCATTCCCGCGAAGAGCGAGCAGAGCGACCTCTCGTTCGCGGTGAGCGGCCTGCACGGCGACGCGCCGCGCCTCGTGCTCGCGCCGACGTCGATCGCCGACTGCCTCGCGACCACGCAGTGGGCGGTCCACCTCGCCGAGACGCTGCAGGCGCCCGCGCTCGTGCTCTCGGACCAATTCCTCGGGCAGTCGCGGGCGATCATCGACCGGCCCGCGGACCTCGCGTTCCTCGCGACGCGCGCGACCGCCGCGGCGAATGCGCCCGACTACAAGCGCTATCGCGACACGGCGTCCGGCGTGTCGCCGATGGCGATCCCCGGCACGCCCGGCGTCGCGTACACCGCCGATGGGCTGGAGCACGGCGAAGGTGCACTGCCGAGCAGCCAGGCGCGCGATCATCGCCTGCAGCTCGACAAACGCGCGCGCAAGCTCGACCGCCACGACTACGGCGACCGCTGGGCCGACGTCGAAGGCGACGGCGATCTTGCGCTCATCACGTTCGGCTCGGCGACCGGCCCCGTGCGCGAGGCGGCCGCGCGGGCCGCCGCGCGCGGCGTGCGCGTGCGCACCATCGCGCTGCGCCTCCTCGCGCCCGCGCAGCCCGAGCGCCTCGATGCGGCGCTCGCCGGCGTGCGCCGCGTGCTCGTGATCGAGCAGAACCACGGCGCGCAGCTCTACCGCTACCTGCGCGCGATGTACGACCTGCCGAAGCCGCAGAGCTTCCATCGCCCGGGCCCGCTGCCGCTGCGTCCCGGCGAGCTCGCCGACGCGATCGTCGACTGGAGCGCCCGATGACCAGTGCCGCCACCGCCCAAGCGCCGCTGACCGCGGCGAGCTACAAGTCGAGCTACAAGCCGATCTGGTGCCCCGGCTGCGGCGACTACTCGGTCTTGAGCTCGTTCACGAAGGCGTTTGCCAAGCTCGGGCTCGCGACGCACGAAATCGTCGTCGTGTCCGGCATCGGATGCTCGTCGCGCATCCCGGCGTACACGAACTGCTACGGCTTCCATGGCGTGCACGGGCGCGCGCTGGCCGCGGGCACCGGGCTCAAGGTCGCGCGCCCCGAGCTCACGGTGGTGGTGGCCGGCGGCGACGGCGACGGCTACTCGATCGGCGGCAACCACTTCCTGCACGCGTGCCGGCGCAACGTCGACCTCACGTACGTCGTGATGGACAACCACGTGTACGGCATGACCAAGGGCCAGCCGTCGCCCACCACCGAGCCCGACTGGGACTCGAAGCTCGCGCCCGGCGGGACGGGGCTGCGCGTGTTCCATCCGCTGGTGGTCGCGCTCGCGTCGGGCGCGAACTTCGTCGCGCGCGCATTCTCCGGCGACCCGAACGGCACCGCCGACATCATCGCGCAGGCGATCCGCCATCCGGGCTTCTCGTTCGTCGAGGTCCTGAGCCCCTGCGTCACGTTCCGGCCGGAGCAGCGCGAGTGGAAGGAGCAGGTGCATCCCGCGCCCGTCGGGCCGACCGACGACGCCGCGCGCGCCGCGCGAAGGCTCATGACCGACGATGGCTTCAACATCGGCGTGCTCTACGTCGGCGACCGGCCGCCGAACCGCACGCGCGCCGAGGCGCCGGCGTGCGCGCCGGCCGATCTCGAGAGTGAGTTCGCAGTATGAGCGCCCCCACGACGCTCTCGGAGTTCATGGCGCTCGCCGTGCAGATGGAGCTGGAAGCGGCCGCGCGCTACGCCGAGCTCGCGGACACGATGGAGGTGCACAACAACCGCGAGGTCGCGGGCCTCTTCCGCCGCATGGCGACGATCGAGGCGGGGCACGCGAAGCAGGTGATGGCCGACATGGGCTGGACCACGGTGCCCGCGCTGCCCGACACCCTCACGCACGGCGACGAGCTTCCCGAGACCGCGCCCACGGGCGAGTTGCATTACCTGATGCAGCCGTACCAGGCGCTCGCGCTGGCCCTCGAATGCGAGCAGCGCGCCGAGCGCTTCTTCGCGCGACTCGCGGCCGTGGCGCCGGAAGGCCCGGTGCGCGACGCGGCGCACACGCTGCACGAGGAAGAGCGCGAGCACGTCGAGCTGATGCAGGCGTGGATGGCGAAGTTTCCGCAGCCCGACGCCGACTGGGCCGACGATCCGGACCCGCCGCGCTACACGGAGTGAGCGCAGGTGAGCGCAACGTGAGGGCAAAATGAGCGTGCTGCTGCCCGAGGGCTGGGCGCGACCGATCGGCTACGCGAATGGCATCGCGGTCGACGCCGGCCGCATCGTGTTCGTCGCGGGACAGGTCGGCTGGAACGCGCAGCAGGTGTTCGCGAGCGAGGACCTCGTGCCGCAGTTCGAGCAGGCGCTGCGCAACGTGCTCGCCGTGCTGGCGGAGGCGGGCGGCGAGCCGCGGCACGTCTGCCGCATCACCGCCTTCTGCTGCGACAAGCCGGGCTACCTCGCCGTGCGCCGCGAGCTGGGCGCCGTGTGGCGGCGACTGATGGGCGATCATTACCCGGCGATGAGCATGATCTTCGTTTCCGACCTGCTCGACAGTCCCGGCAAAATCGAGCTCGAAGCCACCGCGGTGATTCCGAGCTGAGCGGCCGAGCGCGGCTCGGTCAGCCGTCGTGGCGTCCGCGCGCGATGACCGCAGACAGCAGCGCGACCAACAGCGCGGCGCTCGCGTTGTGAAGCACGGCCGTTGCCACCGAGGGACTGGCGAAATGCGTGACCGCCAGCAGCGCGATCGCGCCCACGAGGCACGCGGCGACGATGCGCTGCCTGCGCATGCCCCACGCGGTCGCGATGACGAGCGTGGCGCATCCCGCGGCCACCGCACGGTGCAGCCACGGTGCCGCGCTCGCGCTGCCGTCCGCCAGCGCCACCTGCGCGGCCTGCACGAGCACGAGCAGCAATGCGGTCGCGGCCACGACGGTCACGCCGGCGCGTGCGGCGGAGGCGGGCGCTGCGCCGGCGTACGCCGCCACCAGCATCGCGAGGAGCATGTAGCCGCCGACGAGGTTGCCGAGCGCCACGAGCGGTGAGGGCGAGCCGCCGGTCGCGGCGCCGAACCCCGCGAGCGCCACCACGAGCGCCAGCGCGCCGGCCGCGACGCGGCGGTGCGTGCCGCGTCCGGTGACGAGCATGCCGGCGATGAAGAGCGCCGCAAGCGTCGCCGAAACTCGATGCACAGTGCGTGCGCCGCCGAGTGCAGTCGCCGGCGCCGGCGCCGCGGCAACGGCCGGCCGCATCGCGCACGCCGGCCATTCCATGCAGCGCAGGTCGACCTGCGATTGCCGGACGAACGCACTCGCGACGATCACCACGAACGTGAACGCCGCGGCGGCGAGGGCGCACGCCCGGAACACGCGGCCGTCGTCGCTCGCCTTCGTCATGCCGCGGACGTGCGCCGGCCGCGCCGCACCGCCACCACGACGGCGACGACGAACATCGCGCCGCCCGTGATGGCGAGCAGGCCGCCGGCACCCATCAGTCCCATGCCGAGCGTCTGCTCGAGCGAGCGGGCGACCACGGCGCCGTCCGCCACCTTGCGCTCCACGCCGTAGCCGCCCGACCACACGAGGCCCGCGATGTGCACGAGCTGCCCGCCGCCGTACACGTACGCCTGCCACGTCGCGAGGTGCACCGGCGGTTCGGCAAAGCGCAGCCGCGGCAGCAGCCAGTAGGTGGTGCCCATCATCGCCAGCGTCACGCCGACGATCGCGCCGTGATAGTGCGCCGGAATGCGCACGTTGCTGCCGTGGATCGCGTAGCCGATCACACCGCCGGCGCCGAACAGCAGCATCGACATCACGAGCGTCGCACGCAGCGGCCGCTGCGCCGGCGCCTGCGGGCGCCCGCCGCGCAGCAGTGACCACGCGATCGCCGCGGCGACCGGCGCGATCGCGAGCCCGCCGCCGAAGCGCATCAGCCACGTCTGTAGCCGATGATGCTCGACCGACGCCACGTTCCACGTGAGGTAGATGAGCGTCGTCACGAACGCCGCGGCGAGGCCGACCGCGAACAGCAGCACCATCACGCGCGGGGAGAGCGGCACGCGCAGGCCCGACGCCTGCGCGAGCGCGAGCCAGCCGACGAGCATGAGCAGCGTCCACGCAAACTGCTGCACGTGGCCCGGGCCCCAGAACAGCAGCTCGTAGTACGCCTTGGCCTCGAGCGCGCGCGGCACGGCGAGGTACGACCAGCCGAACGCGATCAGCGCCAGCGCAGTGACCACCAGCGCGCCGTTCTGCCCGAAGCGCAGCGCGCCGGCGCCGTCCAGCCGCACGCCGACGCGCGACGACGCGAGCATGCCGCGTCCGACGAGCAGCACCATCGCCGCACCGAGCGCGACGAGCCCCGCGAGGAACAGCGGGCTGTCGATGACCGGCACGTAGTTGGCCATCACCGGCGTGCCGCCCGCGAACGGCGCCACCGCGACCAGCACCGCGCCGCCGGCAGCGAGCGCCAGCGCGATCCATCCCGCGCGCAGCGCACGCCGCGTGTGGTCGAGGCTCCACAGCGCGCCGGCGAACGCGACGAACCAGATCAGCACCGACAGGTCGACGTGCGCGACGAGCGCGGCGCGGAAGAAGTCCGCGACGGGGAACAGGCGGGCGAGCCCCGGCGTGCGCGACAGCACGAGCAGGATCGCGAGCAGGCCCGACGCCGCGAGCGCGCCCACGCCCAGGGCGAGCCAGCCGCATGCGAGGCGCACGCGATCGTCGTCGGGCACGCTCAGCGCATAGCGCACGCCGGCCTCCGGCGCGGGCCTCGTCGCGGCGTCGCGCCGTTCCAGGACCAGGTCGATCGACATCATCGGCATTCCTCCAGCAGCGATCGGCGCAACTGCGCGACCTCCGCACGCAACGCGCGCTCACGGCCATCCCCGATCCACGCGACGCGCACGCGCTCGCGCTGAACTGTCGCCGGCAGGTACGGCTCGCGCGCCGCGGCGATGCGCGCGTCCGTCCAGCGATTGCCGACGCGGAAGTCGCAGTCGCCTTCGCGGCAACCGGTGACCAGCACGCCGTCGGCGCCACCACCGAGCGCGTGCTCGACGAGCACCGGCGGCAGCTGGCCCGCGCATGCGAGCGGGATCGCAGCGGTGTGCGCGTCGCCGATCGCCGGCAGGTCCGCGCAACCGAACACGACGATGCGCGGCTCGCCGCCGGCGACATCGCGCCAGCGCGCGAGTGCCGCGTTCAACGCGGCGCGCACCTGCGCGAGCGGCGCGTGCGGCACGTCGATGCCGGGCACGCGCCCGTGGCCCGGAACGGAGGTCGGGCACGCGCCCACGCAGATTCCGCAGGCCGCGCACAGGTCGGCGTCCACCACCGCGACCGGCGGCGCGCGCGGGTCGCGCCGCGGCGTCATCCGGACCGCCGTGTACGGGCAGTCCGCGAAGCAGCGTCCGCAGCCGTTGCAGCGCTCCGGCGTCACCTGCGCGGCAGGTGCTCGTCGCGCGCGCGCAAGCCACGGCAGCGTGAGCAGGGCGAGTGTCACGCCGAGCGCGATCGCCCACAACGCGGCAGGCGACGTCGCCTCGGCCACCGCGTGCGGCGCGAGGTAGAACCAGTCGAGGCGCAGCGCGCGCGCGGCCGCGTGCAGGTCGGCCGCCGCATCGCTGCGCACGGGCGCGACGACGCCCAGCACGACGAGCGTCGCCAGCGTGCCGAGCGCGAGCGAGCGTGCCGGCCGCGTGACAGGACCCGCGATCCGCCGCACGTGGACGCCCATCGCAGCCAGCAGCGTGAGCGGCAGCCCGATGTGCAGGAACACGAGCAGCGAGAACAGGCGGTCGTTGACCGCCTCCGGCACGATCGCGTTGCGCACGAGCGCGCCACCGCCGAGGGCGTCGAGCCACTCGAGCGCCGCCGTGAAGCTGTACTGCCCGAGCCGGTCCCACACGAGCCAGAAGCCGCCGAGCCCCGCGAGGAACAGCAGCCACAGCGCGACCACGCCCGTGAGCCACGACGCGCGCCGGAAGTGCGCGTAGCGGCCCCGAAGCCCTTCACGGGCGAGGTGGAGCAGGGCGACCAGCAGCAGCGCGTCGGACGCGTAGCGGTGCAGGCTGCGCGCGAGGCCGCCCGCCGGCAGCGCGTCCGCGATGCGCGTCACCGACGCATACGCGCCGTCCGCGCGCGTGTCGTACGCGATGTAGAGGTAGATGCCGGTCACCGTCACGATCCAGAACAGCCACCACGCGAGCGCGCCGAGCTGCCGCCAGGGGTTGGCCGCGGCGCCGAACGCGGCGTCGAAGAGCGCGCCCACGCGCTACCCGTGGAAGACCCAGCCCTGCGCAGGGTCGAAGTCGATGACGAGGACGCGGCCCGGCGCCACGTCGAGCTCCGCCTCGCGCACGTGCGCGAAGCCGGCGTTGCGCGTGTCGTTGAGGCGCGCGACGACGCGGTGGCGGCCTGCGGGGATCGCGACCCGCCGGTACACGGTCGACGCGCCGTCGCGCGCGAAGCCGCGGGGCGGCGCCACGATGTCGAACAGCGGCGCGCCGTCGAGCTCGATGCGGATCGCGACGGGCACGCGCTCGCGCGGGCAGGTGGTGCCCGCCCGCATGTTCGGTGCGAGCTTCGCCAGTTCCTCCGCGGTGCGCTCGCGGCACTCTTCCTTGCGCTCGCCCGTGTGCACGACGGACAGCTTGACGAGCGCGGCGCCCGGGTCGAGGTGCGTGTACGCGGGCGACGTCGAGAAGTAGCCGACGACCGCCGCGAACGCGGCATAGCACGCCGCTTGCAGCGGCCACGAGCGCCAGGCGGGAGGTGTGGCCATCGTGTCCTCAGGCCCCGCCGAGCTTCACCATGTCCGCCGCGTCGGCACTGCGCGGCCGGTGCGGCGCCAGGTGGAAGGCGTCGGAGAAGCAGTCGTCCTGCGTCATGCCGCGCGCGCGGAAGGCCGGGTGCGCCGCCTCCACCATCGCGACCGAGCCGCAGGCGTAGATCTGGTGACCGGACAGGTCGGGGAAGTCGGCGACGATCGCCTCGTGGACGAGTCCGGTGCGCCCGGTCCACTGATCTTGCGGCGCCGGCGCCGACAGCACGGGAACGAACGTGAAGTTCGCGTGCTCGCGCGCCCACTGCCGCGGCAGGTCGGCCATGTACAGGTCGGCGAGCGAGCGCACGCCCCAGTACAGGTACACGCGCCGCTGCATGCCGATGCGGAACGCGTGCTCCAGCATGCTCTTCACCGGCGCGAACCCGGTGGCGCCCGCGACGAAGATGAGCGGCTTGGTGGAATCCTCGCGCAGGAAGAACGAGCCCAGCGGTCCCTCGAACTCGACGCGGTCGCCGGGCTTCATCGCGGTGAATACGTGCGACGTGTAGCGGCCGTTGGGGATGTGGCGGATCTGCAGCTCGATCTCGCGCTCCTGGTGGGGCGCGGTGGCGAACGAGAAGCTGCGCCGCTCGCCGTCCTGCAGGATCACGTTGAGGTACTGGCCGGCGTAGAAGCGCAGCGGCGGCCCGTCGACCGCGAGCGTCACGATCATCACGTCGGGGCTCGCCTTGCGCATCGCCTTCACCGTCGCGCGGTGCGCCTGCGGGACCAGCCCGCCCAAGGGTGCGACGGGCACGTACTCGATCTCGACGTCGCCCGTGGGCGTCGCGCTGCACGCGAGCACGGCGCCGGTCGCCTCTTCCGCGGCGGACAGCGCGGTGGACTGGTGCGGACCCTGCACGACGGTCCCGTAGCGCACGGTGCACTTGCACTTGCCGCAGCCGCCGTTGCGGCATTCGTACGGGAACGCGATGCCCTCGCGCAGCACCGACTCGAGGATCGTCTCGCCGGGGCGGGCCGGCACGATGCGGTTGTCGGGACGCACGAGGAGGTGGCGGCCGGTCTTGGCGACGCGCTTGGGCGGCAGCCACGGCAGCGCGACGAACAGCAGCGTCGCGGCGCCCAGCGCGAGCCACAGAATCGCAGGCGACCACGCGTAGATCAGCGGGTAGGTGGCGAGGTAGAACCAGTCGAGCGGAATCGTGCCGGGGGCCACGGCGAGGTCCGCAGGCGGGCCCGACACCGCGGGCTTCGCGAGCGACAGCACCACGAGTGCCGCCGTCAGCCCGAGCGCGAGCGGCCGCGGCGGCATCGTCTTCGCGCCCGGCACGCGCTGCGTGTGCACCCACAGGAGCGCGAGCACGCCGAGCGGCAGGCCGATGTGCAGGAACGACAGCAGCGAGAAGAGCCGGTCGTTGACGGCGTCGGCGACGATGAAGTTGCGGATCAGCGCGCCGTCGAACACCGGCAGGCGGTCGAGCCACTCGGCGGTGGCCACCGTGACGAACTGCGCGGTGCGGTCCCACGGCAGCATGTAGCCGTTGATGCCGCTGACGTACACGAGCGCCAGCAGCGTGACGCCGGTCAGCCACGAGAACCAGCGGAAGCCGCGGTAGCGGTCGAACGCGAAGTGACGCGCGAGGTGCAGCACCATCGCCAGCACCATCGCGTCGGACGCGTAGCGATGCAGGCTGCGCATGATGCCGCCCGCCCACCATTGCGCGACCGTCAGGTGCTGCACGGACGCGTACGCCTCGTGCACGCCGGTGGCGAAGAACAGGTAGAGGTACAGCCCGCTGACGACGACGATCCAGAGCAGGAAGTTGGCGATCGCGCCGAGGTAGTAGAACGGGTTCAGCGCGTCGCCGAAGGCGCGGTTGAACAACCGCTCGGCGACGAGGAAACCCGCTTGGCCCCCGCGTTGGATCAGACCCGGCATCGCGACCCGCGCTTCATTGGAACGGGCCGATCCTACGGAGCCGCCGATGCGCGGGAAATGATGAAGATCAACTCCGCGGACGCGCGCGGCGGAGGCCGTGCAGCGGACGGACGCGCGCCGATGGCCGATTCGCCGCCGTCACCGACCGCGGCTACACTCCACGCCTGATCCTTCCTTGCGACCTGCACCATGCATACGCTGCTGCTCCCGGGCCTCATGTGCGACGACGCCGTCTGGGCGGGACAACGCGACGCGCTCGCCCGGCGCGGCGCCGTGTCCGTCGCCGGCTACGGGGCGCTCGATTCGCTGCCCGCGATGGCGAGCGCGGTGCTGCGCTCGGCGCCGCCGGCGTTCGTCGTCGTCGGCCATTCGATGGGCGGGCGCGTGGCGCTCGAAGTCGTGCGCCAGGCCCCGGATCGCGTGCGCGGGCTGGCACTCCTCGACACCGGCTACCAGTCGCGGGAACCCGGCCCTGCGGGCGACGACGAGCGCGCGAAGCGGATGGCGCTCGTCGACGTCGCGCAGCGCGACGGCATGCGCGCGATGGGCACGCAATGGGTGCAGGGCATGGTGCATCCGGACCGGCTCGCGGATTCCGCGCTGCTCGACGCGATCCTCGCCATGATCGAGCGCAGGACGCCCGAAGTCTTCGCTGCGCAGCAACGCGCGTTGCTCGCGCGGCCCGACGCCGGCGCGCTGCTCGGCGCCATCCGGTGCCCGACGCTCGTGCTCTGCGGCCGCGAAGACGCGTGGAGCCCGCCCGCGCGCCACGAGGAGATGGCGGGCCGCATCGCCGGCGCGCGCCTCGCCGTCGTCGAGCGGTCGGGGCACATGGTGACGATGGAGCAGCCGGCGACCGTGGCCGACGTCCTCGGCGCGTGGCTCGACGGCATCGCGCACGCTTGAGCGGGAACCGCTGCGGCCGGCCGCTCGCACGCACGCCGCGAGCCGCTGTACGCCTTGGTGTACTGGACCGCGTTCCGCGGGTCCCCGTACGCTCGCCTGCACGCCCGCCCGTCGCCATGCCTTCGCGGCTGGCCGCGCAGACGGACGCCTTGCCCCCGGCCACCTCCAGGACGCTGCAATGGAAGCGGTGATCATCCCCTTCTTCAAGGCACTGCTGCTCGTGCCCGTGACGCTGCTGCCGATCATCAATCCGCTCAGCACGGCGCCGATCTTCGCCGCCACCGTCGGCGGCAACGCGCAGCTGTCGGCGCGGCTCGCGCGGCAGGTGGCGATCAACAGCTGGTACGTGATCGTCGTCTCGATGCTGATCGGCACCTACGTGCTCGCGCTGTTCGGCATCTCGCTGCCCGTGGTGCGCATCGGCGGCGGCCTGCTCGTCGCGTCCACCGCGTGGCGCATGCTCCACCGCACCGACGAAGACGACGTGCACGCGGCCGCGGCGGCCGTCACCTCGGACATGTCGTCGGTGGAGCTCGTGCGCAAGAGCTTCTTCCCGCTGACGTTCCCGCTCACCACCGGGCCCGGCACCATCGCCGCCTCGATCGCGCTCGGCGCCGGCGAGCCGCGCTCGGCGCTGCTCTACGTCGCGGGCGCGCTCATCGCGGCCGGCGGCGCCGCGCTCGCGGCGCTGTGCCTCTACCTCATCTTCCGGAACGCGGGCCGCGTGCTCGCGCGGCTGGGCGACGTCGGCACGCTGGTGATGATGCGGCTCATGGCCTTCATCCTGCTGTGCATCGGCATCCAGATCATGTGGAATGGGTGGGTGGAGCTGCAGTAAGCGTCTGCAAAACGCGTCCGTGGGGGCGGTGGATGACGTTGGGGCAGCGTTGCGCGTTTTGCAGCCGGAACGTCTACGGCGAGTCAGGCGGCCGCCTTGGGGCGGCCCGGCGTCGGACGCGTGAAAAGGCCACGCAACGACGAGCGTCGTGCGACCGGCTGTGCAGGAATGTTGTCCTGCGTGGATTGACTTCTACGGCCCGGCGAACTGCTGCTGCTCGCCGTCGTCGGGGCGCAGCGTCGACAGCACCGCCTCGACGCGCGTCGGCAGCCCGGGCGTGCGCGAGCGTGCGACGCCGATGCCCGAAGGCCCGGGCGGGCGGTCGATCTGCTGGTCGATCCGCTCGAGGAGGTACGGGAAGAACGGGTTCGACGGCAGGCGGGTGAGGAAGTCCTGGTCGACGACGAGCGTGCCGCGCTCGCCGCGCGCGCTCATCGCGCCGAGGTTGTAGCCGTAGTCGTCCTTGGTCTTCGGATCCGGCGTGAGGCCGTACAGCGGGTCGTCCATCGGGATCGGGATCGCGAGGTGCGACAGCGAGAAGATGCCCGGCGGATACACGAGCGGCAGCGGGCGCGTGGTCGCCGCGACCTGGCCCGGGGCGGTGCTGCGCTCGACGACTGCGCTGTCCTGGTCGCTCGCGTTGCCGATCACCGTGAAGCGGTACGGCTGCGGCGTGGTCGGCGCGAGGCGCTCGACCGCGACGTGCGCGGACGGGCGCATCAGCGGCAGGAATTTCACCGTGCGGTTGACGTCGAACAGCACGATCTCGCTGCCGTTGTCGGGCAGGAAATCGTAGAGCGCGGTCAGGATCGCGGGCGTGCTCACGGTGAAGTCGATCACCGACTGGAACGTGAGCACCGGCGGGAGCTGGTCCAGCTTGCCGGTGCCGGAGAGGCGCTGGATCTGCGCCTGCAGCGCGTCGGTGAGGCGATACGACTGGCGCGCGCCGTTGACCGGGAACGAGTTGTACTTGAACGGGTTGAACTCGGCGACGACGCTCAGCCACGCGGCGTTCGCGAACGGCGGCAGCAGCGCGGGCAATCCCGCGAGCCCCGCGAAGCGCGCGAAGCGCGTGATGCCGATCATCGGCGTCACCAGCACCAGCCGCGTGGCGCGCGGCAGCGCCGGGTCCTCGAGCGCGTCGAGCGAGTACTTCATCGCGAGCGCGCCGCCGTTGGAGAACCCGACGAGGTGCAGCGGCGCGGGCGCCGGCACGCGGCGCCGCGCCTCGCGGATCGCGAGCCGCGTCGCGGCCATCCAGTCTTCCCAGCGCACGTCGGTGAGGCCCGCCGGCACCGTCCCGTGGCCGGTGAGGCGCACGCCGATCGCGACGTAGCCGTGGTCGCGGTAGCGCTTGGCGATGTGACGCAGGCTGTATGGCGAGTCGGTGAGGCCGTGCAGCAGCACCACCGCGCCCACCGGCGCGCCGTCCGGCTCCATCACGTACGAGCGGTTCCAGTCGTGCGCGAAATGCGCCGGATACACCGGGCTGTCCTCGAAGTACCGGTTGATCGGCGCGCGCTCGTCCGGCGCGAGCTTCTGGCTCACCTCGCGGCGCACGCTCGCCATGACCTCGTCCTCGCGTGCGAGGTAGCCCTTCCAGTCGGTGCGGTCGAGCTCTCCCGCCTTGAGCTCGGCCGGCACGAACGTGTGCCACGGATGCAGCGGGGGACCGTCGAGCGAGCGATATGCGCGCAGCAGGAACAGCGAGATCGCGACGACGAGCATTAGCGCGAACGCCCACTTCAGCAGGGAACGGACAGCCTTCATCGATCGCGGGAGGGGAAAGGGCGCAAGGACGTGGAAATACGCGCGCGGGCACCGGCACGCAGGGTGAGGCAACCGTAGCACGGAACGCGCGTGCCGTGCCATGCGCGACTGCCGCGTGCGACCGCGCGCGACTAAACGTTGGTGTAGCACCCGGCCGTGCGGCACCTGCGACAATGGCGTTGTTGCCTCGAGGGAGCGAATGCAATGCGCATCCGCGGATGGTGGCTCGTGCTCGGCGCGGGCCTTGCGTGGTCGACGTTCGCCGCCGCGCAGACGGCCGTGACGACCTCGGCGGTGAACGTGCGCGCCGGCCCCGACCGCAGCTTCCCGGCGGTCACGTGGCTGCACGGCAACACCGCCGTCACCGTCATGGGATGCATCGAGGGCTGGCGCTGGTGCGACGTCATCGCCGGGCCGAACCGCGGCTGGGTGTATTCGCGCTACCTCGCGTTCCCGTGGAACGGCAACACGGTGACCATCCTCCACGGCGGGCCGACGCTCGGCCTGCCGCTGCTCACGTTCTCGGTCGGCGCGTACTGGGGCGCGCATTACGTCGGCCGCCCGTGGTTCGCGCGCCAGAGCTACTGGGACACGCGCTGGCGGCGCCATCCGCCGCCGCCGGTGTGGCGTCCGCCGCCGCCACGCCCGCCACCGATGCGGCCGGCGCCGCCGCGCCCGCCGAGCGCGGGACCGCCGTCGAGCCGTCCGCCGTCGAGCCGGCCGCCCTCCGGTCGTCCGCCGGACAGCCGCCCGCCCAGCGGACGCCCGCCCGCGGATCGGCCACCCTCCGGCCGGCCGCCGGGCGGAGGCGGCGATCGGCCGCCCGCAGGCTCCCGCCCGCCGGGCGGCTCCGGCCGGCCGCCCTCCGATTCGGGCCGCCCGCGGGGATCGTGAGCGTGACCGGCGGCTCCCGCAGCGCGCTGGCGCGGCATCCCTTCCTGACGCGCCAGGAGGTGGCCGTGGCCGTCGCGCTCGCCTGCGCGACGCTGCTCTGGCTCGCGATGCCGCCGGTGACTCAGCCGGGCCGCTACCACGAGTTCGCCGACCAGCGGACGTGGCTCGGCGTCCCGTACGCCGCCGACGTGCTGTCCAACGTGGGCTTCCTGATCGTCGGCCTGCTCGGCATCGTGCGCATGCAGACGACGCTGCGTCCGCTGGTGCCGGCGGTGCGCATCGGCCTGTACGTGCTGTTCATCGGCCTCTTCCTCACCGGCTTCGCGTCGGCGTACTACCACTGGGCGCCGGCCGACGATGCGCTGGTGGTCGACCGCCTCGCGATGACCATCGTGTTCGCCGGCGTCTTCGGCGCGATGGTGGCCGAGCGCATCAGCGCGCGCGCGGGCCTCGCGGTGCTGCTGCTGATGATGGTGATCGGCCCCGCCAGCGTCCTGCTCTGGCAGCGGACGGGCGACCTGTCGCTGTACGCCGTCGTGCAGTTCGGCGGGATGCTCTACATCCTGCTGCTGCTGAGCTTCACGCCGCGCGGCGCGGACCCGTTCCCGTGGTGGGCGCTGATCGCGTGGTACGCCGTGTCGAAAGTCGCGGAGGCCGGCGACGCGCTCGTGTGGCACGCGACGCGCGAAGTGGTGGCCGGCCACGCGCTGAAGCACCTCGCCGCCGCGGCCGGCGGCCTGGCCATCGCGAACGCGCTGCGCAATCCGCGCCGCCCGAAGAACGCGGCGCGCGCCTAGGACAACTCGCCGGAGCGCGAGAGCAGGATCGCCACCGGCCGCGTGCCGGGGAATTCGGACAGCACGATCACCATCACGGCGGTGAGCGGCACGGCGAGGAACGCGCCGGCGATGCCCCACACCGCGCTCCACGCCATGAGGCTCGCGAGGATCGCGAAGGTGGAGAGGTTGAGCGAGTTGCCGAGGAGGTACGGGTCCAGGAAGTTGCCGATCACGAACTGCACGACGGTCAGCGCCGCGAGCAGCGCGAACACCGTGCCGAGGTCCGGGAACTGCACGACGGCGAGCGCGACCGGCAGCGCGACGCCCAGGAACGAGCCCAGGTACGGCACGTAGTTGAGCACGCCGATCAGCAGCGCCCAGAAGAGCGCGAGCTCGAGGCCGAAGTAGACCATCACGACCCAGCTCACGGCGCCCAAGAGGAAGCCGAGCAGCGACTTGAGCGCAAGGTAGGTGCCGATGCGCGCGTTGGTGCGGACCACGATCGCGCGGGCGCGGGCCACCGCCTGCGCATCCGCGAACATCCGGTCCACCTTCGCGGGGAAGTGCACGCGCTCGGCGAGGATGAACACGACGTAGAGCAGCACGACGATGGTGCCGCCCACGATGGCGGCGGCCACGCTCACCGACGATCCGATGATCGCCTGCACGTTCACCTGGCTCGCGACGCCTTGCCACAGCGTGCGCCACGTGGGCTCGTCGTCGAAGCCGAAGCGCGTCGCCACGCCCTGGATGGTGGCGAGCAGCGAGGCCTCGTACTGCGGAATCGCCGCCACCACGCGGTCGAGGTGCGCGAGCAGTACCACGACGATGCCCGCCACGGCCGACAGCGCTAGCAGGATGGCGAGCGCGAACCGCAGCCGTGGCGGGAGCAGGGGGCCGATCACCGGCAGCGTGCCGACGAGCCGCGTGAGGCCCAGGATCACGTACACGACGAGCCCCGCCAGCACGATCGGCACGAACACCTCGCGGCCGATGTGGAGCACCCAACCCGTCATCAGCAGCAGGGCGGCGGCGTAGACCGCGGTTTGCAGGCGCGGCGCTGGGGACACGCTAATCGATGACCAGGAAGCCCGGCGGCCGCGTGTGCCACACGTCGGGGCGCTGCGCGAGCGCAAAGCCGACGTCGTAGAGCGCCTGCATGCTCACCGGATCGAACGCCTGCTCCGGGGCGATCGTGACGTCGTCGGGAATGGTGACCCAGTTGAACGCTGCGCCCTCGGCGCGGGCCACCGTGTGGATGCGGAAAAGATCGCCGATGATGCCGGCGCGGCCGGTCGCATCGAGCACGCGCAACGCGATGTTCGGCACCGTGCGCCGCGTGGGCGACGGCTCGCGGAACAACTGGCCGTTGTGGATGATGAAGATGTCCTCGCGTCCCTCGTGCGCGTCGCGCCGGCCGCGCTCGCGCAGGACCGACGGCCGGAACATGCCCTCGCTGAAGAACACGCGCGCGCCCACCGCGCCGTCGACGTGCATCTCGTCGTACGCGCGGCCGTCGGCGACGACCTCGAAGAACACCGGCGGGAACGCGATCGGGATCGACGACGACGCGAGCATCACCCGGCGGAACAGGGCAACCGCCTCCGGGCGCCCGGACGACGCGATGAGTCCCATGTTCCAGACGACGAAGCGCAGCGAGTCCAGGTCCACCGTCCCGACGTAGAGGCGGCGCCCCGCAGCGTGCGCCTGCGCGACACGCTGTACGAAGGCCGCGTCGACGTGCCGCTCGATGAGCGACGCGAGCGGGCTCGAGTCGGCCAGCGCGTCGCTGGTCAGCGCGCGGGTGGCGATGCGGACGAGCGAGCCGACGAGGAAGATGTCGCTCGACGTCGTGGTGGTGTAGAACTCGCGCAGCGCGTCGTCGTAGTCCGGCCCGAGGAACGCGAACGGCGCCATCAGCGCGCCGGTCGACACGCCCGTCACGATCTTGAAGACGGGCCGCTTGCCGGTCTGCGTCCAGCCGTTCAGGAAGCCCGAGCCGAACGCGCCGTTGGCGCCGCCGCCCGAGAGCGCGAGGTGGGCGTAGTGGACCACGCCGTCGGGGCCGACGGGAAAGTCGGCGCTCGATTCCTGCGCGAAGGACAGCGCGAGGTCGCGCTCCATCGCCGCGCTGGGGCGGCCGGCCCACGCGCGCACGTCGCGCAGGCCCGGGATTTCCGCCTCCGCCGCGAGCGCGGGCGGCACGGGGTTGCGCAGCAGCGTGCCGCAACCGGCGAGCAGCGCCACCGCGGCCACCGCGAGGCCGCGCACGGCGAGGCGCGCGACTTGCACGCGCAGGGGGATGGACGCAGCGCCCGCGGGGCCGCGCCGCGCGGCAACGCCGGCCATCACCGCGCCGGCGCCGCCGCGGCCACCCCGACGGGCGGCGACGTGCCGCGGGCCGCGAGGTCCACCCAGCCTCCGCCCATCGCCTGGTACACGGCGACGAGCTGCACGTAGCGCTCGGCCTCGATGCGCACCGCCGCGAGCTCGGCGGCGAAGAGCTCGTTCTCCGCGATCAGCACCTCGAGGTAGCCGACGATGCCCTTGTCGAACTTGAGCCGCGCGAGGCGCGCGAACTCGCGCAGCTCGCGCACGCGCTCGGCCTGCCGCGCGAGCTCCTCGATCTTCTTCTGCGAGCCGGTGAGCGCGTCGTTGGTCTCGCGGAAGGCGTTGAGGATCGTCTGCTGGTACACCTGCACCGCGACCCGCGCGGACGCTTCCGCCGACTGTACCTGTCCCTCGATGCCGCCGAACGTGAGGATCGGCCCGGCGATGCTCGCGGCGGCGAGCCACGCGGTGGCGGGGCCGGTCAGGAAGCTGCCGAAGGCCGTACTGGCCGAGCCGAGCGCGCCGGTGAGCGAGATCGTCGGGTAGTACAGCGCGCGCGTGGCGCCGACGTTGGCGTTGGCGGCGACGAGGTTCTGCTCCGCCTGCAGGATGTCGGGGCGCCGCTCGAGCAGCGCCGAGGGCAGGTCGGCGGGAATGAGCGGCGCGAGCAGCTCGTCGATCGTGCGCCCGCGCGGGATCGGCCCCGAGTTGCGCCCGAGCAGGATCGAGATCAGGTTCTCCTGCGCGGCGATCGCCTGCTCCAGCGCGGGGATCGCCGCCAGCGCCTGCTGGTATTGCGAGCGGACCTGCGAGACCTCCGTCTGCGAGACGATGCCCGCCTTGAAACGGAGGTCGAAGATGCGCGCCGTCTCGCCGAAGCTGCGCGCCGTGGCGCGCGCGATCTCGAGCTGGCGGTCGAACGCGCGCAGCACGATGTAGCTCGACGCGACGTTGGCGACCACGGTCAGGATCACGCCGCGCTGCGCCTGCTCGGTCGCGTAGACCTGCGCCTGGGCGGCCTCGGTGAGCCGGCGCACGCGGCCGAAGAGGTCGAGCTGCCACGACGCGCCGAGCGACGCCTCGTACAGCGTGAACTGGTTACTGGCCGGCTCCGGCACCGGCGGCTGGCCGACGCGGCTCGCCTGCGCGCGCGTCGCGGCCGCCCCGTAGCCCAACTGCGGATAGAGCTGCGAGCGGGTGGCCACCAGCGCGCCGGCGAACTGGTCGACGCGCGCCGCGGCGATGCGGATGTCGCGGTTCTCGCGCAGCGCGGTGGCGATCAGGTCGTTCAGCACCGGGTCCTGGAACTGCTCCCACCACGCGGTGTTGGCGACCTCCGCGGCCTTCGGATAGTCGATGCGCCAGGCGGCAGGCGCATCGACGGCCGGGCGCGCGTAGTCGGGGCCGACGGTGCAGCCGCCGGCGAGCATCGCCAGCGCCGCGGCGCACAGGAGCTTCGTGGCTTGCACGGGGATCCGGCGGAGAGTGGGAAGGAGGACGGCGACGTGCTTCATGCGGGAAACCTGCGTGCGCGCGCATCAGCGCCTGCCGATTGTCCCAACGATCGGCCGTTCGCGTCAGGTACACGAAAGTTTAGCCGTCGTGGGCGCCCCGGCGCCTACACTGTTGCAGTGCAGCGTCGAGGCGTCGTGACGCTGCGGCTGCGGCCGCGCGCCGCATCATACTCGGGGAACGCAAGTGGCAACGGGCAAGCGAAAGCAGGGACCGGCGCGCGCAGCGCGCGCGGCGGGCGCGGCGGGCAACGGGCGCGGGCGCGACGGCACGGTGCCGATCGACCTCGGGCTGCAGGGCGGCGGCGCGCACGGCGCGTTCACGTGGGGCGTGCTCGACCGCCTGCTGGAGGAGCCGTGGCTCGTCGTCGACGGCATCTCGGGCACCTCGGCGGGCGCCATGAACGCGGTGGTGATGGCGGACGGGCTCGCGGCCGGCGGCCCCGGGCAGGCGCGCGCCGCGCTGGAGACGTTCTGGCGGCGGGTGTCGGACGCCGCGCAGATGAGCCCGCTGCGGCGCGGCCCGCTCGAGATCCTCACCGGCACCTGGACGCTCGACTACTCGCCGCTCTTCGCCGCCTTCGACATGGCGGCGCGCGTGCTGTCGCCGTACGACACGAACCCGATGGGCAGCAATCCGCTGCGCGCCATCCTGGAGCAGTCGGTCGACTTCGACCGCCTCGCAAGCGCGGCGACCAAGGTCTTCGTGACCGCGACCAACGTGCGCACCGGCAAGGGCCACATCTTCCGCAACGCGCAGCTCTCGCCGGACGTGCTGCTCGCGTCCGCGTGCCTGCCCACGCTCTTCCAGGCGGTGGAGATCGACGGCGAGGCGTACTGGGACGGCGGCTATGCGGGCAACCCGTCGATGGCGCCGCTGATCCGCGAGTGCCGCGCCTCGGACACGATCCTCGTGCAGATCAACCCGATCGAGCGCCCCGGCACGCCGCGCTCGGCGCGCGAGATCCACAACCGGCTGAACGAGATCGCCTTCAACTCGGTGCTGATCAAGGAGATGCAGGCCGCGGCGCTGCTGCGCAAGGTCACCGACCCCGGCACCGGCGAAGGCGCGGTGTGGGCGAAGATGCGCGTCCACCGCATCGCGAGCGACGTGATGCTCGACTTGGGCTACTCGTCGAAGCTCATCGCCGAGTGGCCGTTCTTCTGCATGCTGCGCGACGAGGGCCGCAAGGCCGCGGAGCGCTTCCTCGACGCCCACCGCAAGGATTTGGGCGTGCGCTCGACGCTCGATCTCGACGCGCTTATCCGGGAGGACTGACCGCATGGCGCTCGGCCTCCTGGGCATCCTCGCCGGCTTGGCCGGCCTCGTGTGGTTCTCGTATCGCGGCTGGAGCGTGCTGGTGCTGGCGCCCGCGGCCGCGCTCATCGCCGCGGCGGCGGCGCGCGAGCCTCTGCTCGCCAACTGGACGATCACGTTCATGGGCGCGGCCGCCGGCTTCATCCTGCAGTTCTTCCCGCTGTTCCTGCTGGGCGCCGTATTCGGCAAGCTGATGGAGGACAGCGGCTCGGTGGCGGCGATCGCGCAGTGGATGACGCAGCGGCTGGGGCCGCAGCGCGCGATCCTCGCGGTAGTGCTGGCGGGCGCGCTCGTCACCTACGGCGGCGTGAGCCTGTTCGTCGCGTTCTTCGTGCTGGTGCCGATGGGGCAGGCGCTCTTCCGCGCAGCGGGCATTCCCAATCGCCTGATGCCGGCGGCCATCGCGCTCGGCACCTCGACGTTCACGATGTCGGCGCTGCCCGGCACGCCGGCGATCCAGAACGCGATTCCCATGCCGTTCTTCGGCACCACGCCGTTCGCGGCCCCCGGGCTCGGGCTCATCGCGTCCGCAGTGATGCTCGCATTCGGGTTGTGGTGGCTCGCGCGCGCGGAGGCGAAGGCGCGCGCGGCGGGCGAGGGCTTCGGCCCCACGCCCCAGCCGCTGCCGCTCGACGACGACGCGCCGATCCGCGAGCGGGCGGTGACCGCGAGCGGATTCGATCCGAACGAGCTCGGGCAGGGAAGGCCGGCGCCCGCGGCACCAGGGGCGTTCGCCGCGGCGCTGCCGCTCGTCGTCGTGATGGTGGTCAACCTCATCGCCTCGCTCGTCGTGCTGCCGCGCCTCGAACTCGGCTTCCTCGCCGCGGAGCGCTGGGCCGGCGCGGGCGGCGCGGCGGTGACCGGCGTGTGGTCGGTGCTGCTGGCACTGTCGCTCGCGATCGTCGTGCTGGTGGCCGTCCACTGGCGCCGCCTGCCGGCATTGCGCGCGACTGTCGATGCCGGCGCGTCGGCCTCGGTGCTGCCGGTGCTGTGCGTCGCGAGCCTCGTCGGCTTCGGCGCCGTGGTGGCCGCGATGCCGTCGTTCACCGTCGTGCGCGAATGGGTGCTCGGGATCGGCGGCGGGCCGCTGGTGTCGCTCGCGGTGGCGACCAACATCCTGGCGGCGCTCACCGGCTCGGCGTCCGGCGGGCTCACGATCGCGCTCGAATCGCTGGGCGGGCCGTTCATGCAGATCGCGCATGAGCTCGCCATCGATCCCGCGCTGATGCACCGGGTCGCGGTCATCGGCGCCGGCACGCTCGACAGCCTGCCGCACAACGGCGCGGTGGTCACGCTGCTCGCGGTGTGCGGCGCGACGCACAAGGAAAGCTACGTCGACATCGTGATGGTCGCGATCGTGAGCGCGGTGCTGGCGCTCGTCACGGTGATCGTGCTGGGGACGCTGTTCGGGTCGTTCTAGCTGCCTGCCGAGGTCGGTCGGCGCAAGGCCCGATCCTCGCCCAATGCCGCCTCGGCCCGGCTTCGCTCGTCGTCGTCCAGGAAATCCGTTTCCCGGAACCGGCTGGCGATGACGCCGGCATTGAGAACGCCCGCGCCGAGTCCCGCGCGAATCCACTCGCGGTCCCGCGGCTCCCCCCGGGCGTACTTCGATACCGCAGCATCGTTTGGATCGAGGAAGAACACGACGATGCCGTTGTCCAAGGGAATCCGTACCAGGCGATTCCGCCAGTTGCCGGGCAGAGTGGGCAACTCCGGCGCGATCGGATCGAGGTAGAACCCGTGCTCGGCCTCGAATGCGCTGCCTTGCCCGAGCTCGGAACCCAGCTCGAAGATGCGACCCGGATCCTGCCGCGCAAAGCAGTCGACGTCGATCGACACCAGCATTCGCGCCGGCAGCCGCCCGGGGTCCAGCACACCAAGGACGGACAGGCTGCCCATCACGACGTACTCGTGGTGCCGCGTGCGGCGCCGGGCCTCGTCGAACAACGTGGCGAGGTCGGCTAGCTCCACGGTGAGTTCTGGAACATCGCCGCTTCCCACTCGCCGAAAGAGCCCATCGCCTTGGCCAGCCGATGCGGCGGCAGCGCCAGGACCTCGCTCCACCGCTCGATGTAATACGGGCTGCAGCTTCGCTTCTCGCGCCACAGCGCGACTCGTGCCTTGGCCGTGGCGATGCGCTGTCTTGCCGCCGGCGCGTCGGTCAGCAATTCCAGCGCCAACTGGAGGTGGCGACTGCGATTCCGCTCCAGCCGGTAACCCTGCTCGAGCCGGGCCTGGCGGCGCGCGTCCTGCGCATCGCCGGTCAATCGCGGCGTCGAACCCAGCGCATGGAAGAGGCGGTCGAGGACGTCGGTCTGCACGGCGGCGGCCCTCCCGCCTTCGAGCCGCGAGAGCACCGTCCGCGAAACATCCGCGCGACGGGCGAGCTCGGCCTGCGACAGCCCTTGCTGGACGCGTTGCGCGCGGACGAGATCGCCTGAAGCTCGTGACAGCATGGGTGCACGTTTTGACGGACAATGTACATTATAACGAACAGGCGTCGGTTACGCAACCCAATGCCCGGGCTGGATTGCATCGGCCGTCGGTTACCGCGCCGTCAGCGCCCCGGCGAAGCCCGCCGCGAGCGCGAGCATCGCGAGGGTGGCGACGGGCCAGCGCCGCAGTGTGAAGTCGAGGCGTGCCAGCGCGTTGCCCGCGGGCACACCCACGCGGCGCACCGCACGCACGGCGGCATTCGATGCGGCGCGCGGGTCGCGTGCCGCAGCGAGCGCCAGCAGCACGCCGGCCGCGCAGACCGCGAGCGTATTGCCAAGCTCGGACGCCTTCAGCGGGCTGGACACGAGGCCGTCGGGCAGCGGGCCCTGCGCGGCGAACGCGAGCAGGAACGAGCCCACCGCGAGCGCGAGTGCCGCGAGCTGCGAGCGCAGCGCGACCGGCGCGGCGAGCACGACCGGCGCGCCCCGGCGCAGCGCATTGAAGAGGAACAGCGCGACATAGCCCGCGGTGAACGCGGCGCCGCACGTGAGCACCGCGGTCCACCACCATTGTCCCGACGCGTCGGCGGACGCGAGCAGGAGCTTCTTCGCGAGGTAGGCGCCGCTCGGGAGCACGCCCATCAGCGCGAGCCCGGCGACGACGAACGCAAGCACCGTGAGCGGCAGCGCACGGCCGACGCCGGCGAGGTCGCGGATGCGGTCGTGCCCGAGTGCCGCGTAGACGAGCCCCGCCGCCATGAACATCGCCGCCTTGGCGGTGGCGTGCGCGATCGCCTGCAGGACGCCGCCCGCCAGCACTGGGCCGTGCACCAGCGCGCCGCCCTCGAACGCGAGCGGGAACAGCAGGAACAGGTAGCCGATCTGCGCCAGCGTCGAGTACGCGACCAGGAGCTTCAGCCGCTCCTGCCGCAGCGCGACCACGCTCGCGACCACGATCACCGTGGCGCCGAGGCCCGCGACGAGCTGCGCGGCGGCCGGCGTGACGAGCGCCGGGAACACGTCGAACCACAGGCGCAGCACGAGGAACCACGAGCCCTTGATCACCAGCGCCGACAGGATGGCGCTGGCGGCCGCGGGCGCGCCCGCGTGCGCCGGCGGCAGCCACAGGTGCAGCGGGAACAGCGCGGTCTTCGCGAGCAGGCCCGTCGTCATCAGCGCCGCCGCGGCGACGGTGGCCGGATCGAAGCGCAATGCGGCGGCGAGCGACGGGATGTCGAGCGTCCCGTAGGCGCCGTACAGCAGCACGGCGCCCAGCAGGTAGAGCAGCGATCCCGCGAGCGCGAACAGCAGGTAGCGCAGCGCCGCGCGCAACGTCTCGCCGCGGCCGTCGAGGCACACGAGCGGCACGCCGGCGAACGTGAGCAGCTCGAGCGCGACGTACAGCGTGAACAGGTCGCCGCTGACGAACACGAGGTTGAGGGAGCCGGTGACGGCGAGCGCCAGCAGCCAGTAGGTGAGGGGCGCGCGCGCCTTCGCGGCGTCGTCGGGCACGCGGAAGTCCGCGCTCGCGTAAGTGGCGATGCCGAGGACGACCACCGCCACCGCGGCCAGCATCGCGACCGCCATCGCGTCCGCGCGCAGTGCGACACCGAGCGGCGGCGCATAGCCGCCCAGCACGTAGACAAGCGGCGCGCCGGCGTCGACGAACATCCACGCGATGCGCGCGGCGAGCGCCGCGTTGGCGACCAGCGTGACGAGCGCGATGCGCTGCGCGTTGCGCCCGCCCGCCACGAGGGCGAGCAGGACTCCCGTGAACGGCACCAGGACGGCGAGCGCCAGCAGCAGCCCGCCGGCAGTGGTCGTGTTCGCCATGAGCGTCATGCGCGCCGCGTCATGGCGCGGCGTCGTCGTCCGGCGGCGCCGCGAGCGGCTCGCTCGCGAGCGACAGCGATTCGGATTGCGCGGCGAGGCGCAGCAGCACGGCCACGGCCATCGCCGTCGCCGTCGCGGAGAACGCCACCACGATGCCGGTGATGAGCAGCGCCTGCGGCACCGGGTCGGCTGCGAGTCCGGCCGCCGCGCCGCGGCGCGCGATCGTGCCGAGCAGCAGGAACACGCCGCTGCCGACGACGTTGAACGCGAGCAGCTTGCGCAGCGGATGCGCGTCGACGACGAGTCCGTAGAGGCCGAGCCCGATGACGACGGCGGCGGCGATGCCGAGGAGGGTGCTGGCCGTCATGGGCGTCACGCGGGCCGCAGCGGCGCGCCCGCGAGGAGCAGCGCGAGGATGAGGGTCAGCGACGGCAGCAGCGCGAGCTCGATCGCGACGATGAGCGGCTTCGCGAAGCCCTTCGGATATGCGAGGAACGCGCCCGCGCTTGCCACGCCGGCGAGGCCGACGGCGATGAACGCCAGCGGCCCGACGACGATGCCGATGCGCACGGCGCGCCGCGCGATTGGCGGGAAGTCGGCGAGGCCCGCCATGACGACCAGCAGCCACATCGCCGCGAGCAGCGTCGCGCCCTGGAACTTGCCGCCCGGCGCGTCCGCGCCGATCCAGAAGATGTACAGGCCGACCAAGAGCCCGATCGGCGGCAGCAGCCGCGCGAGGTAGGCGAGCACGCCGTCGGGATGCGCGCGGTGCAGCGGGCCGGGGCGGCCGCCGAACATGGCATCGGGCGCGAGCGACCACACGCCGAGCAGCGCGAGCACGAGGACGATCGCCTCCAGCAGCGTGTCCATCGAGCGATAGGCGAGCAGCACCGCGGTGATGGGATTGCCGACGCCGGTCGGCCCGATGTGCGCCATGGCCTCCGCCGCCAGCGACGGCGCGGGCACGGGCAGGGCGAGGACGCATGCGACGAGGGCGGCGGTCACGACGCTCGCGATCAGGGCGGCGAGCACGCGCAGCGACGCGCGGGGTGGTCACCGGCGAGCACTGGACGCAGTCGACCGAGCAGGTGAAGAAGGCCTACCTGATCGGCCTCGCCAATGCGATCCAGGTCGAGGCCGCGTTCGAGGGCACCAACCCGCCCGCCGACGCGCAGAGCCTCGTGCCGCGCCTGACCAAGGGCATGCGCGGGCAGACGCTCGACGGCGTGCGCAGCGCGCTCGACGTCAATTACGCGAAGAACCCCGACAAGATCAAGCGGCCGGTGGTGGAAACGATCTGGTTCGAGATCGTCGTCCCCGGACTCGCGAAAGCCGGCTGAACGGAGAACGACATGAAGCGAGTAACGTGGTTGGCCGCCCTCGCGGCAACGGTGGTCGCCGTGGGCTGCACGAACATGACGCCGCAGCAGCAGGGCACGATGAGCGGCGCGGCCATTGGCGCGGGCGCAGGCGCGGGCATCGCCGCGATCTCCGGCGGCAATGCGTGGACCGGCGCCGCGATCGGCGGCGTGGCCGGCGGCATCGCGGGCAACATCCGCGGCAGTCGTCAGCAGTAAGGCGTTGCACGCGCGCGCCCGGCGCCGTCCGGGTTCGCGCTCGCTCGCGGCGCGCTCGTGCGCCGCGCGCATGCCGCCGTCAGCGTGCGGACGGCGGCGTGAATCCCGGGCTCTCCCAGCCGAGCCAGCGGTCGCGGCTCGCGTACCACGAGCGCGTGCGGTAGTGCGCGTCCCAGTAGTCGGCCACCGAAAACGTCACCGTCGCGGCGTTGCGCAGTCGTGACGTCTGCGACAGGTCCGCGAGCCGCACCCAGCCGCGCGTGCGCCCCGACTGGATGTCGCACCACACGCGGCTCGCGAGGCAGCCGTGGACGTGCACGTTGGTGGCGTTGGACAGGCGCGCGACCTGCGGGAAGCGGTTGTCCGGCCCGGCGCGGACGGTGGTCGCGCTGCGCGTGCTGTCGAGTTGCGCGGCGACGGGCGCGGCCGCGAGCAGGGACACGAGGGCGAGCAGGAAGCAGCTTCTGACGTGGGCCATGGCGTTCTCCGGAGTGCCGTCCATCATCGCAACTGTTGCCGGTCCGCACAACGTCACCAAGGTGCAGCGCGGCGGCCGGCGCGACCGCGCGCGTGGCGCACCGCCGCGCGGACGCTGGCCGCGCCGGCAATTTTTTCCGATCCCGCACGGCGCGGGTTCACCGTCGGTGTCGTGCCGGAACATCCCGGCGCCGGCGCCTGTCGTAACGGCTGCAGCCTTGCCCCGTTGGCTGCGCACGACAGGAGCAAGGCCGATGGATGTTGCGCAATTCGTGGAACGCTACGCCGACGACTGGGCGGGGCTCGCCATCGCGGGCACCGCGGGCGTCGTCGCCGCGATCGTCCTGTGCTTCATCGTGTTCGCGGCGGTCGACCGGGTCGCGCGGCACAACGTGCTCGCCCGCTGCCTCGTCGCGCGCATCCGCCAGCCGGCGTTCGTCGCGGCGCCGCTGGTCGCGCTGCAGCTGCTGCTGGGCACGGTGGACGAGCCGTTGCCCGCGCTGCCGCTCGCGGTGCGCGCGGTCTCGATCCTGCTCATCGCCGCGCTGACGTGGCTCGTGCTGCGCGCGGTGAGCGCGATCGGCGACGCGGTGATCGAGCTGCATCCGTCCAACGTCTCCGACAACCTCGAGGCGCGACGCGTGGCCACGCAGACGCGCGTGCTGACGCGCACGCTGATGTTCGTCGTGGTGGTGATCGGCGCCGGCGCGGCGCTCATGACGTTCCCCAACGTCCGCCAGGTCGGCGCGAGCCTGCTCGCGTCGGCGGGCGTGGCGGGGCTCGTCGCCGGCATCGCCGCACGGCCGGTCATCGGCAACCTGATCGCGGGATTGCAGATCGCGCTGACGCAGCCGATCCGGCTCGACGACGTCGTCATCGTCGAGGGGCAGTGGGGACGCATCGAGGAGATCACAGCGACCTACGTCGTGGTCAAGATCTGGGACGAGCGGCGGCTCGTGGTGCCGCTGCAGTGGGTGATCGAGCACCCCTTCGAGAACTGGACGCGGCGCGAGGCGAAGCTCCTCGGCAGCGTGTTCCTGTGGCTCGATTACCGTGTGGACCTGGCACCGCTGCGCGCGGAGGTGACGCGCGTGTGCAAGGAGGCGCCCGAGTGGGACGGTCGCGTCGCGCTGCTGCAGGTGGTCGAGGCCAGCGAGCGCGCGATGCAGGTGCGGGTGCTCGTGAGCTCCGCCGACGCCGCGCGCAACTGGGACCTGCGCTGCCGCGTGCGCGAGGCGCTCATCTACTTCCTGCAACGCCAGCAGCCCGACGGCCTGCCACGCGTGCGCGCCGAGGTCGAGGAAGTGGCGACGGAATCGCGCCGACGCGGCGCGAGCCGCCCGCCGCGCACCGCGGGTGTGGGCGACTCGTCGGCGATCCGCCATCCCGAGCATCCGCAGGCGCACGCGCCCGAGGACGCGCGGCTCGCGGAGGAAGCGACGTCCGGCGGGCGCATCTCGTAGCGAAGCCCGGCGCCGGGCGAGGCGCAGCACCGCGGCGTTAAGCGGTCCGGGCCGCCGAACCGCGTCACAATCGACGGGATGCGGCGATGGGTCGACGGCATGCGCGACACCTTCCGGCGCCTGGGCGCCTGGAACGGCTCGCTCTACGTGGTCGCGCGCGGGCTCGAAGCGGTGACGGGCGGGCGCTGCCGCCTCTTCAAGTACGCCTTCTTCGCGCAGCCGATCCCGGCCGGTGAACTCACGCCGCCGCGGCCCAACGAGCGCCTGCGCATCGCGCGCATCGACGCGTCCGATCCGGTGGTCGCGCGATTCCCGCGGCCGGCCGCGGTCATTGCGCGGCGCTTCGCGGAAGGTGCCGTGTGCTTCGTCGCGCGCCGCGACGACGAGTTCGTCGGCTTCCTCTGGCTGCAGCAGGACGCCTACCAGGAGGACGAGGTCCGCTGCCGCTTCGTGCTCGCGCCGCCGGGACGCGCGGCGTGGGACTTCGACGTCCACGTCGAGCCCGCTTTCCGGATGGGGCGCGCGTTCGCGCGGCTGTGGGAGGCCGCCAACGCGCACTTGCGCGAGCGCGGCGTCGAGTGGTCGCTGAGCCGCATCTCGTCGTTCAACCCGGACTCGGTGCGCGCGCACGAGCGCATGCACTCGCGCCGCATCGGCGGCGGCGTGTTCGTGTGCGCGGGGTCGCTGCAGGTGGCGCTGCTCGACCGCGCGCCGTATGCGCACGTGTCGTGGCGGGACGCGTCGTTTCCGGTGTTGCGGCTCGATGCGGGGGCGGCGTAGGGCGGTCAAGGGGTCAGATACCGCTGTCCAGGGGTCAGATACCGCAGGTACGCCGGTTGGGTGTCGCTGCCGGTGACGGGCGGTGTCTGACCCCGGGTTCGAGCGCGGTGTCCGGACGTCCAGGGGTCAGATACCGCTGTCGAGGGGTCAGATACCGCGGGTACGCCGGTTGGATGTCGCTGTTGGTGACAGGCGGTGTCTGACCCCAGGTTTGAGCTCCGAACCCGGGGTCAGACACCGCCCGTGGAGAACGGTGCGCCTTCGAGCGCACGCGCATGCGGTATCTGACCCCTGGGCGTTTGAGCTCCGAACCCGGGTCAGACACCGCCCGTGGAGAACGGTGCGCCTTCGAGCGCACGCGCATGCGGTATCTGACCCCTGGCGGCGAGCCAAGCCTGCCCCTCCGGCCCGAAGAAATACGCGAACGACTGCGCCTCGCCCGCGGGCACGCCGCGCTCGACGTAGCGCGCGAGGCGTGCCGCGTTGCGCCGGTGCACGAAATTCCAGGTGAGCGAGATCGACGGCGACGTCGACTGGAACGCGTGCGCCCAGCCTGCGGGAATCAGGATGATCTCGCCGGGCTGCAGGCAATCGTCGGCATAGGGACGCACGGGCGGATCGGTCCACGTATCGGTGGCGGCGTCGTAGCGGATGTCGACGAGCTGGCCGTCGCGCGTGAGCGCTTCGACGTCGGCGGGCGCGAACAGCAGGAAGCGCTTCTGCCCGTGCACCTGGCAGAGCAACGCGTCGCTCGCCCACGGGTCGACGTGCAGGCGCGTGCGCGCGCCGCACGCCGAGATGAAGATGCCGCGGGCCGGGAACTGCGCGTGCACCGGATCGCGCGCGCCGTCGTCGGCGAACGGCAGCAGGAGGTCGCGCGGCGGCATGAAATACGGGCGCGACCATTGCGGCGCCAGCCGCGCGAACACGTCGTCGGACCACGGGAACGCGTCGCGCGCGTCCTGCCGCGAGTACCAGCGGATGTACGGCGCCTTGGGGCCGGCAGGCGCGGCGCCGGCGTGCAGGACGAAGCGGTCGAGGTAGTGCCGCAGCGGCCGCGTGCTCACCATGAAGAAGAGGTCGTCGTAGATCTGCACGATCTCGTCGCCGAAGTGCTCGCGGAACCACGCGGGCGACCAGTCACGCAGCGCATCCCACTGCTGCATCGCGTCGGTGACGATCACCGGGCGGTTGCGTGCGAGGTACGACTCGACGAACGCGTCCTGCGTCAGCGCCTGCGTGCGCTCGAGCGGAATCGGCGGCTCCATGGCATCCCTCGTCCCGCGGCGCGGCAGGGCGCGGCGCCGCACGCGTGAACGGGCGATGATAACCGCGGCGCTGCGGTAGACCGGCTTAAGCGCGGGGAGGAGCGCGGCGTCTGCTAGCCTCGCGTGATGGACGCGGCCGCCTGGGCGGCGCGCGCAACGAGATGCCATTCACCGAACTCCCTCTCGTCTTCGCCTGCGCGGGCGAATCGCTCGTCGGGATGGCGGCCGTCCCTGAGCGGCCGCACGCGCGCGGCGTGGTAATCGTCGTCGGCGGCCCGCAGTACCGCGCGGGCAGCCACCGGCAGTTCGTGCAGCTCGCACGCGCGCTGGCCGGCGCGGGCTTCGCGGTGCTGCGCTTCGACTACCGCGGCATGGGCGACAGCGACGGCGATGCGCGCACGTTCGAGGCGATCGACGCCGACATCGACGCCGCGATCGGCGCGCTCTGCACGACGTGCCCGCAGGTGCGCGAGGTGGTGCTGCTCGGCCTGTGCGACGCCGCGAGCGCTGCACTGCTGTACGTCGTGCGCGCCGACCCGCGCGTCGGCGGCCTCGTGCTGCTGAATCCGGAGGTGCGCGACGACCAGGCCGCGGCGCGCGTCGTCGTGCAGCACTACTACGGCAGGCGGATCGCGAGCGCGGACTTCTGGCGGAAGATCCTGCGCGGCCAGGTCGACGTCGTGCGCGCCGCGCGCGAGGCGGCCACCGCGGCCGTGCGCGCGCTCGCACGACGCGACGCCGCGGCGGACCTGCCGTACCAGGTGCGCATGGCACGCTCGCTGCGCGCGTTCGGCGGGCGCGTGCTCGTGGTGCTGAGCGGCGACGATTTCACCGCGCGCATCTTCACGCAGCACGCGCGCGATGCGGACGAATGGAAGGGCCTGCTCGCAGGCGCCGCGGTCTGCACGCGCGACGTCGCCGGCGCGGATCACACGTTTTCGCAACGCGCGCCACGCGAGGCGCTGCAGCGGTTGATCGTGGACTGGCTTGGCGTACCGCGCGGCGTCACCGGCGCGTGACGACGATCGCAAGGAATGCGAACAGTCCCGGCGTCAATCCGCGCCGATGCACCAGTACGGATCGGGCGTGCGCGGCGGAGCGGCGAGGTAGCGCTGCACGATCTCGTCGCGCAGCTTGCGCGCCAGCGCGATCTCCGCGGCCGTCGCCGGTGAACGGGGGCACGCGCGAATCGCGGTGGGCGGAGAGGTCGGGGGTTTCCATGCGGCGCAGTGTGGCGCGCGACGCGGCCGCAGGCTGTCGGTGCGTGCCGCGAAATCACGCTCGGCGCAGCGAAGGCCAAGCGTCGGCAACGGCGAGGCGAGGTAGGAATCGTCCTGCGTCGCGCGCTCGCAACGCGGCTGCCAAGCGCGTGACCCGCCCGCGCGGCGCTACGATGCATGGGTCACCGTCACCGCCAATAGAATGCCATTCGCCATGCCCGTCGTCGTGTCGCATGCCCGCCGCCACATCCTGCGTGCCTGGCCGGTGCTCGTTGCCGGCGCGCTCGTTGCGGGCTGTGCCACGGCGCCGCTGCCCGAAGGTCCGGCGCCCGCGCCGGCGCAGCCTCCGGCGGCGAAACCCGGTCCTGCACCGCCCACTGCCCCGCCCACGCCGGCCGCGACGGAGCGCGGCAAGATCTCGCGCTACGGCGCCGCGCACGCGGGCAAGCCGACCGCCAGTGGCGCGCCGTTCGATCCCGAGGCGCTCACGATGGCCCATCGCACGCTGCCGTTCGGCACGCGTGTGCGCGTGACCAGCCTCGCGACGCACCAGAGCGTGGAGGTGGTGGTGAACGATCGCGGGCCGTTCGTGGCCGACCGCATCGCCGACGTCTCCGCAGCCGCCGCGCGCAAGCTCGGCATGACCACGGACGGCGTCGTCGACGCGACGCTCGAGGTGATCGCGCCGGCGCGCTAGCGTTCCGCCGCGGGCAGCAGCAGGGTCGCCGCCGCGAGGCCGGCCGCGAACGCGGCGTACACCACCACCAGCGAGCCGCGCGACAGCCGCTGCTCGAAGCCCGGCGTCAATCGCTTCGGCGTGATCGTGTAGTCGATCGCGCACGCGAGCGCGCTGGTGGCGACCGCTTCGCCGACGACGCGCGGCAGCGTCGCGCGGCGCCGGCGCGCCGCGAACAGGCGCTCGTGCACGTACGCCCAGAACACGGATGCGGCCTGGTTGGTGAGCGCGCCCAGCACGGTGTGCGTCACGGTGAAATCGTCCCGCCGCGCGGCCTCGTCGCCGAACGCCCAATGACTCACTGCATTGATGCCGGCAAGCGGCGCGCCCGTCTCCCGGCGGCTGCAGGCGGCGAGGGCGAGCGTCGACGCGACGTTGGCGGCGGTGCCGCGCAGCAGGGTGCTGCGCCGCGGCAACGGAAAGGGGAGGGAAGCCATGGCCGATCCTCGCGGGAAGCGGAACGTTCCCGAGTGACCGGAGGCCGGCGCGACGAGTTCCCGGCGCCCGGGTTGCGGCGTCATGCCGCACCATCTTCGTCCGAAAAGGACAACACCGGCCCTGACGGGATTCCCTAAGCTACGCGACCGCCGGCGTCGCGGGCGTGCCATGCCTCGCGACGCGCACCCGGCGACTGGGGAGGGGAGACAACATGCACGTCCAACGCATCGTCGCGCTTGCCGGCGCGCTCGCACTGTTCGCCGCCGGCGCAGTGGCGCAAACGATTCATGGAACGCCGGGCGCGCCGTCCGCGACCATGACCATCAGTGGCGCACAATTGCCGCCGCCCGATCCCGCCTTCGGCGGCGTCATCCGCGAGGGCGCGCTGCAGTCCAAGCCCTACTGGCCGGCGCGCGTGGTGCCGCCCAAGGGCGCGCCCAACGTGCTGCTGATCATCACCGACGACGCGGGCTTCGGCGTGCCGAGCACGTTCGGCGGCGTCATCCCGACGCCGGCGATGGACCGCATCGCCAACGAGGGGCTGCGCTACAACCGCATGTTCTCGACGGCGCTGTGCTCGCCGACGCGCGCCGCGCTGATCACCGGCCGCAACCATCACTCGGTGGGCTTCGGCGTCATCTCCGAGCAGTCCACGGGCTTCCCGGGCTACAACAGCATCATCGGCCGCGACAAGGCCACGATCGGCCGCATGCTGGTCGACAATGGCTACTCGACCGCGTGGTTCGGCAAGGACCACAACGTGCCCGCGTTCCAGGCGAGCCAGGCGGGCCCGTTCGACCAGTGGCCGAGCGGCATGGGCTTCGAATACTTCTACGGCTTCATCGGCGGCGATGCCAACCAGTGGCAGCCGAACCTCTTCCGCAACACGACGCAGATCTATCCGTTCCAGGGCAAGGCGCCCGGCACGTGGAACCTCGTCACCGCGATGGCCGACGACGCCATCGACTACATGACGCGGATGCACCAGACCGATCCGTCGAAGCCGCTTTTCATCAAGTACGCGCCCGGCGCCACGCACGCGCCGCATCATCCGACGAAGGAGTGGGTGGACAGGATCCACGCGCTGCACCTCTTCGACGACGGCTACGAGAAGCTGCGCGAGCGCATCTTCGCGAACCAGAAGCGCCTCGGCGTGATCCCGACGGACCTGACGCTCGCGCCGTGGCCGAAGGACGTGATCAAGCCGTGGGACGAGCTGACCGCGGACGAGAAGAAGCTCTTCATCCGCCAGGTCGAGGTGTTCGCGGCCTATGCCGCGTACAGCGACTACGAGATCGGCCGCGTGATCCAGCACTTCCAGGAGTTGGGCCGGCTCGACAACACGCTCGTCATCTACATCAACGGCGACAACGGCACGAGCGCGGAAGGCGGGCCGCTCGGCACGCCGAACGAGGTCGCGTTCTTCAACGGCCTCAACAAGCTGCCGGCCGAGGTCCAGTTGAAGTGGTACGACGCGTGGGGCACCGAGGCGACGTACAACCACATGTCCGCGGGCTGGTCGTGGGCGTTCGACACGCCGTTCGACTGGTTCAAGCAGAATGCGTCGCGCTTGGGCGGCATCAACCAGAACATGGTCGTGTCGTGGCCGGCGCGCATCAAGGACAAGGGCGCGCTGCGCGAGCAGTTCGTGCACGTCATCGACGTGGTGCCCACCATCCTCGAGGCGGCCGGCATCAGGCAGCCGCAGTTCGTGGACGGCATCCGGCAATCGCCGGTGGAAGGCACGAGCTTCGCGTACACGTTCGACGCGCAGAACGCCAAGGCGCCGACGCGGCACAAGACGCAGTACTTCGAGATGATGGGCCAGTGGGCGCTCTTCGACGACGGCTGGCTCATCTCCACCAAGGTCAACCGCGCGCCGTGGGACGCGTTCGGGCCTGCGAATCCCGATCCGCTCGACAACCAGGTGATGCAGCTCTACGACCTGCGCACGAGCTGGAACCAGACCGACGACGTCGCGGCGAAGTACCCGCAGAAGGTGAAGGCGATGAAGGCGAAGTTCATCGCCGAGGCGAAGAAGCACCAGGTGTTCCCGATGGACGCGTCGGTCGCGGCACGCATCGTCGCGCCGCGCCCCAACATCACCGCGGGCCGCAGCGAGTTCGTCTACACGCGGCCGATGACCGGCCTGCCGCAGGGCGACTCGCCGGTGCTGCTCAACACGTCGTACACGGTGACTGCGGACATCGACGTGCCGCAGGGCGGCGCGGAAGGCATGATCCTGACGTCCGGCGGCCGCTTCGGCGGATACGGCTTCTACCTGCTGAAGGGCAGGCCCGTGTGGCTGTGGAACCTGGTCGACCTCGAGCGCCTGAAGTGGGAAGGGCAGGAGGCGCTCACGCCGGGACGGCACACGTTGGAGTTCGACTTCCGCTACGACGGCATGGGCGCCGGCACGCTGGCCTTCAACGACTTCAGCGGCGTGGGCCGGCCGGGCGTGGGCACGCTCAAGGTCGACGGCAAGGTGGTCGACACCAAGCCGATGGCGCGCACGCTGCCGATGATCCTGCAGTGGGACGAGTCGTTCGACGTGGGCTCCGACACCCTGACCGGCGTGAACGACGCCGACTACACGCCGCCATTCCCGCTCACCGCGAAGCTCGACAAGCTCACGATCCGCATCGACCGGCCGCAGCTTTCACCGGCCGAGATCGCGAAGCTGCAGGCGGCGATGCGCGAGAAGGCGAAGGCGGACTGATCCCGTTGCCGGTGCGCCACGTGCGCACCGGCGTTTGCATCGGTGCGGCCCGCGTGCGGGGACCGGCGCCACAACGAAGATGGAGCGTACGACATGCAAAGACTCGTCCTGCTGGCCCTCGGCGTAATCGCACTCGGCGGCTGTGCGTCGGGCCCGCCGTTCATCGACCAGATGCAGCCCGAGGCCGTCAACATGGCCGCGCGCCGCGGGCAGTTCGAGCTCAACTGCCCCGCGGCGACGGGCGAGATGATCTCGCGCGAGACGCTGCAGCCGGCCGTGCAGACGTTCCGCTACAGCGGCCCCGAGCGCGCCGAGTACACGGTCGGCGTGCGCGGCTGCGGCAAGGAGGCGACGTACGTCGTCATCTGCCCCGACAACGGCTCGCAGCAATGCTTCGCAGGTGGTGGCCGCACCGTCGTGCGATAACCGTGGACAAGTTCGCGAAGAAGCGCGCGGGCCGGCGCGGCGGCGCCGTGCGCGCGCTCGTCGCCGGCGCGGCGCTCGCGCTCGGCGGCGCGCCGCTGCACGCCGAGATGTCGAGCGAGGAGCTCGCGAAGCTCGCGCAGAATCCGGTCGGCAACCTCATCAGCGTCCCGTTCCAGAACAACACGAACTTCGACGTCGGCCCGCGCGGCGGCACGCAGAACATCCTCAACATCCAGCCCGTGATCCCGATCGGCGTCGACGCCGATTGGAACGTGATCACGCGCACGATCCTGCCGCTCGTGTGGCAGCCGGGATACGAGGCGGGGCAGGGGACGACCTTCGGGCTCGGCGACCTGCAGCTGTCGGCATTCCTGTCGCCGTCCGCGGCGGGCAAGAGCGGACTCATCTGGGGCGCGGGCGCCATCGTGCAGGCCCCCACCGACACGCAGGGGCTCGGCAACGGGAACTGGGGGCTCGGGCCGACGGCGGTCGTGCTGCGCCTGCAGCCTGGCGATCCGTGGGTATACGGCGTGCTCGTGAACAACGTGTGGTCGCTGACCTCGGATGGGCGCGGCGGCGCGTACAGCAACCTGCTGGTGCAGCCCTTCCTCAACTACAACCTGCCCGGCGGCACGTACTTCACGAGCTCGCCAGTCGTCACGGCCAACTGGAAGGCGCCGGGCGGCCAGCAATGGCTCGTGCCGCTCGGAGGCGGCGTGGGGCACATCTTCCATCTCGGCAAGCTGCCGGTGAACACGCAGGTCGGCGCGTACTACAACGTCGTCAAGCCCGACGCCGGCCCGCAATGGCAGCTGCGCGCGCAGGTGCAGCTCATGTTCCCGAAATGACGGTCGCGCGCTGCCGGCCGCGCCGGACGCCGCCTGCGCCGTCATCGAACCGGCGTACGATGGCGGAATGAAGACGCGCGCCGCCAGAGCGCGCCGCCGTGCCCCGATGCCCTTGCCCCCAACGGAGCCTCGTACCAATGAAGCCATTCCCGACCCGCGTCGCCGCGGCCCTGCTGCTCGCGGCCGCCACCGGACCTGCCGCTGCCGGCGGCCTGCTCCTCTACGAAGTCGGCACCGCCGACGTCGGCCTCGCCTCGGCGGGTTATTCGGCGCGCGCGCAGGATGCGTCGACCGTCTTCACCAATCCGGCCGGCATGACGCGCCTCGACGGCACGCAGGTCACGCTGGGCTCGCAGCTCCTGTACGGCGGCTTCGACTTCTCGATCGGCGAAGGCACATCCGCGGCGCTCGGCGGCAGCAACGGCGGCACGCCGATCGGCTGGTTCCCCGGCGGCGGTTTGTTCGCGTCGTACAGCGTTTCGCCGGACCTGAAGCTCGGTTTCGCGGCCACCGGCAACTTCGGCCTCGCGCTGAAATACGATGCCGACTGGGTCGGCCGCTACTACGTGCAGGAAGGCACGCTGATCGGCGTGTCGTTCCTGCCCTCGATCGCGTATCGCGTGTCGCCGCAGTGGTCGGTCGGCGGCTCGCTCAACGTGATGTACGGCAAGCTCAAGAACCAGGTGGCGATCAACAACCTCGTCGGGCCCGACGGCATGCTCACGCTCGACACGCACAAGTGGGGCGCGGGCGTGAACCTCGGCGTACTCTACGAGCCATCCGCCAGCACGCGCTTCGGGTTCACGTGGAACTCGCAGGTGAAGCTCGACTTCGCCGCGCCGACGCAATGGCAGGGCCTGCGGCCCGCGCTCGCCGACCTCCTTGATCACCGCGGCCTCCTCAACACCACCGTCGATCTCGGCATGACCGTGCCGCAAGGCGTGATGGGCAGCGTCTTCTACCAGATGAACGACCGCTGGGCGCTGCTCGGCAGCGTCGGCTGGCAGCAGTGGTCGAAGTTCGGCGAGGTGGAGGTGGGCGTCAACTCCAACGATCCGCAAGCGCTGACGACGAGCCTCGCGTACAAGGACACGTGGCACGTCGCGGCGGGCGCGCAGTACCGGCTCGACGCGCCGTGGCTCCTCAATTTCGGCGTCGCCTACGACTCCGCGTTCCAGGGCGACAAGGTCTCCCCGATGCTGCCCGCCAACGCGGCGTGGCGCTTCGGCGTCGGCGCGCAGAAGGAGGAGAGCAGGACGTTCAACTGGGGCGTGTCGGCCGAGTATGCGTACGGCGGCACGCTGGACGTGAGCAACAGCGGCAGCGTGCCCGTCGTCGTCGGCGGCCGCGGGAACCTCGTCGGCTCCTACAACAACACCGCCATCCTGTTTCTCGCGGCGAATTTCAACTGGAAATTTTAGCGGCGTCCGCAAAAGGCGTTCCTGCGGCCGGGGGTTGACGTACGGCCGGCGTCGCGCCTTTTGCGGCCGGAACCGCAACCCCGTCCAAGTGGGCTCCCTCGCCCCGCTTGCGGGGAGAGGGTTGGGGTGAGGGGCGGTTCACTGCGAGTCAGGCGGCCGCCTTGGGGCGGCCCGGCGTCGGCCGCTGGAAACGGCTACGCAACAACGAGCGTCGTGCAACTGGCGGCTTGCTTGTCGTGGGCTGATGGCGTGCGCGCATTTCAATCCCCCGGCACCGCCCGCACCAACCTCCGCACCAGCAACGGCCCATTCGCCCCAGGATCGAACGCCGATGCGGCATCGACCGTGAAGAGATCAGTGCGTCCCGCGAGCGCGCCCGTCTGGCCGAGCTTCGCACTCACCACGTAGTACGTGCGCGGTCGTGGCGGCGGCAGCGTCTCCGCGGCCGATTCCTGCGGCGCGGGGAGCGTGTGGAACGGGGCGAGGTCGGGGTCCGAGAGCAGGAGCGCGCGGCCGGTGAGGTTCACCACGCGCAGCGCGTCGTCGTTGGCGGCGGTCAGGGCGGCGCTTGCTGCGTACGTCAGCAGGAACGCGCCGACGGTGATCGCGACGAGTCCCATGCGTCCCTGCGGCGCCGCGGGCCCGACGTCCGCGTTGAGGAACGCGAGGCCGAGCAGGAACGCCGGGACCGCCACCACGAGCGTACGCCGCGCGAACGGCTGCAGCGCGCGCGCCTGGTCCGCGCGGCCGCAGCGCCGGAACCACGTCGCGAGCACCGTCAGCACCGCAAGCGCGAACAGGCTGCCCCAGATGACATCGCGTTCCATGCGCCGCCGCTCTCCGTCGCGCATACCGTCGGACGAGTGTAACGCGCGCCGCGCGGCGCGCGCGGTTCGGCGGGGTGCGCTACGGCAGCACGGTGAACCCGAACCGGCGCCACTCCGCAGCGGCGGCCGGCGAACGCAGCGCGTCCAGCAGCGCCTTCGCGGCCGGCGTGCGCTCGCCCGCGACCAGCGCCACGGGATACACGATCGGCGGATGGCTCGCCGGCGGGAACGTGCCGACGATGCGCACGCCCGGCTCGGCGAGCGCGTCCGTGCGATACACGATGCCGAGCGGCGCCTCGCCGCGCGCGACGAACGCGAGCGCGGCGCGCACGTTGTCGCTGCGCGCGACCTTGCGCTCGACGCTGCCCCACACGCCGAGGAACTCGAGCGCGTGCTTCGCGTACTTGCCCGCCGGCACGCTGTCCGGGTTGGCGAGCGCGAGGCGCCCGTTGCCGAGCGCGGCGGCGAGTGCGAAGCCGGGCGCGATCGCGAGGTCGACCATGCTCGCGGCGGGCGCGACCAGCACCAGCGCGTTGCCGAGGAGGTCGCTGCGCGTCGCCCGGTTCACGAGGCCGCGCTGCGCCGCGTAATCCATCCACTCGGTGTCGGCGGCGATGAAGAGGTCGGCCGGCGCGCCGTTCTCGATCTGGCGGGCGAGCACGTTGCTGCCGGCGTAGGAAACGACGACCTTGTCGCCGGTGCGCGCCGTGAACGCCCGCACCTGCGCGTCCATCGCCTCCTTGAGGCTCGACGCTGCGAACACGGTGACCGTCGCGCCCCACGCCGCATTCGCAGCGGCGGCGCAGAGGAGGGCGGAACACAACAGTTGACGCAGCATGGGTGATGAAATCCGGCATCGGCGACGCAGCGCAATATACTACGGTATACAACGACAGCGGCGCGCACGCTCCGCGCACCGCCTGTGGCACGATCGCCATCCGGCCTCCACGCGACGACCCCATGATCCGCGGCACGACCACCGTCATTCCCCACATCGGCTACCCGACCTTCACGTTCAAGGCGCCGCTCATCTACAACCCGTACTTCGAGCACGCCGGCATCGACGCGGTGGTGGTGCCGATGGGCTGCGAGGCGCCGGCCTTCCCGGCGTTCCTGCGCGCGGTGTTCTCGCTCACCAACATCGGCGGCGCGCTCATCACGATGCCGCACAAGATGACCGTGGTCGACCTGCTCGACGACGTGTCGCCGGCCGTGCGCGTCGCGGGCGCCTGCAACGCGGTGCGCCGCCTGCCCGACGGCCGGCTGCAGGGCGACATGTTCGACGGCGAGGGTTTCGTGCGCGGCCTGCTGCGCAAGGGATGCGCGGTGGCGGGCGCGCGGGCGCTGGTTGTGGGGGCCGGCGGCGTGGGCAGCGCGATTTCCGCATCGCTCGCCGCGGCCGGCGTGGCCGCGCTCGCCCTCTATGACGCGCGACCCGCCGCAGCCGAGGCGCTCGCCGCGCGGCTTCGCCAGCACTACCCGGCGATCGTCGTCAGCACCGGAAGCAACGATCCCGCGGGCTTCGGCATCGTCGTCAACGGCACGCCGCTCGGCATGAAGGAAGGCGATCCGCTGCCGATGGACGTCGCGCGCATCGACGTGGATGCCTTCGTGGGCGAGGTGGTGATGAAGCAGGAGATGACGGCGTTCCTCGCCGCGGCGCAGGCGCGCGGCTGCCGCTACCAGGTCGGCACCGACATGCTGTTCGAGCAGATCCCGGCCTACCTCGAGTTCTTCGGCTTTCCCTCCACGACGCCCGACGTCCTGCGCGCGCACGCCCGCATCGCGTACTGACGTCGCCGCCTCCCATCGCGCAAGGAGCGGCGGCTTTGCGCGGATATTTTCGCGTTGCCCCCGTGCAGAACCCCGCTACGCTGCCGATAAGCGGTCGCGGACCTCGACTTTCCGGGTCCGCGGCAGGGTTGGGCTCGCACTCGCGCGGGCCGGCACGAGGTCAGCATGAGCCAGTTCCAGGAAGAGTTGCGTGCGTTCTCCACCGCCATCGAGCGCGAGCTCGAGACGCGCGAGCTCGCGTTCCCCACGGTGCTGGAGCTGTCGACCCGCATCCGGCAGGCGGCGTACGACCCCGACATCTCGGTGCAGCAGATCGCGGACCTGATCCGCATCGAGCCCGTGGTGTCCGCGCGCGTCGTGCAGATGGCGAACTCGGTGGTGTTCCGCCCCGGCGGCGGAGCGCTCGTCACCGGCGTCCCCTCGGCGATCGCGCGCGTGGGCCTCCTCAACGTGCGCACCATCGCGCTGGTGGTGGCGATGGACCAGCTCTCCGAGGAGAAGAGCTCGCGGCCGATGCGCGAGCGCGCGAAGCTCGTGTGGCGCCATGCGCTCGACACGGGCGCGTGGGCGTATGCATTCGCGCGCCAGCGCCGGCGCGACCTGGCCGACGCGGCGCTGTTCGCGGGCCTGCTGACGCAGATGGGCGAGCTCTACCTGCTCGCGCGCGTGGGCCGCTACCCGGCGGTCGCGGAAGATCTGCTGGCGTTCGCCGAGATCTCGCAGTTCTGGAGCGCGGCGGTGTGCAGCACCATCCTCACCAAGCTCGACCTGCCGCCGGAGATCGTCGAGGCGGCGGTGGAGACGTCCACGCCGCAGCCCGCTGTGACCGCGTGGCCGCCGGCGTCGGCGGTCGCCGCCATCTCGCTCGCGCGGCTCATCGCGGAGCCCGAGATCGCGTTCGACCCGCGCAAGCGCACCGAGCGCACGGCCGCGCTCGATCGCCTGCGCGAGCGGGCACTGGAGCCCTCGCTCGACGCCCTCGTGGAGCGCGTCGCGCCGCAGCGCGACGAGATCCTGGCCGTGCTGCGCGCCTGACGGCGCTGCCCCCACGGCACGGTCATCGATCGCGCGGCGCGCCCGTCTGCGCCGTCGTCGGCGTGGCGGCATGCGGCGGCGCACCGCCCGGGGCCGTCACCTCGATGTAGATGCGCTTGATCATCGGGTAGCGCGTGCGGATCTCCTGCTCGAGGGTGCAGATCGCCGCCGCGGCGTCGGCCGCGGACGCTGCCGGATCGAAGCCGATGTCGAAGGTCAGCAGCACTTCGTCCGGGCCGATGTACATCGACAGCGGCCACGCCGCCGAGCGCACGCCCGGCGTGGCCAGGGCCAGCGCGCGGATCGCGGCGGCGGTCTCGGGACGCACGCCTTCGCCGACCAGCAGGCCGCGCGCCTCGCGGATCAGCAGCACCGCGACGCCGGCGAGCAGGAGGCCGATGACGATCGACGCCGCGCCATCGATCGCGGGCATGTCGAGCCGGTGACTCGCGTACACGCCGACCGCCGCGGCCGCGAGACCCGCGAGGGCCGCGCCGTCCTCGGCCAGCACCATGTAGTTCGCGGGATCCTTGCTGCGGCGAAGCTCGTTCCAGAACGAGCCGGGGCGCTTGCGCGCCAGGAACTGGCGCAGCGCGATCGCGAAGCTCGTTCCCTCGAAGAGCGCCGCGACGGCCAGCACCACGTAGCTCCAGAACGCCGACTCGCGCGGCACCGGATAGCGGATGTGCTGGATGCCCTCGTACGCCGACACGCCGCCGCCGACCCCGAAGATCAGGATCGCGACGATGAGGCTCCAGAAGTAGAGCTCCTTGCCGTGGCCGAACGGATGGTCGGCGGACGCCGCGCGCTGCGACGCCTTGATGCCGATGAGCAGCAGCACGCTGTTGCCGCTGTCCACCGCCGAGTGGATGCCCTCGGACAGCATCGCGGAGCTTCCGCTCACGCCCGCCACGAGGAACTTGGTGACGGCGATCGCGAGGTTGGCGGCGAGCGCGCCATAGACGGCGATGCGGGATTCCGTCAACCGGCGGGAGCGCGGCCCCGGCGTGGGCGGCGCGCTGGCCGTCCCGCGCGCCGCACGACCGGCCTGCGATCCCGTGCTCGACGTCACGTGCGTGAGCGCCGCGTTCGCGATCCGCGTTGCGGGCATGGCCTAAAGGCCGCGTCGTGCGCGTCGTGGCGATGCCGGGCGCTGGAACGGGAGGCGACGCGCGCGGCTAATCGCGCTCCTCGGTCTCGCTCGGCGTGTTGGCGCCGGGGTCGATCGCATCGCCTTCGCTGATCCCCGGCGGCAGCGCAGTGTCGAAGATGTGCCGCAGGTCGCCGCCGCGCTCGCGACGCGGGAGACGTGTGCCGCTCGGCACGGGATTCGGGGCGCGTTGGTGTTCCTGACGTGGGCGCATGGCGGCTCCGCTGTGAGGTCGAACCCCAAGCGTGCGCGCCGTCGCCGGCAGCGTCGATCGGACGGCGGTGACGCAGCGTGTAGGACCGCGGGCGATCGAGAGGCCCGCCGGATGCTGCCGGTGGGCTTAGGTGGCCGCCTTGGCCTGCGCGGCGGCCGCCGCCGCGTCGTCGCCGATGCCGAGCAGCGCGCGGGCGCGCGCCTGCAGCGATTCGTAGGAGCGCTGGAACTGGCCGGCCCGCGGCGTGATCGTCGCGAGCTGGCGCACCACGCGCTCGAGCTCGGTCACACGCTCGCGCAGTGCCTCGGCTTCCGCCAGCGTGTCGGCGAAGACGGTGGCCGTGACCAGCTCCACCTTGCGGTCCTGGCAGACGCCGACGCACTGCTGCGGGGCCTCCAGCCGGCCGCAGCCGATGCATTGCCACGCGGTGAGGACGGGGATGTCGTCGTAGTCAGCCATGGCGCGGTGCCGGCATGCCGGCGTACATCACGCGGGAGAGCGGCGCACGGTTGCGGACCAGGTCCTCCAGCGTATAGCGGTCGAGGATACCGTAGAACGCATCCACGGCTTCGTTGAGGACCCCGCGCAGCTTGCACACGCGGGTGATGGTGCATTGGCTGTCCGGCGCGAAGCATTCGGCGGGTTGGGCCGCGCCTTCGGTGTCGCGCACGACGGCGCCGATGTTGATCTCGGCCGGCGGGCGCGCGAGGGTCAGGCCGCCGCCGCGGCCGCGCAGGTTGACGAGGAAGCCCGACTTGCCGAGCGAATGCACGACCTTGGTGAGGTGGTGCTCGGAGATGCCGAAGCTCGTCGCGATCTCGCCGATCGTGGCGCGCGTGCCCGGCCGCGCGGCGACGTAGATCAGCACGCGCAGGCTGTAGTCGGTGAAGGTGGTGAGGCGCATGGGAAGGTCCTCGCAGAAAGGACGAAGGCCGCGTGTTGCGGCCTTGCGTCCTTCCGGTCGAACTGCGGTTACACGGGTCGCAATGCCGCGTCGTCGGCCGTCTCGCGCGGGGCGCGGCGCAGCAGCTTCGCAGCATACACGGCGAGGAAGAGGCCGCCGAACGCGAACACGATGTCACCCGGCACGCGCAGCCACACGAGCGTCTCCATCGTCTTCGAGTGGATGATCGCGGGCGACCGCGCCAGCCACAGGCCTTCGCTGATCGCGGAGAACGCCTGGTAGATGCCCGCCGGCAGCAGCGACATGAAGACCATCATCGCGAGGCCGATGTTGAAGCTCCAGAACGTCCACGCGAGGTAGCGGTCCGCATGCAGGCTGCGGGCGAAGAGGCCGCGCAGGCAGAACAGCATGAGGCCGACGCCGAGCATCCCGTACACGCCGAAGAGCGCGGCGTGGCCGTGGGCCGCCGTCATGTTGAGGCCCTGCACGTAGTAGAGCGACGCCGGCGGGTTGATCGCGAAGCCGAGCAGGCCCGCACCCACGGTGTTCCAGAAGCCCACCGCGACGAAGCTCATGATGACCCACTTGTACGTCTTGACCCACGGCGCGGCGCCGATGCGCTTGTACGTCTGCCAGCCTTCGAAGCCCAGGAGCGCGAGCGGGACCACCTCGAGCGCGGAGAACACGGCGCCCACGGCGATCACGGACGTCGGCGTGCCGGTCCAGTACAGGTGATGCAGCGTGCCCAGGATGCCGCCGAACAGGAACACGATGGTCTCCATCACGATCGCGCGGTTCGCGCTCGCCGCCTTCACGAGGCCGAGGCGCGTGAAGATGAGGGCGATGACGGCGGTGGCGAACACCTCGAAGAAGCCTTCGACCCACAGGTGGACGAGCCACCAGCGCCAGTACTCGATCATCGAGTAGTGCGTGTGCGGGCCCCAGACCAGGGACGTCGAGTAGAAGCCGCCGATGCACGCGGCCGACAGGAACACCATCGCGATGAGGCCGCGCGTTTCCGACGGACGCTTCAGCGCGGGCCACAGCGCGCGGCCCATGAGGAACAGCCAGAACAGGAGGCCGACGAAGAGCAGGATCTGCCACACGCGGCCCATGCTCGTGAACTCGAGGCCCTGGTTGCCGACCCAGAAGCTGAAGTCGACGCCGTTCTTCTGCAGCGTGCCGAGCCAGCCGAAGGTGGTCGAGCCGACCACGATCGCGATCAGCGCCCAGAAGAGCACGTTGACGCCGAGCTTCTGGAACTTGGGCTCGTGGCCGGAGAGGAGCGGCGCGATGTAGAGGCCGGTGGCGAGCCACGCGGTGGCGATCCAGAAGATGCCGAACTGCGTGTGGATCGTGCGGCTCACGACGTACGGCAGGATGTCGCCGAGCGGCAGGCCGAAGAACGCGCGGCCCTCGACCGCGTAGTGCGCGGTGATGGCGCCCATCCCGATCTGCACGAGGATGAGGCCGATCACGGTGAAGAAGTACTTGCGCGTCGCCTTCATCGAGGGCGTCGCGGCGGCGTTGAGGAGCGGGTCGCGCTCGGGCGCGGCGGTGCCTTCTTCGTCCGCGTGAGCGGTGTGGTACCACACCATGCCCGCGATGCCGGCGATGAGCAGGATGATCGACACAATCGACCACATGGCGCTGCCCGCGGTCAGCGTGTTGCCGACCAGCGGCTCGTGCGGCCAGTTGCTCGTGTAGGAGAGGCCCGCTTCGCCCGGGCGGTCGGTCGCGGCGGACCACGACGACCAGAAGAAGAACGCGGTCAGCGCGTGGCGATCCTCGGCGCGGGGCAGCGCGTTGTCGCTCATCGCGTACTGGTCGCGCAGCGATTCCAGCGCCGGCGCGTCGCCGAAGAGGTCGCTGTAATGCGCGGCGACGGCGGCGATGGCCTTCGTCCGCTCGGGCGACACGCGCAGCGTGCTGGTGTCCGCGTCGAACGTGTTCTTGCGCATCTCGGCCTTGACCGAGGCGTCGATCGCGCCCTGCTCGGCGGCGGTCAGCGTCGCGTAGTCGCGCTGGTAGGTCTTCTGCGCGAGGAGGTCGCGCAGGGCGAGGGCCTCGCGGTGCAGCCAGTCGGCCGACCAGTCGGGTGCCACGTAGCTGCCGTGGCCCCAGACGGTGCCCAGCTGCTGGCCGCCGGCGGACAGCCAGGCCTGCTGGCCGCGCTGCACGTCGTCGCCGGTGAAGAGCACGCGGCCTTCGGCCCCGACGACGGCTTTCGGGATCGGCGGCGCCGCCAGGTAGATCTCGCGTCCGAGCCAGCCCAGGGCGGCGAAGGACAGGAGGAAGACGAGCCCCAGCCATTGCCAGAGCTTGCGGTTCGGTTGCACGGTACGGTTCTCCTTGGTGACAGGTGCGGAATCGATAGCTGGATTCTAGATGCACCTTCAACAAAGGGGAATATTGCATGCACCTTTAAGCGTGCAATGCTTGACGTGAATCAAGCCCGGGGAGCCGGTAGGGGTCAGACCCTCGAGCCGGTAGGGGTCAGACCCTCGAATTCGGGGTCAGACCCTTAAGCTTAGGAGCCGGTGGGGGTCAGACCCTCGAAATCGGGGTCAGACCCCGCGCGTTTGGGGTCAGACCCCGCGCTTCTGGGGTCAGACCCGTACCATTGGGGTCAGACCCGTAACATTGGGGTCAGACCCGTAACATTGGGGTCAGACCCGTAACATTGGGGTCAGACCCCAAGCTTGTCCGGGGCAGCGCTAGGCGTACCCGACGCTGCGCCGGTCGAAGGACACCGCCTTCACCATCGCGAAGACCTCCCTGCCTTCCGCGATGCCGAGCTCGCGCCGCGAGCGCTGCGTGATGCGGGCGAGGAGGATGGCTTCGCCGATCGCGAGCTGCACGTCGACGACCGGCCCCGCCTCCTCGCGCACCGCGACCACGCGCGCGGGCAGTACGTTGAGGAGGCTCACGTGGGCCGGGCGCTCGGTGGCGAGCGAGACGTCGCGGGCTCGGATGCGCACGCGCACGCGCTCTCCGGGCAGCGCGCTCATGTCGGGCACGAGGAGCTCGCCGCCCGCGAACGCGAGCGTCGTGAGCTGGTCGTCGGGCAGCGTGCCGGTGACCACCGCCTCGATCACCGACCCGGCCTCGTAGCGGCCGGTGTGCGGCCGGAGATCGAGGCGCCCCATCACGTGCTCGACGTCGCCGGCCGCGAGGCACGTGCCCTGCGCGAGCACCACCACGGAGTCCGCGAGGCGCGTGATCTCGGGCACCGAATGGCTGACCAGCACGATCGGGATGCCGAACTCGTCGCGCAGGAGCTCGATGTAGTCGAGGATCTCGATGCGCCGCGGCACGTCGAGGGACGCGAGCGGCTCGTCGAGCAGCAGGAGACGCGGCTGCGCGAGCAGCGCGCGCCCGATCGCGACACGCTGCTTCTCGCCGCCGGAGAGGCGTCCGGGCTTGCGCTGCAGGAGGTCGCGCAGGCCGAGGAGCGCGATCACGCGCGCGGGGTCGAGGAAGCGCTCGTCGGCATTGCGCTGCCGATGTCCGTAGAGCAGGTTGGCCTCGACCGACAGGTGCGGGAACAGCAGCGAGTCCTGGAACACGTAGCCGACCCGCCGCGCCTGCGGCGGGAGATCGATGCCGCGCGCGGAATCGAACAGCGTCGTGTCGCCGACGCGCACGTGACCGCGCTGCGGCGTCGTCACGCCGGCGATCGCGTTGACGACCGTCGTCTTGCCGCATCCCGAGCGGCCGAAGATGCCGACCACGCGGCCTTCGAGCGCGAACTTCACGTCGAGCGCGAACGCGCCGGCCTGCACCGCGATGTCGACATCGATCTTCACGTCGTGCCGTGCCGGCCGTGCCGCGCCGCGAGCCACTGCGACACCGCGAGCGCCACCGCCGACAGCGCGACCGCGACGAGCGAGAGCTTGAGCGCCTGCGCGTCGCCGCCCGGCGATTGCGTCAGCGAGTAGATGGCGAGCGGCAGCGTCTCGGTCTCGCCGGGAATGTTGGAGACGAACGTGATCGTGGCGCCGAACTCGCCCAGCCCGCGCGCGAACGACAGCAGCACGCCGGTCACGATGCCCGGCATCGCGAGCGGCAGCGTGACCGACGCGAAGATCCACGCCGACGACGCGCCGAGCGTGCGCGCGGCGGTCTCGAGCCGCGGGTCGATCGCCTCCAGCGACAGCCGGATAGCACGCACCATCAGCGGGAAGCCCATCACCGCGGACGCGAGCGCGGCGCCGGTCCAGCGGAACGCGAACACGATGCCGAAGGTGTCGGCGAGGACGCGCCCGAGCGGCCCCTGCCGGCCGAAGAGCGCGAGCAGCGCAAAGCCCACGACGACCGGCGGCAGCACGAGCGGCAGGTGCACCGCGGCGTCGAGCACCGTCTTGCCGGGAAAGCGGCAGCGCGCGAGCACGTAGGCGACGGCGATCGCGAGCGGGAGGCTCAGGACCACGCTGACCGCGGCCACGCGCAGGCTCAGGAGCACGACGTCCCATTCCTGCGCGGTCAGGAGGCCGGTCGCCGCCTGCGCGGACGTGGCCGCGCCGGCGAGGAAGGCGGGAGCGGCGAGGCGCAGGCGCGGCGGCACGAGGACGTTCGCGGGGAAGGTGCGGGCGGGCAACGGAACGCTGCGCAATATACCGGCCAATACGACGAGGGGCAAACGCGACGGCGGGGCGTCGCCGCCCTGCTTGCGCGCCTTCCGCGCGATCGAGCGCGATGAAGTCGAGACCGCGACGAGCGCGGCGATCTCGCGCATGATCTCAGGCGCCGATCCCGCAGGGCGCTAGCCAGCGAAGCGCCCGCCAAGGTATAGTGCGTCGAACGTTCGTTCTACGTTCGACCATGAGCCTCGCCACCACCGCCCTCAACCGCGCGCAGCAGGACGCCGTCGAGTACGGCACCGGCGCCACGCCCGCGCCGCCCCTGCTGGTGATCGCCGGCGCGGGCTCGGGCAAGACCAGCACGCTCGCGCATCGCGTCGCGCACCTCGTGCGCCATGGCGCGGACCCGCAGCGCCTGCTGCTGCTCACGTTCAGCCGTCGCGCGGCCGCGGAGCTCACGCTGCGCGTGGGCCGCGTGCTGCAGGCGCAGCTCGCCAGGAGCTTCCGCGATGCGCCCCCGGCGCTGCCGTGGGCGGGGACGTTCCACAGCATCGGGGCGCAGCTGCTGCGCGAGTACGCGCCGCGCATCGGCCTCGTCCCCAACTTCACCATCCACGACCGCGGCGATTCCGAGGACCTGATGGGGCTCGTGCGGCAGGAAGCGGACATCGACACGTCGCAGGCGCGCTTTCCCGGCGCCGCCACGTGCGTCGCCATCTACTCGCGCTGCGTGAACGCGCAGGCAGCGCTGCACGACGTGCTCGCCGACCACTTCCCGTGGTGCGCCAACTGGGAGGGCGCGCTGCGCCCGCTGTTCGCGTCGTACGTCGCGGCCAAGCAGGCGCAGCACGTGCTCGACTTCGACGACCTGCTGCTCTATTGGGCGGGCATGATGGAGGAGCCCGAGCTCGCCGCCGAGGTCTCCGCGCGCTTCGATCACGTGCTGGTCGACGAGTACCAGGACACCAACCGGCTGCAGGGCGCGATCATCCGGCACCTGAAGCCCGACGGGCGCGGCGTGACCGTCGTCGGCGACGACGCGCAGGCGATCTACGGCTTTCGTGCGGCCACGGTGCGCAACATCCTCGACTTCCCCGCGCAGTACACGCCGCCCGCGCAGGTGATCACGCTCGAGCGTAACTACCGTTCGACGCAGCCAATCCTCACCGCCTCCAACGCGGTGATCGCGCTCGCCAGCGAGCGCTTCACCAAGGACCTCGTCACCGAGCGCACGGCGGGCGCGAAGCCGCGGCTCGTCACGGTGGCCGACGAGTCGATGCAGGCGCGGTTCGTCGCGGAGGAGGTGCTCGCGCAGCGCGAGCGCGGCGTCGCCTTGCGCCGGCAGGCGGTGCTCTTCCGCACGTCGAGCCACAGCGCGGCGGTGGAGCTCGAGCTCGCGCGGCGGAACATCCCGTTCGTGAAGTTCGGCGGCCTCAAGTTCCTCGACGCGGCGCACGTGAAGGACGTGCTCGGCCTGCTGCGCTGGATCGACAACGGCCGCGCGCGGCTGCCGGGCTTTCGCACGCTGCGGCTGATGGCGGGCGTGGGGCCGGCCACGGCCACGCGCTGGCTCGACGCGCTGGACGCGAGCGCCGAGCCGCTCGCCACGATGGCGTCGTTCAAGGCGCCGGCCGCGGCCGCGCCCGCGTGGGAAGCGCTGCGCGCGATGTACGCGACGATGCAGGCGCGCGACAGCGCGTGGCCCGCCGAGATGGACGCGCTCCTCGCGTGGTACGAGAACGAGATGCCGCGCCTCTTCGAGGACGCGCCGGTGCGGCTGCCCGACCTCGCGCAGCTGCGCCGCATCGCGGCGACGTACCTCACGCGCGAGCGCTTCCTGACCGAGCTGACGCTCGATCCGCCGTCCGCCACGAGCGGCGAGGCGGGCGTGCCGTTGAAGGACGAGGACTACCTCACGCTCTCCACCATCCACTCGGCGAAGGGCCAGGAGTGGCAGTCGGTGCACGTGCTCAATTGCGTCGACGGCTGCATCCCATCGGACCTCGCGACGGGCCGCGCGGAAGAGATCGAGGAGGAGCGCCGGTTGCTGTACGTCGCGATGACGCGCGCGAAGGACGACCTCGCGCTCATCGTCCCGCAGCGCTTCTACGTTCGGCAGCAGGGCGCGGGCGGCGACCGTCACGTGTACGCCGCGAAGAGCCGCTTCCTGCCGCAGAGCGTGTGCGAGCACCTCGACGCGCAGACGTGGCCGGTGCCGCCGGCGGCCCCGCCGCGCGATCCGCAGATGAAGAAGCTGATCGTGGATCTGGCGGCGAAGCTGCGGGCGACGTGGTGATCGAGCTCGCGCGTGAAACACCTGGTCCCGCTCCGCCCCAAAGTTCCCTCTCCCCGCGGCGGGGAGAGGGCTAGGGTGAGGGGCGGGTCATAGGCGAGATCACCGCGCCCTCACCCCAACCCTCTCCCGCGTCGCGGGAGAGGGAGCTCGGCCGGCGAGAATGCGAAGCAACGCGCGCCACGCAAGCAACACTTTCACCCCGACGTTCCCTCGCCCCGCTTGCGTCGCCAGCGCGAAGCCGGGAAGCACCGCGGTACGATAACCCCTGCAAGCGCATCACGAGAATCCGATCTTGGCCAAGCGAACCTACGAAGAAGCCTCCATCCGCGTCCTGAAGGGCCTGCAGCCCGTGCGCGAGCGGCCGGGGATGTACACGCGCACGAGCGATCCGACGCACATCGTGCAGGAAGTCATCGACAACGCCGCCGACGAGGCGCTCGGCGGCTTCGCCACGCGCATCGACGTCACGGTGCATCCCGATCTTTCCGTCACCGTCGAGGACGACGGCCGCGGCATTCCCGTCGGCCTGCATCCGGAAGAGAAGGTGCCTACCGTCGAGCTGGTCTACACGCGGCTGCACGCCGGCGGCAAGTTCGACAAGAAGGGCGAGCATGCGGCGTACGCGTTCTCCGGCGGCCTGCACGGCGTGGGCGTGTCGGTGACCAACGCGCTGTCGAAGCGCCTCGAGGTCGAGGTCAAGCGCGACGGCAAGGTGCATCGCATCGTGTTCGCGGGCGGCGACGTCGCGGAGAAGCTGAAGGTCGTCGGCAGCGTGGGCCCGCGCAATACCGGCACCACGGTGCGCGTGTACCCCGATCCCAAGTATTTCGACGCGCCCGCCGTGTCGGTGCCCGACCTCGCGCGCCTGCTGCGCGCCAAGGCCGTGCTGCTGCCCGGCGTGGCGGTCACGCTGCGCAACGAGAGCGGCAAGACGCCGAAGACGCAGACGTGGTCGTATCCCGACGGCCTCACCGGGTATCTCAACGAGCTCGCCGACGGCATGACGCCGGCGGCGCCCGTCTTCGCCGGCGAGACGTACCTGGGCGCACCCAAGGACGGCGAGACCTGGAGCGAAGGCGAGGGCGCGGCGTGGGCGTTCGCGTGGTTCGAGGAGGGCCACGGCGAAGGCGAGAGCTACGTCAACCTCATTCCCACGCCCTCGGGCGGCACGCACGAGGCGGGCCTGCGCGCCGGTCTCTTCGACGCCGTGAAGTCGTTCGTCGACCATCACAACCTGCTGCCGCGCGGCGTGCGCCTGCAGACCGAGGACGTCTCCGCGCGCCTGCGCTACGTGCTCTCGGTGCGCGTGCTCGATCCGCAGTTCCAGGGGCAGGTGAAGGAGAAGCTCACGAGCCGCGACGCGCTGAAGCTCGTCGCGCAGGTGATCCGCGATCCGCTGGAGGCGTGGCTCAACGCCAACGTCGAGCACGGGCGGCGCATCGCGGAGCTTGCGATCGCGCAGGCGCAGACGCGCCTCAAGTCCGCGCAGAAGGTCGAGAAGAAGCGCGGGTCGAGCGTCGCCGTGCTGCCGGGCAAGCTCACCGACTGCGAGTCGGAAGACGTCGCGCGGCGCGAGGTGTTCCTGGTCGAAGGCGACTCCGCGGGCGGCTCCGCCAAGCTCGCGCGCGACAAGCAGTACCAGGCCATCCTGCCGCTGCGCGGCAAGGTGCTCAACACGTTCGAAGTCGAGCGCGATCGGCTATTCGCCAACAACGAGGTGCACGACATCGCGGTGGCGATCGGCGTCGATCCGCACGCGTCGGCCGACGAGGGCGATCTCTCCGGCCTGCGCTACCAGCGCATCGTCATCATGGCCGACGCCGACGTCGACGGCAGCCACATCAAGGTCCTGCTGCTGACGCTCTTCTTCCGTCACTTCCCCGCGCTGGTCGAGCGCGGGCACGTGTGCATCGCGCATCCGCCGCTGTATCGCCTCGACGTCGCCGCCACCGGCAAGCGCCCGGCGCGCAAGTTCTACGCGCTCGACGACGACGAGCTCGCGGCCATCGAGGATCGCCTGACGAAGGAAGGCGTGAAGCCGGGCGCGTGGTCGGTCGGGCGCTTCAAGGGGCTGGGCGAGATGAATCCCGAGCAGCTCTGGGAGACGACGATGAATCCCGAGACGCGCCGCGTGTTCCCGGTGCGCGTGTCGCGCGACGAGGCCGCGGAGGCGCATCGCATCTTCGCCAAGCTGATGGGCAAGACCGAGGCCGCCGCGCGCCGCGAGTGGATGGAGCAGTCCGGCAACACCGTCGAAGTCGACATCTAGAAGCTATTCTAAGAATCGGTATTGGATCACCGTTTCCATTGTCGTCCCCGCGCAGGCGGGGACCCATACATGGTCGCCCCCTGTTGGCAAGGCCCCCAGTTCCTGATGGCGGAAGGTGCGATTGCTGCCATACATCCGGCCCTCATTTGAGGCGTTAGCCTCTGGCCCTGATGGAATTCGCTGACCGGGGGCTTCTCAGTGTCGCGCACTCGAGGTGCTCTGGGTCCCTCAGCTTCACCCGGTCACGGTCCGACCTGTTCTGCCATCACGTCGTGGTTGCCTGCGCAATCGTGTGGGGTGCTCCTTGGCGGTGGTACGAAACGGGCGGTGCGTCGGTGCGCGTCGATTACTTCGTGAGTGGTTGTCGATAATCGTGCTGGTGCGCCAGCAGCGCCCAGGCCACGCGCGCATTGCGATTGGCCAGCGCCACGGTTGCCACGTTGGTCGGACGGCGCCGCAGCAACTCGCGCAGCCACGGTTCGGCCTTCTCCGGTGCGCGTTGCGCCTGTCGTACCACCGCCCGCGCGCCGTGGATGAGCAAAGTGCGCAGATAACTGTCGCCGCGCTTGCTGATGCCCAGCAGCGTCGTCTTGCCACCGCTGGACGCTTGGCGCGGCACAATCCCCAAGCACGCCGAGAGCTGGCGTCCATTCTTGTAAGTGCGCGCCGGGCCCACGCTCGCCACCAAGGCGCTGGCACTCAGCGGCCCGACTCCGGGGATGGTGGCCAGGCGCCGGCTGTCCTCATGCTGGGTATGCCAGTCCTTGATCTGGACTTCGAGCTCCGCCTGCTGCCGGCCCAGCGCGCCCAGGCGCTGCCGCAGTTGCTCCAGCAAGCGCCGGAAGCTGTCGGGCAATCCATTGTTACCGTCCTCCAGCAACGCCAGCACCCGCGGCTCGATCTGTGCGATGCCCTTGGGTATCGCCAGCCCAAATTCGGCCAGCAGCCCCCGTATCTGATTGGCCTGCGCGGTGCGTGCCTTGACCAGGCCCTGGCGCACCCGGTGCACCGCCAAGATCGCCTGCTGCTCCACGGTCTTGATCGGCACGAAGTGCATATTCGGCCGCTGTACCGCCTCGCAAATCGCCTCGGCGTCGGCCGCATCGTTCTTGTTGCGCTTCACAAACGGCTTCACGTACTGCGGCGGCATCAGCTTCACCACATGCCCCAGCGCTTGCAGCTCGCGCCCCCAATAATGCGCGCCGCCGCATGCTTCCATGCCCACCAAGCACGGCGGCAGCTTGGCGAAGAACGCCTTCATCTGCGCCCGCTTCACTTGCTTGCGCAACACCACTCGGCCGCCAGCATCCACGGCATGCACCTGAAACACGCTCTTTGCCAGATCCAGCCCAATCGTCGTAATCTTCATGGCGTCGCCTCCTCTCGTGTAAGTGGGATTAACAGTCCTCACTTTGGCACTTCGATGCCGTATCGGGCAGGGGGCGACCATCCCATTAGTGTCGTAACTCCATGTACTGCAACGCCACTAGGTTCCCGCTTGCGCGGGAACGACAGTTTCCAACATCGGCGCCCATTCGTCGGCCCATTCCGAGATAGATTCCAGAACCGATCCCATGGCAACACGCAAACCCAAGGCGGCAGCGAAGTCTCCGCGCCGCACCGCCGCGGACGACGCGAGCGGCGACCTCTTCACCGACGACATGACGGCCGCACCGCCGCCGCCGCGCACCACCGCCAGCGAAGGCGGCGGTGGCGGCGTCACGCGCAGCGACGACCTCGTCGCGGCGAGCGGCGACGATTCGCTGCCGCTCGCGACCTTCGCCGAGCGCAGCTACCTCGAATACGCGATGAGCGTGGTGATGGGCCGCGCGCTGCCCGACGTGGCCGACGGCCAGAAGCCCGTGCAGCGGCGCATCCTCTTCACAATGCACCAGCTCGGCCTGTACACGCCCGCGCGCCACGTGAAGTCCGCGCGCGTCGTCGGCGACGTGCTCGGCAAGTACCACCCGCACGGCGACACCGCGGCGTACGACGCGCTGGTTCGGCAGGCGCAGGACTTCACGCTGCGCTATCCGCTGATCGACGGCCAGGGCAACTTCGGCTCGCGCGACGGCGACAACGCGGCGGCGATGCGCTACACCGAGTGCCGCCTGACACCCATCGCGGAGCTCCTGCTCTCCGAGATCGACCGCGACACCGTCGACTTCACGCCCAACTACGACGGCGCGTTCAACGAGCCGAAGCTCCTGCCCGCACGCCTGCCGATGCTGCTCATCAACGGCAGCTCCGGCATCGGCGTCGGCATGGCCACCGACATTCCCTCGCACAACTTGGCCGAGGTCGCGAAGGCCGCGGTCGCGCGCATCCGGAAGCCCGAGCTCACGCTCGACGCGGTGCTGAAGCTGCTGCCCGGCCCCGACCTGCCCGGCGGCGGGCACATCACCAGCGCGCCGGAGGACATCCGCGCGATCTACGAGAGCGGCCGCGGCAGCTTGCGCATGCGCGCACGCTGGACGGTCGAGGAGCTCGCGCGTGGCCAGTGGCGCATCGCGGTGACGGAGCTGCCCGACGGCGTCTCCGCACGCATGGTGATGGAGGACATCGAGCGCGCGACCAATCCGAAGGCGAAGGAAGGCAAGAAGACGCTCACGCAGGACCAGCTCAACCTGAAGACGCTGCTGCTCGGCGCGCTCGACACGGTGCGCGACGAGTCCGACAAGGACGCGCCCGTGCGCATCGTGCTCGAGCCGCGGTCGAGCCGCCAGAACCCGCAGGAGTTCGTCGACCTGCTGCTCGCGCACACGCGCCTCGAGTCGAGCCTGCCGGTCAACCTCGTGGCCCTCGGCCGCGACGGGCGCCCGCGCCAGAAAAACCTTCTCACGCTGCTCGACGAATGGATCGCGTTCCGCTTCGCGACCGTCACGCGGCGCACGCAGCATCGCCTCGCGGAAGTCGACCGCCGCCTGCACATCCTCGAGGGTCGGCTGATCGTCCTGCTGTCGATCGACAAGGTGATCCGCATCATCCGCAACGCGGACGAGCCCAAGGCCGAGCTGATGGCCGCATTCGGCCTGACCGAGATCCAGGCCGAGGACATCCTCGAGATCCGCCTGCGGCAGCTGGCGCGGCTCGAAGGCATCAAGCTCGAGACCGAGCAGAAGGCGCTGAAAGCTGAGCGCAAGGGACTGAAGCAGCTGCTCGGGGACCGGCAGGCGATGTCGGACCAGATCGTCACGGAGATCGAGGCCGACGCCAAGAAGTACGGCGACAAGCGACGCACGCTCATCGAGGCAGTGGCGCCGACCGTGGTGAGCCGCAGCGTGCCCGACGAGCCGATCACGGTCACGCTGTCGCGGCAGGGGTGGATCCGCTCGCGCCAGGGCCACGGGCTCGATGCCTCGCAGTTCGGATGGAAGTCGGGCGACAGTGCGCTCGCGATCCTCGAGATGCGCACCACGCAGCCGCTGGTGGTGCTCGACACGCAGGGCCGTGCATACACGATCCGCGGTGCCGACGTGCCCGGCGGACGCGGCGACGGTGTGCCCGTCACCACCCTGATCGAGCTCTCGTCCGGCGCGCGCGTCGCGCACGCGTTCACCGCCGCCCCCGAGCAGGCGTACCTCGTCGCGGGCACCGGCGGCTACGGCTTCGTCGCCACGTTCGGCGACATGCTCTCGCGCGTGAAGGCGGGCAAGGCGTTCATGAGCCTCCCCGCCGACGAGGAGCCGGTGGCGCCGGCGCCGGTTCGTCCGGGCAGCGACCAGGTCGCCGCACTGTCGAAGGCGGGCAAGCTCCTCGTATTCCCGCTGGCCGACATGCGCACGCTGGCGAGCGGCCGCGGCGTCATCGTGATGGGCCTCGACAAGGACGACGCGCTGCTCGCGGTCGGCGGTTTCCCGGCGCGGCGGGTAACCGTGCGCGGCACCAACCGCAACGGCCGCGAGATCGAGGTCGCGCTCGAAGGCGAGGACCTCGCGCGCCACGTGATGCACCGCGCGCGCAAGGGCGTGAAGCTCGCGCAGAAGATGAAGCCGACGGGATTCGGCGCGTAGCGTTCAGCGGCGCCGCACGAATCAGCGCCACGGTGCAACGCACGCGGTAGCGCTAGGCCGCGCCGCCCGCCATTCCCCGCGGCTTGCGCGCGAGCTCGTCGACCATGCGGTCCATCGCGTCGAACGCGTCGCGCACCGCGACGGCGAGATCCTCGCCATGGCTGCGATCGACGACCAGCTCGGGCTGGCCGGGCGCGTGCACGTCGACACGGATGCGGTACTGCTGGCCGTGGCGCTGGTGCGCGGACATGCGCTCGACGGTGACGCGACAGCCGGTGAGGCGCGGATGGAACGTGCCGAGCTTGGCCGTCCGGCGGCCGATCTCCTCGGCGAGCGCGTCGGAATGCGCGACGTTGCGCAGGGTGATTTGCAGCGGAACCTGCAGCGAGCCACTCATGTGTCCTCTCCTTTCGTGGCCGATGACTTCACGCTAGTCCAACGGCGCACGCGCGCGTTGACGCTGCGCAAGGGAAGGCGATCGCACGCCTCGCCATGCCGTCGTCGACGCACGGCAGCGACGGCACGGCAGGGCCCGCGTCAGCGGGGGTCCGGCGCGCCCGCCACCGGCGGCGCGACGCGCTTGCTCATCTGCGCCAGCGTGATCGTCGGCGAGTGCTGCGTGATCTCCGTCACGCGGTAGCCGTGCCGCTCGTAGAACGGGACGTTGCGCTCCATCACGGGATTGGTGGTGAGGTCGAAGCGCGCGACGCCGGGCAGCGCGCGCTCGAGCGCCGCGAGCAGCGCCGACCCGATGCCCTGTCCATGATGCGCGGGATCGACGACCAGCGCGCGGATCGTGCACACGCCGTCGACGGTGATGCCGCGCACGCAGCCGACGATCGTCCCGTCGGCGCGTGCGGTGAGCGCGGTCTGGTCGCGGATGTGGGCGCGCACCGACTCGACGGTCTCGGTCAGCGGCGGGATGTCGTAGCGCTGCAGCCGGCGGCCCTCCTCGGCGAAGGCGCGCATCTGCAGCGCGTGCATGGCGGGAGCGTCGTCGAGCGTGGCGGGCGTGATGATGGGCATGCGGAATGCAATGGACGCCGTGGGCAAGGCCACGAGGCTGCCTGCGAACGCGCGTCGCTGCAAGCCCGGCGCGCGGTCAGGCGGCGCCGCGGCGCGCGGCGAATCGTCGCCGCGACGTGGCCACGAACGGGACCGCCGCCCACGCGCAGACGGCGGCCGCCGTCGCGCAGAGCAGGACGAGGAACGGCGTCGCGCCGGCGCCGTACGGCAGCGGCGAGTGCACGAGCAGCGCCACCACGACGATCCACGCGATGCCCGCGCGAAAGAAGCGCAGGACGGACCCGAGGAACGCATAGGCCAGGTCCAGCTCCCGTGGCGGACGGGGCACCGGCCGCGGCGTCCACTCGCCCCGGGCATTGGTGACCGGTCCCCACGCTGCGTCCGGGCCGAAGTCGGCGTCGCAGGCAGGACAGCGCAGCGTGGCTTCGCCCGCGGGCAACGCGCTGCGGCATGAGGGGCAGTACCAGGACGGCGCAGCAGTCCGGGTGGAGCGGGCGGCCAGCATGAGGGAAAGGGCGCGACGGGATCGAACGAGGCTAGCGTGGAATCGGCGCCGCGACGCTGCCGGAAGTGACAGGGCCCGGCGCCGGTCTCAGCGATACCGCAGGCCGAGCTGCGCCACGAAGGCATCGAGCTGGTCCTGCGGCAGGTCGCCGATCCCCGCGGCGGCTTCGCGTCCGCCGCCGCCGCCGAACTGGCGGCACACCGCATCCGCGCCCCGCGGCGCGCAGCGCGGCGCCCGCAGGCTCACCGCGTAGCCGCCGCGATCGTTCACGGTCAGCACCGCCTGCGCGCGGTCGGGGGCGCGATTGGCGACCTCGTTGCCGAAGATGCCGCGCACGCGGCGCGACCACGGCGCGTCGGGCAGCACGTAGACGTCGGCCCGTCCGGCGCGTGCGTGCGGCGCGACGGCACGCGCGAGCGCCAGATCAGCGCGCCGCCCCTCGTCGATGCGCCGGTACGCGGGATCGTCGCGCACGAAGCGCAGCGGATTGCGCGCGGCGAGCAGCGTGCGGAACAGCGCATCGGGCGGCACGATCGCGTCGGCCAGCACCTCGCTGTAGGCGTTGTAGGTGATGCCGTCGCCCAGCGCGCGCAGCGCCTCGAGGTCGTCGGCGGCGAGGCCGAGCGACTGCGCGAGCGCCGCCGCCGTGTCGAGCAGGTTGTCACCGAACGCCGCGACCAGCGCCCAGATCCGCTGCCGGCCTTCCAGGTAGCGGTCGACCAGCACGCCCGTGCACACGTCGGGCGCGGGATCGAGGTGCGCCGCCAGCCGCGGATGCACGGGCACGTCGCCCGCGAAGTGGTGGTCGAACCACGTCACCTTCGCGCCCGCGTCGAGCAGGCTCACGAGCGCGGCGCGGTTGTTCACGACGGCGATGTCGAGCACCGTGACCGATGCATCGGCCGCGACCGGGACGCGGTGGAGCAGGGTGTTGTCGCGCTTGGTGCCGGTGACGAGCGTCGCGGCGAGCGGCTGCTCGAGCCGCAGCTGCACGAGCGACGTGATGCCGTCGGCGTCGCCGTTGAAGACGTCGTAATGCATCATCGCAGGACGCGGGCGAAACGGCGCCCGGGTACAGTAGCGGCATGGCCAACGATCTGCGCATCTTCGCGCTCGACAGCGGACGGGACTATGCCGGCGCCGTGGCGGCGGCGCTGGGCACGCGGCTCGCCGCGCACGAGGAGCGCGTGTTCGAGGACGGCGAGCACAAGTCGCGCCCGCTCGAGAGCGTGCGCGGCGCCGACGTGTACGTGGTCCAGTCCATCGCCGGCACCGCGCAGCACGACGTCGACGCGGTGCTCATGCGCCTGCTGTTCTTCGTCGCGGCGCTGAAGGACGCGGCGGCCGCGCGGGTCACGGTCGTCGCGCCGTACCTCGCGTATGCGCGCAAGGACCAGCGCACGAAGCCGCGCGATCCCGTGACCACGCGCTACATCGCCTCCTTCCTCGAGGCGGCGGGCGCGGCGGGCATGGTGGCGATCGACGTGCACAACGTCGCAGCCTACCAGAACGCCTACCGCTGCTGCTGCGAGCACCTCGCGGCCGCGCCGCTGTTCGTCGCGCACCTGGTCCCGCGGCTCGGGCAGGCGCCGGTGACGGTGGTCTCGCCCGACGCCGGCGCGATCAAGCGCGCCGATGCGCTGCGGCTGCGGCTCGCCGCGGCTCTCGGGCGCCCCGTCGAGGTCGCGTTCGTCGAGAAGTACCGCAGCGAAGGCACGCTGCGCGGCGGCATGCTGGTGGGCGACGTCGCCGGCCGGGTGGCGGTGATCGTCGACGACCTCGTCAGCGCGGGCAACACGATCGCCCGCGCGGCGCGCGCGTGCCGGGCGCATGGGGCAACGGGCGTCGTCGCGTGCGCGACGCACGGCGTCTTCGCCGCGGAAGCCAACGTGGTGCTCGCCGATGCACCCGTGGACGAGCTCGTGGTCACCGACACGCTGCCGCCGTGGCGCCTCACGGAGTCGCGCGTGCTCGATCGCCTGCAGCGGGTGAGCACCGTGCCGCTGGTGGCCGACGCCATCCGGCGCATGCACGAGGGCGGATCGCTGGTCGCGCTGGCCGCGGGCTGATGCCCGGCGGCGCTTGCAGCGCGTCGATCCGCTTTACAACGCACCGACCGCCGCGGAGGAGGTTGACGGCAGTCAACGCAGCGCCTGATCGTGCAGCGCACGATGGACTGCAACGGTGGCGTCACGGACAAGGAGGTCCTCGTGAGCAAGCATCTTCCGCCGGCACCTTTTCACTCGCCCGCGGGCGCTGCCCGTCACTTCGGCGCGCACGTCCTGGCGGCCGGTCACGACGATCCCTACCAGGTCCGCGGTAAGTACCGCGAGCCGACGGTGTGCAGCGACTGCGCGGCGGTCTACCACGACGGTCGCTGGACGTGGGACACGCCGCCCGAGGATGCGATGCAGGCCCGGTGCCCCGCGTGCCGACGCGTGCGCGACAAGCTGCCCGCCGGCACGCTGGTCCTCGAGGGGCCCTTCGTCGAGCAGCATGCCGACGACCTCGTGCGCCTCCTGCGCCATGAGGCGGAGCACGAGCGCGCCGAGCATCCGCTCGCCCGCGTGATGGAGATCGCGTCCGGCCAGCGCCGCATCCAGGTCGCGACGACGGACATCCACCTGCCGCAACGGCTGGGCGAGGCGGTGCAGCGCGCCTACGACGGCGACCTCACGGTCCGCTACGGCCTGGACGAGTACTGCGTGCGCGCCCACTGGCGGCGATAGCAGCAGCACCCAAGCGCCGTTGACCTTGGTCAATTGGCACGGCCGCCCATGGGATACGCTAGGGCCGCTGGTGTCCGCGAACGCGCACCGGCGGAGCCTACGGGGAAGACCATGAGCGGACTGTCACGCACGAAAGCCCACAAGATCGAGGAGCTGCTACTCGCGCAGCGGAAGTCCTCGCTGGAAGAGGCCGAGCTCGAGCTCGCACGGGTGCACGACGAGGCGCTGTCGGATGTGGCGGGCGAAGTGCCCGATACCGGCGACCAGGCCACCGCGATGCTCGTGACCGACCTCAACAACACGCTCGCGCGCCGGCACCTCGAGGAGGTCGGCGCGATCGATGCGGCGCTCGCGCACGTCCGCGATCCGCACTTCGGCATCTGCGCGGATTGCGGCGGCGAGATCCCGTTCGCGCGCCTGCAGGCCTTCCCGACCGCGACCCGCTGCACGACCTGCCAGTCCAAGCGCGAGCATCTCTTCGCGCACGGATCGACGCCGACGCTGTAGCGTCTGCAAAAGGCGTCCGCGGGTTCCGTGGCTGATGCCACGGCGATGTCGCGCGCCTCCTGCGGCCGAAACCGCGAACCTCACGCCGAAGGCCTCCCTCGCCCCGGAACGGGGAGAGGGTTGGGGTGAAGGGCGTGGCGTCACCCGTTGCTGGCACAATGCCGCCTCGTTTCCCATCGTCGCAGGACCCTTCCCATGCAACGTCGACCGCTCGGCCAGACCGGCTACGAAGTGACCCCGCTCGCCTTCGGCGGCAACGTGTTCGGCTGGACCGCCGATGAGCCGACCTCGTTCGCGATGCTCGATGCGTTCGTCGCGGGCGGCGGCAACCTGATCGACACCGCGGACTCCTATTCGCGCTGGGCACCGGGGCACCAGGGCGGCGAATCGGAGACTGTGATCGGCCGCTGGATCGCGAAGCGCGGCCGCCACGACGACGTGATCATCGCGACCAAGGTCGGGTCCGACATGGGGCTGGGCTACAAGTGCCTCAAGCGCGACTACATCGTGCGCGCGGTCGAGGATTCGCTGCGCCGGCTACAGGTGGAGGCGATCGATCTCTACCAGTCCCATTGGGACGACGCGACCACGCCGCTCGAGGAGACGCTCGGTGCGTATGCGACGCTCATCGCGCAGGGCAAGGTGCGCGCGATCGGCGCGTCCAACCTCACGGCCGCGCGCCTGGCCGAGGCGCTGGCTATCAGCAAGTCACACCGGCTGCCGCGCTACCTCACGCTGCAGCCGCACTACAACCTGGTCGAGCGCGGCCTGTTCGAAGGCGCGCTCGCCGACCTGTGCGTGCGCGAGGACATCGGCGTGATCCCGTACTACGCGCTCGCCGCCGGCTTCCTCACCGGCAAGTACCGCAGCGAGGCCGACTACGGCAAGAGCCCGCGCGGCGGCGGCATGAAGAAATACGTCAACGAGCGCGGTCTGCGCATCCTCGCCGCGCTCGATGCGGTGGCGTCGCGCCTGAAAGCCACGCCGGCGCAGGTCGCGATCGCGTGGCTGATGACGCGCCCGGCCGTGACCGCGCCGATCGCGAGCGCCACGTCCGTGGCGCAGCTCGAGCAGATCATGGGGGCGTTGCGGCTCACGCTCGATGCGGATGCGCTAAGGGAGCTCGATGCGGCGAGTGCGACGTAGGGCGCAGGGCTGCTCGGATCGCTCGCGGGAAGACGCAGCCCGCCGCACGACGCTCGTTGTTGCGTAGCGTTTTCCGCCGGCCGCCGCAGGGCCGCTCCCAAGGCGGCCGACTGACCTGCAGTAAAACGCCCCTCACCCCAACCCTCTCCCCGCAAGCGGGGCGAGGGAGGTCACTTGGCTAGGGTTGTGGTGTTTCGCTGTTCCGGCCGCAAAAGGCGCAACGCCGGCGACACGTCATCCACATGTCTCACGGACGCCTTTTGCGGACGTTCATTTGTGCGGCGGCACATTCCCGCTGCGCGCGATCATGGCGAGGAACTCGCGCCGCGTGGCGGCGTCCTTGCGAAACGCGCCCAGCATGCGGCTCGTCACCAGCGTGGTCCCGGGCTTGTGCACGCCGCGCGTGGTCATGCACTGGTGCGCGGCCTCCACGACCACGGCCACGCCCTTCGGCTGCAATACGTCCTGCAGCGTGTCGGCGATCTGCACCGTCATCTTCTCCTGGATCTGCAGCCGCTTGGCGTAGACGTCGACCAGCCGCGCGAGCTTCGAGATGCCGACCACGCGGCGATTCGGCAGGTACCCGATGTGCACCTTGCCGATGATCGGCGCCATGTGGTGCTCGCAGTGGCTCTCGAAGCGGATGTCGTTCATCACGATCATCTCGTCGTAGCCGTCGACCTCCGAGAAGGTCTTGGCGAGGATTTCCTTCGGGTCCTGGCCATAGCCCGAGAAGAACTCCTCGTACGAGCGCACCACGCGGTCCGGCGTCTCGAGGAGGCCCTCGCGGTCGGGATCGTCGCCGGCCCAGCGCAAGAGCGTGCGCACGGCAGCGAGCGCGTCGTCGCGCGAGGGGCGGGCAGGGGCCGGCAGGCGCCGGGAAGCGGATTTCTTGGGCATGGCGGGGAGGGGTGCGGGCGGGGAACGCAGGGTCGACACCGATTGTAAGGCGAACCTTCCCGTTCGCATCACCGCAGCGTTGGACATGACCGGTGCGGGATGGCGCGGCGGCGATCGTGCGACCATCGCACCTTGGACACTCACGGGCGCCTGCCCGCCTTAACCCATGCCCCGCTATCGCTTTCGCGGCCATGCGCCGCAGGTTTCCGCCTCGACCTACGTCGCCGACACGGCCACGCTCATCGGCCGCGTGGTGCTGGGCGAGCGAACGAGCGTGTGGCCGGGCGCGGTGATCCGCGCCGATTCGGAGCCGATCGTGATCGGCAATGGCAGCAACGTGCAGGACAACGCGGTGCTGCACGTCGACCCGGGCATTCCGATGACGATCGGCGAGCGCGTGACGGTCGGCCACCAGGCGATGCTGCACGGCTGCACGATCGGCGACCTCTCACTCATCGGCATCCAGGCGGTGGTGCTCAACCGCGTCGTGATCGGCCGCGAATGCCTCGTGGCCGCGGGCTCGATCCTCACCGAGGGCAAGACGTTCCCGGACCGCTCGCTCATCATGGGCGCGCCGGCGGTCGTCAAGCGCACGCTCACCGACGAGGACATCGCGAAGCTGCATCATTCCGCCGCGACGTACATCCTGCGGCGCGGGTTCTATCTCACGGAGCTCGAGCGGATCGACCGTTGATGCAAAAAGCATTTACAAAGAGACGCAGAGACGCAGAGGACCCATTGGTTTCTCGGCGTCTCTGCGTCTCTTTGTGACCGATCTTTCGTGACCGCAGCCCCGGGGGCGCCGGGGCCGCGGTATGCCGCGCCTACTGGCTCACGCCGAGCGCGGACATCGTCTGCGCGTCGAGGTTGGCCGAGCTCGACAGCCCCTTCGCCTGCTGGAAGCGCGACAGTGCCTGCTCGGTGCGCGGACCCATGATGCCGTCGATCGGGCCCGGGTCGTAGCCCGCCTTCAGGAGCGCCTCCTGCACCTGGCGCACCGTGGCCTCGTCGTGCATGCTCGTGCGCGCGCCCGGCATGCCCTGGCTCGTCCCGTTGCTCGACAGGTTGCCGGTGGCACCGGTGACCGGCTGGCTCGTCAGCGTGTCGCGCGTGCCCGGCGCATTGTTGCCGCTCGTGAGGTTGCTGTTGCTCGCCGGTGCGCTCGTCGTGTCGTTGCGCATCGCGCTGCGCGACGTGTCGCGCGACGTGTCGGCCTGCGCCGTGCGCGTGGAGTTCGTGTTGGCATCGCGCGCCTCGGCGGTGTGGCCCATCGTGCCGTCGCCCGGACGCGAGCCTTCCGACTTCGCGCCCGCGTAGTTGCCGGCATAGGCGCCGATGCCCGCGCCCGCGACCGCGCCGACCGGGCCGCCCACGGCCGCGCCGGCGACCGCGCCGCCGGTGGCGCCGACGGCCGTGCCCTTGTCGGCCTTGCTCATCTGGTTCCACGAGGTGCTCGAGCACCCCGCCATCAGGATCGCGAGCGCGACGGCGCTCGCCTTCCACAACGTCGACGAAGAACGGTTCATGACTTCACTCCTGTGTTGGTGGACGTCGGCGAGCGGTGTCGCGCCCGTGGCGCGCGCTCGACGAGCCACACCTTACGGAAGTGGGCGGTGCGGGGTCAGCCGGAAACCGGCGCGAACGGGCGTAGGACGCCGCACACGCCTGGTCGGACGCCGCCGATGCCGGCGTTCAGGACAGGCCGGTGACGGGCACCGCGGCGCCGTGGATCGCGCGCGCCGCGGGCGAGGCCAGGAACACGATCACGCTCGCGAGGTCCGCCGGCGCGACCCAGCGTGCGGGATCGGCGTCCGGCATCGCCTTGCGGTTCTCCGGCGTGTCGAGGATCGTCGGCAGCACGCAGTTGACGTTGATGTTGCGCGCGCGCAGCTCCGCGGCCATGCTCTCCGTCAAGCGGATGACCGCGCTCTTCGCCGCCACGTACGCGCCCATCTCGGCTGCGCCTTTCTGCGCCGCGAACGCGCCGACGTTGACGATGCGCCCGCCGCCCGCGTCCAGCATGCGCGGCACCACGGCGCGTGCGGTGTGCAGCAGCGTGCGCGCGTTGAGGTCGTGCAGGAACGTGAAGTCGGCGTCGCTCGTCGCGTGCACCGGCGGGCCCATGCGAAAGCCGCCGGCGAGGTTGCACAGGACGTCGATGCGCCCGAAGCGCGCGACGGCCGCGGCCGCCGCCGCCTCGACCTGCGCTGCATCGAGGAGGTCGCACGCGACGTGCAGCCGCGCGTCATCCGGTGTGCCGAACTCCGCGTCGAGGCGCTCGCGCCGCCGGTCGAGCAGCACGAGGTGCGCACCCGCGGCATCGAAGGCGTCGACGACGGCGTGGCCCAGGTTGCCGCTGGCGCCGGTGATCATCACGACGTCGGACATGCGCGCCTTTCGCTACACGGCGGGCACGATCGTGCCCGCGCAATCGCCGAACCCGATCCGCCGGAAGCCCGGCCGCGCGCAGTGCGCGCGCAGGATCACCGTATCGCCGTCCTCGAGGAAGCTGCGCTGCTCGCCGTTGGCAAGCGTGAGCGGCGCCTTGCCGCCGCGCGAGAGCTCGAGCAGCGAGCCCCCCTGGTCGGCTTCCGGACCGGATTGCGTGCCGGTGCCGAGGAGGTCGCCCGCGTCGAGGTTGCAGCCGTTGACCGTGTGATGCGCGACCATCTGCGCAAGCGTCCAGTAGCTGTCGCGGAAGTTCGACTGCATGAGCCGTTGCGCGGGCTCGCTGCGCGCCTGCATCGACGCCGTGCGCAGCCACACTTCGAGCGCGATGTCGAACGCGCCGCGCGCCGCGTTGCCCGCGGACGCGAGGTAGGGCAGCGGCTGCGGGTTGCCGGGTGCGCGCGTGAACGGCGCGCGAAACGGCGCAAGCGCCTCCAGCGTCACGAGCCACGGCGAGATCGTCGACGCGAAGTTCTTGGACAGGAACGGCCCCAGCGGCTGGTACTCCCACGCCTGGATGTCGCGCGCGGTCCAGTCGTTGAAGAGCGTCAGGCCGAAGACGTGCGACTCGGCGTCGTCGAGCGCGATGGGCGTGCCCTGCGCGTTGCCGCGCCCGATGACGATGCCCATCTCGAGCTCGTAGTCGAGGCGGCGCGTCGGCACGACGGTGGGCGCGTCCGCCTCGGGCGGCTTCACCTGCCCGCGCGGGCGCACGACCGGCGTGCCGCTCGGCACGATCGACGACGCGCGGCCGTGGTAGGCGATCGGCACCCACGGGTAATTCGGCAGCAGCGGGTTGTCCGGCCGGAACTGGCGGCCGACGCTCGTTGCGTGGTGGATGCTGCTGTAGAAGTCGGTGTAGTCGCCGATGTGGCAGGGCAAGCCCATCTCGACCGCGGCCATCGGCACCAGGCTGTCGGCGAGCGTGGTCGCGTGCGGGCTGCCGGTGCGCAGGCGGTGCGACAGCGTGCGCCGCACTTCCTGCCGCAGGCCGGCGCCGGCGCGCATCAGCGCGTTCATGTCGTCGGTGGCCACGAGCTTCGCATGCGCGAGGTCGACGACCTGGTCGCCGATGGCCACGCCGAGGCGGAAGCGCGCGTCGCCCGCGCGGCGGAAGCGCCCGAACGGCAGGTTCTGCAGCGGGAAGTCGGACTGCGGATCGTTGGCCGCGTCCACCCAGCTCGCGAGGTCGGGGTCGTGCGTGTCGTCGATGACGGTGCTCATCTTCGCTCCTACGCCGGCTCGATGACGCCGCGGCGCAGCTGGTCGCGCTCGAGCGACTCGAACAGCGCCTTGAAGTTGCCCTCGCCGAAGCCGTCGTCGCCCTTGCGCTGGATGAACTCGAAGAACACGGGCCCGAGCAGCGTCTGCGAGAAGATCTGCAGCAGCAGGCGCTGGTGGCCGCCTTCGGTCGTGCCGTCGACGAGGATGCCGCGCGCCTGCAGCGCCGGCACGTCCTGCCCGTGGCCCGGCAGGCGCTCGGCGAGCATCTCGTAATACGTGGCCGGCGGCGCGGTCATCAGCGGCACGCCTGCGCGGCGCAGGCTGTCGATCGACGCCAGGATGTCGTCGGTGAGGAGCGCGATGTGCTGGATGCCCTCGCCGTTGTACTGCATCAGGAATTCCTCGATCTGCCCGGTGCTCTTCGACGCCTCCTCGTTCAACGGTATGCGGATCTTGCCGTCCGGCGCGGTCATCGCCTTCGACGTGAGGCCCGTGTACTCGCCCTTGATGTCGAAGTAGCGGATCTCGCGGAAGTTGAAGATCTTCTCGTAGAAGCCCGCCCAGTACGCCATGCGCCCGCGGTACACGTTGTGCGTCAGGTGGTCGATGGTCGTGAAGCCGTGGCCCCGCGGATGGCGGTCCACGCCGTCGAAGAAGCGGAAGTCGATGTCGTAGATGGACGTGCCGTCGCCGAAGCGGTCGATGAGGTACAGCGGCGCGCCGCCGATGCCCTTGATCGCGGGCAGCTTCAATTCCATCGGGCCGGGCGGCAGGTCGACCGGCTGTGCGCCCTGCGCCAGCGCGCGCTCGTAGGCGACGTGCGAGTCGCGCACGCGGAACGCCATGCCGCACGCCGACGGCCCGTGCTCCGCCGCGAAGTACGACGCGACGCTCGCCGGCTCGCGGTTGACGATGAAGTTGATGTCGCCCTGGCGGAAGAGCGCGACGTCCTTCGAGCGATGCTGCGCGACGTGGACGAAGCCCAGGCGCTCGAGCACCGGCTCGACGACGCCGGGCGTGGGCGAGGCGAATTCCACGAACTCGAAGCCCATGAGGCCCATGGGATTGTCGAAGAGGTCGGCCATGGCGGTCGGTTCCTGAACGTGAGGACGCTATTGTGCCGCGCCGGCGTCGGGCGGCGCGGATCGGGTGCGCGATGCGCGCCCTACGCGCCGTCGTCCACCTTGCTGTGCCACCAGATCGCGAAGTCGCGGCACAGCCCCGACGGCGCGAACTGCGCCACCGCGATGCCGTCGAGCACGAGGCGCGGCAACGGTGCGCCGGGCGCACGGGCGAGCAGATTGGTGCCGGTGGACGCGGCCCACGTGCGGAAGAGGTCCTCCGACGTCACCTGGTACGTCGTGCGCCAGTGCGCGATGCCGCGCAACGCGTCGCGCTCCAGCACCTCGTAGGTCACGCGGATGTCGCTGCAGAGCTTGGTGCGCTGCCAGTACGCACGGATCGCGTCGTGCCCGCGCTGCGCCGCGAACGGCGTGTTGCGGTACACGCCGTCGGCGGTGAAGAGCGCGGCGAGCGCGTGCTCGTCGCTCGTCTCCCACGCGCGCCGGTAGGCGGCCATGAAAGTGTCGATGGGGGCGTCCATGGCGGGCGTCACGGGGCGAGGGTGATCTGCGGTGCGTTGCCGAGGCTGTCGAACAGCTTCGCCGCCGACGCCGCGACGGACATGCTCGCGGCCGGCGGCTTGGCAGGCAGCGGCGTGCCCACCGTCACGACGGCGTCGTAGCGCACGTCGTTGCCCGCGAGCGTCTGCGCGTTGACGGTGACCGCGTAACTGCCCGGCAGGAACGCGCTGCCGTCGGTGCGCCGCAGGTACGTGTAGCCCTTGCTCAGGAATTGCCCCAGCCCGCCGGTCGCGACGACCTTGCCCGGCGCCGGCTCCTGCAGCGTGACCGACGTGATGCGGATGGGATCGGCCGCGTGATGGACGAGGATCAGCCACGTGCCCGTGCCGCTGGTGGGCGCCCATTGGTAGGCGCGCTCGATGGCGGCGACCGGCGCGCCCGCGGCCGCGGGAACCAGCATCGTCCCCGAGGGCGGCGACGGATCGTACGGATACGCGACCGCGGCGAGCAGCTGGGTGCGCAGGAACGTCTCGTACGACCAGTAGAGCATCCCCGACGGCGCGACCGAGCCGCTCGCCCGGTCGGGCCATTGCGCGCCGAAGCTGTTCTGCACGAGCAGCACGCCCGGCGCCTGTCCCGCGGCGCCCTTCGCGTTGTCGTAGCCGACGAGGAGCTGGCCGTGCCCGCCGGCGTTGGGCAGGTTGGGCGCCGCGTAGAAATAGCCGTCGGTGAGCGTCGGGCCGCTCGCGTTGCCGTATCCCGTGTACACCGTGCCCGAGAACGCGACGGCTTGCCGGTTCGCAAGAAACGCCTTGATCAGCGCCAGCGATTCCGGCGTGCCGACCTTGAACGTGGCGAAGCTGCCGATGCGCATGCGCGGCGTGTCGGGGTAGGACTGCGCGAGGTTGATCGACGCCAGCGCCTCGCACGTCGGCGGCGTGGGGTACGGGACGTCGGCAGCGGTGGGGCTGCCGAAGCTCGCGAGCCGCCCCAGGTATTGCGTCGCGTGCCCGCCCTTCGGGCACGTGGCGAAGCCGTCGTGCACCGCGAGCTGGAACTGGTACGCCGCGCTGACCGCGTTGCCGGCGACCGCCGGGTCCCACTTGATCGACATCCCGTCGGCGCCGCGCGCCGCGGTGTACGAGCCCAGGCCGTAGGCGAACGACTGCGCCTCGCAGGTGCCCGGGCTCCCCAGGTGGCCCGTCGTGCCCTGCATGGCGATCGCCGGCAGGTAGGTGAGGTAGCTCGCGCTGCCGGGCGCGGGCAGCGAGCCGGGCGGATCGGCGAGCGCCTCGGGCGGGAGCGCGCCGGCCGCGGAGGCGAACTCCACGGGATCGAGGACGGACCCGAACTCGAGCGTCTCGGCGGCGACCGGAGGCGTCGGCGTGACGTCGTTGCCGCAGCCCGCGACGATCCCGCATCCCACCAGCAAGGCCAGCCATCCCCCGGCCCGCGCCCATCCGCGCGCACGCTGCATCGGTTGCACTCCTCGTCGACGTGAAGCGACGGTGACTTAGAATCCCCGGTTGAAACCGGCTGCGCGCGTCCCCATCTTCGCCGCGCGACCGCCCGCGCGTTCCGCGCCCGTTCCGCGCCGGGCGATTCTTGCACAAGGCTCATTCCAAAGCGACTGGCATTCCACGACCATGACCGAGACCACGACCCCCGACACCGTGCGCGAGACGCGCGGCTTCGAGGCGGAGGTGAAGCAGCTCCTCCACCTCATGATCCACTCGCTGTACAGCCATCCCGAGATCTTCCTGCGGGAGCTGATCTCCAACGCGTCCGACGCCGCCGACAAGCTGCGCTTCGAGGCGCTCGACCACCCCGAGTACTACGAGAGCGATCCCGAGCTCAAGATCGTCGTCAGCTACGACAAGGACGCGCGCACGATCTCCGTCCGCGACAACGGCATCGGCATGTCGTTCGACGAGGTGGTGCAGCACATCGGCACCATCGCGAAGTCGGGGACGCGCGAGTTCTTCGCGTCGCTGTCCGGCGACCAGGCGAAAGACGCGCGCCTCATCGGCCAGTTCGGCGTCGGCTTCTACTCGTCGTTCATCGTCGCGGACCGCGTCACGCTCGTCACGCGCCGTGCCGGCCTCCCGGCGAGCGAGGGCGTGCGCTGGGAATCGGCGGGAGAGGGCGACTACACGATCGAGCGCATCGAACGTCCCGAGCGCGGCACCGAGGTGACCCTGCACCTGCGCGCCGACCAGGACGAGCTCCTGTCGCGCTACCGGCTCGCCGCGATCATCCGCAAGTACTCCGACCACATCGCGCTGCCCGTGCTCATGCGCAAGGAGGTGTGGGATGCCGAGACGCAGGCGTACAAGCTCACCGACGAGGACGAGACCGTCAACCAGGCGTCCGCGCTGTGGGCGCGGCCGAAGTCCGAGGTGACGGCGGAGCAGTACGAGGAGTTCTACCGGCACGTCGCGCACGACGGCCAGGCGCCGCTCGCCTACGTGCACGCGCGGGTCGAGGGCCGCACCGAGTACACGCTGCTGCTGTACGTGCCGGCGGTGGCGCCGTTCGATCTCTGGGACCGCGAGCACCGGCACGGCGTGCGTTTGTACGTGCGCCGCGTGTTCATCATGGACGACGCCGAGCAGCTGCTGCCGCCGTACCTGCGCTTCGTGCGCGGCGTCGTCGATTCCAACGACCTGCCGCTCAACGTCTCGCGCGAGCTGCTGCAGCATTCGCGCGACGTCGAGGCGATCCGCGGCGGCTGCGTGAAGCGCGTGCTCGACCTCCTGCAGGACCTCGCCGACAACGACAAGGAGAAGTACGCGACGTTCTGGACCACCTTCGGCAACGTGCTGAAGGAAGGCTTCGTCGACGACCACGCGCAGCGCGAGCGCCTCGCGAAGCTCGCGCGCTTCGCCTCCACCGCGAGCGGCACCGACACGCAGGACGTGAGCCTCGCCGACTACGTGGGCCGCATGAAGGAAGGGCAGACGGCCATCTACTACGTCACCGGCGACAGCTTCGCCGCCGCGTCGCACAGCCCGCACCTGGAGATCTTCCGGCAGAAGGGCATCGAGGTGCTGGTGCTCGGCCACCGCATCGACGAGTGGGTCGTGTCGTCGCTGCACGAGTTCGACGGCAAGCCGCTGCACTCGGTGGCCAAGGGCGCGCTCGATCTCGGCGAGCTTGCCGATGCGGAGGAGAAGAAGGCGCAGAAGCAGGAGGCCGAGGCGTTGAAGCCGCTGGTCGAGCGGCTCAAGTCGGCGCTCGGCGACAAGGTGAAGGAGGTGCGGGTCACGCATCGCCTCACCGATTCGCCCGCGTGCCTGGTGGTGGGCGAGGGCGAGCTCTCCGGCAACCTCGAGCGGCTCCTCCGGGCCGCCGGCCAGAAGGCGCCCACCGTGACGCCGGTGCTCGAGATCAATCCGAAGCACGCGCTCGTCAAGCGCCTCGAAGGCGAGGGCGACGAGCGCATCGGCGACTGGGCCGCGCTGCTGCTCGACGAGGCGATGCTGGCCGAAGGCGCGCAGCTGCCCGATCCCGCGGCGTTCGTGCGGCGCCTCAACGCGCTGATGTTCCCGGCGGCCGCCGCATGACGCACGACTTCGCGCGCATCGGCAGCGAGCGCCTGCCCGCGCTGCTGCGCGCGATGCCGAAGGCCGAGCTGCACCTGCACATCGAGGGCTCGCTCGAGCCCGAGCTCATCCTCGTGCTCGCGCAGCGCAACGGCGTCACGCTGCCGTACGCGAGCGTCGACGCGCTGCGCGCCGCGTATGCGTTCACGGACCTGCAGAGCTTCCTCGACGTCTACTACGCCGGGGCGAGCGTGCTCATCACCGAGGACGACTTCCACGCAATGGCGATGGCGTACTTCGCGCGGGCGGCGGCCGACAACGTCGTCCACGCGGAGATCTTCTTCGATCCGCAGACGCACACGGACCGCGGCATCGCGTTCGCGACGGTGATCGGCGGGCTGTCGCGCGCCTGCGGCGACGCCAAGGCGCAATACGGCATCGATGCGTCGCTCATCATGTGTTTCTTGCGGCACCTGACGGAGGACGCGGCGTTTGCCACGCTCGAGCAGGCGCTGCCGTTCCGCGACCGGTTCATCGGCGTCGGCCTCGACAGCGGCGAGCGCGGCAATCCGCCGGCCAAGTTCGCGCGCGTGTTCGCGCGCTGCCGCGAGCTCGGGCTGCACGTCGTCGCCCACGCGGGCGAGGAGGGGCCGCCCGCGTACATCGTGGAGGCGCTCGACGTGCTGCGCGCCGAGCGCATCGACCACGGCGTGCGCTGCCTCGAGGATCCGGCGCTGGTCGCGCGGCTCGCGCGCGAGCAGGTGCCGCTCACCGTGTGCCCGCTGTCGAACGTGAAGCTCTGCGTGTTCCCCGACCTCGCGCACCACCCGCTGCAGAAGCTGCTGCAGGCGGGGCTGTGCGCGACGGTGAACTCCGACGATCCCGCGTACTTCGGCGGCTACGTCGGCCGCAACTTCGCCGAGACGTTCGCCGCGCTGCCGCTCACGGCCGCCGACGCGTATGCGCTCGCGCGCAACGGCTTCACCGCGAGCTTCGCACCGGAGGCCGCCAAGGCGCGCTGGATCGGCGCGCTCGACGAAGTGTTCGCCGCGGCGTGAGCCAACGTCAGGTCCGCAGCTTCAATGTTCCGCTGACGTTGGGATTGCCGCGCTCGTAGAAGCGCAGCGGCCGGTGCGCCTCGCGCGAGATGCCGATGCGCACGCTGGTGCCGACAGCGCCTGGCTCGCTGCGGTCGGTGGCGAGCCACAGCGGGCCCGGCCGCGTGAGATCGCGGCCGTCGTCGGCGAGCGTGATGCCCATCGCCTCGGTGAGCCGACCCGGCCCGCGCGCGAGGTCGGTCACGCGCTGCATGCCGCGGCGGGCCTGCATGAGCGGAATGCCATCGCGCGGCTCCAGTGCCCGGATGAGCGAGCCCGCGCCCACGCCCGGCGTCTCCGCCGACACGTTCACGCACGTGTGCATGCCGTAGATGAAGTAGACGTACGCGTGCCCGCGCTGCAGGAAGAGCGAGCGGTTGCGCGCGGTCTGCCCGATGAACGCGTGGCCCGCCGCGTCGCCGACGACGTAGGCCTCGGTCTCGACGATGCGGCCGCTGGTGACGCCGTCCGCCGCCTCGTGCACGAGGATCTTGCCGATCAGCCAGCGCGCGAGCGTCGCGCAATCGACGGGCAGCTCGGGGCGGCGGAGACGGCGCAGGCGCGGCATCCCGCGATGGTAGCGTGCCGCGGGTCCCGCGCTACAGCTGCTCCTCCGGCACGAACGGCGCGAACAGCACGCTGCGCACGCGCGTCCACCAGTCGGTGTCGGGCTCGGTGAGGAGCACGACCTCCTTGTCGTCGTCCATCGTGAGCCAGCTGAGCGTCTCGCCGTCGCCGGCGAACGCGAGCCGGTACGCGCTCTGCAGCTTGCTGATGTGGATGACGCGCAGCACTTCCTTGGCGAGGTCGGGTGCATCGGCGATCACGCCGAGCTCCGTGTTCTTGCTGGCCGAGCGCGGGTCGAGGTTCATCGAGCCGATGAACACGTAGCGGCGGTCGATCACCGCGGTCTTCGCATGCAGGCGGCCCTTCGACGTGCCAGGGAGCATCAGCCGCCGGTTCTGCGTGGTGCGCGACGGCGACAGCTCGTAGAGGTCCACGCCCGACTTCAGGAGCGCCGTGCGGTAGCGCGCGTACCCCGTGTGCACCAGCGGCTCGTCGTTGGACGCGAGCGAGTTGGTGAGCACGGTGACCTTCACGCTGCGGCGGCGGAGGTCGCCGAAGGCCTGCACGCCCATCTCGCCGGGCACGAAGTAGGGCGACGAGAGCACCACCTCGCTGTGCGACGCCAGCACGAGGTCCATCACGTTCATCGTAACGGTCCTTGGACTACCCTCCGCGCTTGCGCGCTGCGGGGCGTATTCGCCCTCGGGGCGGCCCAGCGGGCTCATGCTCCGCGCCTCGGCATCGGTGACGGCGGTGATCTTCTCCGGCGAGTCCGCGAAGGCGGTCGCCTTGCCCCAGACAAGGCCGAGCTGGCCGGCGTCGAGGTCGTCGGCGATCGGGCCGTAACCCAGGATGTCCACGGGCGGCAGGGTCACCTCCGTCATCTGCGGACCTTCGTCGACGCGGGCGTCGAACTGCGCGCGGCGCGCCGCGGGCGTCAGGCCGTCGACGATGACGTCCGCCACCGGATAGACATGCCGGCTGTTCCAGTAGGTGTCGAAGATGTGCGCGAGCTGCGGCACCACGGCACCCACCATGAGCGCGTCCATGTCGACGAAATTGTCCGTCGCGCTGCGCATGAAGTACTCGTCCGCGATGTTGCGCCCGCCTGCGACCACCACCGCACTGTCGGCGATGAAGAGCTTGTTGTGCATCCGGTGGTTGAGGCGGCCGAAGTCCGCGAGCGACGCCGTGTACTTGGCGAGCAGGCTGTCGCGCCCGCAGCAGAACGGATTGAAGAGGCGCACCTCGATGTTCGGGAAGGCGGCGAGGCCCGCGAACAGCGGATCGCCACCCGATGTGTAGAGGTCGTCGACGAGGAGGCGCACCCGCACGCCGCGCCCGGCCGCGTTGCGCAGCTCGCGCAGGATCAGGTGGCCGGTGCGGTCGTCGTTGATCTGGTAGTACTGCACGTCGAGCGAGTGCGTGGCGCGGCGCGCGAGCTGCACGCGCGCATCGAGCGAGTACGACCCGAGCGGCATGAGCCGGAAGCCGGTGAGCTCGGGGGAGGGCTGCGACGCGGTCGCGATCTTCACCAGCGGGCTATCGGGCGCCGGCGGCAGGGCCGCGCTCGGCGGCGTCTCCATGCGCAGCGGAGCCATGCCGCACGCGGCGAGCGCCAGCGCGGCCGCGGCGACGGCCGCCCGCTGTAAGGTGCTGCGCGCGGCGCCGACTACCTTGCGCGCGCCGGCGCGATGCAGGGACGGGACGAAGGGCGCGACGCGCATGACCACCTCGAAGGAGCTGCCGATGATCCGCTTGGTCGCCACCGCCCTCGTCACCCTTACGCTCGCGTTGCCCGCGCGCGCGGCGCTCGACATCGGCGAGCGCGCCCCCGACTTCACGACCGACGCCGCGCGCGACGGCAAGGTCTTCGCCTATTCGCTCGCCGCGGCGCGCGAGCGCGGGCCGGTGATCGTGTACTTCTTCCCGGCGGCGTTCTCGGCGGGCTGCTCGGTGGAGGCGCACGCGTTCGCAGAAGCGATCCCGCAGTTCGAGGCGCTCGGCGCGACGGTGGTCGGCGTGTCCGGCGACGACATCGAGACGCTGTCGCGCTTCTCGGTCCACGCCTGCCAGGGGCGCTTCCCGGTGGCCGCCGACGTCACGCAATCCGTGATGCGGTCGTACGACGCCGTGCTGAAGACGCGGCCCGAGTACGCGAACCGCGTCTCCTACGGCATCGCGCCCGACGGCGCGATCTTCTTCCACTTCATGAGCCTCGATCCCAATCGCCACGTGGCGAAGGTGCTCGCGGCGCTGCGGGAGTGGAAGGCGGCGCATCCGTAGCCGCCGCCGTCCGGGAGCGCCGCCCGGCGGCGCCTCGCACATGCGCATGCGGCCCCCTGTCGCGGGGCGAGGCTATAATCGGCGCGCTCGCGATGGCGCCCTGCGCCCGTTCGTCACGCGCCCCTCGGCGCGGGACGCGGACGGATGGACGGCCGCCGCGTCGACTGCTCCCGGATGATCTTCCTCCCTTCTTCCTTCGACTCCCAAGCCGTACGCGCGGCACGCGTCCGTCGCCTTCTTGCTGCACGCCGGATGGCCGGACGCGGCGGGAGGACTACATGATCCGCGTCGTCATCGCCGACGATCACACCATCCTGCGCGAGGGCCTGAAGCAGCTCCTGCAGGCGAGCGACGACCTCGAAGTCGTCGGCGAAGCCGCCGACGGCCACGAGGTGATGCGCGAGGTGCGCGGCCGCGAGTTCGACGTGCTGCTCCTCGACATGTCGATGCCGGGCAAGAGCGGCATGGAGCTCATCAAGCAGGTCAAGGCGGAAAAGCCGAAGCTGCGCGTGCTCGTGCTGTCGATGCACGAGGAGCACCAGTACGCGGTGCGCGCGATCCGCTCCGGCGCCTCGGGCTACCTCACCAAGGAGAGCGCCGGCACCCAGCTCGTGACCGCCATCCGCAAGGTCGCGGGCGGCGGCGCGTTCATCAGCGCCGAAGTCGCCGAGCAGCTCGCGCTGTCCTCGATGCCGCATCACGCCGAAGGCCCGCCGCACGCCGCGCTGTCCGACCGCGAGTACCAGGTCTTCCGGTTGCTGGTCGAAGGCATCGCGGTGTCGGAGATCGCGACCCAGCTCAACCTCTCGATCAAGACCGTGAGCACGCACAAGGCGCGGCTCATGGAGAAGCTCGGGATCGACAATGCGGCGGATCTTGTTCGGTATGCCTTGAAGCACGGGTTGTAGGCGTCCGCAAAACGCGCTTTGGGCGTTCGGTGGATGGCGTTTGGGCGGCGTTGCGCGTTTTGCGGCCGGACTGCAGTCAGCACGAAAACCTTCGGGCGGCCGGGCGGTTTTCGTGTAGTAACTGCAACGAAGCGCGCGGCTCATAAGCGCTTCGCGCCGTTCGGTCGCGCGCGTGTGCGGCGTGAATGCCTCTGCGCACGAATGCGCTGATCGACGACCCCTCACCCCAACCCTCTCCCCGCAAGCGGGGCGAGGGAGCGTCTGGGGCGCTGCGCGGTTACATCGGCGTTCGCCGAATGAACACCGATCCATGCAGCGTTCCTTGAGTTCTGGGGCGCTGCGCATTCACGCCACCGCTACGAACGAAGACCCCCCTCGCCCCCGAAGGGGGAGAGGGTTGGGGTGAGGGGGCGCCGCGCATTCACTCAACCCTCCCATCGAAGCGCTCCCTCGCCCCGCTTGCGGGGAGAGGGCTAGGGTGAGGGGAAGGACCGCCGCACAGCGCAAACGCCAGCAGAGGCATTCACGCCACCAGCAGCGCGCGACCGAACGGCGCGCGCAGCGCGCTTATGAGCGGCGCGCTTCGTAGCTCTTGCTACGGGAAAAGCGCCCGGCCGCCCGAAGCGTTTCCCGCTGACATCATCGGCCGCAAAACGCGCAACGCCGGCCCAAACATCATCCACCGAACGCACAAACCGCGTTTGGCGGACGTAGGATTATTCCTACCCCAGATGAGCCCCCACCGATAGCCCTAAGCAGACTCAGCCGATCCCTTCATTCAGCCCGCGCCTATCCGTCGCGCAGCGGTGGCTCGCCCACAATGCGAGCCATGGTCACGAACGCAAACAAGGTCTTCATCGTCGACGACTCCCCGTCGATGCGGGTCCGTCTCGCCGAGATCCTGGCGGACATCGACGGGGTCTCCATCGTCGGCGAAGCCGGCACGCCGCTCGACGCGGTCGCCGGCATCGCGTGGGCGCAGCCGGACTGCGTCCTGCTCGACTACCAGCTCCAGGGCGGCACCGGCCTCGACGTGCTGAACAGCGTCCACCCGCAGTCGCCCGACATCGTGTTCATCGTGCTCACGAACCACACGATCGGCCCCTACCGCCAGGCCTGCCTTGCCGCCGGGGCCCGCTACTTCTTCGACAAGTCATCCGAGTTCGACCGCATCCGCGAAGTGCTGTCGACAATGCCCGCTGCCCACTGATCGTCACCTCGAGGGAACCCAACATGCATGCTGTCGCCGAACGCCAACCCGTACGAGGTTACGAAGACATCCCCATCCTGCGCCGGCCGGTGCTGCAGGAAGTGCGCAACGGTGCGCACTGCGACACCTGCCAGATGCAGAAGATGTGCCTCCCGATCGGCTTCGAGCCCGAGATCCTCGGCCAGTTCGACCGCATGATCGGCAAGCGCATCAAGTTCAAGAAGGGCGAGACGCTCTATCGCCCCGGCGAGAAGTTCAGCCAGCTCTACGCGATCCGCCTGGGCTCCTGCAAGACTGTGCTGCTGTCCGAGGATGGCCGCGACCAGGTCTCCGGGTACCACATGGCGGGCGACGTCATCGGCAGCGACGGCATCGGCACCGAGCACCACGACTGCCAGGCGGTCGCGCTCGAGGACATGGAAGTCTGCGCGCTGCCGTTCCAGCGCATCGAGGAGCTCGCGCACGACAACCCGCGCGTGATGCGCAACATGAACCGGATGCTCGCCCGCGAGATCTCGCGCGAGCGCCAGGTGATGCTGATGCTCGGCACGATGCGCGCCGACCAGCGCCTGGCCGCCTTCCTGCTCGACCTCGCGGCGCGCTACCACGCGCGCGGCTACTCGGCGAGCGAGTTCGTCCTGCGCATGACCCGCGACGAGATCGGCAGCTTCCTGGGCCTCAAGCTCGAAACGGTCAGCCGGCTCCTCTCGCGCATGCACCGCGAAGGGCTGATCCAGGTGCAGGGACGGGTCATCAAGCTCCTCGATGCGGCAGAATTGAAGCGGCTGGTCGACACCAGCCAGTAAGACGGCACCTTCGTTCGCCCGCGGCGCCCGCCGCGGGTTGCGCGTGACAGGATTCGCGATGCACGCGATGCAGTTGCGGGCGCCGGCGACGGCGCTCGAGTGGTCCGACGTGCCCACCCCCGTGCCCGGTCCCGGGCAGGTCCTCGTGCGCGTCCGCGCGTGCGGCGTCTGCCGCACCGATCTCCATGTCGTCGACGGCGAGCTGCCGCATGCGTCCTCCCCCGTGATCCCGGGCCACGAGGTGGTCGGCACCGTGGCGGCGCTCGGCCAAGGCGCGTCCGGTTTCACTCTCGGTGAACGCGTCGGCGTGCCGTGGCTGGGCTTCACCTGCGGCGCCTGCGAGTACTGCACGAGCGGCCGCGAGAATCTCTGCGCGCAGGCGAAATTCACGGGCTACACGCTGGACGGCGGCTACGCACAGTACATCGTCGCCGACGCGCGCTATTGCTTCGCGCTGCCCGACGGCTTCGCCGATCACGAGCTGGCGCCGTGGCTCTGCGCCGGCCTCATCGGCTACCGCGCGCTGCGCATGGCAGGCGACGCGCGGCGCCTCGGGCTGTATGGCTTCGGCGCCGCGGCCCACATCGTCGCGCAGGTCGCGCGTCACCAGGGCCGCGAGGTCTACGCGTTCACGCGTCCGGGCGATGCCGCCGCGCAGGCGTTCGCGCGCACGCTGGGCGCGACGTGGGCAGGCGACAGCGATTCGTCACCGCCGGTGGAGCTCGACGCGGCGCTGATCTTCGCACCCGTCGGCGCGCTGGTGCCCGCCGCGTTGCGCGCGGTGGCGCGCGGCGGGGTCGTGGTATGCGCCGGCATCCACATGAGCGACATCCCATCGTTTCCCTATTCGTTGCTGTGGGGCGAGCGCCGCGTGGTGTCGGTGGCCAATCTCACGCGCGCCGACGGACTCGAGTTCATCGCGCTGGCCGCGCAGGTGCCCGTTCGCAGCGAGGTCGTGCCATATCCGCTCGCGCAGGCGAACGAGGCGCTGGCGGCGTTGCGCGAGGGGAGGTTGACGGGGGCGGCGGTGTTGACGGTCGAGTAGGGGGTGGGCTGGGGCCAATTCGATGCGGCTGCCCCTCACCCCAACCCTCTCCCCGCAAGCGGGGCGAGGGAGCTCTTCGATGCGGGGGTTGAGTGAATGCGCGGCGCCCCTCACCCCAACCCTCTCCCCCTGCGGGGGCGAGGGAGGTCTTCGTTGGTACGGTAGCGTGAATGCGCAGCGCCCCGGATCATCAATGCGCAACGCGCAGCGCCCCGAATCCTCAATCTCCAACGCGCAGCGCCCCAGAAGCTCCCTCGCCCCGCTTGCGGGGAGAGGGCTGGGGTGAGGGGAAGGAACGTCGCACAGCGCAAATGCAAGCAGAGGCATTCACGCCACAAGCAGCGCGCGACCGAACGGCGCGCGAAGCGCGCTCATGAGCGGCGCGCTTCGTAGGTTTTGCTACGGGAAAACCGCCCGGCCGCCCGAAGGTTTTCCCGCTGACTAGAACGTCCGCAAAACGCGCAACGCCGCCCAAACGTCATCCCCAGAACCCACGATGCGCGTTTTGCGGGCGCTACTTTCTCACCTGCATCTCCAGATGCCGACTCCGATCCGGCAGCTCCGCCAGCGCCGCCAGCGGCACCGCGAGCTGTCGCAGCATGTCGTCGACCGAGATGATGCCGACCAGGTTGCCCGTGCGGTCGACCACCGGCATGCGGCGTACTCCGTTGACCGTCATGAGCCGGATGGTGTCGCCGTAGCTCTTGTCCTCGGTCACGGTCACGATCGGCCGCTGCAGCAGGTCGCCGACCTTGAGGAGCCGCGGATCCACGCCCGCGGCCACCACCTCGATGACGATGTCGCGGTCGGTGACGATGCCCACCGGGACGCGGCGATCGCCGGCCTCGTCGACGACCAGCACGTCGCCGACGTGATGGTGCCGCATCAACGCGGCGGCCTTCGCGATGGTGGCGGTGCGGGTGGTGCACACCACGTCGCGCACGCAGAATTCGCTGATGCTCATGGCCGTTGCCTCCATGGTCGCCATCCCGGACGCCTCGCCGGCACTCGGGCCGGTCATGGCTTCACTATGGTGCATGCGCGGCCGGTACGCACTTGACGGCGATCAACCGCCGGGCAGGACTCGCGCGCGACCGTCGGTGCTCACGAACGGAAGGCGAGGATCCAGGTCGCGATCGTCTCGGCGTCGCGCTTGCTCACTTCCGGATGCGGCGGCATGTGCCACAGCCCGCCGCCGCGGGCGCCGGCGCGGATCTTGGCGGTGAGGATCGAATCCGCCTGCTTCTGGTTCTGGTAGCGGGCGGCGATCTCCGCCCACGACGGCCCGGCGAGCGGCTGCCGGTCGGCGTGGCAGATGGTGCAGCGGTATTGATCGAGAAGCGCCTTGGTGTCGGCCGCCCGCGCACCCGGCACTGCGAGCGCGCAGGCGATTCCGACGGCTCCGATGAGGCGGACGGAAGGAGTCGGCATGGTCGGCGGTCGTGCGTTCGCCGGGGCGACGGGCCGCGGCGGCCTGCGGCGTATCCATTGTGGGCGTCCCGCGTGCGCGTCCGTTGACGATCGTCAAGGCGCATCCGCGAAGGAGCGCTCCCGGCGCAGGCCGGCCGCCGGTTGACGGGTCGGGGCGCGACGGGGATGATCCGCCCGCCATGTCGCTCGAACATTTCGCCTTTCTCACGCGTCGCGAGCTCCTGCGCACCGCCCTGCTGCTGGCGCTGGTGATCGGCGGCTGCCTGTGGCTCTCGTTCCAGTGGCTGGAGCCCATCCCGCCGCGCCGGCTGGTGATCGCCTCGGGGGCGGAGGGCGGCCTCTACGCCAAGTATGCGCAGCGCTACCGCGAGATCCTCGCCCACGACGGCGTGACGCTCGACATCCGCCCTACGCAGGGCGCGGCGGAGAACCTCGAACTGCTGCTCGATCCGAAGTCGAACGTCGACCTCGCATTCGTGCAGGGCGGCCTCGCGCACACCGTGGACGCCGAGCGCCTGGAGATGCTGGCGGCGCTGTATTACGAGGCGCTGTGGATCTTCGCGCGCCCCGACGCCGCCTTCTCGCGGCTCAACGAGCTCAAGGGACAACGCATCGCGGTCGGCAGCAAGGGCAGCGGCACGCAGGCATTCGTGCTGCCGCTCCTGAAGGCGAACGGCCTCGATGCCGCGGATGCGACGTTCATCGAGGTCGGCGGCGAGAATGCGCTCGACCTCGTGCGCGACGGGCGCGCGGACGTCGCGCTGCTGGTCGGCGGGGGCGCGATGACCTCCGTGCAGCATGCGTTGCACGATCCGCGCGTGCGGCTCATGACCCTGCAGCGTGCACCGGCCTATGCGCGCCGCTTCCCGTACATCACGCGCCTGACGCTTCCGGCCGGCACCATCGATCTCGCCAAAGACATTCCCGCGGCGGACGTGGAGCTCATCGGCACCAAGGCGATGCTGGTCGCCCGGACCTCGCTCCATCCGGCCCTCGTCAACCTGCTGCTGGAGGCGGTGCGCGACGAGCACGATGACCAGGGCCACTTCGAGGCGGCCGGCGAGTTTCCCAACGTGACGCAGGTCGACATCCCGGTCTCGCCCGATGCCCAGCGCCACCATCGCCTCGGCCAGAGCTTCCTGTACCGGACGCTGCCGTTCTGGGTGGCGACCTTCGTCGAGCGGGCGGTGATCGTGATCGTCCCGCTGCTGGTCGTGCTGGTGCCCCTCGTCAACTTCTTCCCGCAGATCGTCCGCTGGCGCGTGCGCTCGCGGGTGTTCCGCTGGTACGGCGAGCTCGCGCTGCTCGAGCGCGAGGTCGCGCGGCACGAAGGCCCGGCACCGCTCGAGGACTGGCTCGCGCGCCTCGACCGCATCGAGCGGGCCGTCGCCAACGTCCGCCTGCCGGCGAGCTTCGCGAGCGAGGCGTACACGCTGCGGGAGCACGTCGAGCTCGTGCGCCATGCCATCGTGGCCCGCGCCGCGCAGGCGATGCGCCCCGCGCCAGCCGCTGCCGCCTGATCGGGGTCAGACCCTTAAGATCCGGGGTCAGACCCTTAAGGTTCTGCCGCCTGACCGGGGTCAGACCCTTGCAATTGGGGTCAGACCCCTTGTTCATGCAAGGTCGCAAGACTGCGTTTCAACTAATTGAAATTATTTATCTTGTTGGTACGGACCCCGCCGCAGGACCTCATGTCCGCGCCGGCCGCAGCGCCCGACCCGCCGCCCCGACCACGCGCCCGGCCACGGGCCACAGCAGCAGGACGAAGGCGAGCGTGGTGAGCGTGCCCACCAGCCCGTTCGACCAGAACACCCGCATGTCGCCACCGGCGCCGATCATCGACAGGCGGAACGCGTCCTCCGCGCGGTTCCCGAGCACCAGCGCGAGCGTGAACGGCGCGAGCGGGATGCCGATCTTCTTGAAGACGTAGCCGACCACGCCGAAGCCCAGCATCAGCCAGACGTCGAACATCGCGTTCTGGATGGCGTAGGCGCCGATCGCGCACGACACCACGATCATCGGTGCCACCGCCGCGAACGGCACGCGCAGGATCGACGCGAACACCGGCACCGTGGTCAGCACGATCAGCAGGCCGACGACGTTGCCCAAGTACATCGACGCGATGAGCCCCCACACGAAATCCTTGTGCTCGACGAAGAGCAGCGGCCCGGGGTTCAGGCCCCACACCATGAGGCCGCCCAGCAGGATGGCCGCGGTGCCCGAGCCCGGGATGCCGAGTGCGAGCATCGGCAGCAGCGCCGAGGTGCCCGAGGCGTGCGCCGCCGTCTCCGGGGCGAACACGCCCTCGATGCGACCCTTGCCGAACGACGCGGGATCGCGCGACAGGCGCTTCGCCATGTTGTAGCCCATGAACGACGCCGCGATCGCACCGCCCGGCGTGATGCCGAGCCAGCAGCCGATCACCGACGAGCGCAGCAGCGTCGCCCAGTAGCGCGGCAGCTCGCGCCACACCTTGAGCACGGTGCGCAGGCTGATCGACGCCGAATGCCCGCGCAGCGCGAGCCGCTCCTCCATCGTGAGCAGGATCTCGCTGATGCCGAAGAGGCCGATGACCGCGACCAGGAAGTTGACGCCGCGCAGCAGCGGCTCGAGGCCGAACGTCATGCGCAGGCGGCCCGACACCGTGTCCATCCCCACCGCCGCGAGCAGCAAGCCGAGCGCCATCGAGATGAGCGTCTTGTGCTTCGCCTCGCGCCCGAGGCCCACGAACGAGCAGAAGGTGAGGAGATAAACCGCGAAGAACTCCGGCGGCCCGAAGCGCAGCGCGAACGACGCGATGCGCGGCGCGAGGAACGTGATCAGCAGCACCGCGACCAGCGAGCCGATGAACGACGACGTGAACGCCGCGGTGAGCGCCTCCGCGGCCTTGCCCTGCTGCGCCATCGGATAGCCGTCGAACGTGGTCGCCACCGACCACGCTTCGCCGGGGATGTTGAAGAGGATCGAGGTGATCGCGCCGCCGAACAGCGCGCCCCAGTAGATGCACGACAGCATCACGATGGCCGACGTCGGGTCCATCGTGAACGTCAGCGGAAGCAGGATCGCGACGCCGTTCGGGCCGCCCAGGCCGGGCAGCACGCCGACGAAGATGCCGAGCAGGAGCCCCACCAGCATCAGCAGCAGGATCTTCCAGGTGAGCAGGACCGCGAAGCCCTGGGCGAGGAGGGCGAAGGCTTCCACGCTATTTCCCGAACATGGCCTCGAGCGGGCCCTTCGGCATGATCACGTCGAACGCGACGTCGAAGGTCGCGAACATGACGCCCGCGAACAGCACGGCCGTGACGATGCACTTCCACCACGCGATGCGCCCGATGAAGCGCATGAAGAGTGCGACCAGCAGCAGGCTCGCCACGTAAAGCCCGAGCCACTGCATCGCGAGGCAGAAGAGCAGGGTGGGCACGAACACCTGCAGCACGCGCCGCAGCTGGTCGCGGGTGACGAACGTGCGCGCGAACCCGGGCCCGCTGCGCAGCACGCCGACGAGTCCCCACAGGCTCGCGCCGGCGAGGATCACGCACAGGTAGAACGGCATGTAGCCGCTCTGCGGGCCGTCGCTGCTCCAGCCCATGCCGCTGCGGTAGTTGTCGTAGCCCAGCAGCAGTGCGAGCGCGAGGAGGAGCACGTAGACGGCGATCTCCACCGCGCGCGTCGTGACGACCGCAGCCGACGTGTCCTCCTCCGCGCCCGCCGGCGCGGCGGCCTCGCGCTCGGCGCCGCTCACTTCTCGACGAACCCGGCTTCCTGCATGAGGCCGCTGTTGAGCTTGTCGTCCTTCTCCAGGAAGTCGAGCATCTCCTTGCCCGACACGAAGATCGGCTTCAGCGCCTGCTTCTCCATGTACTCCTTGTACTCGGCCGTCTGCGCGAGCTTGCGGAAGAGGTCGACGTAGAACGCGACGACGTCGGGCGCCACCTTGCCGGGGAGGAACATCGCCCGCAGCATGAGGTAGTCCATGTCGAGCCCTTCCTCCTTGCAGGTCGGTATGTCGTTCCACGACTGTGTCGCGGTCACCTTCGTCTTGTACGGGATGCGCTCGCGGTCGAACACGCACAACGCGCGCACCTGCCCCGCGCGCCACACCTCGAGGTTCTCGGAGGGATTGTTGACGTTGGCCTGCGTGTGGTTGCCGACGAGCTGCGTGGCCGCCTCGCCGCCCGACTTGTAGGGCAGGTACGCGAACTTCGCCCCGGTCTTCTTCTCCATGAACACGGTGAGCACCTGGTCCTCGCGGCGCGAGCCCGTGCCGCCCATCTTGAACGGCGGGTTCGCGGCCTTGGCGGCGTCGATGAACTCCTTCACCGTCTTCTGCGGCATCTGGGTGTTGTCCCAGAGCACGAATTCGTCGAGCGCGATCACCGACACCGGCGTCAGGTCGCGCCAGTTGAACGGCAGCTTCGCCGCGAGCGGCAGCATGTAGATGAGCGAGTACGCGATCAGCACCTTGTGCGGGTCGCCGTCGCTCGCCTTCATGTACATGAGCGCCTCGCCGCCGGAGGCGCCGCCCTTGAGCGACACGACCATCGGCTGCTTCATCAGGGCGTTCTTCTGGATGGCGGCCTGCATCATGCGCGCCATCTGGTCGGACGCGCCGCCCGCGCCCGCCGCGACCACGATCTCCACGGGCTTGGTCGGTTCCCACGCCAGCGCGGGCCACGCCGCGGCCAGCAGCGCCACGGTGCCGGCGGTCCTGATGAGCTTGTTCATCCGCAAGTTCCTCCTCGTCGATGTCGCCGTCGCGCGGGTCGCCGGTGCGCCCGCTGTCTTGTGGTCGATCGCCGTCCCGCGCACGCGGTCACGGCTTCATGCGCAGGTCAGGCCGCCTCCTTCCGTGCTGCGGGCGCGCTGCCCTGCAGGTACGCGAGGGCCTGCGCGACGCCGTCGGCGCGATGCGGCACGCCGCACGCCGCAAGGCCCATCTGCACGCCGCACAGCGTGCCGCACAGCATGAGGTCGTTGAACCACCCGAGGTGCCCGATCCTGAACACGCGCTGCGCGAGCTTGCCGAGGCCCGTGCCGAGCGACAGGTCGTAGCGCGCGAGGACCTCGCGCCGGAAGGCGTCGGCGTCGTGGCCCTCGGGCATGGTCACGGCGGTGAGCGAGCCGCTGTACTCGTCCGGGTTGCGGCACAGGATCTCGAGCCCCCAGCCGCGCACCGCGCGCCGTGTCGCCTCCGCGTGCCGCTGATGGCGCGCGAACACGTTGGACAGGCCTTCCTCGCGCAGCATCGCGAGCGCCTCGTGCAGGCCGTAGAGGAGGTTGGTCGCCGGCGTCGACGGGAAGTAGCCCTGCCTGTTCTGCGCGATCGCCTCGTCCCAGCGCCAGTACGCGCGCGGCAGCTTCGCCGTTTTGCTCGCCGCCAGCGCCTTGTCGCTCACCGCGTTGAACGAGAGGCCCGGCGGCAGCATCAGGCCCTTCTGCGAGCCGGCGACGGTGACGTCCACGCCCCATTCGTCGTGGCGGTAGTCGATCGACGCGAGCGACGAGATCGTGTCCACCATGAAGAGCGCCGGGTGATGCGCGCGGTCGATGGCCGCGCGGATCGCCGGGATGCGGCTGGTGACGCCGGTCGACGTCTCGTTGTGGACGACCATCACCGCCTTGTACGCGTGGCCCTTGTCCTCGGCGAGCAGTGCCTCGACCCGCGCGGGATCGACGCCGCTGCGCCAGTCGCCGGGCACGAACTCGACGACGAGGCTCAAGCGCTCGGCCAGCGTCCGCCACAGGGTGGCGAAATGGCCGGTCTCGAACATCAGCACGCGGTCGCCGGGCGAGAGCGTGTTGACCAGCGCCGCCTCCCACGCGCCCGTCCCGGACGCCGGATAGATGACGACGGGGTTCTGCGTCGCGAACACCTCGCGCAGGCCCGCGAGGACCGCGAGCGTGAGCTGCGCGAACTCCGGCCCGCGATGGTCGATGGTCGGCTGGTCGATCGCCCGCAGCACGCGGTCGGGCACGTTGGTCGGCCCCGGGATCTGCAGGAAGTGGCGGCCGGACGGATGCGAGTCGAGCACGAGCATGGAAGACTCCGGGGACGGCCGCAGGTGCCCTGCAGTTCCGTGGGTTGCCGAGCCCATCTTAGCGGCATCCCGCCGCTGCCGGCAACGGCCGGCCACGCATTCTGCACGCCGGACGCACCGACGGCCGCTTACGGCGACGACCCGTCCGCTACTGCCCGGGCGCCGTGCCGTCGTCCTCCGCGGCCTGCAGCGCGAGCACCGCCGCGCACTTCGCCTGCACGTGCGCCTTCATCACCGCCGCGAGCCGCAGACCGTCGCGCGCCTCGAGCGCGTCGAGCATCGCGCCGTGCTGCAGGACGGCCGCGTCCCAGCGCTCCCGGTCGAAGTTGCTGCGGAAGCGCAGCGCGTGCAGGCGGCTGTTGACCGTGGTGTAGGTGTCGCGCAGCACGTCGTTGCCCGCCGCCCGGTTGATCGCGTCGTGGATGCGCTGGTTGAGCCGGTAGTAGCCCGGGAGGTCGTGCCGCGCGTGGCAGGCCACCATCTCGACGTGCAGCGCGCGGATCTCGTCGACTTTCGCCGGCGTGATGCGCTCGCACGCGAGCTCGCCCGACATCGCCTCCAGCCCGCTCATGACCTCGAACGTCTCCGCGATGTCCTTGGTCGTCAGCCTCACGACCACGGCGCCGCGATTGGGCAGCAGCGCGACCAGCCCCTGCGCGGCGAGCACGCGGAACGCCTCGCGCAGCGGCGTGCGCGACACGCCGAGCTGGTCGCACAGCAGGCGCTCGTTGAGCCGCGTGCCCGGCGCCACCATGCCTTCGACGATCATCCGCTGCAGCTGCTCGACGATGGCCGCATGCAGCATCTGGGGCCTGATCGAGACGAGGCCGGCGGTGTCGGGGAGGGTGTCGGGGGCGTCCATGCGAGGGTTGCGGCGCGGCCGTCGTTGCCACCGCGGCGGGCGATTTGGTATACAACGGGCCTCGGCACGGCGCCGCGGCCAGGCGGCCATTATCGGACAGGATCCCGTGAACCAGAAGGCGAATCGCGATCTCCCTCAGAATTGCGGAATCGATTGACGCCGATGTTGGAAATCGTCGTTCCCGCGAAAGCGGGAATCCAGCGTCGTTGCAGTTCAAGATCTTAACGACACTGGGTCCCCGCCTTCGCGGGGACGACGGTGGAAAGGGTCATGTGCTGTCGATTTCGAGACAGGTTCAGGTCCAATGAGCGTGCCCGGCCCGCAGGGCGTCGCCTTTCACGCGCGCGCCGACGACGCCCTGGCCCGCCGCCTGCGCGGCGCGCTCGAGGGCGACGTCCTGTTCGATCGCGCGTCCCGCGGCCGCTACGCGACCGACGCCTCCATCTACCAGGTGATGCCGCTGGGGGTCGTGGTGCCGAAGCACGACGCCGACGTGCAGGCGGCCTTCGCCATCGCGCGCGAGGAGCGCGTGCCGCTGCTGCCGCGCGGCGCGGGATCGTCGCAGTGCGGGCAGACGGTGGGCGCGGCGCTCGTGCTCGACCACAGCAAGCACATGCACCGCGTGCTGCGCTACGACGCGGAAGCGATGACGGTGACCGTCGAGCCCGGCATCGTGCTCGACGCGCTCAACGCGTGGCTGCGCCCGCACGGCGTGTGGTTCCCGGTCGACGTGAGCACGTCGGCACAGTGCACGCTGGGCGGCATGGCCGGCAACAACTCGTGCGGCTCGCGCTCGATCGCCTACGGCAACATGGTGCACAACGTCGAGGCGATCGATGCGCTCCTGAGCGACGGCAGCACGGCGACGTTCGGACCCGAGGCCGCGATGCGCGACGCACCGGCGCACGTGCAGCGCCTGCTCGCCGGCCTGCGTGCGATCGGCGCGCGCGAGCGCGACGCGATCGAGGCCCACGTGCCGACGGTGCTGCGGCGCGTGGGCGGCTACAACATCGACGTTTTCCGGCCGATGAGCGTGCGGCCCTACACGCGCGACGGCAGCGTCAACTTCGCGCACCTCCTCGTCGGCAGCGAGGGCACGCTCGCGTGGACGCGCGAGCTGACGCTCAAGGTCGCGCCGCTGCCGCGGCACCGCACGCTGGGCGTCGTGAATTTCCCGTCGCTGTATCGCGCGATGGAATGCGCGCAGCACATCGTCACGCTCGGGCCCACGGCCGTGGAGCTCGTCGACCGCACGATGATCGGGCTCGCGCGCAGCAATCCCGCATTCCGCCCGGTGATCGATGCGGTGCTGATCGGCGAGCCGGACGCGATCCTGCTGGTCGAGTTCGCGGGCGACGACCTCGACGATGCGAAGCGCCGCCTCGCCGCGCTGGCCGAGCTCATGGGCGACCTCGGCCTCGCCGGCAGCGTGCATCCGATGGCCGACGCCGCGTCGCAGAAGGCACTGTGGGAGGTGCGCAAGGCCGGCCTCAACATCATGATGAGCATGCGCGGCGACGGCAAGCCGGTGTCGTTCATCGAGGATTGCGCGGTGCCGCTCGCGCATCTCGCCGACTACGTCGACCGCCTCACGGAGGTGTTCGCTCGCCACGGCACGCGCGGCACGTGGTACGCGCACGCGTCGGTCGGCACGCTGCACGTGCGGCCGATCCTCGACATGCGGCGCGACGGCGCCACCAAGATGCGCGCGATCGCGGAGGAGGCGAGCGCGCTCGTGCGCGAGTACAAGGGCGCGTTCTCCGGCGAGCACGGCGACGGCCTCGTGCGCACCGAGTGGGTCGCGTGGCAGTTCGGCCCGCGGCTTGCGCAGGCGTTCGCCGACATCAAGGACCTCTTCGACCCCGCCGGGCTCATGAACCCGGGCAAGATCGTGCGCGGCACGCGCATGGACGATCGCACGCTGTTCCGCTATCCGCCGGGGTATCGCACGCGCCCGCTTGCCACGGCGCTCGATTGGTCGGCGTGGAACGTCGATCACGATCCCGCGACCGACGTCACGACCGCGCCCGGCACCGGCGGCGATCCTGCGCAGGGCTTCGGCAAGGCGGTCGAGATGTGCAACAACAACGGCCACTGCCGCAAGTTCGATGCGGGGACGATGTGCCCGAGCTACCGCGTCACGCGCGATGAGGTGCACTCGACGCGCGGCCGCGCGAACACGCTGCGGCTCGCGCTGTCGGGCGCGCTCGGCGCCGACTTCGCGTCGGAGGACGTGCGCGCCGCGCTCGACCTGTGCGTGAGCTGCAAGGGCTGCCGCCGCGACTGCCCGACGGGCGTCGACATGGCGAAGATGAAGATCGAGTTCCAGCACCAGTGGCAGCAGGCGCACGGCCTCACGGTGAAGGAGCGCGCGATCGCGTGGCTGCCACGGTGGGCGCCGTGGGCCGCGCGCATGCCCGGGCTCGCGAACCTGCGCAACCGCCTGCCGGCGCTCGCGCGCCTCACCGAGCGTCTCACGGGACTGTCTGCGCGGCGCTCGCTGCCCGCGTGGCGGCGCGACACGTTCACGCGCACCGCGCAGGTCGTGCCGGACGATGCGGCCGAGGTCGTGCTGTGGGTCGATACGTTCACCGAGTACTTCGAGCCGGAGAACGCGCACGCGGCGCTCGCGGTGCTGCGCGCGGCGGGCTACCGCGTCGACGTCGCGCGGCCGCGCGGCGACGATGCGCGGCCTTCGCGCCCGCTGTGCTGCGGACGCACGTTCCTCGCGGCGGGACGCGTGGACGAAACGAAGCGCGAGGCCGCACGCGTGGTCGCGGCGCTCGCGCCCGCGGTGGCGCGCGGCGCAGTGGTCGTCGGCCTCGAGCCGTCGTGCCTGCTCTCGTTGCGCGACGAATTCCTGGTGATGGGCTTGGGCGACGCCGCGCGCGCGCTCGCCGCCCGCGCGCTGCTCGTCGAGGAATTCCTCGCCCGCGAGCACGCCGCCGGACGCCTCGCGCTTCCGCTCGCGCCGCTGCCCGAGACGAAGGCGCTGCTGCACGGCCACTGCCACCAGAAGGCGTTCGACGCGATGGGCGCGACGCTCGCCGTGCTGCGCCTCGTGCCCGGATTGACCGTCGAGCCGGTCGAGTCGAGCTGCTGCGGGATGGCGGGCAGCTTCGGCTACGAGGCCGCGCATCACGACGTGTCGATCGCGATGGCGGAGCTCGCCCTGCTGCCCGCGGTGCGCGCGGCGACGCCCGATACGCTCATCGTGGCCGACGGCACGAGCTGCCGGCACCAGATCGCCGACGGCACGCGCGCCAGCGGACCGCGGCGGGCGGTGCACGTCGTGCAGGTGCTCGCGCGGGCGCTCGCCCCGCGTTGACGCGCCGCGACCGCGCGGCGCAGCGGGGACCCGCGGGGCGCACGCGGTATCATCGAAGGTGAACGCGCGTGCCGCGGCACGGCTCGCGCAAGGCTTCGCATGATCCGCAAGATCCTCGTCCCCACCGATGGCTCCCCGTCCTCCCAGGCCGCCGTGCATGCCGCCGTCGCCCTGGCGCGCACCGTGAACGCCGTGCTGGTCTTCTTCCATGCGTTCCCGCCCTTCCACGGCGGCGCGTACGGCACCGCGGACGCCGCGCGGCGGCAGCTCGCGGAGGCGTACGAGGCGGGGGCGAAGGGCGTTGCCGCGGGCATCCTCGAACCCGCCATGGAGCTCGCGCGCGCCGCCGGCGTGCGCAGCGAGGCGCACGTGGCGGAATCGGAGCGCCCGTGGGAGGCGATCATCGCCGCCGCGAAGCGCACGCGCAGCGACGCCATCTGCATGGGTTCGCACGGACGTCGCGGCCTTGCGGGCGTGGTGCTCGGCAGCGAGACCGCGCGCGTGCTGACCCACTGCACGCTGCCCGTGCTCGTCATCCGCTAGCGCGATGAGCGACCTGCGCCTGTCCGTCCTCGACCAGTCGACCGCGCCGGAAGGGCGCGGCCAGGACGTCGCGATCCGCGAGACGATCGCGCTCGCGCAGCACTGCGACGCACTGGGCTATCACCGCTTCTGGGTGTCGGAGCACCACAACAGCGACAGCATCGTCGGCACCGCGCCCGAGGTGCTGCTCGCCGCCATCGCGGCGACCACGACGCGCATCCGCGTCGGCAGCGCCGGCGTCATGCTGCCGCACTACTCGGCGCTGCACGTCGCCGAGCAGTTCCGCGTGCTGGAGGCGATCGCGCCCGGGCGCGTCGATCTCGGCGTGGGACGCGCGCCGGGCAGCGACCGGCTCACCGCCTACGCGCTCAATCCGTATGCCAACGCCGCGGACGAGTTCCCGCAGCAGGTGCGCGACCTGATGGCCTGGGTCGCGGGCACCGAGATGCCGGCGGATCATCCCTTTCGCGCCATTCGTGCGCACCCGACGGGTCCCACGCATCCGCAGGTGTGGATGTTGGGCAGCTCCGATTACGGCGCGCGGCTCGCCGCGCACTTCGGGCTGCCGTACGCGTTCGCCTATTTCTTCAGCGACGGCCGCGGCGTCGAGGAGGCGCTGCGCCTCTATCGCGACAACTACCGGCCGAGTGCGACGCATCCCGAGCCGCAGGCGACGATCTGCGTGTGGGCGCTCGCGGCCGATACCGCGCAGGAAGCGCGCGAGTTGTTGCGTACACGCGAGCACTGGCGCGTCGGCTTCGAGCGCGGGCTGCGCACGCCGCTGCGCTCCCCCGCGGCGCTCGCGACGCACGTCTATGCGCCGGACGAGCAGCGCATCGTCGACGCGCTGCGCGCCAAGGCGACGGTGGGGACGGCCGACGAGGTCGCCACGCGCCTGCGCGAGCTCGCGCAGCGCCTCGGGCTCGACGAGATCGTCGTCGTGACGTGGACGTTCGACGCGCAGGCCCGCGCGCATTCGTACGCGCTGCTCGCGCAGGCCTTCGGCCTCCCGCGCGCCTGACGGGCACCCGCGACCGCGCGATTTTTCCACTCGCATTCCGCGGCGAAGGTGGCATAATCTCCGGCCATTCGCCGGATGCTTTCTCCGGCCCTCCTGACGGCCGCCCATGTTCGTGCGTCGCGCTGTAGGCGTCCTGTCGCTGGCCTTGCCGCTGGTCGCGGGCGTGGCGCTGGGACAGGGCTTCAAGTTCAGCAATCCCGATCCCGACGAGCAGGCCGCGCGAGCGCAGCAAGCGGCGCGCGAGGACCGCATCGCGTACGACCTCTCGACGCCGTGCCGCGCCGATCTCAAGGGCAAGAAGATCATGGTCGTGATCGGCGAGCGGCGCAGCAACGGCTACGTCGACGCCGAGCAGCAGAACTACGGCCCGGTGTTCGACGCGATCAACAACCGGCTGCGGGGTCTCGGGCTGCGCACCTACACGCCCGAGGAGATCCGCGCGCAGATCGCGCAGGCCGAGATCGACGCCTACTTCAAGAACAACCCGGACCTCGCGCTGTCCGCGGCCAAGCGGCTGGGCGCGAGCTTCGTGCTGCGCGGGCTCATCACCTCGGAGGCGACGATGAACAACATCATCGCCGTCAACCAGGTGGCAGTCACCATGGGCTTCACGCTGACCGGCAGCAACGGCCGGCTCATCTCGGAGGCCGGCGCGAGCTCCGCCTCCTACGCCGGCGCCAACGTCACGCAGATGGCCCTCACGCTCGTCAACGAGCAGGCCGACGAGGTGGTGGCGCGGCTCTACGGCGACTATTGCCGCAACGCCGGCCTCGGCCTGCCTGCGCCGAAGGGCAAGGGCAAGTGACGCAGCGGTCGCAACCCTAACGCGAACTTCCTGTAGGAGACAGTCATGCGCACGCCCCATTCCCTCCGTCCGCTCTCCGTGGCGCTCGCACTTGCCGCCTGCACGTCGCTGGCGCTCGCGCAGCCCAAGTTCGAGAGCGCGTCGCCCACCGCCGGCGGCACCACGTCGCAGCGCGCGAACTCGACGGCCGACAAGACGCTCTACCAATCCGTCGACTACGCGAACAAGAACAAGCCCGGACCACAGGTGATCGTGATCCCGGGCGAGGTCAAGAGCAACAACGCGACGTTCCTGCAGAAGTTCACGGCCAACAACATCGCCGACTACGGCGAGCTCGAGCTCTCCAACGCGAACTTCAAGGTCCTCGAGCGCAGCAACCTCGGTCCCGTGCTGCGCGAATTCGAGCTCGCCTACAACCTGGGCGACCCGCAGGCCGCGCGCAAGTACTTGGGCATGGGCAAGATGAAGACGACGAAGTACGTCGTGAAGTTCGACATCCTGAAGACCGAGCAGGTGGCCGCCGCGCAGAAGAGCTTCGACGGCGGCACGCTCGGGCAGATGGCGGGCATCCTGGGCTCGTTCTCCGGCTCGCGCGGTGGTGCGGCGGCCGGCTACGTCGGCGGCACCGCGTTGGGCTCGGTGCACAGCGGCGAGGCGACCAGCGTGTGGGTGATCGGCATGCGCTACAAGATCATCAACGCCGAGACCACCGAGCAGCTCGCCCAGGGCTACACCGAGGAGAAGATGGAAGTCGGCGCCACGTCGAGCGGCGCGCTCGGCGCCAACGAGTCGCAGCAGGGCGGCGCGGGCCTCGACACGATGGTCCAGCGGCTCATCCAGAAGTCCGTGTGGGAGATCGATTCGAAGTACAAGTAGGCGTGTGAAAGACACGGGAGAAACGCGCTCCCGTGTTCATCACCCGATGAAGTAGGCGAAGATCGATCGATGGCGGAACTCACCAAACTCGGCAAGTACGAAATCCGGCGCGAGCTCGGGCGCGGCGCCATGGGCGTGGTGTACGAGGGCTTCGATCCGATGATCCAGCGCGTCGTCGCGCTGAAGACCATCCGGCCGGACCAGCTCGTGGGCGCGCACGCGGCGGAGATTCTCGAGCGCTTCCGCCGCGAGGCGCAGGCCGCGGGCAGGCTCACGCATCCCAACATCGTCGCGATCTACGACTTCGGCGAGGATGCCGGCGTGTGGTACATCGCGATGGAGCTCGTGAAGGGCAAGGAGCTCAAGGCGTACTTCGAGGCGAACCAGCGCTTCGCCACCGCCGACATCGTGCGCCTCGAGCGGCAGATCCTCGCGGCGCTCGGGTATGCGCACAAGCTCGGCGTCGTGCACCGCGACGTCAAGCCCGCCAACATCTTCATCCTCGACGACGGCACCGCGAAGGTCGGCGATTTCGGCATCGCGCACCTCGAGTCGTCCGAGCTCACGCAGGTGGGCACGGTGCTCGGCACGCCGGCGTACATGTCGCCCGAGCAGATCCTCGGCATGCCCGTCGACGGCCGCTCCGATCTCTTCTCGGCCGGCGTGATCCTCTACCAGTTCCTGACCGGCGAGCGGCCGTTCACCGGCAACGCCACCATCACCATGCGCAAGGTGCTGGAGGAGGATCCGCTGCCGCCTTCACGCTTCAACGTGCAGATTCCCGGCGCGATGGACGGCGTGGTGCGCCGCGCGCTCGCGAAGAAGCCGGAAGACCGCTTCGCTTCGGCCGACGAGTTCGCGACCGCACTCTCCGCGGCGGCCGCGGCCGCGCCTACGTCCTCCGGCGAGACGACGATCGCACCGCCACCGGCAGCTGCCAACCCCCGTCCGCTGATCGCGGCGCAGGCAAGCGGCGCCGATGTCGCGGCGAAGCCCGCGCCGCGCCGCGCGGGGCTCGCCGTCGCGTTGGTGGCCGCCGTCGTCGCGGTCGGGGCGGGGGCCTGGGTCGCGTTGCACAACCGCGGCGAGGACAAGCCCGCCGCGCTGGCGAGTGCGGCACCTGCCGCCGCCTCGCCGGCGGCCGCGCCTGCGGCGCCGACACCGCCCGCTGCTGCGGTTGCGAGCACGCCGCCCGCGCCGCCTGCGCCTCCGGTGAAGGCCGAGCCGGGCACCGTCGTCATCTCGGCGGTGGGCCTCGTCGACCCCAGCGCTGCGCGCTACCAGTCCGACCAGTCCGCGCTGCAGACGGACCTGCGCGCCGATTCGCGCGCGCAGCTCGTCGCCAAGGCCGTCAACATGCTCGTCGACCAGGGATCGGTCGCGAAGAACTACGACGTGCTGCGCGACAAGCTGCTGTCGAAGAGCGGCGAGTACGTCACCACCGTGGTGCGCGAGAGCGCGCCGCAGACGGGCAAGGACGGCCTCGTGTCGCTCACCACCGAAGCGGTGGTCAACGTGAAGGCGGTGCAGAAGTCGCTGAACGAGATGTCGCGCAACGAGCGCATCGACTTCATCCGCGCGAGCGGCGATCCGCGCGTGGGCGTGCGCATCGTCACGCGCGATGCCGATGCGCCGGACGCGCCACCACAGTTCTCGCCGACGGCCGAGAACATCCTCAAGGACCGCATCAAGTCGTTCGGCTTCCGCACGTGGTCCGACGATCCGCAGAACCCCAAGGCGCGGCCCGACTTCATCGTCGAGGGCGAGGCGAAGATCAAGCGGCTGTCCATGCGGCTCGCCGCGTCGGGCCTCGTCGTGACCAAGTACGCGCTCAACGGGTGGACGATCAAGGCCATCGACACCGCCACCGGCGAGGAGATCTACTACAACACGAAGCTGCCGGCCGGGGAGGGGAGCTGGAACTCCGAGGAGGAGGCGCTGAAGGCGATCGGCACGCGCATCGCCAACGAGTTCTCGCGCGACTTCTTCCTGCAGCACGTGGTGGCGAGCGCGCGCAAGGTCGTGCTGAAGGTCGACGGCCTGCCGCCGGCGGTGACCGACGACGTGCTGCGCCGCGAGTTGACGGCGATGCCCTCGGTGCTGACCGTCGCGCCCGGCGCGACCCCGCACACGTTCGAGCTGCAGCTCGCGGGCAGCGGCCCCGCGACCGACCTCGTCGCGCTCGGCATCCTGAAGCCGCTCAACGCGAAGTTGGGTCAGGGGTGCTTCGCGCCGGGCGCATCGGCCGGCGACGAGGTGGGCGTGACGTTCGACGCGAAGTGCAACGACCCGGCGGTGCTCGGCAGGCTCGAAACGAACCCGCCCGCGGCGCTCTACAGCGCGCCGGCGGAGCGGCAGCGGGCGGTGGTGAAGAATCCGGACACGCTGAAGAAGCTCATGATCTGATTCGGCGTCCGCAAAAGGCGTCCGTGCTGGCGGTGGATGACGGTTGTTCGGCGTTGCGCCTTTTGCGGCCGTTTTAGTCAGCGGGAAAACCTTCGGGCGGCCGGGCGGTTTTCCCGTAGCAAAACCTACGAAGCGCGCCGCTCATGAGCGCGCTACGCGCGCCGTTCGGTCGCGCGCTGCTGGTGGAGTGAATGCCCCTGCGGGCATTTGCGCTGTGCGGCGGTCCCGCCCCTCACCCCAACCCTCTCTCCCTTCGGGGGCGAGGGAGGTCTTCGTTGTGACGATAGCGTGACCGCGCAGCGCCCCAAAGTTCCCTCGCCCCGCTTGCGGGGAGAGGGTTAGGGTGAGGGGCAAGCGCCCCCGCCGCCAATCACCGCACCACCGCCACCGGCACCCGCGTGTGCTCGGCCATTGCGGCCACCGCTTCGCTCAGATCCGATCCTTCCGCGCGCTCCGTCTCGGTGACGTAGACCTGCGTCGCACCCAGCGTATTCGCGTAATGCGCGACGACGTGCGCGAAATCGCCGACGCCGATGTGCACGGTGCACGGCACGCCGGCCCGTTCGATGAGCGCGCGCGCGGGCTCGAGTGCCTTCATCCCCTCCTCGTGATGGAGGTCCTTCACGGCATCCTCCGCGACGAAGTTGGCGACGTCGCGGTGCACGGGCACCTGCACGTTGAGGAGGTCGATCACGACGGCGTCGCGCTTCGCATCGGCAAGGAAGCGTCCGACGGCCGCGAGCGACACCGGCGAGCCGTCCGCAGCGAGCAGGACCCGCGGCCGCGCGCCGCCGCGCGCGGCGTGCTGGTCGCCGGCCTGCGCGAGGTCGACCACCGGCCGCTCCACCTCCTGCTCGGCGGAGCGCGCGGCCAGGAACTTGCCGACGGCGACGACGAGCACGGCGCCGAGCGCCGGTGCGCCGTAGTGCAGCCATGCGGCATGGGCGTCGATCCAGTCCTTGACGGACGGGTCGGTCACGGCCATCTCGCCCGCGACCCAGCCGAGGAGCGCGCCGCCGATCGTGATGATGATCGGCCAGCGCTCCATGAATTTCATGAGCAGCGTGCTGCCGAAGATGACGAGCGGGATGCTGATCAGCAGGCCGAGGATCAGCAGCACGAGGTCGCCCTTCGCGGCCGCGGCCACCGCGATCACGTTGTCGAGGCTCATCACGAGGTCCGCGATGAGGATGGTGCGGATCGCGACCATCAGGCCTGCGTTGGCGGCGCCGTGGCCGCCGCCGGCCTCTTCCTCCTCGGGCAGCAGGAGCTGGATGCCGATCCAGATGAGCAGCGCGGCGCCGACGAGCTTGAGGTACGGCAGGCGCAGGAGCTCGACCGCCACGATCGTGAGCACGATCCGCATCACGACCGCCGCACCGCTGCCCCAGAGCACCGCCTGTTTCTGCTGCTGCGGCGGCAGCGAGCGCGCGGCGAGGGCGATCACGACGGCGTTGTCGCCGGACAGCACGATGTTGACGCCGATGATCTGGAGCAGGGCGACCCAGAAGGTCGCGTCGGTGAAGGACATGGGCAGGCTTTCGGATCGACGGTGGACTGCGCGATGGTTACGTGGGGCCTTCGCGACTGCGAGGCCGGCGACGGGACTGCCGCCGCGATGCGATCTTGCTGTCGCACTGTGGACGGCGCGGCGGCAATTATCGACAAGCGCGGGCGCGCCTGTCTACCTTTGGCGTACGCGAAAGCGCAGCGGCAGCACCCGTCGGTGCGACGGGAGAGGGGATTCCTTACGGCGAAGCGCGACCGTGCGCGCCCGGGGATCAGCCCAGTCGACGGACGATCGCGTCGGTGATCTCGCGGGTGCTCGCCTTGTCGCCCAGGTCGCCGGTGCGCACGTTGTCCTCGCACAGCACCTGGTCGACCGCCTTGCGGATGCGGTTGGCGAGGTCGTTGCGGCCGACGTGGTCGAGCATCATGCAGCCCGCGAGCAGCAGCGCGAGCGGATTGGCGATGCCCTTGCCCGCGATGTCCGGCGCGGAGCCGTGCACGGCCTCGAAGATCGCGGCGCCGTCGCCGATGTTGGCGCCCGGCGCCATGCCGAGCCCGCCGACCAGGCCCGCGATCTCGTCGGAAAGGATGTCGCCGAAGAGATTGGTGGTGACGATCATGTCGAACTGCCACGGGTTCAGCACGAGCTGCATCGCGCACGCGTCGACGATGCGGTCGTCGGAGGCGACGCGCCCCTCGTAGGCCTGGGCGACGTCCTTGGCGGTGTTGAGGAAGATGCCGGTCAGCGCCTTCAGCACGTTGGCCTTGTGCACGATCGTCACCTTCTTGCGCGCGTTCTTCACCGCGTAGTCGAACGCGAACTCCGCAATGCGGCGCGACCCGGCGCGCGTGTTCACGCCGGACGAGATCGCCGCTGCCTGCGGATCGCCGTCGATCGGGATGTAGTGCTCGAAGCCGACGTACAGGCCCTCGAGATTCTCGCGGATCAGCACGAGGTCGATGTTCTCGTAGCGGCCGCCCGGGATCAGCGTGCGTGCGGGCCGCACGTTGGCGAACAGCTTGAACTCCTCGCGCAAGCGGACGTTGACCGAGCGGAAGCCGCCGCCGACGGGCGTCGTGAGCGGTCCCTTGAGCGCGAGGCGCGTGCGCCGGATGCTGTCGAGCAGCGGCGGCGGCAGCGGGTCCCCCGACTTCGTGATCGCCGCCATCCCGCCCTCCTGCACGTCCCACGCGAACGGCGCGCCGACGGCGTCGAAGATGCGCACCACCGCGTCGGTGATCTCGGGACCGATGCCGTCGCCGGGAATGAGCGTGGCGGGAATGAGCGAGGCGATGGCGGTCATGGCAATCCTGGCGCGGCAGCGGTAGCGGGAAAGGCGCTATTTTGCCATTGCGGCGCAGCACGGGCGGCGGCGCGCTTGCCAGCGGGCTCCTGCCCGCCGATTCCGCGGCCTCGCGAGATCGCGTAGACTGCCCCGCACCGCCGCCCTGCGCATGCCGCCATGTCGAGCCCCGCTCCCGAGTCGTCCGCGCCCGCCGATCCCGCCCGCGTCGCGGAGCTGCAGCGGGCGTTCCTCGAGGGACTGGGCATGCCGAACCTCGTGCTGCCGTCGGGCCTCGACGCGGCCACGCTGGAGGCGGTGGGCGCGATGCTGCGCGAGATGACCGCGGGCACCGTCGACATGCTCCGCCTGCGCTCGCAGGCGAAGAGCAGCATCCACGCGGAGATGACGATCATCGGGCCGCGCGCCGTGAATCCGCTCAAGGCCGCGTGGGACGTCGACGTCGCGCTGCGTCACCTGCTCGCGCCCGAGCGCAAGGACCTCATGGGCCCGGTGCGCGCGGTCACCGACGCGTACGACGACCTGCGCGCGCACGACCGCGGGCTCGCCGCCGGCATCGAGGCCGCGCTGCGCAGCCTGCTCGAGCGCTTCGCGCCCGAGTCCTTCGACCAGCGCCTCGACGCGAGCGCGCTCGACCGCTTCGTCCCCGGCAACCGCAAGGCGCGCCAGTGGGACCTCCTGCTCGAGCTCTACGAGGACATCGCGAAGGAAGCGCAGGACGACTTCTGGTCGGTGTTCGAGCGCGAGTTCCGCCGCGCGTATTCCACCGGCCAGGGCGCCAACCCGGCGACATAGCTGCGCCACGCCCCAAGCCCGCCGCAAGACGCTCGTTCTTGCGTGGCTCTTTCCGGCGGCAGCCGCCGGGCCGCCCCAAGGCGGCCGCCTGACTTGAAGTTGCAGTGCCGGCCGCAAAAGGCGCGACGCCGGCTCCGCGTCATCCACCGCTTCCGCGGACGCCTTTTGCGGACGCCTAATCTGCGGTCTCGCTCGCATCCCGCAGGATCGAGCTCGCCATGCGCAGCAGGCCGGAGAGGTGCCCCAGCATGTTGAGCACGATGCGGCGGTAGAGATCCGGGTTGCGCGCGTAGATCGCATCCATGTTGGCGTGCGAGAGGCTGTAGGTCACCACCTCGTCCTCGGCGATCGCCGTCACCGCGCGCGTGCCGCCTTCGAGCACCGCGTTCTCGCCGAAGATCACGCCGGGCGCCAGCGTCACCACGCGGCGATGCTTGCCGCGCGCCTCGGGGTCCTCCGCCACGATGCTGACCGCGCCCTTCGCGAGCAGGTACACGCGATCGCCGAGCTGCCCCTCGTGATACAGCGCGTGCCGCGCCGGGAAGAGCTGCCGGTCGAGGTAGGGCTTCATGAACGCGAGCTCGGCCGGCGTGAAGCCCTTGAACAGCGCGAAATCGGCGATCGCGAGCTCGTCGTCACTGCCGCGCGTGCCCGCGCCGGCGAGGAGCTTCCGCTCGGCGAACTCGAGCGCGCGGTCGGCGTCGTCGAACCAGTCGTCGTGATGGCGTTGCGTGAACACGCCGGCGCCCTTCAACGCACGCCCGAGGCGGCTCGTCTCGCTGATGTGCGCGAGCAGCAGCGCGACACCGCGCTCCTTCAACTGCCGCGAGAGCTTGTGCAGCATGAGCGCGCCCGAGGCGTCGATCATCGTCACGCGCCGCAGGTCGACGATCAGGAACTGCGCGCCCTGCGCCGCCTTCACCGCCTCGAACGCGAGGCGGTCGGCGGTCCCGAAGAAGATCGCGCCGTCGAGCTCCAGCAGCTTGATGCGGTGCCCCTCGGTGCGCAGCAGGCTCGCCTGCTCGGGCGGATACACGCGGCGCGAGCCGCGCGTGGTGCCCGTGCGCACGGCGCGAATGAGCGAGCGGTTCATCACCGCGAGGAAGAGGCCCATCGACAGGATGAGGCCGGTGATCACCGCCGCGACGAGGCCGAACGCGACGGTCACGCCTGCGACCAGCAGCACGAGCGAGATGTTGACGATGAGCTCGCTGTCGTACTGGCCGCGGCGCAGGCGGTCGATCGTCGAGCCGGCCCAGCGATCGATGAGGCCGACCGCGATCACCAGCATCATGGCGGACAGCGCCGCGACCGGGATGAGCCCGAGCAGCGGCCCGCCGTAGAGCAGCAGCAGGACCAGCGTGATGGTGGTCGCGAAGCTCGACACGTACTTGCGGCCGCCGTGATGGTGCGCGCCCAGCGCATGGTGTGACGAGTACGCGACCGGCACGCCGCCGAACGTCGACGACACGAGGTTGCCGCAGCCGAGTGCCACCAGCAGGCGGTTCGGGTGATGCGCGGTGTCGAGGCCCTCGGCCTCGCCCACGGCCGCGAGCAGGCTGTCGAGCGAGCCGACGACCGCGATGGCGAGTGCAGTGACCATCACGTCGTAGCCGTAGCGGACCACGAGCGCGATGCCGTCCGCACTGAACAGCGGCAGCAGCTCGTCCGGCGTGGGCAGGCGGCCGAGCGAGGGCACGCGCGGGCCGACGTCGCCGTGGAACGCGAGCGTGATGACGAGCGCCACCACCGTCCCCGCGGCGAGCCCGATGAGCTTCGAGGGCAGCGACGGCCAGCGCCGGCGAACGACGACGAACACCACGATGGTGACGAGGCCCACCAGCAGCGTCCACGCGTTGATGCCGTGGTGCGCGGCCTCGGCGCCTGCGCCTTCGCCCGCACCTTCCGCGCCGCCGTGGGTGCCGAGCACCTCGGGCAATTCGTAGATCACGAGCGAGATCGCGAGCCCCGACATGAGGCCCGCGACGACGGGGTAGGGCACGAAGCGCGCGATGTTGCCGAGGCGCAGCACGCCGAACAGCACCTGGATGACGCCGGTCAGCGCGAGGCACGCCGCGGCCAGCAGCACGATCTCCTCGATGCCGCCCGACGGCGACGAGCGCAGCGTCTCGTCGCTCGCGATGCGCAGGATGAACGCCGAGAACAGGAACACCGACGACGCGCGCGGCACCTCGTTGGGCAGCAACGCGCCGCTCAGCACGAACGCCGACAGGTTGCCGAAGATGGCGGCCGCCAGCGCCGCACGCAGGCCCGCCTCGATCGCATAGTCGCCGCCGAGCGGCGCGAACGCGATGAGGCCGAGCGGCAGCATCATGGCGACGAGCACGAACGCGGCGGAGATGCCCGCGCCCGCCTCGCGCGCGAAATCGGCCATGCCGGGCGACTGCACCGCGGCAGGTGCACCGTGATCGGACATCGTGTGCGCTTCCCTGCAAGGATTGCGCGCATTCTGCCAGACGCACTTGACGAGCGTGCGTCCTCCACGCGATGCTCATGCCCGCCCGCCGCCCCGACGGCGCCCGCCTACGACAATCCCGCCACGGCTTCCCCGCAGTCCATGCTGACGATCAAGGTCCTCACCTACAAGGACGCGCCGCTCGAGCAGGCGATCGTCGCGCAGTTCGACGAGCGTGGCGGCACCATCGGCCGCTCGCCGGAGTCGACGCTGCTGCTGCCCGATCCCGAGCGCATCATCTCGCGCACGCACGTGATCGTCGGCTGCCGCGACGGCCGCTTCCACGTGAAGGACCAGGGCACCACCGTCGCGCTGGTCGTCAACGGCAAGGCGCCCGGACGCGGCCAGGAGCATCCGCTGGCCCACGGGGACGAGCTGCGGATCGCGGGCTACCTGCTGCGCGTGGTGGGGCTCGATGCGCCGGCCGGCGCGCACGACGAGGACGACACCACCACCATCCTGCGCCAGGGCACGATGCTCTCGTGGTCGGAGGACGGCCGCGCGGTGCCGCAGAATCGCATCGCCACCATCATCGTGCCGTCGCCGGAGAACGAGGAGCCGCTGCCGGCGACGGGCGCGCCACCCGCGCCGCGTGCGGAGCCACCCGTCCCGCCGACGAACACACCCGAGCAAGAGGACGCGCTGCTCGCCGCGCTGCTGCGCGGCGCCGGCGTTCCCGACATCGCCGTGCCCGGCGGCATGACGCCCGCGCTCATGCGCGAGGTCGGCGAGGTGATGCGCGAGACGATGCAGGGGCTGCTCGATCTCCTCGCGGCGCGCGCGCACGCCAAGCGCGAGGTGCGCGCCGACGCGACGGTGATCGTCGCCGCCGACAACAATCCGCTCAAGTTCTCGCCCGGCCTCGAGGCCGCGCTCTCGCACCTGCTGCTGCCGCACGGGCAGGGGTTCATGCCGCCGCTGCGCAGCCTCGCCGATGCGCGGGCGAGCCTGCGCACGCACCAGGAAGGGTTCGTCGCGGGCATGCGCGCCGCGCTCACCGCGGTGCTCGCGCGCTTCGACCCCGCGAAGCTGGAGGCGCGGCTGTCGGAGAGCTCGTCGGGCAGCTCGTTCCTGCCGATGAACAACAAGGCGAAGCTCTGGAACATGTACGAGGAGCTGTACGGCCAGATCGCGAAGGAGGCGGAGACCGACTTCCACTTCCTGTTCGGCGAGGAATTCCTGCGCGCGTACCAGGCCAAGACGCGGCCTGCGGGCAGCGCACCCTCGGACACCCCGGGATAGGAGCGCGCATGCAGCTCGAAGTCGCCGTGTTGTCCAATCCCGGAGGCCGCGGCGTCAACGAGGACGCGTGCGGCTTCTGGACCGGCGACGGCGGCTGCTTCTGCGTCGTCAGCGACGGCGCCGGCGGCCACGGCGGCGGCGACGTCGCGAGCAAGCTCGCGGTGCGCGTCATCCTCACCCACTTCCAGGAAGCACCGTTCTGCACCGGCGAGGAGATCGAGTTCGCGCTGAAGGCCGCGCATCGCGCGATCGTCGACCAGCAGCAGACGCGCGACGTGCTCGCCCGCATGCGCGCGACGGCGACGGTGCTCGCGATCGACACCGTGCACAACTCGGCGGTGTGGGGCCACGTCGGCGACACGCGGCTCTACCTCTTCCGCGACGGGCGCGTGGCGGTGCAGACCAAGGACCACAGCGTCGTGCAGAAGATGGTCGACGCGGGCTACCTCGCGCAGGAGGCGCTGCGCGACTCGCTGCAGCGCAGCCGCCTCTTCGCGGCGCTGGGGCACGAGGAGGACTACACGGCCACCATCGAGGCGACGCCCATGGCGCTGCAGCCCGGCGATGCCTTCTTGCTGTGCACCGACGGCTTCTGGGAATACGTGAACGAGGTTTCGATGTTGGCTGCACTGGCGCGGCATGCGACGCCCGCAGAGTGGCTGCGCGACATGGAGCGCGACGTCGTCGCCAACGGCGGCCGCGAGCAGGACAACTTCTCGGCGGTGGCGGTGTTCTGCGGCGATGCGGCAGCGCGCCGCACGGCGTGACGGCGATGGCGCCCGCCGGCGGCCGGCGGAGGTTGATCTTCGGCGAGCGGGGCGCGCATTATTCGCCTTTCGGGCCCGCGCGGCCCTGGGTACGATCCCGGACAGGATGTTCGCGGTGGATGCAATGACCAAGAAGACGATGACGTGCCTCCTTCATCGCGCCGGCGGCCTCGCGGCCATCGCGGCGCTCGTGCTCGCAGGTTGCGCGAGCGAGCCTCCGGCCCCGGCGCCGAAGCCCGCGCCGGCGCCCGCGCCGGTTGCGCCGCCGCCGGAGCCCGTCAAGCCCGTCGAGCCGCCGAAGCCCGAGCTCACGCCCGCGCAGGCCAAGGCACAGGCGCAGAAGCTCACGCTCGAGGCCATCGCGCAACTGCAGAACGGCGACGAGCCGGGCGCGCGCACCACGCTCGAGCAGGCGCTGGCGCTGGAGCCCAACAGCGACCTCGCGAAGAAGATGATGGAGCAGATCAAGGCCGACCCGCAGAAGGAGCTCGGCACGGTCTTCTTCCGCTACACCGTGCAGCGCGACGACTCGCTGTCCAAGATCGCGCAGCAGTACATGGGCGACCGCTTCAAGTTCCACATCCTCGCCAAGTACAACGACATCCCGAACCCGAGCAAGCTCGCCGCCGGGCAGGTCATCAAGGTGCCGGGACGCGCGCCCGCGGCGGGGCAGGTGCCGCCGAAGCCGGCCGTGTCCGCTGCACCCGAGCCCGCCGAGGAGGCCGCGAAGGCCGCGCCCGACGTCGCGACGCCGCGCAGCGCCGCGGTTGCGCTGATGCAGCAGGGGCAGGACCTGCAGAAGGCGGGCAACATCGAAGGCGCCTACGACGCCTACCGCGAAGCGGCGCTGCGCGATCCGGGCAACCGGGACGCGACCGCGCAACGCGACGCGATGCGCAACCAGCTCGCGCGCAAGTACGAACGCGAGGCCACGCAGGCGTTCCAGCGACAGAACCTCGACGAGGCGATCGGCAAGTGGGACCGCGTGCTGGCGCTGGAGCCCAACAATCAGAAGGCGAAGCTCGAGCGCGAGCGGGCGATCGACCTGCGCAAGAAGCTGGCGGAGAAGTTTGGGGCGAAGTAATCCATACGTCCGCAAAACGCGCTTCGTGCGTTCGGTGGATGATGTTGGTTCGGCGTTGCGCGTTTTGCGGCCGGATTAGTCAGCGGGAAAACCTTCGGGCGGCCGGGCGGTTTTCCCGTAGCAAAACCTACGAAGCGCGCCGCTCATGAGCGCGCTACGCGCGCCGTTCGGTCGCGCGCTGCTGGTGGACTGAATGCCTCTGCTTGCGGTTGCGTTGTGCGCCGTCCCCGCCCCTCACCCCAACCCTCTCCCCCTTCGGGGGCGAGGGAGGTCTTCGTTGTAGCGGTGGCGTGAACGCTCAGCGCCCCAAGTTCCCGCCCTGTAACGCGAAGCGCCCCAGAAGCTCCCTCGCCCCGCTTGCGGGGAGAGGGTTGGGGTGAGGGGCAGCAAGCGCTGGCAAAACTCACCGATGCGCGCGTCACCACCACCCCGACGCGCACCCCACCCACTACTTGATCGAATTCAACTTCGCTTGCGCCGCCCGCGCATCCTTGAGCTTCGCCGCCGCTATGGCATTGGCCGGATCGTAGCGGACACTCGTCTCGAGCAGCGCGATCGCCTGCGCGAGGTTGCTGTTGAACGCGCGCGAGCCCTTGTCGAAATAATCGCGCGACAGCGCCTTGCGCAGCGCCGCCGCGCGTGTGACCCACGCGCCGCCGGCGTCGCCGCGCAGCGCGCTCGCCTGCTCGTAGAGGCCGAGCGCTTCCTCGCGCGCACCCTTGTCCTCGAGCTCCTTGCCGCGGTCGGCCACCGCGTTCGCGATGCGCTGGCGTGCCGCGCGATTGCCCGGATTGGCGTCGACGTACGCCTTGAGGTCACGTAGGCCGCCGGCCGAGTCGCCGGCGCGGAACATCTCGAGCGCCTGCTCGACGTCGAAGCCGTCGGCGTCGCCATTGGTGGCCGCGGCCGGCCGTGCCGGGCCGCGCTGCGCCGCCTGCTCCTGCGCGGTCACCTTGGCCGCGCGGTCGGCCTGGATGCGCGTGAAGCGGCGGCGGTCGATCTCGCGCAGCGCCTTCGCCGCATCGGGCTGCGTGGGATCGACGGCCAGCACGCGCAGGAACGCGTGCGTGGCGCGCTCGACGTCGTTGGCCGCCAGGGCGGACTGGCCGGCGGCGAGCTGCTCGCGCGCTTCCTTCGCGATCGCCGCGCGCACCGCCGCGAGCTCGCGTCGCGCGGTCTCGTCGCCGGGCGCGAGCAGGGTCACCACCTGCCACTGCGCCGCGGCGGTCGCGAGATCGCCCGCCTGGCGCGCCGCCTCCGCGGCCTTGCGGTAGCGGGCGAGGGCCTCGGCGGTGGACGCACTGACCGCCGGTGCCGTCATCGGCGCGGCCGGCGCCGCAGGCGGCTCGACCGGCGCCTGTGCGCACGCGCCGAGCAGCAGCGCGAGCGCGACGCAGGCACCCCGGGATGGCAGCACGCGCATCGTCAGCGCGAGGCGGTCCGCACGAACGTCACGAGCTTCGCCTTGAACGCGTCGAGGTCCTCGTTGCCGAAGACCATGCTGCGGCGGAGCATGTACGGATACGCGTAGAACGGATTGCCGCCCGGCGTGACCGTGACGCCCTGCGCGACGTTCTGCTTCACGAGGAGGTCGACCACGTACTCGTTCACGTCGCCGTACGGGTACGCGTAGGTGAAGCTCGCGTCGGCGAGGCGCTCGCGCAGCGCGGCGATCGGCGCGTCCACCTCGCGCCGGATGCGCTCGCGGTAGCGCGCGTCGGACTCGCCCGGCAGCCGCTGCGTGAGGTTCGCGTGCGACTTCGAATGCGGCTGGATCTCGACCAGGCCGCCCGCCATCATGTCCTTCATCTGCGCCCAGGTCATCGCGTCCGACGCGCCGACGAAATCGGTATAGAGAAACACGGTGGCCGGGAACCCGAACTTCTTCAGCACCGGGTACGCGATCTCGTACGTCGAGCGATAGCCGTCGTCGATCGTCACGACCACCGACTTCGGCGGCAGCGCCTCCTTGCCATCGAGGAAGCGCGCGAGGCGCTGCAGCGGGATCACCGTGTAGCCGTTGCGCGCGAGGTAATCCATCTGCGCCTCGAAGGCGGCGGCGGTGACGTTGAGCTTCGACGCCTTCGCGCCGAACCGGTGGTAGCAGAGGATCGGTACCGCCTGGTAGCCGTTCGCCTGCACGCCGACCGGGTTGCGCATGCGTAGCGGCACCACGAGCACTTGGCCCGGGCGCACCGTCGCGACGTTGTTGAACTGCGCAATCCACCACGCGCGCGAGGCGTCGCCCGCGTATCGCTGGGCAAGGGTGGCGAGCGTGTCGCCGGGCTGCACGGTGACGACCGCGAAGTCGTCGTCGCGCGCGAGCAGCGGGCCGTCGTCGACGGCCGCCGCGACCGGCGCGGCGCTCGGCGTGGGCGCGGGCGGAGGTGTGGTCGCGCAGCCCGCGAGGGCGGCGGCGAGCGCCAGCGCCAGCAGGAGCCGCACGTCAGCGGCCACCGGTCCCATGGTCGGTGCCCGGCGCGAGCGTGGCGTCCGACTCGTGCCGCTTCTCGATCGCCGCGGCAGTCTTGTCGAACTCCGCGAAGAGGTCGCCGAACTCGTCCTTGCGCACCTCGGCGATGCGGTAGTCGTAGCGGCCGTTGGCGAGCTCGGCGAGCGAATTGCGCAGCACGCGGATCGGCACCGCGAGCCGCTGTGCGAGGAGGTAGGTGCCGCCCGCCACCGCCGCGACGGTGACGACGGTCAGGATCGCGAGCAGCACCAGCACGAGGTTGGCCACGCGCGTGAGCGGCGCCTCGTAGATGCCGAGGTGCACGGTGCCGATGGTCTTGCCCTGGAACAGCACCGGCGCGGAGAAGTCGAGCACTTGCCGGCCGTCCTGGATGCGCAGGCTGGTCACGGTCACGCCGGGATCGCTCGACGGGACCGGCGCGGCCTCGGGCGCCACGTACTTGTTGTTGACGTCGGCGGCTACGTTGCTCGCGCGCACGATGCCCTGGTGGTCCACCACGTTCATGTAGCTGAAGTTCTGCTGGCGGCCGAGCGCCTCCTGCACGAACACGTCCATCGCCGCCCAGTCCTCGGACAGCAGCGGCACGGCGTTCTGCGTGGCGGTGAACTTGGCGAGCGAGCCGCCGTAGTCCTTCACCTGATCCATCATCGCCGCGTACTGCTGCTTGTAGAGGATGGTGGCGGTGATCGTCATCGTGATCGCGACCACGCCGGCCATCGTCAGCGCCCAGCGCACGGCCATCGGGATGCCGCGCGTGCGGCCCTTCTTCTGGCCTTCCTCGTCCAACTCGCGCGCCACGCCCTGCAACGCCTGCGCGAACTCCTCGCCGCTCTGGAAGCGCTTCTCCGGCTGCTTCTTGAGCGCACGCTCGATGATCCGGCGCAGCGACAGCGGCAGGTCGCCACGCACCTTGTCGAGCGACGGCGGATCGGTCTTCGTGATCTTGTAGGCGACGCTGATCAGCGTGTCGCCCTCGAACGGCAGGTGGCCGGTCAGGAGCTGGTAGAGCACCACGCCGGCCGAGAAGAGGTCGGAGCGCGAGTCGACCTTCTCGCCCACCACCTGCTCGGGCGACATGTAGTGCGGCGTGCCGAGCACGTTGCCGATCTGCGTCTGCTGCGTCGCGTCGCCGGTGTCGCTGCCGTCGATGCGGCAGATGCCGAAGTCCGCGACCTTGATCGTGTTGCTGTCGGTCAGCCGCATGATGTTGCCCGGCTTCACGTCGCGGTGGACGATGCCCTTCTTGTGCGCGTAGTCGAGCGCGCGCGCGAGCTGGATGCCGATCTCGACGATGTCGCGCGTGGACAGCGCCTGCCGCGCTTTGAGCGCCTCGGCGAGCGTCTGGCCTTCGACCAGCTCCATCGCGATGTACGGATGGCCCTGGTCCTCGCCCACGTCGAACACCGTCACGATGTTCGGGTGCGAGAGCACGCCCGCGCCCTTGGCTTCGCGCAGGAAACGGTTGCGGTATTCGCCGTCGAGGCGGAGCTGCGCCTTCAAGAGCTTGATGGCGAGCGCGCGGTTGATCTCCGGATCGAACGCCTTGTACACGCAGGCCATCGCGCCTTCGCCGATGATCTCGCGGATCTGGTAGCGCCCGAGGCGCTCCATGTGGGTCGTGTCGTCCATGGTTGTCTCGCGATCGCCTCTTGGGGGGCAAACCCGACCGCCGCACTCGATGGTGGGCGAGTATGCCAGAACGACGCCTCGCAACCTACGGGGAGGCGAGCCACGCGTGCGCGTCGGCCAGCGCGTCGGCGAGCGGCCAGCGCTGGCCGGCGGCGTAGGCGTCCGCGTACGCGGCGTCGCCGAGTGCCTCGCGCACGCGGGCCAGGTCGGCGCGCGTGACGGCGTCGTCGCGCAGCGCGCGGGCGCTGCCCATCGCCGCTGCCGCGGCGTCGGCCGCGCCGGCGTAGCGGGCGGCGCGGAGCCAGTCGCCGCGCAATGCCGCGAGCTCGCCAGCGATCTCGAGGTCGTTCTCGCCGTCGAAGCGGGCGTCGGTCGCGCGCGCGTGCGCGAGCGCCTCGGCGAGCAGGCGCGCCGCTTCGTCGTCGTGACGCTGCTCGACCGCGAGCCGCGCCGCATCGCGCAGCGCGAGGTGCAGCGCCGGAACGTCGCCCGCCGTGCGCGCGAGCGCCAGCGCTTCCTTCATGGCCGCCGCCGCGTCGTCGAGCGCGCCGCGCTCGCGATGGAAGGCGGCGACGTCGTCCTGCACGTCGCGCAGCGTCGCGCCGCCGTCGTCCACCGTGCGCGCGAGCCGCACCGCCGCGCCGAGCGCCTCGCGTCCGCGCGCATCGTCGCCGGCGGCGTGCAGCAGCATTCCGTCGAGTGCCTGCCCGTTCGCCAGCAGCGCCGGCAGCGCGTGCGCGCGCGCCAGGGCGAGGGCGGAGTCGAGGTAGCCGCGCGCGGCCACCGCATCGCCGCGCAGGTGCGCGTGGCGCGCCGCCGCGAGCAGCAGCGCGGCGCGCAACGGCGACGGCGCCTGTGCACCCGGATGCGCGAGCGCCGCGGCCATCACCTCCGCGCCGCGCGTGAGGAGGCCGCGGTCGCGCCAGTATTCGCACAGCGCGAGCGCGAGCTGCAGTCCCGGCTCGCCGCCGTCGGCCGTGCGCAGGCAGCACGCGTGCGCGGCCATCAGGTTGTCGAAGTCGCGTTCGAGCGCCGCCAGCGCCGCGGCCGCATCGCGCGTCGCGAGCCGCGGCGCCTGCGCTTGCGCGAACTGCACGAAGCAGTCGCGGTGACGGCGGGCGACGACATCGGCCTCACCGCTCGCCGCGAGCTTCTCCTGCGCGAACTCGCGCATTGTCGCGGGCAGCCGGTAGCGCGGCTCGCGGCCGGCGTCGCGCTCGATCGCGACCACCGAGTGATCGGCGAGCGCGGTCAGCGTGTCGAGCAGCGCGAGCTCGTCGTCGTCGCCGTTTGCGACGCGGGCGGCGGCCGCCAGCGTGAAGCTGCCGGCGAACACCGACAGCCGGCGCGCGAGCTGCTGCTCCGCCGCGCCGAGGTGATCGTGCGTCCACTCGAGCGACGCGCGCATCGTCGCGTGGCGGCCATCGGTGGCCGTGCCGCCGGTGAGGAGCCGCAGGCTCTGCGCGAGGTGGTCGTCGAGCGCGGGCAGCGACAGCACCTTCACGCGCGCTGCGGCGAGTTCGATCGCGAGCGGGATGCCGTCGAGCTTGCGCACGATGTCCGCGATCGTCGCGAGGTCAGCGGCATCCGGGGTGAACCCCGGCACCGCGCGCCGCGCACGGTCGACGAATAGGCGCACGGCGTCGCTGCGCGCGCGCGCCGCGGCATCGTCGTCGCCGGCGGGCAGGCCGAGCGGGCCGACGACGTACGTCGCTTCGTCGGCGACGCCGAGCGGCGCCTGGCTCGTCGCGATCACGCCGAGCAGTCGGCAGCCCGCGGTGAGGCCGGCCACGAGCTCGCGGCAGCCGGCGCGCACGTGCTCGCAGGTGTCGAGCACGATCAGCACCGCGCGCTGGCCGAAGCGCTGCACGAGCTGCTCGGTCAGCGTCATGCCGCGCGTCTCGGGCACGCCGACCGCACCCGCGACGGCCGCGGCCACGTGCGCGTCGTCGGCGACGTGCGCGACGTCCACCCACCACACGCCGGCGGGATACGCCGCGAGCAGCTCCTCGGCGACGCGCAGCGCGAGCCGCGACTTGCCCGCGCCGCCGAAGCCCGTGAGCGTGAGCACGCGGGCGCTACCCAGGAGCGCGGTGCACTGCGCGAGGTCGGTCTCGCGGCCGACGAACGTCCCGCCCTCGGGCGGCAGGTTGTTCGGCGTGCGGTGCGGTGCGTGCGCGATGAGCGCGGGATCGACGAGCGTGAGGTTGGCCGACGTCGCGTCGGCGAGGGCCGTCACCGCTTCCACCTCGCGCGGGTCGAACGACTCGATGTACTCGTGCTCGCCCGCCGCCAGCACGCCGATCAGGCGGCCGCGCGCACGCAGTGGCCACGCGAGCGGGGCGGTGATCGCGGAGCCGACGTCGGCCGGTGCGACCGGCACTCGCCGGTCGCGCAGCTGCGTCACCAGCGGGTCGTCGGCCGCGAGCAGCGCCGGCGGCTCCGGGCAACTGTGCGCGGCCACCGCGTAGCCGTGCTCGCCGTCGCCGATGTAGAGCACCGTGCCGGTGGTCGCGAACAGCGCGTCGAGCCCCGCCACGAGACGCTGCTCGATCTCGCGCCGGTCGGTGAGCGTCGCGATCTCGTCGCCGAGCGCCGCGAGGCCCTCGCGATGCCGGCGGGCGTTGCGCGAGAAGCGCGCTTCCAGCGCGGACGCGACGCGCCGCTCGCCGATCGCGAACAGCGCGGCCATCAGCCCGACGATCAGCAGCCCGACCTCGAAGCGCGTCGACTTCTGCTGGAACACGTAGAACCCGATGAGCCCCTTCGCAGCGGCGAGGAGGCCGATCGCCGCCATCGTGGCCAGCACCAGCACCATCCGCCGGCGCAGCGTGCGGTCGGCGAGATGGCGATACAGGCGCTTGCGCCATCCGCCGCCGGAGGCGGCGCGGGCGTGCGGGGCGGCGGGCGGGCGTTGCGCGGGACGGGCGGCCATGGCGCGCGGGCGGCAGGCAGGCGTGCCCGCCGCGGGGCGTGGCAGCTTAGCACGGGTGCGCGCGCGGTCGCGCACGTTCGCCCGCGGTGCGCGCGTCGCCGGTACGATGACGGCTCCCCGCCGCCGCGAGGCCCTGCGATGACTCCCGAGATGCTGTCCGGCGCGCTGCGCGTCTACGCGATCGTCGGCGATCCCGTGGCGCAGGTGAAATCGCCGGCGGGTGTGACGCAGGCGCTGCGCACACGCGGCCACGACGCGATCGTGGTGCCGTTCCGCGTGCCGCCGGCCGGCCTGCGCGCGTTCTTCGCAGGACTGCAATCGGCACGCAACGTCGATGGCGCGATCGTCACGGTGCCGCACAAGTTCGCGGCGTGCGACCTGTGCGCACGCATGTCGGCGCGCGCGCGGTTCTTAGGCGCGGTGAACGCGATGCGCCGCACGCCCGACGGTGCGTGGGAAGGCGACATGTTCGACGGCCTGGGCTACGTGAGCGGCATGCGGCAACTGGGCTGCGACCCGCGCGGCAAGCGCGTGCTGCTGGTGGGCGCAGGCGGCGCCGGCACTGCGATGGCCCATGCGCTGGTCGAGGCGGGCGTCGCGATGCTCGCGATACACGACGAGAGCTTGTCGCGCCGCGACGCGCTCGTCGCACGCCTCGCGGCGCTCGACAGCGCGCGCGTGGAGGCGGGCGGCCCCGATCCCGCGGGCATGGATGTCGTGCTGAACGCAACGCCGGCCGGCATGCGTGCGCGCGATCCGCTGCCGGTCGCGACGGCGCGGCTCACCGCGGCGATGTTCGTCGGCGACGTCGTCACCGCGCCGGTCGTGACGCCGCTGCTCGTCGCGGCCCGCGCACGCGGCTGCACGACGATGACCGGCGCCGACATGTTCGCGCAGGTGCGCGACCTCATGGTCGACTTCTTCGTCGCCGGCGCGCGCGACGCCGGCTGAAGTACGGCCAAGCGCTAGCGCCGGCCGCCGCGGAACCCGCCTCCGCCACCGCCTCCGAAGCGCCCGCCCCAGCCGCCGCCACCGCCGCCGCCAAAGCGATCGCCGCCGCCGAACCGGTCACCGCCGAAGCTGCTGCCGCCGCCGCCCCAGCGGTCGCCCCCGAAGCTCTCGCCGCCTGCGCGTGCCTGCGATTCGCGATCGGCCCACGACGTGTCGCCGCCGGCGCTCGACCACCCGCCCGACGAATGCTGCTGCCAGCCGTCGCCGGTGTTCTTGTAGACGTTGCCGTTGACGTCGGCGTAGTGGTTGTTGCCGACCGACGCGGTGTCCCACGTGTTGGTCTTGCCCGTCTTCGCGTTGTACGTCGAGCCTTCGCCGGCGTGCGCGTAGCCCTCGGGGCCCGCGGTCGTCGCACCCGAGCGCTGGTACGTGCTGCCGCCCGCGGTGGTGCCGGACACGCTGGAGCCCGTCGAGCGCTGGCCGCTGTACACGTTGTAGTTCGAGGCGCGCGCGACGTCGGCCGAGCCGCCCGCGGCACCGTTCACCGTGCGGTCGTAGCCGCGCGTCGCGTTGCCGGTGTACGCGTTGTACTGGCGGCCCGCGTTGTACGTGCCCGACGAGCCCGTGCGCGCGTTGTAGTAGCTGCCCGACGCGGTGGTGCCCGCGACACCGCCGCCGCCGTACCACGTGCGCGTGCCGGAGTACGTGGTGGCGCCCCAGTGGCCGTACACGTTGGCGCTCGCCGACCCGCAGCACGGGTAGCCGCCCCAGTAGGTCGGGTGGTAGTACGCGCCGCCCCAGTACGGCTCGGTCCACGCGGCGGTGGCGAGCCCCATCGCGAAGCCGAACGTGAAGCCGACGTAGGGGTTGTACACGGGCTGCGCCGCGACGTAGTACGTGTACGGCGGCGGATACCACACGCTGCCGACCCACGGCGCGTACGCGTAGCCGGTGCCGTAGACGACCGTGCCTTCGGGCGACACGACGGTGCCGAGGTAGCCGGGCGTGTAGCCGACGTAGACGTAGTCGGGCGTGTAGTTGTACACGCGGACGTAGGTGACGTAGTAGACCGGCGACGACGGCGGGATCGTGTAGATCGCAGGGGGCACGCTGGTCGCGATCGTCCACGGCCCGGTGATCTGCGCCGCGGTGAACCACACGCCCGCGACCACCGCGTAGTACGCGTTCGGCGCGACTTGGATGATCGGCTCCGACGAATTCGCGACGTACGACATCGCGGTGCCGGCGATCGGCTGGTACTGCGGCGGGCCGTCGAAGTTCGGCGTGAAGGTCGGGCCGTTCCTGCGCGGCACCGTCGCGGTCTGCGGGATCGAGTTCTCGATGACCGCGGCCCGCGCCTGCGGCGTGCCCGCCACCGTGGGCAGCACCGCGCCCGCCAGCGACTGCGGCGGAATGCGCGCGAAATCGGCCGGCAGCGCATTGCTCGCGACGAACGTCCACGGCCCGGTCAGCGCCGCCGCCTTGAACCAGCGCCCCGCGAGCAGCGCGTAGTAGTTGCTGTCGGCGGTGTCGACGAGGACGTCGCTCGTCGTGTTCGACGCCCACAGGAGCTGCGTGCCGATGATCGGCACGAAATCCGGCTGGCCCTTGAACACAATGAGCTCCGCGGGCACCTGGCTCGTGTAGATGGCCGGCACGCCGTTGGCGAGCGACGGCTTCGGATTGGCGTTCGCGCCGCCGGTGAGGAGGTCGACGCTGCCCGCCTTGCCTAGGGATTGCGCCACGGCGTCGAGGCGGCCCTGGATGCGCGGGCGGATGAAGCCCTGCGTCCACGGGCCCTGCAGCGACGACGCGGTCAGCCAGCCGTCGTACACATGCAGGTAGAGCGCCTGGTCGAGGCCCGTCTGCAGGATCAGCGCGCGCGTGTTGATGACGCGCTGCACGTCGCTGTTGCCGGGCACCGGCTTCCACACGGGCGCGCCGTCGATCGGCACCAGGATCGCCGGCGAGTTGCTGACGATGACCTGCGGCGGCGTGTTGGCCACCGCGACGGTCTCGGGCTTCACGCCGGCCGCCGCGAGCGAGGCCTGCAGCGCGTCGAGGGACATCGTGCGCACCCTGGCCGCGAACTCTTTCGTGAGCTCGCCCGCGAAGCCCGCGCCGCGATCGGGCAGCGTCGGGAAGTCGAGCTTCGTGATGCGCAGGTCCTCGAACACCACCGTGCGCGTGCCGCGGTCGACCTGCGTGCGCGTGGTGGCGAAGACGACGCCGAACGCCTGGTCCTTCGACCCGTCGGCCTTGTAGGCGAGCGCCGCGCGGAACGCGAGCTGGTTGTCCTTCCAGCTTTCGACCTGCGGCTGGTAGGCGAGCACCTGGCCGGTGGCGAGGTCCACCACGCGCGGCCACGGCGGCGCGGGTGTCGCGGCCTGGGTGGCACCGGGCGAGGGATTCGCAGGCGCCTGGGCGAGGGCGCCGCCGGCCAGCGCACCGAGCGTGAGCGCGAGGGCCAGCGTGCCGCAGCAGGATCGTGTCGTCATCATCGTCGTGGGCAGTGAAAGGAAGAAGGAACGCGGCGTCAGGCCGCGCGATAAAGCGTGGTGACGCACGCGCCGCCGAGGCCCAGGTTGTGCTGGAGGCCCACGCGCGCGCCGGGCACCTGGCGCTCGCCGGCCTCGCCGCGCAGCTGCAGCGTGAGCTCGAAGCATTGCGCGAGCCCGGTGGCGCCGAGCGGATGACCCTTCGACAAAAGGCCGCCCGAGGGATTGGTGACGACGCGCCCGCCGTAGGTGTTGTCGCCGTCGCGCACGAACTTCTCGCCGCCGCCTTCGGGGCACAGACCCAGCGCCTCGTAGCTGATGAGCTCGTTGTGCGCGAAGCAGTCGTGCAGCTCGACGACGTCGACGTCGTCGGGGCCGATGCCCGCCTGCTCGTACGTCGCGTGTGCCGCCGCGCGCGCCATGTCGTAGCCGACCACGCGCATCATGTCGTGCGAGTCGAACGTCGACGGCGTGTCGGTGGTCATCGCCTGCGCCGCGATCGCGACGCGTGGCGTCATGCCGTGGCGGCGCGCGAAGTCTTCCGAGACGAGGATGGCGGCCGCAGCGCCGCAGGTCGGCGGGCAGGCCATCAGGCGCGTCATCACGCCGGGGATCATCACCGGCGAGGCCATCACGTCGTCGGCCGTCACCACGGTGCGGAACAGCGCGAGCGGGTTGCGCGCCGCGTGCCGGCTCGCCTTGGCGCGGATTTCCGCGAACGTCTCCATGCGCGTGCCGTAGCGGCGCATGTGCTCGATGCCCGCGCCGCCGAAGTAGCGCAGCGCGAGGGGAACACCGGGCAGGCCGACCAGCGCTTCCGTCTCCTCGTCGAAACGCTCGAACGGCGTGGGGCGGTCGGGGAACTTGGCGGTGAGCGCGCCCTGCTGCATCTGCTCGAAGCCCAGCGCGAGCACGCACTCGGCGGCGCCGCTCGCGACGGCCTGCCGCGCGAGGAACAGCGCGGTCGAGCCGGTCGAGCAGTTGTTGTTGACGTTGACGATGGGAATGCCGGTCATCCCCACCTCGTAGAGCGCGCGCTGGCCGGCGGTCGAATCGCCGTACACGTAGCCGGCGTAGGCCTGCTCCACGCCGTCATAGGCGAGGCCGGCATCGGCGAGCGCGGCGCGCGTGGCCGTGGCGGCCATCACGGGATAGGGCGCGGAGGCGCCCGGCTTGGCGAACGGGATCATGCCGACCCCGACGACGAGGACTGTGCGGGACATGGTGGTGAGGGCAAGCGGGCAGACGTACTATCGTACGCCAGGCCGCGTTCTCGTTCCTTGTCGATCCGCGCCACGCGGACGTCCCCCGTATCCACGATGCCCACCGCCACCCACGAGGTCTTCAACACCGTCGCGCCGCTATGCGGGCACAACCGGTTCACCACCGACGCCGCGCTGGGCGAGGCGGTGGCGCGCGAAGGCGCGCACGATGCTGCCGGCTGGCTCGCCGAGCGCGGGGCCGAGCTGGGCTCCGCGGACATGCAGGCGCTGGCCGACGAGGCGAATCGTGTCGTGCCCGTGTTGCGCGCGTACGACACGCAGGGCCACCGGCGCGACGTCGTCGAGTTCCACCCCGCGTACCACGCGCTCATGGACTGGCTCGCGCGCCACGGCGCGGCCGGCGGACCGTGGGCGCATCCGGCCGCCGGCGCGCACGTCAAGCGCGCCGCGCTGTATCTCATGTACGCCCAAGTCGAGGACGGCACGTTGTGCCCGACGACGATGACCTATGCGAGCGTGCCGGCGCTCGCCCGCGATGCCGCGCTGGCGCCGGCGTGGGTGCCGCGCGTCACCGCGTGCGCGTACGACGCGCGCTTCCTGCCCGCGTCGATGAAGCGCGGCGTGACGCTCGGGATGGGCATGACCGAGAAGCAGGGCGGGTCGGACGTGCGCGCCAACACCACGCGCGCCGTGCCGGCGGGCGGGCGCGTCTATAGCCTCACCGGGCACAAGTGGTTCTTCTCGGCGCCGATGTGCGATGCGTTCCTCGTGCTCGCCCAGGCGCAAGCCGGCCCGACGTGCTTCCTGCTGCCGCGCTTCACGCCCGACGGCACGGTAAATGCGCTGCGCATCGCGCGCCTGAAGGACAAGCTCGGCGACCGCAGCAATGCGAGCTCGGAGGTCGAGTTCGACGACGCCTACGCCGAGCTCGTCGGCGAGGAAGGCCGCGGCATTCCGACCATCCTCGAGATGGGCACCTACTGCCGCCTCGATTGCGCGCTCGGCAGCGCGGGGATGATTCGCGGCGCCGTCGTGCAGGCGCTGCATCACGCGCGGCATCGCCACGCGTTCGGCAGGCGCCTCGCGGAGCAGCCGCTGATGCGCAACGTGCTCGCCGACCTGGCGCTGGAGTCGGAGGCGGCCACCGCGCTCGCGTTGCGCCTCGCGCGCACCTTCGAGTCGACCGCGGACGAGCGCGAGCGGCTCCTCCGCCGCGTGCTCACGCCGGCCGCCAAGCTCTGGATTTGCAAGCGCGGCCCGCAGGTGGCGGCCGAGGCGATGGAGGTGCTGGGCGGCAACGGCTACGTGGAGGAGGGTCCGCTCGCGCGCTGCTATCGCCAGATGCCGCTCAACTCGATCTGGGAAGGCGCCGGCAACGTGATGGCCCTCGACGTCGTGCGTGCGCTGGCGCGCGATCCGCGCTGCGCGGACGCCATCCGCGACGAGCTGGCCGCGGCCCGCGGCGGCAACGCGCACCTCGATGCGCACGTCGCGGCGCTCGACGATGCGCTCGCGGCCGGTGCGCCGCAGGAAAGCGAGGCCCGCACGCTCGTGCAGGCGCTCGCGCTGGCGATGCAGGGCGCGCTGCTGGTGCGACATGCACCGGCGTTCGTGGCGGACGCATTCTGCGCCTCGCGCCTGGCCCCGCAGCGCTTCGGCGGCGGCATGGCCGGCACGCTGCCGGCGGGCGCGGACGCGCAGGCCATCGTCGCCCGGGCGTGGCCCTGAGCGTCGCGCGGCCGCAGCGCACGCAGCGTTGCGGCGCACCGCGGCGGCGGGCGATCATGCGGGCCTCGCATTCCTGCCCCGCATCGCCGTGACCGCATCCTCCGCCATGTTCGTCGCGCAAGCCGACCCCGGCGCCGCCGCCGGCCGCACCTTGGGCGGCACACTCTCGTCGGACGTCGCCAACCTCGAGCAGGTGCCCGCGCTGCAGCACCTCGCGCAGGTCATCCCGGCCGCGGACGTCGCGTTCGGCGGCGGCATGCTGCTCCTCGTCATCCTCATCCACGCGGCCGGCGTGCGCGCCGTCACCGGCCACGTGGCGAAGCGCAGCAAGGTCATCATGCTGCATCCGCGCACCTGGCGCGCCGACCTGCTGATGGCCCAGTCGGTGCTCGCGCTGCTGCTGCTCCATCTCGCGGAGACCGTCGTGTGGGCGAGCGCGCTCGTGCAGGGCGGCCTCGTGGGGAGTTGGCGCGCCGCGGGATTCTTCGCGGGCAATACGTACACCACCGTGGGCTACGGCAACTTCGTGCTGCCGCCCGGCTGGGAGATGGTCGCGCCGATCATCGCGATCTCCGGCCTCTTCACGTTCGGCTGGTCGGGCAGCGTGCTGGTCGACATCGTCGCGCGCTGCCAGCGCATCAAGGATGCCGCCGACGCGAGCCGGCATCGCGCGCCCCCGCCGCCCTGAGCCGCCGTCCGGCGCAAGGCTGCGGCGCACGCCCCGGACACGACGTTCTGCCGCCGCGGCATGCGGTGCGCGCCGCGGCAACGACGTCGCACCTTGATCTGCCGCATAACAGTGCAGGCTCGCGCGGGCTTGCCCTTGACACAACTCGCGCCGTATTGAACAGTTGTCGCATGCCCAATGCTTTCCCTAGATGACGATGGCGGCCACTGCCGTCCGGGATTCGTTGCTCCACGTGGCGCGGGGGCGCCGCCCGATCGCCGACGGAATCATCCGCATCGGTCCGTGCATGGCCATCCCGGGACTGCTGCGCAGCCTGTCCGTGGATCCGGCGGTGGTGATGGCCGACGCGGGCATCACGCTCGCGGTCTTCGACGATCCCGACAACGTCGTTCCCTACGCGACGCTCGGCCGCCTGTTCGCAAGCTGCGCGCAGCGCACGGGATTGCCGGACATCGGGCTGCGCATCGGGGCGGAGGCGCGCATCGAGTCGCTCGGCACGCTGGGCGCGTACATGCAGAACTCGCCCGACGTGCGCACCGCGCTGCAGGGCCTGGTGACGTTCCGCGAGCTCGCCCACCGCGGCGGCCAGCCCACGTTCCACGTCGACGACACGACCGCGACACTGGGCTACGAGATCACGCAGTCCGGCGTCGCCGCGGCCGACCTCATCGCCGATGCCGCGCTCATGGTCGGCTGCAACCTCCTGCGCACCCTGTGCGGGAACGAGTTCGCGCCGGTCAGCGTGCAGATGCGGCGTCCGCCACCGGCGGATCCTGCGGCATACCGCCGCGCATTCGGCCGCGCCGTGCGCTTCGACGCCACCGAGAACGCGATCGTGTTCGCCGCGCGCTGGCTCGACGTGCGCCTTCCCCACGCGAACGAGAGCGTGCGCCGCCTGCTCGAGCAGCAGATCCGCGAGGCGGAGAGCAACGCGCGCGGCGGCGTGGAGCACATGCGGCGCGTGCTGCGCATGCTCGTGCACGCGGGCGAGGCGACCGAGGAGCGGCTCGCGCACGTGTTCGCGATGCACCGGCGCACCATCAACCGGCGCCTGCGCGCCGAGGGCACCACGTTCCGCCAGCTCGTCGACGAAGTGCGGTTCGAGGTCGCGCGGCACCTGCTCGAGACCACGGACCTGTCGGTCGTGCACATCGCGGGCACGCTGAGCTATGCGGATGCGAGCGCGTTCACGCGCGCGTTCCGCCGCTGGTCGCAGACCACGCCCGCCCAGTGGCGCAGCACCCACCTCGGTGCGCACGCCGCCGCGCACGACTAGACCTGTCCGAGAATCGAGCCCATTCCCATTGTCGTCCCCGCGAAGGCGGGGACCCAGTGTCTTTTGTCCCTCCATTGCAACGCCACTAGGTTCCCGCCTCCGCGGGAACGACAATTTCCAACATCGGTGGCCCTTCGTTGGCGAATTACGAAACAGGTTTTAGCGTTATCCGGGCTTAGGCAGCCGGAACGGCGCTAGCTCCAGCCGCGCAATCTGGTTGCGGTGCACCTCGTCGGGGCCGTCGGCGAAGCGCAGCGTGCGCGCCTGCGCGTAGAAGAACGCAAGCTGGAAGTCGTCGCACACGCCCGCGGCGCCGTGCACCTGCATCGCCCAGTCGATGACCTGGCACGCCATGTTCGGCGCCGCCACCTTGATCATCGCGATGTCCTTGCGCGCGGCCTTGTTGCCTTCGGTGTCCATCTTCCACGCCGCGTGCAGCACCAGCAGGCGGCACTGGTCGATCATGATGCGCGCCTCGGCGATGCGCTCCTGCGTCACGGTCTGGTCGGCAATGGTCTTGCCGAACGCGACGCGCGTCGCCGCCCGCGCGCACATCATCTCGAGCGCGCGCTCCGCCTGCCCGATGAGCCGCATGCAGTGATGGATGCGCCCCGGGCCCAGGCGTCCCTGCGCGATCTCGAAGCCGCGGCCCTCGCCGAGCAACAGGTTGGACACCGGCACGCGCACGTTCTCGAAATCGAACTCGCCGTGGCCGTGCGGCGCGTCGTCGTAGCCGAAGACGGGCAGGGGACGCACGAGCTTCACGCCGGGCGTGTCCAGCGGGACGAGGATCATCGACTGCTGGCGATGCCTGTCCGGGTTTGCGGGGTCGGTCTTGCCCATGAAGATCAGGATGCGGCAGCGCGGATCGGGCCCGCCGGTCGTCCACCACTTGCGCCCGTTGATCACGTAGTGATCGCCGTCGCGCACGATCGACGCCTCGATGTTGGTCGCGTCGCTGGAGGCCACCGCGGGCTCGGTCATCGCGAACGCCGAGCGGATCTCGCCGGCCAAGAGCGGCGTGAGCCACTGCGCCTTCTGCTCGGGCGTGCCGTAGCGCACCAGCACCTCCATGTTGCCGGTGTCGGGCGCATTGCAGTTGAACGCCTCCGGCCCGATCCACGAGCGGCCCATGATCTCCGCCAGCGGCGCGTACTCGGCGTTGGTGAGTCCCGCGCCGAGATCGGATTCCGGCAGGAAGAGGTTCCACAGGCCTTGCGCGCGCGCCTTCGCCTTCAGCATCTCCATGACCTTCGTCGCGACCCACGGATTGCCGCGCGCGCGGTTCTCCGCCACTTCCGCGGCGTACACCGCCTCCGCGGGATAGACGTGCTCCTGCATGAAGCGCGTGACGCGTGCCTGCAGGTCGCGGACCTTCGGCGAATGGGCGAATTCCATGGAGCGTCCGATCAGAGTCGTTGCGCCATCGCCCACGCGGCGTCGGCGACGAGCCGTGCGCGGCTACCGGTGGCGAGCGCGTCCTGGCTCGCGGCGTTGCCGTGCACGGCGCGCGCGAGCACGCCGTGCAGGATCGCCGCGATCCGGAACATGTTGAAGATGAGATAGACCTCGAAGTGCTCGATGCGCGCACGGCCGGTGCGCCGGCAGTACGCCGCGACGTATTCGTCTTCCGACGGGATGCCGAGCGCCGCCAGATCCTCTCCTGCGATGCCGCGGAACTCGCCGGGCGTGAGCCGCCACGCCATCACCTGGTACGCGAAGTCGGAGACGGGGTGCCCGAGTGTGGAGAGCTCCCAGTCGAGCACTGCGAGCACGCGCGGCTCGGTGGGATGGAAGATCATGTTGTCGAGGCGGAAGTCGCCGTGCACGATGCTCGTCTCGTCGCCCGGCGGCACGTGCCGCGGCAGCCACTCGATGAGGCGGTCCATCGCGGGGATGGGCGCGATGCCCGCGGCGGCGTACTGCTTCGACCAGCGCGCGATCTGCCGCTCGACGTACTGGCCCGGGCGGCCGTAGTCGGCTAGGCCGATCACCGCGTAGTCGACGTTGTGCAGCGTCGCGATGACGCGATTGAACTCGTCGTAGTGCGCCGCGCGCTGCTCGCGCGTCATGCCGGGCAGCGTCGGGTCCCACAGCACGCGGCCGCGCACGTACTCCATCACGTAGAACGCCGTGCCGAGCACGCTGTCGTCCACGCACAGCGCGAGCATGCGCGGCACCGGCACGCCGGTGGCGGCGAGCGCGCGCATCACGCGATATTCGCGATCGACCGCGTGCGCCGACGGCAGCAGCGTGCCCGGCGGCTTGCGCCGCAGGACGTACGACTGGTTGCCGGCGGTGATGCGATACGTCGGGTTCGACTGTCCACCCTGGTACTGCCGGATCGCGAGCGGGCCGGAAAACGGCGCGACGTGCGCGCGCAGGTAGGCGGCCAGGCGCTCCGGATCGATCGCGTGGACCGGCGCGACGAGCGTCGCGCCGACGTTCGCGTCCGCGTCAGGCAAGCGTGCACCCTCCGTCGACGACGAGCGCTTGGCCGGTGACGTGGCGCGACGCCTCCGACGCGAGGAACACGACCACGCCCATGAGATCCTGGTCAGAGCCCAGCCGGCCGAGCGGCGTCATCTCGAGCACGCTCGCCTCGATGCGGTCGAGCGCGCCGCGCGACATCCTGGTCGGGAAGAAGCCGGGGCAGATCGCGTTCACGTTGATGTCGTGCCGGCCCCATTCGGTCGCGAGCGCGCGCGTCATCTGGATGAGCGCAGCCTTGCTCGTGTTGTACGCGATGGTGCCCATCTGCCACGCCGGCGGATTGGCGAAGAGGCCCGCGATCGACGCGACGTTGATGATCTTGCCGCGACGCCGCGGGATCATCATGCGCCGCGCGACCTCGCGCGCGAGGTAGAACTGCGCGTCGACGTTGAGGCTCATCACGCGCCGCCACGCCTCGTCGGGATAGCTCTCGGCGGGTGCGGCCCACGTGTTGCCGGCGTTGTTGAGCAGGATGTCGACCGGACCAAGCGCCTGCTCCGCAGCATCGACGATGGGCGCGATGGCCGCAGGCTGTGACAGGTCCGCGGCAATCGCGTGCGCCTCGATGCCGAGCGCATGCAGCCGCGCGGTGGCCGCCGCCAGCTCGTCTTCCTTGCGCGCGACCAGCGCCACGCGGGCCCCCATCTCGCCCAGTGCCTGCGCCATCGCGAGGCCGATGCCGCGCGAGCCGCCGGTCACCAGCGCCACCTTGCCCGTCAGGGCGAACAGATCGCCGACCGCCATTGCGCACTCCCGTCTCGATCCTTCCATTGTGCCACCAGGGGCCACGGCGCCGTACGCCGAACGTAACGTTGCCTGCGCGTGCAACCACGGTCTACGATAGGGGGTTCGAACCACGGGGAGAGCGACATGGCGGAAGCGACGGCACCGGAAATGCGCAAGGCGGGCCTTTGGGTCATCGTGTGGGGCGTGCTGCTGATGATCGCCGGCGTGCTCGCGATCCTCGAGCCGCCGATCGCGGCGCTCGCCGCGGAGCTGCTGCTCGCGTGGCTCTTCGTGTTCGGCGGGATCGTGCAGATCGTCTACGCGCTGCAGAACCGCGCGGCGCCCGGGTTCCGGCTGCACATCCTGTCGGCGATCCTCACGTTCCTGCTCGGGGTGTTCATGCTGATGCGGCCCACGCTCGGCATCACGTCGGTGGCATTGCTGCTGGGCGCGTTCCTGATGGCGAACGGCGTGTCGGAAGTCCTGCACGGTTTCCGCTTGAAACCGACCAAGGGCTGGGGCTGGGTCGTGTTCGACGGCGTGCTGTCGGTCGTGATCGCGCTCATGATCGCGAACCACTGGCCGGAGGGATCGATCCAGTTCATCGGCGTGCTGGTCGGCGTGCTGATGATCTACGGCGGCGTGTGGCGGATCATGCTGGGGTCGGCGCTGCGCAACGCGGGCAGCACGACCGCGCCCTCGGCCCCGGGCGTTGCCGCTCGCTAGCGGCGATCAGGCGCCGCGCGCCGCGACACCCTGCGCGCGCAGCGCGTCCAGCGACGCGCCCATCGTCAGCGCCTGCGGATCCACCTTGACGTGCAGCAGCGCCGGCCGGCCGGCGGCTGCGGCACGCTCGAACGCGGGCGCGAAGCCGGCGGTGTCGACGACCGTCTCGCCGTGCGCACCGTACGCACGCGCGAGCGCCGCGAAGTCGGGGTTCACGAGATGCGTGCCGTGCACGCGCGCCGGATAGCGGCGCTCCTGGTGCATGCGGATCGTGCCGTACATGCCGTTGTCGATGACCGCGAAGATCACCGGCAGCTCGTATTGCACCGCCGTCGCGAGCTCCTGCCCGTTCATGAGGAAGCAGCCATCGCCGTTCCACGACAGCACGGTGCGCTGCGGGTAGAGCGCCTTCGCCGCCACCGCGGCCGGCACGCCGTAGCCCATCGCGCCGGAGTAGGGCGCGAGCTGCCCGCCGGGGCCGCGATAGCGGAAGAGGCGATGCATCCACGTCGTGTAGTTGCCCGCGCCGTTGGTGACGATGGCGTCGTCGGGCAGGCGCTCGTCGAGCCAGCGCACGACCTGCCACAGATCCACCGCGCCGGGGACCGGCCGCGGCGCGCGCCACGCGTCGAGGTCGGCGTGCGCGGACGCCGTCAGCGCGGGCCACTCGGGACGCGCGAACGCCGGTAACGATTCCAGCGCGGCGAGGAACGCGCCCGGCGTGGATGCGATCGCCACTTCGGGCTGGTAGACACGTCCCAGCTCCTCGGGCGCCGGATGCACGTGCACGAGCTTCTGCCGCGGCACGGGCACGTCGAGCAGCGTATAGCCGCCGGTCGTCATCTCGCCAAGCCGCTCGCCGATCACGAGCAGCACGTCGGCGTCGCGCACGTGCGCCGCGAGCTTCGGATTGATGCCGATGCCGACGTCGCCGACGTAGTGGGGATGGCGGTTGTCGATGAGGTCCTGGCGGCGGAACGCCGCGGCGATGGGCAATCCGGTGCGCTGCGCCCACGCCGCGAGGCGCGCGCACGCATCGGCGGTCCAGCGGCTGCCGCCCACGATCACCAGCGGCGCACGCGCATCGGCCAGCAGTGCATGCGCACGCGCCACGTCGTCCGGCGCCGGCGCCGAATCGATCGCCTCCACGCGCGGCGCATCGATGCACTCGGCGCGCTCGCCCAGCATGTCCTCGGGCAGCGCGAGCACGACGGGCCCCGGCCGGCCCGACATCGCGACGCGGTACGCGTGCGCGACGTACTCGGGGATGCGGTCCGCGCGATCGATCTGCGCCGCCCACTTGGCGACGCTGCCGTACATGCGGCGATAGTCGACTTCCTGGAACGCCTCGCGATCGACGAAGTCGTTGCCGACCTGGCCGACGAACACGATCATCGGCGTCGAATCCTGCTGCGCGGTGTGGATCCCGATGGCGGCGTTCGATGCGCCGGGGCCGCGCGTGACGAACGCGATGCCGGGACGGCCGGTGAGCTTGCCGTGCGCCTCCGCCATGTACGCGGCGCCGCCTTCCTGCCGGCACACGATGAACGCGAGGGTGTCGCGCACGTCGTGCAGCGCGTCGAGGACGGGCAGGAAGCTCTCGCCGGGCACGCCGAACGCGTGCGTCGCGCCCTGCGCCATGAGGTTCGCGATGAGGATCTCGCCGCCGGTGCGCGCCATGCTAGCGTCCGGCAATCAGGTCCTCGCGCTTGACGAGGAACACCGCATCGTCGCTGGTGGCGGTCTCGAGCCACACCATCGGCAGGCGTGGGAACGCGGCCTCGGCGCCCGCGCGGTTGTGGCCGACCTCGACGACCAGCGTCCCGTTCGGGTTGAGGAAGCGGGGCGCTTCCTTCACGAGCGTGCGCACGGCGTCGAGGCCGTCGTCGCCGCCGGCGAGTGCCAGGTGCGGCTCGTGGCGGTACTCCGCCGGCAGCGCCTCCATCGCCATGCCGGTCACGTACGGCGGATTGCTGATGATGAGGTCGTAGCTCTTCTCGGGCAGGTTCGCGAAGAGATCGGAGCGGATGAGGTTGATGCGGTCCGCGAGGCCGTAGTCGCTGACGTTGCGCTGCGCGACCGCGAGCGCCTCCGGCGAGAGATCGACCGCGTCGATGTCGGCGCCGGGATACGCGTGCGCGAGCAGGATCGCGAGGCAGCCGGAGCCGGTGCACATGTCGAGCGCGGCGGTCACTGCTTCTGCCGGCCCGACATAGGGCTCGAGCCCGCCCGGCAGGAGCTCCGCGATGAACGAGCGCGGGACGATCACGCGCTCGTCGACGTAGAAGCGGAAATCGCCGAGCCACGCCTCGTGCGTGAGGTACGCGGCGGGCACGCGGTCGTCGATGCGGCGCGTGAAGACCTGTGCCACCACCTGCCGCTCACCCAGCGTCAGGCGCGCGTCGAGGAAGGGCTCGAGGCGGTCGAGCGGCAGGTGCAGCGCATGCAGCAGCAGGTAGGCGGCCTCGTCGTACGCATCCGCGCTGCCGTGCCCGAACGCGAGCTTCATCTCGTTGAAGCGCGACACCGCAAAGCGCAGCCAGTCGCGCAGCGTGTCGAGCTCGTTGATGGGGATCGAGCTCATCGTTATGGAAGCAGGAGGTGCTCGAGGATGCCGCGGTAGATCGCCGCGAGCGCCTCGAGGTCGGACGCGCGCACGCGCTCGTCCACCTTGTGGATGGTGGCGTTGACCGGGCCGAGCTCCACGATCTCGTCGCAGATGTCGGCGATGAAGCGGCCGTCGGACGTGCCGCCCGTGGTCGAGATCGCCGGCGTGACGCCGTTGACGTCGCGCACCGCCGCGCTCGCCACGTCGACCAGGCGGCCGCGCGGCGTGAGAAACGGGCGGCCGTAGCCCGTCCATGCGAGCGTGTAATCGACGCCGTGCCTGCGCAGGATCGCCTCCAGGCGCTGCGCGAGCGTCTCGCGCGTGTTCGCGGTCGCGAACCGGAAGTTGAACATGAGCTCGAGCGAGCCGGGGATCACGTTGGTGACGCCGGTGCCGGCGTGCACGTTCGAGCATTGCCACGTGGTCGGCGGGAAGTACTCGTTGCCCTCGTCCCACGTCGTCGCCGCGAGTTCCGCAAGTGCGGGCGCGAGCGCGTGGATCGGATTGCGCGCGAGGTGCGGATATGCGACGTGGCCCTGCACGCCGTGCACGATCAGCGTGCCCGACAGCGAGCCGCGACGGCCGTTCTTGATCATGTCGCCGAGTGTCGTCACCGACGACGGCTCGCCGACCACGCAGTAGTCGATGCGCTCGCCGCGCGCGGCGAGGCGCTCGACGACCTTCACCGTGCCGTCGACGGACGGGCCTTCCTCGTCGGAAGTGAGCAGGAGCGCGATGGAGCCGGGCGCGGCCGGATGCGCGGCAAGGAAGGATTCGATCGCAATCACGAACGCCGCCAGCGAGCCCTTCATGTCGGCCGCACCGCGGCCGTGCAGGTAGCCGTCGACGAGCGTGGGCGCGAACGGATCGGTCTGCCACGCGGTGCGCGGACCGGTCGGCACCACGTCGGTGTGGCCCGCGAAGCAGACCAGCGGCGCGGTGTTCCCGCGGCGCGTCCACAGGTTGGTCACGCCGTTGCTGACGAGCGTCTCCGGCACGAAGCCGAGCGGCGCGAGGCGCGACTGGAGCAGCGCCTGGCAGCCCGCGTCATCGGGCGTCAGCGACGGGCGCGCGATGAGGTCGCGGGTGAGATCGAGGGTCGGATGCGCGGCCTGATCCATGGCATGGATGGTAGCAAACCGGTGTGCTCGCGCCGCGAAGGAAGGCTTGGCGGCCGCCCCTCACCCCAACCCTCTCCCCGCAAGCGGGGCGAGGGAGCTTCTGGGGCGCTGCGCGTTCACGCCACCGCAACAACGAAGACCTCCCTCGCCCCCGAAGGGGGAGAGGGTTGGGGTGAGGGGCGGGACCTCCGCACAGCACAGCTGGCAGCAGAGGCATTCATGCCGCAAGCAGCGCGCGACCGAGCGGCGCGCGAGAGCGCGCTCATGAGCGGCGCGCTTCGTGCCTTTTCTACAAGGAAAGCGCCCGGCCGCCCGAAGCTTTCCTTGCTGACTAATCCGGCCGCAAAACGCGCAACGCCGAACCGACGTCATCCACCGAACGTACGAAGCGCGTTTTGCGGACGTTTAATGCGTTCGATCGAGCAAATCCGTATTGATCGTCATCGACGAGAAGTCCGCACCCGGCGAAGTCCGCTCCTCCCGCCGCTGCGACTCCATCGAATCGATGCGCGACGTCGGGTTGCTCTGATTGATGAGCCACGCGAGGTTGGTGGGTGAATCGGAGCCTATCATCGCCTCGTCGTAGGTGATGACGCCGTCGAGGTAGAGGCGGCACAGCGCCTGCTCGAAGGTCTGCGATCCCGGGTACAGCGACTGCTCCATCGCCTCCTTGATCTGCGTGAACTCGCCCGCCTTGATGAGCTCCGCGATCAGCGAAGTGTTGAGCAGGATCTCCACCGCCGGCTGCTGCTGGCCGTCGACGTTGCGCACGAGGCGCTGGCAGATGATCGCGCGCAGGCCGATGGAGAGGTCGGAAAGCAGCGCCGAGCGCGCGTCGTACGGGAACATGTTGATGACCCGCGACAGCGCGTGGTAGCTGTTGTTGGCGTGGATGGTGGTGAGGCACAGGTGGCCGGTCAGCGTGTGCAGCAGCGCCGACTGCATCGTCTCCTTGTCGCGCACCTCGCCGACCATGATGAGGTCGGGCGCCTCGCGCAGCGCGTTCTGCAGCGCCGCCTGGTAGCTCGTGGTGTCGACGCCGATCTCGCGCTGGTTGACGATGCTCTTCTTGTGCTCGAAGAGGTACTCCACCGGGTCCTCGATCGTCAGGATGTGCCCGGACCGGGAATTGTTGCGATGATCGATCATCGCGGCGAGCGACGTCGACTTGCCGGAGCCGGTGGAGCCCGCGATGAGCACGAGGCCGCGCTTCTCCATCACGAGGTCGAGCAGCACCGAGGGCAGCTTCAGCTGCTCGAACGGCGGCACCTGGCTGCGCACGTAGCGGATGACGAGCGAGATGCTGCCGCGCTGGCGGAACACGTTGACGCGGAAGTTGCCCACCGAGCGGTCGAGGTACGAGAGGTTCATCTCGAGCGTGTTCTCGAACTCGCGCGCCTGGTCCTTGCTCATGAGCTCGTACGCGATGCGGCGCACGGTCTCCGGGTCCATCGCCTGCGTGGACACCGGCTGCACGACGCCGTTGACCTTGATGTTGATGGGCGCGCCGCACGAGATGAAGAGGTCGGAGGCCTGCTTCTCCGCCATCAGCTTGAACAAGCGGTCGAGATACATGATTTCCCCTGGTGTCCGGCGCGTGCAGCGACTACCGCTGGACGGCGCCCGCGGCGCGGCTCGCTACAATGCGGCTCGCACCGGGGCGCGGCGGGAGGCGCCCGTCACGCCATGATAATGTCATGAATCGTAAGCGGTTGCCACCGCAAGCGCCCGCCGGCCCCCGGCCACGTGGCCTATAGAATCAATCACATAAAGCAAGTTCCATGCTCGCAATCATCGGCGGCTCCGGCCTCACGAACCTCTCGACGCTCGCCGTGGCGCATCGCGAGGTGGTCCGCACGCCCTACGGCGATCCGTCCTCCGCGCTGCTGTTCGGCGAGATCGCGGGCCGCGAGGCGGTGTTCCTCGCGCGCCACGGCCACGGCCACACGGTCGCGCCGCACCGCGTGAACTATCGCGCGAATCTCTGGGCGCTGAAGGAGAAGGGCGCCACCGCGATCGTCGCGGTGGCCTCCGTCGGCGGCATCCGTGACTGCCTCCCCGGCGACCTCGTGCTGCCGCACCAGCTCATCGACTACACGTCAGGCCGCGACCAGACGTTCTTCGAGGGCGGCGAGGGCAATGTCGTGCACGTCGACTTCACGCATCCATACGCCGACGACCTGCGTGAGCGCTGCCTCGCCGCCGCGCGCGCCGCAGGCATTCCGCTGCGCGACGGCGGCGTCTACGGCGCTGTCAACGGCCCGCGCCTCGAGACCGCCGCGGAGATCGACCGCATGGACCGCGACGGCGCCACGCTCGTGGGCATGACCGGGATGCCCGAAGCGTCGCTCGCGCGCGAGCTGGGCGTGCCCTACGCCGCGATCTGCGTGGTGGTCAACCACGCGGCGGGCCGCGGCTCCAGCGCATCCGAGATCTCGATGGAAGGCATCTCGCAGGTGCTCGAATCCGGCATGGACCGCGTGCGCCGCCTGCTCGACCACATCGCGCCGCTGCTCGCGCCGGAGGCTGCACCATGATCCGCGACATCCTCCGCATGGGCGATCCGCTGCTCCTCGAACGCTCGCGCGAAGTGGCGGTCGTGCCCTCTACGGCATTGGACGAACTGCTGGCTGACATGCGCGACACGATGCGCGCAGCCGACGGCGCCGGCCTCGCGGCGCCGCAGATCGGCGTGCCGCTGCGCGTCGTGATCTTCGGCGTCGAGAAGAACCCGCGCTATCCCGACGCCGAGCCCGTGCCCTACACGGAGCTCGTCAACCCCGTGCTGACGCCGCTCGGCAACGAGGAGGAAGAGGGCTGGGAAGGGTGCCTGTCGGTGCCCGGCTTCCGCGGCCTCGTGCCGCGCTACGCGCGCCTGCGCTACGAGGGCCTGACCCCGCGCGGCGAGCGCATCGTGCGCGAGGTCGACGGCTTCCACGCGCGCGTCGTGCAGCACGAGTGCGACCACCTCGACGGCATCCTGTACCCGATGCGCATCCGCGACCTGCGGCAGTTCGGGTTCACCGACGTGCTGTTCCCGGGCGAGCCGGATCGCGACGACTAACGCCTAGAAGTCCGCATCGAGCATCACCGGCGCGTGATCGCTGGTGCCGACGTCCGCGAGCACCGTGCACGTGCGCGCCCGCTCTGCAATGGCGCGCGAGGCGAGGATGTAGTCGATGCGCCAGCCGATGTTGCGCTTGCGCATGTCGCGCCACGGCGGCCACCACGTGAAGAGCGCGTCGTTGCCGGGGTCGAGCGCGCGCGCGACATCGAAGAGCCGGTCGCCGAGCAGCGCGGCGAACAGCGCACGCTCCTCGTCGCGCTGCCCGATCACCTGCGCCTTGCGCTCCTTCGGATGCACGTCGATCTCGGCGCGCGCGATGTTGATGTCGCCGCAAAGCACGAGCTCGCGGCCGGCCGCGACCTCGCCCTGCGCCCACGCGACGAGGCTTTCGAGGAACGCGAGCTTGGCGGCGTAGTCCTTGCCGCCGTTGGGCACGTAGACCGACGCCAGCACGACGTTGCCCACCGCCACGTGCACGATGCGCGTCTCCATGTCGAACGGCGGATGCGCGAACTGCGGCTCGGCGACGAGGTCGCGCCGCACGTGCAGCGACACGCCCGAATAGCCGCCGGCGCCGTGCCAGTACGCATGGTAGTCGGCGAGCTTGCAGCGCTCGGGCACCTGGTCGGGCCGCGCCTTGATCTCCTGCAGGCACACGACGTCGGGGCGGTCGCGCGCGAGCCACGCGCAGAGCTGCGCCTCGCGGGCGCGGATGCCGTTGACGTTCCAGGTGGCGATCTTCACGGGACTCCTCGCATCACGCCGGCCGCGATCCGCACGTCGTCAGGTCTTCAACTGCTCGTAGAGGGCCGTCTCCAGGCGCAGCAGCGCCTGCTCGTCGTGCAGGCGCGCGCCCTCGACGAGGAACACGTCCTCGGCGCGCTCGCCCAGCGTGTTGATCTTCGCACTGGCCACGCTGACGTTCGCCTTGGCGAGCGTGAACGCGATGCGCGCCAGCAGCCCCGGACGGTCACCGGCGACCACCTCGAGGATGTAGTGCGTCCCCTTGTCGTCGGGGAAGATCTGCACCTCGGGCGTGAGCGGGAAGTGCTTTAGTTGCCGCGGGATGCGGCCCACCGCCGGCGGCGAAAGCGGCGGCTGCTCCGCGAGCAGGCGAGTGAGCTCGAACTCCACGAGCTGCAGCGTGTCGCGATACGCCACCGCCGGCTGCTGCGGGTCGTTGAGCGTGAAGGTGTCGAGTGCGTAGCCGTTGCGCGTCGTGCAGATCTTCGCCTCCAGGATCGAGAGGCCGATGCGGCCGAAGAAGCCGCAGATGCGCGCAAAGAGCTCCTTCTGGTCGGGCAGGTACGCCATCACCTGCATGCCGACGCCGTCTCGGGCGAGCCGCGCCTTCACCACGGGCTCCGTCCGCTCGACGCGCCAGTAGAGATGCCGCGCGTGCCACGCGATCTCCTCCGCGCTGTGCCGCTGGAAGTACGTCGTGTCGAGCTGCCGCCACAGCGCCTTCTCGGCGCCTTCGGGCACCGCGTACAGGCGCAGCAGGCGATGCGCCTCGAGCCGCCGCGCGTCGATGCTGTCCTCGACGGTGCGGCCGCTGTCCGCGCCGCGGATCACGCGCAGCGACGCGTGGTACAGGTCCTCCAGCAGCTTGCCCTTCCAGTTGTTCCACACCTTGGGGCTCGTGCCGCGGATGTCCGCGACCGTGAGCAGGTAGAGCGCGGCGAGGCGGCGCTCGGTGCCCACGCGCGCGGCGAACGCGCCGATCACGTCCGGGTCCGACAGGTCCTGCTTCTGCGCGGTGGCCGACATTACGAGGTGATTCGCGACGAGCCACGCGACGAGCTCGGCGTCTTCCTCCAGCACCGCGTGCTCGCGGCAGAAGCGCAACGCATCGCGCGCGCCGAGCTCGGAGTGGTCGCCGCCGCGGCCCTTGGCGATGTCGTGGAAGAGCCCGGCGAGGTAGAGCACGTGCCGCCGCTCGAAGTCCGCCATGAGGCGCGAGCACAGCGGGTACTCGTGCGCATGCTGCGCCTCGGTGAAGCGGCGCAGGTTGCGGATCACCATCAGGATATGCTCGTCCACGGTGTACACGTGGAAGAGGTCGTGCTGCATCTGGCCGACGATGCGCCCGAACACCGGCAGGTACTGCCCGAGGATGCCGTAGAGGTTCATCCGGCGCAGCTCGTGCAGGAGGCCGCGCTCGGCCTCGAACATCGCGATGAACGTCTGTCGATTGTCCGGGTCCGCGCGGAACGCCGCATCGATGCGATGCCGGTCCTGCCAGAGCAGGCGCAGCGTGCGCGCCGTCATGCCCTTGAGCTCGCGATGCCGCTGCAGCATCAGGAACGCGCGCAGCATCGCGCCCGGCGCGCGCGCGAACAGCGCCTCGTCGCGCACGTCGAGGAGCTCGTCGACGGTCTGGAACTCGTCGTCGAGCGCCACCGGCTCCGCGTCCGGCGGGTAGATGCGCGCGTGCAGGTTGTGCAGCAGCACCGTGTTGACCTGCAGCACGCCCTTGGCCGCGCGATAGTAGCGCTGCATGAGCTGCTCGCTCGCGCGCTTGGCCGGCGTGTCCTGCAGGCCGAGCTGCTGCGCGACCGCGGCCTGCGCGTCGAACACGAGGCGGTCCTCGCGGCGTGCGAGCAGGTAGTGCAGGCGCACGCGCAGGCCGCCGATGAGCCGCTCCTGGCGTGCGACCGCGCGCGCTTCGCCGAGCGTCATGAGTCCGTTGCGCGCGAGCTCGCGCCACGAGCGGCCGAGGCCTGCCGCACGCGAGATCCACAGCACGGTCTGCAGGTCGCGCAGTCCGCCGGGGCTCTCCTTGACGTTGGGCTCGAGGTTGTAGATCGCGTCCTGGTACTTGAGGTGCCGCTGCTGCTGCTCGAGCGTCTTGGCGTCGTAGAACGCGCGGATGTCCATCTCGCCGGCGAAGCAGCGCTGGAACTGGCGGTACAGGCTGCGCGAGCCGGCGAGGGGACGATTCTCGAGCAGGCTGGTGCGCACGGTGACGTCCGCGCGCATCTCGGTCGCGCACTCGTCGAGCGTGCGCACCGCGTGCGAGAGCTCGACGCCCACGTCCCACAAGGCCGCGAAGAAGCGCTGGATGGGTTCGGTCGGCGCGTCGCCGCCGGCCGGCAGCAGCAGCAGCACGTCGACGTCGGAATGCGGCCAGAGCTGGCCGCGCCCGTAGCCGCCGACCGCCACCACCGACAGGCCGTGCGGCATCGCGCACTCGGCCCAGACGGCGCGGATGACGCGGTCGACGAGGCGCGCGTGGTCGCGCAGCAAACGCCCCGTGTCGGGGGCGGCGAAGAAGGCGTCGCGCAACGCCGCGCGCGCCGCGCGCAGCTCGCCCCGCCAATGCGCAATGCGAGGCTCGCCGCCGGCCGCGGCCCGCTCGGGGACAGCGGACGCGGGGGTCGCCATCGTGGGCGGCTAGCTCGCGAGGGGCGGCGGCGGCGGCGTGCCCGCCGACGTGGTCAGCACCTCGTAGCCGTCCGGCGTGACCAGCACGGTGTGCTCCCACTGCGCCGACAGCGAATGGTCGGCGGTGACGATCGTCCAGCCGTCGGCCAGGCAGCGGATGCCCGGCCGGCCGGCGTTCACCATCGGCTCGATCGTGAAGATCATGCCGGCCTGCAGCTTGAGGCCCGTGCCCGGGCGCCCGTAGTGCAGCACCTGCGGCTCCTCGTGGAACTGCCTGCCGATGCCGTGGCCGCAGAACTCGCGCACGATCGAGAAGCCGTGCGTCTCCGCGAAGCGCTGGATCGTGGCCCCGATGTCGCCGAGATGCGCGCCGGCGCGCACGACGCGGATGCCGCGCCACATCGCCTCGTAGGTGATCTCGCACAGGCGCCGCGCCTGGATCGACACCTTGCCCACCTGGAACATGCGGCTCGAGTCGCCGTGATAGCCGTCCTTGATCACGGTGACGTCGATGTTGACGATGTCGCCTTCCTTGAGCTTCTTGTCGCCGGGAATGCCGTGGCACACGACGTGGTTCACCGACGTGCACAGCGACGCCGGATACGGCGAGTGCCCCGGCGGCGCGTAGTTGAGCGTGGCCGGGATCGAGTGCTGCACGTTGACCTGGTAGTCGTGCGCGAGGCGGTCGATCTCGCCGGTGGTGACCCCCGGCTTTACATGCGGCGTGAGGTAGTCGAGGAGCTCGGCCGCGAGCCGGCCCGCGACCCGCATGCCCTCGATGTCCTGCGCGGACTTGATCTGGACGGACATCGAGCGGTCGAGGTTACGCACGCAGGAGCTCGTTGATGCTGGTCTTCGCGCGCGTCTTCGCGTCGACCTGTTTGACGATGACCGCGCAGTAGAGCTGGCAGCCCTGGTTGCCGGTGGGCAGGCTGCCCGCGACGACCACCGAGCCCGCGGGCACGCGCCCGTAGCTCACGACACCCGTGGCGCGGTCGTAGATCTTGGTGCTCTGCCCGATGAACACGCCCATGCCGAGCACCGAATTCTCCTCGACGATCACGCCTTCCACCACCTCGGAGCGCGCGCCGATGAAGCAGTTGTCCTCGATGATCGTGGGATTGGCCTGCAGCGGCTCGAGCACGCCGCCAATGCCGACGCCGCCCGACAGGTGCACGTTCTTCCCGATTTGCGCGCACGAGCCGACGGTGGCCCACGTGTCGACCATCGTGCCCTCGTCGACGTACGCGCCGATGTTCACGTACGACGGCATCAGCACGACGTTGCGCGCGATGTACGCGCCGCGGCGCGCCACCGCTGGCGGGACCACGCGCATGCCGGCGGCTGCAAAGTCCGCGTCGGTGAATTGCGCGAACTTGGTCGGCACCTTGTCGTAGAAGCGGAACGGCACGTTGGGGCCGGACAGCCCGATGCCCGCGTTGTCGGCGAGGCGGAAGGAGAGCAGCACCGCCTTCTTGATCCACTGGTGCGTGACCCACGCCGCGCCTTGCTTCTCGGCGACGCGCAGGCGACCGGCATCGAGCTCGGCGATGACGTGCGCGACGGCCTCGCGGATTTCCGCAGGGGCGGCGGCGGGCGACAGCTCGGTGCGGCGCTCCCAGGCGGCGTCGAGGGTGGCGGCGAGTGTGGACATGACGGGGACAGGCGGGAAAACGTCAATTATACCGTGCAGGGGCATCGCGTCCCGCGGCGCGGCCCGTCGGCCAAGCGCGGGGCGCTACATCGCCTTGAACCGCGCCGCGAACGTGCGCGACACGACGAGCTTCTCCGCGCGATCCTTGAGCAGGATCACCGGCTGGTCGCGCCAGTCGCGCTCGACGCGCGCGATCGCCCGCAGGTTGACGATGGTGCCGCGGTGGACCTGCCAGAAGGCCTCGGAATCGAGCTCCGCATAGAGCTCTTTGATCGGCTTCCTGATGAGCGCCTCGGCGTCCGCCGTCACCACCTTGGTGTACTTGTCCTCGGCCTGGAAGTAGAGCACCTCGTCGGTCGCGATGAGCCGCATCGCGGTGCCCTGCGTGGCGCGGATCCACTTGAGCGGCACGCCGGCGTCGGGGTCGCGTGCGGCGAGCCGCGCGAGGAGCGCCGCGAGGTCCTGCGGCGGCGCGCCGAGGCGCGCCTGCAGCCGCGCGACGGCCTTGGCCACGCGCTCCGGCGTCGGTGGCTTCAGCAGGTAATCGACGGCGCCTTCCTCGAACGCCGCGACCGCGTATTCGTCGTACGCCGTGACGAACACCACGTGGCAGCGTCCCGCCAGCACGCGCGCGACGTCGAGGCCGTCGCGCACCGGCATGCGGATGTCGAGGAACACGACGTCCGGCCGATGGATGGCGAAGAGTTCGAGCGCCTCGCCGCCGTGCGCCGCCTGCGCGACGATCGCGAGCTCCGGCCACGCCTGCGCGAGCCGCGCCGCGAGCTGCGCGCGCAGCATCGGCTCGTCCTCGGCGATCAGCGCGGTGGTCATGCCTCGTGCACGCGTGCCGGTTGGGTGTCAGGGATGCGCACGGGCGCCTCGCCGCCGGAAGGCCCTTGCCAAGGCACCGTCAGCGTCGCGGCGACGCCATGCGGCACGCGTGCATCGAGCGTGAGCCGGCCCTGGGTGCCGTAGAGCGCGGCCAGGCGCTCGCGGATGTTGGCGAGCCCGACACCGTGGCCCTTGGTCGTGCTCGTGCCGAGCCCCTGGCCCGTGTCCTCCACCGCGACCACGAGCGTGGCGCCGTCGCGCCGCGCGCACACCGTCACCGTGCCGCCGTCCGCCGCGGGCTCGATGCCGTGCCGGATCGCGTTCTCGACGAGGCAGATCAGGAGGTTCGGCGGGAACGGATGCGCGGCGAGGTCCGCCGGCAGGTCGAGGGTGAAGCCGAGGCGCGCGCCCATCCGCATCCGCAGGATCTCGAGGTACGCCTGCGCGAGCCCGAACTCCTGGCCGAGCGTCGTGGAGGCGGCGCGCAACTGCGGCAGCGCCGCGCGCAGGTAGTCGATGAGGTGCGCGAGCAGGCGGCTCGCTTGCGGCGGATCGGTCTCGGTCAGGTATTGCACCGAGGCCAGTGTGTTGAACAGGAAATGCGGCTCGACCTGCGCCTGCATGAGTGCGAGCTCCGCCTCGACCGTCTGCTTCGACAGCAGGTGGCGCTCCGCCTCCGCCTTGTGCAGCGCCGTGGCAGCCTGCGTCTCGCGGTACTTGACGTAGAAGAACAGGCTGACGAAGAGGCCGTTCGCGAAGCCGGTGAACACGTTCCAGCCGAAGAGCCGCGCGCGGTCGGCGACGTATTCCAGCGAATAGCCCTTGACCAGGATAGTGAGCAGCACGCCGAGCAGCGTGCCGATCGCCACCGCGATCATCAGGCGCAGGATCGGCCGCGGCTTGCTCCACGGCGAGGCCGCGTTGACGCAATAGGCGATCGCGAACCCGTAGAGCTGCACCGTCAGGAGCGGCTGCCAGAACGGCCGCGTGTCCTCCACCCACAGCACCGCCGCGATGCCCGTGTTGATGGCGGCGAGCAGCAGGACCGTCGACGGGCTCGCCTCGAAGCCGCGCACGAGCATGTCGCGTGCGGCACCGACACGGCGGGCGAGGGAGGCGGCCATGCCGCGCATTGTAGGGGCCGGCCGCCGGGGCCGGCGCAGCGGCGACGGGACGCCGCCGGCCGGGATGAAGCGTCGTCAGCCGGCGCGAGCCGTCGCAGGTTCGGCCGTCAGGCGGCGCGTGAAGGCGACTACGCGGTCGATGGCCTCGGCGCATTCGGCCTGCGTGGCGACCAGCGCGAGCCGGACGCGATGCCGGCCGGGATTCACGCCCATCGCCTCGCGCGCGACGTAGCTGCCGGGGAGCACCGCGACGTTCTCCTCGGCGAGCAGGCGCTGCGCGAACTGCGCGTCGTCGATCGGCGTCTGCGCCCAGAGGTAGAACGCGGCCTCCGGCATCGTGCACGGCAGCACCTCCGCCACGCGCGGCTGCAGCGTGCGGAACTTCGCCGCATACTCCGCACGATTGGCGCGCACGTGCGCCTCGTCGTTCCACGCGGCGATGCTGGCCGCGGCCACCGGCCCGGACATCGCGCTGCCGTGGTACGTGCGATACAGCAGGAACGACTTCAGGAGCTTCGCGTCGCCCGCCACGTACCCCGAGCGCAGGCCCGGCGCGTTGGAGCGCTTGGAGAGGCTGCCGAACACGACGAGGCGCGGGAACTTGTCGCGGCCGAGCGCGCGCGCCGCACCGAGCGCGCCCAGCGGCGGATGCGCCTCGTCGAAGTAGATCTCGGAATAGCACTCGTCGGACGCGATCACGAAGCCGTGGCGGTCCGAGAGCTCGAAGAGCAGGCGCCACTCGTCCTGCGTGAACACGCGCCCGGTCGGGTTGTCCGGCGAGCACACGTAGAGGAGCTGCGTCTTCGCCCACACGTCGTCGGGGACGCTCGCCCAGTCGTGGCGGAAGCCGTGCGCGGGATCGCTGTTGACGCAGTGGACGCGCGCGCCGGCGAGCAGCGCCGCGCCTTCGTAGATCTGGTAGAACGGATTGGGCACCACCACCGTCGCGCCCGCGCGGCTGCCGTCGAGCACCGTCTGCCCGAACGCGAACAGCGCCTCGCGGCTGCCGAGCACCGGCAGCACCTGGGTGCCCGGGTCGAGGCCCGCGAGCCCGTGACGGCGCACGAGCCACGCCGCGATCGTCTCGCGCAGGTCTTTCGCGCCGATGGTCGTGGGATAATTCGCGAAGGCGCCCGCGCCGGCGACGAGCGCGTCCACGATGAGACGCGGCGTCGGATGCCTGGGCTCGCCGATCGACAGGCTGATCGCGCGCTTCGCCGGATCCGGCGTCACGTCCGCGAACAGCGCGCGCAGCTTCTCGAACGGATAGGGTTGCAGCAGGTCGAGCCTGGGATTCACGCGGAGAGTCCGTGCCGAAGAGCGACGATTATAGCGGCGGGCGTTGCCCGCGCCGCGCGCGCAGGTTGCAGCCGTGACGCAGGCGCTCGCGCGCACCGCTGTCGTGGTGCTCAGCGTGCTCGCATGCGCGGCGCTGGCCGCGGTCGTCGCGTGGTGGGGCTGGCGGGCGTTCGGTCCGGCGCCGGTGCGCATCGTGCCCGCCGCGCCCGCCGATCCGGTGGCGACGCTGCTTGCGTCGGGGCTGCTCGCCGGCCCGGGCACGCCCGCGCCGGCTGCTCCCGCGGCAAAGGACGAGACGATGGTCACCGGCGACACGCACGTCGTCGGCGTGTTCGCCGAGCGCGGCGGACGCGGCTACGCATTGTTCAAGCTCGCGAGCGGCCCGAAGGTGGTGGCGGCGGGGCAGGAGATCACGCCCGGGGCCACGCTCGTCGCGGTGCGGCCGGACGGCATCACCGTGCGCGATGCGAGCGGCGAGCGGCGGATTGCGTTGCGCGGTGAGGTGCCGGCAAAGGCCGCCGCAGCGCCGGCGCGTCCCAAGGCCGCCGTCGCCACGCTGCGCAATCCCGCGTGCGTGCCGCCGGCCGACTTCAAGGGCACCGTGCTGCGGCTCAACGCCGAACTGTTCCAGGGCATCGTCGCCAAGCCCGAAAGCTGGACCGCGCTCGTCACCGCGGACCGGGATGGGCTGACGGTGAAGGACGAGAGCGGCTTCGTGACGATGCTCGCGATGAAAAAGGGCGACCGCCTGCTGCAGGCGAACGGCGTCGCACTCGGCGTGCCGGACGACGTCGTCAGCGCGGTGCTGAAGCCGCTCGCGGCGCAGCAGCCGGTGCGGGTGTTGGGCACTCGCGCGGGTTCGCCGCGTGAGTGGTTGTTGCTCAATTCCGGGTCGTGTCCCTAGCGTGGCGTGGTCGGGCGCATGTGCGGCGTGAATGCATCTGCTTGCGCTTGCGCTGTGCGGCGTTCCGGCCCCTCACCCCAACCCTCTCCCCCTCCGGGGGCGAGGGAGGTCTTCGTTGTTGCGGTGGCGTGAATGCGCAGCGCCCCAAATCCTCACTCTCCCACGCGCAGCGCCCCAGAGGCTCCCTCGCCCCGCTTGCGGGGAGAGGGCTGGGGTGAGGGGCAGGAACGCCGCACAACGCAATTGCAAGCAGAGGCATTCACTCCACCAGCAGCGCGCGACCGAACGGCGCGCGTAGCGCGCTCATGAGCGGCGCGCTTCGTGCCTTTTCTACAAGGAAAGCGCCCGGCCGCCCCGAAGCTTTCCTTGCTGGCTAATCCGGCCGCAAAAGGCGCAACGCCGAATCCACGTCATCCACCGAACGAACGCGCGCCTTTTGCGGACGTCGCCTCCGGCAGCCACTCCAGCAACTGAAGCGGACGATCGATCCACCCCGTCGCCGGCCACTGCCGCGGATCGCTGCCTTGGCCCATGTAGCCGTAGCCCGCGACGATCGTCGCCATGCCGGCCGCACGGCCGGCTTCCACGTCGCGCAGATCGTCGCCGACGTACACGCAGGCTTCCGGCGCGACGCCGAGTGCCGCGGCCGCGTGCAGGAGCGGCGCCGGATGCGGCTTCGCGTGCGGCGTCGTGTCGCCGGAGACGACGACGCCCGCGCGCGGGCTCAACGCGAGCGCCGCGACCACCCCCGAAGTGAACCGCGCGTGCTTGTTGGTGACGATGCCCCATGCGAGCCCACGCGCCTCGATCGCGTCGAGCAGCGCCGGCACGCCCGGGAACAAGGTGGTCGTGCGCGCGAGGCCGCGCTCGTAGCACTGCAGGAACTCGTCGCGCAGCGCCGTGAACTCGGCGTCCGCCGGCGTCACGCCCATTCCCGCGCCGAGCAATCCGCGCGCGCCCGACGACGCGTGCGCCCGCAGCGATTCGACGGCGACCGGCGGCAGCCCGCGGCGCGCGCGCACTTCGTTCAAGGCATGCGCGAGGTCGGGCGCGGAATCGGCGAGGGTGCCATCGAGGTCGAACAGCACGGCCGCGACGGCGAGCGGCCGCACGCCGCCCTCATCCGGCATGGGAAGGCTTGCGGAAGGCCGCGAGGTAGTTGACGTCGGTATCGCGGTCGATCGTGAACGCACGCGTCAGCGGGTTGTAGCGCATCCCCGCGAACGTCGGCGCGTCGAGCCCCGCGCGGCGCGCGAACGCCGCGAGCTCGGACGGCCGCACGAACTTCGCCCAGTCGTGCGTGCCGCGCGGCAGCAGCTTCAGGACGTACTCGGCGCCGAGGATCGCGAACGCATACGACTTGGGATTGCGGTTGATAGTCGCGAAGATCGCGCTGCCGCCGGGCTTCGCAAGCGTTGCGCACGCGGCGACGATGGACGCCGGATCCGGCACGTGCTCGAGCAACTCCATGCACGTGACGACGTCGAAGCGTCCCGCGGCTTCCTGCGCGAACGCTTCCGCCGCGATGAGCCGGTAGTCGACGGTCAGCCCCGACTCGAGCCGGTGCAGCTTCGCCACGCCGAGCGCCTTCTCGGAGAGATCGATGCCGGTGACGCGCGCGCCCGCCGCGGCCATCGATTCGGCGAGGATGCCGCCCCCGCAGCCGACGTCGAGCACGTCCTTGCCCGCGACGCCGCCCGCGACCTCCTCGATCCACGCGAGGCGGACCGGGTTCATCTCGTGCAGCGGCCGGAACTCGCTGGTCGGGTCCCACCAGCGGTGCGCGACGTCGGAGAACTTGGCGAGCTCGGCGGCGTCCACGTTGGGCGTCGCGCGCGGTGCGGATTGCATCATGATCGGTGGGGAGTATCGGCGAGCTTGTGCTGCCAGGCACGAACGCGGGCGGCGAGCGCGTCTGCGTCGATCGTCGTGAGCGCGCCGCGATCCACCATTCTAACGCCGCGCACCCAGACGTCGCTGACCGCCTCGCGCCCGGCGACGTTGACGAGATGCGACACGGGATCGAACACCGGCTGCAGCGACAGCGCGGACAGGTCGACCGCGACGACGTCCGCATCCTTGCCCGGCGTGAGCGAGCCGGTGACGGCGTCGAGGCCGAGCGCGCGCGCGCCGTCGAGCGTGGCCATGGCGAGCGTGGTGCCGGCGGGCAGGGCGGCGGCATCGCCGGTGGCGACCTTGGCGAGGAGGCTCGCGTGCCGCATCTCGCTCATCACGTCGAGGCGGTTGTTGGAGGCTGCGCCGTCGGTGCCGAGCGCCACGTTGACGCCGGCCGCGCGCAGCGCCGTCACCGGCGCCATGCCGCTCGCGAGCTTCATGTTGGACGTCGGACAGTGCACGACGTGGCATTCCTGCCGCGCGAGCATCGCGATGTCCGGCGCGGACAGGTGCACGCCGTGGATCGCGATGAAGCCGGGACCGGTGGCGCCGAGGCGGTCGAGGCGTTGCAGCGGGGTCATGCCCGTCTTCGCGAGCGCCTCGTCCACCTCGTGCTGCGTCTCGGCGAGGTGCGTCTCGATCGGCAGATCGAGCTGGCGCGCGAACATCACGATCTTCGCCCACGTCTCGTCGCTGACCGTGTACGGCGCGTGCGGCGCGAGGGCGAACGTGAGCTCGCGCACGTGCTTGAACGCATCGCGCGCGGCGAGCCCCCGCGCGAGGTACGCGTCCGCGTCGGCCGCGTAGGGCGTCGGGAAGTCGAGGATGGGGACGCCGAGCAGCGCGCGCATGCCGGCGACCTCGTACGCACGCGCGGCGGCCTCCGGGTGGAAGTACATGTCGTTGCAGCACGTGACGCCGCCGCGCAGCATCTCCGCGCAGGCGAGCAGCGTGCCGTCGAACACGAACTCGGGCGCCACGAAGCGGCCCTCGCGCGGCCAGATGTGCTCGGTCAGCCACGGCTGCAGCGGCACGTCGTCCGCGATGCCGCGCAGGAGCGTCATCGCCGAATGCGTGTGCGCGTTGACGAAGCCGGGGATGAGCGCGTGCGACGGCAGTGCGACGCGCTCGCGCGGCGCGTAGGCGGCGTCGGCCACCGCCGCCGGCAGCACCGCGACGATGCGGCCGGCGTCGACGATCAGCGCGTGCCCGGTCAGCACGCCCTCCGGCGCGACGGGCACGATCCAGTGGGCGTCGATGCGCAGGTCGACGGCGTGCGGCGATGCGGTCATGGCGGGACGTCAGCGGCGTTGGAAGGGCACACGATACCGGAAGCGCGCGCCGGCCTGGCCGCACGCCGCGCGGGGCCCGGAAAGACAAAGCCCCGCGCGGGGCGGGGCTTCGTCGTGGGGCGGGTGGAGCTTAGCGGCGGACCGTCGCTTCGCCCTTGACTTCGACTTCGACGCGGCGATCCGGCGCGAGGCATGCAATCTTTTCCTTCAGGTTCTTCTGATTGCAGACCAGGCCCGGGACCGGCTGGGTCTTGCCCATGCCGAGCGTCTCGATCTTGTCCTTCGGCACACCCTTGCTGACCAGGTAGTCGCGGACCGCATCGGCGCGACGCTCGGACAGCTTCTGGTTGTACTGCTGCGTGCCGATCGGATCGGTGTGACCGGTGACGAGCACCAGCTCAAGCTTCTGGACTTGCGAGAGCTTCGAGATGATCTCGGTGTCGATCGCCGCCTTCCCTTCCGGCTTCAGCGCGTACTTGTCGAAGTCGAACAGCGCCTTCGACGCCAGCGTGATCTTCTGCACTTGCGGAGCCGGGGCCGGAGCGGGCGTCGGAGCCGGGGCCGGTGCGGGCGCCGGGGCGGGCGCGGCAGCCGGCGGCGGCGCGGGCGGCTTCGGCACGAGGTCCGGGTCGCATTGCTGGGTGGCCATGGCCGGCGTCCAGTAACCGGTGCGGTAGCACAGGTTGCCGGAGAGTCCCGCGGTGCTGTTGTAGACGCCGCTCTTCACGGTGCCGTCGGTCGGCGTCGGGTAAGCGTTGCAAACATAACCGGTCGTGCACGGCGCCGTGCCGGGAACGTACCCCTTGGTTTGCGCAGCCGCTTCGATCGCACCACCGGCGAACGCCGCCGCAAGCACGCCGGCCACTGCACCGGAGACGAGACGTCGAGTCATTGTTTCACCCCTTTGGCTTTGGTTTTGGACAATTTCTTCGGAACTTTCCGTTTTGGGCGCCGAGCATGCGTGGCTCTGGCGTCGAATGCGATATCTCCCGGTCGAATATAGCACATGGATTTTGGTGTCGCCAAAAAAAAAGCCGGTGCGTCGCCCGGTCGCGGGACGACTGTCGCAGCGATACAACGCCGTGATAAAATTACGTGATTTCAAAGGCCTCCGCGCGGTAATCCGCGGTGCCGTGCGCTGCATTGCAGTGCACCAGCCGTGACTTCCCGCGGAAAACGGTGCGCTCTCGCGGCTTTTTGGCGGCCAAGCGCAACCTGACCCCCTTTCGCCCAACACTTCCGGATCGAAATCCTCATGGAGCAGTTCGCCAAAGAAACCGTCCCCGTCAGCCTCGAGGCGGAGATGCGCCACAGCTACCTCGATTACGCCATGAGCGTGATCGTGGGCCGCGCGCTGCCCGACGTCCGGGACGGGCTGAAGCCGGTGCACCGGCGGGTGCTGTTCGCCATGCAGGAGGCCAACAACGTCTGGAACCGGCCTTATGTGAAGTGCGCGCGCGTGGTCGGCGACGTGATGGGCAAGTACCACCCGCACGGCGACCTCGCCATCTACGACACGCTGGTGCGGATGGCGCAGGAATTCTCCCTGCGCTACCCGCTGGTCGACGGCCAGGGCAATTTCGGCTCGATCGACGGCGACAACGCCGCGGCCATGCGCTACACCGAGTGCCGGCTGCAGCGCATCACGGCCGAGATGCTCGCGGACATCGACCGCGAGACCATCGACTTCGCGCCCAACTACGACGGCAAGGAGCAGGAGCCCACGGTCCTGCCGTCGCGCCTGCCGAACCTGCTGATCAACGGCTCGTCCGGTATCGCGGTGGGCATGGCCACCAACATCCCGCCGCACAACCTGACCGAGACCATCGGCGGGTGCCTCGCGGTGCTCGCCAACCCGGAGATCACGGTCGACGAGCTGATGGAGATCATCCCGGCGCCCGATTTCCCCACCGCCGGGATCATCTACGGCCTCGAAGGCGTGCGCGAGGGCTACCGCACCGGCCGCGGGCGCGTGGTGATGCGGGCGCGCACCCACGTCGAGGACCTCGAGCGCGGCAACCGGCAGGCGATCATCGTCGACGAGATCCCTTACCAGGTGAACAAGGCGAACCTGCTCTCGCGCATCGGCGAGCTGGTGCGCGAGAAGAAGATCGAGGGCATCTCCGACCTGCGCGACGAATCCGACCGCACCGGCATGCGGGTGGTGATCGAGCTGAAGCGCGGCGAGGTCGCCGAGATCGTCCAGAACAACCTCTTCAAGCTGACCCAGCTGCAGGACAGCTTCGGGATGAACATGGTGGCGCTGGTCGACGGCCAGCCGCGCCTGCTCAACCTGAAGCAGTTCCTGGAGTTCTTCCTCGCGCATCGCCGCGAGGTCGTCACCCGCCGCACCATCTTCGACCTGCGCAAGGCGCGCGAGCGCGGCCACATATTGGAAGGCCTCGCGGTCGCGCTGTCCAACGTCGACGAGATCATCGCGCTCATCAAGGCTTCGCCCACGCCCGCGGAAGCCAAGGCCGGCCTCATGCGCCGCATCTGGCGCTCGCCGGTGGTGGAGGAGATGCTGCAGCGCGCGGCCGCCGACCAGGTGCGCCCCGAGGGCCTGCCGCTGGAATTCGGCTGGAGTTTGGCCGACAGCGGCTACCGGCTCTCCGACGCGCAGGCGCAGGCGATCCTCGAGCTGCGCCTGCAGCGCCTAACCGGGTTGGAGCAGGACAAGATCACGGCGGAATACCGGCAGGTGATGGAGCAGATCGTCGATCTCCTCGACATCCTCGCCAATCCGGCGCGCGTCACGACCATCGTCGGCGCCGAGCTCAAGGCCATCCGCGACCAGTTCGGCGATGCGCGCCGCTCGGAGATCGTCGCGCAGGGCACCGACCTGTCGATCGAGGACCTGATCGCGCCGATGGACATGGTGGTCACGCTCTCGCACGGCGGCTACATGAAGGCGCAGCCGGTCGACGAGTACCGCGCGCAGAAGCGCGGCGGCCGCGGCAAGCAGGCCACGGCCACCAAGGAAGACGATTTCGTCGACCGCATGTTCATCGCGAACACGCACGACTACATCCTGTGCTTCTCCAACCGCGGCCGCGTGTACTGGCTCAAGGTCTACAACGTGCCGCAGGGCTCGCGCAACTCGCGCGGCAAGCCCATCGTGAACCTCGTGCCGCTGGTCGAGAGCGAGAAGATCACGGCGATCCTGCCGGTGCGCGCGTTCGCCGAGAACCAATTCGTGTTCATGGCCACCGCCGCCGGCACCGTGAAGAAGACGCCGCTGTCCGAATTCTCGCGTCCGCGCGCGGCCGGCATCATCGCAGTGGACCTCGACGACGGCGATTCGCTGATCGGCGTGGCGCTCACCGACGGCGCGCACGACGTGATGCTGTTCAGCTCGGGCGGCAAGGCGGTGCGCTTCGACGAGAACGACGTGCGCCCGATGGGCCGCAACGCGCACGGCGTGCGCGGCATGTCGCTCGACGAAGGGCAGACCGTGATCTCGATGCTGGTCGCGGAGGACGAGGCGCAATCGGTGCTCACCGCCACCGAGAACGGCTACGGCAAGCGCACGCCGATCGTCGAGTACACGCGTCACGGCCGCGGGACGAAGGGCATGATCGCGATCCAGCAGTCCGAGCGCAACGGGCAGGTGGTGGCCGCGGCGCTCGTGCACCCGGACGACGAGGTGATGCTCATCTCCACCGGCGGCGTGCTGATTCGCACGCCGGTGAAGTCGATCCGCGAGATGAGCCGGTCGACGCAGGGTGTCACGCTCATCAACCTGTCGGAAGGCGAGAAGCTCGCCGGCATCGAGCGCGTCGCGGAGAGCGACGAGCCGGTGGGCGAGGGCGCGGCCACGGCCGGCAACGGCGACGTGCCGCCGGTGGCCGGCAACGGCAACGGCGACGCGCCGTAACCGCGCGATGACCGACAAGCCCAACACGCCGCCGGCCGACGCCGATCTCGCGGCGCACCGCGCGGCGATCGACGTGCTCGACCGCGAGATCCTCGCGCGCCTGTCGGAACGTGCGCAGCACGCGCACGCGATCGGCATGCTGAAGGGCGGCGTCGCCGCCTATCGGCCGGAGCGCGAGGCGCAGGTGATCTCCGGCCTGCACGCCGCCAACCAAGGCCCGCTGTCGAACGCGGCGGTCACGAGCGTGTTCCGCGAGATCATGTCCGCGTGCCGCTCGCTGGAGCAGATCCTGCGCGTCGCCTATCTCGGCCCCGCGGGAACGTTCAGCCACGCGGCCGTCACCAAGCATTTCGGCACGCTGGTGGAGGCGGTGCCGTGCCCGACGTTCGACGACGCGTTCCGCGCGGTCGGCAGCGGGCAGACCGACTACGCGGTGGTGCCGGTCGAGAATTCGACGGAAGGTGCGGTCGGCCGCACGCTCGACCTCATGTGCACGACGGATCTCTCGATCGTCGGCGAGGTGAAGCTGCGCGTCGCGCAGAACCTGCTGTCGAACGCCGGCAGCCTCGACCGCGTCACGCGCGTGTACTCGCATGGCCAGTCGCTCGCGCAGTGCGTGCAGTGGCTGGCGCAGCACCTGCCCGCCGTGCCGCGCATCGCGGTCGCGAGCAACGCGGAAGCCGCGCGTCTTGCGGCGGGAGAGTCGGGCGCGGCCGCCATTGCGGGCGAGAACGCCGGTGCCATCTACGGCCTCGCCACGCTCGCGCCGCACATCGAGGACGAGCCCAACAACACCACGCGCTTCTGGGTGCTCGGCCGCCAGCAGGTGAAGCCGTCGGGGCGCGACGCCACGTCCCTCGTGATGTCGTGTCCCAACCGCCCGGGCGCGGTGTTCGAGTTGCTGGAGCCGCTCGCGCGGCACGGCGTGTCGATGTCGCGCTTCGAGTCGCGGCCCGCGCGCACGGGACTGTGGGAGTATCTCTTCTTCGTCGACCTCGTCGGGCATCGCGAGGATGCGAAGCTCGCGTCGGCGCTGGCGGAGCTCGCCGGCAAGGCACCTTTCCTCAAGCTGCTGGGCTCGTACCCGGCGGCGCTCGATTGACCCATTCCCGCTCGCCATGACGCACGCCACGCCGCACGCCCTCGAGTACGTGTCCCGCCTCGCCCCCTACGTGCCGGGGCGCCCGATCGAGGACGTCGCGCGCGAGCTGCACCTCGATCCGAAGACGATCGTGAAGCTCGCCTCCAACGAGAATCCGCGCGGCCCGAGCAGCAAGGTGCTGGCCGCGATCGCGCAGGCGGCGACCGACGTCACGCGCTATCCCGACGGCTACGGCTATCACCTGAAGGATGCGCTGTGCCAGCGGCTGGGGGTGCAGGCGGCGCAGCTCGTGCTCGGCAACGGCAGCAACGACATCCTCGAGCTCGCGACGATGGCGTACCTCAAGCCGGGCGACGCCGCCGTGTACGCGCAGCACGCGTTCGCGGTGTACCCGCTCGCCACGCACGCGCGTGGCGCCACCGGCATCGAGGTGCCCGCGAAGGACTTCGGCCACGACCTGCCCGCGATGCGCGCGGCGATCACGCCGCAGACGCGCATCGTGTTCGTCGCCAATCCGAACAATCCCACAGGCACGTGGATTCCGCCCGCCGATCTCGAGGCGTTCATTGCATCGGTGCCCGGTGACGTGCTGGTGGTGCTCGACGAGGCCTACAACGAATATCTCGATCCGGCCGATCGTGCCGACAGCGTCGCGTGGGTGGCGAAGTACCCGAACCTCGTGGTCTCGCGCTCGTTCTCGAAGGCGTACGGCCTCGCGGCGCTGCGCATCGGCTATGCGGTCACGAGCGAAGCCGTGGCCGACATGTTCAACCGCGTGCGCCAGCCGTTCAACGTGAACGCCGTGGCGCAGGCGGCGGCGATCGCGGCGCTGGCGGACACCGACTACGTCGAGGAGAGCCGCAAGCTCAATCGCGAAGGCTTGGTGCAGCTCTATCGCGGCTTCGACGCGCTGGGCGTCCCCTACCTGCGCTCGCACGGCAACTTCGTGCTGGCGAAGGTCGGCGACGCGGCCCGCATCAACCACGCGCTGCTGCTGCAGGGCGTGATCGTGCGGCCGGTCGCGAGCTACGCGCTGCCCGAGTGGCTGCGCATCTCGGTGGGCCTGCCGGCGGAGAACGAGCGGTTCCTCGCGGCGCTGAAGTCGGCGCTCGCGGGTTGACCGGACGTTCTTCGTGTTCATCCGAAAACTGGTCGTCGCCGGTGTCGGCCTCATCGGCGGCTCGTGCGCGCTTGCGCTCAAACGCGCGGGCGCCGTCGGTGAAGTGGTGGGCGTCGGGCGCACCCGCACCAATCTCGACACCGCGCTCGAGCGGCGGGTCGTGGATCGCGCGCGCACGCTCGACGACGACTGGGCCGTCGAAGCGAAGGACGCCGACGTCGTCCTGCTCGCCGCGCCGGTCGCGCAGTTTCCGTCGTTGTTCGCCGCGCTCGCCGGGCACCTCGGGCCGCAGACGATCGTCACCGACGCCGGCAGCACCAAGCAGGACGTCATCGAGGCGGCGCGCGCCGCGCTCGGCGCGCACGTCGCACAGTTCGTCCCCGGGCATCCGATCGCCGGCACTGAGCACACCGGCGCGGCGGCGGCGTTCCCGTCGCTCTTCGAAGGCCGCAACGTCATTCTCACGCCGCTGCCGGAGAATGCGGCCGACCGCGTCGAGCGCATCGCGGCGCTGTGGCAGGCGTGCGGCGCGCGCGTGACCACGCTGGCGCCGGCGCGCCACGACGCGATCTTCGCCGCGGTGTCGCACCTGCCGCACGTGCTGGCGTTCGCGCTCGTCGCCGAGCTCGCATCGCGCGAGGATGCCGCCGCGTACTTCGACCACGCGGCGAGCGGCTTTCGCGATTTCACGCGCATCGCGGCGGGCTCGCCGGAGATGTGGCGCGACATCGCGCTCGCCAACCGCGACGCGCTGCTCGCCGAGATCGACCTGTACGCCGACGCGCTCGCCGCCGCACGCGCGATGATCGCCGAAGGCGATGGCGAGGCCATCAACGTGCTGTTCACCGAGGCCTCCACCGCGCGCCGTGCGTGGGAGGCGCGTCGCACGCAGCCCGTGGTCGAGGACAAGGGCTGATGACGGGATTCCCGCCGCAACTCACGCTCGCGCCCGCCACGCATGCCGAAGGCGTGGTCGCGCTGCCCGGCTCGAAGAGCATCAGCAACCGCACGCTCCTGCTCGCGGCGCTCGCGCGCGGCACCACCACGCTCACCGGCCTCCTCGAATCCGACGACACGCGCGTGATGCTCGACGCGCTGCGGGCGCTCGGCGTGACGTGGCGCGATCGCGGCAGCCAGGTCTACGAGGTCGAGGGTGTCGGCGGCCCGTTTCCGGTCAAGCGCGCGGATCTGCACCTCGGATTGTCGGGCCTCTCGATCCGCACGCTGGCGGCGGCACTCGCATTCTCGGGTGGGCACTACCGGACCGACGGCGTGCCGCGGATGCGCGAGCGCCCCATCGGCGACCTCGTCGACGCGCTGCGGCCGCTCGGCGCGGACGTGCGCTACGAATTGAACGAGGGCTTTCCGCCATTGCTGATCGGTCCGGGGCAACCGCATCCGGCGCCGGTGGCGGTGCGCGGCGACGTGTCGAGCCAGTTCCTGACCGGGTTGCTGCAGGCGCTGCCACTGCTGCGCGAGGAAGTCACGGTCCGCGTCACCGGCGAGCTCATCTCGCGGCCGTACATCGACATCACGCGCAACCTGATGCGCCGCTTCGGCGTGACGGTCGAGGCCATCGGCGACGACGCCTTCCACGTGCCGAAGGGCGACGGCTACGCGAGCCCGGGCACGCTCGCGGTCGAAGGCGATGCGTCGGGCGCCTCGTATTTCCTCGCGGCCGGCGTGCTGGGCGGCGGACCGGTGCGGGTCACCGGCGTGGGCCGCGATTCGATCCAGGGCGACGTCGCGTTCGCGGACGTGCTCGCGCGCCTCGGCGCCGACGTGCGCTTCGGCCCCGACTGGATCGAGACGCGCGCGGGCAAGGCGATCGCCGGCGGCACCATCGACTGCATCGCGATCCCCGATGCGGCGATGACGCTTGCCATCGTCGCGCTCTTCGCCGAGGCCCCGACCACGCTGACCGGCATCGGCAGCTGGCGCGTGAAGGAGACCGACCGCCTGCACGCGATGGCCACCGAATTGCGCAAGATCGGCGCGGCCGTGGAGGAGGGGCCCGACTGGCTGCGCGTCGCGCCGCTCGCCCGCATCGTGCCCGCGACCATCGCCACCTACGACGACCACCGCATGGCCATGTGCTTCGCGCTGGCCGCGTTCCGCGGCGCGCCGGTGACCATCGCCGACCCGGGCTGCGTGCGCAAGACGTTCCCGGACTACTTCACGGCGCTGGAGCGCATCCGGGGATGAGCGCGGTCCCGGTCATCACCGTCGACGGCCCCGCCGCGTCGGGGAAGGGCACGATCGCCGCCGCCGTGGCCGACCGCCTGGGCTTCCATTACCTCGACAGCGGGGCGCTGTACCGGCTGGTGGCGCTGAAGGCGCTGCGCACCGGGACGCCCACGGACGCGGCCGAGGCGCTGGCCGGCCTCGCCGCCGGGCTCGACATCCGGTTCGAGGGCGGCGCCGTCAGGCTCGATGGCGAGGACGTCACCGCGGCGATTCGCGGCGAGGACGTCTCCGCGGGGGCTTCCCAGGTGGCGGTCCACGCGGGCGTCCGCCAGGCGCTGATCGAGCGTCAGCGGGCGTTCCGGCAGCCGCCGGGGCTGGTGGCCGACGGCCGCGACATGGGCACCGTGGTCTTCCCGGAGGCGGGGCTCAAGGTATTCCTGACGGCCACGGCGGAGGAGCGCGCCAGGCGCCGACATAAGCAGTTGATCGCAAAAGGAATCTCCGTTACACTAGACGGTCTTTTGCGCGATATCCGCGAGCGCGACGCGCGCGACGCAGGACGGGCGGCAGCACCGCTCGTACCGGCCACCGACGCCGTGCTCCTCGATACCACCGACCTTACGATCGACGAAGCCGTTGCCCGCGTGCTGGCGCTCCATGCCAGCGGGCAGCACGGCTGAACGCACGGTCGCCCGATCCACGCAGAAGGACCGCCGCGGGCGCGCTTTAGCCGGCACGACCCGCGACGGATGACCAACCAACCCGCGGACGCGAGAAACAGGGTTCTCGCGCCATACGCGGCAACGCAATGAAGGAACCGAACCCCATGGCTACTGCCACCCCGTTGTCCCCCACCCCCGCCGCCGCCACTCCGCCCATGGAGATGGAAGACTTCGCGAAGCTGTTCGAGGAGTCGCTCACGCGCCAGGAAATGCGCCAGGGCGAGCTCATCACGGCCGAGGTCGTGCGCGTCGACTTCAACGTCGTCGTCGTCAATGCGGGGCTCAAGTCCGAGTCGTTCATTCCCATCGAGGAATTCAAGAACGACAAGGGCGAAGTCGAAGTGAAGCCGGGCGATTTCGTCACCGTCGCGATCGAATCGCTGGAAGACGGCTACGGCGAGACCCGCCTGTCGCGCGACAAGGCCAAGCGCCTCAAGGCCTGGCACGACCTCGAAGCCGCGATGGAAGGCGGCACGATCGTCCAGGGCCTCGTCACCAGCAAGGTGAAGGGCGGCCTTACGGTCATGATCAACGGCATCCGCGCGTTCCTGCCGGGCTCGCTGGTCGACATCCGCCCCGTGAAGGACACGTCGCCGTTCGAGAACAAGGCGCTCGACTTCAAGGTCATCAAGCTCGACCGCAAGCGCAACAACGTGGTCGTGTCGCGCCGCGCCGTGCTGGAAGAGTCGCAAGGTGAAGTGCGCGAGAAGCTGCTGTCGACGCTGTCGGAAGGCGCGATCGTCAAGGGCGTGGTCAAGAACATCACCGACTACGGCGCGTTCGTCGACCTCGGTGGCATCGACGGCCTGCTGCACATCACCGACCTCGCGTGGCGTCGCGTGAAGCATCCGTCGGAAGTGCTCGCGGTCGGCGACGAAGTCACCGCCAAGGTCCTGAAGTTCGACCAGGAGAAGAACCGCGTCTCGCTCGGCATGAAGCAGCTCGGCGAAGACCCGTGGGTCGGCCTCTCGCGCCGCTACCCGCAGGGCACGCGCCTCTTCGGCAAGGTCACCAACATCACGGACTACGGCGCGTTCGTCGAGATCGAGTCGGGCATCGAAGGCCTGGTGCACGTGTCCGAGATGGACTGGACCAACAAGAACATCCACCCGACCAAGGTCGTGCAGCTGGGCGACGAGGTCGAGGTGATGATCCTCGAGATCGACGAGGAGCGCCGCCGCATCTCGCTCGGCATGAAGCAGTGCATGCCGAACCCGTGGGACGAGTTCTCGATGAACCACAAGAAGGGCGACAAGGTGAAGGGCATGATCAAGTCCATCACCGACTTCGGCGTGTTCGTCGGCCTCCCGGGCGGCATCGACGGCCTCGTGCACCTGTCCGACCTCTCGTGGTCCGCCACCGGCGAAGCCGCCGTGCGCGACTACAAGAAGGGCCAGGAAGTGGAAGCCGTGGTGCTCGCGATCGACGTCGAGCGCGAGCGGATCTCGCTCGGCATCAAGCAGCTCGAGGGCGACCCGTTCACCAACTTCGTCGCGATGCACGACAAGGGCAGCATCGTCACCGGCCACGTCAAGTCGCTGGACGGCAAGGGCGCCGTGATCACGCTTTCGGGCGAGGTCGAGGGCTACCTGCGCGCGTCCGAGCTGTCGCGCGACCGCGTCGAGGACATGCGCCAGCACCTGAAGGAAGGTGACTCGGTCAACGCGATGATCATCAACGTCGACCGCAAGAATCGCAGCATCAACCTGTCGATCAAGGCGAAGGACAACGCCGAGGAAGGCGAGGCGATGCGGCAGATGAGCGACACCCAGGGCGCCAACACGGGCACCACCAACCTGGGCGCGCTGCTCAAGGCGAAGCTGTCCGACACCAAGTCCAACGGCTGATCACGACGCGAGAGCACACGCGATGACCAAATCGGAGCTGATCGACCGCCTCGCGGCGCAGTTTCCGCAACTGGTAGCCAAGGACGCGGAGCTCGCGGTGAAGATGATCCTCGACGCGATGGGCGAGTCCCTCGCGAAGGGCGAGCGCATCGAGATCCGCGGGTTCGGCAGCTTCGGACTCAACTACCGGCCGCCGCGCACCGGACGCAACCCGAAGTCGGGCGAGAAGGTGCAGGTGCCGCAGAAATTCGTTCCCCACTTCAAGGCGGGGAAGGAGCTGCGGGAGCGGGTCGATTTCCCGGAAGAGGCGCCGAAGTAGGGCGCCGGCAACGATGCAGCAACGGCGGGGCGGCGAGGCAACTCGCCGCCCCGCTTTTTTTCGTGTCTTGCCGACGACGAAAATCGGGGTCTGACCCCGAATGTGACAACTCTGGCACCGAATGTGACGGGTCTGACCCCAATATGACGGGTCTGACCCCGAATGTGACAACTCTGGCACCGAATGTGACGGGTCTGACCCCGATCGGCCCGCGTTCGGGGTCCGGCGCTCGAGGCCGGAATGGCATAATTCACGGTTATGCAGACCGTACGCTGGATCGTCGCGTGCGCCGTGTTCGTGGCGCTGCTCTACCTGTCCCTCCAGAACAGCGATCCGGCGACCCTCAAGTTCTTCACGTTCGCGAGCTGGCAGGCGCCGCTGGTGGTGATCGTGTTCATCGCGTTCGCATCGGGCGTGGCCGTCGGCTTGCTGGCCGGTGCGCTGCGGGCGGCGCGCCTCAAGCGCCAGGTGCAGCGGCTGCGCCGCGACGCGCACGGCGGTGCGCGCGGACGCGCGACGGGCAGCGGCGCCGCGCCGGGCACTGCGCCTGCGACGGGCGTGGGGTTCACACGCGGCGATCGCGTGCCGGACGAGCTCTAGGTCGTGTCTCCCTTGAAACGAATGACGAAAGCTGCACCGTCATCCCCGCGAACGCGGGGATCCAGCGTCGTCGAGCCGTTGAACGGCGACGACACTGGGTTCCCGCTTTCGCGGGAACGACGAAACCCGACATCGATGGCGATCCGCATGGCCGCATCGAGATAGCTCGCAGATGGATTTCGAACTCTGGTGGCTCCTCCCGATCCCCGCGGTGTTCTTCGCGCTGGGCTGGATCGCCGCGCGCATCGACATCAAGCACCTGCTGCGCGAGTCGCGCGCGCTGCCGCTGTCGTACTTCCGCGGCCTCAACTTCCTGCTGAACGAGCAGCCCGACAAGGCGATCGAGTCGTTCATCGAGGTGGTGAAGGTCGACCCGCAAACGATCGACCTGCACTTCGCGCTGGGCTCGCTGTTCCGCCGCCAGGGCGAGATCGACCGCGCGATCCGCATGCACCAGAATCTCCTCGACCGCCCGGACTTGCCGGCCGACAAGCGCACGATCGCCACGCACGAGCTCGCGCAGGACTTCCACCGTGCGGGCCTGTTGGACCGCGCCGAGGAGCTCTTCAGCAAGCTCAACGGCACGGTGTTCGAGCACTCGGCGCTGTCGCACCTCATCTCGATCTACGAGACGGAAAAGGACTGGGCCAAGGCGATCGCCGCCACGCGCCGCATGGAGGAGCTCGCCAAGCAGCCGTACTTCAAGGAGATCGCGCAGTACCACTGCGAGCTCGCGCAGGCAGCGCTGCTCAAGGGCGACTACGCCACCGCCGGCAAGGAGCTCGACGCCGCGTTCGCGACGTACCGTGGCTGCGCGCGTGCCACGATGCTCGCGGGCGACGTGCAGGCGCAGCAGGGCCAGCTCGACGCGGCCGTCGCCACGTGGCAGAAGATCGAGTCGCAGAACCCGGCGTTCCTCGCGCTGGTCGCCGACCGCTTTGCCGACGCCTATCGCAAGCAGGGCGACGCGGCGCAGGGCATCCGCGTGCTTCGCAACTATCAGGCGCAATACCCTTCGCTCGATCTCCTGAACGCACTCTTCACGCTGGTGCTCGAGCACGACGGCCCGGCGGCCGCGGCGTCGCTCATCAAGGACGAGCTCGCGCGCAACCCGACGCTGCTCGGCCTCGACCGGCTGCTGGAGGCGCAGCTCCTCGCCGCGCCCGCCGACCGCCGGCACGACCTCGAGCTCGTGAAGGGCCTCGTCGCGCAGCACATCAAGCGCCTCGGCATGTACAAGTGCGACCACTGCGGCTTCCGCGCGAAGCAGTATTACTGGCGCTGCCCCGGCTGCCTCAAGTGGGAGACGTACTCGCCGCGGCGCACGGAGACGCCTGATGGGTATGCATGAAAGGCGCTCACAAAGAGACGCAGAGACGCAGAGGAAAAGCTCTTCTCGGCGCCTCTGCGTCTCTTTGTAAAAGAAATCATTGAACGAACGATGAAACCACAACGAGTCTACGTCGCCCTCGACTTCCCCGACGCCGCCGCGGCCCTCGCGCTCGCCGCGCGGCTCGATCCGGCGCAATGCGGCGTCAAGGTCGGCAAGGAGCTCTTCACGGCCGCTGGGCCGGACCTCGTGCGCACGCTGGTCGCGCGCGGCTTCCGCGTCTTCCTCGACCTCAAGTACCACGACATCCCGAACACCGCGGCCGGCGCCTGCGCCGCCGCGACGCGCCTCGGCGTCGTGATGCTGAACGTGCACGCGAGCGGCGGCCGCGCGATGCTGCGCGCCGCGCGCGAGGCGGTCGACCGCACCGCGCGCGAGCTTGGGACCCCCGCGCCGCTGCTGATCGCCGTCACGGTGCTGACGAGCCTCGGCGACGCGGACGTGCAGGAGGTCGGCTTCACTGCGGATGCGTCGGCGCTCGTCGTCCGCCTCGCGCGGCTCACGCGCGACTGCGGGCTCGACGGCGTCGTGTGCTCGGCGCAGGAAGCGCCCGCGCTGCGCAGCGCCTGCGGACCCGATTTCAAGCTGGTGACGCCGGGCATCCGTTTGGCCGGTGCCGCAGCGGACGACCAGGTGCGTATCGTGACGCCGGAAGCCGCCGTCGCGGCCGGCGCCGATTACCTCGTCATCGGGCGCCCGATCACGCAGGCGGCCGATCCGCGGGCGGTGCTCACGGCCATCAACGCGTCGCTCGCCGCACGCTGACGCCGGCACGCGCGGCCGCGCGCCGGCAGGACGAACCAGAAGGACCGTACGAATGAAGATCACCATGATCGGCACCGGGTACGTCGGCCTCGTGACCGGCACCTGCTTCGCCGAGGTCGGCAACGACGTGCTGTGCCTCGACGTCGATGCCAACAAGATCGCCGTGCTGAACGGCGGCGGCGTGCCCATCCACGAGCCGGGCCTGGAGGCGATGGTCCGGCGCAACGTCGCGGCCGGCCGGCTGCGCTTCACCACCGACGTCGACGCGTCGGTCGCGCACGGCGCCCTGCAGTTCATCGCCGTAGGCACGCCCCCCGACGAGGACGGCAGCGCGGACATGCAGTACGTCATCGCGGCCGCGCGCAACATCGGGCAGCGGATGACCGCCGCCAAGATCGTCGTCGACAAGTCGACCGTGCCGGTGGGCACCGCCGACCGCGTGCGCGCGGCCATCGCCGACGAGCTCGCCGCGCGCGGCGTCGCCATCCCGTTCGCGGTCGCGTCCAACCCCGAGTTCCTGAAGGAGGGCGCCGCGGTCGACGATTTCATGCGGCCGGATCGCGTGGTGGTCGGCGCCGACGACGAGCGTGCGATCCACGCGCTGCGCGCCGTGTACGCGCCGTTCATGCGCAACCACGAGCGCTTCCTCGTGATGGACGTGCGCTCGGCGGAGCTCACGAAGTACGCGTCGAACGCGATGCTCGCCACCCGCATCTCGTTCATGAACGAGCTCGCGAACCTCGCCGATCGACTGGGCGCTGACATCGAGATGGTGCGCCAGGGCATGGGCTCGGACCCGCGCATCGGCTACCACTTCCTCTATCCCGGCGTCGGCTACGGCGGCAGCTGCTTTCCCAAGGACGTAAAGGCGCTGCAATACACCGCGAAGGAGCTCGGGCATCCGCTGCAGCTCTTGGGCGCGGTCGAGCACGTGAACGACGCGCAGAAGGAAGTGCTGGTGCACAAGATCGTCGCGCGTCTCGGCGAGGACCTCGCGGGGCGCACGTTCGCGCTGTGGGGCCTGGCGTTCAAGCCCAACACGGACGACATGCGCGAGGCGCCGTCGCGGGTGATCGTCGATGCGCTGGTCCGCCGCGGCGCGCGCGTCGTCGCCTACGATCCCATCGCCATGACGGAAGCGAAGCGCGTGTTCGGCGATGCGCCGTACCTCGCCTACGCCACGTCGCCGCTCGCCGCGTGCGACGGCGCCGATGCGCTCGTGGTGGTCACCGAGTGGCAGGAATTCCGCAGCCCCGACTTCAATGAGATCGCGCAGCGCCTGAAATCCCCGCTGCTGTTCGACGGGCGCAACCTGTATCCGCCCGAGGACGTGCGTGCCGCCGGCCTCGAATACTTCGGCATCGGGCGGCGATGAGCAAGGCCGCGGACCTCGACCGGTTCTCGACTTACCGCGACGCCGTCGCCCGCGCCCGCGTGCTGGTGGTGGGCGACGTGATGCTCGACCGCTACTGGTTCGGCGACGTCGAGCGCATCTCGCCCGAGGCGCCGGTGCCGGTGGTGAAGATCGCGCGCTCGGAGGAGCGGCCCGGCGGCGCGGCCAACGTCGCACGCAACGCCGCCGCGCTCGGCGCGCACACGAGCCTGCTGTCGGTGATCGGCGCCGACGAGCCCGGATCCGCGCTCGCGCGGCTGCTGGCGCAGGACGGCGTGCATGCGTCGCTGCTGCAGGATCCGACGCTGCCGACCACCGTGAAGCTGCGCGTGATCGGCCGCCAGCAGCAGCTCCTGCGCATCGACTTCGAGACCGCGCCGTCGCACGAGATCCTCGCCAGCAAGCTCGCCGACTACGACCGGCTCGTGCGCGACGCCGACCTCGTCATCCTGTCCGACTACGGCAAGGGCGGCCTCGCGCACATCGCGACGATGATCGAGCGCGCGCGCGCCGCGGGCAAGCCGGTGCTGGTCGATCCCAAGGGCGACGACTACTCGCGCTATCGCGGCGCGACGATGCTGACGCCCAACCGCGGCGAGTTCCGGCAGGTCGCCGGGCGCTGGCGCGACGAGGCGGAGCTCACCGCCAAGGCGAAGGGGCTGCGCGCCGACCTGGCCCTCGACGCGCTGCTCGTCACCCGCTCGGAGGAAGGCATGAGCCTCTACACGGCCGACGGCGCGCTGACCATCGCGGCGCAGGCACGCGAGGTGTTCGACGTGTCGGGTGCCGGCGATACGGTCATCGCCACGCTGGGCGTCCTCATGGCAGCGGGCGCGCCGATGGCGGACGCGGTGCGCGTCGCCAACGAGGCCGCGGGCGTGGTCGTCGGCAAGCTCGGCACGGCGGTCGTCCAGCCGTCGGAATTGCGGTGACGCGATGACGGGACTGGCCCCGGACGCCGACGCGCCCGCGTCCTTCCGGCAGCAGATCACCGCGCGCTTCGCGGTGCGCCTGCACGTCATCCTGATCCTGTCCGCCTGCTTCGCGGTCGGCCTCGCGGTCACCAAGCTGCTGCTGATGGCGGGCGTGACCACGCTGTGGCTGCGCTACGCGGTCGCGCTGGTCATCGCCTACCTCGCGTTCCTCCTCGGCGTGCGGCTGTGGCTCGCGTACACCGGCTGTTCGGGGCGGATCCTGCCCGGGCGCCGCGGCGGCCTGCAGGGAGGCGTCGACCTCCCGGATTTCGCCGGTGGCTCGGGCAGCTCGGGAGGCAGCAGCGGCCTATCCGCGTTCCGCGGCGGCGGTGGCGGCTCGGGCGGTGGCGGCGCGTCGGCCTCGTTCGGCGGCGGCTCGCCGTCCTCGGCCAGCACCGCGCAGGCGGTGGCGATGTCGTCGTCCTCGCCGCCTGCCAACGCATCGTCGGGGACGCACGGCAGCAGCGGCGGCGGCATAGACCTGGGCGACGACGGCTGGGTCCTGATCCTGCTGGTGGGGCTGGTGCTGGCGGTGGTCGGCGGCATCGCGTGGATCGTGTACGCGGCGCCCACGATCCTCGCCGATGCCGCGTTCGCGGGCATGCTTTCGGCGGGCCTCGTGCGCTCGACCAGGCACATCGCATCGGGCGGCTGGGTGGCGAGCGTGGTCGGGCATACGTGGATCGCGTTCGCGATCGTCTTCGTGCTCGCGATCGCCTTCGCGGTGGTCGCGCAGCGCCACTTCCCCGACGCGCGCACGCTGCTCGACGTCGTCCGCGCGCTGTGACCCGGGGCTGACACCGTGGCCAAGGCCAAAGCCGTCTACGCCTGCACCGAATGCGGCGCCACCGCGCCCAAGTGGCAGGGGCAATGTCCCGGCTGCGGCGCATGGAACACGCTGGTCGAGACGCTGGCGGCGCCGCCTACCACGCGCTTCGAGTCGGTGGCCGGGACGCGCTCGGCGGTGACGCCGCTGTCGCGGGTCACGGCCAAGGAAACCGAGCGCATTCCCACCGGCCTCGAGGAGTTCGACCGGGTGCTCGGCGGCGGGCTGGTCGCGGGTGGCGTGATGCTGCTGGGCGGCGACCCGGGCATCGGCAAGTCGACGCTGCTGCTGCAGGCGTCGGCCGCGCTCGGCGCCGCGCGGCGCACGCTGTACGTGACGGGCGAGGAGTCGGTCGAGCAGGTGGCGCTGCGCGCGCAGCGGCTCGGCCTCATCAACGCGGCGGTGGAGCTGCTGGCCGAAGTGCAGCTCGAGGCCATCGTGGCGGCCATCAACGCGACGCAGCCCGAAGTGGTGGTCGTCGACTCGATCCAGACCGTCTACACGGAGACGCTACAGTCGGCGCCGGGCAGCGTCGCGCAGGTGCGGGAGTGCGCGGCACAGTTAACGCGACTTGCGAAGCAACGCGGCGTAGTCGTTGTTTTCGTGGGACATGTCACCAAGGAAGGCGCCATCGCCGGCCCGCGCGTGCTGGAGCACATCGTCGACACGGTGCTGTACTTCGAGGGCGACCCGCACTCGAGCTTCCGGCTGGTGCGGGCGATCAAGAATCGCTTCGGCGCGGCCAACGAGCTCGGCGTCTTCGCGATGACCGAGAAGGGGCTGAAGGGCGTCACCAACCCGTCGGCGCTGTTCCTGTCCCGGCACGCGGAAGCGGTGCCGGGGTCGGCGGTGGTCGCGACGCTGGAAGGCTCGCGGCCGCTGCTGGTGGAGATCCAGGCGCTGGTCGATCCGGTGCAGGGCGGCATGCCGCGCCGGCTGGCGGTCGGGCTCGATCCGCAGCGGCTCGCGCTGCTGCTCGCCGTCCTGCACCGCCACGGCGGCGTCGAGACGGCCGGCTACGACGTGTTCGTGAACGCGGTGGGCGGCGTGCGCATCCTCGAGCCGGCGGCGGACCTGGCGGTGCTGCTGGCGATCAATTCATCGTTGCGCAACAAGGCGTTGCCGGGGAAATCTCTCGTTTTCGGTGAAGTCGGGCTAGCGGGAGAAATCCGGCCCGTGCAGCGCGGCCAGGAGCGGATCCGCGAGGCCGCCAAGCTCGGCTTCACCACCGTCCTCGTGCCGTCGGCCAACAAGCCGAAGCAGGGCGTGGACGGCGTCACCATCCTCGCGGTCGACCGCGTCGACCAGGCGCTGGCGGCGCTGCGCGAAGGCTGACCGGGCCGACCGGATGACCTCGCTCGTGCCCGACAGCGAAGCGCTGCGCCACGCCGTCCGCTGGCTCGCCGACAACGACGGCTGGACCGCCCACGGCATCCAGGAGGCGTGCGGGCGCTTCGACGTCTCGCCCGCGGACGAGGAGTTCCTGCTGCGCGAGCTGCGGCGGCGCGAGGCCGAGCGGCGCCCGCCAGGGGATCCGACGAGCTGAACGGCCCGCCGCGACGGGAACTTCGCGCCGATCCGGGCGCTCCCACCGCCGCGCGTGGCGGCGCCGGTGATCGGGACGCGCCGCGACGACGGGAAGATCCATGCACGCATTGGTCAAATGGGCCGTGTGGCTGGCCGCGGCGTGCTGCCTGCTGCCCGCCACCGCATTCGCGAGCGCCGCCGAGGACGCCGCGCAGGCGCTGCTCGTGCGCGTCATAGGCGCCGAGCGCGCCGCGCAGTTCACCCTGCGCCTCGTGGCCGGCGCCGCCGGCGACGAATCGTTCACCGTGTCCGGCACGGCCGGGCGCATCGACGTCGAGGCCACGACGACGAGCGCGCTCACGCAGGGTGCCGGCTGGTACCTGAAGCACGTCGCACACGCGGACCTGATGCTGCGCGGTCGCGCGCCGGTGTTGCCCGCCGTGCTGCCCGCGCCGCCGGCGACGATCCACCGGCAGGCGTCGGTGCCGCATCGCTACGTCTTCAACGACACCAACGACGGCTACAACGACGCGTACCTGCCATGGGAGGACTGGGAGAACCAGCTCGACCTGCTGGCGCTCCACGGCATCAACGAGGTGTACCTCACCGTCGGCACCGATGCCGTCTTTCACCGCCTGCTGCAGCGCTACGGGTACACGGCAGACGAGATCCGGCGCTGGATTCCCGACCCGGCGCACCAGCCGTGGTGGGTGCTGCAGAACATGTCCGGCGGCGACGCGCCGATCACCGAGGCGCAGCTCGCGCGACGCGCGGCGCTCGGCCGGCGCATCGCGGACCGCGCGCGTGAGCTCGGCATCGTGCCGGTGCTGCCGGGCTACTGGGGGACGGTGCCCGCCGACTTTGCCGCCCGCAACCCGGGCGCGCACGTGGTTGCGCAGGACCTGTGGGTCGGCTACCAGCGGCCCGGCTGGCTCGATCCGACGAGCGCGCTCTACGCGCAGGTGGCGGCCGACTACTACGCGCTGTCGGCAGAGATCCTGGGCCCCTCGACCATGTACAAGATGGACCCGCTGCACGAGGGCGGCGTGGCGGGCGACATCGCGCTGGGCGCCGCGGCCGCCGCGATCGAGCGCGCGCTGCAGGCGGCGCGTCCCGGCGCGACCTGGGTCGTGCTGGGCTGGGCCGGCAATCCGTCGCCGGCGCTCGTCGACGGCGTGGCCGACAAGTCCCGGTTGCTGCTGCTGGCGTCGGAGGCCGACCGCTATCCGACGTGGGATTCGGCACGCCGCTGGCCGGGCGTGCCGTATGCGTTCGGCGCCATCTACAACTACGGCGGGCACACGAGCTTCGGCGCGAATGCGACGACGATCGTCGAGCGCTGGTTCGCCGACCGCGCGGGGCCCGATGCGGGCCGCCTCACCGGCGTCGCGATCTTCCCCGAGGCGTGGAACAGCAATCCCGCCGTGGCCGAGCTGATGAGCGAGCTGCCGTGGCAGCCGGCGCGTTTCGACTTCGCGTCGTGGCTCGCGACGTACGCCACCGGCCGTTACGGCAGCGACGATGCGCGACTGCTCGCCGCATGGACGCAGCTCGCGCGCACCGCGTACGCGATGGCGCCCGACGGCGATCCGGAGGCACCCGACACGCTGTTCAACGCGCAGCCCTCGCTCACCGCCACCACCGCGAGTCCCTTCGGGCGCGGGCACCTGCGCTATTCGGGACCCGACCTCGAGAAGGCGTGGCGCGCGCTGCTGGCGGGCGCACCGGCGGTGGTGCAGCAGGACGCCTACCGCTTCGACCTCGCCGATCTCACGCGGCAGGTCATCGCCAACCGCGCGCGTGTCCTGCTGCCGCGCATCCGGCGCGCGTTCGATCGCAACGACACCGAGCAATTCGATGCGCTCACCGGCCGCTGGCGCGCGCTGATGCAGCTTGCGGACCGCGTCGAGGGCAGCCACGCCGCGTTCCTGCTGGGGCCGCGCCTCGCGCACGCGACGGCCGCCGGGGCGGACGCGGCGGAGCAGGCCGCATTGCGGCGCACGGTCGTCAACCTCATCACGAATTGGGGCACGCGCGCCGGCTACGACAGCGGCCTGCGCGACTACGCGAACCGCGACTGGAACTGCGTCACCGGCACCTATTACCTCGATCGCTGGACCACCTTCTTCACGGGACTGCGCGCGCAACTCGCCGGGGGCGCGGCGCCCGCGATCGACTGGTACCGGATGGGCGAAGACTTCACGAACGCCGACCACGCGGCGTGCCCCACCGCACCGAGCGGGGACATCGTCGCGCTCGCGCAGGAAGCGGACGCGCTGCTCGCGGCAGGGCCCGACGCCTCGGTCGTGCCGGACGGATGGCGCAGCTATGGCGAGAACGACGCGACGTTCTTGGGCGACGCCATGCACGCGACGATCACCAGCAGCGGCGCCGACACGTGGCTCAACGTCAACCGCTATGGTGTGCTCTACCAGCCCGCGGCGCTGCGCGACGGAACGTCGCTCGCCGTTCGCGTCACGCAACTCGATTCGGAAGGCCACCGGCCGTGGGCGCGCGCCGGCGTGATGGCCGGCGGCGACCTCACGTCCGCACGCCCGGCCGGGTTCGCGAACATCGCGATCACGCCCGGTCACGGCTGCGTGTTCTCGTGGGCGCCGGACGCGGAGCAGGGTTTGACGCGCTATCTCGCGGACGCGTCGTTCACCGCGCCGGTGTGGGTGCGGCTGCGCCGCGTGGCGGACGCGTACGTCGGCGAATGCAGCCGCGACGGCAGCGAGTGGACGATCGTCGGCAGCGCGGTGCCGGGGGCCGTGCCGGCGGCGCCCGACCTTGGCCTCTTCGCGACGGCGGCGAACGCCGGCGGCTCGGACCTGCTCACCGCTACGTTCGAGCAATGGCAGCTGCGCAGCGCGGCCGCGGGCGGCCAGCGGCTCGCGGTCGAGTACTTCCACGCGGGGTTCCGGCACTACTTCGTCACGGCGCTGGACGACGAGATCGCGAAGCTCGACGCAGGGGCGTTCGAGGGCTGGACGCGCACCGGCCTCGGCTTCAAGGTGTTCTCGGATCCGGCGCCGGGACGTAACAGCGTCTGCCGCTTCTTCACCACCGCGTTCCCGCCGACGAGCTCGCACTTCTACGCGCCGCGTGGGTTGGGCTGCGAAGGCACGCTCGCCAACGCCGACTGGCAGTTCGAAGGCGACGTGTTCTACACGCCGCTGCCCGATCCCGCGGGCCGTTGCCCGGTCGGCACGTCGCCGGTCTATCGCCTGTACAACAACGGGCAGGGTGGGGCGCCCGGGCATCGCTTCACGACCAGCCTCGCCGTGCGCGACGCGATGCTCGCGGCGGGCCACATCGCGGAAGGGACCGGCATCGGCGTCGGGATGTGCGCGCCGGATTGATGCCGGATCAGCGCGCCGCGGGCGGCGCGATGCCCGCGCCTTCGACGCCGTGGCGGCGCAGCGATGCGGCGACGAACCCGGACGCCTTCATCTCCTCGACGAACGCGGACACGTAGCGCACGCCGGCGGTGCGGTCCTTCGGCACCGCCATCGCCTGCTCGATGACCATGAAGCGCCCGTCGAGCATGCGCACGCCGGGCACGCGCTTCGCGTCCGCCTCGAGCTGCTGCTTCACGCCGGCCGCGACCTCCATGTGTTGCGCGACCATCGCGTCGACGACCGCCGGCGACGTCGGCGCGCGCATCAGCGTCGCGTGCTTGAGCTCGCGCGACAGGTAGAGGTCGTACGCGCTGCCGGCGCCGACCACGACGCGGATGCCGGCGCGATCGACGTCGGCATTGGCCCTGATCGGCGACGCCTGCGGCACGAGGTACGAGCCTTCGATGATGACGTAGGGCGCGCTGTAGTCCATGTCGACCGCGCGCGCCGGATCGATGGCGACGAACGCGATGTCCCACGCGTTCGCCTTCAGCCCTTCGACCACCTTGCCCGCGGCGGGGAACGTGACGAGCTCGACCGGCACGTCCAGGCGGCGGCCGAGCTCGCGCGCGAGGTCGACCGAGAGTCCGCGCGGCTCGCCGGTCGCCGGGTCCTTCGTGGCGAGGATCGGGTTGCCGAAGTTGATCGCCGCGCGCAGGCGTCCCTGCGGCGCGAGGTCGGTCACGGCGGCGGGCGGCGCGCCTGGCGGCGTGGTCGAGCAGGCGGTGAGGCCAAGCGCCAATAGAAGCCCGACCAAGCGGCCCAGGGCAGGGGCGATGAGCGGCTTCATGCGTTCGCTCCTTCACGGGTCGTGACGGAGGAGACCTCGCGCGCCCGCAGCACGATCTTGCCCGCGTGCGCACCGCTCTCCATGCGCGCCTTCGCGGCCGGCAGGTCCGCGAAATCGAAGACGCGGTCGACCAGCGGGCGGATCCTGCCGGACGCGAACAGCGGCATCACCTCGGCGACGAACCGCGGCACCGCCGCGGCGCGCTGCGCCTTGGTGCGCGCCTTGTTGGAGACGCCGAACACCGTCAGGCGCTTGACGTGCAGCGCGCCGAGGTCGATGTCGGCATGCGAAACGCCGTCGACGAAGCCCACGGTCGCGAGCCGGCCCTCGAACGCGAGCGCGCGCAGGTTTTCGGCGAACGTCGAGCCGCCGACCGTGTTGATCGCGAGATCGGCGCCGTGCTCGCCCGTCGCCGCCAGCACCGCCGGCGCGAAGTCCGCCTGGCGCGTCGCGAGCGCGACGTCGAGGCCGAGCGGGGCGAGGGCGGCGAGCTTCGTCGCCGACCCCGATGTCCCGATCACGTGCGCACCGATGGCCTTGCCGAGCTGCAGCGAGGCGACGCCAACACCGGACGAGACGCCGTTGACCAGCAGCCATTCGCCCGCCACCAGCCGACCCTGCAGCACGAGCATGTCGAACGCGACCAGGAACACGAGCGGCACCGACGCCGCCTCTTCCCACGACAATGCGTCGGGCTTCGGGATCGCCTCGTCGCACTCCATGAGCGCGTAGTCCGCGAAGCCGCCGGCGCAGCGGCCCATCACGCGTGCGCCGGGCTGCCAGTCGCCCGCGGCGTCGCCCATCGCGACGACTTCGCCGGCGCCCTCGTTGCCGATGGCCTTCCACCCGCCCTGCACGCCGTGCCCCGCGAGGAACTCGCCGCGGTTGAGCGACGCCGCGCGCAGCCGGACCAGCAACTGCCGCGGGCCGGGCACGGGCACCGCGACCTCGCGCTGCTCGAGCGTGGTGCCCGATGCGGTCGTCTGCATCCACCACGACCGCATCGTCGTCGCCGTGTGCGTCATGTCGTGCCTAGCAGCCTGCCGTGCACTTGCCGGCGGCGTCGAACTCCATCGTCCTGCCCGACAGCGGCACGTGCACCTGCACCGGCGCCTTCACCGCCTTGATGAACGCCTCGGTCTTGCTGCCGGGCCGCACCTTGCCGTCGACGGTGCCGACCTCGTTGGCGTGCGACGCGATCACCGCTGCCGGCTTCACGAGGTCGTTGATGACGTAGGCCGCTTCCGCGGGACCGGTGCTGAAGCCGTCGCCCATGTTCATCACCGCGAGCTTCGCGTGGTAATAGTTGCGCACCACGGCGTCCTGGTCGGCGACGATGCCGGTGTCGCCCGACAGGTACGCGACGAGGCCGTTGGAGAAGCGCAGCACGTAGCCGGTCGCGAGCCCGACGTCGCCCGCGATGCCCGCGTCCTTCATTGCCTTGCCGAGGTCGCCGCCGATGTAGTCGGGGTCGACGCCGTTGCTGTGCAGCGCGGTGACGGTCGCGATGCGCACGCCGCCGATCGTCACGCTGCCGCCGAAGCGAGCGAGGATGGCGTTGGCGGGATCGCCGCCGTTGGCCTTCAGCTTGGCCGCGAAGAACGGCGGCATCTCGCTGCCGGTGACGATCTTCGCCTTCTTGGCGAGCGCGATGTTCACCGCGCTGGTATTGGGCACGGCGGACACCGACGTGTCGGGACTCGCGCAGGTGCCGGCGTTCGGCGCCTTGGTGTGCGCGTTGCCGACGTGATCGCCGTGCATGTGGCTCACCAGGATGATGTCGATCTTGCCCAGGCGCGGGTCGGTCGCGCCGGCGACGCTGCGGCCCGGGTCGTACAGGATGCGCGTGCCGTTCGGGTCCTCGAAGACCAGCGCGCGGTCCTGCGCGCAGAACTCGCCGTCGATGCTGCCGAGCGGCGTGACCTTCACGCCCTGCGCGAGCACGGGCAGCGACAGTCCGGCAACCAGCGCGCCGGCGCAAGCGATGCGGATGCAACGGTTCATGCGACACCTCCGAAAGGTTGCAGCGGAACCGGTGCGCGGCGTCGTGGCGCGCGCATCCGGGTGAATCTAGCGGCCGGAATCTCCGCGCGGACGCGCCTGCGCCACCAGCGCGCGCACGTCCGGCGCCGACGCGAGCGCCATCGCGCCCGCGAAGAGTCCGTCGGCCGCAGCCGGACCCAGCACCGGATCGACCAGCCCGTGGAACTTGCGCGCGAGGTCCGCATCGCTCATCGGCCGCTCGCGGCTGCCGATCGCACGCTCGACGAACACGCGATGCGTGCGGCCGTTCGCGAGCACGACCGTCACGTCGGCGGACGCCTCGTCGATGGCGGTGTCGGCGGTGGCTTGCACGCGGTCGCGCAGCGCGATCACGTCGGGGCGGCGCACGACGTCGTCCGCGAACTCGCTCTCGCCGGCCTGCCCGAAGATGATCCCGGCCGCGCACGCGTGATAGACGCTGAACTTGGACTCGAGGCCGGTCTGCGGCGTGCGCTTGCCGGTGAGCTCGAGCACCAGCGGGTGCACGCGCAGCTCGATGCGCGCGACGTCCGCGGCGCGCAGGCCGTGCGCGTCGCGCAGCTGCACGCAGCCGTCGATGCTCGGATGGATCACGATGCCGCACGCGAACGGCTTGTACGTGTTGAACGAGATCTCGTAGCGCGCGCCGAGCTCGTCGGTGATCTCGTGCCACGCGCACTTGGTCGAGAACGTCTGCGCGATGCCGCGCGGCGCCTCGATCGCCCGCGCCGACGCGGTGTAGCCGTGCTTCGCGAGCAGCGCCGAGGTGAGGCCCGCGCGCGCCGCGCCGCCCGGATGGAACGGCTTGGTCATCGAGCCGAACTGCTCACGCACGCCCACCGGCTGCGAAGCCGCGATGCCGAGCGCCATCTGCGTGCGGTCGGCATCGAGGCCGAGCAGCCGCGCACACGCGGCTGCCGCACCGAGCATTCCCGTGGAGCCCGTGATGTGCCAGCCGCGATCGTAGTGGTCGGGATAGATCATGTTGCCGACGCGGCAGGACACGTCGATGCCGAGGACCAGCGCATCGATCACCGCGCGTCCCGAGGCGCCCGTGTGCTCGGCGAGCGCGAGCGCCGCCGAGGCGACCGGCCCCGCGGGATGGATGATCGTCTTCAGATGCGTGTCGTCGTAGTCGAACGTGTGCGACGAGATGCCGTTCAGCAGCGCGGCACTCGCCATGTCCACACGCTCGGCGCGCCCGAGCACGCTCGCCTGCGCCGACGGTGCCAACTCCTGCACGGCGGCCAGCGCCGCGGCCAGCGTCGGGTGCTGCGCCGCGCCGATCGCGCAGCCCAGCCAGTTGACGAACGTGCGATGGGCCTCGTGCTCGATCGCGGCCGGGAACGGTCCGGGCCGATGGCTGGCGACGAACTCCGCGAGGAGGCGGGTGATCGGCGGCGCATTGGTGTCCGCCACTACGGTGGTGTTGTGGGCCATGTCGGGGGCCGTTGCGTCCTAGTCCGTGAGCTCGATGTGACGGTCCTTCGCGACCTTCGTCCACTTCGCGATGTCGTCCCTGATGTATTGCCCGAACTGCTCCGGCGTCATCGGCATCGGCTCCAGCGCCTCGCCGGAGAGCCGCTCGCGCAGCGCGGGATCGGCGAGCGCGTCGTTGATCGCCTTGTTGAGCGTCGCCACGATAGGCGGCGGCAGGTTCGCGGGGCCGACGATGCCGTACCACTGCACGCCGTCGAAGCCCTTGTAGCCCAGCTCCTCGAACGTGGGCACGTCGTGCAGCAGCGGATGGCGCTTCACGCCCGTCACCGCGAGCGGCCGCATCTTGCCCGCCTTGATGTGCGGGAGCGCCGCCGCGAGGCCCGGGAACAGCGCCTGCGTCTGGCCGCCGAGGATGTCGGTGATCGCGGGACCGATGCCGCGGTAGGCGATGTGCTGGATATCGAGGTCGTTCCCGACCTTGAACTGCTCCATCGCGAGGTGGGTGAGCGTGCCGGGACCCGACGAGCCGTAGGAGAGCTTGCCCTTGTTCTCCTTCACGTAGGCGATGAACTCCGGCAGCGTCTTCACCGGCAGCGACGGCGGCACCACCAGCACGTTCGGCGTGCCGCCGACCATCGCGATCGGCGTGAAGTCCTTCACCGCGTCGTAGGGCAGCTTGCGCACCGCGGGATTGGTGCCGTGGGTGCCGACGTAGCCGACCATCAGCGTGTAGCCGTCCGGCGCCGCGCGCGCCGTGGCCTGCGAGCCGACGATGCCGCCGCCGCCGCTCTGGTTCTCGATCACCACCGGCTGGCCGAGCGCCTTGCCGATGCGCTCGCCAATGGTGCGGGCGACGAGGTCGACGCCACCACCCGGCTGCACCGGGGCGATGATCTTGATGGGCTTCGTCGGATAGGACCCTTGCGCGGCGGCCATGGCCGGGATCGCCCACGCGGCCAGGGCGAGCGCGAGCCGCGCCAGCGTGTGTTGCATCGACATGCGTCCTCCTTCACGAGCGCGCCGCGGAGCGCTTCCGCGCTTTCTCACGGCCGGGACGCGAGCGTACACTCAACGACTGTCAACTGTCGACAGGAGCGGTGATGAAGCAGGACGTCCTACCCGGGGAGGGGACGCTCGGCCTCGTGCAGGTGCATTCGCTGACCTCGGCGCTGCGGACCGAGCTCGAGCGGATGATCTTCGACGGCACGCTCAAGGCCGGCGAGCGCATCAACGAGAGCAGCCTCGCCGCGCACTTCAAGACCAGCCGCGGCCCGCTGCGCGAGGCGCTGCAGGCGCTGGGCGAGCAGGGCCTCCTGTCGTTCACGCGCAACCGGGGCGCGTTCGTGCGGCGGCTGGACCTCGCGGAGGCGGAGGAGCTCTACGACGTGCGCGCCGCGCTCGACGACGAGGTGGGTCGCAAGCTCGCTGGGCGCCTCACGCCCGCGCAGGCCGGCACGCTGGACGCGCTGCTGGCGGCGATGGACGCCGACGTCAAGGCCAACGACATCGCACGCTACTATCGCAACAACCTGCGCTTCCACGACCTCCTCGTGCAGTACGCCGGCAACCGGCGGCTCGCGGCCATCTACCGGCGCGTGATCCAGGAGCTGCACCTCTTTCGCCTGCAGGGCCTGTTCGCGAGCGGCGCGGCGCTGTCCAACGTCGAGCACCGCGCAATCGTCGACGCGATCAAGCGCGGCGACGCGGACCGCGCGGGCAAGGCAATGCGGCGGCACGTGGAGAAGGCGCGGGTGCGGATGCGCAAGGCGCACCACGCGGCGGCGGCGGCCGGCTGACGGCGTTCCGCGCGTGCCCGCGGGGCTCGCGTGCGTGGTGAGCTTCGCGAGCTGTGTCAGGCAGGTGCGCGGCGCGTCCGCTTGGCCGCGGTGGTCGCCTTGGCGTTACCGGCATCGGCGCACAGGTCGTACACGCATTGACGCAGCCAGCGATGCGCCGCATCGGCGTCCAGCCGGGGGTGCCACAGCATCGCGACGGTGATCGCCGGTGCAGCGAACGGCAGGGCGAAGCTGTGCATGCCCGCGCGCAAGGGGGCCGTATGCCGCTCGGGCACGGTGGCGACGAGATCGGTTCGCCGCGCGAGCGCGAGCGCGGTGGCGAAGCCGCCGACGGTGGCCGCGATGTCGCGCTGCAGGCCCTGCGCTGCGAGCACCTCGTCGATCGGTGCCAGGGCGAGCCCGCGCCGCGACACGAGGATGTGCCGGACCGCCGCGTAGCGCTGCGGCGTGACCGCGCCGCGCCGTAACGGATGCCGGGACGCCACGACGCCGATGAAGCGGTCGCGGAAGAGGGCGCGGGTGCGCAACTCGGGGCCGGTCGTCTCGCCAACGACGCCGGTCTCGAGGTCGACGCTGCCGTCGCGCAATGCGGCGCTGTCGCGATCGAGCTTCGGCACGAAGCGCAGCCGGACGCCAGGTGCGTGCCGAGCCACGTGCGCAATCAGCGCGGGGCCGAAGGTCTCGACGAAGCCGTCGCTGGTGCGCAAGGTCAAGGTGCGCACGAGGCGCGCGAGGTCGAGCTTCTCCGCCGCGTGCAGCACCGCCTGCGCGTGCGCGACGAGCGCGGCGACGTCGGCGCGCAATTCGCTTGCGCGCGGCGTAGGCACCAACCCGCGTCCGGCGCGCACCAGCAGCGGATCGCCGGTGGCGGCGCGCAGGCGGGCGAGCGCGCGGCTCATCGCCGACGCGGAAAGGCGTAGGCGGCGCGCAGCACCGGCGACGCTGCCTTCCGCGAGCAGCACGTCGAGCGTGACGAGGAGGTTGAGGTCGAGCCGGGCCATGGGACGGTGCCGGCGATTGTGACATGGCATGGCGTTTGATGCATGTATTTATTGCAATGGTTGCGTCTTCCGCCATGGAACGCGCGGGCCTAGGCTTGCCTCATCACCATCGCAAAGGCGATTCGCCATGGCATCGAACCTCCAAACTGCACCCCGTCCCGCGAGCCGCTGGGCATTGACCGGCCTCTCGCTGTGCCTGCTGCTGGCTTCGCTCGGCACCAGCATCGTCAACGTGGCGCTGCCCACGCTGGCGGACGCGTTCGCCGCCCCGTTCGCCCGCGTGCAGTGGGTGGTGCTGGCCTACCTCCTCGCGATCACGGCCACGATCGTCGCCGCCGGACGCTTGGGCGATGCGCTCGGCCGCCGGCGCGTCCTGCTCGCCGGGATCGCGGTGTTCATCGCGGCGTCGCTCGCGTGCGCGTTCGCGCCGACGCTCGGCGTGCTCGTCGTCGCGCGGGCGGTGCAGGGCGTCGGCGCGGCCGTCATGACGGCGCTGGCGCTCGCGTTCGTCGCGGACACGGTGCCCAAGGCGAAGGCGGGCAGCGCGATGGGCTGGCTCGGCACGATGTCGGCGCTCGGCACCGCGCTCCGGCCGGCGCTGGGCGGCGTGCTCGCCGCGCGCTTCGGGTGGCCGTCGCTCTTCGTGGCCGGCGTGCCGGCCGCGGTGCTGGCCATGGGCCTCGTCGCCCGCAGGCTGCCGGCGATCGCCGCCTCGCCGCGCCCCGCGCCGTTCGACGTCGCCGGCACCGTCCTGCTCGCGGCCGCGCTCGCGGCCTATTCGCTCGCGATGACGGCCGCGAGCTTCGACGTGCAGCACGTGCTGCTCCTGCTCGTCGCGATCGTGAGCGCATGGGGATTCGTGCGCGTCGAGCTCCGCGCCGCGGCGCCACTGCTGCGCATGGCACTGTTGCGCGAGCCGGTGCTCGCTGCGGGGTCGGCCATGAGCATTCTCGTGACGACGGTGGTCATGGCGACGCTGGTGGTGGGTCCGTTCTACCTTGCGCGTGGGCTCGGACTCGACACCGCGCACATCGGCACCGTCATGGCGGCGGGGCCGGTCGTCGCGGCACTGGCGGGCGTGCCGGCCGGGCGCATCGTCGATCGCATCGGCGCCCGGCGATCGACGACCGCGGGCCTGCTCACGATGGCGCTCGGTGCCGTGCTCCTGGCGCTCGTGCCGGGACGGTGCGGCGTCGCCGGCTACGCGAGCGCGCTGGGGGTGCTCACCGCGGGCTACGCATGGTTCCAGGCCGCGAACAACACGGCGGTGATGACCGGCGCGCCGCAGGGCGAGCGCGGCGTGATCTCGGGCGTGCTCAATCTCGCGCGCAACCTGGGACTCGTCACGGGCGCATCCGCGATGGGCACGGTGTTCGCGGCAGCGGTCGGCGGGAACGCGGCGGCGGCGGCACCGCATGCGGCCGAACACGGCATGCGCATCACGTTCGCGGTGGGCGCGCTGCTGCTGGTCGTTGCAATGGGCATCGCGCGGGCGAGTGCGGCGCGCTCACCCGCAGCGGCCGCCTGCGCCGCGTGCAATGACGCCGCACCGCGCTGAGTCAGGCGCGGCCGCGTCTCGTCAAAGACGGTACGCCGCCCGTCAGCGCGTCCGCGGCAACGGCGCTGACTTCGTGGCCGACGCCTGGGCCTGCCAGGCGGGACATTGCGGGCGCTGGCCGCAGCCTTGGCAGACCCCGGCCTCCTTGAGCGTTGCGATGGGCCACTCGTTGCCGGCGCGGCAAGGGATGTAGTCGGACATTGCGTGCTTTCGTCGAAGATCCTGCGCTCACTCTAGTTCGGCCCGCATCGCCGCCGATGGCGTGAGGTCAAGGTATGTCGATGCCGGCGATCACATGTGCAGATCGCTGCGATCGCGCGCACGAATGACGACGCGCGCGTCGAGGTGCAGCGCGTTGCGTCGCCGAACGCCGTGTCGGCACGCGACGAATCGCGCGCGCCATGCGGCAGCGCCGGTGCCGGTTGACGATCGTCAACGCAATCACCCTGCGCGCGCCGAGAATGGAATTTGAAGCATTGCAGTCGGGCCACGAGGCGCCCGGCGGCGCACCGGGGCCCGACGAGGGGAGAGACGATGCGCACGATGTCCCGGCTTTTTGCCGCAGTCCTCGCGACCCTGGGATGGATGGTCGAACCGTCCCTCGCGGCCACCACCGCGGTCGAATATTTCCATCACGGTTTCGGGCACTACTTCCTCACCGCGTCGCCGCAGGAGATGGCGGCCCTCGATGCAAGCGTCGCGTCGGGGTGGGCGCGCACCGGCGAGTCGTTTGCGGTGTTCGATCCCGGCACTGCGGGCGCCGCGCCGACCTGCCGCTTCTGGACCGACCAGGCCTATGCGCCGGTGAGCTCGCACTTCTACACGCCGCTCGCGTCCGAATGCGCAGCGGTGACGGCCATGCCGCAGTGGCGCTACGAAGGCGAGGCGTTCGCCGTGACGCTCACTGAGGACACCGGCGAATGCGGCAAGGCGCTGACGCCGCTCTTCCGCCTGTACAACGACGCGAAGAGCGGGGCGCCGAACCATCGCTACACCACGCGCGCGGCGCTGCGCACGCAGATGATCGCGCAGGGGTGGCTGCCCGAAGGGGCGGGCGTCGGCGTGATCGCGTGCGTGCCCGCGGGCAGTGCGCCCACCTTGCTGCAGGGAACGGTGGTGGGCCGCTGCGCCGAGCGTGCACGCGTGTGCGCGGACACCAATCGCAACGGTCGCTGCGACCCGGGCGAGGGACAGGCCTACACCAACGCCGGCGGCGCCTACGAGCTGCCGACGAATGGCGATGCGACCACGCCGCTCGTCGCGGAAGTGCTCGCAGCCGGCGCGGCCTGCGCGCTGCCTGCCGACGGCTCGACGCCGTCGTACCGGATGGCCTCGCCCTCGATCGCGTACTCGACGGTCGTGACGCCGTACACGACGCTCGTGCATCTCGCGCGCCTCGCGGACGACGCACTGGCCGAAGACCTCGTCCGCGCCCACCTGGGTGTGCCACCGACGTTCGCGGTCCGGCTCGCCGGCTTCCCCGCGGCCGGCTCGCTCACCGCCTCGGTCGCCGACGCCGTCGCGTCGACGCTCGAGACCCTGGGCAGCGGGCTCGACCTGACCTCGCCGTCGGCGATGAACGCGGTCATCGCCGCGTTCCCGCCGGCGCTGACCGAGCTGCCGCGCCTGCGCATCGCCACCGCGCACGCCGCGCCGATCGAATCGAAAGACGTGTACGTCGACGCCACCTTCGTCCTCGTGAATCCCGCGGCAGCGACGCCGGCCGTGAACCTGAACGGCAAGATCCGCGGCCGCGGCAACACGACGTGGGGCCAGCCCAAGAACCCGTACAAGGTGCAGTTCGCGAACGACGCGAGCTACGCGGGCATCCCCGACGTCCTCGGCATGAAGAAGCAGCGCAACTGGGCGCTGCTCGCCGACTACTTCGACCGCTCGCTGATGCGCAACAAGCTCGCCCTGTCGCTCGGCGCAAGCAGCGTGTTCGCCGACGGCCTCAAGTGGACGCCTGCCGGCCAGCACGTCGAGGTGTGGCTCAACAACGACTACGTGGGCGTGTACCTGCTCACCGAGGACATCCGCATCGACCCGGCGCGCCTCGCGCTGCGCAAGATGAGCAGCGATCCGGCGAAGGGCGAGATCGACGGCGGCTACATCGTCGAGGTCGACTTCCGCCTCGACTGCTACCGGGGCGCCGACCTCGACCTCGCGCTGACCACGCCGGAGGGCGTGCCGATCTGCGTGGACACGCCGGACGAGACGGCGATCACGCCGGCGCAGCTCGCGTACGTCAAGGGGCTGCTGCTCGACGTCGAGGCGACGCTGTACAAGGACCTGCGCCTCGACCGCATGAATCTGCCGAGCTTCTCCGCGTGGTACCTGCTGCAGGAGACGTTGCGCAACAACGACGCGCTCATGATCTCGAGCGACTTCATGTGGAAGGACACCGCTGCGGCGGCCAATCCCGGCGACCGGCTCCTCAACATGGGGCCGATCTGGGACTTCGACCGCAGCGCCGGCAACGTCGACACCTTCGACAACTGGAAGACCGAGGGCTGCTGGGTGGCGAAGCCCTGGCTGCCGAACTGGATCAGCCGGATGCTCACGAATCCGGACTTCCTCACCGCCACGCTGGCGCGCTGGCAGGCGAAGCGCCTGGCGCTAAGCACGTTCGTCGACGGCAGCCTCGACGCCTACGCACGCCGTCTCGCGGCGCCCGCCGCGCGCAACTTCGCGCGGTGGCCGATACTCGGCCTGCCGCTTACCAACCACTACACGTTCAGCACGTGGGAAGACGAGGTCGGCTTCCTGCGGCAGTTCGTAAACGACCGGATCGCGTGGCTCGACAAGGCGTTCGCCGGCAAGGAGGCCTTCGATGCGCTGTGCAGGTAGCTTGAGAGGGATGCTCGCCGCGGTTGTCGCGGCAGGCCTGGCGGGCCACGCCGGCGCCGCGGCGATCGCGGTCGAGTTCTACCATGCGACGTACGGCCACTATTTCGTGACCGCATCGGCGGCGGAGATCGCCGCGCTCGACCACGGCACGCTGCCGGGATGGGTGCGCACCGGCGAGTCGTTCGGCGTGTTCGACGTCGACACCGTCGGGACCGCGAACGTGTGCCGCTTCTGGACCGGGCAGACGTACGCGCCGAAGAGCTCGCACTTCTACACGCCGGTGCCGGCCGAATGCACGACGGTGAAGGACAACCCCGACTGGCAGTACGAGGGTCTGGTGTTCGCGTGGGGGCCCACTGATGCGGCGGGCGCCTGCGCCGGCGTGAACGTTCCGCTCTATCGTCTCTACAACGACGGCAAGGGCGGGGCGCCCAACCACCGTTACACGACGAAGACGTCGATCCGCGCGCAGATGATCGCGCAGGGATGGATTCCCGAAGGATCGGGCATCGGGGTGATCGGTTGCGTGCCGCCCGTGCCCACGACGATCGTGGCGGCCGGCGATATCGCCCAGTGCTTCAACGCGCCCGCCGCGCAGAGTGCCGCGGCGCGGACCGCCGCCATCATCGCGCCCGCGGACGCGATGGTGCTCACGCTCGGCGACCACGCCTACGACACCGGCACCGCATCGGAATTCGCGAATTGCTACGACCCGACGTGGGGCCACGCGGCCAAGAGCCGCACGCGTCCGGCACCCGGCAACCACGACTACTACACGCAGGATGCCGCCGCGTATTTCGATTATTTCGGCGCGGCGGCCGGCCCCGATCGCCGCGGCTGGTACAGCTTCGACTTCGCGGGCTGGCACTTCATCGCGCTCAACAGCCTCACCGAGGTCCAGCCCGGCTCACCGCAATACGAGTGGCTCAAGGCCGACCTCGCGAGGACGCGCGACACGCTGTGCACGATCGCGTACTGGCATTTCCCGGCGTTCAATTCGGGCGCGGACTACGGCAGCGTGCTGTCGATGCGCCCGATGTTCGAGGCGCTGTACGACGGCGGCGTCGAGATCGTGCTGTCCGGCCACGAGCACATCTACGAGCGCTACGCGCCGCAGCGCGCGGACGGCACCGCGGATCCGCTTCGTGGCGTGCGGCAATTCGTCGTGGGCACCGGCGGGCACACGCTGAACGGACTGGGCGATCCCGTCGCCAACAGCGAATACCGGCAGAACACGCGCCACGGGCTGCTGCGCCTGACGCTCGGCGACGGGACCTATGGATGGGTGTTCCAGCCGACGGGGGGCGATGCGCCGATGGATTCGGGTACGGGGACGTGCCATCGGTGATCGCCGTGTGGCCGTGCGAGGTGTCGCATAATTTGTATTATGTAAAATTCCGCCGGTGCGTCGAATTCGTCCGACGCGGGCCACTCGACCGCACTCGGTTTCTCGTGATCCCTGTGCCCCCATGGCCCATGCAGCGCTTCCGCGCGCGGTCGCGCTCCGGCGCTCACCCCAGGCTGGCGTTCGGTACGAGCGCGCTCGTCTGCACGTTCGCGCGCCGCGCGACCTCGCCGAAGACCTTGTAGTCCTGCGCGATGCGCGCGGTGAACGCCTGCGGGATGTCGCCTCCGATGCGCATGCCCATGCCCGTGATCTTGGTGCGCGGGCCGTCGGACTTGAGGTACGCCGCCGTCGTCTCGTAGAGCGCCTGCACGATCGGCTCGGGCGTGCCCGCCGGCGCGTGCAGCCCGAACCAGTTGGTGCAGACGGCTAGCTGCGGCATGCCGATCTCGGTGCACGTCGGCACATCCGGAAACCGCGGCTCGCGCTGGCGCCCGAGCACGACGAGCGGCCGCAGCTTGCCGGCGCGGAAATACGGATCGAGCGCGTAGACGCCGTTGAGCGAGATCTGCACCTGCCCGCTCATGAGGTCAGGCGTCATCGCCGTGCCGCCGCGATAGTGGACGGCTTGCACGTCCACCCCTGCGGTCATCATGAAGTATTCGGTGAAGAGGTGCAGGTTGCTGCCCGCGCCCGCGGTCGCGTAGTTGAGCTTGCCGGGATTCTGCTTCGCGTACGCGATGAATTCCTGGATGGTCTTCACCGGCACGTCGGTGTGCACGCCGAGCAGCAGGTCGCCTTCCGCAAGCATGGTGATGTGCGCGAGGTCCTTCAGCGGATCCACCTGCAGCGTGCGGTCGGTGTGCGGCGACACCACGGTCTGGCCCACGGAGCTCACGAGCAGCGTGTAGCCGTCCGCGGGCGACTTGGCCACGAACGTCGTCGCGATGTTGCCGCCGGCACCGGTCTTGTTCTCCACCACGAACGGCTGGCCGAGCTTGTCGGCCAGCCCTTGCGCGTCGAGGCGTGCGAGCACGTCGGTGCCGCCGCCGGCCGCGAAGCCGACCACGATCTTGACCGGCTTCGCCGGATACGCCTGCGCGCGTGCGAGCGACGGCACGAGGGTGCCGAGGCCCGCGGCCCCGGCGGTGTGAAGGAAGCTGCGGCGTGACAGGGGACGAACGCTCATCGACTGCTCCTGCGGATCGAGGTGTATCGGAGATCGGAACGAAATGGCTCAGCGCGCTGCATCCGACGTCCGCCATCCCTCGGCGTCCGCCGGCACCGGCAAGGCGCCGTGCGCGAGCTTCTGCAGGCTGTATTCCTGCCGGAACGTATCGCGGACGACGTGCGCGTCGGCGCCGGCGGCCATGAGCCGGCGCTCGTTGCAGTGGCTTTCGATCGCGGCACGCACGCCGGACACCGTCGAGCCCTCGACCACGACTACGACGTCGGGCTGCGTGATGAACCGCCCCTGCCGCTGGCCCACCTGCCCGCCGCTCAGCGCGGGATCGTTGACCAGCAGGTGCGCGCCGGTGATGCGCGGCTCGCCGGCGACCGCCGGCAGCATCTGCGTGACCAGCGCATCGACGAGCCCCGGCCTGCGCGCCGCGTCGGACGTCATGCGCAGGGTGGCGATGCAGCCGCCCTGCGAGGGTCCTGCGGTGAACAGCACGCGACAACCGCCGCGCACGTTGTTGCGAAAATGCGGCATCACTTTCAGCGACCACGGCGTCGGATTCGCGAGCCGCGTGCGGTAGACCTCGCTGTCGAGCACCGTGACGTCGTCGACCTCGTAGAGCGTCAGGAATTCGACGCTCGCGTCCACCGCGACGCACCGGCGTCCGCGGTTGAATCCCGGCAGGTTGATGCGCTCGGGCATGTGCTGCCGCGCATGCCATTCGAAGAAGTCGTCGCAGCCTTCCGCGGTGATGTCGTTCCAGACGATGACTGCACCCTGCCCTGCCAATGCCATGCGCCCTGCTCCCTTCGTTGGTGTGCGGATCGCGCGCTACGCGAGGTTCTGGATGCTGTACTCGAGCCGGTACAGCCCGCGCGCGATGTCCGGCTGCGCACCGAGGCGCACGAGCGCGTCGTCGCCGAGCAGCTCGTGGCCGGCAGCGTCCACAGCGGCCGCGTCCGAGCCTTCGACCAACACGACGAGGTCGGGAACGTGGATCACGCGTCCGCGCTGGTTGCCCGCATTGCCGCCGGTGAGCGCCATGTCGTTGCGCGCGAAGTGCGCGCCGGTGATGCGCGCGCGACACGTGAAGCGCGGCATCACGTCGTCGCGCAGCGCCGCGACGAGCGCTTCGCTGCGCCCCTCCTGCGCGGTGAAGCGCAGGGTCAGCATCACGCCGCCCATCGCATAGCCGCGCGTGTAGAGGATGCGGCAGGCGCCGCGCGTGTTGTCGGTGAACGCGGGCAGCGTGGCCGTCGACCACGCCGTCGGATTCCCGAGCCGCGTGCGGTACACGTCGGTGAGCAGCACCTCGGGCTCGCGCAGCTCGTACACGGTCAGAAACTCCGGCGAGCCCGACAGCGCGATGCAGCGCCGGCCGCGCAGGAAGCCGGGGATCCCGAGGCGCTCGACCATGTGCTGGCGCGGATGCCATTCCATGAAGTCCTCGCGCATGTCGTCGCGGATGCCGTTCCAGATCACGACGAGGCCAGTGCCCGCGAGCCCCGGCCCCTCGTCGGTGATCGCGATGTTTACGCTCAATGCATTCATGCGGTGATTCCAGTGATGGCGGGCGGCGCGATAGGCGGCAGTGCCACCGCTTGGAGTCGGCGCGGCGAGCCGGCGAAGCCGTAGGCCTCCTCCATCACGCGCAGGCTGCCCAGCTGGTCCTGCGCCGACGTCCAGAATGGGCCGCCCGTGCGCAGCTGGTCGACGAAGTGCTGGATGGAGGCGTCGAAGCAGCCCTGACGCACGGCCGCTTCGTCGTACACGTGCGTCTCCTGCTCCGCGCCGACAAGCTTCAGCACCGCACCCTCGAGCACGACGCTGCAGCGCGTTCCGGCGATCTCGAAGCGATCCGGCGCGCGCACGTCGTGCCCCGCGCCGGTCATCACGCCGTCGATGGTGACGGGCAGGCCGTGGGCAGTGCGCAGGAGCATGGTGGCGGTGTCCTCGCCGACGATCGCGTCGCAGGTCCGCGCGGTGCTGCACGCCACCACCTCCAGCTCGCCGAAGAGCGCGCGCACGACGTCGATCTCGTGGATCAGCGACTCGGCGATGAGCACGCGCGATTCCTTCGCGAGGAACGGCTGGCGCGTGAGCGAGTGGATGCGACCGTCCTCCGCGCGCGGCAACATGCTCGACCGCCACAGCGCGAGGCGAACCTGCGTGACGGTACCGAGGCGTCCGGCCGCGAGCCACGCGGCGATGCGGCGAAAGTACGCGCGATAGCGCCAGTTCTCGTTGACCATCACGCGTACGTCATCGCCGACATCGTGCACGAGCTGCTGCGCCTCGGCGTACGTCGGGCACAGCGGCTTCTCGCACAGCGCATGCAGTCCGTGGCGCGCGGCGAGCCGCACCATGTCCGCGTGCGTCTCGCGCGGCGTGATGATGTCGACGGCGTCGAGCATCTCGCCGGCGATCATCCGGTCGGGCGAGTCGTACGCATGCGCAATGCCGAATTGCGCCGCCCGGTCGCGCGCGCGCTCGAGCGCGGGGTCGCACACCGCGACCACGCGCGCCCCCTGGCAGCGCGACCACGTGGTGAGGTGGTCCGCGCTGATCATGCCGCAGCCGAGCACCCCGATGCGCAGCGGCTCGCTCATGCGCTCACCGGCGCGCACGCTTGCCGCCGGCACGACGATGCTCGTCATACGCGGCCATGAATCGCTGTGCGTCCGCGAACGCCTGCCGCGCCTTCTCGCGTGGGCTGGCCTGCGCAAGGTCCGCGCGCGCCACCTCGTACTCGACCTCGAGGTCGGGCGGCAGCGCGTCCATGAACGCGAACAGCGGCAGCTCGCCTTCGCCGGCGGGCAGCCGCGCAGTGCGCGCCTCGGTGAGCAGCAGCGCGTCGGTGCGCGGGCCGCTCCATCGCCGCGCATCGCAGAGCTGCGCGAACGTGATGCGCGCCGGCGGAATGCGTGCGATGTCCGCAGGGGTCGCGCCGGAGCGGTCGAGGTGCAAGGCGTCGACGAGCACGCCGGCGTTCGGCGCGCCGGTCTGCATGACGACGCGCAGCGCGGTCTCGAGGTCGCGCACCGCGCTGTACGGCAGGAACTCGAGCGCGATGCGGATGCCCGCCTCGTGCGCATCCGCACAGTAGCGTGCGAGCAGATCGGTGAAGCGCGCGAGATCCGGATCGAAGCCGTTGGCGACAATGATCGGCGCGCCCAGCGCACTCGCGACGTCGATCGCCGGCGCGACGTCGTCCCAGCCGACGTCGGGGTAGAACTGGTAGGCAGACACGTTCGACACGCGAAGCCCGAGGTCCGCGGTGCGGCCACGCAGCTCGCGCGCTTCCCGCATGCGGCCGAGGAGCGGCTCGCCGGCGAACGGATCGCCGGGCCGGCGCGCGCAGATGCGGACGCCGGCGGCGGCGAACCCGGCCGCGGCGGCGGCCTCGATCGTGGCCTCGGGGGTGGTGCCGAGCGCCAGGTGGGCGAGGGTCAAGGGACGCATGGTCGAATGCCTTTATGAATGCACGCGCGTCGCCGCGGCCAGGCTCGCGGGCAGCGCGACATCGAGTGACTCGGCGAGGCGCTGCAGGTCGCGCACGACCGGCGCCGTCAGCGGAATGCCGTCGCGCCGGTGGATCCGCTCGGTGCGCGCAGCGCGCTCGCCCGGCACCAGGATCTCCCCGACGCCCGGCATCAGCGGCGCCGCCTTGAGCATGTCGACGAGCGCATCGGCGCGCGCGCGGAACGCGTCGGGGGGCACGAAGCGCGCGATGTCGATTGCGAGATGAAGGTGCCCGTTGCCGACCGAAACCCCGCTCTCCTGGTGCCACGCCGGGATCTCCTGCAGGATGCGCGAGCCCGTGAGCACGCCGCACAGCAGCTCGCCGAAGAGCGCGAGCCCGAAGCCCTTGTAGCCGAGCGGCAGCAGCGCGCCGCCGTCGTAGAGCGCGTTGGGATCGTCGGTGGCGCGGCCTTCCTGGTCGAGCAGCCAGTCGGACGGGATGCGCTGGCCGCTCTTCGCGGCGAGCCGGATGCGGCCGCCCGCGGCCACGCTCAGCGCCATGTCGAGCACGAGCGGCCCGTGCCGCGACGCCGGCGCGGCGAAGGCGATCGGATTGTTGCCGATCGCGTTGCGCCGGCTGCCCCACGCCGTCATGCCGGGGAAGCCGTTGGTCCACGCGATGCCGATCATGTCGTGCGCGAGCGCCATCTTCGCGTAGTGGCCGCAGGCGCCGATGAAGTCGCTGTTGCGCGCGCACGCCATGCCGATGCCCTGCGCGCGCGCCTTCGCGATTGCGGCGTCCATCGCGAAGCGCGCGGTGACCGGCCCGAGCGCGCGTTGGCCATCGACCAGCGCCGTGCCCGCGGCCTCGCTGACGATCGTCGGCGTGGCGCGCGGGTCCGCACCGCCGTCGCGGACGCGGGCGACGAGGAACGGCGCGCGGACGACGCCGTGGGAGTGCGTGCCGCGCGTGTCGGCGTCGACGAGGCTCGCCGCGACCGTCGCGGCATCGGCCGTGGCGAGCCCTGCCCGCTCGAACAGCGCCTGCACGAACGCATGCAGGTCGGCGCACGCGACGCGCGCGGAGGCGTCCTCGGCCATCGCCTACTCCGCGCGGACGTTCGCGGCCTTCGCGACCTTGCCGAAGAGCTCGTAGTCCTTCGCGATGCGCGCGGAGAACGCGGCGGGCGTGTCCATGATCGGATAAACGTTGAGCGACGTCAGGCCCTTCACGACGGTGTCGCTGCGCATCGTCTCGACCATCGCGGCGTAGATCCGCTGCACGACGTCGCTGGGCGTGCCCTTCGGTGCATGCAACCCGAGCCAGTTGCTGCACGCTTCCATCTGCGGGAAGCCTGCTTCGGCGCACGTCGGCACGTCCGGCATCTTGGGACTGCGCTTCTTGCCGACGATCATCAGCGGACGCAGCTTGCCCTGCGCGATGTACGGCTCGACGACCGAGGGCGCGTTGAGCGAGAGCTGCACGCGGTTCTGCAGGAGGTCCGGCATCAGCGGGCCGCCGCCCTTGTAGTGGACGCCGACGATGTCCACGCCGGCCAGCATCTTGAAGTACTCGAGGTAGAGGTTCTGGTTGCCGCCCGCCCCCGCGTCGCCGTAGTTGAGCACGCCCGGCTTGGCCTTGGCGAGCGCGATGAACTCCGCGAGGTTCTTCGCCGGCACCTCGGCGTTGATGTTGAGGATCTGGTCACCGTCGCCCACCATCGTGATGTGCGCGAGGTCGGTCACCGGATTCACGGACATCGTCGACGTGTGCGGCAGCACCACGATCTGGCCCACACCCGACGCGAGCAGCGTGTAGCCGTCGGCGGGCGACGTGGCGACGAACGTGGTGGCGATGTTGCCCGCCGCGCCGACCTTGTTCTCGATGACCACCGGCTGCCCGAGCTTCTCCGCGAGCACCGGTGCATAGAGCCGCGGCAGGCCGTCGGTGATGCCGCCCGGCGCGAAGCCGACGACGAGCTTGATCGGCTTCGCAGGCCACGCGTCGCGCTGCGCATGCGCGCGCGGGATCGGCGCCGCAAGGGCGGCCGCGGCGGCCATGCCGCCCAGCATGAAGCGGCGACGGCCGGGGATACGGATGCTGCTCGACATTGCGTTCCTCCTCGAAAGTGCGGAATCGGATCAGGCCTGCCGTGGCCGCGCCGGCGGCACGCCGCCGTGCACGAGCCAGCCGTTGGTGGCGAGGACGCCCGCGTCGACCGCGAGGTTCGCGCCCGTGATCGCGGACGCGCGATCGGACAGGAGGAATGCGATCGACTCCGCGACCTCCACCGGCTCGACCAGGCGGCCGAGCGCGCTCATCTCCGCCGGCGAGATCGCGTAGCGCTTGCCTTCGCGGATGTTGGCCACCATGCGCGGCACGGCGACGAAGCCCGGGCTCACCGCGTTGACGCGCACGCCGCTGCGCCCCCACTCGCCTGCCATGCCCTCGGTGAGCATGTTCACCGCGGCCTTCGCCGAGTAGTACGCGTGGCCGTGGTTCGGCCGCTGTCCGACCATCGACGAGATGTTCACGATCGCGCCGCCGCCGTGCGCCGCCATGCGCTTGCCGAACTCGACGCACGCGACGTACGTGCCGCGGTACGCGGAATCGACGATGCGGTCCCAGGTCGCGATCGGCAGCTCTTCGGGGCGCATCTGCGGCGCGAAGATTGCGGCCGCGTTCACGAGGCCGTAGATCGCGCCTTCGTGCGCCTCGATCTCGGCGGCGGCGTCGGCGATCGATGTCGCGTCGAGCACGTCGACACGAACCGCGCGGCCGTTGCAGTCCGCGGCCGTGCGTGCGGCCGCCTCGGTGTCGATGTCCGCGACCACCACGCGCCAGCCGCGTGCCGCGAGCAGGTGCGCGCACGCGGCGCCGATGCCGTTCGCGCCGCCGAGCACGACGACGACGCGGCCGCGGCCCTCGTCGTTGCCGGATGCGCAGGATTGCAGTGCCATGGAAGTCCGCGAGCGATGCGTGGGTGAAGGTGCGCATTACACCCAACGGGTGCGCCACGGTCCAGAACTGTTGCTGGCTGCCTGCCATACATTTTTCGTTGTAGCAGGCGGGCCGGCGCCGCTCTGCGGCTCCGCCGGGCAGGCTAGCGAAAAGAGCTAGCGGGGCGTGGGGGGCAGCGTGCCGCCGGCGAGCGCGGCGAGCGGCGTGGCGAGCGGGCCCAGCCGCTGCGCATAGAGGCGGCCGATGCGCGCGATGAGCTGCAGCATGCCCTGCTCGTCGGCGAACGCCGCGCGGCGCGCCGGGCGCACGAGGTAGAGCGTGCGCTTGAGCGGCGGCTGCACGATGCGCAGGCCGACGATGCGGCCGCGCACGATCTCGTCGACCACGTTGCCGTAGGGCATCACCGCCGCGGCGTCGCCCTGCGCCACCATGTTCTTCATCATCGAGACGGAGGACACGTCGAGCGTCACGTGCAGCGGCATCGCGAGCCGCTTCGCGGTCGCGAGCACCTGCTGCCGCACGCCGTCGCGCGGGCCGGGCATCACGAGCGGGTACGCGGCGAGCTCGGCGAACGCGATCGTGCCGGCGAGCAGGACCGGTCCTGCCGAGACGGCCGCGGCCGGCGGCGACGCGCGCGGGCGCTTCGCTTTCGATCGCGCGGCGACGTCGGCCACGGCGCGCGGCGCGCGCCCGCCTGCGCGGCGCGCGGCCGGCCGGTAGACGCCCGGCGCGCTCACGAACACCGTCTCCTCCTCGAGCAGCGGCACCCGCAACAACCCGGGCCGCTCGTGCACCTCGTAGGCGAGCGCGATGTCGATCTCGTGGCGCTCCAGGCCGTCGAGGAGGACGCCGCTGCGCTCCTCGACGAGGCTCAGCTCGACCGCAGGCAGGTCGCGCCGCGCCTGCAGCACGAGGTCGCGGCCGACGATGTTGGCGAATCCGTTGGTGACGCCGAGCACGATGCCTTCGCGCTCGTGGCGGCCGAGGGCGGCGACCTCGCGCCCCGTCTCCTCCAGCAGCCGCAGCACGTCGCACGCGCGCTCGTACAGCAGGCGTCCGGCGCGGGTCGGCGCCACGCCGCGCGAATGCCGTGCCAGCAGCGCGACCCCGAGCTCGTCCTCGAGCTGGCGGATCGAAAGGCCGAGCGCCGGCTGCGCGACGTGCAGCTGCGCCGCCGCCCGGGTGATGTTCCCGAGCTCGACGATGCGCGCGAATTACTTCAGCTGGCGAAGGGTGATGGGACGGCTCCCGCGAGGGCTAGCGAACGCGACCGGCGAGACTCGTCGTGCGCCGGGGCCGGTCCGGGGGCGCCCCTACCCGCGCCGCCCGACGCATCCCGCCGCGACCGGTCCGAATTGAAAGCGGAACGAAAGCTTCGCCTGCGATGATGACACGGGTAGGACTTGCACGGCCCCGCGGACATCCTCCTGACGCGGGGCTTTCTTTTTTCGTCGCCGCCGCTCGCGCTAGTAAACCTGGCGGGTGATCGTCCGGCTCGCCGCGATGCCGTCGATCGTGTAGCGCATCGTGCCGTTGGCGGGATCGGTGAACGCGAACGTCACCTCGCCGACCTGCACGGGCGGCGCAATGCCCTGCCACTGCGCCGTCAGCGGCGCGCCGCCGTGCACGCGGTAGAGCGCGCCCGTGCAGCCGGTCGCGGTCGCGGGGCAGTTGGTCGCGACGTACCACACCGGGTTGCCGGCGCCGTCGTACGCGTACCACGCCGCGAAGATCATGCCGTACTGCTGCGTGAGCGACACGCCCCAGCCCGACTCGTCCTTGTTCCACCACAGGTCGGTGTAGTCGACCACGGGCTTCTCGAAACCGGTGGCGAAAACCTGGCGAGTGATGGCCTTGGTGCCGGGCACATCGTCGATCGTGAAATCGAACGTCCCTGCATCGGGCCCCGCGAAGTTGAGCGTTCCCGTGCCGACCTTGGTGGGCACGCGGCCCGCGCCTGCCCACGGGACCGTCGGCGCCGTGCCGCCCGTGACGCGATAGAGGTCGCCGGTGCAGCCGGTGGCGGTCACCGGGCAGTTCGTGATCACGTACCACACGGGTGCGCCGGTCGCGTCGTAGGTGTAGATGGCGACGAAGATGAGATCACCGTGCTGGGTGAGGCTCATGCCCCATCCCGATTCGCTCGCGTTCCACCACAGGCCCTGCCAGTTGCCGGCGACGGCGACCTCCTTGCCCACCACCACCAGGTTCGCCTTGCCGATCGTCGCGCCGATCGTGCCCGCGACGGGCAGCGAGTCGAACGGCGATCCGGCATTGACGCGCGGCAGCGCGGCGATGGCATCGACCACGGCCATGCTGGCGGCGCTCACCTCGCCGAAGACGGTGAAGCCGCCGTTCTGGAAGTCGAGGTTCGCGCTGTTGTCCGCGAGATTGATGAACCACTGCGAGGTGGCGCTGTCGGGGTCGCCGCCGAGCTTCGCCATCGCGATCGTCCCGCGTCGGTTGGAGCGCGCGAGGCTGAACTCGTTGGCGACGTTGCCCTTGGAGGCGATGCTCTTCACGCTCGCGGTCGCGTCGTCCCACGTGAAGCCGCCGCCCTGGATCACGAAGCCGGGCACGCTGCGATGGATGAACGAGTTGCGGTACGCATCGCTCGCGACGTAGGCCAGGAAATTGGCGACCGTGCGCGGCGCCGTCGTGTCGTAGAGGAGGATGTCGATGACGCCCTGCGTGGTGGTGAGCCGCACCGTGGTGGCGGCCGTCGTGCAGGGTAGCGCCAGCAGCGCGGCGGCGGCGAGGGTCAGCAGGGCGTGGAAGAGGCGTTGCAGGTGCATCGGGATCCCGGTTCGTGGCGCGCGGACAGGCAGCGCGGGCGAGATGGTACCCGCCCGGGCCGCGCGCGCCGGCGCCAAGCTGTACAGCGCCCGTGCCCCGCTACGACGGGGTGTGCGCGAACGTGTACTCGCCGAGGCTGCGCTCGCCGGTCGCTGCGATCGCGATCAGCTCGACGTGCAGCGTGTGTGCGGGCATGGTCCGCAGCGTCGCCGCGCACGGCAGCGTGAGCACCTCCCCTGCCGCGGCGTCGAACGGGAGGTCCTCGACGCGCCAGCGCGTGACGCGGCCGTTGGGCAGCGCGAGGCGCTCGATGGCGTCGACGCGCGCGACGCCGGCGAGGTCGGCCTGCATGCGCCCGACCACGGCGTCGTCGTCCGCGCGGATCGTGCACGCGACCGTCGTCCCGGGGCGCAGCCGGTACTCGCGGATGCGCATCCCCTGCCCGCGCATGAACGCGAGGAACGCCGGCGTGATGACCGCCCGCACGAGGCCCTCGTGCACCGCGACGCGCACGCCCGCAGCGACCTGCGCGATCGCGGCGAGCTGCGCCGCGCAGTCGGGGCAGGTGAAGTAATGCGACTCGACGGCCGCCTCGGCATCCGCCGCGAGCTCGCCCAGCCAGTAGGCGACGAGCGCCTCGCTGCCGACCGGCGTCGCACACGTCCGCGCACTCATGCCGCCGCGCCTTCCATGCACGCGCGCAGCTTTCCGAGCGCGCGGTGGCGGATCACGCGCACGTTGCCGGCAGCGAGGCCGAGCGCGCGCCCCACCTCCTCGCCGGTCTGGTCGCCGAAGAACGTGAGCACGATGACCGAGCGCTCGCGCTCGGCGAGCCGGTCGAGGCAGCCGGCGAGTCGCTGCGGGTCGAGCGCGACCTGCTCCGCCGGATCCACCGCCTCCGGCGTGTCGCCATACGTGGCGAGCAGCGCGTCGCGCCGCCACGTGCCGCGCCGGATCTCGAGCACCACCAACCGGCACATGCCGAGCATGAACGACGCGACCTGCGCGACGTCGCGGACCGCCCCGGCGCGCAGGCGCTCGAGCGTCGTCATGAGGACCTGCTGCATGAGGTCGTGCGCGGCGTGGGGATCGCGCAGGTGGCGCAGGCCGTAGAGCCGCGCGCGCGGCGCCAGGCGGCGATAGAGCTCGGCCTCGGCCGCGGTGTCCGGGCGCGCGCCCGCCTCCGCGATGCGGCGGGCGAGCACGGCGTCGTCGACGCCCGCGAGATCCTCCGGCATGGGCACAGCATAACGTCCATGACGAGGATGTGTAACGCAGCGGCAGGTCGTTACACAACCGGGGGTCGGCCACCCACCCCATGAGGACCCCCATGATCACCAATGCCGCAAGCGGCACCACGCTCCACGAGATCGCTCCCGACATCTACCGCATCAACACGCCGGTGGCGCTGCCGGGCGGGCTCGCGTTCAACTTCAACCAGTACCTCGTCGCGGACGAGGCGCCCCTGGTGTTTCACACGGGGCCGCGGCGGATGTTCCCGCTGGTGCAGGAGGCGATCGCGAAGGTCCTGCCGGTGGCCACGCTGCGCTACATCGCGTTCTCGCACGTCGAGGCCGACGAATGCGGTGGCCTCAACGACTTCCTCGCGGCCGCGCCCGGTGCGGTGCCGGTCTGCGGCAAGCTCGCGGCGCTGGTGTCGGTCGACGACCTCGCCGATCGCCCGGCCCGTGCGCTGGCCGACGGCGAGGTTCTCGCGACGGGCACGCATGCGTTCCGCTGGCTCGACGCGCCGCACGTCCCACACGGCTGGGAATGCGGCTTCATGATCGACACCACGACCCGCACGCTGCTCTGCGGCGACCTCTTCACGCAGGCGCAGAGCGCGGCGACGCCGCTCACGGACACCGACATCCTCGGCCCGAGCGAGGCGTTCCGCGCGCCGATGGACTACTACGCGCACGCGCCGAACACGGCGGCGGTGCTCGAGCGGCTCGCCCGCGAGGCGCCCGCGGTGCTGGCGTGCATGCACGGCAGCGCGTGGCGCGGCGACGGCGCCGCCCTGCTCCGCGAGCTCGCGCGCACGCTGACGCAGCCGCGGCTGCAGGCGGCTGCGTAGTCGATCATGGCGACGACGGGGTCAGACCCTCGCGTTTTGGGGTCTGACCCCGCTCAGCGCGTCCCCGAAAAACAACAACGCGGGGTCCGCAGCAGGGATTGATGCCTTGAATTGATGCGCCGCAATAACCGTTTTCGTCGCATACGGAAAAGTATCGATCAGGCTTAATACAACCGCGCTCACGGCCGATGCAGCCAGCAAAGGGGCCGGCAAGACGCGGAGTACACGATGATGAAATTCCTGGCGGTCAACGAGCCGCCCACCCTGCAACGGATTTCCGGCGATCGGCGCGACGCCGTTCGTGACCACCTCCTGGGGCTCGAGCCCGACGCGCGGCACATGCGCTTCGGCCACCGCGTGTCGGACGCGTGGATCGAAGCCTACGTCCGCGGCCTCGATTTCGCGCGCGACCTGGTCCTCGCGTGGCTCTACGACCACGGACGCGTGCTGGCGCTGGTGCATCTCGCGCACGTGAACGGCAAGGTCACGGAGTTCGCGATCAGCGTGATCGAGTCACTTCGCGGCACCGGGCACGGGCAACGCCTCACCCGCCAGGCGCTGCACCATGCCGCCGAAATGGGCTACGGCACCGCGCACATCCAGTTCCTGACCGCGAACCGGCCGATGGCCGCCATCGTCGACCACTTCCACGCGGAAAACACGGTCGACGGCGGCGAGCGCATGGCCGAGGTGCCGCTGCCTCCCGCGCTGCGTCACGCGTTCAAGGCGCCGCTCGGGCCGCTAGCGTTTGCCGGATTCGACCTATAGGGCTCCCGCTGCGCCGATGCCGGCGCGGCGTCAGTCCACCGCCAGCATCACCAACGCGCCCAGTCCCGCGCCCAGCCCCAGCGGGATGCCGTAGCGCTCGAGGCGGCTGATCGAATCCCCGACCACCACCTCCACCGGGACGGTGGTGAGGTCGAGCACGCGATTGGTGACCGACGACTCGACCATCCGGGTCAGCGAGTTCTGGCGCGCGGTCGCGAGCACGATGTGATCGCACCCGAGGCGCCGCGCCTCGGCGGCGATCGTCTCCGCCCGCCGTCCGACCTTGTGGTGCGTCGCGTGCGGCACGCGTGAGCGGTCGAGCAGCGTGGCGAGCGGCGCGAGCACCGCCTCGGCTTCGCGCCGGTGCCAGTCGTCGCGGTCGCGCTGCGCGACGAAGCGCGCGATGTGGCGCGAGAACGGCGCCTGCACGTTGAGGAGATGCACCTCGAAGTCCGGCGTGCGCTGGAACTCGCGCGCCACGTGGCGCACGGCATGCTGGGCGTTGCGGGAGGCATCGACGGGCACCAGGATCTTGCGCATGACGGCTTCTCCATGTTCGGCCGCAGGACCTGCGGCGGGACGGTCGTTCCAGCGCGTGGCACGCGCCGCGATCCGCGATTCGATGCGCCGGTGATTGCGCAGGAACGCGACACCGAGGATCGCGATCAGCGCCACGGCATACAGCAGCGCGACGAGCGCCGGCTCGCCGTCGAGCACGGTGGCGAGCAGCGGCTCGGCGGTGATCATCTTCACCGCGGTGACCACCAGCACGGCCGCGCCGACGTAGACGAACGCCGGATAGCGCTCGATCACCCGCAGGATGAACGTGCTGCCGAAGATCACGATCGGCACGCTGATGAGGAGGCCCATGACCACCAGCAGGATGCTGCCGTGCGCCGCGCCCGCCACCGCGAGCACGTTGTCGAGGCCCATCACGGCGTCGGCGATCACCACCGTGCGCAGCGCGCCCCACAGGCTGTCGGAGCCCTTGACGTCGTCGTGCGCGCTGCCCTCGCCGCCGCCGGCGTGCAGCAGCTTGTAGGCGATCCACAGCAGCAGCAGGCCGCCGGCGAGCAGCAGCCCGGGGATCTTGAGGAGCTGCACCACGATCACCGTCATCGCGGTGCGCACGACGATGGCGCCGACCGTGCCCCAGACGATCGCGCGCCGCTGCAGGTGCTTCGGCAGGTTGCGCGCGGCGAGCGCGATCACGATCGCGTTGTCGCCGGCCAGCACGAGGTCGATGACGATGATCGCCAAGAGGGCGGAAGCGAACGAAAGCGAGAAGATGTCCACGGGCTGCGGTCGAAGGTTCGCGGTACGGACGAGTATGCGAGCCGCCGGCGGCAATGAAAATTCGAACGTCGTGCTGGGTCCATTGCGATTCGTGATGGGTCCGGGCAGCACCCGTGAATCCCGTACGCGGCGGCCCGCATTGTGCGGCGGCAACGGCCGCGGTAGAAAGGCATGGCGTGCCGCGAAACGCGGCGCGCGAGGAGTCGAAGGGGAGTAGCTACGGCCGCCGCAACGGGCGGCCGCGGTGTGGCCGTCAATCCGGATGGCGCGCGAGCGCGGTCCCGGTCGCATCGGCACTGAACGACGACGTGCAGGCGAGACCTTTGCCGAACGACGGCGCCCGCCACGGGACATCGTGCGGACGCCGCCAGCGAGGTGAAGGCCGCGGCGCGCGTTGCGCATGGCGGACCTCGGCAGCAAGGAGAACGTCATGCGGCACTCCCGCATCCGCCGCTACCTGCGGCACGGCACGCTACCGCAGCTCGCGATGTTCGAGGCGAGCGCGCGGCTCGCGAGCTTCACCCGCGCCGGGCGCGAGCTGCACTGCGCGCAGCCCACCGTGTCGGCGCAGATCCGCAAGCTCTCCGAGTGCGTCGGCACGCCGCTCTTTGCGCAGGAAGGGCGCCAGATCCGCCTCACCGAGGCAGGCCGCCGCCTGCACGCGCGCTGCGCGGAGCTCTTCGGCGTGCTGGAGGCGCTGGAGGGCGATCTCGCGGGCCTGCGCGAGCCGCACGGCGGGCGCCTCGCGGTCGCCGCGTGCGGCGCGGGCGAGCGGTTCGTCGCACGCGAGCTCGCGCGCTTTTCCGACCGCCATCCCGACGTCGAGGTGACGCTCACGATCGGCAATCACGCGCAGCTTGCCGAGCGCATCGCCGGCGGCAGCGACGACCTCGCGCTGGTCACCACGCTGCCGCCCGGCGTGCCGGTGGTGCGGCAATGGGTGGCGGCCAATCCGTTCGTGGTGATGGCCGCGCACGACGACCCGTTCGCGCGCGAGCGCGACATTCCGTTCGCGCAAATGGCGGAGCGTGCGTTCGTGCTGCGCGAGCCGGGATCGGCCACCCGCGCGCTGACGGAGCGGCTGTTCGCGGCCCACGGCCTGCGGCCGCGCGCGCGCTTCACGCTGTCGAGTCATCACGCGGTGCGCGAGGCCGTGCGTGCCGGCGACGGGCTCGCGGTACTTCCGCGCGACGCGTGGTGCGCGGAGTCGGACGCGGACGGCCTCGTGGCGCTCGACGTGCAGGGCTTCCCCGTCGCGGCGGAGTGGCACCTCGTCTATCGCGTGGGCGCCCACGTCTCGCCCGCGGCGCAGGCGTTCCTCGACCACATGCGCGGGGCCGCCGCGGCGCCCGTCGCCATCGCACGCACCGCTGCGCCGCGGCCGGCGGCCCGCGCTGCCGCTTAAGTCAAAGACCGGCGAGCGCCACCGCAGCGATCGCGGCCAGCACGTCCGGGTGCTCGCCGACCGCGGGAAGCAGCTCGACCGTCACCTGCGGGAAACGGGCGCGGACGGCCTCCACGCGGCGCGGCAGGTCCTCCCGCAGGTGCCCGCCCTGCCCGAGGAACACCGGCACGATGCGCAGCGCACTGCAGCCCTGTCCGACCAGCGACTCGGCGGCCGCGACGAGGTCGGGCGTCATGAAGTCGAGGTAGGCCAGCTTTACCGGCGGCGCGCCTTCTGTCGTGGCCACCCGCTCGGCGAGGCGCCCGAACGGCTCGGCCCACCGCGGGTCGCGCGAGCCGTGGGCGAAGAGGACGACGCCTGTTTTCATTCGGGAATCCGTAGCATATGCAGCCTAGCGATAAGGGAATAGCGATTCATTCCTTTTGATTATTTGTACGCGCCGGTATGGTCGCACCTCACCTGACCGTTTGCGACCCATGTACCGCTACGACTCCTTCGACCAGCGCGTCATCGACGAGCGCGTCGCCCAGTTCCGCGACCAGACGCGCCGGTTCCTGGCGGGCGAGCTGCCCGAGGACGATTTCCGGCCGCTGCGGCTCCAGAACGGGCTCTACATCCAGAAGCATGCGCCCATGCTGCGCATCGCGATCCCCTACGGCCAGCTCTCGACGCGACAGCTGCGCAAGCTCGCGCACCTCGGGCGCACGTACGACCGCGGCTACGGCCATTTCACCACGCGCCAGAACCTGCAGTTCAACTGGCCGCAACTGGCCGACGTCCCCGACATCCTGGCCGAGCTCGCCAAGGTCGAGATGCACGCGATCCAGACGTCGGGCAACTGCATTCGCAACGTGACCAGCGATCACTTCGCGGGCGTCGCGGCGGACGAGACCGTCGATCCGCGGCCGTACGCGGAGCTGATCCGCCAGTGGTCGACGCTGCATCCGGAGTTCGCGTACCTGCCGCGCAAGTTCAAGATCGCAGTGACCGGCGCGGTGAGCGACCGCGCGGCGATCCTCGTGCACGACATCGGGCTGCAGCTCGTGCTCGACGCGGACGGCGCCGTGGGCTTTCGCGTGGCGGTCGGCGGCGGCCTGGGCCGCACGCCGATGATCGGCCACGTGATCCGCGACTACGTGCCGCGCGCGGAGATCCTGAACTACCTCGACGCGATCCTGCGCGTCTACAACCGCTTCGGCCGCCGCGACAACAAGTACAAGGCGCGCATCAAGATTCAGGTGAAGGAGCGCACGCCCGCGCTGTTCGCGCAGGACGTCGAGGCCGAGTGGCAGCACCTGCGCGGCGGCCCGGCCTCGGTGCCCGACGCGGAATTCGCGCGCCTCGCGTCGTTCTTCCCCGCGCCTGCGTACGAGACGCTGCCGCGCGAGGACGCCGCGTTCCGCGCCGCGATCGCCGACAACCGCGCGTTCGAGAACTGGGCGAAGCGCAACGTGCATCCGCACAAGGTGCCGGGCTACGCGATCGTCACGCTCTCGCTCAAGAAGACCGGCGTGCCGCCGGGCGACGTCACCTCCGACCAGATGGACGCGGTCGCGCACCTCGCCGACGTGTACTCGTTCGGTGAGCTGCGCGTCTCGCACGAGCAGAATCTCATCTTCACCGACGTGAAGCAGGCGGACCTGCTGCCGCTGTGGCAGCAGCTGAAGTCGCTGGGCCTCGCCACGCCGAACATCGGGCTCCTCACCAACATCGTGTGCTGCCCGGGCGGCGACTTCTGCGCGCTCGCCAACGCGAAGTCGATCCCCATCGCCGAGGCGATCCAGCAGCGCTGCGACGACCTCGACTACCTGCACGACGTGGGCGAGCTCGACCTCAACATCTCCGGCTGCATGAACGCGTGCGGCCATCACCACGTCGGCCACATCGGCGTGCTCGGCGTCGACAAGAACGGCAGCGAGTGGTACCAGGTCACGATCGGCGGCTCGCAGGGCGAGCACGCGGCGATCGGCAAGGTCATCGGCCCGTCGTTCGCGGCCGACGAGATGCCGGACGTGGTCGCGAAGCTCATCGAGACGTACGTCGACCTGCGGCACGAGGACGAGCGTTTCGTCGACACCGTGCGCCGCGTCGGCATCGACCCCTTCAAGGAGCGCGTCTATGCCCCGGCTCATTAGGCGCGGCCGCGTCGAAGACGACGCGTTCGTGGTGCTGCGCGACGCGCGCACGTACGACGACGTGCCGGAGAACACGTCGGTGCTGGTGCCGCTCGCGCTGTGGCATTCGGCGCGCGACGTGCTGCTCACGCGCGGCCGTGCCGGCGTGTGGCTCGCGCCGGCCGACGATCCGGCCGCGCTCGCGCCGGACGTGACGCGGCTGTCCGTCATCGCGGTCGACTTCCCGTCGTTCAACGACGGCCGCGGCTTTTCCACCGCGCGCCTCCTGCGCGAGCGCTACGGCTACGCGGGCGAGCTGCGCGCGATCGGCGACGTGCAGCGCGACCAGCTCGCGTACCTCGCGCAGGCGGGCTTCGACGTCTTCGCCGTGCGCGCGGACCGCGACCTCGACGATGCGGTGAAGGCGCTGGCGGACTTCACCGACGGCTACCAGTCGACGGCGCTGCGCACGCCGTGGTTCCGCCGCCGCGCGGCCGCAGGAGCGGCGTCGTGAACCTCGCGCAGCGCATCGACGCCGCCGCCGCGGAGCTCGCCCGCATCGCGCGTGAGCATGCGCCCGCCGTGTTCGCGTCGAGCTTCGGCGCGGAGGACATGGTGGTGCTCGACCTCCTCGCGCGGCACGCGCGCGGCATCGGCGTGTTCACGCTCGACACCGGGCGCCTGCCGGAGGAGACGCACGCGCTCGTCGCGCGCAGCCGCCGCCACTTCGGCCTGCCCATCGACGTCTATGTACCCGACGCCGCCGCGCTCGAAGCGTTCGTGCGCACGCACGGCGTCAACGCGTTCTACGACAGCGTCGAGCTGCGCCGGCAGTGCTGCGCGCTGCGCAAGACGGCGCCGCTCGCGCGCGCGCTCGCCGGCAAGGCCGCGTGGGTGACCGGCCTGCGCCGCGCGCAGTCGGTGACGCGCAGCGACCTGCCGCTCGCCGAGGTCGATCGCGTGCACGGCATCCACAAGTTCAACCCGCTCGCCGACTGGAGCGAGGAGGACGTGTGGGCGTACCTGCGCGAGCGCGGCGTGCCCTACAACCCGCTACACGACCGTGGCTATCGGAGCATCGGCTGTGCGCCGTGCACGCGCGCCGTCGCGCCGGGCGAGGACGTCCGCGCCGGCCGCTGGTGGTGGGAGAACCCCGAGCACAAGGAATGCGGGCTGCACCGGCGGCCCGTCGCGGTCGTCCGCGCGGCGCCCGTTCAACAGGAAACGATACGTTCATGACCACCACCATCTTCGCCGCCGAGTCGGCGGCCCTCGCCGAAACGCCCGTCGAGGCGCTGCCGCCCGCCGACGCCCATCACCTCGCGTGGCTCGAATCGGAGGCGATCCACATCCTGCGCGAGGTCGCGGGCCAGTGCGCGAACCCGGCGCTGCTCTTCTCCGGCGGCAAGGATTCGCTCGTGCTGCTGCGCCTCGCGGAGAAGGCGTTCCGCCCGGGGCGCTTTCCGTTCCCACTGCTGCACATCGACACCGGCCACAACTTTCCCGAGGTGATCGCGTTCCGCGACACGCGTGCCGCCGAGCTGGGCGAGCGCCTCATCGTGCGCTCGGTCGAGGATTCGATCGCGAGCGGCCGCGTGGTGCTGAAGACGCCCGACGAGAGCCGCAACGTGCACCAGTCGGTGACGCTGCTCGACGCCATCGCCGAGTTCGAGTTCGATGCCTGCATCGGCGGCGCCCGCCGCGACGAGGAGAAGGCGCGCGCGAAGGAGCGCGTGGTGAGCTTCCGCGACGCGTTCGGGCAGTGGGACCCCAAGAACCAGCGGCCCGAGCTGTGGAATCTCTACAACGCCCGCGTGCACAAGGGCGAGCACGTGCGCGTGTTCCCGATCAGCAACTGGACCGAGCTCGACGTGTGGCAGTACATCGAGCGCGAGAAGCTCGGCGTGCCGTCGATCTACTACGCGCACACGCGGCCGATCGTGCGCCGCAAGGGCGCGCTGGTACCGGTGACGGAGCTCACGCCGCCGCGCGCCGGCGAGGTGGTCGAGGACGTGTCGGTGCGCTTCCGCACCGTCGGCGACATCACGTGCACCGCGCCCGTCGCCTCCACCGCGGCGACGCCGCAGGCGATCATCCTCGAGACCGCCGCCGCGACGATCACCGAGCGCGGCGCCACGCGCCTCGACGACCAGACCAACGACGCATCGATGGAATTGCGCAAGAAGCAGGGGTACTTTTGAATGTCGGCTCGCGATAACCTCGAGACGCTGGAGCACGGCGTCCTGCGCTTCCTCACCGCGGGCAGCGTCGACGACGGCAAGAGCACGCTGATCGGCCGCCTGCTCTACGACACCAAGGCGGTGCTCGCGGACCAGCTCGCCGCCGTCGCGCGCACGTCCGCGAAGCGCGGGCTCGACCTCGACCTGTCGCTCCTCACCGACGGCCTCACCGCCGAGCGCGAGCAGGGCATCACGATCGATGTCGCGTACCGCTACTTTGCGACCGCGCTGCGCAAGTTCATCATCGCCGACGCGCCGGGGCACGAGCAGTACACGCGCAACATGGTCACGGCGGCGTCGACCGCGCAGCTCGCGATCCTGCTCGTCGACGCGCGCCACGGCATCGTCCAGCAGACGCGGCGTCACGCCACCCTCGCCCACCTGCTCGGCATCCCGCATCTCGTCGTCGCGGTCAACAAGATGGACCTCGTGGCCTACGACGAGGCGGCGTTCGACCGCATCGTCGCCGACTTCCGCGCGTTCGCGCAGCGCACCGGCATCGACGACGAGCTCGTGAAGTTCGTGCCGATGTCGGCGCTGACCGGCGACATGGTCGTCGAGCGCGGCGACCGCCTCGCGTGGTACGACGGCCCGACGCTGCTGCAGATCCTGGAAACCGTGCCGGTCGGCACGCGCGCGATCCACGCCTCGTTCCGCTTCCCCGTGCAATTCGTCGCGCGCTTCGGCGACAGCGGCGGCCGCAGCTATCAAGGCCGTGTCGAGTCGGGCACCATCGCCGCCGGCGATGCGGTGACGATCCTGCCGTCGGGACGCACGTCGACCGTGCGCGAGATCCGCGCCTACGATCGCGTGCTGCCGCGCGCGCAGTTGCACGACGCGATCACGCTGACGCTGGCCGACGAGATCGACGTGTCGCGCGGCGACGTGGTGGTCGCGAGCGCCGACGCGCCCGAGCCGGTGCGCACGGTCACCGCGACCGTCTGCTGGTTCGACGAGCGCCCGCTCGACCGCCGCCGAACCTACGTGCTGCGGCACACGACGCGCGAGGTCCGCGCGCGCGTCGACCGCATCGATCACCTGTGGAACGTGGCCACACAGGCGCAGGAGCCGGCGCCCGACGCGCTCGCGATGAACGACATCGGGCAGGTCACGCTCGCGCTCGCACAGCCGATCGTGGCCGACCGCTACACGCAGAACCACGTCACCGGCAGCTTCATCCTGATCGACGAGGCGACCAACGCGACCGTCGCGGCGGGGATGATCCGATGAGCACGCCGGCAGCAACCGGCACGGTTTACCTCGTGGGTGCAGGCCCGGGCGCACCGGACCTCCTGACGCTGCGCGCCGCGCGCCTGCTCGCGGCTGCCGATATCGTCTTCCACGATGCGCTCGTGCATCCGGACACGCTGGCGCTCGCAACTCATGCGCAGACGGTGGCGGTCGGCAAGCGCTGCGGCCGTCACTCGACCGCGCAGCAGTTCATCAACAAGCGGCTGGTCGATGCCGCGGCGAAGCACGCGGTGGTCGTGCGCCTCAAGGGCGGCGATCCGATGCTGTTCGGGCGCGCACAGGAAGAGATCGCGGCGCTCGAGGCCGCCGGCGTCGCGTACGAAGTGGTACCGGGCATCACCGCTGCGCTCGCGGCTGCGGCGGAGATCGGCACGTCGCTCACGCAGCGCGGCAACGCGCGCAGCATCGCGTTCGCGACACCGCGCGTCGGCGACGACGAAGCCGCGAGCGCATGGTCCGCGGGATTGGCCGGTGCCGACGCCGGCGCGATCTACATGGGCTTGGGCCAGGCGCCGCTGATTGCGCGGACGCTGCTCGCGCAGGGCAAGCCCGCGTCGCTGCCCGTCGCGGTCGTGGAGAGCGCGTCGCTGCCCGAGCGTCGCGTGCGCTACACGACGCTCGCGCAACTCCCGCAACTCGCCGCGGACGCCGGCACGGGCCCGGCGCTGATCCTGCTCGGGCCGCAGTTCACGGCGCGTGCGCACGCCGCGCACCGCGACGAGGACCGATGTCGAATGCGTGTGCAGGCGGTGGCCGGCTAGGCCGCACGCCGTCCCCGAGGAGGCCGCCCGCGTGCGGCCTTTCTCGGCACATGCATATAGCTGTTAGTTAGTCATTCGACATTCGTTTATTCCAGGATCTCCGCCAATGAACCTTCGCATCCTCCTCGCGGCCGCCACGCTCGGCGTCGCGACGCTCGCGTCCGCCGCCGACGTCACGCTGCTTAACGTCTCCTACGACCCCACGCGCGAGCTGTACCAGGCCATCAACCCGGCGTTCGCGAAGCAGTGGCAGGCGCAGACGGGCGACAAGGTCTCGATCAAGGCGTCGCACGGCGGCTCGGGCAAGCAGGCGCGCTCGGTGATCGACGGGCTCGACGCCGACGTCGTGACGCTCGCGCTCGCCGACGACATCGACGCCATCGCGTCGCGATCGAAGCTCCTGCCCGCCGACTGGCAGAAGCGGCTGCCGCACAACAGCACGCCGTACACGTCGACCATCGTGTTCCTGGTGCGCAAGGGCAACCCGAAGCAGATCCGCGACTGGGACGACCTCGTGAAGCCGGGCGTCGCGGTGATCACGCCGAATCCGAAGACCTCGGGCGGCGCGCGCTGGAACTACCTCGCGGCGTGGGCGTTCGCGAAGCAGAAGTACGGCGACGACGCGAAGGCGCGCGACTTCGTGGCGAAGCTCTACCGCAACGTGCCGGTGCTCGACTCGGGCGCGCGCGGCGCGACGACGACGTTTGCCGAGCGCGGCGTCGGCGACGTGCTGCTCGCGTGGGAGAACGAGGCGTTCCTGTCGCAGAAGGAGTTCGGCGGCGACAAGCTCGAGATCGTCGCGCCGTCGCTATCGATCCTCGCCGAGCCGCCGGTCGCGGTGGTGGACCGCAACGTCGATCGCAAGGGCACGCGCAAGGTCGCGGAGGCGTATTTGAAGTTTCTCTATTCCGACGAAGGCCAGGACATCGCGGGCCGCCACTACTATCGCCCCACCGACGCGAAGGCCGCGGCGAAGTATGCGAAGCAGTTCCCGCCGATCAGGCTCGTCACCATCGACGGCGCGTTCGGCGGCTGGCCGGCAGCGACGAAGACGCACTTCACCGACGGCGCGGTGTTCGACCAGATCTACCTGCCCAACGCGAAGTGACGGCGGCGTTGCCGCACGCCACCGGCTGACACGGCTTTTCCCATGAACGCCCGCGCCACTGCCCTCGCCCCCGTCGATCCGATGCCCGTCGTCGCACGTGCCCGTGCTGCGACGCGCGTGCGCCGCGAACGCCGGCGCAGCATCCTGCCGGGCTTCGGGCTGTCGCTCGGGTTCACGCTCGTCTACCTGTCGCTGGTCGTCCTGATCCCGCTGTCGGCCGCGTTCGTGAAGACGGCCACGATGACGTGGCCCGCGTTCTGGGCCACCGTCACCGCGCCGCGCGTGGTGGCGAGCTACCAGCTCACGTTCGGCGCCGCGTTTGCGGCGGCACTCGTCAACACCGCGTTCGGCTTCCTGGTCGCGTGGGTGCTCGTGCGCTATCCGTTCCCCGGCCGCCGCTTCGTCGATGCGCTCGTCGACCTGCCGTTCGCGCTGCCGACGGCGGTGGCGGGCATCGCGCTCGCCGGCCTCTTCGCGCCCAACGGCTGGTTCGGCGCGCCGCTCGCGGCGCTCGGCCTCAAGGTGGCCTATACCCCGCTCGGCGTATTCGTCGCGCTGACGTTCATCGGCCTGCCGTTCGTGGTGCGCACGGTGCAACCGGTGCTGACCGAGCTGCCCGCGGAGCTCGAGGAAGCCGCGGCCACGCTCGGCGCATCGCGCATCGCGATCTTCACGCGCGTGATCCTGCCGGTCGTGCTGCCGGCGCTCATCACGGGCTTCGCGCTCGCGTTCGCGCGGGCGATCGGCGAGTACGGCTCGGTGATCTTCATCGCCGGCAACATGCCGATGGTGTCGGAGATCACGCCGCTGCTCATCATCACCAAGCTCGAGCAGTACGACTACACCGGCGCGACCGCGATCGCGGTCGTCATGCTGGTGGTGTCCTTCGCGCTGCTGCTCGCGATCAACGCGCTGCAGGCGTGGACGCGGCGGCGGATGGGGGCTCAGGCATGACGTCTCCTCGCTCGCGTGCCGAGCCCGCGTGGGTGCGCCGCCTGCTGATCGGCGCCGCCCTCCTCTTCCTCACGGCGTTCCTGTTCGTGCCGCTCGCCTTCGTGTTCGTCGAGGCGCTGCGCAAAGGGTTGGGTGTGTACCTCGCGGCCATCGTCGAGCCCGATGCGCTTTCGGCCGTGCGTCTCACGCTGCTCACCGCGGCGATCGCCGTGCCGCTCAACCTCGTGTTCGGCGTCGCCGCGGCGTGGGCCATCGCGAAGTTCCGCTTTCCCGGCAAGAACGTGCTGATCACGCTCATCGACCTGCCGTTCTCGGTGTCGCCCGTGATCGCGGGCCTCATCTACGTGCTGATCTTCGGCCTGCAGGGATGGCTCGGCGGCTGGCTCGTCGAGCATGACGTGAAGGTGATCTTCGCCGTGCCCGGCATCGTGCTCGCCACGCTGTTCGTCACGTTCCCGTTCGTCGCGCGCGAGCTGATCCCGCTCATGCAGGCGCAGGGCAACGAGCAGGAGGAAGCGGCCACGGTGCTCGGCGCGCGCGGCTGGCAGACGTTCTGGCGCGTGACGCTGCCCAACGTCAAGTGGGGCCTGCTCTACGGCGTGATCCTCTGCAACGCGCGGGCGATGGGCGAGTTCGGCGCGGTGTCGGTGGTGTCGGGCCACGTGCGCGGACTCACCAACACGCTGCCGCTGCACGTCGAGATCCTCTACAACGAGTACCAGTTCGCCGCCGCGTTCGCCTGCGCATCGCTGCTCGCGCTGCTCGCGCTGGTCACGCTGGGACTCAAGTTCGCGGTCGAGCGGCGCACCCGGCGCGCGCTCGCCGCGCCCTTATCGAAGGATGCCTTCGCATGAGCATCGAGCTGCGCGACATCGACAAGCGGTTCGGCGATTTCGTCGCCGTCGACCACGTGGACCTCACCGTCGAGACCGGTGAGCTGCTCGCCCTGCTCGGGCCCTCGGGCTCGGGCAAGACGACGCTCCTGCGCATCATCGCGGGCCTCGAGTGGCCGGACGCGGGCAGCGTCGCGTTCCACGGCGAGGACGCGACTGCCACGCATGCGCGCGACCGGCAGGTCGGCTTCGTGTTCCAGCACTACGCGCTGTTCGGCCATCTCTCGATCTTCGAGAACATCGCGTTCGGCATGCGCGTACGACCGCGCAAGCAGCGGCTGCCGGAGCACGAGATCCGCAGGAAGGTGATATCGCTGCTCGAGCTCGTGCAGCTCGACTGGCTCGCCGACCGCTATCCGCACCAGCTTTCGGGCGGGCAGCGGCAGCGCATCGCGCTCGCCCGTGCGCTCGCCGTCGAGCCGCGCGTGCTGCTGCTGGACGAGCCGTTCGGCGCGCTCGACGCGCGCGTGCGGCAGGACCTGCGCCGCTGGCTGCGGCGGCTGCACGACGAGGTGCACGTCACGAGCGTGTTCGTCACCCACGACCAGGAGGAGGCGCTGGAGGTGGCCGACCGCGTGGTCGTGATGAACCACGGACGGATCGAGCAGATCGGCACGCCCGAGGAGGTGTACGACCACCCCGCGACGCCGTTCGTGTACGAGTTCCTCGGCCACGTGAACCGGCTGCCGGCGGGCGAGTCCGGCGAGACGTTCACGCGCCCGCACGAGTTCGTCGTCGGCCGCCTGCCTGCGCCCGACGCGCTGCCGGCGCGTTTCGTCCACGGCTCGGCGATCGGGCCGATCGCACGGCTCGAGTTCGCGCTCGACGCCACCGCGCAGACGGTGAACGTGGAGCTCACGCGCGACACGTATCGCGGGCTCGGCCTGCGCGCGGGCGAGGTGGCGTACCTCACGCCGACGCGGCGCGCGGCGTTCGCGACGGTCGGCTAACCCAGCTCGAACGTCGTGATGCCGTAGGTGCGCGCGAGCGGCAGCGGCGGCGCGCCGCGCGTGTACATGCGGGCGGTCTCGAACGACGGCTGCATCCCGTGGCGCACGGCCAGCGCCACCGCATCGGCGTTGGTTTCTGGCACGTCGAGATAGACGCCCTCCTGCGTCGGCACGGTGCCGGCCAACGCCGTGAACAGCGTTTGCGCGATGTCCGGTGAGTCCGCGAACAGCGGCCCGATCTTGTGGCCTTCGCGGCAGCGGCGCAGCACGCCGTAGCCGCGGATGCTGCCATCACGGACGAAGGCGAGCGCGGTCGCGTCGCGCTGCGTCACCCATGCCTGGAGGAATGCGTCGCGATCGTCGGCGAAGAACGCGCGGTCGTACTGGAGCAATGCGGGATACGGTAGAGCGGACACCGATACCACCTGCGGATCGCACACTGCACTTGCCAAGCCCCGGCCCGCATAGCGCACGTTGCGGTGCGCGAGCACGAACCCGGACTTGCGGTAGTTGTCCTGCTGCGCGACCACGCCGTCCAATCCGACGTTGCGCCCAACGAGCGTGGCCATGCCCGCCTGCCACAGCCGCCATCCGTATCCCTGCCCGCGTTGCCCCGGCACGACGATGTAGAGACCCAGGAACGCGAACGTCGCGCCGTAGCGCACGACCGAGATCGACGCGATGGGCTCGCCGTCGAGCACGCCCACCAGGAAGCCGCTCGCGTCCGCGGTTGCGAACGTCGTTGCGTCGTGCAGGCCCGGGTTCCAGCCCTCGGCCGCCGCCCAGCCGATCGCGCGCTCGCGCTCGGCGGCCGACATCGTGCGGACGACGTAGTCGCCGCTCATCGCGCCTCCGCCGCCACGACGTCGATCGCGCCGAGGATCGCCGCGGTGCGCGGGAACGGCACCGGTGAGAACCACAGCACCTGCGGGAACGTCTCCGGACGCGGGATGCCGATTGAGAGGTGGTCGGCGTCCACCACGCCGAGCAGCGCGCCGCCCGGCGCGACCTGCCCTTCCGCGAGCAGCATGCCGTCGTTGTAGCGCGAGATTCGCGACAGCGCGAGGAACGACGTGTACAGCGTCGGTGCGAGGCGCGTCATCTCCGGCACGCTCACCAGCGAGTACACGGGGACCGTGAGGCCGCTGCCGTGCGCCGACCACCACGCGGTGCGCGCCGCGCGCTGCAGGTCGAGCACGGGCGTGCCCTCGCCCTTGCTGCACGCGGAGAACGGGAACGCGCCGAAGGTGACGCCGTAGAGCCCGTCGAGATGATCGGCGAGCGGGCTGCCCTGCAATGCGCCGGCGACGGCGATCAGCGCGGCGGTGCGTTGCGCGATGCGCGGATGGTCGACGAGCATCTGCAGCGCATCGACCGCGCCCTTGGAATGGCCGACGACGATGAACCGGCGATCGTCGGCCGGCAGCGCCGCGATCCGGCGCGCGAGCGCATCGGCGTTGGCGGCTACACCGCTGCGGCCCTCGACGTCCAGGAAGTCGACGGCGTAGCCGGCACTGCGCGCGGCGACGATCACGTCGCCGAACGAGTGAATCTCCGGGAAACACGACGCCAGGAAGCCCGGCACGAAGAGCAGGTGGAAGCGTGTCGCGTCGGCCACCGGCGGTCGCGGCGCCGCGGCCTCGCCGGCGAAGCGGTACAGCGTGTCCTCGCACGCCAGCTCGCGCGCGCAGAACGCCGCGCGGAACGGGCCGCGCAAGTCGCGGGCGGCCGCGAGCGCCGGCGGCAGCGGCGGCGCCTCGTCGCGTGACGGCAGCGGATCGCTCGCGCAGCCGGCGCATAGCAGCGCGAGTGCGATCCATATGCACGCGCTCTTCATCGCCGCACGCCCGGCGATTCCAGCGGCAGCGTGCCTGCGCGCCACGCGAGGTAGAGCTCGAGCGCGGTGAGCTCGGGCGCGCCTGGCGGCGGCATCTGCGCGCGCACGCCGAAGAAGCACGCGCGAATCCGCCGCTCGAGCGAGCCCAATGATTGCCATTCCAGCCGGTACGCGGGAAATGCCGTGCCGTGCCCCTGGCTGATGGTTTCGCGCAGCAGCCGCTTGCCCCAGTTGCGGTCGTGGCAGTGCGTGCACGCGAGGTTCATCTGGCCGTGCCGCTCGAAATAGAGCGTCCGCCCGCGCTCGAACGTCGCGCGCGCCGGGCCGTCGATGCGCACGGCCATCGGCATCCCGCGCGACTGGAACGTCACGAAGGCCGTGAGCGCGAGGAGGTCGTCGCCCTCGCGTGCGAGCGGCGCGCCCTGCTGCCGCTCGCTGCGGCAGCGCGCGATGCGCGCGGCGAGATCGAGCACGGTGCCCGCGTCGGCGTCCCACGCGGGGTAGCGGGCCGCGACGCCCCGCATCGACTGCTCCGCCACGCCGTGACAGCTCGCGCACGCCGCGTCACCGGCGGACCACAGCACCTTGCCGCGCTCGACCCACAGCAGGCCGGGATTCGCGGCATCGTCGTCCTGCATCGCGCGCACGTCGGCACCGGCGAACTCGATGCCCGAACGCAGCGGCGAAGGTCGCTCCTGCGCGGCCGTCGCGACGGCGAAGCACGCAGCGACGATGAACGCGGCGAGCCGCTTCACGCGACGGTCACCGCCGCCCGCTCGCGGCCGCGCACGCCGGCATCGTCGATCCATTCGAACACGAGCTCGCCGGATGCGCGCGCGGTGACGAAGAAGCGCAGATACGGATTCGCCGCGATGCCCGACGACAGTTGCGCCGCGAACACCGTTTCACCGTTGTACGTGCACGTGAAGCGACGGATCACGTTGCGCGCGACCGCGCGGCCGGTGTCGTCGGTGCGATAGCCCGTCTCCATCGGATGCCGCACCTGCACGCGCACCTCGAACGGCTGGCCCGCGACGACGCTCGGCGGAAGGCTGATGCGCGCGTCCATCAGGTGCCGTCCATGCAACCCGCGAGCGTGACGATCACTTCCTTCGTCGCGGCAAACACGGTGCCGTCGCTCATCTCGGCCGTGGCCACGATCTGCTGCGTGCCCGCGAGGCGGATGCGCGTGTCGACCTCGACGCGCTCGACCGGAACGGGGAACTCGAACACCGCCATGTCGGGCACGGGATTCGTCTCGGAGAAGAGGCGCAGCGACGTCACGTACGGCCCCGGCGCGAACCGTCCGGATACCGCGAGCCGCAACGGCACCGAGAAGCCGTTGTCGGCGAGGCTCGGCAACGTGAGCGTCAGGCGCGCGAAGCGCGGCGTGCGACCGGCGAGATACGCGGCGAGCGCGGGAATCGCGGGCAGCGCGGAATCCGCTGCGCGCGCGGGCAGGCACGTGATCAGCACGAGCGCGCCCGCGCCCTGCATCCATTGCCGCCGCGTCGCCGATCGCGCTCCCTCGCCCCGCTTGCGGGGAGAGGGCTGGGGTGAGGGGCCGCGCAATCTCATCGCAGTGTCACGAGATAAGCCACCAAGTCCTCGACCTCGCGCGCCGAAAGCACCGGCTTCCCCTCGTAGGCGCTGGCGACGCGAACGAGCCCCTCGGTGCGAAAGTAGCTCGGCATCACGCTATCAGGATCGAGCCGCGTCGAATCCGCAATGCGCAGCCGCAATTGCGCCGCCGTGAGCCGCGATCCCACGCCGGCCAGCGACGGCCCGACGTTGCCGGCGAAGCGCACCGCGGCATCCGGCACCGCGTGGCAGAGCACGCAGTTCGCGGACTCGCGCGCGACAATCAGTGCCCGCCCGCGCGCCGCGTCGCCGCCCGGCGCGAGCGGCTCACGCACGCCGTCACCGTCGACCTCGAGTGCTTGCGCCTGAAACACGCCCGCCAGCAAGCCGGCAGCCACCGCGATGGCGACTCGCTGCAACGTCATGCCTTCGTCAGCGCCTCCACCGGATTGCGCAGCGGCAGGTCGCGCAGCGGCCGTCCGGTCGCCGCGACGATGGCGTTGACCACCGCCGGCGCCACGACGCAAATGGTCGGCTCGCCCACGCCGCCCCAGAAGTCGAACGTCGGCACGACCACCGTCTCCACCTTCGGCATCTCGGCCAGCCGCAGGATCGGGTACTGGTGGAAATTGGTCTCGACCGCACGGCCTTTGTCGATCGTGATCTCGCCGTAGAACGTCGCGGACAGGCCGTACGCCACCGAGCCCTCGACCTGCGCCGCGATCTGGTCGGGATTCACCGCGTGGCCGCAGTTGAGCGCCAGCACCATGCGATGGACCTTCACCGTGCCGTCCTTGCCGACCGACACCTCGGCGACCGCGGCCGAGTAGCTGCCGTAGCCCATGAACTGCGCGATGCCGCGGTACACGCCCGGCGCCGTCGGCGTGCCCCAGCCCGCCTTCTCGGCAGCCGCGTTCAGCACCGCGAGGTGCTTCGGATGCCTGCTCATCAGCGCACGCCGGAATTCGAGCGGATCCTGCTTCGCCGCCCGCGCCACCTCGTCCATGAAGCATTCGAGGTAGAAGCCGTTCTGGTTGGTGTTGACGCCGCGCCACGGGCCGACCGGCACGTGCGTGTTGCGCATCGCGTACTCGACGACGAGGTTCGGCACGGTGTAGCCCAACTGCGCATCGCCGGGCTTCTCGTAGTAGCCCTGCAGCTGGCGGTCGTCGCGGCCGTCCTTCGCTGCTGCCTGGTTGTTGAACGCGTTGATCGACTGCCCCGACACGCGGATCTGCAGCGCGACGAGGTTGCCGGCGCCGTCCACGCCGGCGGCGAGGCGCGCCATCGAGATCGGCCGGTAGAAGTCGTGCGTCATGTCCTCCTCGCGGCTCCAGATCATCTTCACCGGGACGCCGGGGAACTGCTTGCCGATCTCCACCGCCTGCCGCACGTAGTCCTGCGCGCCGCCGCGCCGCCCGAAGCCGCCGCCGAGGAAATGCTTGTAGACCTCGCACTTCTCGAGCGGCAGGCCCGACTGCTCGGACAGCGCCGCGAGCGCGGCCTCGCCGTTCTGCGTCGGCACCCAGCACTCGGCACGCTCGGGCGTGATGCGCACCGTGCAGTTCATCGGCTCCATCGTGGCGTGTGCGAGGAACGGCGTGCTGTAGGTCGCCTCGACCTTGACCGGCGCGTCGGCGAGCGCCTTCTTCGGATCGCCGACGGTGGTCATCGCGTAGACGTTGTCGGCGGCGAGGCCGTCCTTCAGGTGCGCGGCGATCTGCGCGCTCGTGCGTCCGGCGTTCCCGCCTTCGTCCCACGTGATGGGCAGCGCGTCGAGCGCCTTCTTCGCGTGCCACCACGTGTCGGCCACGACCGCGACGGTGGCGTCGTCGACCTTCACCGCGCGCTTGACGCCGGGCATCGCGGCGATGGCCGCGTTGTCGAAGCTCACGAGCTTGCCGCCGTACACGGGGCACGACCTGACGGCCGCGTTGACCATGCCGGGCAGCTTCACGTCGATCGCGTACACGAGGCTGCCGTTGAGCTTCGGCTTGGTGTCGAGGCGCTTCAGCGGCTTGCCCGCCACCTGCCACGTGCGCGGGTCCTTGAGCTTGAGGCTCTTGGGGTCCGGCGGCGTGAGCTTGGCCGCGGCCGGCGCGAGCCTGCCGTAGCGCGCGGTGCGTCCCGACGGCGTGTGGGTCACGACACCGTTGGCCACCGTGCATTCGGACACGGGCACCTTCCACTGGTCGGCGGCGGCCTGCACCAGCATCACGCGCGCGACGGCGCCGCCGCGGCGGACGTAGTCCTCGGAGATGCGGATGCCGCGGCTGCCGCCGGTGCCGAATTCGCCCCACACCCGCTTGCGCGCGAGGCTCTCGCCCGGCGTCGGGAATTCGTACGCGACCTTGCTCCAGTCGCACTCGAGCTCCTCGACCACGAGCTGCGCGAGGCCGGTCAGCGTGCCCTGGCCCATCTCGGAGCGGGCGATGCGGATGATGCAGGTGTCGTCGGGCCGCACGACCACCCACGCGTTGACCTCGACGTCGGGCGGGGCCATCGGCGACGTCGCGCCGGCGACGCCGGGGATGCCGAAGCCGACGGCAAGGCCGCCGCCGACCGCGGCGGTGGTGAGCAGGAAGTCGCGGCGGGCGGGGTTGGCAGGGCTGGGAAAACGCGACGGCGTGTCGTCGTGCATGGCGTCCTCCGTCAGGCCTTGGCGCGCGCGGGCGCCGATTTCGCGAGGTCCGCGGCGAGGTGCACCGCGGCGCGCACGCGCTGGTAGGTGCCGCAGCGGCAGATGTTGGTCATCGCCTCGTCGATGTCGGCGTCGCTCGGGTTCGGGTTCTTCGCGAGCAGCGCGGTGGCGGCCAGGATCTGCCCGGACTGGCAGTAGCCGCACTGCGGGACGTCGAGGGCGAGCCACGCCTTCTGCACCGGCGACGAACTGGTGAGCGACAGCGCCTCGATGGTGACGATGCGGTCGGTCGGCTTCACCGCGCTGACCGGGTACGAGCATGAGCGGACGAGGTTGCCGTTGACGAGCACCGAGCACGCGCCGCACTGCGCGACGCCGCAGCCGTACTTGGTGCCGGTCAGCCCGGCCTGCTCGCGGATCGCCCACAGCAGGGGCGTATCGGGTTCGACCGCGAGGTCGCGTACCCGGCCGTTGATGTTGAGCTTTGCCATCTGCCGCTGCCTCCACGGAACGCGCTTGGGATGTCGCGCGGTCTGCCCGGCCGCTGCGCGTGGCGGCGGTGCGCGAAGCCGCAAGCCTACTATGGCGGCGAGCGTACGGCACGCACCAAGGGAGCCGTGGAGGTAGACAGTCCCGGCCGCGGAATCATTCCACGGCCGGGGGCAGGCGCGGCGTCAGGCGGCGCGCGCGACGGCGAGCGGCTCGGCGGCGCGCAGGAACGAGGCGATGGCCTCCTCCACGCTGGCGGCCTTCAGCAGGCGCTCCTGCACCTGCGCCGGGGACCAGCGGTCGGCCTCCACCGCGTCGGCGAAGCGCGCGGCGGCGGCCTCGTCGTCGAAGAACTTGCGGCACATGCGCGCGAGCTGGTCGCGGTCGCAGCGCGTGAGCTCGACGCGGAAGTCGACGCGGCCCGAGCGGATGGCCGCCTCGTCGATGCGCTCGGGATGGTTGGTGGTGAGGAACACCACCGACCCCTCGTGCGCAGCGACGCCGTCGAGCGCGTTGATGAAGCCCGAGTACGACACCTTCACCGCGCTGTCCGCCTTGCTGCGCTGCTGGAAGAACGCGTCGACGTCCTCGATCAGGATCACCGAGCGGCGCGGCACGGCCGCGAGCAGGTTGCCGATCTTCTCGTCGGTGACGTTGGGCGAGGCGAGCGACAGCACGCACACGTTGAGCGACAGCTCGGAGGCGAGCGCGGTGACGAGCGACGTCTTGCCGGTGCCGGGCGGGCCGTACAGCAGGTAGCCGCGGCGCCACGGGATGCCGAGCGACTCGTAGCGCTCGCGCGAGGCGAAGAAGCGCTGGAGGTCCGTCAGTATCGCCTCCTTCTGGCCGGCCTTCAGCACCACCGAGTCGAGCTTGCGGTTGTTGCCGAGGCGCGCACGCGTCCAGTCGTTGCTGTACGCGGACGGCACCAGCACCGCGATGCGGTTCAGCTCGCGCTCGATGCGGCGGTCGATGGCGGCGTGCACGAGCGCCTCCAGCGGGCGCTTGTCGCGGCCGAACGTGGACAGCGTGATCTTCTCGACCACGGTGGCGGCGACCTGCACCTCGCGCTTCATCCACATGAGGCGGCCGTCGAGCACGAAGAGGTGGAAGCCCTCGCCGGGCGAGAACTGCGGCGCGGGCCGGCCGCCCTGCTGCAGCTCGTCGGCGAGGCTTTGGTACGACGAGCTCTGCTCGCGCGCGGCGCGCACCGTGAAGTTGTTGATCCGGCGCAGCGCATCGCGGCTGTCCATGTACTCGACCAGCGCGGGAAACATGAGCTCGTCGCGGCTGTCGACGGTCAGCGTGGTGACCAGGAAGTGGCGCGCCCAGGCGAAGAACTTCGCCGGGACCTCGCGCAGCCAGACGGCCGCAAGGCCGACGAGCGCCAGCGCAGCGCCGCCCGACACGAGCTGGTTGGAAGCGAAAGCCGACTGCAGCGTCTCGAACAAAGGGGTCCTTTCCGTCGCCGCGGATTGCGGCGCGGACCCTTAACGCGCGAGGTGGGGTACCCGCTGACAGGTTCGGGGTCAGACCCCGCAGGTTTGGGGTCAGACCCCGAATATTTGGGGTCAGACCCCGAATATTTGGGGTCAGACCCCGATTGATTGGGGTCAGACCCCGATTGATTGGGGTCTGACCCCGAAGGCACACTTCAGCTCGGGGTCAGACCCTTCAGCTTTGGGGTCAGACCCCTAATGCAGCCGGCCGAACACGCCGCGGCGGGCCAGCGCCTTCGCGGCCTCGACCACGGGGATGATGGACAGCGCCGCGGCAGCGACCACCGCCCAGTCGGCCGGCGCGACGGGCGCGTTGCCGAACGGGGCGTGCAGGACCGGCCACGCGAGGATCACGACTAGCAGGCCGGTCTCCCACGCCACCGCGACGTTCAGCCAGCGGTTGGCGAACGGACGGACGAACACGGAACGCCGGTCCGAGCGGAAGTTGTACGCGTTGGCGAGCTGGATCAGCACGAGGCACGCGAACGTCATCGTCATCGCCTGCGCCTGGCTGCGCCCCGCGTCCAGCGCCCACGCGAAGAGGGCGAGGTTGACCACCGTGGACCACAGCCCGGCGGCCAGCATCAACGCGAGCACGGGCCGCGGGAAGATGCCGTGCTTCGGATTGCGCGGCGGGCGGCGCATGAGGTCGGGCTCCGGCGGATCCACCGCGAGCGCCAGCGCGGGCAGGCCGTCGGTGGCGAGGTTCACGTAGAGGATCTGCACGGCGGTCAGCGGCAGCGGCAGCCCGGCCAGCATCGCGCCGGCCATGAGCCCGATCTCGCCGACGTTGGAGGACAGCAGGAAGGTCAGGTACTTGCGGATGTTGCCGAAGATGCCGCGGCCCTCCTCCACCGCGGCGACGATGGACGCGAAGTTGTCGTCGGTGAGGAGCATCGCGGCGGCCTCGCGCGCGACGTCGGTGCCGGACACGCCCATCGCGACGCCGATGTCCGCCTTCTTGAGCGCGGGCGCGTCGTTCACGCCGTCGCCGGTCATCGCCACCACCTGCCCCTGCGCCTGCAGCGCGGTCACGACGCGCAGCTTGTGCGCCGGCGACACGCGCGCGTGCACGTCCACTTCGCCGAGCGCACGGCCGAAGGCGGCCTCGTCGAGCGCGCCGAGCTCGTCGCCGGTAGCCACGCGGCCTGCCTGCAGGAGCCCGATCTCGCGCGCCACCGCATGCGCGGTCCGCGGATGGTCGCCGGTGATCATCACGACGCGGATGCCGGCGGCCTCGCAGGTGGCGAGCGCGGCGCGCGCCTCGGGCCGCGGCGGATCGATCATGCCGACGAGCCCGAGGAAGGTGAGGTCGCGCTCGGCGTTGTCCGCCGTGGCGTCCTCGCGCGTGGCGACCGCGAGCACGCGCAGCGCGTCGTCGGCGAGCGCATGCGCGACGGCGAGCGCCTGCGCGCGTGCCTCCGCGGTCAGTGGCACCACGCCGGCAGCCGTCGCCTGCCGCGTGCAGTCCGCGAGCAGCACCTCGGGCGCGCCCTTCGTGAACGCGACGATGCGATCGCCCGCGCGATGCAGCGTGGTCATGCGTTTGCGCTCGGAGCCGAACGGGATCTCGTGGACGCGCGGATACGCGGCCGCGAGCGCGGCACGATCGAGGCCCGCCTTCGCCGCCGCCACGACCAGCGCGCCCTCCGTCGGATCGCCCTGCACGACGTGGCGGCCGTCCTCCTCGCGCAGGAGCTGCGCGTCGGAGGCGAGCACCGCGGCGCGCAGCAGCGCCTGCACCTGCGTCGACGGCGCGACGGCCCGCCCCTCGCGCACGAACCGGCCTTCCGGCACGTAGCCCGCGCCCTCGACCGCCACGTGCTCGCCGGGCACGTGCAGCGCGCGCACCGTCATCTCGTCGCGGGTGAGCGTGCCGGTCTTGTCGGTGCAGATCACGGAGGTGCTGCCGAGCGCCTCGACGGCCGCCAGGCGCCGCACCAGCGCGCGCCGCCGCGCGAGCCGCTGCACGCCGAGCGCGAGCGAGATCGTCACCACCGCCGGCAGTGCCTCGGGCACCACCGCCACCGCGAGCGCGATGCCGAACACCAGCATGCCGATGGCGGGCTTGCCCTGCCACAGGCCGACGGCGACGATCACGATCACGATGGCCAGCGCGACGCGCGCGAGCGCCGCGCCGAGCCGGTCGAGATTCACCTGCAGCGGCGTGCGCGCGGCCTCCACGTCGCCGAGCAGGCGCGCGATGTGGCCGAACTCGGTGCGCATGCCCGTGGCCGTGACCACCACGCGCCCGCGTCCCGCGGCGACGGCCGTGCCGGCGTAGACCATGTTGAGGCGATCGGCCACCGCCGCGGCGGCGGCCGGCGTCGCGCCGGCGTCCTTGGCGACCGGCACCGACTCGCCGGTCAGGACGCCTTCCGCGACGGTGAGCTGCATCGCGTCGAGCAGGCGCCCGTCGGCCGCGACGCGATCGCCCGCGCGCAGGACGAGCACGTCGCCGGGCACCACCTCGTCGGCGGGCAGCGTGACCTCGACGCCGTCGCGCAGCACGCCGGCACGCGGCGGCGCGAGGCTGCGCAGCGCCGCGAGCGCGCGCTCGGCGCGATATTCCTGCGCGAAGCCGAACAGCACGGCGAACAGCACGATGACGACGATGGCGATGGCCTCGGTGCCGTGGCCGAGAACTGCGGACAGCGCCGTCGCCGCCAGCAGGATGAGCACCAGCACGTTGCGGAACTGCCGGCCGAGGAGCGCCCACGCGCCGGGGCCGCGCGCCTGCTGCAGGCGATTGGGGCCGTGCTCGCGCAGCCGGCGTGCCGCCTCGTCCGCATCGAGGCCGGCCGCTGTCGCGCGCAGCGCCACGAGCACCTCCGGCAGCGGCTTCGCATGCGCCGCCTGCACGTGCGGCGCACCGCGCTCGTCCTGCCTCGCGCGTGGCGCCGTTGCGTTCATGGCTCTCGACCCTGGCGGGAGGCGCCGGGCGTCACCCGTCCGCGAGCTTCGCGCCGCGCTCGGCCAAAAGCTCGCGCAACAGCGAGCGATGGCAGCGCCGCTCGTCCTCGCAATAGCAGCCGACCGAGAAGTTCGCGGTGTGCGACAGCGCCGCCAGCAGGTCGAGGGTGCGCGCGGCGGCGGGATCGCTCATCTCCCGCCGGTAGCGGCGCGCGAACGCGGCCCACTCGCGATCGCTGGTCGCGGCCAGCGCGGCGGACACCGCATCCGCGCTCGGCGCGAGGTTCGGATACCACACGTCGTACCAGTCGCCGCTCGCGAACTGCGATTTCGGCACGCCGCGCGGCGGTCGCCGCACGGTGCCGATGCGCAGGCCCTCGTGCGGCGCACGCGGCGTGCCCAGGCGCACGATGCGCACGCTCACCGGATCGCTCCCGTTGTCCGCCGATACGTCATCGTCCATTCATCATACGCGCCGGCGCGCAACGCCCGGACGCGTAAAATCAAGGGACCGCGTTGCCGTGCCCCCGCCTTGGACCGCCTGCACCTCACCCGCTTCGCGCTGCTGTCGCTCGGCGCCGCGCTGATCACGATCACGCTGAAGCTCGTCGCGTGGTACCTGACCGGATCGGTCGGGCTCCTGTCGGACGCGCTGGAATCGGTGGTCAACGTGGTGGCCGCGGCCGCGACGCTGTGGCTGCTGTACCTGTCGGCGCGCCCGCCCGACGACCGCTACGCGTACGGCTATTCGAAAGCCGAATATTTCGCGAGCGCGTTCGAAGGCGCGCTGATCCTCGTGGCCGCCGCCGCCATCGCGTGGACCGCGGTGGTGCGCCTGCTGCATCCGCAGCCGCTCGAGCAGGTGGGCATCGGCGTCGCGGTGTCGCTGGTGGCGACTGCGATCAACTTCGGCGTCGCGCGCGTGCTGCTGCGTGCCGCCAAGCGCAACAACTCCATCGCGCTCGAAGCCGATTCGCACCACCTGATGACGGACGTCTGGACGTCGGTCGGCGTGGTCGTCGCGGTGATCGCGGTGGGCGTCACCGGATGGCCGTGGCTCGATCCGCTGATCGCGATGGCGGTCGCGGTCAACATCGTGTTCACCGGCGTGTCGCTGCTGCGCCGCTCGGCGTTCGGGCTCATGGACCAGGCGCTGCCGCCCGAGAGCGTGGCGCGCATCCACGCGATCCTCGACCGCCATCGCGGCGACGACGTCGAGTTCCACGCGATCCGCACGCGCGCCGCCGCCGGGCGCTCGTTCGTGTCGATGCACGTGCTGGTCCCCGGCGCGTGGACCGTGCAGCGGGGCCACGACCTGGTCGAGGAGCTGGAGCACGAGATCGCGGTGGATGTGCCGGGCACCACCGTCTTCACCCACATCGAGCCGAAGGAAGACCCGGCCTCGTACAACGACCTGTCGCTCGACCACGGGGCGGCCGCGTCCGCAAAAGGCGTGCGCGAAGCGGGGGAATGACCAGAAGTCGGCGCTGCGGCGTGGGCGTTACTTCGCAGGCGGATCGGCCTGCCGCATGGCCGCCGCGGCGCGCGCGGCAGGGTCGCCGGCGCGGTCGGTGAGCCCCGGGATGGGGCCGCTGATGTGCGACGAATCGAGGAACGCCTCGTCCTCGCTGACCGTCTCCTGCGCGCGGCGGATCGCCTCCAAGCGCGCGCGCTCCTGCCGCGCGCGCCACCAGAAGAACGCCGCGACGACGACGACGATCGGCACGACCCACGTGACGAGCTGGATGAAGTCCATGCCGGCGCCTCCTCGCGCGGACGACGATTCGGAAGCCGATGATACGCCGCGTCAGCCGCGAGCGAACGAGTGCACGCGGACGATCAGGCCGCCGGCGATCTCGTAGGCGACCGCGACCTCCATGGGCGCGTCGCCGACGCCGTGGATGCGCTCGTGATCGATCACGCGCTGCCCGAGCACCATGCGGTTGAGGATCTCCGCGCGCAGGCCCGGGCGGTTGAAGCGCTCGTTGGCGTAGAACGCGCCGAATGCCGCCTTGCCGACGAGCGCGGGCTCGGTCGCCGGCACTCGCCACACGGCGATGTCGTCGCTGTAGCACGCGAGGAAGCGCGCGAGGTCGTGCGCGTTGTACGCGGCGAGCTGCTCCTCCACCAGCGCGATCGCCCGCGCTTCCGCCGCATCGTGGTTCGTGGTCATGGCCGTCCTCGAGGTGCGCAGGACGCAGGTGATGCGTCACAATGCACGCGCATGATACGAAAGTTCGCGGCGCGCGGTGGCGCCGCGTGCGACCGCAAGGAGACGACGATGAACGTGCGCCCGCGCAAGCCGGGGGAATTCTGCTGGTTCAACCTCATGACGCCGCAGCCCACGGAGGCGCGCGCGTTCTTCGCGCAGCTCTTCGGCTGGACGTATGTCGAGATCCCCGACGTCGGCCACGTGGCGCAGGTCGCGGGACATGCCGTCGGCGGCGTGTTCGACCTCGCGACGTCGCCCGCGCCGCCCGGCACGCCGCCGCACATCGGCGTGCTGGTGCACGTCACGGATGCCGACGCCACGGCGGCGCGCGTGCGCGAGCTGGGCGGCACCGCGCGGCCGCCGTTCGACGTGATGCAGCAGGGACGGATGGCGGTTTGCGTCGATCCCACCGGTGCGCACTTCGACCTCTGGCAGCCGAAGCTCGGGCAGCCGACGGACGTCGACGCGTCGCTGCACGGCGCGCCGAGCTGGTTCGAGGCGATCTCCACCGACATCGTCCGCGCGACCGCGTTCTACACGGCGCTCTTCGGCTGGACCGCCGACGCGATGACCATGCCCGAGTTCACGTACACGGTGTTCAAGCAGGGTGAGACGATGGTGGGCGGCCTCATGCCGGTGCTGCCGGACATGGGCAACCCGCCGTCGCACTGGGGCGTCTACTTCACCGTGCGCGACTGCGACGCCACCGCGCGCGAGGCGACGGCGCTCGGGGCGACGCTGTGCGTGCCGCCGCGCGACATCCCGAACGTCGGCCGCTTCTGCGGCATCGTCTCGCCGCAGGGCGTCGTGTTCTATGCGATCACCTACAGCGCATGACGCTCCCGCTGTTCGCGCTTCCCTCGCCCGCCGCGCAGAAGACCTGGATCGGCGAGCGCCTCGCGCGTCCCGCGCCCGAGGACGCGAAAGGATTGAGCGACGGCTTCCGGCTGCCGGGCCGTGAGGGCCGCGCGACACCCGCTGCGGTGCTCGTGCCGCTCGTCAATCGTCCGCAGGGCCTGACACTGCTGCTGACGCAGCGCAGCGCCGACCTCCCCGACCATCCCGGGCAGATCAGCTTCCCCGGCGGGCGCATGGACCCCGGCGATCCGTCGCTCGTGCACGCCGCGCTGCGCGAGGCGACGGAGGAAGTCGGGTTGCCGGCGGAGCGCGTGGACGTGCTGGGCGAGCTCGCGCACTACGAGACCGTCACCGGCTACCGCGTCACGCCGGTCGTCGGCTGGGTCGAGCCGCCGTTCGCGCTGCTGCCGGATCCCTCCGAGGTCGCCGACGTCTTCGAGGTGCCGCTCGCGTTCGTGCTCGATCCCGCGAACCAGCAGCGGCATCACCGGATGCTGGGGGCGCTGCGCCGCGACTACTGGGCGATTCCGTATGGCGAGCGCTACATCTGGGGCGCGACCGCGGCGATGCTGATGATCCTCGACCGCACGCTGCGCGCCGCGCCGTAGCGGCGTCAGGGCGGCGGCAGCAGGCCGACGATGCAGCCGATCGTCGCGTCGTTGCCGGCGCCGAAGAACGCATTGAGGCTCTCGCGGTACTGCGCCGGCGTGATCGCGCGGGAATAGAGGCGCGACGTTTGGTCGAGCCAGTAATCGTACGAGCCGTCCCCGCCGCCGCCCATCAGCGGCGTCGCGAACTGGTAGCGGCCGAGCTGCACCGGCGCGCACGACCGCTGCACCTGCGCGACGTAGCCGTCGAGGCCGGTGGCCGCGCGGTTGTTAACCGCGTCGGGCGCGCAGGCCGGCAGGACGGCGAGCAACGCCGCAAGCGCGGCAAGGCGCACGCGCGGTTGCTGCGACGGCGAATGCGCTGCGACGCGCGACGGCGCGGCAGGTCCGATGACCATGATCGATTCCTTCGTGACAGCGGGCGGCTGCCAGTGTCGCACACGCGGCCGCCGCGCTGGAACGCGGTGGTCGATGGCACAATCGGTGTGTTCCGATCGCCCCGGCCGTCCCCATGCTCACCCGCACCGCGCCGCGCCCGCGGCACTTCACCGGCCTGTCCGCGCACGGCTTCCATCGCGTCGCGTACTACGAGTGGGGCGACCCCGCGAACAGCGACGTCGTCATCGCGGTGCACGGCCTGTCGCGCAACGGGCGCGACTTCGACGTGCTGGGCGAGGCGCTCGCCGATACCCACCGCCTGCTCGCGGTCGACATCCCGGGGCGCGGGCAGAGCGAATGGCTGCGCGATCCGGCCGACTACGCGTTCCCGACGTACCTCGCCACGCTCACCGCGCTCATCGCGCGCAGCGGCGCGGAGCAGGTGTCGTGGGTGGGCACGTCGATGGGGGCCCTGCTCGGCATGGTGATGGCCGCGCAGCCGGGCTCGCCGGTCAGGCGCCTCGTGGTCAACGACGCCGGGCCGCAGATCGAGCCCGCGGCGCTCGCGCGCATCCGCGACTATCTTGGCCTCGACCCCGCGTTCGCGACGCTCGCGGACGCCGACCGCTACATCCGCGCGGTGTCGGCGCCGTTCGGTCCGCTCGACGATGCGCAATGGGACCACCTCACGCGCAGCAGCGTCGTGCAGCGCCCCGACGGGACGTGGCGCCTCGGCTACGACCCGGCCATCGCCGTGCCCTTCCGCACCACCGCCGCGCCGCCGGACCTGTGGCCCATCTGGGATGCGATCCGGTGCCCGACGCTGGTGCTGCGCGGGGCCGAATCGGACCTTCTCGCGAGCGCGACCGCGGCGCAGATGGCGGCACGGGGTCCGCGACCGCGCATCGTGGAGTTCGCCGGCGTCGGCCACGCACCGATGCTCATGGCCGCGGACCAGATCGCCGCGGTCCGGGCCTTTCTCGACGCGGAGCCCACGCCGGGCGCGACGCCGCCCGTGCCGGCGCCGGGGTAGCGACGCCGGACCGTCCTCTACGCCAGGGTGCGCGATCGTCGCAGAGGGGACGATCCCCCCCCGCGCGGGGCATGGCGTGTCGGGGTCGTGCGTGGTACGAATACGAATTGTCGCCGTGCGCGCGCCGTCGCCCGGCCGCCGTCGCCTACAATCCCATCCCGCCGATCCCGACGATTTTCATGCCCTTAGCGCTCAGCCTGCCCAGCGTCGACGCGCATCCCGCGAACCCGCCCGAGATCCGCCCGGCCAAGGTGGTGCCGTGGCTCGAGGACGTGCGCAAGCGCGAGCCCGTAGCGGCGGCGCGCCTGGTCGGCGACGCGCTGGCCGCCACCAACCGCATGGACATGGGCGACGGCAAGCGCCTCGAGCTCGCCGAGAAGTACTGGGAGACGGCCACGACCCTGTGGCCGCATCTCGAGCGGCAGTTCGTGCGCGCCGCGCATCCGCTCACCGGCGAGGCGCTGGAAGCGGCCAAGGCTGCGCTGACGCTCGCCACCGAGCTCGCCGTTGCGTACAAGCGGCTCCTCGCGCGCGAGGCCGACAAGCGCATCTCGCTCGGCGGCCAGCGGCTCATGGTCGCGCTGATCCATCGCTGCCTGCAGTGCACGGCGCGCGTGCTGGTCAACAGCTACCTCACCTACGCGCCAGTGCCGGCACGCACGTGGCACGACGCGCACGCCATCTACGCGTTCGCGCGCGAGCGGAACCTGCACCTCGTGCCGATCGCGCCGGACCAGCCGGAAGCGACACCGGATCGCATCACGATCCAGATGCTGCTGCTCGCCCTCGCCAATCCGTACGGCTTCCTGCCCGGGCAGCTGCCGGTGGTGCTGCGCTACGTGCAGGAGTTCGCGCACTGGGCCAAGCTCACCGACGTGCCGCCGGTGCACCGCATGGCCAAGGCAGTGGCGATCGTGCCGGTCGGCCACGACTTCCCGCCGTTCTCCGCCAACAAGGGCGGCTCGATCGAGGGCAGCAAGCTCTTCCTGCTCACGTTCGACCTCGCGTTCCAGATCCAGGAGCAGCTGCGCGCGCTCGATGCCGGCGGCGACGTCCCCGCGGGCATCGGCAAGGACCCGTCGTCGCGGCTCTCGTACGTCGCGCTGCTGAAGCGGCTGCTGCGCCAGTGGGCGATCCCGCCGGCGCGCCAGTTCAACCGCCTGCCGTCGCGGGCGCGCGTCGTGATGTGCGCCGGGCTCGAGGGCGTGTGGCAGTACAGCCGCGGCGACCACGCGGGCGTCAACCGCACGCCGAGCGGCCTGCCGCCGATGGCCAACTGCCAGGTGATCAACCACACGCCGGCGGGCTACGCGCTGCGCCAGGTCGACGCCACCCCGTCCACGCTGCGCATCGGCGAATTGGTCGCGCTGCGCATCGAGGGCCGCGCGACGCTGCAGGTGGCGATGCTGCGCTGGTTCCGCAACACGCTGAAGGGCAGCGGCTTGGAGTTCGGCTGCGAGCTCCTCTCCGACAGCCCCGAGGCCGCGGCGGCGACGAGCGAGGAAGGCAAGGCCGGCACGTTCCAGCCGGTGGTCGTGCTGCCGGAGGACAACGGCGCGCTGCCCGAGGCGTCGCCGGCGCAGGTCATCGTGCCCGCGGGCGCGTTCGGGCTCGAGCAGGCGATCACCCTGAAGCGCACGTCCGGCACGTGCTTCGCGGTGCTGACCAAGCTCGTCGAGCAAGGCCCCGGCTTCGAGCTCTACGAGTTCGTGCCGGTCGGCTGACCGGCGTCGCCGCGTTGTTGCCTCCCGCGCCTTCGGCGCCTCCCGCCGCCGCGCGCATCACCGTCGCGGCGCTGGTCGCCCTCGTCGTGCTCGACGTGCTGTGGGAGCTGCTGCTCGCACCCGTGCCCGGCGCCCGCTGGCTCGCGCTGAAGGCGCTGCCGCTCGCGCTGCTGCTGCCGGGCATCGCGCGCGGCGCACGGCGGCCGCGGCAGTGGGCGGCGCTCCTCGTGCCGTTCTATGTCGCGGAAGCGCTGGTGCGCGCGCTCACCGGCACGGGCAGGACGATGGTTGTCGCCGGCGCGGCGACGGTGATCGCGCTCGTGCTGTTCGTCGCGCTGCTCGCGTGGTTCCGGCAGGAGCGCGCAGCGGGGTCAGACCCGTAAGCTTCCAGGGGTCTGATACCGGCGCGCGTGCCTTTGGCGCGGCGGTGTCAGATCCCGGGTTCGAAGCGCCGACCCGGGGTCAGACCCCGATGATGCCGGGGTCAGACCCCTAAGCGTCAGACCCCGCCCGTCTCCGGCCCCTTGCCGCGGGCTTCGCCGTTCAATCCCTTGGGCATGGGAAAGGTGATCGCCTCGCGAACGCCCGTGAGCTCGGTCACCGCACCCGCGCCGAGGGACTTGAGGCGCGCGATCACTTCCTGCACCAGCACTTCGGGGGCCGAGGCGCCCGCGGTGACGCCGATGCGGCGCTTGCCCGCCACCCATTCGGGCTGCAGCTCTTCCGCGCGATCGACCATCCACGCCGGCACGCCGCGATGCGCCGCCACCTCGCGCAGGCGGTTCGAGTTGGAGCTGTTCGGGCTGCCGACCACGATCACCGCATCGACCGCCGCGACCATCGCCTTCACCGCATCCTGCCGGTTCTGCGTCGCGTAGCAGATGTCGTCGCGGCGCGGGCCGTGGATCGCGGGAAAGCGCGCCTTCAGCGCGTCGACGATCGCGGCCGCATCGTCCACCGACAGCGTGGTCTGCGTAACGTAGGCGAGCTTGTCGGGATCGGCGACGCGCAGCGTGGCCACGTCGGCCACCGATTGCACGAGGTGAATGCCGCCGTCGGCCTGGCCCATCGTGCCCTCGACCTCCGGGTGGCCCGCGTGGCCGATCATCACGACCTCGTTGCCCTGCTCGTGCATGCGCGCGACCTCGACGTGCACCTTGGTGACGAGCGGGCACGTGGCGTCGAACACGCGCAGCCCGCGGGCCTCGGCTTCCGCGCGCACCGCCTTCGACACGCCGTGCGCGGAGAACACGACCGTGCTGCCGGCCGGCACGCCGTCGAGCTCGTCGACGAAGATCGCGCCCTTCGCCTTGAGGTCGTCGACGACGAACTTGTTGTGCACGACCTCGTGGCGCACGTAGATCGGCGCGCCGAACTGGCGCAGCGCCTGCAGCACGATGGCGATGGCGCGATCCACGCCGGCGCAGAAGCCGCGGGGATTGGCGAGGATGACGTCCATGGTGTCCTTCATCGGAATGCGCGCACGCCGCTCACGAGGCCGCGCCACGCGCTGCCGGCTTGCGGAAGCTGTCGAGGATCAGCAGGCCCGCGCCGACGGTGATCGCGCTGTCGGCGACGTTGAACGCGGGCCACGACCAGCCGCGATAGTGGAACAGCAGGAAGTCGGTGACGTGGCCGAGCACGATGCGGTCGTAGAGATTGCCGAGCGCGCCGCCCAGGATCAGCGCGAGCCCGAGCATCAACGTGCGGCTGCCGCCGCGGCGGATGAGGTAGATCATCACGCCGCTCGCGACGAGCGCGATGGCCGCGAACAGCCAGCGCTGCCAGCCGTCGGCGCCCGCGAGGAAGCTGAACGCGGCGCCGGTGTTGTACGCGAGCACGAGGCTCATGAAGCTCGTCACCGGCAGCGCCTCGCCCACCTGGAAGCGCGCGACGATCATCGCCTTGGTGGCGAGGTCGAGCGCGATCACGGCGGCAGCGAGCAGCAGCCAGCGCCACCAGTGCGGTGACGAAGCCGCGCGCGCACGCAGCGCAGGCGCGGTCGTCACCGGTCCGCCTCTCGCGTTGCGCGCATCATGCGAAGGCGCGGGCTTCGCCGGCCCCGAACAGGTTCGCGACACAGCGTCCGCACAGCTTCGGATGCGCGGCGTCCTTGCCCACGTCCGCGCGCCAGTGCCAGCAGCGGTCGCACTTCGCGTGGGCGCTCGGCGTCACGCGCACCGCGAGCTCGGGCCCGCGCTCGACGGTAGCCGCCGACGTGATCAGCACGAAGCGCAGGTCGTCGCCGAGCGTGGCGAGCGCGTCGTAATCCGCGTCGGGCGCGACGATGGCGACCTCCGCCTGCAGCGACGATCCGATGGTGCCGCCCTGGCGCACCGCTTCCAGCTCCTTTTGCACGCGCATGCGCACCGCGAGGATGCGCTCCCACTTCGCGAGCAGCGCCGGCTCGTCCGGCGCCGTCGGCAGCGAGCCGTGCCACACGTGCGCAAAGATCGTGGGATCGGTCGGATACAGCAGCCGCCACGCCTCCTCCGCGGTGAACGACAGCACCGGCGCCATGAGCTTCAGCAGCGCGTCGCGGATGAGCGCCAGCGCGGTCTGCGCGGAGCGGCGCGCGCGGCTGTCCCGCGCGGTGGTGTAGAGGCGGTCCTTGAGCACGTCGAGGTAGAAGCCGCCCAACTCCTCCGAGCAGTACGTCTGCAGCCGCTGCACGACGAGATGGAACTCGTAGCGGCCGTACGCGGCTTCCACTTCGTTGGCCATGCGCTGCGCCTGCGCGAGCGCGACGCGGTCGAGCTCGAGCAGGTCGGCGATCGCCACGGCATCCTTCACCGCGTCGAAGTCGGACGTGTTGGCGAGCAGGAAGCGCAGCGTGTTGCGGATGCGGCGATAGCCCTCCACCACGCGCTTCAGGATCTCATCGGAGATCGAGAGCTCGCCCGAGTAGTCGGTGGCGCCGACCCACAGGCGCAGGATCTCGGCGCCGAGCGTGTCCGCCACCTTCTGCGGCGACACCACGTTGCCCTTCGACTTCGACATCTTCTTGCCTTCGCCGTCCACCGCGAAGCCGTGGGTCAGCAGCGCCTTGTACGGCGGCACGCCGTTGACCATGCACGACTCGAGCAGCGACGAATGGAACCAGCCGCGATGCTGGTCCGAGCCTTCGAGATAGAGGTCGGCGGGGAACGCGGTCTGCTGCGAGTGCGAGCCCATGCGCGACGTGCGGCCGTTCGGCCCACCCAGCACGGTTTCGAAGGTCGCGCCGGAATCGAACCACACGTCGAGCGTGTCGGTGAGCTTGCGGTACTTCTTCTCGTCGACGCCGAAGTCCTCGGACGTCGCCTCGAACCACGACTCGATGCCGCCATGCTCGACCTTGCTCGCGGCGAGCTCGAGCAGCGCCATCGTGTCCGGATGCAGCGCGTCGGTCTCGCGGTCGACGAAGAACGGCAGCGGCACGCCCCACTGCCGCTGGCGCGACAGTGTCCAGTCGGGACGATGCGCGATCATGCCGGTGAGGCGCGCCTTGCCCCATGCCGGGTAGAACGTCGTGTTCTCGATGCCGCGCAGCGCCGTCGTGCGCAGCGACTCGGCGGGCTTGGCGCCGTGCCACCCCGGCGTGTCGTCCATGCCGGCGAACCACTGCGTCGTCGCGCGATAGATGATCGGCGTCTTGTGCCGCCAGCAGTGCATGTAGCTGTGCGTGAACTTCTCGGCGTGGAACAGCGCGCCGACTTCCTTCAGTTTGTCGACGACCAGCGGATTCGCCTTCCAGATCGAGAGGCCGCCGAAGAACGGCAGGCTCTCGGCGTAGCGGCCGTCGCCCAGCACGGGCTTCTCGACGTCGTCGTCCTTCATGCCGTAGCGTCGGCACGACTGGAAGTCCTCGACGCCATACGCGGGCGACGAGTGCACGAGGCCGGTGGTGCCCGCGTCCATCGTCACGTACTCGCCGAGATACACCGGCGACGGACGATCGTAGAACGGATGCCGGAAGCGCACGAGCTCCAGCGCCGCGCCGGGCGCGGTGGCGATCACGTCGCCCGTGAGCTTGAAGCGCGCGAGGCACGACTCGACGACATCACGTCCGAGCACGAGCATGCCGCGCTCGGTCGTCACCAGCGCGTAGACGAGATCCGGATGCGCGTTGAGCGCCTGGTTGGCGGGGATGGTCCACGGCGTGGTGGTCCAGATCACCGCGTACACGTCACCGGCAGGCAGCTCGCCCAGGCCGAACGCCGCCGCGAGCTTCGCGCGGTCGGCATCGTCGAGCCTGAACCCGACGTCGATCGCGAGGTCGACGCGATCCTCGTACTCGACCTCCGCTTCCGCGAGCGCGCTCTGGCAGTCGAAGCACCAGTTGACGGGCTTCAGGCCGCGGTACACATAGCCCTTCTGCAGGATCTTGCCGAGCGTGCGGATCTCGTCGGCCTCGTTCTTGTAGGCCATCGTGAGATACGGATGGTCCCAGTCGCCGAGCACGCCCAGGCGCTTGAACTGCTCGCGCTGGTTGCTCACCTGCTCGGTCGCGTAGGCACGCGCGAGGCGCTGCGTGTCCGCGGCGGAGAGGTTCTTGCCATGCGTCTTCTCGATCTGCACCTCGATCGGCATGCCGTGGCAATCCCAGCCCGGCACGTAGGGCGCGTCGAAGCCCGCGAGCCCCTTGCTCTTGACGATGATGTCCTTGAGGATCTTGTTGACCGCGTGCCCGATGTGGATGTCGCCGTTGGCGTACGGCGGGCCGTCGTGCAGCACGAAGCGCGGCCGCCCCTGCGCGGCCTTGCGGATCGCCTCGTACACCTTCGTGCGCTGCCACTCGGACACCCAGCCGGGCTCGCGGCGCGCCAAGTCGCCGCGCATCGGGAACGGCGTGTCCGTCAGGTTGAGGGTCGTCTTGTAGTCGGTTTTCTGTTCGTCGGGCATGGGGCACTCGTGGGGTCTGACCCCGATGGCAGGTTGGGGTCTGACCCCGATTGGACAACTTCGCCGCGCTAGGCCGGCGCGGTCTCGAAATAGCGGCGGGCGTCGGCGACGTCCGCGCGGATTTGCCGGGTGAGCGCGTCGAGGTCGTCGTACTTCGCCTCGTCGCGCAGCTTGTGCAGGAACTCGACCGTCACGCGCCGGCCGTAGATCGTCTCGTCGAAGTCGAACACGTAGACTTCGAGCAGCGGCCGGCCGTCGCGTTCCACCGTCGGGCGCACGCCGAGGCTCGCCACGCCCGCGCGCGCCTCGGGGCCGAGCCCCAGCACGCGCACCGCGAAAATGCCGGACAGCGGCGGCGGCTTGCGCAGCGGGATGTTGGCGGTGGGAAAGCCCAGGCGCCGGCCGCGCTTGTCACCGTGCGCGACGCGTCCGCTGATCGCATAGGGACGCCCGAGCAGCGCAGCGGCGCGCTCCAGGTTGCCTGCGGCGAGCGCGGCGCGCACCGCGGTGGAGGACGCACGCTCGTCGTCCACCGCGAGGGTCTGCATGTGCTCGACGCTGAATGTGTTGGCGTGCGCGCGCAAGAGCGCGATGTCGCCCGCACGGCCCTTGCCGAAGCGAAAGTCGTCGCCGACCAGCACCCAGCGCACGCCGAGCCGGCGCACCAGCACGTCCTCGATGAACGCGTGCGGCGTCAGCGCCGCGAACGCGGCGTCGAAGCGCGCGACGAACACGTGCGCGATGCCGAACGCGCGGAACGCGTCGAGCTTCTGGCGCAGTCCGGCCAGGCGCGGCGGCGCGGTCTCGCGGCCGAAGAACTCGCGCGGATGCGGGTCGAACGTCAGCACCGCAGGCGGCAGGCGCAGGTCGTCGGCGGCCTCGAGCAGCCGCATCAGCATCGCCTGGTGCCCGCGATGGACACCGTCGAAGTTGCCGATGGTGAGGGCGACCGGCCCGGCCGCGACGGCCGGCAGTCCGCGATGGATCCGCACGTTTGGGAGGCAGCGCCTTCGCGCTTCGCGCGAGCGCACCGCAGCATCAATACAAAGGCTTGAATTCTATCGTATTTCAGGGCGCCTCTGGGACGTGCTCCCATTCCCGCCAGCCGCCCGCCACCAGCGGATGGTAGAGCGCGAGGCGCACCGGCCGCGGATCGAGCGTGCGCACGATGCGCGCATAGCGCTCGAGCTGCGCGCGATAGCGCCCGACTTCCTGGTCGAGGAACGCGCCGGGATCGCCGCCCTCGTGCTGGCCGGTCTTGAAATCGACGATCCAGCGCACGCCGTCGACGACGAACGTGCGGTCGAGCGTGACGTGCTCAACCGTGCCGTCCACGACCGACGCCAGCGCCCATTCGCTGCGCGCCTCCGCGTGGCCCGGGTGGAAGATCCACGCGCCGCGCTCGTCGGCCAGCAGGCGCGTGAGGGCCTCCGCGACGCGCTGGGCGGCGCGCGGGCGCAGGCCGGCGTCCACGCCCTCGCGTGCGAGCTCGAGCGCGATGCGCGCGCCTTCGCGTTCGACGCGCGCGGCATTCCACGCCGCGTACCCTTCCGCGGCGACCTGCGCGAGCAGCCGGTGGGTGACCGTACCCACGGCCGCGGCGGTCGCCTGCGCCCAGTCGAACAGCGGACGCTCGTCGGCCGCGGGCGGTGCTGCTACGGTCGCGGCGGCGGGCAGCGGCGGTGGCGCAGTCCAGGGCAACGGCAGGCGCGCAAGCGGCGGCGCCGGGCGCACGGCGCCATCCGGTGCGGCGGCGGCCTCTTCGGGCGGGACCGGCGGCTCGCACCGTCCCGTGAGCCCTTCCCAGAGGCGCGCGAGCGCGCTGCCCGCGGCCGGCGCCCAGTGCGCGTCGCGCTTCGCGGTGGCGGCCTTGGCGGCGGGCGTCCCGATCAGGTGCAGGCGGCGCTGCGCGCGCGTGCAGCCGACGTAGAGCAGCCGCCCGAGCTCGGCGGTCTCCTGGTCGGCGGCCAACTGCGTCAGGTACCCGTACACCGGATCGCGCTCGCTCGCGGCGCCGACCCGCGCGTGCAGCGGCGCGAGGAGCAGCGTGGCGTCGTCCGTGCCCGCTTCGCCGCGGCGTTCCCAGCGCAGCGGCGGGTCGTCGCTCCGGCGGCCCGCGTGGCCCAGGCCCGGGATGATCACCGTGTCGAACTCGAGTCCCTTGGCCTTGTGCAGCGTCATCACCTGCACGGTCGCAGCCGCGCCCGGCGGCGGCTCCGCGAACAGGCCGGCAGCCTCGGCGGCGAAATCCGCCCAGTCGGCGATGTCGCCGCCGCGCTCGTGCCGCGCGAGAAGGGCGAGGAACACCTCGGCGCCTTCGAGATCGAGCGCGTCGTCGACGCACGCGGGACCGCCCAGTGCGAGCCACGCGGCGCGCACGCGCGGCGCGAGCGGCAACCGCCCGCGGGCCGCCATCGCCGGCGCAATGGCCGCCAGCAGGCGCGCGAGACGTTCGCGGCCGTCCGCCGACAGCGCCGCCTGCACCTGCGGATCGGCGGCCGCCAGCAGCACGGGACGCGCGTCCGCGCCTTCGGCGACCGCGAGCAAGTCGGCGAGCGTGAGGCCGCACCACGGCGCACGCAAGAGCGCGAGCGCCGCCAGCCGGTCGTCGGGTTGCGTGAGCGCCCGCGCGAGCGTGAGGAGATCGCGCGTGGCCATGCGCTCGGCCAGCGACTCCAGGTCGACCGCGACGTAGTCGATGCCCGCGGCACGCAGCGCAGGCAGGACGTCCGCGAGATGCGTTCGCGCGCGAACGAGGATCGCGATGCTGGCGGCGCCCTCCGCCAGCGCCTCCTGCACGCGCCGCACGACCATCGCCGGCTCCTCGTGCCCGGCAACGAGGTCGACCGTCGGCGTGGGCGCGGGCGTGTCGCGCGTGGGCAGCACGGGCGCATAGGCGACTTCGCCGCGCGCCGCGTCCGCGACCGGCAGCACGTTTGGAAACACGCCGTTGACCCAGTCGATTACCGCGCGCCGCGAGCGGAAGTTGCGCGTGAGCGTCAGGCATTCCACGGGCACGTGGTTGATGCGCCCGGCGGCACGCGCATCGAGGAAGTGGCGCACCTCGGCCTCGCGGAAGCGGTAGATCGACTGCATCGGATCGCCGACCGCGAACAGCGTGCGGCCGTCGCCTTCGCTCCAGCCCGCCGTGAGCCTGGCGATGAGCTCGAGCTGGCTCGCGGACGTGTCCTGGAACTCGTCGACCAGCACGTGCGCGAGCGACAGGTCCGCGGCCAGCAGCAGGTCGCCCGGACGCTCGGCGTCGCCGAGCGCCGTGAGCGCCCGCAGCGACGCCTCGGAAAAATCCGTCTCGCCGGTGCGCGCGAACACGAGCTGCAAATGCGCGGCAAGGGTCGGCAGCAGCGCGAGCGTGGCCGCGACGAACGCCCACGCGGCGTCGGTGTACACCGGCGGCGGCAGCGTGCGCACCGCGTGCAGCGCCGCGCACAGCCCGGGAATCTCGTCGCAGCGGCCCGCCCACGCCTTGAACGCAGCCTTGGCCGCCTCGCGTTCCGGATAGGCCTTGTCGCGCGGCGGGAACCCGTGGTTCTTGTTCCAGTCGGCGCGCAGGCGTGCATCGTCCTTCACGAGCAGCCAGTCCGCGAGCCGCCGCCAGTCGGCGAGCGCATCGGCCTCGTGGGCCGGCACGCCGCCGTCGTCGGCCACGCGCTGCAGGAAGTCCGCCAGGTCCGCATCGAGGCCAAGCGCACGCAACTGCTCCGCGGCGTACGCCTGGTGCTGCACGAGCTCCTCCGCGAGGTCCGCCGGGATGAGCTGCAGCAGGTGCCGCAGCGCGTTCTCCGACTCGCGGCGCAGCGCCGCTTCGAGCTTCGGCCGCAGCGACGCGTCCGGCGTGACGACGGACAGGCTCCGCCACTGGTCGCGCCGCGCGAGCATCCCGGCCAGCAGGTCGACCGCGGTGGCGGCGTCGTTGTCGAGATGCAGGAGGAAGTCGCGCCAGCGCGGATCGTCCGCCGGCGCCGCGGCGAGCGCGTCGGCGACCGCTTCGCGATAGTGCCCGCGCGCATCGTCGACGAACGCGGGCAATGCGCCCAGTCCAGTGGTGAGCGGCACCCGCCGCGCGAACGACGTCGCCAGCGCATCGATCGTCAGCACCTTGAGCCGCGACGGATTGGCCACGAGGTGCCACTGGCCGCGCGCGTCGGCACGCAGGGCGGCGAGTGCGAGCTCGCGCGTCGCGACGTCGTGCGGCCGCGTCGCATCGACCGGCACGCCGGCTTCTGCGTCGCGCAGCGCGCGCAGCACGCGCTCGCGCATCTCGGCCGCCGCCTTGCGCGTGAACGTCATCGCGAGGATCGCCTCCGGACGCTCGACGATCGCGAGCAGCGCCAGCACGCGCTGGATCAGCAGCCCCGTCTTGCCCGACCCGGCAGGCGCCTGCACGAGGAACGAGCGGCGGACGTCGAGGGCGCGGGCGCGCGCCTCGGCGTCCTGGCGCTCGAGCAGCGCGTCACTCGGCATCGCCGCCCTCCTCCGCGTCGGAGCCGTCGAGGCGCTGGATGCGGCACAGCGCATCGAGCTCGCATTGCCGGCACGCGTCCGGGCGCGGCGCGACCGCGGCGCGGCCCTCCGCGAATGCGCGCGCCAGCGCGCCGTAGCTCGCCTGCCACGTGGGCAGGACGTCGTCCCACGTCGCGAGCGGCACGTTGCGCGTCGGCAGCACGCTCGCGCCGGGCACGATGCCGTCATCCTTGGCAAGACCGCAGACCTTGACCGCGCCCGCCTTCAGCACCGCGTAGAGCGCGGCCGCGATGGGCTCGTCGGGCGCGGCGGCCCGCTGCGCCAGCGCGTAGAGGCCGACCTGCGTGCCCGCCGGGCGTTCCGCGAACCACCGGCCGGGGCTCGGGGCGCGGCCCGACTTGTAGTCGATGATCGCGAGGCCGCCCTCCGCGAGGCGATCGACGCGATCGACCCGGAAGCGGAGGACGAGGCCGCCGAGGGCGAGCTGCATCTTCGCCTCGGTGCGCTCGACGGTGAACGGCGCGCGCTCCCGCTCGACGGACGTGAGCCACGCGTGCAGCGTGGCGGCGAGGCGCGCCGACTCGGCGTGCGCGACCGGCGCGGGCAGCGCCGCGAGGCGCGCGGCGTACGGCACCAACGCTGCCGCCACCGCCTCCGCGATGCGTACGCGCAGGGCGTCGTCGTCGAGCGCGCGCAGTGTCGCGTGGTCGCGCACGTCCTCCCAGAACGCGGCGAGCGTCCGGTGCAGCACGGTTCCGCGCTCCTGCAGCGACAGACCGGCGCCCGGCGCATCGCCGCCGCGCGCCTGCAGCCGATGCCGCGCGAAGGCCTGGAACGGACACGCGCTCTGGCTCTCGACGGTGTCCACGCCGCCGTGCATCACGGTGCCGTCCGCGAGCGACGGCGCGACGTCGTCGGGATGCCGCAGGAGCGTCGGCCGCACCTCCGCGATCTGCACTGCCCGCCGCGGCACCAACGGCGGCGGCGCGGCGCACGGCCACGCCGCGACCAGTGCCGACGGCGCGCACTCGTTGCCGTCGACGCGCACCGCGTGGCTCACGACGACGTCGTCGGCCGCACGGGCGAACACCTCGGTCAGCGTGCGCGCATAGGCGAGCGCCCGCGGCCCGTCGCAGCGCGGCATCCCGCGCTCGCGTTGCCACGCGAGCGGCAGCAGCGGCGCCGGCGACGCCGCCGGCGGCCATTGCTCGGCGGACAGCCCCGCGACCCACAGCGCGTCGAACTCGAGTCCGGCCGCTTCGAGCAGGCCGAGGATCTGCAGGCGCGCGGCGGGTGCTTCCGGCTGGAACAGCGTGCGCCGCGCGGCCGCCCGCAGTGCCGACACCGCTTCGTCGGCGCGCAGCGTCGTCGCCACGGTCCCGAGCGTGGCGAACTCGCCGAGCAGCCGCAGGAACGCATCGCGCGCCTGCCACTCGCCGCTGCCGAGCGTGCGGTCGCGGCACCAGCCGAGCGCGTCGAGCCATGCGCGCCACGCATTCGCCCATGCGGCGGGCGCCTGCCGCGTCGTGGGCGGCGGCATTAGGGTGCGCCATGCATCGCCGAGACCGTCACCCGGCACGTGGCGCAGCGCGGACACCAGCACCGGCCAATCGATTTCGCGCAGGCCCGCTTTCGCCCACGTCATCTCCACGGCAGCGCGCCGCATCCAGTGCGCGTCGGCGCCGGGAAGATAGGGACTGCGCAGCGTCGCAGTGGCGTCGGCGAGCGCGAGCGGCGCACGCGGCCATCCGATCAGTGCCAGCGCGCAGGCCACGAGCGGCACGTCGGCGAGCGGCCGGCCCAGCGACACGTTGTACGGGCGCGGCGCATCCGCGGCGCACCGCTCGGCGAGCTCCGGGCACAGCAGGTCCTCGGCCAGGGCGAGCACGTCGTCGCGGCGCTCGTCGAGATCGGCGACGACGATGCCGACCTGCGCGTCAGGATCGCTTGTCAGCCGCTCGCGGGCGGCCGACAACGCGAGGCCGAGCTCCTGCGCCGGCGTCGCCGCCTCGACGCGCGTGCAGCGCCCGTCGCGCGCGAACGGCAGCGCCACCTCGTCAAGCGTGACGCCGGCCGCGCGCAACGCGGCCAGCAGGCGCTGCTGCTGCGGCGTGGTCTCGAGAAAGCCGGCGAGCACGACGTGCCGTCCGCGCCACGCGCTCACGTGCGGTGCGGCCGCGGCGAGACGATCGGCGAGCGTGACGTGATCGGCGAGCCCGCGCTCGTCGAGCTCGCGCTCGTAGTCGGCCGCCCAGTGCGCGAACGTGGCCGCGTCGTCGTCGATGCCGGCGCGCGCCCACGCATCGACGCGCTCGCCCGGATGCCGCCATGCGTGGAAGTCGCGCCACGCCTCCGCCGCGCGCTCGGCCGCGCCGCGCGGATCGAGCAGCGTCGCGCGCTGCGTCACGATGCGGTCCCACAGCAGCGCGGCCGCGTGCGGCGTGACCAGCGGGCGATCGAGCGCGTGCGCAGCGACGGCATCGAGCCACAGGGTGTCGAGCCACGGCTGCCACGGCAATACCCGCGCCGCTTCCCAGCCCCGGGCGCCGGCCTGCGCACGTGCGTGGTCGTGCCGCGCGGCGAGCGCGCGCGCAAGGCGCTTGTTGGGCGTGACGATCGTCAGCCCGGCGGCAAGGGCATCGGCAAAGACGTTGGAGGACATGCGGAAGCGCTACGGGACCGTGAAGCAAAGCGGCCCGCATCGGGACGCGGGCCGCAGTAAGACTTTAGCATTCTTGGCCGGAGCCGGCGCAGGGATTGCGTCGCGACGACGGCATCGAAGTCAACGCAGCGGCGTTCGCGTCCAGGGTCACCGATCGCATTCGCGCAACGAGTCGAATATCGGACGAACGCACAACCCGCCGCACGACGCTCGTCGTTACGTTGCCTTGGCGAGCGGTCGCCGCCGGGCCGATCCCAAGGCGACCGCCTGACTGCGCATTTGCGGCCGCAAAAGGCGCAACGCCGCCCCTGCGTCATCCCCCGCCCCCACGGACGCCTTTTGCGGACGAAGCCCTAATCCCCCCTCCCCATCGCCCCCCCGATCGCCTGCGGCGAGAACGTGCCGGCATTCGAAGGCTTCGGCGCCTGCCGCGCGCCGAGCGAGGCGCCCGTGGGCACGGGAATGAGCGGACCCAGCGCGAGCGCCTCGGCCCCGCGCGACTCGGGGCGGCGCACGGCACCCGCCTTCCACTCGCCGCACCAGTCGTCGTCGCGCACGTGCGGCCACACGCCTTCGATCATGTACGTCTTCTGGTTCACCGGATGCAGCATCGGCGCCTGGCGCCTGCACTGTCCCCACTGCACGCCGCGCGAATCGGTCTCCTTCGCACCGCGATCGTAATAGTTGCAGGCAATGCACTTTTCCACGATGCATGCTCCCCAGGGTTGGTGGCGGCGCGTGACTGCGCGTTCGCAGGATGATCTGCAGTGACCATTGCAATTACCCTGCCAACATGGAACGGACGTGCAACACGTTTGCGCAGGGTCATTACACGCGCGATGCGCGTGCGTGTCTCTACGACGAATGGCCGAGGCGCGTGCCGCGCATGCGCGCACGCACGACCAAGCCGAGAACGATCGTCAGTGAACGACGGCGGGAACGAAGTCGGCGACGATCGCCGGCGCGGGACGTGCGCGACGTGCGACGTTGCGCACGCTGCGCGTCGCGACCCGCGACACCGCGCGATGCAGCGCACGCCGCTCGGGGCCGTGCAGCGTCAGCCGGCGCAGCGGCGCGCGGGTCTGCGGCGCGCCCCGCGCGCGCACCGCGATGCGCAGCCGCATCCGGTGCCTGGGGAAGAATACGGCCGCCGACCGCATCGCTGTTTGCAGTCTGGAAAGTGGCTTTCCCGGCGGCCGTAACCTGGCAATCGCGCTCGAGCTACGCCGCCAGCGGCGGCACGCTGGCCCGCAGCGACTGCGGCACGTTCTGCACGTACCGCACGCCGGCAGCCGGCTGTGCATCGAGCGTCGACTTGAGTTCGGCGTCGGCGAGCGCCGCGTCGCGTGCGAGCTGCTGGTCGTACGTGCGACGCCGCTCGGCGTTGGAGAGCACTTCGTAGGCAGCGTGGATCATGCGCACGAGGCCGGACAGGTCCTGTCCTGCCTCGGTGGCGCCGTACTGGAAGCGCTCGAGGACGGCGGCGTACGCAGCCTCGATGCGGGCCGTGCTCGCGCCGGGGGCCAGGTCGAGGTAATCGTAGTGGGTGTAGGTCACCGTGCGTCTCCTGTCGTTCGGATCGAACGCCATCCTGATGACCCACGTTGAGCAGCAACCGTGCCAGACGCGCTAAGCGCCTGACCGCAAACGGAATCGCAAAGTTGTAACGAACAGCAGCGGCGGACGCCCGGAAGCGATGCGCGCGTTAGAGCATCGCGAGCGGCGTGGCGCGCGTGGGCGGCGGGAACGCCTCGTCGATTGCCGCTGCGAGCGCGGGCGAGAGCCGCAGGTCCGCGGCGGCGCGGCACTCGGCCACGTGCGCGGGCTTGCTCGATTGCGGGATCGCGATCACGCCGTCGCGGTTGAGCAGCCATGCAATTGCGAGCTGCGCCGGCGACATCCCATGCGCGGCGGCAAGTTTTGACAATTTTCGTTCACGCAGCAGCGCGCCCTGCCCGAATGGCGAGTACGCCATCAGCGGGATGCCATGACGCTGACATAACGGGCGCAATGCCCACTCGACGCCGCGCTCGCCGACGTTGTAGAGCACCTGGTTCGTCGCACAATTTGCACCGGACGGCAGCGCGAGCAATTCGCGCATGTCGGCCACGTCGAAGTTCGACACGCCCCAGCGCAGGATCTTGCCCTGCGCGCGCAGCCGCTCGAACGCCGCGACGGTCTCGGCGAGCGGATGCGTGCCGCGCCAGTGCAGGAGGTAGAGATCGAGGCGATCGGTGCGCAGGCGCGCGAGGCTGCGCTCGCACGCGGCGACGGTGCCCGCGGCGCTCGCGTTGTGCGGATACACCTTGCTCACCACGAAGACCTCGTCGCGGCGCCCGGCGAGCGCGCGCGCCACGACCTTCTCCGCGCCGCCCTCGCCGTACATCTCGGCGGTGTCGATGAGGGTCATGCCGAGGTCGAGGCCGGCGCGCAGCGCGTCGACCTCGCGCGCGGCCGCGCCTGCCCGCTCGCCCATCGTCCAGGTGCCCATGCCGAGGGCGGGCACGAGCGTGCCGTCGGGCAGGCGAACGGTCGGCAAGGCGGTCGGCGTGGCCATCGCGTGCAGAATAATCCGGATGCGGGCTCCTTCGCCCCTCCAGTAAAATCAACGACCCTGCCCATGCCTCTCGATCGTCCGGCTGCTTCCTCCCAACGCCTCGTGCGCGGCGCCTGCCCGCACGACTGCCCCGACACGTGCGCGCTCGTCACCACGGTCGAGGACGGGCGTGCGATCGCGATCCGCGGTGCGGCCGATCATCCGCCGACCTCCGGCGTCCTGTGCACGAAGGTCGCGCGCTACCTCGAGCGCACGTACTCGGACCAGCGCGTGCTGCATCCGATGCGCCGCGTCGGGCGCAAGGGCGAAGGCCGCTTCGCGCGCATCACGTGGGACGAGGCGCTCGACGAGATCACCACGCGCTTCGCCGCGCTGGCGGCCTCGCCCGAGGGCCCGCAGACCATCCTGCCCTACAGCTACGCCGGCACGATGGGCCTCCTGCAGTACGGCTCGATGGACCGCCGCTTCTTCCACCGCCTCGGCGCGTCGCTGCTCGACCGCACGATCTGCGCGTCGGCCGGCAAGGCCGGCTGGGTGGCCACCATCGGCGCCACCGTCGGCATGGACGTCGAGCGCTACGCCGAGAGCAAGCTGATCCTCGTGTGGGGCAGCAACTCGATCGCGTCCAACCTGCACTTCTGGACCCGCGCGCAGGAAGCGAAGCGGCGCGGCGCGAAGCTCATCGCCATCGACCCGTATCGCAGCGCCACCGCCGAGAAGTGCCACGAGCACGTCGCGCTCCTGCCCGGCACCGACGGCGCGCTGGCGCTCGGCCTCATGCACGTGCTGATCGCGGAGGACCTCCTCGACCGCGACTACATCGAGCGCTACACGGAAGGCTACGCCGCGCTCGCGCAGCGCGCGCAGGCATGGACGCCGGAGCGCACCGCCGCCGTGTGCGGGCTCGAGGCGGCGCAGGTTCTGGCGCTCGCGCGCGACTACGGCACGATCGAGCCGGCCGCGATCCGCGTGAACTACGGGATGCAGCGCACGCACGGCGGCGGCAACGCCGTGCGGCTCATCGCGTGCCTGCCGGCGCTGATCGGCGCGTGGCGCGATCCGGCAGGCGGCGCGCTGCTGTCGTCGTCGGGCACGTATCCGGTGAACACGCAGGCGCTCGAGCGCCCCGACCTCATCCAGGGCACGCCGCGCACGATCAACATGTCGGCGATCGGCGATGCGCTGCACGACGCCACGCCGCCGGTGCGCGCGCTCTACGTGTACAACTCGAATCCGGTCGCAGTCGCGCCCGAGTCGTCGAAGGTGCGCGCCGGCTTCGCGCGCGAGGATCTCTTCTGCGTCGTGCACGAGATCTTCCAGACGGACACCGCCGACTTCGCCGACATCCTGCTACCGGCCACCACGCAGCTCGAGCAGCTCGACGTGCACAGCTCGTACGGCCACCTGTACGTGCAGCTCAACCAGCCCGCCATCGCGCCGCTCGGCGAGGCGCTGCCGAACACCGAGGTGTTCCGCCGGCTCGCGGCGCGCATGGGCTTCGCCGAGCCGTGCTTCGCCGATTCCGACGAGGCCATCGCGAAGGCCGCGTGGCGCTACGACGACCCGCGCGCGCAACACCTCGCGTGGGAGTCGCTCGTCGCGCACGGCTTCGCGCGCCTCGCCGTGCCGGAGCGCTATGCGCCGTTCGCGCAGGGCGGCTTCCCCACACCTTCGGGCAAGTGCGAGTTCGCGAGCCGTGCGCTCGCCGCGCAGGGTCTCGATCCGGTGCCGGACTTCGTGCCGCCGCGCGAATCGACGGCCTCCAACCCGGCGCTCGCCGCTCGCTATCCGCTCGCGTTCATCTCCCCGCCCGCGCGCAACTTCCTCAATTCGTCGTTCGCCAACCTGCCGGCGTTCGTCGACGAGGAGCGCACGCCGTGGCTCGACCTCCATCCCGTCGACGCGGCCGCGCGCGGCATCGTGCACGGCGAGCCGGTGCGCATCTTCAACGACCGCGGCGAGTTCACGGCCACCGCGCGCGTGACGGAGCGTGCGCGCCCCGGCGTGGCCGTCGCGCCCTCGATCTGGTGGCAGAAGCTCTCCCCCGACGGCCGCAACGCGAACGCCGTCACGTCGCAGGCATTGACCGACCTGGGCCGGGCCGCGACGTTCTACGACTGCCTGGTCGAGGTTGCGCGTGCATGACCTCGCATCGGGGTCCGCCGCGGTCGACCGCCTGACGGCCAAGCTCGCCCGCACCACCGAAGCCAACGCCCGCCTGCCGCTGCTCCTGGCGCTCGCCGATGGCGTGTCGAGCATCGACGCGCGCCGCGCGCTCGCGCTGGCCGCGGAGGCCGGCGCGCTCGCGGTGCAGCTCGCCGACGCGGCGGCGCAGGCCGAGTCGCTCTACCTGCAGGGCCGCTGCGCCGACCTGCTGCTCGATCACGCGACCGCGCTCGATGCGTACGCGCGCGCCCTGGCCGCGTTCGAGGCCGCGGGCGACGACCCGGGGATGGCCAAGACGCTGCGCGCGATCAGCTTCGTGCACGACGCGCTCGGCAACTTCCCGAGCGCGCTCGATTGCCAGTTCAAGGCGCTCGCGATCGACGAGCGCACCGGCAACGAGGCGAGCCGCGCGGCGAGCCTGCGCACCATCGGCATCGTGTACACGCGCTCGGGCGACGTCGCGGCGGGCCTCGACTACTACCGCAAGAGCCTCGCGCTGTGCACGGAGGCGAGCGACGCGATCGAGCGCGGCAAGACGCTCAACAACATCGGCATCAACCTCAAGAACCTGGGCGACCTCGCCGGCGCGCAGGCCGCGCTCGACGAGGCGCGCAGCGTGTTCGTGGCACTCGGGCTGCCGCTGCACGAGGCCGCCACGCTCAACAACACCGGGCTGGTGCTCGAGCGGCTCGGCGACCTCGCGGCCGCGGAGCGCACGCTGCGCGAGGCGCTCGAGCTCTCCGAGGCCACCGGCTACCGCTACGGCGTCGCGCACGCGAGCCTGGGGCTCGGCAAGCTGTGCCTCGCGCAGGGCCGCCACGACGACGCGCGCGCGTGGCTCGAGTCGGCGCTCGCGACGTGCCAGCGCCATCAGCTGAAGCCGACCGAGTACGAGGTGCACGAGGCGCTCGCGGATCTGCTCGAGCGCGCCGGCGATCCGGTCGGTGCCCTTGCTCACTTCCGCCAGTTCCATGCGCTCGAGCGCGAGGTGCAGTCGGAAGCCGCGAGCGACAAGCTGCGCGCGCTCAAGATCCAGCTGGAGCTCGCCGCCGCGCGGCGCGAGGCGGAGCTCGAGCGCGAGCGGCAGGAGGCGCTCACGCGCGCCAACACGGAGCTCGAGGCGCTCAATGTCTCGCTCACCGAGGCCAATCTCAAGGCCACCATGCTGCTCGACCAGCTCGAGCGCCAGACCTACGAGGACGCGCTGACCGGCATCGCGAACCGGCGACGCCTCGACCAGCGGCTGCAGCACGAGTTCGCGCTCGCGCTGCGCCACTCGCGGCCGCTCGCGGTGGTGATGGCCGACCTCGATCACTTCAAGACCGTCAACGACCGCTTCTCGCATGCCGTCGGCGATGCGGCGCTGCGCGCGACCGCGATGGTGCTGTCGACGCTCGTGCGCCACACGGACCTCGTGGCGCGCTTCGGCGGCGAGGAGTTCGTGATCGTGCTGGTGGAGACGGACGCCGAGGCGGCGGTGCAGGTGTGCGAGAAGCTGCGGCAGGCGATCGCGAGTCACGCGTGGACCACGATCCATCCGGGGCTCGCGCTCACCGTGTCGATGGGGGTGTGCGCGGATACGTCGGTGCCGAGCTATGACCGGATGCTGGCGCTGGCGGATCGGAATCTTTATACGGCGAAGGCGGCGGGGAGAAATCGGGTCGTCGGATAACTGGCCCGGCGGTGGGGCGCGCCCCTCACCCCAGCCCTCTCCCCGCAAGCGGGGCGAGGGAGCTTTGGGGGCAAGCGGGACGAAGGAGGTTTGGGGAAAGCGGGGCGACGGAGCTGCCGGGGCGGAGGTGCGGTTGGCTCTATAGCTACAACTTGCGCACGAGCCCCACCATCACGCCGAAAATCTCCAGCGCGCCTTCGGGCCGGATGACCGGATATGCCTTGTTCTCGGGCTTCAGCACGAACTTGCCCGCTTCGAGGTCGAGGCGCTTCAGGGTGAACTGGTTGTCGACGATGGCGACGACGATGTCGCCCTTCTGCGCCGACGGCCGCTTCTCGACGACGACGAGATCGCCGTCGAAGATGCCGGCGTCCATCATCGAATCGCCCTTCACGCGGATCAGCACCGTGGACGACGGGCGCTCGATCAGGTAATCATCGATGGTGAGGGCGTCGGCCTCGCTGTCGTCGATGGCCTCCGGCAAGCCCGCGCGCACCGGGGCTTCCGCGAGCGGCCGCGCGAAGAAGCGGCGCGTGGGGGCCAGGCGCCGGTCGGGCGTGGACTCCAGGAACCCGGAGAGCTTGAGCCGCGCGACCAGCGCCGCCACCGACGACTTCGAGCGCAGGCCGAGCAGCGTGCCGATCGAGGCGTACGAGGGCAGCGCGCGGTGGCGCGCGTAGTAGTCCTGCAACGTCGTCAGGTAGGAACGATCGTTCGACATGCCGCTACAATAACGAACGAACGTTCGTCCCGTCAACACCCCAGCTTCGATGCGCCTCTTCGCCCCCTCCGTCGCCTTCGTCGACCTCGAGACCACCGGCACCCACGCCGGGGAGGACCGCATCACCGAGGTCGGCATCGTCCGGGTCGATGAGGACGCCTCCGGCGGCCCGCCGCGGGTCCACGAATGGAGCTCGCTGGTCGATCCGGAGGTGCCGATCCCGCCCGTCATCCAGGCACTCACCGGCATCACCGACGCGATGGTCCGCGGCGCGCCGACGTTCCCCGCGATCGCGCGCGAGATCGAGGAGCGCATCGCCGATTGCGTGTTCGTCGCGCACAACGCGCGCTTCGACCACGGGTTCCTGAAGCACGCGTTCGCGCGCGCCGGCCGGCCGTTCAACGCGCGGCCGCTGTGCACCGTCCGGCTGTCGCGGCGCCTCTTCCCCGAGGCGCAGGGCCACGGCCTCGACACGATCGTCGCGCGCCACCAGCTCGCGGTCAGCGACCGCCACCGCGCGCTCGGCGACGCGCGCGCGATCTGGACGTTCGTCGAGATGCTCTACCGCACGCTGCCGTCGGAGGTGATCGAGGCCGCGGTCAAGCGCATCCTGAAGATCCCGAGCTTCCCGCCGCAGCTCCCGCCCGACATCCTCGACACGCTGCCCGAGCGCCCCGGCGTGTACCTCTTCTACGGCAGCAACCCGCTGCCGATCTACGTCGGCAAGAGCGTGAACCTGCGCGAGCGCGTCGCCGCGCACTTCACCGGCGACTGGCGCACCGAGACCGACCTGCGGCTGTCGCAGGAGATCCGCCGCATCGAGGTCGAGGAGACGGCCGGCGAGTTGGGCGCGCTGCTGCGCGAGGCCACGCTCGTGAAGACGCGCCTGCCTGCGCACAACCGCGCACTGCGCCGCAAGGAGGAAGCGGGCGTGCTCGCGCTGCGCCCCGATGCGCCGCCGCAGTTCATCCCGGCGGCGGCGATCGAGCCGCAGGCGCTCGCGGGTCATCACGGCCCGTTCACGTCGAAGCGCGCCGCGCGCGAGACGCTGCGTATGCTCGCGGCCGAGCACGCGCTGTGCTGGGTGCGCCTGGGGCTCGAGAAGCGCGACAGCGGCCCGTGCTTCCAGCGCCAGTTGAAGCGCTGTGCGGGCGCGTGCGTCGGCGAGGAGCCCGCGGTGGCGCACGACGCGCGCCTCGCCGCGGCGCTCGCGGCGTCACGCATCCCGCCGTGGCCCGTGCCGGGCGCCGCGCTGCTGCGCGAGCCCTCGGCCGACGGCGAGCGCGTGGATGTCCACGTGCTGCGCGACTGGTGCTGGCTTGGCACCGCGCGCGACGACGGCGAGCTCGATGCCCTGCTCGCCGCGCCGCCGCGCCCCGCCTTCGACATCGACGTCGCGCGGCTCCTGCAGCGGCGCTGGGCGAAGGGAACGTTGCCGCTGGTGCCCGTCCCCTCGCCGTCCGGCGAAGACGTTACGCCGGCTTGACCACCAGCTGGTCGGACACCGAGCGCACGCCCTCGACTTCCTGCGCCAGCGTGACGGCGCGCTGCTTCAGCTCCGGCGACTCGACCGTGCCGGCCAGCGTCACGACGCCGTTCTTGGTGTCGACGTCGATGTCGAGCGTCTTCAAGCCCGGCTCGGCCATCACGGCGGCTTTCACCTTGGTGGTGATGGCGGTGTCGTCCACGGCTGCGGCGGCGCGCGTCGTCGCGCGATCCGTCGCCGAGGCCGCACGATCCGTCGCGCTCGCGACCGACCGGTTCGCGCGATCCACGCGGTTGTCGGCGGTGTTGGTGCGGTCGCCGCACGCGCCGAGAAGCGCGGTGGAGGCCACGAGGGCGGCGATGAAGGTCGTGCGCAAGGTGGGATTCGGCATCTGGATTCTCCTGTGGGTTGGGAACGTGACGGCCATGCGGGCCCGTGGCAACGGCGCCTCCCCGGCGCATGTCGTCATGATCGGCCATGCGTGCGCGGCGCGTGAGCGGTCGCGGCCGGCGCGGCGTGTCGGAACCGCGCGGTCGATGCTGTAGGAGGGATCGCGGGCGCAGGAGGTCACGCGTTATCCTCCGGCGGATGGTGCCGCCACGCCGCCTCCTGCTGCTGTGCGCCGTGGCGTTCGCGGGCGCGGCGCATGCCGTGGTCCCGCCCGGCTACCGTTACGTCGGCAGCCGCGTGGTGTCGGAAGGGCGCGTCGTGTACTGGTACTGGAACGACGCGCAGGTCGAGGTGCTGGCCGACGGCACCGCGTTCGTCGCGCGCCTGTACGCGCGTGCCGCGGACGTCGACCGCGAGCGCCCCTACGTCGCCGTGATCCGCTGCGACCAGCGTGCGTACCGCGAATACGGCGCGCGCGGCGCGTTCGAGAGCATCGACGACGGCGAGCCCATCGACGCGGTGTGGCGCGCCGGTTGCCGTGACGGCCGTACGGTATTCACCGCCGCGCCGAAGGCGGCCGCGCCCGCCGCCACCGCAGCGGCGCCTGCACCGCAGACGCCACCCTCCGTCGCCGCCCCCTCCCCGCCGGCGCGCGTTGCGCGCGCCGAGGCGGTGGCCGATCCGCGCCGCGCGGAGGCGTGCGTGCGCTTCGCCGAAACCGCGTCGACGCCCGCCGGTGACGCGACGCTCACCAACACCTGCGGCTTTCCCGTCGAGGTGACGGTGTGTTACCGCGGGTCGGGCACCGGCGCGTTCGATTGCGCCGCGAGCGCGCGGGGCCGCCACGCGGACAGCCTGCCGCCGGGGACCACGCACGTGCTGCCGGAGTATCGCCGCGGTCGCAATCGCGGCGTGGCGATGGTCGCCTGCAAGGGCTCGCTGGGCACGGTGTTCCCGAAGCTCGACGACGCGGGCGGCAGCGGCTGCTTCTGAGAGATGCCGCGCGTCCTTCAGCGGTGGCGCGGCGCACCGCCCAGGCGTGCGCGCGTCGCGCTGCGCGACCCGGCGCGGCTGCCAAACGACAGCATCTCGAGCGTCTGCCCGAAGCCGTACAGGTCGCGGAAACGGTCGAACACGTAGTCGGCGCCGGCGCTCGCATAGCGGTCACGGGCCTCGGGCGACGCGTCGTCCGCCAGCACGACGAGCCACGGCCGCGCGGGCTCCGCACGCAGCGCGCGCAGCACCTTGAGCCCGGGCGACGCCGGGCTCTGCACTTCCACCACCACGACGTCCGGGGCGCTGCGCGCGATCGCGCGCAGCGCCTCCTGCGGCACCGTCGTGTGCTCGATGGCGCCTGCGCCGTGCGTCTCCTCGATGAGCTCGATGAGCCGCGGCGCGAGCGC
>JAXMFJ010000009.1:0-388852 GCA_046347855.1 Burkholderiales bacterium
AGAAACTCCCTCGCCCCGCTTGCGGGGAGAGGGTTGGGGTGAGGGGACGACCCCCCGACTACCCCCCCGCCCTCCCGAACACATCATTCGTCTGCTGCGACACGCGAATGAACGTCGTCCGCTTCGACAGCTCGCGCAGCCTGCGCGCCCCGACGTAAGTGCACGCCGACCGCACGCCGCCCAAAATTTCCTGCGCGGTGTCCGCCACCGGCCCGCGATAGGGAATCAGCACTTCCTTGCCCTCGGCCGCGCGATATTGCGCGACGCCGCCCTGGTACTTCTCCATCGCCGCGCGGCTGCTCATGCCGTAGAAGCGCTGGAGCTTGCGCCCGTCGCGCTCGACCACGTCGCCCGCGCACTCGTCGTGGCCCGCGAGCATGCCGCCCAGCATCACGAAATCCGCGCCGCCGCCGAACGCCTTCGCGACGTCGCCGGGCGTGGTGCAGCCGCCGTCCGCGCAGATGTGCCCCTCGAGTCCGTGCGCTGCGTCCGCGCACTCGATGATCGCGGAGAGCTGCGGATAGCCCACGCCCGTCATGCTGCGCGTCGTGCACACCGAACCCGGGCCGATGCCGACCTTCACGATGTCGGCACCCGACAGGATCAGCTCTTCCGTCATCTCGCCGGTGACCACGTTGCCGGCCATGATCACGAGGTGCGGGAAGCGCTCGCGCACCTTCGCCACGAAGCGCACGAAGCTCTCGGTGTAGCCGTTGGCGACGTCGATGCACACGTAGCGCACCGCGGACTCCGCGCCGTTGCCCGACGCCGCCATCACGCGCCCGAACCGCTCGTCGTCGGCGGCCGTGATGCCCATCGAGTAGAACGCCGCCGACTTGCGCTCGAGCGCCGCGAAGAACGCGACCAGCTCGTCGACCTCGTAGTGCTTGTGCAATGCCGTGGACAGCGCGAAGCGGTCGAGCGCGCGCGCCATCTCCATCGTGCCCGTCGTGTCCATGTTGGCGGCGATGATCGGCACGCCGTGGTAGTCGACCTTCGCGTGCCGGAACCGGAACTCGCGCGACACGTCGACGTTGGAGCGCGTGGACAGCGTGCTGCGCTTGGGGCGGATCAGCACGTCCTTGAAGTCGAGCCTGACGTCGTTTTCGATGCGCATGGAGGTTCAGCGAAGGAGGCGCCCCGCGAGCAGGGCCATGAATTTTACGCCGGGTGCATCGCGGCCCCGCCTACGGTCCGACGTTCCCCGTCGTGACCTGGCCGCGAAACTGCGGCTTGCCGTCGTCGACATGCAGCCAGAACGTGCCGTCGAGCGCGCGCAGCGTGCCGATCTGCACGAGGTCGAGCGGGTCGGCGAACTTGCCCGGCGAGAGCGAGAGCGTGCGCGCCGCCGGCGAGTAGAGGTACAGCGTGGGCATCGGCTCGCGCACGTCGAGCTCGATCGCGCCCTTCGGCACGGTGACGCGCAGGCGATTCGCGGTGCGGTTGCGGAACGCGATGCGCAGCTTGCGGCCGTCGCCGTAGCCGGGCACGACGTACACCGACACCTCGACGGCGCCGCTCGCGTAGGCATCCGCGATCGGCACCGCTGCGGCGGCCGCGGGTGCGGGCGCAATCTCCGCGGCGCGGCTTTCCGTTGCGAGCATCGCGCACGCGGCGAGCGCGACGGCCGTCACGATCCTGTTCATGTCCATCCTCCCCCGGGTGGCACGGCGGATTCTACGCGCGGGTCCGCTACTCGCCGACGACGTGCGCGACCACCTCGCGCCGGTGCCCGCGCAGCCGGTGCTCCCACAGGTAGATGCCCTGCCACGTGCCGAGCGCCATGCGGCCGTGCACGACCGGGATCGAGAGGTTCACCTGCGTCAGCGCGGCACGCACGTGCGCCGGCATGTCGTCGGGACCCTCGTCGTCGTGGCGGAACAGCGGATCGCCGTCGGGCACGAGGCGCGCGAAGAAGCGCTCGAGGTCGGCGCAGACCGCGGGGTCGGCGTTCTCCTGCACGAGCAGGCTCGCGGACGTGTGGCGCACGAACAGCGTCAGCACGCCGCTCGCGCACTGCGCGTCCGCGACGAAGCCCGCGACGCGGCCGGTGATCTCCACCAGCCCGCGCCCGCGCGTGTCGATCGTGAATGTGGTGGTCGCCTGGCGCAGCATGACGTCACGACGCACGCAGCGCCGCCACTCGCTAGTCGCGGAAGTTCTTGTACTGCAGCGGGAAGTCGGTGATCGACTGCTTGATGAGCGCGATCGCGCCCTGCAGGTCGTCGCGCTTGCCGCCGGACACGCGCACGACGTCGCCCTGGATCGACCCCTGCACCTTCATCTTGCTGTCCTTGATCGTCTTCACGATCTTCTTCGCGAGCTCCTGCTCGACGCCCTGGCGCACGGTGACCGCCTGCTTCACCTTGTTGCCGGAGATCTTCTCGACGTCGCCGTACTTGAGCGAGCGGATGTCGACACCGCGCTTGGTGAGCTTGCCGGTCAGGATGTCCGTGACCTGCGACAGCTTGAAGTCGTCGTCGGCGTAGAGCGTGAGCACGTTGTCCTTGTGCTCGACGCGCGCGTCGGAGCCCTTGAAGTCGAAGCGCGTGGACACTTCCTTGTTGGTCTGGTCGAGGGCGTTGTTGACCTCGACCTGATTGATCTCGGAGACGACGTCGAAGGAGGGCATGGCAATCTTCCAGTGATGAGGGCGCGCGGGCCGCGGAGTCCGTCAAGCATAACGCGCCGCGAACGCCTCCTGCACGCGACGCGCCACGTCGGCCCAGTCGCCGAGCCACGGCTGGCGGAAGATGCGCAGCGACGGGTACCACGGCGAGGCCTCGCCGGCGAGCCGCCAGCGCCAGCACGCGTTGAAGCGGTCGAGCATCCACACCGGCTTGCCGAGCGCGCCGGCGAGGTGCGCGACCGCGGTGTCGGGCGCGATCACGAGGTCCAGCGTGTCGATCAGCGCGGCGGTGTCGGCGAAGTCGTGGAGGTGCGCGCGCATGTCGACGATGCGCGTCGCGTCGCGGCCGAACGCGGCCGGGTCGCCGGCGGCGCCGGGCTGCAGCGTGACGAAGGTGACTCCGGCATGCGCGAGCAGCGGCGCGAGGACCGGCGGCGGGATCGACTTGTGGCGCGACACGAACGCATGCGCGTCGCGCGCGAGCACCGACCACGCGAGGCCGACGCGCGGCGCGGCGACGGGCTCCATCCGTGCCTCCCACGCGTGCGCACGCTCCACCGGCGGCGCGAGGTAGCGCGGTGACTGAAGCTCGATGCGATTCACGCCGAGATGGAACGGCAGCGACAGGATCGACGCGCGGACCATGCCCGCGGCCGGCGGCAACTGCGCGGCCGCGGTGACGACCGCGTCCACGCCCGCGGCGCCCGCGAGCAGCGGCGCGAGCGGCGCACGATAGCCGTCGAGCAGCAGGACGAGGCGGCCGACACGTGCGCGCGCTGCCGGCAGGAAGCGCGCGAATTGCACGACGTCCCCGAATCCCTGCTCGCCGTAGACGACCAGCGTGCCGGGCCACGCGCCGCCATCCCATGCCGGCAGCGCCGCGAACGCAGCACCCGATTCGGATGCGCGATCGACGCGCTGCTCGAACGCCGCCCACCCGGCCGTGAAGTCGCCGCGCGCGAGCAGCGCCGAGGCTACGCCGAACTGCGCGTCGCGGTTCTGCGGCGCGAGGCCCAGCGCATGCCGGTACGCGGCCTCGGCGCCCGCGTGGTCCCACGCCCACTGCCGCACGGCGCCGAGCGTCTGCCACGCCGGCGCGTGTTGCGGATTCGCGCGCGTCAGCGCGACCAGCGCCGCTTCGGCGCCGGCGAGATCGCCCTGCAGCGCCTGCGCGAACGCGCGGCCCGACGCGGCGCTCGCGTTTTGCGGCTGCACGGCGAGCACGCGGTCGAACGCGGCCGCGGCGCGGGCGCCGTCGCCGGCGTGGTTCAGCTGCTCGCCCAGGTTCTGCGCGGCCTCGGCGTTGCGCGGGTCGAGGGCCAGCGCCCGCTCGAACGCCGCGATGGCCTCCGCACCCCGGCGCAGGCGCGCGAGCGCGATGCCGCGGTTGTTGTGCGCCTGCGCATGACCCGGCGCCAGCGTGATCGCATCGTCGAGCGACGCGAGCGCCTCGGCATCGCGGCCCGCGTGGATCAGCGCGAAGCCAAGATTCGCGTGCGCCGCCGCGTTCGCGGGGAGGCGACGCACGGCACGCGTGAAGCGCGCGAGCGCGGTGGCGACGTCGCCGCGCGCGAGGGCCACGGCGCCGCCGTTGACGAGCGCCGTCGGGTCGTTGGGATCGCGTGCGAGCACCTGCGCGTAGCCGGCCTCGGCCTCCGCGAGCTTGCCGGCCTGCTGCTGCGCGAACGCGCGCGAGAGCAGGACGAGGGTGTCCGTCGCGCCGCGGGTCATCGCTTGCGGATCAGGTGGACTGGAAACCGATCCTGCGGTGCGTGCCGTCGCAATACGGCTTGTTCTGCGAACCGCCGCAACGGCACAGGAACGTCTGGTCGGAGAACGACGTGTGGCCGGCCGCGTCGCGCAGCGCGAGCGGACCTGCGCAATGCACGGGGCCGTTCGGGATCGCGCGGATCGCGAGCGGCGCGGAGAGGTCGGTGCCCGGCGGCGAGGGCTTCTCTGCATGCAGCAGCCCCGCGTCCGCGAAGCCCGCCTGGCGATGGCTGTTGTCGCAGTACGGCTTGTTGCGCGAGTGCCCGCAGCGGCACAGCGCGATGCGCGTGTCCTGCAGCGTCGCCTCGCCCATGTGCAGCGTGAGGTCGCCGCGCACGAAATTCGGGCCGTCGGGCATCACGAGGCAGGTGTTGAGCGGCGGCACGTCCATCGCGGGCCCGCCGTCGCGCGGCTCGAGACGCAGCGCACCGGACGGGCAGCGGGCGACCACCTCGGCGAGCGACTGCGCGTCTGCGGCCGCCGGCCGGATCCACGGCTTCGCATCGGGCGCGAACACCTCGGGCAGCGCGCGCACGCACTCGGCGGCATGGATGCAGCGCGCGCCGTCCCACACCACGGTGACGTCGTCGGCTGCGTAGCGATGGAGCTTGGGGTCGGGCATGCGGCGTTAAGGTCTGTCGTCGGCGCGCGCCGCGGAGGGCCGGCGGTGCGCGTCGGCTAGAATACCCGATTTGCCGCACGCGCCTGCACCCTCGCCATGTCGCACATCCTGCAATCCCTTCCCGTCGGCCAGAAGGTCGGCATCGCCTTCTCCGGCGGCCTCGACACCAGCGCCGCGCTGCACTGGATGCGCGCCAAGGGCGCGATCCCCTACGCGTACACCGCGAACCTCGGGCAGCCCGACGAGCCCGACTACGACGACATCCCGCGGCGCGCGCTGGCCTACGGCGCCGAGAACGCGCGCCTCGTCGACTGCCGCGCCGCGCTCGTCGCGGAAGGCATCGCGGCGCTGCAGGCGGGCGCGTTCCACATCTCGACCGGCGGCGCCACGTACTTCAACACCACGCCGCTCGGCCGCGCGGTGACGGGCACGATGCTGGTCGTCGCGATGCGCGAGGACGACGTCCACATCTGGGGCGACGGCAGCACGTTCAAGGGCAACGACATCGAGCGCTTCTACCGCTACGGTTTGCTCGCCAACCCGGCGCTGCGCATCTACAAGCCGTGGCTCGACAGCACGTTCATCGACGAGCTCGGCGGGCGGAAGGAGATGTCCGAGTACCTCAACAAGGCGGGCTTCGGCTATCGCATGAGCACGGAGAAGGCGTACTCGACCGACTCCAACATGCTCGGCGCGACGCACGAGGCGAAGGACCTCGAGTTCCTCGACAAGGGCGTCAAGATCGTCGAGCCGATCATGGGCGTCGCGTTCTGGCGCGAGGACGTCGCGGTGAAGCCGGAGACGGTGACGGTGCGCTTCGAGGAAGGACGCCCGGTCGCGCTCAACGGGCAGACGTTCGCCGACGAGGTGGCGCTGATGCTCGAGGCCAACGCGATCGGCGGGCGTCACGGCCTCGGCATGTGCGACCAGATCGAGAACCGGATCATCGAGGCCAAGAGCCGCGGCATCTACGAGGCGCCGGGGATGGCGCTCCTGCACGTCGCGTACGAGCGGCTCGTCACCGGCATCCACAACGAGGACACGATCGAGCAGTACCGCGACCACGGGCGGCGACTCGGGCGACTGCTCTACCAGGGCCGCTGGTTCGACCCGCAGGCGATGATGCTGCGCGAGACCGCGCAGCGGTGGGTCGCGCGCCCGGTCACCGGAGAAGTGACGCTCGAGCTGCGGCGCGGCAACGACTACTCGATCCTCGACACCAGGAGCCCGAACCTCACGTACAAGCCCGAGCGGCTGACGATGGAGAAGGGCGAAGCGTTCTTCACGCCGGAGGACCGCATCGGGCAACTGACGATGCGCAACCTCGACATCGTCGACACGCGCGAGAAGCTGATCGAGTACACGCGGACGGGGTTGCTCGCGCCGGCGGAAGGGTCGCCGTTGCCGCGGTTGACGGGTGGCAACGAGTAAAGCGCGGCGCGCTCACTTCGGTCGTGCCTGCGTCGCCACCGCTGCGCGGATGGGCCTCCCTCTCCCGCAGCGCGGGAGAGGGTTGGGGTGAGGGTGCGGGGATTGTGCCGGTGACGCGCCCCTCACCCTAGCCCTCTCCCCGCAAGCGGGGAGAGGGCTAGGGTGAGCGGGGAGAGTGAACTCTGGGGCGAGCGGGGAGAGTGAACTCTCGGTGAGCGGAGAGAGGGAACTCTGGGAGAGCGGGGGAAAAGTTCTCCGCGCAATCGCGCCCCAGAACCCGCTTCAGTCGATCTTGATGTTCGCAGATCGAATGATCGGCGCCCACTTTTCCTGCTCGGCCCTGATCAGCGCGCCGAATTGCTCGGGCGTGCCGCCGACGAGCTCGAAGCCCGCCGCGGACAGCTTCTGCTGCACGTCGGGCATCTTGAAGATCGCATTGATCTCGCTGTTCAGGCGATCGATGACCGCCTTCGGCGTGCCGGCGGGCACCATGATGCCGTTCCACGCGAGCGTCTCGTACTTGGGGAAGCCCGCTTCCGCGAACGTCGGCAGGTCCGGATAAAGCGGGAACCGCTTCGCCGACGTCACGCCGATCGCGCGCAGCTTGCCGGCCTGGATCTGCGGCTGCAGCGGCTGCATCACCGCGAAGATCATCTGCGTCTCGCCCTGCACCGTCGACGTGACGGCCGGCGGCGAGCCGTTGAACGGGATGTGCACGATGTCGATGCCGGCGAGGGATTTCAGTAGCTCGCCGTTGAGATGCGACGAGCTGCCCGGTCCCACCGACGCGTAGTTGAGCTTGCCCGGGTGCGCCTTCGCGTACGCGACGAGCTCCTTCAGGTCCTTGACGGGCAACTGCGCGTTCACCGCGAGCACGTTCGGCTGGCTGGTGGTGGTGATGACCGGCGCTAAGTCCTTCTGCACGTCGTACGGCACCTTCTGCAGCATCGGCGCGGTGGCGAGCGGGCCGTTGAAGCCCAGCACCATCGTGTAGCCGTCGGGTGCCGCGCGCGCGACTTCCGCGACGGCGACGGTGCCGCCCGCGGCCGGCTTGTTGTCGACGATCACCGGCTGGCCGAGGCGGTCCTTCAGCTTGTCGCCGATCGTGCGCCCGATGACGTCGATCGAGCTGCCGGCCGGCGCGGACATGACGAAGCGGATGGGCTTGTCGGGCCATTGCTGCGCGGATGCGCCGAACGGCAGCGCACCTGCGACGAGCGAGGCGAGGGCGAGGAACAGGGTGCGGCGCTTCATGGGGGACTCCAAAGGCGATGCCGACGTGCGGCGGATCAGGGCTCGACGCGGCCGCAGACCAGGTACTCGAGGAGCGCCTTCTGCGCATGCAGGCGGTTCTCGGCCTCGTCCCACACCACGCTCTGCGGGCCGTCGATGACGTCGGCCGCGACCTCCTCGCCGCGATGCGCGGGCAGGCAGTGCATGAACAGCGCGTCGGGCTTCGCCTGCTTCATCATGTCGGCGTCGACCATCCAGTCGGCGAACGCGCGCTTGCGCTCCTCGTTCTCCGCCTCGAAGCCCATGCTGGTCCACACGTCGGTGGTGACGAGGTCGGCGCCGCGGCACGCGGCCATCGGGTCGGCGAACGACTCGAAGTGGTCGCGGTCGTAGATGCCGGCGCGCTCGGGCTCGACCTCGTAGCCCGGCGGCGTCGAGACGTGCACGTTGAAGTCGAGGATGGTGGCGGCCTGCAGCCACGTGTTGCAGACGTTGTTGGAGTCGCCGATCCACGCGACCGTCTTGCCCTGGATGCTGCCGCGATGCTCGACGTACGTGTAGATGTCCGCGAGGATCTGGCAGGGATGGTATTCGTTGGTGAGCCCGTTGATCACCGGCACGCGCGAGTGCGCGGCGAAGCGCTCGATGATGGTCTGCTCGAACGTGCGGATCATCACCACGTCGACCATGCGCGACACCACGCGCGCGACGTCCTCGATCGGCTCGCCGCGCGAGAGCTGCGTGTCGCCGCGGTTGAGGTTGATCGCGATGCCGCCCAGCTGGTTCATCCCGGCCTCGAACGACACGCGGGTGCGCGTCGAGGCCTTCTCGAAGACCATGGCGAGCGTGCGGTCGCGCAGCGGCTGGTAGAGCTCGTAGCGCTTGAACCGCTCCTTGATCCAGCGGGTGCGCTCGAAGAGGTGCGCGAACTGGTCGCGGGTGAAGTCCTTGAACTGCAGGAAATGCTTGGGCGTTGCGGGCATGGCGTGGCTTCCGGCCGGAGGTCACGGCAACGTTGCCTTCCGTGACCAACAACCGCAATCAAAACAGGATACTAGCACGCGGGCTCGCGACCCCTGCCGGGTCCGGACCCCCAACGAAAACGGCGCCCGCAGGCGCCGTTGCGAAGGTGCAGCCCGCGAACGCGTCAGGCGAGCGCCTTGATGGCGGTCGACAGGCGCGACTTAGTGCGCGACACCATGTTCTTGTGCACGATCTTCTTGTCGGCGATGCGGTCCATCACCGCCTGCGATTCCTGCATCGTCTTGGTTGCGGCGGCCTTGTCGCCGGTGGCGATGGCTTTCCGCACCTTCTTCACCGCAGTGCGCAGTTCCGACTTGAGGCTGGAGTTACGCTTGCGCGTCTCTTCCGCCTGCCGGGCGCGCTTCTTGGCTTGCGCCGTATTGGCCATGGTGTATTCGGTCCTTGGAATGGCCGGCGCCCAGCACGTGGCCGTGACGCCGGTTTGGAAAACTTTGGTAAGCCCGTGATAATAGCGCGTTTCGGCCCGCCCGGCAAGCTGGGCAACGCGTTGCCCCGGTGCCGCCCCCGGCCGGCCCGGCGACCCGTCCCGCCGGCCGCCTCCCTTCGCCACCGCCCGCCTTGAACCTCCTCCGCGCCCTGTCCACCGTCAGCGGGATGACGCTGCTCTCGCGCATCACCGGCCTCGCGCGGGAGAGCTTGAAGGCGTCGGTGTTCGGCGCCGGCGCGGCGATGGACGCCTTCGAGGCGGCGTTCCGCCTGCCCAACATCCTGCGCCGGCTGTTCGCGGAAGGCGCCTTCTCGCAGGCGTTCGTGCCGGTGCTGGCCGAGTACCACCGCCAGCGCGGCGAGGACGCCACCCGCGCGCTCGTCGGCAAGGTGGGCACGATCCTGATGCTGGTCCTGCTCGGCGTCACCGTGGCGGGCGTGCTCGCGGCGCCGTGGCTCGTCTACCTGCTGGCCGGCGGCTTCGCGCGCACGCCGGGCAAGGTCGAGCTGACCGCGGACATGATCCGCATCATGTTCCCGTACATCCTGTTCATCTCGCTGACCTCGCTCGCGGGCAGCGTGCTGAACGTCTACCGCCGCTTCGCGATCCCGGCGTTCACGCCGGTGCTGCTCAACCTGTCGGTGATCGGCGCGGCGCTGTGGCTCGCGCGCTACGTCGATCCGCCGGTGGTGGCGCTCGCATGGGGCGTGTTCATCGGCGGCGTCGCGCAGCTCGCGTTCCAGGTGGCGCCGCTCGCGCGCATCGGGATGCTGCCGCGCTTCTCGCTCGACTGGCGCGACGAGGGCGTGCGCCGCGTGCTGCTGCTGATGGGCCCCGCGGTGATCGGCGTGTCGGCCGCGCAGATCTCCGCGCTCATCAACACGCAGCTCGCGGCATTGCTGGGCGACGGCCGCATCTCGTGGATCACGTACGCGGACCGCCTGATGGAATTCCCGAGCGCGCTGCTCGGCGTCGCGCTCGGCACCGTGATCCTGCCGTCGCTGTCCAAGCACTACAGCGACGACAATCCCGCGGAGTACTCGGCGCTCCTCGACTGGGGCCTGCGCCTCGCGTTCCTGCTGGCGCTGCCGGCCGCGCTCGCGCTGTGGCTGCTCGCGGTGCCGCTCGTCTCGACGCTCTACCAGTACGGCCGCTTCTCCGTGAACGACGTGTGGCAGACGCGATCTGCGCTCGTCGGGTACAGCGTCGGGCTGCTCGGCCTCATCCTGGTCAAGATCCTGGCGCCCGGCTTCTACGCGCGCCAGCACATGAAGACGCCGGTGAAAATCGCGTTCGTGACGGTGCTCGTCACGCAGACGCTCGCGGTGATCCTCATGTGGCCGCTGGGGCACGCGGGGCTCACGCTCGCGACGAGCCTCGGCGCGTGCGTGAACGCGACGCTGCTCTACGTGTTCCTGCGCCGGCGCGGTTTCTACGTGCCGGCTGCGGGCTGGCTGGCGTTCGTCGCGCGCGTGGTGGTGGCGCTCGGCGTGCTCGCGGCGGCGCTGTACGCGCTCGCGGGGCCGGCGGAGGCGTGGCTCGCGGCGTCGCTGTGGACGCGCATCGGGCGGCTCGCGGTGGTAATCGCGGGCGGGGCGGCGGCCTATTTCGGCGCGCTGTTCCTGCTGGGGTTCAGGCTGCGCGACTTCAATCGGCGCGAGTAGCGGTGGATCATCCGAGGCGGCGTCGATCCCTCCCCGTGTCGTCCCCGCGAAAGCGGGGACCCAGCGTCGTTGGGGCATACCGCTAACGGTTGAACGCCACTGGGTCCCCGCTTTCGCGGGGACGACGGAGTATGGAGTGGCGGCAACTCGGAATGCGAGTCGCCCACGCTATTCTGGCCCGTCGCCGGATTTGCGATGGGGGCACCGTACCTTCGTGCAGTCCGCGTAAAGGTAGAGCGCGTGCTCGGAGATCTCGAAGCCGCGCTCGTGCGCGATCTTGTTCTGCCGCTTCTCGATGTCGGCGTCGTAGAACTCCTCGACCCGCCCGCACTGCAGGCACACGAGGTGGTCGTGATGCTTGCCTTCGTTCAGCTCGAAGACCGCCTTGCCCGACTCGAAGTGATGGCGCACGAGGAGGCCCGCCTGCTCGAACTGGGTGAGCACGCGGTAGACGGTGGCAAGCCCGATGTCCAACCCCTCGGCGAGGAGGAGCTTGTAGACGTCCTCGGCCGTCAGGTGCCGAACCTTCGAGGCCTCGAAGAGGTTGATGATCTTGAGGCGCGGCAGGGTGGCCTTGAGGCCGGCGCTCTTAAGATCCTGGGGCGAGGTCATGGGGGGCATGGACGGAAGGCAAAAGCTATAATAGCGCGGAAGATCGAAGGCCGCCCGCGGGCGCGATGCCGCCGCGACGTGGTCCCGCGACAGGTGCGCCTGCCCGCCCGCCGTCCCAGAATGGATACCCGAGTGCCCGAACGTCATCGCTTATCGCTGGTTGTGCCCGTCGTCGCGACGGCTCTGGGCGTCCTGTTTCTGGCCGGCTGCGCGCAGAACGCGACGACGTCGTCGACGGTGAATTTCTTCGACGACTACATCCCGATCGTCACCCAGTTCGGCGTGTACAAGATCGACATCAACCAGGGCAACTACATCTCGCAGGACATGGTCGACAAGCTGAAGGTCGGCCAGACCAAGCCGCAGGTGCGCGCGGCGCTGGGCACGCCGCTCGTGACGAGCGCGTTCCGGGACAACCGCTGGGACTACGTGTACGAATTCCAGCGCAACGGGCGCGTGCGCGAGCACCGCCAGTTCACGGTGTACTTCAAGGACGACACGCTCGCGCGCTGGGAAGGCGACGAGATGCCGCCGTCGGTGCAGGACCTGAACCGCGTCGCGGCCACGCGCACGCTGCCCGAGGATCCGTACGGGCAGGATGCGGGCGTCATCGGCAAGATCATCGACATCTTCCGCAATATCTGGGATCCGGGCGCGCCGCCCGTGAAGTGAGCCCGCCGCCGGCGTCCGGCCGGCCGGCCGAACGCATGAGGAACTTCGCTTGAGCAACGATGGGGTGCGCGTGGCGGTCGCCGGTGCCGGCGGCCGCATGGGGCGGGCGCTGGTCGCCGCGGTGATGGCCGAGCCGCAGATGCGGCTCGCCGCGGCGCTCGACCTGCCGGACAGCCCGGTGCTGGGGCTCGACGCCGGCGAAGGCTCCGGCGTGGTGACCGGGGTGAAGGTCACCGCCGACGTCGACGCCGCGCTCGCGCGCTCGGACGTCCTCATCGACTTCACGCGGCCCGCGGGCACGCTCGCGCACCTCGCGGCGTGCGTTCGTGCCCACGTCGGCGCGGTGGTCGGCACCACGGGACTCGACGCCGCGCAGCGCGCGATGCTCGCGCAGCACGCGCAGCAGATCCCGATCGTGTTCGCCGCCAACATGAGCGTCGGCGTGAACGTGCTCCTCTCGCTCGTCGAGCAGGCGGCGCGTGCACTGGGGCCCGCGTTCGACATCGAGATCGTCGAGATGCATCACCGCCACAAGGTCGACGCGCCGTCGGGCACCGCGCTGCGGCTCGGCGAGGCCGCCGCCGCGGGCGCCGGGCGCTCGCTCGCCGCCGACGCGGTCTACGCGCGCGAGGGCCATACGGGCGAGCGCAAGGCCGGCACCATCGGCTTCGCCACGCTGCGCGGCGGCGACGTCGTGGGCGAGCACACGGTCGTGTTCGCCGGCGAGGGCGAGCGCGTGGAGCTCGTGCATCGCGCGACGTCGCGCCAGCTCTTCGCGAACGGCGCGATGCGCGCCGTGCGCTTCGTCGCGGCGAAGCGGGCCGCGGCCGAAGCGGGCCTGTACGACATGCCGGACGTGCTGGGGTTGTAGCGATGGCCGCGCATCCGTTCGATCTCGGCGGGCGTCTGGCACTCGTCACCGGCGGCGGCTCCGGCCTCGGCCTCGCCATCGCGCACGGGCTCGCCGCCGCGGGCGCGCGCGTCGTCATCAACGGCCGCAACCAGGCGAAGCTCGACGCGGCGATCGAGCAGCTCGCCGAAGCGGGGCACGCCGCCAGCGTGTGCGCGTTCGACGTCACCGACGAGGACGCGGTCGCGGCAGGCGTTGCCGACATCACGACGAACCTGGGCGACATCGACATCCTCGTCAACAACGCGGCGATGAACCAGCGCAAGCCGCTGCCCGAGTTCTCGCTCGCCGAGTGGCGCACGCTGCAGGCCACCAACCAGGACGGCGCGTTCCTCGTGACGCGCGCGGTGCTGCCGGGCATGCAGGCGCGGCGGCACGGGAAGATCATCAACGTCTGCTCGATCGCCTCCGATCTCGGGCGGCCGGGCATCGTGCCGTACGCGGTGAGCAAGGGCGCGCTCAAGATGCTGACGCGCGCGCTCGCGGTCGAGGCGGCGCCGTACAACGTGCAGGTCAACGGCATCGTCCCCGGCTTCTTCAAGACCGAGATGAACGCGCCGCTGATCGCGAATGCCGAGTTCTCCGCGTGGGTCGGCAAGCGCACGCCGGCCGGGCGCTGGGGCGAGCCGCCGGAAATTGCCGGCGCCGCGGTGTTCCTTGCGTCGCCGGCCGCGGACTACGTCACCGGCCATCTCCTGCACGTCGATGGGGGCTTTGCGGCGGCGTACTGATCCTTCGTCCGCAAAAGGCGTTGCCACGACGTCCGCAAAAGGCGTCCGTGCGGGTGGTGGATGACGTGGCGTCGGCGCCGCGCCTTTTGCGGCCGGAACGGCGGGTCAGGCGGCCGCCTTTGGGCGGCCACGCGGCGGCCGTGGAAACGGCCACGCAAGAACGAGCGCCATGCGGCGGCGTGGCTCCGGCCGGGCGTTCCAGCTTCACGGCGGGGTGGTTTTGAGGTAGAATTTCGTGGGTAAAGCGGGGAAGGCCGAGGCCTTCCCCGTTTGTACGTCCGCCGTACGTTCCACCGACCGTGGGGCACCCGTTTGGCGCAGCCGGACCCTTCCGCCGCCGCCCCGCCGACCACTCGAAGCCGCCATGAACGCCCCTGAAGAGACCCTCGCCGCGCAAGCCCCGCTGTTCGCGCCCGTCGTGCCCGCCCTGCTGGCGCTGGCCGACGGCACCGTGTTCCGCGGCCGCTCGATCGGCGCGGCCGGCCAGGCGGTGGGCGAGGTCGTGTTCAACACGTCGATGACGGGCTACCAGGAGATCGTCACCGATCCCTCGTACGCCGGGCAGATCGTCACGCTCACGTACCCGCACATCGGCAACACCGGCGTGAACGCCGAGGACGTCGAGGCGCGGCGCGTGTACGCGGCGGGGCTCGTGATCCGCGACCTGCCGCGCCTCGCGTCGAGCTGGCGGGCGCAGGACGATCTCTCCCGCTACCTCGCCGCCGCGAACGTGTGCGGCATCGCCGACATCGATACGCGCAAGCTCACGCGCCTCTTGCGCGAGCGCGGCGCGCAGAACGGCTGCATCGTCGCCGGGCCCGCGCTGCACGCCGACGCCGCGGAGCGCGCGATCGAGGCGGCGCGCGCGGCGCCGTCGATGGCGGGGCAGGATCTCGCGAAGGTCGTGTCGTGCACGCAGGCCTACGAGTGGACGGGCAGCACGTGGGCGCTGGGCGAGGGCTATCACGCCGTCGGCGCGACGCGCTTCCACGTCGTCGCGTACGACTACGGCGTCAAGCACAACATCCTGCGCATGCTCGCGGTGCGCGGCTGCCGCATCACCGTCGTGCCGGCGCAGACACCCGCGCGCGACGTGCTCGAGATGCGCCCCGACGGCGTGTTCCTGTCCAACGGCCCCGGCGACCCCGAGCCGTGCGACTACGCGATCGAGGCGATCCGCACGATCATCGACGCCGGCCTGCCGGTGTTCGGCATCTGCCTCGGCCACCAGCTCTTGGGCCTCGCGGCGGGCGGCCGCACGCTGAAGATGAAGTTCGGCCATCACGGCGCCAACCACCCGGTGCTCGACCGCGACACGGGGCAGGTGCTCATCACCAGCCAGAACCACGGCTTCGCGGTCGATCCCGCGTCGCTGCCGGACAACGTGCGCGTCACGCACGTCTCGCTGTTCGACGACACGCTGCAGGGCTTCGCATGGAAGGACAAGCCGGTGTTCTGCTTCCAGGGCCACCCGGAGGCGAGCCCGGGGCCGCACGACGTGGGATATTTGTTTGATCGGTTTGTGAAGTTGCTTGAAAGGCGGAGCTAGGGGCTCGGGGCTCGGGGCTGGGGAGCGCCTGAGGTTTGCGGGCGGAGCGACTTCGGTCCCCCTTGTGGAGATTGTGATGGATGTTAAGAGCTATCGCGATCTCATCGTCTGGCAGGCGTCGATGGAATTGGCGACCGTGGTGTATCGGTTAACGGAGTCGTTTCCAAAATCCGAGATGTACGGAATCACGAGCCAGTTGCGTCGTACGGTTGTTTCGGTGGCATCGAATATCGCAGAGGGGCACGCACGAACCAGCACGAAGGAATACCGGCGATTCATTGCCATTGCGCTGGGATCGTTGGCGGAGACCGAAACCCAACTGCTGCTCGCGGAACGACTCGACATGCTTGGAGGAACTCAATTGACCGCCGTGCTGGAACGTGCCGATGCCATTGGCAAGATGCTGCGACGCCTGGACCAGGCGCTTGGTCGCCGCGTGTGACGCCATAGGTCCATCCGACGCAGCTGTTCCCAAGCCCCTAGTCCCGAGATCCGAGCCCCGATTGTCCAACTTATGCCGAAGCGAACAGACCTTCAATCCATCCTGATCATTGGGGCGGGCCCAATCATCATCGGGCAGGCCTGCGAGTTCGACTACTCCGGCGCGCAGGCGTGCAAGGCGCTGCGCGAGGAGGGCTACCGCGTCATCCTCGTCAACAGCAACCCGGCGACGATCATGACCGACCCGGAGATGGCCGACGTCACCTACGTCGAGCCCATCAACTGGCAGATGGTGGCCGCGATCATCGAGCGCGAGCGTCCCGACGCGCTGCTGCCCACGATGGGCGGGCAGACGGCGCTCAACTGCGCGCTCGACCTCGCGCGCGAAGGCGTGCTCACGAAGTTCGACGTCGAGTTGATCGGCGCGTCGAAGAAGGCGATCGACAAGGCGGAGGACCGCGAGAAGTTCAAGGCCGCGATGACGCGCATCGGGCTCGGCTCGGCGCGCTCCGGCATCGCCCACAGCGTCGAGCAGGCGCTCGAGGTGCAGGCGACGATCGGCTTCCCGGCGGTGCTGCGCCCCTCGTTCACGCTGGGTGGCACCGGCGGCGGCATCGCGTACAACAAGGACGAGTTCGTCGAGATGGTGAGGCGCGGCCTCGACCTCTCGCCGACGCGCGAGATGCTGATCGAGGAGTCGCTGCTCGGCTGGAAAGAGTTCGAGATGGAGGTCGTCCGCGACAAGAAGGACAACTGCATCATCGTGTGCTCGATCGAGAACCTGGACCCGATGGGGGTGCACACGGGCGACTCGATCACGGTGGCGCCGGCGCAGACGCTCACCGACAAGGAATACCAGATCATGCGCGACGCGAGCATCGCGGTGCTGCGCGAGATCGGCGTCGACACCGGCGGCTCCAACGTGCAGTTCGCGATCAACCCGAAGGACGGCCGCATGGTCGTCATCGAGATGAACCCGCGCGTGTCGCGGTCGTCCGCGCTGGCGTCGAAGGCGACGGGCTTCCCGATCGCCAAGGTCGCGGCCAAGCTCGCGGTCGGCTACACGCTCGACGAGCTGTCCAACGACATCACGGGCGGCGAGACGCCGGCGTCGTTCGAGCCGACGATCGACTACGTCGTCACCAAGGTGCCGCGCTTCGCGTTCGAGAAGTTCAAGCAGGCCGATGACCGCCTCACCACGCAGATGAAGTCGGTGGGCGAGGTGATGGCCATCGGGCGCACGTTCCAGGAGTCGCTGCAGAAGGCGCTGCGCGGCCTCGAGACGGGGGTGGACGGCTTCAACCTCAAGACCGTCGACCCGGAGACGATCGGCGACGAGCTCGCGTACCCGCGCGCCGAGCGGCTGTGGTACGTCGCCGACGCGTTCGGCATCGGCATGACGCTGGAGGAGATCCACCAGCACACGAAGATCGATCCCTGGTTCCTCTCGCAGATCAAGGAGATCGTCGACATCGAGCTCGCGCTCGACCACCGCACGCTCGCGTCGCTCACGCGCGACGAGCTGCGGCAGCTCAAGCGCATGGGCTTCTCCGACCGGCGCCTCGCGTACCTCCTGAAGGTCAAGGAGGCCGACGTGCGCGCGCACCGCCACGCCCACGGCGTGCGCCCGGTGTTCAAGCGCGTCGACACCTGCGCCGCGGAGTTCTCGACCAAGACCGCGTACATGTACTCGACGTACGAGGAGGAGTGCGAGGCCGAGCCCACCGACCGCAAGAAGGTGATGGTGCTGGGCGGCGGGCCGAACCGCATCGGGCAGGGCATCGAGTTCGACTACTGTTGCGTGCACGCGGCGATGGCGCTGCGCGAGGACGGCTACGAGACCATCATGGTCAACTGCAACCCGGAGACGGTGTCGACCGACTACGACACGTCCGACCGGTTGTACTTCGAGCCGCTCACGCTGGAGGACGTGCTCGAGATCGTGCACGTGGAAAAGCCGTGGGGCGTGATCGTGCAGTACGGCGGCCAGACGCCGCTCAAGCTCGCGCGCGACCTCGAGCGCAACGGCGTGCCCATCATCGGCACGTCGCCGGACATGATCGACATGGCGGAGGACCGCGAGCGCTTCCAGCAGATGCTGCATCGCCTGGGGCTCCTGCAGCCGCCGAATCGCACGGCGCGCACCGAGGAGGCCGCGATCGCGGCTGCGAACGAGATCGGCTATCCGCTCGTCGTGCGCCCGTCGTACGTGCTGGGCGGCCGCGCGATGGAGATCGTGCACGAGCAGCGCGAGCTCGAGCGCTACATGCGCGAGGCGGTGAAGGTCTCCAACGATTCGCCCGTGCTGCTCGACCGCTTCCTCAACGACGCGATCGAAGTCGACGTCGATGCCATCTGCGACGGCACCGAGGTCGTGATCGGCGGCATCATGGAGCACATCGAGCAGGCGGGCGTGCATTCCGGCGACTCGGCGTGCTCGCTGCCGCCGCACTCGCTCTCGTCGAAGCTCCAGCAGCAGCTGCGCGAGCAGACGGTCGCGATGGCCAAGGGCCTCAACGTCGTCGGCCTCATGAACGTGCAGTTCGCGATCCAGTTCGACGAGCACGGCGAGGGCACGATCTTCGTGCTGGAGGTGAACCCGCGCGCGTCGCGCACGGTGCCGTACGTGTCGAAGGCCACCGGGCGGCCGCTCGCCAAGATCGCGGCGCGCTGCATGGTCGGGCAGAAGCTCGCGGCGCAGGGCGTCGCGGGCGAGGTGGTGCCGCCGTACTACTCGGTGAAGGAGGCGGTGTTCCCCTTCATCAAGTTCCCGGGCGTGGACACGATCCTCGGGCCGGAGATGAAGTCCACCGGCGAGGTGATGGGCGTGGGCGAGTCGTTCGCCGAGGCGTTCGTGAAGAGCCAGCTCGCGGCCGGGGTGAAGCTGCCGCAGTCGGGCAAGGTCTTCCTGAGCGTCAAGGGCAGCGACAAGCCGCGCGCCGTCGAGACCGCGAAGATGCTGGCCGAGCTGGGCTTCGAGCTCGTCGCTACGCGCGGCACCGCGGCGGCGCTCGCCGCGGCCGGTGTCGCGGTCACCACCGTGAACAAGGTCGCCGAAGGGCGGCCGCACATCGTCGACATGCTGATGAACGACGAGATCGCGCTCGTCGTGAACACGGTCGAGGAGAAGCGCGCGGCCATCCGCGACAGCTACCAGATCCGGCGCGCCGCGCTCGTCGACCAGGTGCCGACGTACACGACGATGGCCGGCGCCCGCGCGGCGGCCATCGGCATCCGCGCGATGCGCGGGCTCACGCCGTACGCGATCCAGACGCTGCACGAGCGGCTCGGTTAAACCAGATCTACAAAGAGACGCAGAGGCGCCGAGGAAAAGCGTTGGGGGCGCGCCTTTCTCTGCGTCTCGGCGTCTCTTTGTGAAGGAATTTTTTCCGCCATGTCGAAAGTCCCTATGACCGTCCAGGGCGCGCAGCGCCTGAAGGTCGAGCTGCAGCGCCTGAAATCCACCGAGCGTCCGGCCGTCATCCAGGCGATTGCCGAGGCGCGCGCGCACGGCGACCTCTCGGAGAACGCCGACTACGACGCCGCGAAGGAGCGGCAGGGGTTCATCGAGGGCCGCATCGCGGAGATCGAGGCGAAGCTCGCCAACGCGCAGGTGATCGACCCGGCGGCGCTCGACGTCGCGCACGTGGTGTTCGGCGCCACCGTCGAGCTCGAGGACGTCAGCAGCGGCGATGCCGTGACCTACCAGATCGTCGGCGACGACGAGGCGGACATCAGGCACGGCAAGATCTCGATCAACTCACCGATTGCACGCGCGCTGATCGGCAAGGGCGAGGGCGACACCGCCGACGTGCAGGCGCCTGGGGGCTTGCGCAGCTACGAAATCCTTTCTGTTCGCTACGCATAGGGCGTCGTCCGCAAAACGCGCACCGGGCGGGCGGGGGATGACGTGGGGCGGCGTTGCGCGTTTTGCGGCCGTTCCAGTCAGCGGGAAAACCTTCGGGGCGGCCGGGCGGTTTTCCCGTAGTAACTGCTACGAAGCGCGCGGCTCATGAGCGCGCTACGCGCGCCGTTCGGTCGCGCGCTGCTGGTGGCGTGAATGCCTCTGCTTGCATTTGCGCTGTGCGACGATCCTTCCCCTCACCCCAGCCCTCTCCCCGCAAGCGGGGCGAGGGAGCTTTTGAGGCGCTACGCGTTACAGAGTGAGAATTTGGGGCGCTTCGCGTTCACGCCACCGCACCAACGAAGACCTCCCTCGCCCCCGAAGGGCGAGAGGGTTGGGGTGAGGGGCGCCTTTCCTGCAAATCGGCTCCGCGCGCAAGCTCCCATAAACGCCAGCGCGACCGAGTAGCCCCCATCCGCTCATCCCCGCGGGGAGAAGGCCGGGATGAGGGGCGCATCACGGCAGAAACGGGCCCGCCATGTCATTGGCATTCTCCGCGCATCTGTGATGGACAACTCCCGCATCGGATGCGGGAAATTCACTTGCGGGCATTCGCGGCAACGACTACTTTCGGTAGAGTAGCGCGTACGCACGGGCCTCACTTCCTGCCCCGCCATCCCGCGGTCGTCCCGGCGTGCATTCCTGTCGTTTTCCAGTGGAGGCATCGCATGACGCAGTGGCTGCGCCGGGTCGTTGTCCTCTCCCCTTTCGAGCGTCCGGATCCCGATGTCGTGCTGGCCGCGCACCGCGCCGGTGCGCTCGGCGTGCTCGACCTCGGCCGCAATGAGCGGGCGGCGCGCCAGGCGCTCGCCCGCCTGACCCCTGCCGCCGACGGCACGCTCGGCGTGCGCATCCCCGAGGGCATCGCGTGGTCGCGCGAGACGCTTCCCCCATGCATCGGCACCGTCGTGCTGCCCGCGGGCGCGCCCCTCGCGCCGTGGCGCGGCCTGCGCGTGCTGGTGCAGGCCACCTCGCTCGCCGAGGCGAAGGCCGCGCATGCCGCGGGCGCGCACGGCGTCATCGCGAAGGGCCACGAAAGCGGCGGCCGCATCGGCGAGCAGGGCATGTTCGTGCTGCTGCAGGCCATCGCGGGCGTCGTGCCGCTGCCGGTGTTCGCGCAGGGCGGCATCGGCGCGCACACCGCATCGGCCGCGATGGCCGGCGGCGCGGCGGGCGTCGTGCTCGACGCGCAGGTGGCGCTGCTGCGCGAGTCGACGCTGCCCGCCTCCGTGCGCCAGGCGGTGTCGGCGATGGACGGCAGCGAGACCGTCGTCGTCGACGGCTATCGCGTGTTCACGCGCCCGGACCTGCCGGTGCAGGAGCTCGCGCAGGACGGTCGCGCCGGATCGCGCCTCGGCGGCGACGATCTCTTGCGGCAACTGCTCCCGGCGGGCCAGGACGCCGCGTTCGCACGTCCGCTCGCGGAGCGCTACCGCAGCGTCGGCGGCCTCGTGCGCGGCGTGCTGGCGCGCATCGACCACGATCTCGTCGCGGCGCGCCGGCAGCGCGCGCTCGCCGAGGACGCGAGGCTCGCGACGCGGCGCGGAACGCGCTACCCGATCCTGCAGGGGCCGATGACGCGCGTGAGCGATCGCGCGGCGTTCGCGCACAGCGTGGCCGAGGCGGGCGGCCTGCCGTTCCTCGCGCTCGCGCTGATGCGCGGTCCGGAGATCGATGCGCTGCTCGCCGACGCCTCGCAACGGCTGGCCGGGCGTCCGTGGGGTGTAGGCATCCTCGGCTTCGTGCCCGCCGAGCTGCGCGAGGAGCAGCTCGCGGTCGTGCGTAAATGGCAGCCGCCGGTGGCGCTGATCGCCGGCGGACGTCCCGCGCAGGCGAAGCCGCTCGAGGACGCCGGCACCGCGTGCTTCCTGCACGTGCCGTCGCCGGGGCTGCTCGACCTGTTCCTGAAGCAGGGCGCGCGCCGCTTCGTGTTCGAAGGCTCGGAGTGCGGCGGGCACGTCGGCCCGCGCACGAGCTTCGCGCTGTGGGAAGCGCAGGTCGAGCGGCTGCTCGCGCACGCCAACCCGGAGGAGCTCGAGGTGGTGTTCGCCGGCGGCATCCACGACGCCCGCTCCGCGGCGATGGTGGCCGCGATGGCCGCGCCGCTCGTCGAGCGCGGCGCGGCGATCGGGGTGCTGATGGGCACCGCGTACCTGTTCACGCAGGAGGCCGTGGCGAGCGGCGCCATCCTGCCCGGGTTCCAGGACGCGGCGGTCGCCTGCACGCACACGGTGCTCCTCGAAACGGCACCCGGCCACGCCACGCGCTGCGCCGACACGCCGTTCGTGCGCCTGTTCGCGCAGGAGCGCGATCGCCTCGTGGCCGCGGGCCTGCCGGCGCAGGAAGTGTGGCAGCGGCTGGAGACGTTCAACGTGGGCCGGCTACGCGTCGCGGCGAAAGGGCTGCGGCGCGAGGGCGACGCGCTCGTCGCGGTGGACGTCGACACGCAGGCGCGGGAAGGGATGGTGATGCTGGGCGAGATCGCGGCGCTGCGCGCGGGACTCACCACGGTCGCGGAGCTCCATCGCGACGTCGGCGCCGGCTCGGCCGCCTATCTCGTGGCGCTGCCCGACGTGCGCACGGACACGCGCGACGCCGACATCGCGATCGTCGGCATGGCGGCGATCATGCCGGGCGCGCCCGACACCGCGGCGTTCTGGGCCAACATCCTGGCCGGCGTGAACAGCATCCGCGAGGTCCCGGAAACGCGCTGGCGCGTCGACACGTTCTACGATCCGCAATCGACGAGCGGCGAGATGACGCCGTCGAAGTGGGGCGGCTTCCTCGATCCCGTCCGCTTCGATCCGCTGCGCTACGGCATCCCGCCGCTGTCGCTCGCCGCGATCGAGCCGGTGCAGCTCCTCGCGCTCGAGGCGAGCCGCCGCGCGCTCGAGGACGCGGGGTACGACGCGCGGCCCTTCGATCGCGAGAGCACGTCCGTGATCTTCGGTGCGGAAGCGGGCACCGACCTCGCCGGCGCGTACGGCTTCCGCGCGCTGTGGCGCCAGTACGTCGGGCCGCTGCCGCAGCCGCTCGCCGATGCGCTGCCGTCGATGACCGAGGATTCGTTCCCCGGCATCCTCGCCAACGTGATCGCGGGCCGCGTCGCGAACCGGCTCGATCTCGGCGGCGCGAACTACACGGTGGACGCGGCGTGCGCCTCGTCGCTCGCGGCCGTCGATCTCGCGTGCAAGGAACTCACCGCCGGCACCAGCGACATGGTGATCTGCGGCGGCGCCGACGTGCACAACAGCATCGTCGACTACCTGGCGTTCGCGAGCGTGCACGCGCTGTCGCCGACGGGGCAGTGCCGCACGTTCGACGCGGCCGCGGACGGCATCGCGCTCGGCGAAGGCGTGGCCGTGGTGGTGCTGAAGCGCGTGGCCGACGCGGAGCGCGACGGCGACCGCATCTACGCGGTGATCAAGGGCGTGGGCAGCGCGAGCGACGGCAAGAGCCTGGGCCTCACCGCGCCGCGCGCGCAGGGCCAGGCGCGCACGCTGGAGCGCGCGTACCGGCGCGCCGGCGTGGATCCACGTGACGTCGGCCTCGTGGAGGCGCACGGCACCGGCACGGTCGTCGGCGATCGCACCGAGCTCGAGACGCTGAATGGCTTCTTCGCGGACGCCGGCGCCGCGCCGGCCAGCACGGCGCTCGGCTCGATCAAATCGCAGATCGGGCACACCAAGTGCGCCGCGGGTCTCGCGGGGCTCGTGAAGAGCGCGCTCGCGCTGCATCACCGCGTGCTGCCGCCCACGCAGAACGTGCGCACGCCCAATCCCGCGTGGACGCCCGAATCGCCGTTCACGTTGTCGAACGTGCCGCGGCCGTGGATCGCGGACCGGCGCATGGCCGGGGTCAGCGCGTTCGGCTTCGGCGGCACCAATTTCCACGTCGTGCTGGCCGAGCATGGTGCCGCAACCGCCGAGACCGGCAGCGCGCAGTGGCCCGCGGAGCTCTTCCTGCTGCGCGGCCGCGACCGCGCCGAGGCACTGAAGCAGCTCGACGCGCTCGCGCAGGTCGCCGCCACCTGCGACGCGCCGCTGCGCGACCTCGCGCGCGCCACGTGCGATGGCGCGGGCGCCGTGCATATCGCACTCGTTGCCCGCGACCGCGAGGACCTGCGCGCGAAGCTCGATGCGGCGCGCGAAGGGCGCAAGGCGCCGGGCGTGTTCGTCGCGCCCGAGACGCCGCTCGCGCACGAGGGCAAGGTCGCCTTCCTGTTCCCCGGGCAGGGCTCGCAGCGCGTGGGCATGCTCGCCGACCTCTTCATCGCGTTCCCCGACCTCGGGCGCTACCTCGAGCTCGGCGCGCGCTGGTGCGAGCGCCTGTTCCCCGCCACGCCGTGGCGCGAGGGCGAGGAGGACGCGCAACGCGCCGCGATCACCGACACGCGCGTGGCGCAGCCCACGCTCGGCATCGGCGGGCTCGCGGTGGCCTCGCTGCTCGGACGCTGCGGCGTGCGGCCTGACATGCTCGCCGGCCACAGCTACGGCGAGCTCGTCGCGCTGTGCGTCGCGGGCGCGCTGTCCGAGGCGGACCTGCTCGCGCTCTCGGCGCTGCGCGGCGCGCGCATCCTCGAAGCGTGCGCGGACGCGCCCGATGCCGGCACCATGGCTGCGGTGGTCGGCGATGCGACGGCGGTGCAGGCGCACGTCGCGGACATCGCGGGCGTGGTCGTCGCCAACGAGAACTCGCCCGAGCAATCGGTGCTGTCCGGGCCGCGCGCGGCCATCGCGGAAGCCGTCGAACGGCTCATGGCCGCCGGCGTGGCCGCGAAGGAGATCCCGGTCGCGTGCGCGTTCCACAGCCCGCTCGTGCGCGGCGCGTGCGCGACGTTCGCGCGCGATCTCGCGGCGGTGGCCGTCGCGGCGCCGCAGGTGCCGGTCTACTCGAATGTCGCGGCAGACGTGTATCCGGACGCACCCGATGCGATCCGCGCACGCCTCGCGGAGCACATCGGCATGCCCGTGCGCTTCGCCGCCGAGATCGAGGCGATGTACGCCGAGGGCGCGCGCGTGTTCGTCGAGGCGGGCCCCGGCCGCGTGCTGACCGGGCTCGTGTCGCGCATCCTCGGCAAGCGGCCGCATGTCGCGATCGCCTGTGACCGTCCGGGCGAGCCGGGCATCGCGCAATTCCTGTCCGCACTCGCGCAGCTCGCGGTGCAGGGCGTGACGCTCGACGTCGCGCCGCTGTTCGCGGGCCGCACGATGACGCACTTCACGCTCGACGCACCGCCGCCGGCGCCCGCGCCGAGCGCATGGTGGGTGGACGGGCAGCGCGCGTGGCCGATGCGCGGCGATCCGCCGGCGCATGCGCTGCGGCCGGTCACGGCACCGGTGCCGCTGCCGGCGTTCGGCACCCCGGCCCCGGCGGCCGGCGACGAGCGCGAGGCCGTGGTGCTCGAATACCTGCGCGGCATGCGCGAGATGGTCGAGACGCAGCGCCGCGTCATGCTGAGCTACCTCGGCGAGGCGGCCGGCAGCGAGCGCCCGGCGATCGACACGCAGGCCACGCGCGTGCCGGCAGTCGCGTCGCCGCCGCCGGCGGCGATCGCCGCCGAGGTGATCGCCGCGCCCGCGGCGAGCGACGCCGCGGACGCCCCGCTCGACGTCGCCGCGATCCTGCTCGACATCGTGAGCCAGCGCACCGGCTATCCGCTCGAGATGCTGGACCTCGATCTCGACCTCGAGGCGGACCTGTCCATCGACTCCATCAAGCGCGTGGAGATCCTGGGCGCGATCGCCGAGCGCATGGGCACCGACGGCGCGCGCGGCGAGCTGCCGGAGCACATCGTCGCGATCAAGACGCTGCGCGGGATCATCGACGCGCTGCGCGGGCTCGCGGCACCTGCCGCGCCGGGGGCGGCGACGTCCGCGACGGGCTCGCCCGTCACGACGGTTGCCGACGCGGCGAGCGAAACCGCATCACCTGCGACCGCACCCGCCGCCGACGTCGCCCGCTACATCGTCGCGCTCGAGCCGCTGCAGCGCGCAAATGGCGCGTGGCAGCTCGCCGGCCGCGACATCGAGATCGTCGGTGCGCCGGCGCCGCTCGAGAGCGCGCTGCTCGGCAGCCTCGCGGCGGCGGGCAGCCGCGGCAAGGCGGTGAACGGCGAGGCCGGCACGCTCGGGTCCGCCGCTCTGGTCGACCTCACGCCGCTGCGCGCCGATTGGTCGGCCGACGACGTCGCCGCGCTCTTCGGCCGCGTGCGCGGCGCGCTCATGGGCGGCGCGAGCCACGTGCTGGTCGCCGGGAGGGCGGCGCGCGATGCCGATGTGACAAGCGCGGCGACGTGGATGCCGCCCGCGGGCGGCGTGTCGGGGCTCGTGAAGAGCCTGCGCAAGGAATGGCCCGACCGCCACATCCGCATCGCGAACTTCGCGCCGCAGGCGGATACGGCCACGCTCGCCGACCTGATCATGGCCGAGTTGAACTGCACCGACAGTGCCGGTGAAGTCGACTACACCGGCGGCACGCGCCACGCGCTGCAGGTCGTGCGCGCCGAGCGCGAGGGCACGCCCGCGCAGGCCTCCAATCTTGCGCTCGACGCGAATTCCGTCGTACTGCTCACCGGCGGCGCGCGCGGCATCACGGCGCGCATCGCGCTGGCGCTGGGGACGCGCTACCGCTGCCGCCTCGAGCTCGTCGGGCGCACGCCGGTCGCGGCCGAGGCGGAGGACGCGGAGCTCGCGGCCGCGCACGACGAGCGCGCGCTGCGTGCGCTGCTCGTCGCGCGCCATCCCGGGCGCAAGCCCGCCGAGATCAATGCGCAGTGCGCGCGCATCCTCGCGCAGCGCGAGGTGGCCGCCACGCTGGCGGCGCTGCGCGCGGCCGGTGCGCTTCCCGTGTACCACGCGCTCGACGTGCGCGACCGGCCGGCGATGGCCGCGCTCTTCGCGGACATCTATCGCCGCCACGGTCGCCTCGACGGCGTCGTACACGGCGCAGGCGTGGTCGAGGACAAGCTCGCGCGCGACAAGACCCGCGAGTCGTTCGCGCGCGTGTTCGAGACCAAGGTCAACGGCGCGCTCGCCATCGCCGAGCACGTGCGCGACGACGTGTCGTTCATCGTGTTCTTCTCCAGCATCGTGGCGACGTTCGGCAACCGCGGGCAGAGCGACTACGCGGCCGCGAACGACGTGCTCGACCGCCTCGCGACGCTGCTGCGCCGCAAGCGGAACGCGCGCGTGCTGTCGATCAACTGGGGGCCGTGGAACGACGCCGGCATGGTGTCGCCCGAGCTCTCGCGCGAGTACGCGCGCCGCGGCATCGGGCTCATCGAGCCGCCCGCGGGGGTCGCGAGCTTCCTGGACGAGCTCCTGTACGGCTCGCCCGAGGACGCGCAGGTGATCCTGATGCGCGGCGATCCGTCGGCCATGCGCTGACGGCCGCCGGACTCCGCACCGTGGCCGAGCGCGACGTCGCCATCATCGGGATGGCGTGCATCTTCCCGAAGGCGCCCGATCTCGCGACCTACTGGCGCAACGTGCGCGACGGCGTGGACGCGATCACCGACGTCCCGCCCTCACGCTGGGATCCGCTGTACTTCGATCCGGCGTCGAGCGCGCCCGACCGCTTCTACGCGCACCGCGGCGGCTTCGTCGACGACTACGCGACGTTCGACCCGACCGCCTACGGCATCATGCCGGTCGCCGCGCAGGGCGCGGAGCCCGACCAGCTGCTCGCGCTCGACGTCGCGGTGGCCGCGATGCGCGACGCCGGCTACGAGTCGCGGCCGTTCGCGCGCGCGAAGACGAGCGTCATCGTCGGGCGCGGCAACTACCTCGGCCCCGGCATCGTGCGCCTCGTCAACCTGACGCGCGGCGCGCAGCAGCTGGTCGATGCGCTCGGCACGCTGCTGCCCGAGCTGCCGCCCGAGCGCGTCGCAGAAGTGAAGCGCGCGTTCCAGGCGCGCTGCGGCATCTACGGCCCGGACACCGCCATCGGCCTCGTGCCCAACCTCGTCGCGTCGCGCATCGCCAACCGGCTCGACCTCGCCGGCTCCGCGTACACGGTGGACGCCGCGTGCGCGAGCACGCTGGTCGCGGTCGACCACGCGTGCCGCGAGCTGGGCGAGGGAGCCGCCGACATGGCGATCGTCGGCGGCGTGCACCTGTGCCACGACATGGCGTTCTGGAGCGTCTTCTCGCAGCTCGGCGCGCTGTCGCGCAGCCAGAAGATCCGCCCGTTCGACCGCAACGCCGACGGCCTGCTGATCGGCGAAGGCGTCGGCATGGTGGTGCTGAAGCGGCTCGCCGATGCGCGCCGCGACGACGACCGCATCTACGCGGTGATCCGCGGCACCGGCGTGGCGAGCGATGGCCGCGACGTGAGCCTGCTCACGCCGCGCGTCGAGGGCCAGGCGCTCGCGCTCACGCGCGCGTGGCAGGCGGCGGGGCTCGAGCCCGCGACGGTCGGCCTGGTGGAAGCGCACGGCACCGCGACGCAGGCCGGTGACACCGCCGAGCTCGCGACGCTCGCGCGCATCTTCGGCACGTGCGATGCGCCCTCGGCGCGCGTGCCGCTCGGCTCGGTGAAGTCGATGATCGGCCACGCGATGCCCGCGGCCGGCGCGGCGGGGCTCATCAAGGCGGCGCTCGCGGTGTATCACGGCGTGCGTCCGCCCACGCTGCATTGCGACGATCCGCTGCCCGCGCTCGCACAGACGCGCTTCCGCATCCCGCTGGCCGCGGAGCCGTGGGAGGACCGACTGCGGCGCGCGGCGGTGAACGCATTCGGCTTCGGCGGCATCAATGCGCACGTCATCCTCGACGGCGCGGAGCCCGTTGCGGCACGCGCGCGCCACGGCGATGCGCGACGGCACGACGGCGAGGCCGCGCTGGTGTGCGCGGCGGCCGATCGCGAAGGCCTGCTCGCCGCGCTCGCGCATGGCGTGAGCGGCGGCGAAGGCCCGTGGCGCGCCGCGGTGTTCGATCCGTCGCCCGCGCGCGTCGCGATCGCGACCAAGGCCGTGGCCGCCGGGCGCGCGCGGCGCGGCCGCGACGCGATCTACGTCGCGGGTCCCGGGCTCATCGCGCAAGGCGGCCGGACCGCTTTCCTGTTCCCCGGCGTGGAGGCCGCGTTCGCACCCGACGTCGACGACATCGCACGGCATTTCGCGCTGCCCGCGCCGGCGCTCGGCGCGCCCGACCTCGAGCACCAGGGTGCCGCGGTCATCGCGCTCAACGCGTTCTACGCCGGCGTGCTCGGCCGCTGCGGCATGCACCCCGACGCGATCGCGGGGCACAGCATCGGCGAGTGGTCGGGCATGCTCGCGTCGGGCATGGTCGACGGCAGCGTCGAGGACTTCCTCGCGCAGCTCACGCCGGGCACGCTGGAGGTGGCGCCGGTCACCTATCTCGCGGCCGGCACCGGCGCAGCGCGCCTGCAGGCGCTCGTGGGCGACGTGCCGGGGCTGCACCTGTCGCACGACAACTGCGCGCACCAGGCGATCGTCTGCGGGCCGCAGGCGGCCGTCGCGGAGGCCGCGCGGCGCCTGCGCGCGGCGCAGGTGCTGTTCGAGATCCTGCCGTTCCGCTCGGGATTCCATTCGCCGGCGCTCGCGCCGCAGGTCGGGTTCTACGAGCGCCAGCTGCGCCGCTTCCCGCTGCGCGCCGCGTCGATCCCGCTGTGGTCCGCGACGACCTGCGCGCGCTATCCGCAGGACGAGGACGCCGTGCGCGCGCTCTTCCGCGAGCATCTCACGCAACCCGTGCGCTTCCGCGAGCTCGTGGAGGCGCTGTATGCCGACGGCGTGCGCGTGTTCGTGCAGGTCGGCATCGGCAGCCTCGCGGCGTTCGTGGACGACGTGCTCGCGGGACGTCCGCACCACGCGATCGGCGTCGCGCTGCCCGGGCGCGGCGGCCTCGCGCAACTGCAGCGGGCGTGCGCGGCGTGGTTCGTCGAGGGCGGCGCCGTCGACCTCGCGGCGGCCGGGCTCGCGCCTGCCGCGCCGTCCGCGCCGACGCGCGCACCGCGGAAGATGTCGCTCGCGCTGGCCGCGCCGCGCATCGTGCTCGACCTGCCGCCGCTCGCGCGCGACGCGCCGCGGCCGGTGGCCCCGGCGGGCGATCCCATCGCGGCTGCGCTCGCGGACAACCTGCGCGAGATCGCGGCGGCGCAGGATGCCGTGCAGGCGATGCTGCGGCGGGTCGCGCCGCGCGACGGCGGCGCGGTGGTCGCCGCACCTGCCCCTGCGCCGTTGCGCGAGCGCCGCGAGGAGATCGTCCTCTCGCGCGCGACGTATCCCGAGCTCGCCGACCACTGCCTCATCCCGCAGCCGCCGGGGTGGTCCGCGTTCGAGGACTGCGCGCCCGCGGTGCCGATGACGATGTCGATCGCGCTCGTGATGGACCTCGCGCGCAAGCTCGATCCGTCGCGCGTGCCCGTTGCGGTCGAGAAGGTGCAGGCGCGCAAGTGGCTGCACGTCGAGCCGCCGACGCGCGTGGCGACCGTCGCGCGCTTCGTGGACGCGGACCACATCCACGTCGAGCTCGGCGCGTTCGTGGAGGCGACGGTGCACATGGCCGACCGCTTCCCGCCTGCACCGCCGCCGTCGCACGAGCCGCTCGGCGAGAGCACGCCGTTCCCCATCGCCGCCGACGCGGTGTACCGCGACGGCTGGCTCTTCCACGGCCCGCGCTATCGCGGCATCGAGGCCTTCACCGCGCATGGCGCGCACGGGCTTGCGGGCACGCTGGTCGCGCAACCGGCGAAGGGCGCGCTGCTCGACAACGCGGGCCAGCTCGTCGGCCTGTGGCTCATGCAGGCGGCGGCCAACGACCGGCTGGCGATGCCGATCCGCGTGCGGCGCATCGACTTCTTCGGCCCTGAGCCGGCGCCCGGTACACGCGTGCAGTGCACGGCGTGGATCCGCCACGTCGGGCGCCACGACGTGCGCGCGGACCTCGAGCTGCGCGAAGGCGAGCGCGTGCATGCGCGCGTCACCGGCTGGGAGGACTGGCGCTTCCAGACCGGCGGCGGCATGTTCGAGGTGATGCGGCAGCCGGGTGCCGTGCTGCTCGCGCGCGCGGAAGCGGAGGGCTACGTGACGGTCAGCGATCCCGGCTGGTCGTCCGCGTCGCTCGAGTTCCTCGCGCGGCGCTTCCTCAACCGCGAGGAGATCGCCGCGGCGGGCGGCGTGCGCGAGGCGCAGCGGCGTACCGAATGGTTATTGGGCCGCATCGCGGCCAAGGACGCGCTGCGCCGGCTCGTGCTCGACGCGGGCGAGGGGCCGCTCTATCCCGTCGAGATCACGATCGAGTCGGATGCCGCGGGGCGGCCCGTGGCGCGCGGGCCCTACGCACGCGACCTGCGGGTGTCGCTCGCGCACAAGGGCGCGCTGGCGGTCGCGATCGCCGCCGAGGGCCGCGATCCGGGCATCGACATCGAGAAGGTCGAGGCGCGCGGCGAGGGATTCGCGTCGCTCGTCCTCGGTGATGCGGAACGGGCGCTGCTGCCCGCCGTGGCGCAGGACGAATGGCTGACGCGGCTGTGGGCCGCCAAGGAGGCCGCGGGCAAGGCGCAGGGCACGGGACTCGCCGGGCACCCGCGGCGCGTGGCGATCGAGGCAATCGACGGCGAGCGCGTGCGCGTGGCCGGCCGCTGGGTGGAGACCCGGCGCCGCGGCGAGCACGTGATCGCGTGGACAACGTAGCGCGCGGTGGGCGCGCGCAAGGAGCGGTGGCATGGGCAGGCAACGAACGGAAGGCGGGGCGCGATGACGGATGCGGGAAACGACATGGACGCGCGGCGCGCGGAGATCCTGCGCGAGCTCGCCGCCATGATCAGCGAGGTCATCGGCGAGGAGTGGGTGCAGGAGCGGCCGATCACCGCGGCCACCAAGTTCAGCCAGGACCTCGAGATGGAGAGCATCGAGCTCGCGGCGCTTTCGGAAAAGATCCAGGCGCGCTTCGGCGACACCGTCGATTTCCCGGCGTGGCTGTCCGGCATGGAGCTCGACGACATCATCAACCTGACGGTGGGCCAGCTCGTCGATCACATCGCGCAATGCCAGTCGAAGACTTCGACGGGCTGACGCTGCACACGCAGGCGCTCGGCAGTGGCGGGTCGACCGTCGTGCTGCTGCACGGCCTGCTGGTGGGATCGCTGTCCACGTGGTACTTCGCGGTGGCGCCCGCGCTCGCGCGCGAGCACCGCGTGCTGATGTACGACCTGCGCGGCCACGGGTTGACACCCGCCACCGCGGACGGCTACGGCGTGCGCGCGCAGGCCGGTGATCTGGCGCGCGTGCTCGCGCGCCACGCGCCGGACGCCCCGGTGACGCTCGTCGGCCACAGCGCGGGCGGCGCGATCGCGCTGCGCTACGCGCTCGATCATCCGGAGCACGTCGCGCGCGTCGTGATGGTGGATACGCCGCTGCCGCTCATGACCGCCGAGTGGCTCGCGCGGGCCCGCACCGCGTCGCCGGTCGACCTGCTCGCGCTGCTGCCGATGATCCGCCATGCGAGCGCCGAGCGCGGCGGGCGGCCGTGGCGGCGGCTGCTCGCGCAGCTCGACGAGCTCGCGCATCGCACGAGCCTGTTCGACGACCTGCTCGCGGAGCCCGACTTCACCGACGACGAGCTCGCGTCCTTCGCGCGGCCGCTCCTGCTCTGCTACGCGACGCGCGGCGGCCCGGTGGTGAGCGCGACGCGCGAGCGGCTCGTGGCGCGCGTGCCGGGTGCGCGCCTCGTGCTGCTCGAAGGCGGCCACGCGCTGCCGGTGGAGGCGCCGGTGGCGCTGGCGGCCGCGATCCGCGAGTTCTGCGATGGCTGACGTCACCGTCCGCGGCGTGCGCTTCAACGTCGTCCGCATGGGCGAGGGCGCGCCGCGCACGGTGCTGGTCCACGGCCTCGTGATGGACAGCCACGCGAGCTACTACCTCTCCATCGCGCCCGCGCTCGCCGCGCGCGGCGGCGTGCTGCTGTACGACCTGCGCGGCCACGGCCGCTCGGAGCAGCCGGCCACCGGCTACACGATGGACGACATGGTCGACGACCTGGTCGCGCTGCTCGACGCCACCGGCGCGGACGCGCCGGTGGTGCTGGTCGGCAACAGCTGGGGCGGGCAGATCGTGATGCGCGCCGCGGCGGCGCATCCGCAGCGCGTGCGCGCGCTGGTGCTCATCGATCCGCAGTCGGGCATCCCCGACTTCACGAAGGAGCTCACGGAGATCCTCGCGGTCGATCCCGACGAGCGCGATCGCCGCGCCTACGAGCTCTTCTGCCGCTGGCTCGAGGAGAACGCGGCGCTGCGCGGCGGCGCGGCGGACGAAGCCGCGCAGGCGCGCCGCTCGGCCACCATCGACGACGTGCTGCGCCATCGCAAGCAGAGGCGCAGCCCCGGCGTGCGCACGGCCGTGGGGCTCGCGCGCGATACGTCGCTGATCGCGGACCTCGCGCGCGAGACGCCGATCAGCGACGCGCAGATCGCGCGCATCGCGTGCCCGGTGCTCGCGGTGTACGGCGAGCGCTCGGAGCTGCGCCACGACGAGGCGCGCTACCGCGCGCTGCTGCGCGACGTCACGGTGGTCGCGGTGCCCGGCATGGGCCACACCGTGCTGCTCGAGGCGCCGAACGCGCTGCGCGACGCCATCACGGGCTGGCTCGACCGGTTGCCGGAATGACGGACCCGGCGTCGCGTGCCGATCGTGCGTGCGCCGCTGCGCGGGGGGCGGCGCGTTGAGCCGCGTCCTCCTCGTCGCCGCGCCGTTCGCCGCGCACCTCGTGCCGCTGGTGGCGATCGGCCGCGAGCTCGCGGCGCGCGGGCACGCGGTCGCGTGGGTCACGCACTCATCGCTGCGCCACCTGCTGCCGCCCGCCGCGACGCTGTTCGACACGCCGGCGGATGCCGATGCGCGTGCCATCACCGCGCGCGGCCGCGAGCGGCCGCCGCGCTTCGGCGCCGCGGAGGTGACGTGGTTCTACGACGAGATCCTGCGGCCGCTCGCGCGCGCGATGGCGGCGGACGTCGACGCGGCGGTGCGCGCGTTCGCGCCCGACGTGATCGTCGCCGACCAGCATGCGCTCGCCGGCGCGTTCGCGGCGCGCCGGCATGGCGTGCGCTGGGCGACGTCGGCGGCCACCGGCATCGCGCAGCTCGACCCGGCCGACGAGCATCCGGCGCTGCGCCGCTGGCTCGCCGCGTGGCACGCGGAGGAGGAGGCGGCCGCGGGTCTTCCGCGCAGCGAGCATGCCGACCTGTCGCCGTCGCTCGTGCTGCTGTACACGTCGCGTTACTTGGCCGGCACCGCCGCGCCGCCGCCCGCCTTCCGGTTCGTGGGTCCGCCGCTCGCGCGCCGCATCGAGAACGACGACTTCCCGTGGCCGGCGCTGCGCCCGTGCCCGCGCGTGCTGGTGTCGCTGGGCTCGGTGGTGGCCGGCAGCGCGCATCGCTTCTTCGCCGCCCTGTGCGCCGCGTTGCGCGACGTCGACCTGCAGGTGCTCGTGAGCGCGCCGCCGGGCGTGCTCGCGGACGCGCCGGCGAACTTCGTCGTGCGGCCGTGGCTGCCGCAGCTCGCGTTGTTCCCGCACGTGCAGGCGGTGCTGACCCACGGCGGCTCGACGGCGCTCGACGCACTCGCGTTCGACCTGCCGCAGGTGGTCGCGCCGGTGTGGACCGACAACTTCATCACGGCCGGCAAGCTGGTGGCGTCCGGGGCGGCGGTGCGCGTGCGCTACGGCCGCGCGTCGGCGCACGACTTGCACGAGGCGGTGCAGGCCGTCCTCCACGACGAGCGCTATCGCGCGCAGGCACGCGTGGCCGGCGCGTCGCTGCGCGACGCCGGCGGCACGGCGGCCGCGGCCGATCACGTCGTCGCGCTCGCGCAGGCGCCGCGATGAGCGACGGGATGCCGCTGCGCACGCCGTGGAACGCCGCGCTCGCCGCGGCCACGCTGCTGGGCTACCGCGGCACGCGCGTCGACGAGGACACGCTGCTCGCGCGGGCGCGCGCCGCGACCGGGCTCCACGACTTCGGCGACCCGGCATTCCTTGTGCCGCTGCGCCTGCTGCTGCAGGACTTCGCACACCACGCGCACGCCGATGCCACCGGTCGCCAGGTGTTTGCGTCGCTCGTCGGCGCCGCGCTGGCGAACCGGCTGCGGCTCGTCGCGTGGCCGCGCGCGTATCCCGACCTGCCGGCCACGCCGATCACGGGGCCGATCGTCATTGCCGGCCTGCCGCGCACGGGCACCACGCTGCTGCAGAACCTCCTCGCCGCCGTGCCCGGCCTGCGCACCTTGCGCGGCTGGGAGACGCGGTTGCCGTCGGCGCCGCCGGGCGTGGCGACGCCGCGCGTGCTCGCCGCGCACCGCCGGCGCTACGAGGCCGACATGCGCTTCGCGCGCCGCGTGTCCCCGCGCCTCATGGCGTCGCACGAGTTCGGCACCGACGTGCCCGAGGAATGCAACCCGCTCCTCCAGAACGCGTTCCAGCTCCTGCACACCGGTGTGTTCACGGCCCCGACGCACGAGGCGCATCTTTACGCGACCGGCTTTCGCGGCGCGTACGACATGCATCGCCCGCACCTCGCGGCACTCGCCTACCGCCAGCCCGCGTGCACCTGGGTGCTGAAGGCGCCCGCGCACATGGCGGCGCTGCCGGAACTGCTGCGCGCGTACCCGGACGCGCGCGTCGTGTTCACGCGCCGCGACGCGGGGTCGGTGGCCGCGTCCACCGCGGGCCTCGCGTTGTGTTTGCAGCAGCTCGTGACGCCGGCGCCCGATCGCGCGGCGGTCGGGGCGCGCGTGCTGCCGATGCTGGCGCGCATGCAGGACGCGGCGCGCGCCGCGCGGGCGCAGTGGCCCGCGTCGGCGCCGCGCTTCCTCGACGTCGACTACGACGCAATCGTGGAGTCGCCGCTGCCCACCGTGCGCGCGATCCTCGCGCACTTCGCGCTGCCCGAGCCGCCGGGCACCGCCGATGCGGTGCTGCGCTACCTGCGCCAGGCGCGGCGCGCGCGCTCGGTGCGGGCGCGCTACACGCTCGCCGAGTTCGGCCTCGATGCGGCGCAGGCACGGCGCGCGCTGCCACCGCTGCCGGGCGCGATGCCGGCTGCTTCCGAACACGCGAGGTCCGCATGACGACTCCGGTGCAGGGCACGTCTTCGCATGCGCGCGACGAGCTTGAGGGTCGCGTCGCCGTGATCACCGGCGCCGCGGGCGGCATCGGCCGCGCGCTGGCGCACCGCATGGCGCAGGCCGGCGCGAGCGTGGTGCTCGCCGATCGCGACGACGCGGGCGCCGACGTCGCGGCGAAGATCGTCGCCGACGGCGGCACCGCTCGCTTCGTGCGCACCGACATCACGGTCGAGGACGACGTGGGCGAGCTCGTGCGCGCGACGCTCGCCGCGCACGGCCGCCTCGACGTGCTCGTCAACAACGCGGGCATCAAGGGCCGCGAGGCGGCGCTCACCGTGCTCGACGCCGGCGAGTTCGCGCAGGTGCTCGCGGTGAATCTCACCGGCACGTTCCTCACGATGAAGCACGCCATCCCCGCGATGCTCGCGGGCGGCGGCGGCACGGTCGTGAACAACGCGTCGGTCTTCGGGCTCGTCGGCTTCGCGAATCACGCGGCGTACGCGGCGTCGAAGGGCGGCGTGGTGCAGCTGACGCGCACCGCCGCGCTGGAGTTCGCGATGCGCAACGTGCGCGTGAATTGCCTGTGCCCCGGCTTCGTCGACACCGAGATGGTGAGCCGCGCCGCGCTCGCGAAGATGCTGGTGCCGCAGGGACGGCTCGGGACGGTCGACGAGATTGCGGAGATGGCGGTGTTTCTTGCATCCGACCGTGCCGCGTACATCACGGGGGCCGTGTTTGCCATCGACGGCGGGTTCACGGCGCGGTGACGTTCGGGTCGTGAGGGCCCGCTCCACCGAACGCACGTTGCGCCTCTCGCGCAACCGTTTCCCAATGACATTTGCATAGCGCGAAACGTCCTTGACGACGTGCCGCTCGCATGCGAGCCTGACCTACTGTTCCGCGCGTGCATCCGCATGCGCAAGGAGTCCGCGCAATGCCCTCGACCTTCCTCCAACGGATGCGCACCGTTGTGCGCAACAAGCTGTTGCTGCTTGTCGCGCTGCCGTTCGCGCTCGTATGTGCGCCGGTGCACGCAGTCGACCTGCTGAACGGCGACGAGGACTTCACGCTGCTGTCGTCGCTCGGCTTCGAGCAGGCGATCGACGGCGCCCATGCCGACGGCACGCGCAAGAACGACTACGCGTGGTCGATGGCGTGGTTCAAGGGCAAGCTGCTGGTGGGCACCGGCCAGTTCGAGGTCGATCCCGCGACGGGGCAGCCGGGCGCCGGGCAGATCTGGGCCTACACGCCCGCCGGCGCCGACGGCAAGAGCGGCACGTGGGCGAAGGTGCTCGAGGCGCCGTACTCGGCGCTGTCGGGCGGCCCGCGCGAGTTCGGCTATCGCTGGATGACCTCCTGCACGTTCCGCGGCACGAACTACCTCTTCATCTCCACGCTCGGCGTGCTCCAGGGCAACATCCTGTGGACGACGGACGGCGTCAACTTCAACACCGTCTCGCGCTTCGGCTATCCCACGCCGGCCGTCGGCTTCCGCACGATGGTGTGCTTCACGGAAGCGAGCGGCAAGACGACGCTGATCACCACGCCGGTGGGCCAGTTCGGCACCGACGCCGCGAGCTTCGACTCCGATCGCGCCGACAATCCGATCGTGCTCGCCAACGACGATCCGGCAGGCTCGGGCACGTGGCGCAACTACAGCGCGATGCGCATGGGCGATCCCGACAACAATTCGTTCTTCAGCATGGTCGCCTGGAACGGATACCTGTACGCGGGCGTGAGCAACGAGGTGACCGGCGCGCAGGTGTGGCGCACGCAGGGCTGCACGAGCATTCGCCTGCAGACCTGCCTCCCCAGCTGGCAGAAGCTGATCGACAAGGGGGGCGGCCGCCTGCCGACGCAGGCGGGCGTGGTCGGCAACAAGGGCTTCTCCGACATGGTGCCGTTCAACGGCGCGCTCTACCTTGCGGTGAGCTCGCCCGCGCTCGACGGCGACCGCATCCGCGCCGAGCTCTGGCGCATGCGCAGCGACCTCACGTTCGAGGTGCTGGTGGGCGAGCCGCGGCTCGACTTCGGCGCCAGCGGCAGCGTGGCGTCCACCAACGCCGCCATCCCGCCCGCGTTGCGCTGCGGCCTGCCGCTCGAGAACATCAACGGCACGGGCGGTGCCAACGATTGCCCGCCCACCCTGCGGCGCGGTGCGGGCTACGGCGCCGTCGGCAGCGCCGCGACCGGGTATCCGAACGGTGCGGAGTTCTACTTCTGGCGCACGTTCGTGTACGCCTACAACGCCACGACCGCGCCGAAGGGCGACGACCGCCTCTACGTCGGCACGCTGAAAGGCGGGCGCGTGCCCGGCTTCTCGATCCTGGCCACGGCCGACGGGCAGGACTGGCGCACGGTCACGAGCGACGGCCTGGGCTACATCCAGCAGCAGGGGATGCGCTCCATCACGGGCACGCCGTACGGGCTGGCGGTGGGGGGCACGCACTTCCCGCTCGGCGTTCCCGACCTCGAGATCCGCGGCGCGAACGTCTGGCTCGGGGTCCCGCTGCCCGACGGCACCGCACCGGTGACGACGCTGGTGCCGCCCAGCGTGGCCGAAGGCGCGACGCTCACCACGCGCACCGCCACGTTCGCGTGGACGGCCACGGACACGCCGGCGCCCGGCTCGCTGCCGCTCGTGTACGCCTGGCGCCTCGATCCGCTCGAGCCCTCGTTCTCCGCGTTCGCGAGCGCGACGACCAGGACCTACGCCAACCTGCCCAACGGCACGTACACGTTCCACGTGATCGCGCGCGACAACGCGGGCAACGTGGAGAAGGCCGGCGCGGCGCCGGGGGCGGCCAATCGCGCGGGATTCACCGTCGCGGCACCCGACCTGCCGCCGTCGGTGACGATCACCGTCGCGCCGGCGAGCCCGAACACCACGGGCACCGCGCAGTTCACGTGGGCCGGCAGCGACGACGTCACGGCGCCGTCCGCCCTCGTGTACGACACGTGGCTCGCGCCGCTGCAGTCCGACCCCGGCACGTTCGCGGCGGGGACGAGCCGCACGTTCACGGGGCTCGCCGACGGCGCGTACACGTTCCACGTCGTGCCGAAGGATGCGGCCGGCAACGTCGGCACGGAGGCGACCGCATCGTTCACCGTGGCCGTGCCGCCGGGACCGCCGCCCGCGCCCTCGCCGGCGTCGGCGACCGTCACCGCCCCGCGCACCGTCAAGGTGACGTGGACCGACGTCAACAGCGAGACCTATTTCACCGTGGAGCGCTGCGTGTCCTACCTGCGCGGCTGCGTGTACTCGGTGATCGCGCCGAACGTGGCGGCGAACACCACGCAGTACGTCGACGTGCTGCCGGCCGGGTTCCCGGTGGCCACCTACCTCTACCGCGTCAAGGCGTGCAGCGGCGGCGGCTGCTCGGCGCCGGTCGTCACCAACGCGGTGGCGGTGCCCTGACGGCGGACGCCGTCAGGTGCGGGTGCGGCGGCGGCGCGTCGGCGTGGCCGCCGGCTCGGGCTTCTGCCACGCCGAGCGCGGGTTCGGCTTCGCCGAGTGCGACTTGGGCTTGGTCTTCGGCGTGTAGGTCGACTTGCGGCGCGCCGCCGGCGGCGCGCTTTCCGCCGTCTCCACGGGGGCGTTGCGCGCCGCGCCGCGGCGCCCCTTGCCGCTCGCGGGCGCGGCGGCGGTGCGCCGGCGCTCGCGCACCGGGTCGACGGGCGTGCGGGCAGCGGGCGTCTTCCTGGCCGGCGCACGGCCGCTGCGCGCCGGTGCGCCGGCGGCCTTCGCGGGTGCGTTGCGCTCGGGATTCGGGCGCCACAGCACGAGGATCTTGCCCAGGTGCTGCACGGGCGCGCAGTCGAGGCCCGCGCAGATCTGCCCGAGCATCGCCTCGCGCAGCGCGCGCTCCTCGCCCTGCACGCGCACCTTGACGAGCTCGTGGGCGGTGAGCGCCACGTCGATCTCGTGCAGCACGGGCGGCGTCAGCCCGTGCTGGCCGACGATGACGACGGGATCGAGGTGATGCGCCTTGGCGCGCAGGTCGCGGCGCTCCGTGGGGGTGAGGGGCTTCATGCGGCGAAGTGTACGCGATGGCCGGACGGGACCGGCCGATCGATTAGCATGCGTCGCATGTGCCATGCCGCCGTCGCGCCGTGACCACCCGTCCCCTGAATCCCGGCAAGAAGAAGCACCGCTTCGGCAAGGCGTGGATGCACGAGCACGTCAACGACCCGTACGTGAAGGAGGCGGAGCGCCGCGGCTACCGGTCCCGGGCGGCGTTCAAGCTCATCGACCTCGACGCCCGCGACAAGCTGCTGCGGCCCGGCCTCACGGTCGTGGACCTGGGCGCCGCCCCGGGCAGCTGGTCGCAGGTGCTGCGCGAGCGGCTGGGCCCGTCCGGGCGCGTCGTGGCCATCGACCTCCTGCCCATGGATCCGCTGGCGGGCGTCGCGTTCGTCCAGGGGGATTTCCGGGAGGACGAGGGCCTGGCGGCGGTCGAGGCGGCGCTCGGCGGGCAGGGTGTCGACCTTGTGGTCTCGGACATGGCCCCCAATCTCTCCGGTATCGAGTCGGCGGACCAGGCGCGCAGCGTCCACCTGGGAGAGCTTGCCCTCGAGTTCGCCGCCACCCACTTGAAGCCCGGGGGCGACCTCGTGGTGAAGGTCTTCCAGGGCAGCGGGCTTGCGGACCTGCAGGCGGCCATGGGTGCGCATTTCGCCAAGGTGTACGTGCGCAAGCCCAAGTCGTCGCGGGACCGGAGCCGGGAAACCTTCCTCGTGGGCAAGGGATTTCGCCCCGGATGAAGGCTCCCACGGGCCGGTAGCACCGCCCGCAAGACGCCGGTCTGCGCCGGATCAAGGTCCGGCGTGAATCATGCTTCGTTTTCGTGGTCGAAACGGGCTCGACGCGGGGGATACCGGCTAAAATCCGATATCCAGGTCGTTGCCAACGCCAAGGTCAGGGGTCCGGCGCGCGAACCGCCGCTTTCCAAGGTTCGCAAGGAGCTTTCGGTTTGAACAATCTGCTCAAGAACATCGGCATCTGGCTCGTGATCGGGCTGGTGGTGCTCACCGTCGTCAAGCAGTTCGACTCGCGCCAGACGAGCCGCGACTCGATCCCCTATTCCGAGTTCATGGAGTCGGCCAAGTCGGGCAAGGTCACGTCCGCGACGGTCGAGGGCCGCACGATCAAGTGGGTCAACAACGACAACAAGCGCTTCACGACCTACAGCCCGGGCGACATCTGGATGGTGGGCGACCTCGTGAAGTACGGCGTCAAGGTCGAGGCCAAGCCGGAGGAGGAGCAGAGCTTCCTCGCGCAGATCTTCATCTCGTGGTTCCCGATGCTGCTGCTGATCGGCGTCTGGATCTTCTTCATGCGCCAGATGCAGGGGGGCGGCCGCGGCGGCGCGTTCTCGTTCGGCAAGAGCAAGGCGCGCATGCTCGACGAGGCCAACAATTCCATCACCTTCGCGGACGTCGCCGGCTGCGACGAGGCGAAGGAAGAGGTCGCGGAGCTCGTCGAGTTCCTGCGCGACCCGTCCAAGTTCCAGAAGCTCGGTGGCCGCATCCCGCGCGGCGTGCTGATGGTCGGCTCGCCGGGCACCGGCAAGACGCTGCTCGCCAAGGCCATCGCCGGTGAAGCGAAGGTGCCGTTCTTCTCGATCTCCGGCTCCGACTTCGTCGAGATGTTCGTCGGCGTGGGTGCGGCGCGCGTGCGCGACATGTTCGAGCAGGCGAAGAAGAACGCGCCGTGCATCGTGTTCATCGACGAGATCGACGCGGTCGGCCGCCAGCGCGGCGCCGGCTTGGGCGGCGGCAACGACGAGCGCGAGCAGACGCTGAACCAGCTCCTCGTGGAGATGGACGGCTTCGAGGGCAACGCGGGCGTCATCGTGATCGCGGCCACCAACCGTCCGGACGTGCTCGACCCGGCGCTGATGCGCCCGGGCCGCTTCGACCGCCAGGTCGTGGTGCCGCTGCCCGACATCCGCGGCCGCGAGCAGATCCTCCTCGTGCACATGCGCAAGGTGCCGATGTCGCCGGACGTGAAGGCGGACATCATCGCGCGCGGCACGCCGGGCATGTCGGGTGCCGACCTCGCGAACCTCGTCAACGAGGCGGCGCTGTTCGCCGCGCGCTCGGGCAAGCGGCTGGTCGACATGTACGACTTCGAGCGCGCCAAGGACAAGATCATCATGGGTGCGGAGCGCCGCTCGATCGTGATGCCGGAAGAGGAGCGCCGCAACACGGCGTACCACGAGTCGGGCCACGCGATCGTCGCCAAGCTGCTGCCGAAGACCGATCCGGTGCACAAGGTCACGATCATCCCGCGCGGCCGCGCGCTGGGCGTGACGATGCAGCTGCCCGAGCAGGATCGCTACAGCATGGACCGCAAGCACATGCTGAACATGATCTCGGTGCTGTTCGGCGGCCGCATCGCGGAAGAGCTGTTCATGAACCAGATGACCACCGGCGCTTCCAACGACTTCGAGCGCGCGACCGAGATCGCGCGCAACATGGTCACGCGCTACGGCATGTCCGACGAGCTGGGCCCGATGGTCTACGGCGAGAACGAGGGCGAGGTGTTCCTCGGCCGCTCGGTCACCACGCAGAAGAACGTGTCCGAGTCGACGATGCAGAAGGTCGACGAGGAGATCCGCAAGATCATCGACCAGCAGTACGCGGTCGCGCGCAAGCTCCTCGAGGACAACCGCGACAAGGTCGAGGCTATGGCGAAGGCGCTGCTCGAGATGGAGACCATCGACGCCGAGCAGATCGACGACATCATGGCCGGCCGCGCGCCGCGTCCGCCGCGGCCCACGCCGGGCTCGTCGGGCGGGTCGCCGTCGGGCGGCTCGTCGCCGACGCCGGATCCGGCGCCGTCGGCGAATCCAGCGTAAAACTTCTAGTGGAAACGGGCCCGCGCAGCGGGCCCGACTTTCATTCGGGGTCGAGTTTTGCACCTGACTTGCGGCGACCACCGGCTCGACCTCACGCGTCCCCGCGTGATGGGCATCCTCAACATCACGCCGGATTCGTTCTCCGACGGCGGCGCGCACTTCGACCACGAGCAGGCGCTCGCGCACGCGCGGCAGATGCTCGCCGACGGTGCGGACCTCATCGACGTCGGCGGTGAATCGACGCGGCCCGGCGCGCGGCCGGTGCGCGAGAAGGACGAGATCGCGCGCGTGCTGCCGGTGATCGAGGCGCTCGCGCGCGACGGCGCGATCGTCGGCATCGACACCATGAAGCCCGGCGTGATGCGCGCGGCGCTCGCGGCGGGCGCGACGCTCGTCAACGACGTGCGCGCGCTGCAGGCGCGCGGTGCGCTGGAGATCGTCGCGCGCTCGAACGCGGCAGTGTGTCTGATGCACATGCAGGGCACGCCGCGCACGATGCAGAAGGCGCCCGCGTACGACGACGTGGTGCGCGAGGTGCGCGACTTCCTGGTGGCGCGCGCGCTGGTGTGCGAGGCGGCCGGCATCGCGCACGAGCGCATCGCCATCGATCCCGGCTTCGGCTTCGGCAAGACGCGCGCGCACAACCTCGCGCTGGTGCGCGCGCTGCCCGTGTTCGCGGCGACCGGCTACCCGGTGCTCGTCGGGCTGTCGCGCAAGGGCACGCTGGGCGAGATCACCGGCCGCGCGGTGGCCGAGCGCGTCGCGGGCAGCGTCGCCGCCGCCCTCGCGGCCGCCGCGCGGGGCGCGCTGCTGCTGCGCGTGCACGACGTGCGCGAGACCGTCGATGCGCTCAAGGTGTGGCACGCGTTCGCCGGGAACGACGCCGGCGATGCGCGGCTAGCCGCGCCCGGCGCGGCCGGCGCGCGATAATGGCGCCGGCGCCGCCCGCGCCATCCCCTTCCCGAGCGCATCCGAACGATTCCATGCAGCGCAAATACTTCGGCACCGACGGTGTCCGCGGCCGTGTCGGCGAGGCGCCGATCACGCCCGATCTCGTGATGAAGCTCGGCTGGGCCGCGGGCCGCACGCTCGCGTCCGGCGACGTCATGCACCGCGGCGACCGGCCCGGCGTGCTCATCGGCAAGGACACGCGCATCTCCGGCTACCTGCTCGAGGCGGCGCTGGAGGCGGGCCTCTCGGCGGCCGGCGTCGACGTCTACCTGTGCGGCCCGTTGCCCACACCCGGCATCGCGTATCTCACGCGCGCGCTGCGGCTGTCCGCCGGCATCGTGATCAGTGCGTCCCACAATCCTTACGACGACAACGGCATCAAGTTCTTCTCCGGCGCGGGCCAGAAGCTGCCCGACGACGTCGAGGCCGGCATCGAGCAGGGCATGGAGGCGCCGCTCGCGTGCGTCGGATCCGCTGCGCTCGGCAAGGCCCGCCGCGTGGACGACGCGGCGGGGCGCTACATCGAGTTCTGCAAGAGCACGTTCCCCACCGAGCTCGACTTGAAGGGCTGGCGCATCGTGGTCGACTGCGCGCACGGCGCGGGCTATCACGTGGCGCCGCCGGTGTTCCACGAGCTCGGCGCGGAAGTGATCGCGGTGGGCGCGGAGCCCGACGGCCTCAACATCAACGCCGGCAACGGCGCAACGCATCCCGACTACCTCGCCGCGCAGGTGCGCGAGCACGGCGCGGACATCGGCATCGCGCTCGACGGCGACGGCGACCGGCTCGCGATGTGCGACGGGGACGGGCGCCTGTACGACGGCGACCAGCTCCTGTACGTGATCGCGTGCGACTACCAGCGCCGCGGCGTGCTGAAGGGCGGCGTGGTCGGCACGCTGATGAGCAACCTGGGCTTCGAGCAGGCGCTCGCGCGCCGCGACATCCCGCTGGTGCGCGCGAAGGTCGGCGACCGCTACGTGCTCGAGCTCATGCAGGAGAAGCACTGGTGCCTGGGTGGCGAGAATTCCGGGCACATCATCTGCCTCGACCGCCACACGACCGGCGACGCGATCGTCGCGTCGCTCGCGGTGCTGCGCGCGCTGATCGAGCAGAAGCGCACGCTCGCGCAGGCGACCGCGGATGTCACCATGTTCCCGCAGAAGCTCATCAACGTGCCCGTGCAGCGCGGCTGGGACTGGCGCCGCAGCGAGGCAGTAAAGCACGCCGAGCACGCCGCGGTCGCATCACTCGGCGACGCAGGCCGCGTGCTGCTGCGGCCCTCCGGCACGGAGCCTGTGCTGCGCGTGATGGTCGAGGCACGCGACGCGTCGCTCGCGCATCAGCATGCGCAGGCGCTCGCGGAAGCAATCGCGCGAGCGGCCGGCAGCCCTTTGTAGCGTCGCAAGAACCCGTCGATGGCGATCGACGCTGGACTTTCGACCTTGTCGTTCCCGCGAAAGCGGGAACCCAGTGTCTCTCGCCGTCCGCCGACGCAACGACGCTGGATCCCCGCTTTCGCGGGGATGACGGTGGAAGATGTGATCTCTCGCCGATTGGACAGCGGGCGTTAAGAGCACCCCGCCGGCGTCGGCCCCACCCGCGTCAGCGGCACCTGTCCCGACAGATTCTCGTTGGTCCCGCTCGTGAACGCGTAATCGAGCGTGGCCGCGGTGCAGCTCGCGAACTGCACCTTGGCCGTGCCGACCGGCCGCGTGAGGGCCGGCGTGCCGTTGTCGAACACGCCGCCGGTCGTCTCGTAGAGCGTGACGTCGACGGTGCGCGCGCCCGGCGTGTACGGGCCCTGCAGCGTGTACCAGCGCTGGCTCATCGGATTGATCAGCGTGTCGCCGGTCGGCGAGTACGTGTACCAGGTCGCGAAGAACACCTTGGCCACCGGGTTCACTTCGAAGATGAGCCCCTGTCCCGACGTGTCGCGCTCGAACCAGTTGCCGGAATACGTGAAATCGACGTCGGTCGGGCGCGGCGTCGATGTCGCGCACGTCACGTTGGGCGTGAGCCGCACGAGGTCCATGTAGCCGCTGCGGCCGTCGTCGAAGTCGTATTGCAGCCCGCCTTCGGCGCAGCTCGTCGCGATGAAGATGGCGGTGCCGACCGCCTTGCTCTTGGTGACCGGCGGCGCGTCGAAGTTGCCGCCGACGTTCTGGTAGATGGTGAGCAGCGTGGAGGCGTGGCCCGCGTTCACGTTGCCGTAGAGCGAGTACCAGCGATTGCGCTCGGCGCTGCCGCCCGGCGCCGTGTCGAACGTGAACCAGCCGCCGAACATCGCGCCCTGGCCCACGCCCGGCGTGTCGGCGAACACTTCGAGCGAGAAGCCCTGGCCGCTCTTCGCCGGGTCGTACCAGTTGCCGGTGATGCCGTACTGGTCGAGGTCCATGGGCGTCGCGGCATGCGCGGGCGCGACGCAGGCGGCCGCGGCGGCCAAGCCGACGCAGGCGGCGCGGCGCAGCGCGTGGACGCCGCGCGTGAGCGGCAGGGGACGGGAGGAGCGGACGGCAGGCATGGCAGGCAACCGGATGAGCGTGGACAAGAGCGCGCCGTCCGCGCACGGGACATGCGGCGCGCGGCGGCAGGCGGAAGGGTAGCAGCCGGGCGTCGGGCAGGGCCGGCCTCGTGCAACCGCCCCTTCGACGCCGCCGTTGGTCATTGGTTCAACGGATGGCACGTTTCGTCGCAATTGGTTATCGTGCGCGACGGTGCGGCACTGTCGCCCGAGTCCCCAGGATCTTCGCCCATGACCGACGCCGCACTGTCCCCGGCCGCTGCCGGCCGCCGCCTCCTGTTGCAGGGCCTCGCGGCCCTCGTCGCCGCCGGCGCCGCGCCCTTGGCCGCGGCACAGGGCGCGCCCACGCCCGCGCAGTTCGCCGCGCTCACGCGCACGCTGACCGGCTACGCGTGGCAGGACGACGTGGCGGCCGCCGCGATGCTGCGTACGCTGTCCACCGCGGTGGGCGCATCGACGCTGGCGCGCGTCGCGGACCTCGCGCGCGGCACCGCGCCCGATGCGCTCTCCGCCGCGCTGGCCACGGCCGGGCTCGAACGTGCCGCGAGCACGATCGTCACCGCGCTCTACACCGGCGTGGTCGAGACGCCGAAGGGACCGGTGGTGCTGACGTACGCGAGCGCCATCGCGTGGCAGGCGGTGCCGTGGACCAAGCCGAACGCGCTGTGCGGCGGCATCACCGACTACTGGGCGAGCGCGCCGGGGCAATCGTCGTGACGGTGCTGAACGCGGACGTGGTCATCGTCGGCTCGGGGGTCGCCGGCGCGATCACCGGCTACACGCTCGCGCGCGCCGGCGTGAAGGTGCTGATCCTCGAGGCGGGGCCGCGCGTGGACCGCGGCAAGGCGGTGATGCAGTTCATGCAGTCGCCGACCAAGGGTCCCAACTCGCCGTATCCCGCGCACCCGAAGGTGCAGCAGCCCGACTCCGACGACATCGGCGCGTACTACGTGCAAGCGGGTCCCGTGACCTTCCGCGGCCTGCAGGCGAAGGTGGTCGGCGGCACCACGTGGCACTGGGGCGGGCTCACGCTGCGCTATCGGCCGAACGATTTCATGCTGAGGTCGAAGTTCGGCGTCGGTGTGGATTGGCCGCTGTCGTACAACGACCTCGAGCCGTGGTACGGCGAGGCGGAGGGCGAAATCGGCGTCGCGGGTCCGCCCGACTACGACTGGGGCTCGCCGCGCTCGACGCCGTACCCGATGCCGCCGATCGCGCCGACGTACCTCGACGGCGTGATCAAGGCGGCGTGCGCGCACGTCGGCCTGTCGATGGCGCCGTTCCCGCACGGCCGCAACTCGGTCGGGCGCGACGATCGCCCGCCGTGCTGCGGCAACGCGTCGTGCGTGCCGATCTGCCCGATCGGCGCCAAGTACGACGCCGGCGTGCACGTCGCGAAGGCGGAGCGCGCCGGTGCGCGCGTCGAGCCGCTGGCGATCGCGTACGAAGTCGTCGTGGGGGCCGACCGCAAGGTCACCGCGATCCGCTTCAAGCGGCCCGACGGCAGCCTGCACGAGGCGCGCGGCAAGATCTTCGTGATCGCCGCGCACGCGATCGAGACGCCGAAGCTCCTGTTGATGTCGCGCCCCGCGGGCAGCAGCGTGGCGGTGGCCAACAGCAGCGACGCGGTGGGGCGCTACCTCCTGACGCAGCTCGACGCCGGGATGATCGGGCTGACCAAGGAGAAGATCTATCCGTACCGCGGCCCGGTCGAGACCTCCGGCATCACGCAATTGCGCGACGGCGATTTCCGCGGCATGCACGGCGCGTCGGGCACGTCGCCGTCGAATGAAGGCTGGGCGCGCGCGGTCGGCCCCTTCAATCTCGCGCAAAAGTACGCGGCGCAGGGCATGCGCGGCACGGCGCTCGGCAACGCGATCAGCGAGCACATGTCGCGCGAGCTCGCGATCGGGCCGTCGGTGGAGGTCCTGCCAGATGCGAGCAACCGCGTCACGCTCGCCTACGACAAGCCCGATCCGCTCGGCCTGCCGCGGCCGCGCATCGCGTTCCGCTGGGGCCGCTACGAGCAGGACGGCGCGAAGGTCGCGATGGAGTACGTGCGCGGCCTCATGAACGCGCTGGGCGCCACCGACGTCGAGGAGGTGGGCCCGGTCACCGACGGCGCGGTGATGGGCGGCACGTGCCGCATGGGCGACGATCCGAAGACGTCGGTGGTCGACCGCAACCTGCGCACGCACGACCATCCGAACCTGTACCTCGTCGGCTCGGCCACGTTCCCGACGATCACGGCGTCGCCGCCGACGCTCACCATCGCCGCGCTCGCGCTGCGCGCGGGGCTCGAGATCAGGACGCGCCTCACCGCGTAGGCACGTGGCCGTTGCCGCGGGGGCGAAGCGGTCGCCGCGTATAATTGCCGCATGGTTGCGGTGGCCTCCGCCGCGCCGCAGACCGCAGCGCCGCGCGCGGTCGCCGCGTGGCTCGAAACCTTAAGTCCCGATTACTCCGCCGACGAGCGCGCCTCGTTCCAGGCGGCGTTCGACTTCGCGCGCGAGCATTCGGCGGACGCCGCGATGGCCGACGGCGAGCCGGCGCTCGATCGCGCGCTCGGCGCCGCGACGATCCTCGCGAGTTTGAAGCTCGACGCCGATTCCGTTCGCGGCGCGCTGCTGCTCGGCCTGCCGGTGGCCGGCCGCTTCGACGCCGAGGCGGTGACCGCGCGCTTCGGCGCCGACGTCGCGACGCTCGTCGCGGGCGTCGCGCGCATGGGCGGCATCCGCGCCGTCGCCGACGCCGGCAACAAGGAGGAGCGCGCGCTGCAGGCCGAGAACCTGCGCAAGATGCTCCTCTCGATGGTCGAGGACATCCGCGTCGTGCTGATCAAGCTCGCCGAGCGCACGCAGGCGCTGCGCTCGCTGGTCGCGCGCGAGACGCCGTGGCGCGAGCAGACGGCGCGCGAGGTGATCGACCTCTTCGCGCCGCTCGCCAACCGCCTCGGCGTGTGGCAGCTGAAGTGGGAGCTCGAGGACCTCTCGCTGCGCGCGCTCGAGCCCGCGACGTACAAGTCGATCGCGAAGATGCTCGACGAGCGCCGCATCGACCGCGAGCGCTACATCCGCGACGTGATGGACACGCTGCGCCGCGAGCTCGCGGCGGCCGGCATCAAGGCCGAGGTGAGCGGCCGCCCGAAGCACATCTACAGCATCTGGAACAAGATGCGGCGCAAGCAGTCGGGCATCGAGGCGCTCTACGACATCCGCGCGGTGCGCATCCTCATCGACTCGGTGAAGGACTGCTACGCCGCGCTCGGCATCGTGCATCACCTGTGGACGCCGCTGCCGCGCGAGTTCGACGACTACATCGCGAAGCCGAAGGCCAACAACTACCGCTCGCTGCACACCGCGGTGATCGGGCCGGAGGAGAAGTCGCTCGAGGTGCAGATCCGCACGTTCGAGATGCACCAGCACTCCGAGTTCGGCGTCGCCGCGCACTGGCGCTACAAGGAAGGGACGGGCCACGCGGCGCGTGGGGACCCGACCTTCGACGAGAAGATCTCGTGGCTGCGGCAGGTCCTCGACTGGAAGGACGCCGTCGCCGACACGAGCGAGCTCCTCTCGGCGTTCAAGGAAAGCCTCTTCACCGACTCGATCTACGTGCTCACCCCGCAGGGCAAGGTGATCGACCTGCCGCGCGGCGCCACGCCGGTCGACTTCGCGTACTCGGTGCACACCGGGCTCGGCCATCGCTGCCGCGGCGCGAAGGTCGACGGCCAGATGGTGCCGCTCAACTACCGCCTCGACAACGGGCAGCAGGTCGAGATCATCGCCGTGAAGCAGGGCGGGCCGTCGCGCGACTGGCTCAATCCCGACTTGGGCTACGTGCACGGCAACCGCGCGCGCGCGAAGGTGCGCCAGTGGTTCAAGGCGCAGCAGCACGAGGAGACGGTGGCGCAGGGTCGCGCGCTCGTCGAGCGCGAGTTGGCACGGCTCGGGCAGACGGCGCTGAAGCTCGACGCGGTCGCCGCGAAGGCGGGCTTCGACAAGACCGACGAGTTCTTCGCGGCCTTCGCGCGCGACGACATCAACAGCAAGCAGGTGCAGACCGCGATCCAGGCGGTGGCGCAGCCCGCGGCTGCGCCCGTCGCGGTCGAGCCGGAAGTCACGATGCGGCAGAGCCGCGCCACGGGATCGGGGAGCGGCATCCTGGTGGTCGGCGTCGATCGCCTGCTGACGGGGCTCGCGCGCTGCTGCAAGCCCGCGCCGCCCGATCCGATCGTCGGCTTCGTGACGCGCGGCAAGGGCGTGACGATCCACCGCGCGGCGTGCAGCAACGTCACGCGCATGCGCGCCACGCAGCCCGAGCGGCTCATCACCGCCGACTGGGGCGAGGCGCGCGACGAGGTGTTCCCGGTGGACATCGTGGTGGAGGCGATGGACCGCCAGGGCCTCCTGCGCGACATCTCCGAAGTGCTCTCGCGCGAGAAGATCAACGTCACCGCGGCCAACACGCTGACGCGCAACATGCACTCGCGCATGGCGTTCACGGTGGAGGTGGGAAGCCTCGACACGCTGAAGCGTGCGCTGGCGCTGGTGCGCGACGTCAAGGGCGTGCTCGCGGCCGGAAGACGGTAGGACTGCGGGAGGACAGCGAGTCACGCTGATCCGCTCCCTCTCCCCGCTCGCGGGGAGAGGGTTGGGGTGAGGGGCAGCCCAACGTCTACCTCCGTCGCGTGCGCCTTTTCGGTGCCCGCCCACGCCGAGCGTCGCTGCGTCATTTGCAAGCGGTTGATCGCCGGATCAACGAGTTATCCCGCATCCCCCCGCCGCGCCCCGCTGGTCCGCCGCTTGCTAAAGCAACGGTCATCGACTCCCGTTCGCCCCTATCGGATGCTGCGCGTCATGCTGGTGGACGACTCCCGCAAGGAAGTCAGCCTGCTCCACGAGGGCCTGCATGCCGCAGGCTACGACGTCGTGCACGTGTCGCGCTCGACGACCGCCGCGGCGCTGCTCGACGTCGTCGCGGCGCTGCATCCCGACGTCATCATCATCGACTCGGACTCGCCGACGCGCGACACGCTGGAGCAGCTCGCGTTCGTGAGCGCGCGCCAGCCGCGGCCCATCGTGCTCTTCACCGAGGACCGCGCCAACGCGACGATCCAGGCCGCGCTGCAGGCGGGCGTGTCGGCGTACATCGTCGACGGCATCGACGCCACGCGTCTGCAGCCGATCCTCGACGTCGCGGTGGCGCGCTTCGCGCAGGATCGCGCATTGCGCGAGGAGCTCAAGTCCGCGCAGGCGCGGCTTGCGGAGCGCAAGATCGTCGAGCGCGCGAAGGGCCTGCTGATGAAGCAGAAGGGCGTGGACGAGGAGGAGGCGTATCGCCTGATGCGCAAGCTCGCGATGGACCGCAATCGCAAGCTGCTCGACGTCGCGCAGCAGATCATCGACGTCACCGAGCTCCTCGGCTGACGCGCGTTGGTGCAAGCGACCTCGTCGGCGCCCATCGCTGGTGCGCCGCAACATCGACGACATGCGCCTCTTGCGCCGTGGCGCGCAACGAATTGCGTGCCGCATCAAGGGCTTCGCGGCAACGGCCAGCCATGGCATGGATCTCGCTAAACAGTAGCTGCCGGCGGGCCTGACCGCTCATCGGCAAGGCGGACCTCGCCAACGGCGGTGAGGACGCTTTCGACAACGGCGTTGTGTGCGTCCCCTGTCGCGACCTGCGACCGGCGGCTTCGCACCAGCGCCGTTTTTCGTTGGGCCGACGAATTGCAATGAACGAGGACACGACATGCCCGAGCCTTCCCGCAGCCCCGCCGCTGCGCCCGCCGTCGAACCATCGTCGCCTGCGCGACGCCGCCTGCTCGGCGCCTCCGCGGCGGGTGCGCTGATGTCGCTGGTCGATCCCGCGCTGCGCGCCGGTGCATGGGCCCAGGGCTCGGACGCGCCGGAGAAGAAGGAGGTGAAGATCGGCTTCATCCCGCTCACCGATTGCGCGTCGGTGGTCGTGGCGTCGGTGATGGAGTTCGACAAGAAATACGGCGTGAAGATCGTGCCGTCGAAGGAAGCGTCGTGGGCCGCCGTGCGCGACAAGCTCGTCAACGGGGAGCTCGACGCCGCGCACGTGCTGTACGGCCTCGTGTACGGCGTGCAGATGGGCATCGGCGGGCCGAAGAAGGACATGGCCGTGCTCATGAGCCTCAACCACAACGGGCAGGCGATCACGCTCTCCAACCAGCTGAAGGACAAGGGCGCCACCGACGGCGCCAAGCTCAAGTCGCTCATCGACCGCGAGAAGCGCGAGTACACATTTGCGCAGACGTTCCCGACCGGCACGCACGCGATGTGGCTCTACTACTGGCTCGCGGCGCAGGGCATCCATCCGTTCAACGACGTGAAGTCGATCGTGGTGCCGCCGCCGCAGATGGTGGCCAACATGCGCGTCGGCAACATGGACGGCTTCTGCGTCGGCGAGCCGTGGAACAACCGCGCGATCTACGACAAGATCGGCTTCACCGTCGAGACGTCGCAGGGCGTGTGGAAGGACCACCCCGAGAAGACGCTCGGCACCACGCTCGAGTTCGTGCAGAAGAATCCGAACACCGCGCGCGCGATCACGGCCGCGGTGCTCGACGCGTCGAAGTACATCGACGTGATGACCAACCGCAAGAAGGTCGCGGAGATCGTCGCCGACAAGTCGTACGTGAACTGCCCGGTCGACGTGATCGACCAGCGCCTCGCGGGCCGCTACGACAACGGGATCGGCAGGCAGTGGACCGATCCCGACTACATGAAGTTCTACGAGGACGGCTACGTCAACTTCCCGTTCCTGTCCGACGGCATGTGGTTCCTCACCCAGCACAAGCGCTGGGGACTCCTGAAGGACGATCCCGACTACCTCGCGGTCGCGCAGAAGGTGAACCAGGTCGAGATCTACAGGCAGGCCGCGGCCGCGACCAAGACGCCGGTGCCGAAGGACGTGCTGCGCACGTCGAAGCTGATCGACGGCACGGTGTGGGACGGCAGGAACCCGAAGGCATACGCCGCGGGCTTCAAGGTGAAGGCTTGAGAGGACGCGCACGATGAATGCCATGGCTGCTGTGACCGCATCGCCCGCCACGCCGCTGTCCGACAGCGCACACGTGGCGGCCGCCAACGCGCCGGTGCTCGCGGACGACCGCCGCGCCCCGCGCAACGCGTTGCCGGAATCGCAGGCGGACGCCGACGCGCGCGCGCAGCGCGCCGCGGCCTACCTCACCGCCGAGCTGCGCCGGCAGCGCGTGCGCGCGATGCTCGCGACGGTGGGCGCGCCCATCGTGGGCATCGCGCTCTTCGTCGGCCTGTGGGCGATGGTGTCGTCGCTCGCGCCGCAATTGCCGTCGCCAAGCAAGACATTCCACTCGGCCGTGCAGGTGTTCGGCGACCCGTTCTATCGCAAGGGCCCGAACGACCAGGGCATCGGCTGGAACATCCTGATGTCGCTGTCGCGCGTGGGCATCGGCTTCGGGCTCGCGGCGCTGGTGGGCATCCCGCTGGGCTTCATCCTCGGGCGCTTCCACGTCGCGCACGCGATGGCGTCGCCGATCATCAGCCTGCTGCGCCCGGTGTCGCCGCTCGCGTGGCTGCCGATCGGCCTCATGGTGTTCCAGGCCGCGAACCCCGCCGCGATCTGGGTGATCTTCATCTCGAGCATCTGGCCGATGGTGATCAACACCGCGGTCGGCGTGCAGCGCGTGCCGCAGGACTACCTCAACGTCGCGCGCGTGCTGAACCTCTCCGAGTCGAAGGTGCTGACCCGGATCCTGTTCCCCGCGGTGCTGCCCTACATGCTGACCGGCGTGCGGCTCGCCATCGGCGTCGCCTGGCTCGTAATCGTCGCGGCCGAGATGCTGACCGGCGGCGTGGGCATTGGCTTCTGGGTGTGGGACGAGTGGAACAACCTCAACGTCGAGCACATCATCATCGCCATCTTCGTCGTGGGCATCGTGGGGCTGCTGCTCGAGCACCTGCTGCTCTTCGTCGCCCGCCGCTTCAACTACGCCTAGCCGATCATCATGAGCGACCTTCCTTCCAGCACGGCGCATCCGCTGCCCGCGGGCAGCGCCGAGTACGTCCACGTCGAGCGCGTCGGCATGACCTTCGCCACGCGGCGCGGGCCGTTCGTCGCGTTGCGCGACATCGACCTGTCGGTGCGCAACGGCGAGTTCATCGCGCTGATCGGCCATTCCGGCTGCGGCAAGTCCACGCTGCTGAACCTCGTCGCCGGCCTGGTCCAGCCCACGACCGGCGTGCTGCTGTGCGCCGGACGGGAGATCGCGGGACCGGGACCCGAGCGCGCGGTCGTGTTCCAGAACCACTCGCTGCTGCCGTGGCTCACCTGCTTCGACAACGTGCACCTCGCGGTCGAGCGCGTGTTCGGCGCGCACGAGTCGCGCGCGGATCTCAAGCGCCGCACGCACGAGGTGCTCGCGATGGTCGGCCTCACGCACGCGGAGCACAAGCTGCCGCACGAGGTGTCGGGCGGCATGAAACAGCGCGTCGGCATCGCCCGCGCGCTTGCGATGCAGCCGAAGGTGCTGCTGCTCGACGAGCCGTTCGGCGCGCTCGATGCGCTCACGCGCGCCAGGCTGCAGGACGAGCTCATGAAGATCGTCGCCGCCGCGGGCAGCACGGTGCTGATGGTCACCCACGACGTCGACGAGGCGGTGCTGCTCGCCGACCGCATCGTGATGATGACCAACGGCCCGGCCGCGACGATCGGCGGCATCGTCGAGATCGACCTGCCGCGCCCGCGCGACCGCGTCGAGATGGGCGCGCATCCGCGGTATCACCAGTATCGCAGCGAGGTGCTCGACTTCCTCTATCGCCGCCAGGCGCACGTCGAGGCCGCCTAGGAGATCGCGCCATGAACGCCCGCGTCAACCTCACGCGTCCCCGTCTCGTCGTCGTCGGCAACGGCATGGCCGGCATGCGCACGATCGAGGAGCTGCTGAAGATCGCGCCGGAGACCTACGACATCACCGTCTTCGGCAGCGAGCCGCATCCCAACTACAACCGCATCCTGCTCTCGCCGGTGCTGGCGGGCGAGCAGACGCTGTCCGACATCGTGCTCAACCCGCGCGAGTGGTACGACGGCAACGGCATCGTGCTGCACGCGGGCAAGACGGTCACGCGCATCGATCGCGCGCGCCGCGTGGTCGAGGCCGCGGACGGCACCGTCGCGCCCTACGACCGCCTGCTGCTCGCGACCGGCTCCACGCCCGTGATCCTGCCGGTGCCCGGCCGCGACCTGCCGGGCGTCATCAGCTACCGCGACATCGGCGACACCGAGGCGATGATCGCGGCCGCGCGCGAGTACCGTCACGCGGTGGTGATCGGCGGCGGGCTGCTCGGCCTCGAGGCCGCCAACGGCCTCAAGGCGCGCGGCATGGACGTGACCGTCGTGCACCTCATGCCGTGGCTCATGGAGCGCCAGCTCGACCGCACCGCCGCGCAGATGCTGCAGCAGTCGCTGGTCGACAAGGGGCTCGCGTTCCGGCTGGAGGCGAAGACCGAGGGCCTCGTCGCCGGCCCCGATGGCCGCGTGGCCGCGGTGCGCCTCGCGTCGGGCGAGACGCTCGCCGCCGACCTCGTCGTGATGGCGGTGGGCATCCGCCCCAACGTCGCGCTCGCGCAGGCATCGGGGCTGTACTGCAACCGCGGCATCGTGGTCAACGACACGCTGCAGACGTTCGACCCGCGCATCTACGCGATCGGCGAGTGCGTCGCGCATCGCGGCCAGACCTACGGCCTCGTGGCGCCGCTGTTCGAGATGGCGAAGGTGTGCGCGAACCATCTCGCGGGCTACGGCATCGGCCGCTACGGCGGCTCGCAGGTGTCGACCAAGCTCAAGGTCACCGGCATCGATCTCTTCTCCGCGGGCGACTTCGCCGGCGGCGACGACACCGAGGAGATCGTGCTCGCCGACCCGGTGGGCGGCGTCTACAAGAAGCTCGTCATCCGCGACGACAAGCTCGTCGGCGGCGTGCTGTACGGCGATACCGTCGACGGCGCGTGGTACTTCAAGCTGGTGCGCGAGGGGCGCAGCGTCGCGGCGATCCGCGACCGCCTGATGTTCGGCGAGGCGAACCTGGGCGACAGCGGCCACCAGGGCCAGTCGCGCGCGGTGGCGATGGCCGACGACGCGGAGGTGTGCGGGTGCAATGGCGTGTGCAAGGGCACGATCGTGAAGGCGATCAAGGAGAAGGGCCTCTTCACGCTCGACGACGTGCGCAGGCACACCAAGGCGTCGTCGTCGTGCGGCTCGTGCACCGGCCTCGTCGAGCAGCTGCTGATGGCGACGGCGGGCGGCGACTACTCCGCCACGCCGAAGACCAAGGCGGTGTGCGGCTGCACCGACCGCAATCACCAGGAAGTGCGCGACGCGATCCGCAAGCACCACCTGCTGTCGATCCCCGACGTGATGCACTTCCTCGAGTGGCGCACGAGCGACGGCTGCGCGACGTGCCGGCCGGCGCTCAACTACTACCTCCTCTCGACGTGGCCGAAGGAGGCGGTCGACGACCCGCAGTCGCGCTTCATCAACGAGCGCGCGCACGCCAACATCCAGAAGGACGGCACGTTCTCGGTGATCCCGCGCATGTGGGGCGGCGAGACGACCAGCGCGGAGCTGCGCCGCATCGCCGACGTCGTCGACAAGTACCGCGTCCCGACCGTGAAGGTGACCGGCGGCCAGCGCATCGACCTGCTCGGTGTTGCGAAGGCGGACCTGCCGGCGGTGTGGCGCGATCTCGGCATGCCGTCCGGCCACGCGTACGCGAAGGCGCTGCGCACGGTGAAGACGTGCGTCGGCAGCGAGTGGTGCCGCTTCGGCACGCAGGACTCCACCGACATGGGCAAGCGGCTGGAACGCGCGCTGTGGCGCATGTATGCGCCGCACAAGGTAAAGCTCGCGGTGTCGGGCTGCCCGCGCAACTGCGCGGAGTCCGGCATCAAGGACGTCGGCGTGATCGGCGTCGACTCGGGATGGGAGATCTACGTGGGCGGCAACGGCGGCATCAAGACGGAGGTGGCGCAGTTCTTCGCGAAGGTGAAGACGGCCGACGAGGTGCTCGAGTACGCGGGCGCGTTCCTGCAGCTCTATCGCGAGGAAGGCTGGTACCTCGAGCGCACCGTGCACTACCTCGCACGCGTCGGCTTCGACCATGTGAAGCGGCAGGTGGTGGACGACGCCGGCAACCGCCGCGCGCTGTGGGAGCGGCTGCAGTTCACGCTCGACGGCGAGCCCGATCCCTGGCACGACGCGGAGAAGGCGAAGGTCGACCTGCGGCAATTCGAGACGGTGACGATGTGAGTGCCATGATCGCAATGGAAGAGCCGGCGCGCACCGCGCGGTTCACCGACGTCTGCGCGCTCGTGGACATCCCCGTGCTGGGCGCGCGCGTGATCGAGCGCCCGGGGCACGCGGACGGCAACGTGGCCGTGTTCCGCACCGCGGACGACCGCGTGTTCGCGGTGCACGACCGCTGCCCGCACAAGGGCGGCCCGCTCTCGCAGGGCATCGTGTTCGGCGATCGCGTGGCCTGCCCGCTGCACAACTGGACCATCGAGCTCGCCACCGGCGAGGCGATGGCGCCCGACGTCGGCTGCACCCGCCGCTTCGCGGCACACGTCGCGAACGGCCGCGTGCTGGTCGCGCTGGACTGACCATGGCCGAGACCCGCACCACGTGTCCCTATTGTGGCGTGGGCTGCGGCGTCATCGTCCTGCACGACCGCGCGCGCATCACCGGCGTGCGCGGCGATCCCGACCATCCGGCGAATCATGGGCAGCTCTGCACCAAGGGCCGCACGCTGCACCTCACCGCGACGCCGGCCGCGATGCGCACGCGGCTCCTGCATCCGCAGCAGCGTGCCGCAAAGGGTGCGCCGCTCGCGCGCGTCGCGTGGGACACCGCGCTCGACGGCGTCGCCGACCGCTTCGCGGCGTGCATCCGCGAGCACGGTCCGGACAGCGTCGCGTTCTACCTGTCCGGGCAACTGCTGACCGAGGACTACTACGTCTTCAACAAGCTCGCCAAGGGCCTGGTCGGCACCAACAACGTCGACACCAACTCGCGGCTGTGCATGTCGAGCGCGGTCGCCGGCTACAAGGAGACGCTCGGCGCCGACGCGCCGCCCGCGTGCTACGACGACGTCGATCACGCGCGCTGCCTTTTCATCGCGGGCAGCAACACCGCGTGGGCGCACCCGGTGCTGTATCGCCGCATCGAGGCGGCGAAGGCGCGCAACCCGGCATTGCGCATCGTCGTCGTCGATCCGCGCGCGACCGTCACCGCGGCCGGTGCCGACCTGCACCTCGCGATCGAGCCCGGCACCGACGTCGCGCTCTTCCACGGCATGCTGCACCTGCTGCTGTGGGACGAGCGCGTGGATCGCGACTTCATCGCGCGCCACACCGCCGGCTTCGACGCGCTGAAGGCGATCGTCCGCGACTATACGCCGCGCGTGGTCGCGCAGGCGTGCGGCATCACCGAGGCGCAGCTCGCGCAGGCCGCGCAATGGTTCGCGGAGGGGCCCACGCTCTCGCTGTATTGCCAGGGCCTCAACCAGTCGACGGCGGGCACCGCGAAGAACGCCGCGCTCGTCAACCTGCACCTCGCGACCGGCCAGATCGGCAAGCCCGGTGCGGGCCCGTTCTCGCTGACGGGGCAGCCGAACGCGATGGGCGGTCGCGAGGTGGGTGGGCTCGCGAACCTGCTCCCCGGTCACCGCGACGTCGCCGACGCGGCGCATCGCGCGGAAGTCGCCTCACTCTGGGGCGTCCCCGACGTGCCCGCGCGGCCCGGCCTCACGGCGGTCGAGCTCTTCGCCGCGCTGGCCGCGGGGACGGTGAAGATGGTGTGGATCGCGTGCACGAATCCCGCGCAATCGATGCCCGACCAGGCGACGGTGCGTGCCGGCCTCGCGCGCGCCGAGCTCGTCGTGCTGCAGGAAGCGTGCGCGACGACGGAGACCGCCGCGTTCGCGGACGTGCTGCTGCCCGCGTCCACGTGGGGCGAGAAGGAAGGCACGGTCACCAACTCCGAGCGCCGCATCTCGCGCGTGCGCGCCGCGCTCGCGCCGCCCGGCGAGGCGCGCGCCGACTGGGCGATCGCGGCCGACTTCGCGCGGGGCCTCGAAGCGCGCCTGCGGCCGGCGGCATCGACGCTGTTCCCATACGCGACCGTCGCGGACGTCTTCGCCGAGCACGCGGCGACCACGCGCGGCCGCGACCTCGACATCGGCGGCCTCTCGCACGCGCGCCTCGACGCCGAAGGGCCGCGGCAATGGCCGTGCGCCGACGCCGCGTCGCAAGGCACGGCGCGGCTCTACACGGATCACGCGTTCGCCACCCCGGACGGCCGCGCGCGCTTCGCGGCCGTCCGCTACGTGCCGGTGGCCGAGCCCGTCGACGCGCGCTATCCGTTCCGGCTTAACACGGGACGCCTGCGCGACCAGTGGCACGGCATGAGCCGGACCGGCGCCGTCGCCGCGCTCTTTGCGCATGCGGGCGGACCCGCGCTGGAGATGCATCCCGCGGATCTCGCGCGACGCGGCGTCGACGCGGGCGATCTCGTGCGCGTCGAGTCGCGCCGCGGCGAAGTGATCGTGCCTGTCGTCGCGAGCGAGGCCGTGAAGCCCGGCGCCGTCTTCCTGCCGATGCACTGGGGCAGCGCGACGCTCGCGGGACGCGACAGCACCGGCATCAACGCCGTGACGTCGGGCGCGGCGTGCCCGTCGTCGCGCCAGCCCGAGCTCAAGCACGCCGCGGTGCGCATCGCGAAGGCCAACCTGCCGTGGCCGCTCGTCGCGGTTGCATTGCCCGACGATCCCGACGACCTGCTCGCGCTGCGCGAGCGGGCCCGCGCATGGGCGGCGCAATGCGCGTACGCGAGCGTCGCGCTGCTCGACGGCGCGCGCCCGGGCGTGCTGCTGCGCGCGGCGCACGCGGAGGCGCTCACGGACGAAGCACTGGCAGCGCTCGACCGCCACTTCGCGCTCGACGGCCCCGACGCCGTGCGCTACGACGATCGCCGGCGCGCGATCGGGCGCCGCGTGCGCATCGTCGGTGACCGCATCGTGGCGCTGCGGCTGTCGGGCGACGTCGCGGCCGAGGCGTGGCTGACGGCGTGGCTCGCCGACGGCACCGACGTGCGCGCGCGCCGCGCCCACCTCGTGCTGCCCGGCGCGAACCCGCCCGACGCGGCCGCGCCGCGCGGGCGCGTCGTGTGCAATTGCCTGAATGTCGGCGAGCGCGCGATCGTCGCGTGCGCAACGCGCTTCGCCGCCCCTGCCGAGGCGATGCTCGCGCACGTGCAGGCCGAGCTCGGCTGCGGCACGCAGTGCGGCTCGTGCCTGCCGGAAGTGAAGCAGCTCCTTGCGCGTGCGGGCGAGGGCGCCGCGAAGGTGGCCGCATGAGCGTCATCGATCGATGCAGCGGCCGCGTCACCCTCGTCGGCGCCGGCCCCGGCGATCCCGAGCTCCTCACGCTGAAGGCCGTGCGCGCACTGCGCGAGGCCGACGTCGTGCTGCACGACGACCTCGTGGACCCCGCGATCCTCGCGTTCGCGCGCGACGGTGCGCGCCTCGTCGGCGTCGGCAAGCGCGGCGGCTGCCGCTCGACGCCGCAGGCGTTCATCGAGCAGCTCATGATCCGCGAGGCGCGCGCCGGCCATCGTGTCGTTCGCCTCAAGGGCGGCGATCCGTTCGTGTTCGGGCGCGGCGGCGAGGAGGTGGCCGCGCTGCACGCCGCAGGCATCGCGGTCGACGTGGTGCCAGGCATCACGTCGGGACTCGCCGCGCCGGCCGCCGTCGGCATCCCCGTCACCCATCGCGACCACGCCCACGGCGTGGCGCTCGTCACCGGCCATGCGGCGGACGGCAGCGACGAGGAGCCCGACTGGGACGCGCTCGCGCGCTCCGGCCTCACGCTCGTCGTCTACATGGGCATGGCGCGCGCCGGTGTGCTGCGCGCGAAGCTGCTGCACGCGGGGCTCGCGCACGACACGCCCGTCGCGGTGATCGCGCAGGCGACGCGCGTGGCGCAGCGGCACGTCGCGAGCACGCTCGGCGGGTTCGTCGAGGACGCACGCGCCGCGCGCCTCGCGAGCCCCGCCATCATCGTGATCGGCGACGTCGCGGCGTACGCCGCGCACGCCGCCTGCGATCACTCTTCCGTGCGCAGGGTCGCCGGCGCCGAGCTCCACACGTGATGGAGCACGTCGAGCAGCGCGCGGATTTCGGGATCGTTCTCGCGCTGCTTCTGGTAGAGGAAGTGCAGCGTCGTCTCCGGCCGCACGTTGCTCCATAGCACGGCCTCGCCGGCGGCGACGGCCTCGCGCGCGAGGTCCTCGCGGATCAGCGCGACGCCGGCACCGGCCACCACCAGCGAGCGGATCACCGCCTCGTTGTCCGCCTCCACGCGCGTCTCGGGCGCCTTGCCGCGCGCGCGGAAGAGGTCGTCGGCCAGCACGCGCAGCGTGCTCACCGGCGGCGCGACGATCCACGGCATCGCGACGATCTCGTCCCACGACAGGTGCTTGACGCGGTCGCCCCACGCCGCCGGCAGCACCACGCGCCATCCGAAGTCGAGGAGCGGCACCGAAGCGACGTCCGGATGCCCGATGCTGCCGTAGTAGAACGCGGCGTCGAGCTCGCCCTCGCGCACCTTGGTCAGCGCCACGCCCGTGACCTCGTGGTGGATCTCGATCTCGAGCAGCGGGTATTCCATGACCGCCTGCGCGAGGAAGTCGCCGACGCGCACGAAGCCCGGGTCCGACACCGTGCCGACCCGCACCCGGCCCGACACCTCGCCCTTGATCGCCCGTGCCAGGCTCTTCAGCGCCTGCGCGCCGGCGACCACCTTCTCGGCCTCGGGCAGCAGCTTGCGGCCGGCGGCCGTGAGCTGCATGCCCTGCGGCGTGCGCTCGAACAGGATGACGCCGAGCTCGTCCTCCAGCGCCTTGATCTGGGCGCTGACGGCGGGCTGGCTGATGTGGAGCTTCTCCGCCGCCCGGGTGAGGTGGGCGAGCTCCGCGACCGCGGAGAAACTGCGTAGCTGGTAGAGCTCCATGCGTGGAAAGGATGCGCTTAACGCTTGATTCTACACCGGTTTGTATGCGGCGCCGGGGCATAAGCGCCGGCGATGGGGCTCATCCAAACGTACGATTTGAAGCCGGCGCGGCAAGCGCCTACCTTGGTGATCGTGCGTCATACCGACGCTGCCAACCTATCACGGCCGCACGACGGCCCAGTACCCCGATGAGTCCCATCTCACACGCATTCAACGAATACAGCCTGATTGGCACGTGCATCCGGCTCGCCCAGTCGACGTTCCAGCAAGCCATGCCGGCCACGCTGCCGGCCGAGTTGCCGGCGCCCGTCGCGAGCGAGCCGCGCGCAGGCATCGTGCAACGTGTCCTCGAGTCGATCGACGGCTGGTTCTACCGGCAACAACAAAGGGAGCGTGAAGCCTATTTCGCGCAGGCGCAGGACATCTTCGATCTCGAGAACCGCCTGCGCGAATACGACCGCCACCTGTAACGACCGTCAAATCCTGAGCCTGCCGGCATAGCCGGTGAGCTCGAGATAGCCGCGACCGACCTCCTCCCGGTCGCGGCCCTGCGCGCGCACCGCGCCCTCCCAATACACGGTGCCCACGCTGGCGCGCGAGTCGAGCTCTGCGTCGTCCATGAGCGGCGCAAGCTCGTACTCGCGGTCGCCTACCCTGACCTTCATCGCCACCGGATACCGCGCGTCCGTGCGCGGCGAGCGCCATTCGCGCAGCGGCGTGAACGCGACCTCGTCCGGCGCGAACGTCGTCACGCGGCCCGCCGCATCGCGCAGCGTCGCGCCGGCCCACACCGCGCGCCCGTCGCGCCCGCGGATGCGGAACGCCATCAGCGCGCCGCCGTCGGTGAAATTGATGCCGGTCCAGTCCCACCCCTTCGCGTCCGGCGCGAGGTAGCTGCTCGACCACTCGTGATCGAGCCAGGCGGTGCCGCGCACGGCCAGCGTGCGCCCGCCGCGCGCGATCGTGCCCTGCGTCGCGAGGTGCGGGCGGCTGTAGTAGTAGCTCGCGTGCGCCGGCAACGGGCCCTTGCGGCTCACGCCGCCGTCGCCCTGCAGCAGCACCGGCTGCGTCGCGGTGAACGCGAGGTCGAGCGTGAACTCGCGCGCCGCGATGCGCGTGGTGTAGGTGTCGCCGGCGAGGACGAGCGACCAGTCGCCGATGCGCACGTCGGTCGTCGCCTGCGACGCCTCTGCGATGCCGAATCCCTCGCGCAGCGCGCGCTGGTCGTGCAGCAGTGAACCGTTGCGCGGATCGGCGATCGCCGCGTGCGCGAACAGGATCTGCGTGGGCGCGAAGCGGCTGCGGCTGTCCTCGGCAAGGCCCGTGCGCGAGCGGAAGAACGTCACCTGCACGCCGTAGTCGTGGCCCGCGTCGTCGCGCACCCAGCCGGTGACGTACCACCACTCGGTGCGGAACGCCGGATGGCTGCCGTGATCGCGCGGGAAGACGAGGGGCGTTCCCGGCACCACGTCGGGAAACGCCGGCTCCGCGCGCGCGCCGGAAGCGAGCGTGGCGAGCGCGGTGATGAGGAAGTGGCGCCGCTTCACCAGTCGTCCTTCACGGCGCGGATCACGTCGCGGCCCATCGCCTGCCGCGCGCTAACCACCGTCGTCAGCACCGCGAGCGCGAGCAGCGTCGCCGACAGGAGCCCGAGCGACTGCCACGGCACGTGCACCTCCATGCCCCAGTGGAACGACTGCCGGTTGACGACGTGGATCAGCACGAGGCTCATCGCGAAGCCGAGCACCAGCCCCACGACGAGCCCGATGCCGCTCACGACGAAGCCCTCGCTCGCGAGCATCGCGCCCACCTGCCGTCGGGTGACGCCCAGGTGCCGCAGCATGCCGAACTCGCGCTGCCGCGCGAGCACCAGCGCGCCGAACGACGACGACAGCCCGACGAGCCCGATGACGATCGCCGCGGCGAGCAGGCCGTAGGTCACGGCGAACGTGCGGTCGAACACGCGCAGCGACACCGCGCGGATCTCGCCCGGCGTCGCGAACGTGAGGCCGCTCGCCTCCGGCAACCGCTGCTCGATCGCGTCGCGCAGTTGCGCGGGCGTGGTGCCGGGCGCGAGCCACACGGCCGCGTCGGTCGCGGTCTCGTCGCCCGTCAGGCGCACGTACACGTCGCGCGGAACCAGCAGCGCGCCCTGCTGCCGCGCGTAGTCGCGCCACGCGCCGGCGACGAAGAAGCGGTGCGTGCGCCCGGCGAGCGGAACCTCGACGAGCGTGCCGTTGACGAGGCCGTAGAGATCGGCAGCGGCCTCCGTGACGTACACCGGTGGCACGTCCGCGGGCCGCGTCGCGGGCGGCGTGCCGACCAGCGGCAACGCGGCGCCCGGATCGTCGCTTGGCAGGTCGCGCGCGAGGAGTGCCACACGCTGCCCGCCCGGCAGCACCACCGACTGCGTGCGCAGGAACGTGATGCGCGCCACTCCCGGCGTTGAAGCCAGCGCCTGCTGCTCGGCGCGCGAGAAGAACGCGCTATCGCCGGCCGCGCCGGCGCGCACGTACACGTCCGCGGGCAGGATGCGCACGAGCCACTCGTCGAGCGAGTGCCGGAACGACGCGACCATGATCGCCATCGACACCATCAGCGACACGCTGGCGACGACCGTGGCGAGGCTCACGCTCGCCTGTCCCGGCGCGCCGCGCAGCTGCGCGAGCGCGAGCGACGGCGCGAACGCGCGCGGCGCCGGTGCCGCGCGCAGCACCAGCGCGGCGACCTGCGGCAACAGCAGCAGCGTGCCGAGCAGCAGCAGCGCGATCGCGCCGTAGCCCGCGAGCGGCAGCCCGTCGACCGGCGGCAGCAGCGTCGCGAGCGCGCCCGCGGCCAGCAGCGAGATGCCCGGCCACGGCGAGCGCAGGCGCGCGAACACGCGCTGCTCGTCGCCGGCCTTGAGCGCGGCCGCCGGCGTGGCGCGCGCCGCCTCGCGCGCGGGCACCAGGCTGCCCAGCACCGCGACGCCGATGCCGAGCGCCGCGTACAGCGCCGCACTCGCGGGATCGAACGCGATCGCCGGCACCACGCCGCGGAAGAAGCCCGCGCCGAGATCGGCGCCGAACACATGCATGACGCCGCTCGCGAGCGCGTAGCCGGCGGCCAAGCCGAGCGCGGTGCCCGCGATGCCGATCAGCGCGCCTTCGCCCATCAGCGTGACCGTGAGCCGCCGCCGCGAGAGCCCCAGCGTGCGCAGCAGCGCGAACTGCGTGCGCCGGCGCACGATCGACAGCGCCTGGGTGGAGAACACGAGCAGGCCGCCCGTGAAGAGCGCGACCAGCGCGAGCACGTTGAGGTTTACGCGGTACGACCGCGACAGCCGCGTGGCGAGCGCCGCGTCGTCTTCCGGCGTGGTAATGGCGAGTCCCGGCGGCAGCGTCGCGGCGAGCCGCGCGCGCAGCGCTGCCACGGACACGCCGGGCCGCGCGCGCAAATCGATGCGCGACAGGAGACCCGCGCGGCCGAACGCGTCCTGCGCCGCCGCGATGTCGAGCACGCCGTAGCGCTCGCCGCTGCCGGCCTGCACCTGTCCCGCGACGGTCAGCGCGAGCGTGCGCACGCCCGCCTGCACGTCCAGCGTGCCGCCCTCGGCAAGGCCCAGCCACTGCGCCGCGGCCGGGCTCAGGAACACGCGCCCCGGACGCAGCGTGTCGAGCGGATCGTCGCCGACGCCGACCAGCGCCGGCGTGACGGCCGCCGCGCGGAACGCGTCCACGCCGTAGAGGCGCAGCGCCTCGTCGCGGCCCGCGAGGCGCGCGTCGATCTCGACGACGGGGCTCGCGACCGCGATGTCCGGGTCGCGCGCGAGATCCGCGTACAGCGCCTCCGCGAAGCCGCCGCGTGGGCCGCGCACCTCGAGGTCCGCGCTGCCGGCCAGCGCCTTCATGCTGCCGGTGAATTCGCCGATCGCGGTCGTGTTGATGAGCGCCACCGCGAAGCCGAGCGCGACGCCCAGCGCGATCGCGAGCACCGACAATGCGAGGCGCCCGCGATTGCGGCCGAGCACGCCGCCCACGACCGCGCGCGCGACGTCGGCGTTCATGCCAGCGCCGTCGCCGCGAGCCCTTCCGCCGACAGCGTGTACACGCGGTCCGCCATCCGCGCCGCCGCGCGCGAGTGCGTGACCATCACGCCCGTCGCGCCGTGCGCGTGCAGCTGGTCGCGCAAGAGCGACATCACGCCCTGCGCGCTGTCGGGATCGAGGTTCCCGGTGGGCTCGTCGGCGAGCACGACGTCGGGCGCGTGCACCAGCGCGCGGGCGATCGCCGTGCGCTGCAGCTCGCCGCCCGACAGCTCGCGCGGCATGCTCTCGCCGCGGTCCGAGAGGCCCACCGCGGCGAGCATCGCCTGCACGCGCGCGTCGTGGTCCGGCGTGCCGAGCAGCGCGAGCGGCAGCGCGACGTTCTGCGCGACGGTGAGATACGGCAGCACGTGGAACGCCTGGAACACGAAGCCGATGTGCTTGCGGCGGAACACCGTCAGCGCGTCGTCGTCCATGTCGGTGAACGTGCGCCCGGCCACCTCGACGCGGCCCGCGTCGGGCACGTCGAGCCCCGCGATGAGGTTGAGGAGCGTCGACTTGCCCACCCCCGACTCGCCGAGGATCGCCACCAGCTCACCCTTGGCGACCGCGAGCGAGACGCCGGTCAGCACCGTGCGCGGCCGCGGGCCCGCGAACGTGCGCGTGACGTGCTCGAGACGGATCAACGCGGCCCCGTCCCGACCGTCCCTCATGCGGGACGCGATACCGCGGCGACCGCGCGCGCGTGATCGGACTCGAGCTTCGCCATGCTGTCGGCCTCGATGCCGAGATCCTTCACGAGGCCGTCGGCGATGCCGTAGATCCATCCGTGCAGCGTGAGCGGCTGGCCGCGCTGCCACGCGTCCTGCACGATGGTCGTGCGCGCGACGTGCGCCACCTGCTCGATGACGTTGAGCTCGCACAGGCGGTCGACCACCTGCGCCTCGTCGGGCAGCGAGCGCAGATAATTGCCGTGCCGCTCCGCGACGTCCTGCACGTGGCGCAGCCAGTTGTCGATGAGCCCGAGCGGCTTGCCCTGCCACGCGGCGCGGATGCCGCCGCAGCCGTAGTGCCCGACGACGATCACGTGCTCGACGCGCAGCACGTCGACCGCGAACTGCAGCACCGACAGGCAGTTGAGGTCGGTGTGCACGACCACGTTCGCCACGTTGCGGTGGACGAAGAGCTCGCCCGGCAGCAGGTTGACGATCTCGTTCGCCGGCACCCGGCTGTCCGAGCAGCCGATCCACAGGTACTTGGGGTTCTGCTGGGCGACGAGCTTCTGGAAAAACCCGGGGGTCCGCGCCTGGATGCTTTGCGCCCATTCGCGGTTGTTGTCGATGAGGTGCTGGAGTGACGACATGGCGGCGCCGGGGAGGGGATGGACGGATGATACCGGCCGCCCCGCGTCTGCCCGCGTGTTGCGGGTAGGACACATATTACCCTGCCGGTCGCATGGGTAAGCGCCGCATGATTCATCAACGCAATCAGCGACTTGCCGGGGATTGGCGCCCCCTATGGCGCCTATCAGAAACGACGATTGGCATTCGGCTCATCCTGTCCTTATTGTGGCCTTGTGCGACGCAACATCGCAGTCGCGGGTGCTAACCCGGCACCACCCGGTCACCCACAAGGAGACACAGATGCAAACCGGCAACGTCCTCAACCTGTATGAAGTCGGCCTGCGGGGCCACCCCATCGAGACCATCGGTGAAGGTGACCTCGCGCAACCGGGCGCCCCGACGCTCGGCGCCCGCGTGCGCCGCTTCTTCGCCGCCATGGCGGACATCGCGCGCGAATCGCGCGAGCTCGAGATCAAGATGCTCGGCGACGACGGCTTCCGCCGCCTCGGCGAGTCCTGATTCGCGCGCCAGGCGTCATGACTGCAACCTCGTCCACCTACGAACTCTCGCCCGTCACGGTCACGCCGTGGGCAGCGCCCGCGCCGCGCGACCGCGCGCCGGTGCGCTGGCATCGCGTCGGACGCGAGGTGTGCCTCCTCGCGGGCCTGCTCGCGTTCATCGCGTGCACGATCACGCTGCGCCTCTCGCTGTATCCGCAGTCGGCCGTGAGCTCGCGCACCGCCGTGCTCGTGACGCTGGCGGCGGGCATCGCCGGCATCGGCGCGCTGTTCGGTGCGCACTGGTTCCACGAAGCGTCCGCACGCGCGGCGAATGACGCCGCGCCGGCGTCGCCTGTCCGCTAGGGAATCTCTGCATAACGCACTTGGGCGTGGACTCGTGCGCAGTCCGTCGCACGACGCTCGTTGTTGCGTGGCAGTTTCCGGCGGCCGACGCCGGGCCGCCCCAAGGCGGGCGCCTGACCTGAAGTAGACGTTCCGGCTGCAAAAGGCGCAACGCCGCCTTCGCGTCGTCCACCGACCCCCCGGACGCCTTTTGCAGACGTTGCTTAGACGAGCAACCCGGCGACGCCGCACGCGGCGATCACCGGGATGACGCTCGCCTTGTAGCGGAAGAGCGCGATCGCCGCAGCCGCGGCGATGCCCACCGCGACCACGTCCGTCCCGCCGAGCGGCGCCGACGTCCATCCCTGCGGCCAGAACACGTGCCACGCGAAGAACGCCGCGAGGTTGACGATCACGCCCACGACGGCCGCGGTGATCGCGGTGAGCGGCGCGGTGAAGCGCAGCTGCCCGTGCGTGGTCTCGATGAGCGGCCCGAACGCGAGGATGAACAGGAACGACGGCAGGAACGTGAAGAACGTGACCACCGTGGCGGCCACCGCGCCCGAAAGCGCCGGTGACCCGAGCATCGGCTGCGCGTACCCGCCGACGAAGCCCACGAACGACACCACCATGATGAGCGGCCCCGGCGTCGTCTCGCCGAGCGCGAGGCCGTCGATCATCTGCGGCGCGGTGAGCCAGCCGTAGGTTTCCACCGCGCCCTGGTACACGTAGGGCAGCACGGCGTAGGCGCCGCCGAACGTGAGCAGCGCGGCCTTGGTGAAGAACCAACCCATCGCGACCAGCGTGCCGGCCGTGCCGAACGCGAGCGCAAGCGTGCCGAGCGTCGCGGCCCACAGGCCGCCGCAGGCCGCGAGCACGCGCGCCAAGGCCGCCGGCCGATAGCGCGCGTGCGGCGGCGTCGGCGTGTCGTCGTCGATCACGGCCGGCGCATGCGCCGACGTCGCAGTGGCGTGCCCGCCGCCGTGCGCGAACGCGCGAGGGAGCAGCCGGCCGCCGATCGCGCCGACCACCGCCGCGCCCGCGACGATGGCGGGGAAGGGCGCGTGCAGCGCGAAGATTGCGACGAACGCGAGCGCGGCCAGCAGCCAGAGCAGCGGATGCTTCAGCGCGCGCGTGCCGATGCGCCACGCGGCGTGCAGCACGATGGCGACCACCGCCGGCTTGATGCCGTGGAAGATGCCCGCGATCGCCGGCACGTTGCCGTACGCGACGTACACCCACGACAGCGTGATCAGCAGCACCAGCGACGGCAGCACGAACAGCGTTCCCGCCACGATGCCGCCCCACGTGCGGTGCAGCAGCCACCCGATGTAGGTCGCGAGCTGCGTGGCCTCCGGCCCGGGCAGCACCATGCAGAAGTTGAGCGCGTGCAGGAAGCGGCGCTCCGAGATCCAGCGCTTCTCGTCGACGAGCTCGCGATGCATGATCGCGATCTGCCCCGCGGGCCCGCCGAAGCTGATGCAGCCGAGGCGCAGCCAGTAGCGGAACGCTTCCGCGCGCGTCGGGGCACGCGGCGGCGCGGCCGCGGGCGCGCGCGCGCCGCTCATCGCCGTTACAGCACGCCTTCGAAGAGCTGCACGTCGACCGCCTCGCCGGCCGCCACGTTGCCCGTATCCGTCGGCAGCACGATGAAGCAGTTCGCCTGCGACATCGAGGAGAGGATGCCGGATCCCTGGTCGCCGGTGGTGCGCACCTCGTAGCCACCGCCTGCCGCGGGCGTGAGAATCCCGCGCTGGAATTCAGTGCGGCCCGGCGCCTTGCGGATCGGCGCCGCGAGCGTCGCCTTGAACGTGGGCACGGGCACGACGTCGCGGCGCCCCTGCAGCACGAGCAGCGCGTCGCGCACGAACTGGTAGAACGTCACCATCACCGACACCGGATTGCCGGGCAGCCCGAAGAAGTGCGCGCCGCCGAGCTTGCCGTACGCGAGCGGGCGGCCGGGCTTCATCGCGATCTTCCAGAACAGCACCTCGCCGAGCTTGTCGAGGAGCTGCTTCACGAAATCGGCTTCGCCGACCGACACGCCGCCCGACGTGATGACGACGTCCGCGTTCGCAGCCGCCGTCGCGAACGCGGCCTCGAGCGCCTCGGGCACGTCGGGGATCACGCCCATGTCGAGCGTGTCGCAGCCGAGCCGCACCAGCATGCCGTGCAGCGTGTAGCGGTTGCTGTCGTAGATCTGCCCTTCGGCGAGCGGCGTGCCGATCGAGCGCAGCTCGTCGCCGGTCGAGAAGTACGCGACGCGCAGGCGGCGGAACACGGTGACTTCCCCGATGCCGAGCGACGCGATCATGCCGAGCTCGGCGGCGCGCACCGGCTGGCCGCGCCGGAACACGACCTGCCCGGCCTTCAGGTCCTCGCCGGCAAACCGCCGGTTCTGGCCGGCCTTGGTCACGGCGCCCGCCGCGATGCGCACGCCGCGCGCGGTCTCGACCGCACGCTCCTGCATGACGACGGTGTCCGCACCCGCCGGCATCACGCCGCCGGTGAAGATGCGCACGGCCTCGCCCGCGGCGAGCGGCTTGCCCGCATACGGCTTGCCCGCGAACGAATCGCCGATGCGCGTGAGCTCCGTCTCGCCGTCGGCCGCGAGGTCCGCGAAGCGCACCGCCCAGCCGTCCATCGCGGAGTTGTCGTGTCCCGGCACGGCGATCGGCGAGACGACGTCCTCGGCGAGGATGCGGTCGAGCGCCGTGCGCACGTGCACGCGCTCGGTAGCCGCGACGGGCGTCAGGAACTGGCGGATCAGCGCGCGCGCCTTGTCCACCGGCATCGAGTTGGGATCGTAGTCGTCGGCGCAGGAGGCTTCGCGCAGGGAAGTGGGAGCGGTCATGGGCTGTTCCGGAACGAGTCGAAGCGTGATTTTAGGGCGAGCGCGGGCGCCTCGAGGCCATGCCACGACACCGCGGCCACCAGCAGCGACAACGGCAGCGCGAGCAGGAACAGCGACGGCGGCTCGAGCGTGGGCAGCCGCTGCATCAGCGTCTGCTGCACGGGAAACGAGTAGACGTAGAGGCCGTACGAATAGTCGCCCAGCCGGTTGAAGCCGCGCCATTGCAGCCGCGGGTGGTACGCGAGCACGAGCACGACGTACGCAAGGAGCGGCGCGAAGAGCACCGTGCGCGCGAGGCCGCCGGGATCGGCTACGACCAGCAGCACGGCGGCGAGCGCGGCAGCGAGCGAGATCGGGAGCGAATCGCGGAACACCCACGCGAGCGAGCCCAGCGCGAAGTTGAGCGCGAGCTCGCGCACCACGCGGTCGTTCGGACGCAGCGGGAACGCGTCGGGATAGAGCGCGAACGCCACGACCATCGCGAGCAATGCCGCAAGCCACGCCATGCGCCGCGCGAGGAGGCCGGCCACGCCCGCGACCAGGATCGCGATGTACAGGCGCAGCTCCACGGGCAACGTCCACAGCGAGCCGTTGACCTCGTGCGGGAACGGGTTGGCCGCGAACGCGCCGGGCAAGCGGTACACCATCTCCCAGCCGAGCGCGACGCGCCACGCGTAATCGAGCGTCTGCCGATGCGCGAGGAAATCGCCCCAGGGCAGCGGGCTCGACCAGCCCGCGAGCACGATCGTGAACAGCGTGGCGGCGACGAGCGCCGGGTAGATGCGCAGCGCACGCGCGGCGGCGAATGCCGCCGGCGAGCGCCGCGCGAGCCAGCTCTGCGTCACCAGGAAGCCGGAGATCACGAAGAAGATCTTCACGCCGAGCGCGCCGAAGTTGAGCTCGGGCAGCAGTCGCCACAGCGGCTCGCGCGTCCAGCGATCGGTGAGCGCGTAGCTGTGGAAGAGCACGACGAAGGCGGCGGCTGCCAGCCGGAGGAGCTGGAAGTTGTTGTCGCGGCCGTGCGCGAGCGCAGCCAGCCGCGGGACGCGGGACCCGGAGGAGGGCGCGGTCACGGGCGCGTGGCGTCGGATGCCGCGGCTGCGGCGAGCTCGTCGGGCGTATTGATGTTGCGGAACGCCGCCTCGTCGGCGAACGGCACCGCGGCGAACGCGAGCGTGGCGTACCACGCGTCGATCTTGCGCCCGCCGCCCGCGAGGAACGCCCCGAGATGCGGCGCCACGCTGCGATCGACGAGCGCGAACACCGGATGCGGCTGCGCGCCCGTGTACGCGACGGCGATTTGCGCCTGCTGCGCGAGCAGTCCCGCCGCGAGCCGCGCGACGAGATCGGCGGGCAGGAACGGCGAATCGCACGGCACCGTGACGACGTACGGCGTGGTCGCCCGCGTCATGCCGGCGTGCAGGCCGGCGAGCGGGCCCGCGAAGCCGCCGACGTCGTCGGGCACGACGGGGTGCCCGAACGCCGCGTAGCGCTCGGCGTTCTGGTTGGCGTTGATGAGGATGGGGCCGACCTGCGGCGCGAGGCGCGCGAGCACGTGCGCGACCATCGGCCGGCCGGCGAGCGAGACGAGGCCCTTGTCGACCGACCCCATCCGCCGGCCCATGCCGCCGGCCAGCACGATGCCGGTGACGTCGGTGGCGGGCAGTGCGCTCACGGTGCGTCGCGCAGCGGCGGCAGCCAGTCGGCGTGCTCCGCGTAGAACGCGTGCAGCGACGGCGCGCGGTCGACCGGATCGTCGAACGCGGCGAGCGGCACGTGCGTCTCGCCGGGCCACCTGGCCCCCTCGAAGAAGAGCTTCGTGCCGCACGCGCTGCAGAATTTGCGATACGTTCCCGGCGACGATTCGTGCGTCGCGAGCAGCGCCGCGCCCTGCGTGACCTCGACCTGCGCGGACGGGAAGCCGACCCATGTCACGAACGCGGCGCTGTGCGCGCGACGGCAGCTCTCGCAATGGCAGTGCGCGTTGAAGCGCGACGGGAAGCGCGCGACGAACTGCACGCCGCCGCAATGGCAGCGCCCGCGCGCCGCGGTGGCGGGCGCGTCAGGCATCGCGCACGAAGCGCTGCGCGCCGGTGAAGAGCAGGTAGTGCTTGTTCACCGCGCGGCCGATCATCGTGAGCCCGACCTTCTGCGCGATCTCGTAGCCCATCTGCGTGAGGCCGGAGCGCGACGCGAGGAACGGGATGCCCATCTGCGCGGCCTTGATCACCATCTCGGAGGTGAGGCGGCCCGTCGTGTAGAAGATCTTGTCGCCGCCATCGTGGCGATCCAGCCACATGCGGCCGGCGATCGCGTCCACGGCATTGTGACGCCCGACGTCCTCGACGAACATCAGGATCTCGGCGCCCGCCGGATCGTTGACCGCGAGCGCGCAGCCGTGCACCGCGCCCGCCTGCTTGTAGATCGTCTCGTGCAGGCGCACGCGATCGAGGAGATCGTAGAGCGTCGACTGCGCGAGCGTGGCGCCTTCCGGCAGGCGCACGCTGTCGATCTCGTCCATCAGGTCGCCGAACACGGTGCCTTGGCCGCAGCCCGTGGTCTTGGTGCGCTTCGCGGTCTTCGCCTCGAGGTCCGCGAGCCCGTGCCGCGTGTAGATCGCGCACGCGTTGCACTCCCAGTCCACCTGCACCGACACGATATCGTCGATCGAGTCGACGAGCCGCTGGTTGCGCAGGTAGCCGATCGCGAGGGCCTCGGGCGCGCCGCCGAGCGTCATCAGCGTGAGGAGCTCGCGCTTGTCGACGTAGATCGTCAGCGCGTGCTCGCCCGCCACCGGCACGTCGCGCACCTCGCCCTTCTCGTCGATCGAGGGGACGTTGAACGTCGCGGGGCGTGCCGCGTCGCTCAACAGCGGGCGGTAGGGGGCGTTCAAGGAAAGATCCATTTCACAGGAGACGCAGAGACGCAGAGAAAGGCATCGTGGTCTTCCTCGGCGTCTCTGCGTCTCTTTGTGAAAACAATCTACCCACCGATGTAGCTCATCTCGACCTTCGGCGCGCGCGCCGTGGCCGTCGTGCGGATCTCGGAATAGCGGTCGCTGCGCTGCCGCCACACCGCGACGATCGCGCGCCGCAGCGCCTCGTCGTCGTAGCCCTCGCGCAAGAGCATGCGCAGGTCGAACCCGGCGTCGGCGAAGAGGCACGTGTAGAGCTTGCCCTCGGTCGACAGCCGCGCGCGCGTGCAGTCGCGGCAGAACGCCTGCGTGACCGACGCGATCACGCCGATCTCGCCGCTGCCGTCGGCATACGCCCAGCGCTCGGCCACCTCGCCGCGGTAGTGCGGATCGGCGGGCACCAGCGGCATCTCCGACGAGATCATGCGCACGATCTCCGCCGCGGACACGACGTCGTCCATCCGCCAGCCGTTGGTGGCGCCGACGTCCATGAACTCGATGAAGCGCACGATGTGGCCGCTGCCCTTGAACCGCCGTGCCATCTCGACGACCGAGTGCTCGTTGACGCCGCGCTTGACGACCATGTTGATCTTGATCGGCGTCAAGCCGGCCGCGGCCGCGGCGTCGATGCCCTCGAGCACCTTCGCGACGGGGAAGTCGACGTCGTTCATCGCGCGGAACGTCGCATCGTCGAGCGAGTCCAAGCTCACGGTCACGCGCGTGAGGCCGGCGGCCCGCAGGTCGACGGCCTTGCGTGCGAGCAGCGATCCGTTCGTGGTCAGCGTGAGGTCGAGGTCGCCGATCCCCCGCAGCATCCCGACCAGCCGCTCCACCTTGCGCCGCAGGAGCGGCTCGCCGCCCGTGAGGCGCAGCTTGCGCACGCCGAGGCCCGTGAACACGCGTGCAACCCGCGTGATCTCCTCGAAGGTCAGCAGGTCGGCGTGCGGCAGAAACGGGTAATCGCCGCCGAAGACGTCCTTCGGCATGCAGTAGACGCAGCGGAAATTGCAGCGGTCGGTCACCGAGATGCGCAGGTCCGACAGCGGGCGTCCGCGCTCGTCGAGCAGCGGACCCTCGGGCTGCGGGGTCGCGGCAGCGTTGCGCACGAACTCGGCGAGCGAGTCGGCGCGCGGCGCGCGGTGATCGGCGATGGGGATGACGGTAGCCATGTGCGAGAGCGAAATTTTAGCAGACGACCCTTGCGGAAACCCGCGGTGCGCGCCGTCCTCGGGGTGTATGATCGGCGCGCCCCGCGCACGTTCAACGCGGCTCGAATAACCATGTGGCCCTTGTTCTTTTCTGTCGATGTCGTGATGGAGCGCGTGCCGCTCGTCAATCGCTGGGCGAGCGAGCGCTGGCAGCCCGCCGCTGTGATTCCCGTCGCCGAAGGGAAGGGCGTCGCGGGCCCCGCGGAATGCGTGCGCGACGACGCGTCCGGCGCGCAGTGGCGGTTCCCCGGCCTCACGATCGAGCTGCATCCTTCCGAGGCCGAAGGCGCGTTCCTCAACCTCACCTCGCCTTCCGCCGTTGCGTTCGTGATGTGGCGCCTCGACGACGAGGAGGGCGCGGTCCCGCCCGCGCGGCCGCTCATCGTCACGTTGAGCTACAACCAGGCCGGCCGCTTCATGGACGGCGGCGAGCGCGTCGACAACGTGCCGCTGGCCGAGCCGCTGCGCGCGTGGCTCGCCGCGTTCGTCGCCGAGCACTACAAGCCCGAGCCCAAGCGCAAGGTGCGCCGCAACGACCCGTTCAAGGATGGCGCGTTCGTGCGCGATCGCCTGCCGGGCGAGCGCGAGCATTGAACGCGATGGCCGCCGATAACGACCGCTTCTCGCTGTCGCGCTGGTCGCGACGCAAGCTCGAGGCGCAGCGCGCAGTCGCCAGCGACGCGCCACCGCCCGTCGAGCCGACGCCGCCGATTCCCGCCGCGGACGCCGTCGCGCCGGTGGTCCCGGCGGCGTCAGAGATCGCGGCGCCGGGTCCCGAACCCGAGGCACCACTGCCGCCGGTCGAATCGCTCTCGATCGATTCGGACTTTCGCCCGTTCATGGCACCAAAGGTGGATGAAGCGACGAAGCGCGCGGCGCTGCGCAAGCTCTTCACCGATCCGCACTTCAACGTGATGGACGGGCTCGACGTCTACATCGACGACTACAACAAGCCCGACCCGATGCCCGCCGGCATGCTCGAGAAGATCGTCGGCGTTTACGACCGTTTGGCCGCGGAATCGGCCGCCGAGTCGGCCGCCGAGTCGGCCACCGAAGTTGCCACCCAAGACGCCGCCGTCGCGGTGCCCGACGCCGCGACGACCGAGGATGCCGCGACCGTTGCGGCCGACCCCGCTGCGGACGCCGCGGTGCCCGCGCCTTCGCTGCAGGAAGCAGGCGCACCCGAGCCACCGCCTGCGGCCGCCGTCCCGTCGCCGGTCGCGACGCCCGCCCCGACATCCGCCCTTCCGTCACCTCCCTACGCGTGACCCCGCCGCGCTGCCCCAAGGGCGCATGAGCCCCGGAGCCCGGCGCGTGGAGACCCATCCCGTGAGCCTCACCGACAAGACGCTGTTCCTTTGCAACTGCAACCGCACGATGCCGCTCGACGGCACGGCGATCGGGCGCGCGCTCGACCTCCCGCGTGCGCCCGACGTGCACACGATGCTGTGCCAGCGCGAGCTCGTGCGCTTTTCCGACACCGCGAGCGGCGACGTGCTCGTCGCCTGCACGCAGGAGCAGCGGCTCCTGGGCGACGTGGCCGAGGAAGCAGGGCGCGCGCGAGAGATCCGCTTCGTCAACATCCGCGAGACGGGCGGCTGGTCGGAGCAGGCGCGTGCCGCCACGCCGAAGATCGCGGCGCTGCTCGCGATGGCCGCACTGCCCGATCCCGAGCCCGTGCCGAGCGTCAGCTTCCGCTCGCAGGGCCAGCTGCTGATCGTCGGCCCGCTCGACGCCGCGCTGTACTGGGCCGACGTACTCGCGCCGCGCCTCGCGGTGACGGTGCTCGCCACCGGCCGCGCGACGGGCGCCACGTTGCCCGCCGAGCGTGCGTATCCCGTGTACTCGGGACGGCTCACCGCGCTGCGCGGCTGGCTGGGCGCGTTCGAGGCGGCGTGGGAGCAGGAGAACCCGATCGACCTCGACCTGTGCACGCGCTGCAACGCGTGCCTGCGCGCGTGCCCCGAGCAGGCGATCGACGAGTCGTACCAGATCGACCTCGACCGCTGCCGCGACCACCGCGCGTGCGTGGCCGCGTGCGGCCCCGTCGGCGCGATCGACTTCGCGCGCCGCGACCGCGCGCGCGAGGAGCGCTTCGATCTCGTCCTCGACCTCTCGCGCACCGGCTGGTTCCAGCATCACCAGCCGCCGCAGGGCTATTTTGCGCCGGGTGCCGACATCGCGCTGCAGGCGAAGGCGGCCGGCGAGCTCGCCGAGCTTACCGGCGAGTTCGAGAAGCCGAAGTTCGTCAACTACAAGGCCTCGCTGTGCGCGCATGCGCGCTCGAAGAAGACCGGCTGCACGCAATGCATCGACGTGTGCTCCGCCTCTGCGATCGAGCCTGCAGGCGACGGTGTACGCGTCGAGCCGCACCTGTGCGCCGGCTGCGGCGCGTGCAGCACGGTATGCCCGTCGGGCGCAATGGCCTACGCGTATCCGTCCGTGCCGGAGCTCGCGCTGCGCGTGCGCACGCTGCTCGCGACGTATGCAAAGGCGGGCGGCCGCGATGCATGCCTGCTGTTCCACGCCGGCGACGCGCGCGCAGCGCTCGCCCACCACGCGCGCCGCGGCAAGGGATTGCCCGCCCGCGTGATCCCGATCGAGATCCACCACATCGCCTCGGTGGGGCTCGACGTGTGGCTCGCCGCGCTCGCGTGGGGCGCGTCGCAGGTCGCGGTGATCGTCACCGGAGAGGAAGCGCCGCAGTACGCGGAGGCGCTCGCCTTCCAGATGCGCATCGCGGACACGATCGCCAACGCGCTCGGCTATCAGGGACCGCACTTCCGCACGGTCGCGGCCGACGCGCTGGCCGAGCTCGACGCGTGGCCGGCCGCGCTGGCGGTGCGCGCGCCGGCGACGTTCGCCGCCACGCCGGAGAAGCGCACGACGCTCGCGCTCGCGCTCGACCACCTCGCCGCGCACGCGCCTGTCGCGCAGACGATGATCCCGCTGCCGTTCGGCGCGCCGTTCGGCACGATCGCGATCAACCGCGACGCGTGCACGATGTGCCTCGCCTGCGTGGGCTCGTGCCCCGAGGCCGCGATCCTCGACAACGCCGAGGCGCCGCAGGTCCGGTTCATCGAGAGCAAGTGCGTGCAGTGCGGCATCTGCGAAAAGACGTGTCCCGAGCACGCGATCAGCCTCACGCCGCGGTTGTCGCTCGATCCCGGCGCGAAGGCGCCGCGCGTGCTCAACGAGGCCGCCATCTACCCGTGCGCGCGCTGCGGCAAGCCGCTCGGCACCCGTCCGATGATGGAGGCCATGCTGGCCAAGCTCGCGACCCACAGCATGTGGTCGGCCCCCGGCGCCCTGGATCGCATGAAGATGTGCGCCGACTGCCGGGTGATCGATCTCATGCAGAACGAAAACAGCGTCGACATTCGAAAACTGTGACCAACGACCAGTCAACTTCCCCGATCGCCGTACATCCTCGGCTAACCGACGAAGACCGCGCGCGCTCGGAGTATTACGCCGTGCTGGGCCGGCTGTTCACGGCCCCGCCGGACGCCGCGCTGCTGCGGTTGCTGGGCGAGGTGCCGCTCGCCGACGATGCGCTGCCACTGAACCAAGCCTGGAACCGGCTGGTGCAGGCGAGCCGCGCGATGGATGCGGACGCCGCCGCCCAGGAATACACCGATCTCTTCATCGGCGTCGGCAAGGCGGAATGCAACCTGCACGCCTCGTTCTGGGTGCGCGACACGCTGCAGCGGCCGCTGGTGGCGGTGCGCGCGGATCTGGCCGAGCTCGGGCTCGGCCGCGCGTCGGGCTCGGTCGTATACGAGGATCACTTAGGTGCGCTTTGCGAAACAATGCGGCTGCTGATCGCCGGCGGACCCGATGGACGGCAACCTGTTCCGATGGACGTCCAGCGCCGGTTCTTCGAGCGCCACGTCGCGCCTTGGGCGAATGCTTGCGTTTGCGCAATAAGTGAATGTGTAGTTGCCAATTACTATGCCCGCGTAGCAGAATTCGCGGCAATCTTCCTGGCGGTCGAACGTGACTCGCTCGCCATGGGATGAGTCGTCGTTCCGAGCTGTTCACGCACCCGCATTCATAACGTCACGCGCATCGCTTCCTCGGAGGTCCGCATGAGCCACAAGCCGCAGCGCCCGGCGCCCGCGCCATCTGCCTCGTCCCAAGCACCGTCCCCGTCGTCCCGCCGCCGTTTCCTCTTCGCGCTCGGCGCGGGCAGTGCGGGCGCGGCCACGGTCGCGGTCGCCCAGCCGCTCGCCGGCGCCCTGCCGCAGGAAGCGCCCGCGCAGCCCGCAAGCCAGGGCTACCAGGAAACCGACCACGTGCGCGATTACTACGCGACTGCGCGGCTCTAGGAGGAACACCATGCTGCTGACCCGCAAGTCCGACGCCGCTCCGTCCGCCGGCCCCCGCCTGAAGCGGCTCGCCGGGGCGAAGCTCTCCACGATGGATCGCCGGACGTTCCTCAAGCGTTCGGGATTGGCCGCCGGCGCCGGCGCGTTCGCGAGCCAGTTGCCGTACGGCGCGATCGCCCCCGCGCAAGCCCAGAAGGAAGCGGGCGGCGTGAAGGTCGAGAAGAAGCGCACCGTCTGCACGCACTGCTCCGTCGGCTGCGCGGTCGACGCCACCGTCGAGAACGGCGTGTGGACGCGGCAGGAGCCGGTGTTCGAGTCCCCGTTGAACCTGGGCGCCCACTGCGCCAAGGGCGCGTCGGTGCGCGAGCACGGGATCATCGAGCACTCGCACCGGCTGAAGACGCCGATGAAGCTCGTCAACGGCAAGTGGCAGCGCATCTCCTGGGACCAGGCGATGACCGAGGTCAGCAACAAGCTCCTCGAGATCCGCCAGAAGTCGGGCCCGGACGCCGTGTACTGGGTCGGCAGCTCGAAGCACAACAACGAGCAGGCCTACCTGATGCGCAAGTTCGTGTCCTTCTGGGGCACCAACAACTGCGACCACCAGGCGCGGATCTGCCACTCGACGACGGTCGCCGGCGTAGCCAACACGTGGGGCTACGGCGCGATGACCAACTCGTACAACGACATGCAGAACACGAAGTGCGCGCTGTACATCGGCAGCAACGCCGCCGAGGCGCACCCGGTGTCGATGCTGCACATGCTGCACGCGAAGGAAACCGGCGCGAAGATGATCGTGGTCGATCCGCGCTTCACGCGCACGGCCGCGAAGGCGGACGAGTACGTGCGCATCCGCTCGGGCACCGACATCCCGTTCCTGTTCGGCTTGCTGTACCACATTTTCAAGAACGGCTGGGAAGACAAGCAGTACATCAACGACCGCGTCTTCGGCATGGAGAAGGTGCGCGAGGACGTGCTGGCGAAGTGGTCGCCGGACAAGGTCGAGGAGGTCTGCGGCGTCCCAGAAGCCCAGATGTTCAAGGTCGCGGAGATGATGGCCAAGAACCGGCCGTCCACGCTCGTGTGGTGCATGGGCCAGACGCAGCACACGATCGGCAACGCGATGGTGCGCGCGTCGTGCATCGTGCAGCTCGCGCTCGGCAACATCGGCGTGTCCGGTGGCGGCGCGAACATCTTCCGCGGCCACGACAACGTGCAGGGCGCGACCGACGTCGGCCCCAACCCGGACTCGCTGCCCGGCTACTACGGCCTCGCCACCGGCTCCTGGAAGTACTGGGCCACGGTGTGGGGCGTGGACTACGAGTGGCTGAAGAAGCAGTACGCCGAAGGGATGATGGAGAAGCCCGGCACCACGGTGTCGCGCTGGATCGACGCCGTGACGTACCCGAACGACGTCGTCGACCAGGGCCCCAACGTGCAGGCGATGGTGTACTGGGGCCATGCACCCAACAGCCAGACGCGCGGCAAGGACATGCTCGAGGCGATCAAGAAGCTCGAGCTCATGGTCGTCATCGACCCGTACCCGTCGGCCACCGCGGCGATGAGCGCGATGGCGCGCAAGGACAACACCTACCTGCTGCCGGCCTGCACGCAGTTCGAGACGTCCGGGTCGTGCACGGCTTCCGGCCGCTCGCTGCAATGGCGCGAGAAGGTCATCGAGCCGCTGTTCGAGTCGAAGCCCGACCACACGATCATGGTCGCCTTCGCCAAGAAGTTCGGCTGGGACAAGGACTTCACCAAGAACTACCAGATGGTGAAGGACAAGGACGGGTGGGACGAGCCGACGCCCGAGTCGGTCCTGAAGGAGATCAACAAGGGCACGTGGACCATCGGCTACACCGGGCAGTCGCCGGAGCGGCTGAAGCTCCACATGCAGAACATGTCGACGTTCGACATCAAGACGCTGCGCGCGCGCGGCGGCCCATGCGACGGCGATTACTTCGGCCTCCCGTGGCCGTGCTACGGCACCGCGGAAATGAAGCATCCCGGCTCGCCCAACCTCTACCAGACGGCACGGCACGTGATGGATGGCGGCGGCTGCTTCCGCGCGAACTTCGGCGTTGAACGCGACGGCGTGTCGCTGCTCGCGGCCGACGGGTCGTATCCCAAGGGCAGCGATCTGACCACCGGCTACCCGGAATTCGACCACGTGCTGCTGAAGAAGCTCGGATGGTGGGACGAGCTCACCGACGCCGAAAAGAAAGCGGCCGAAGGCAAGAACTGGAAGACGGACCTGTCGGGCGGCATCATCCGCGTGGCCATGAAGAACCACGGCTGCCACCCGTTCGGCAACGCGAAGGCGCGGGCGGTCGTGTGGAACTTCCCCGATCCCATCCCGCAGCACCGCGAGCCGCTGTACTCGCCGCGCCCGGACATGGTGGCGAAGTACCCGACGCACGACGACAAGAAGACGTTCTGGCGGCTGCCGACGCAGTACAAGAGCATCCAGGAGAAGAACGTCGCCGATAAGGTCGCGGAGAAATTCCCGCTGGTGCTCACCTCCGGCCGCCTGGTTGAGTTCGAGGGCGGCGGCGACGAGACGCGCTCCAACCCGTGGCTCGCCGAGCTGCAGCAGGAGAACTTCGTCGAGATCAATCCCAAGGACGCGAACGATCGCAAGATCGTCGACGGCGAGTACGTGTGGGTGAAGACCCCCACAGGCGCGCAGATTTCCGTCAAGGCGCTGGTCACCGATCGAGTCGGCCCGGGCACCTCGTTCATCCCGTTCCACTTCGCTGGCTGGTGGATGGGCAAGGACATGCTCGAGTTCTATCCCGAGGGATCGGCACCGATCGTGCGCGGCGAGGCGGTCAACACGGCCACCACCTATGGCTACGACTCGGTGACGATGATGCAGGAAACCAAGACCACGCTCTGCCAGGTCGAAAAGCAGGCAAAGGCATAAGGGGAACACCATGGCCCGAATGAAATTCCTCTGCGATGCCGAGCGCTGCATCGAATGCAACGGCTGCGTCACCGCGTGCAAGCAGGAAAACGACATCCCGTGGGGCGTGAACCGCCGCCGCGTGGTCACCATCAACGACGGCGTGCCCGGTGAGCGCTCGATCTCGGTCGCGTGCATGCACTGCTCCGACGCGCCGTGCATGGCCGTGTGCCCGGTCGACTGCTTCTACCGCAGCGCCGAGGGCGTGGTCCTGCACGACAAGGACCTGTGCATCGGCTGCGGCTACTGCTTCTACGCGTGCCCGTTCGGCGCGCCGCAGTTCCCGCAGGCCGGCGCGTTCGGCGTGCGCGGCAAGATGGACAAGTGCACGTTCTGCGCGGGCGGTCCCGAGAAGGACAACTCCGAGGCCGAGTTCAAGAAGTACGGCCGCAACCGCCTGGCCGAAGGCAAGCTTCCCGCCTGCGCCGAGATGTGCTCGACCAAGGCGCTGCTCGGCGGCGACGGCGACGTGATCGCCGAGATCTACCGCCAGCGCGTCACCGTGCGCGGCAAGGGCAGCGAAGTGTGGGGCTGGGGCACCGCCTACGGCCGTCCGGAAGCACCGAAGGGAGCACCGGGCGCCGCGCCCGCGGCCCCCGCCACGCCGGGAGCGAAATCGTGATTGCACGGGTAACGCAGTGGGCCGCGATCGCGGCCAGCGCCATGGCCGTCCTGATGCTCGCCGGCTGCGGCGAGCGCCCGCAGGTGATCGAGTACAAGCAGGGCACCTACCAGGGCAAGCCGGACGAGGCGCCGTACGCCGCCGCGCCGTTCAACGGCAACAAGGAGATGTGGGAGCGCGACATCCGCGCCCGCACCCAGAACCAGAACGAGTACAAGCGGATCGGTTCGTAAGCGGAGGCGCCATGCGCATTACAACGGCAAGAGCAGCCCGGGCGCTCGCATTCGCGGCCGGGCTGGCGGTGGCTTGCGTCGCGGGCGCGCAAACGCCCGCGGTGTCCGGCAAGGAAGCGAACCAGGCGAAGCAGGAGCAGGTGCAGCAGCAGGTGCAGCCGCTCAACAACGCACCCGTGTGGAAGGAGATCCGCTCCGGCGCGCCGCAGTACACGAGCCTGCCGGGCCGCGAGACGAACATCCTCATCCAGCCGCAGGGCCAGACGTGGCGCGCCGCGCGCGTGCCGCTCGCCACGGCCGGCGGGTTCCTGTTCGTCGCCGCGCTGCTGGCGCTCGGCGTGTTCTACGTGTGGCGCGGACCCATCCGCATCCACGGGCAGCCGACCGGCCGCATGATCGAGCGCTTCACGCTCGTCGAGCGGGCGGTGCACTGGTCGGTGGCGATCACCTTCACCATCCTCGCCGTGACGGGCCTCATCATCACGTTCGGCAAGGCGGTGCTGCTGCCCATCATCGGCTACACGCTGTTCTCGTGGCTCGCGATCCTCGCCAAGAACCTGCACAACTTCGTGGGCCCGGTGCTCGTCGTGCTGCTGCCCGTGATGATCGTGCTGTACTTCCGCGAGAACATCTTCCGGTCGTACGACTTCGCGTGGCTCGCCAAGGTGGGCGGCATGTTCTCCGGCCAGCACGTGCCGGCGGGCAAGGCCAACGCCGGCCAGAAGATCCTGTTCTGGGTGATGGTGGTGGCGGCCGGGCTCACGCTCGTGGTGACGGGCCTCATCCTCGACTTCCCGAACTTCAACCAGACGCGCAACACGATGCAGCTCGCCAACGTGATCCACATGATCGCGGGCCTCGTCGCATGCATCCTGCTCGCCGGCCACATCTATCTCGGCACCATCGGGATGAAGGGCGCGCTCGAGGCGATGAAGACCGGCTACGTCGACGAGACGTGGGCGAAGGAGCATCACGAGTACTGGTACAACGAGGCGAAGGCGCACGCGGCGAAGGCCGACGGGCGTGTGCCGCCGGCGATGCCGGCCGGCTCCAGCGCCGATTGACGCGCGACGCGCGAGGGGAACGAGGCAATGAAGACGATGCAGGCAGTGTTGGGAGCCGCCCTCGTGGTGGCGTCGTTCGGCATCGCGGTGGCGAAGCTGCCGCCCGCGCCGCCGATGACGGACGCGCAGAAGGCCACCGCGGAAGAGGCGAAGGCGAAGGCCGCCGCCGCCGCGGCGCTCACCGCGCAACAGCAGGCGCAGGCCGAGGACCGCGTGGCCGCGCATTACTTCGCGGACATGAAGGCGAAGGGCAAGACGGTGCCCGCCGCGCAGATGGCGCCCGCGGTGCCGGCCCCTGCTGCGGCGAAGGCCGCAGCGCCCGCGGCCAAGGCGGCCGCACCGGCGGCACCTGCCAAGAAGTAAGCGCGGCGGTTTCGCGTTTACGGGAACGGAGGCTTGCCGGCCTCCGTTTTCGTTTGGGCAATGCACGAGCGGGAGGCCGCGTGCTTTGCCAGGCGTGCGCCGCTCAAGGTATAATGCGCGGCTTACCGGAGAGCTGGCCGAGTGGTCGAAGGCGCCTGACTCGAAATCAGGTATAGGGCAACCTATCGGGGGTTCGAATCCCTCGCTCTCCGCCACCTTCCCTCAAGCCGGCTCACGCCGGCTTTTTCTTTGCGCAGATCTTCCGCAAATCAATCCATCGGCAACGCAAAGCAGCGCTTCATGGCCTGCGGCTCGAGCGCGAATCGAGTCATGGCGTAGGCGCGCACATCCCGACGCCGGGCCCCGCGCCCTCCGCGATCCAGCCCTGCGCGAGCATCTGCGAACGCACCACAGGATCCGCCGAGTATCGGTGGTTCGGAGCGCCCCCCTGACCGGCGTTATACATGCGGTACACGGGAATCGTACCGGTCGGGCACACGCCGTCCGCGTCGGGTAGCCTCGTCGCGTAGACGTCACCCTCGTAGAGCCAGTCGTGATTGGCAAACGTCGCCTCGCAGCCCAGGCCGCGTGGCGCGTAGAAGTGCGAGCTCCTGAGCCCGAAGGCGGTAGTGAAGAAGCGGCACACCGACGTCGCGCCCACGGGCTGCGCGATGTAGACGCCGAAGCGCTGTCCCGTTCGCGTCCAGCCCATCGCCGGCGTTGCGTCGAGTTTTTCCATCTCCACCGTGTTGTTGGTGAGGAAGTAGTGCCCGAAGCCGCCGTGGAAGTATTCGACCACGTAGGGCGTGGCGCTGCCCATGGGCCCCAGGAAGTGCGTCCTCGACGCCGTGGCCGTGCGGGCCGGTCCGACGATCTCGTCCACGACCGTGTTGGTGTCGGTGGCGACGACGGACACGGAGGGACCGCCTTCCTTGGCGACGAAGAGCTTGTCGCCTCCGGGGGTGACCGCCAGTCCCACAGGCAGGACGCCGAGTGGAATGAGCGTGATGTTCTGCGCGAGCGGAATGTCGATCACCTCGATGCCGCGAAGCAACGAATCGACGACGTACAGGCGAGTGCCACTCGGGTTGAGCGCAGCGAACCACGGATACGAGCCCACTTGCACGGAGCCCCTTATCGAACCATCGGCAAGCGAGACGACCAGGATCGCACCCGCGTCGGCTCCCCCCGTGAACATTGCCGGCACGTACGCCGTGGCGCCGTCGGGACTGATCACCACGTCCTTGGGCATGCCGAGGAGCGCCACCGTCCGCGCAACGGTGTTCGTCCGCGCGTCCACGACGACGAGTCCGGTTTGGGTTGTCACCACCACTTGTCGCCCGTCCGGCGTGACGGCGATGCCGCCGGTCGACGCCGCGACTGGCACGCTCGCAACCACGCCCTCGTCGCGGACCGAGACGACGGTCACGGAAGCGCTGCCGACAACGTAGACCGTGCCGCCGTCGGGACTGACCACGGGGTTGCCAACGTTCCTGGGCAGCGCTACGTTGCCCGCGACTTCCCTGGTAACGACGTCGACCATGGCGAGCGCCGAGCTCTCGTAGTCGCCCGGCTGCCCTTGGAGACCCGTGCGCAGGACGACGTAGACGAAGCGTCCGCCAGGGCTGACGGCGATGTTACCGGTCCCAGTCGTCGGGGGAAGGTCGATCGGATCGCCAACGTATCGCTGCGATTCGACGTCGATGGCGTAGAGCTGACGGTCGTTGACCACGTAGGCGGTCGTTCCGGCGACCGCCTGCATGCAAAGGCAGGAAAGAAGAAAGCTGAGGGCGAGATGACCGAGCGGGTACACGGGGCGGCACAAGCGACGATTCGAGCGTAGATCAGATTACGCTCCGCCCACTTGGCCCACGAGTGCAGAACGAGACAACGTGAAGTCCAGCGCCAAGACCGTGGCGCCCCACAGGCCTCGCCCTCCGCCAGACTTGGTCGCGCCTCAGCGCGCGACCTTGAAGTCCTTCGTCACGGTGACGTCGAACGAGGCGTTCACCTTCGGTCCGCCCGCGGCGGCATCGTCGATTGCGAGCTGGCCGGCGAGATGCGTCGCGTCGTTCGCCTTGGCGGAGAACGTCTCCGGCCGCGCAGTGCCCGAGTACTGGACCTTCTGGCCATTGAGCGCGACCCAGTAGTTGAGGCGGGGGCCGCCGGTGAAATCGACGGTCATGCCTTCGGTCACCTCGCCGTCGGTGCACGAGAACGTCTTGCACGCCTGCAGCTTGCCGCCGATGTCGGTGGCCGAGAGGATCAGGCGGCGCACCTGCTTGCCGGGCTCCATGTCGCTCGGCCCGGTCACGAGCCACGCGTACTTCAGCGTGGCGACGCGGCCCTTGTAGTCGATGGTCCCGCTGCCGGTGTCCGCCGCGTTCGCGATGAACGGCAGCAGCATGCCGAGGACCCACGCGGCCAGCAACCGCGTCGCCGATGTCGACCCCTTGCGCATGACGCACCTCCCGGATGGCCGCGAGCCATGCAGCCTAACCCGGATGGTTCACGTCGTGCAATCGCCGGGGCGCGAACGAACGAGGCGCTTGCCGCCACCGCGAGGGCCGCGGGCCGTCGCCGCCGCCGCGCTGCTACATGTGCGTGAACAGGTAGATCGCCACCAGGACGACACCGGGAACGCCGAGCAGCCATGCGAGTGCGTATTTGCCCATCTCGATCTCCTTGCCGCGGGACATCCGCGATGGCCGGATAGTGCCCGCGTGCGCGGGCCGGGAGAGCGGGCGCATCTCCCATTCGCGCGTAGGCGCATCGCTGTTGCGTGGCGCTTGAATCGACCGAGCGCGCGCGTTTCCGGTGCGCGGCAACGCCTAGACGGGCAGCGATTTCACCAGCCCCAGCACTTCGCGGAAGCGCGGATGCTCGCAGGTGCGCAGCCACTCGAACGCCACCATCTCCACGCTCGCGAGCGTCGCGCCGGCATCGCGCAGCCGCGCGAGCGCGAGCTGCTTGTCGCCCGCACGCCGGCTCGCGCATGCGCCCGGGACTACCGTCACCGCAAGACCATGACGCAGCAGGCCGAGCGCGGTCTGCAGCAGGCACACGTGCGTCTCGCAGCCGGCGAGCACGACGGCCGGGCCCTGCGGCCGCCGCGCACGCAGGCACTCGACGAGCCCGTCGCCGCACGCGTCGAAGTGCATCTTGGTGAGCGTGTCGTCGCACAGCGCACGGATGCGTGGGTCGTTCGCGCCGAGCGCGCCCGGGTTCTCTTCCGTTCCAAGAACCGGCACGCCGAGCGTGCGTGCGACCTGCGCGAGGACGATCGCCTCGCGCATGGCCGCCTCGCCGTCGTGGAGCGATGGCAGCAGGCGCGCCTGGTAATCCACGAGGACCAGCGAATCGAGTGCGGCGTCGAGCATGCAAGGATTCCTTGGTGGGAGCATGGATCACAGCGGGGCATCGTACGCCGTGCCGGGCTTTCCATCGAGCCGCGCGGCCGCGATTCCGTGCACAATGCGGGCACAGCAGGGCCGGCCGCGAGCGGCCCACGACGCGAGGAACGCACACGATGTCCGCCAGCACGCCCTATCTTGCGCCCGGCGAGGGCGAAACGATCTTTTCCGTCAGCGCCTCGCCGATCAAGTTCGGCCCCGGCGCGTTGGCCGAGGTGGGTGCGGATGCGCACACGCTCGGCATGCAGCGCATCGCGCTCTTCGCGGACCCGCACGTGCTCGCGAGCGCGCCCGGCCACACGACGCTCGCCTCGCTGCGCGACGCGGGACTGCACGTGGTCGTCTACGAGCACGCGCGCTGCGAGCCCAACAGCGACTCGTTCGAGGCGGCCGCGGCCTTCGCGCGCGAGCACGCGGTCGACGGCTTCGTGTCGCTGGGCGGCGGCTCGGTGATGGACACCGCGAAGGCGGCCAACCTGCTCTCGACCTATCCCGACGAGCTCATCGCGTACATCAACGCACCGATCGGACGCGCGAAGCCGATCCCCGGCAAGCTGAAGCCGCACATCGCGTGCCCCACCACGTGCGGCACCGGCAGCGAGACCACCGGCATCACGATCGTCGACCTGAAATCCGTCGGCCTCAAGACGGGCATCGCGTCACCGCTCCTGAAGCCGTCGCTCGCGATCGTCGATCCGACCACCACCGAGACGCTGCCGGGCGGCGTCGTCGCGGCGTCGGGCTTCGACGTGCTCACGCATGCGGTCGAGTCGTACACCGCGCGGCCGTTCACGAGCCGGCCGCGTCCCGCGCATCCTAGCCAGCGGCCGCCGTACCAGGGCTCGACGCCGTACAACGACATCGGCAGCCTCGCGGCCATCCGCATCGGCGGCAAGTACCTCGCGCGCGCCGTGCGCGATCCGCGCGACATCGAGGCGCGGCACCAGCTCATGTTCGCGTCCACGCTCGCGGGCCTCGCGTTCGGCAGCGCGGGCGTGCACATCCCGCACGCGATGTCGTACTCGGTTGCGACGCTCAAGCACGACTTCACGGCGAAGGGCTACGAGGAGCGCGACCCGATGGTGCCGCACGGCATCGCGGTGGTGATCAACGCGCCGGCCGCGTTCCGGTTCACCGGCGCGGCGAATCCGGCGCGGCATCTGGAGGCCGCCGCGGCACTCGGCGCCGACGTCTCGGGCGCGAAGCACGAGGACGCGGGCGAGATCCTCGCGCAGCGCTTCATCGCGCTCATGCGCGAGACCGGATTGCCGTCGGGCATCGCGGCGCTCGGCTACTCGGAAGCGGACATTCCCGCGCTCGCCGAAGGTGCCTACGCGCAGCAGCGGCCGCTGGTGATGGCGCCGCGCAACGTCAGCAAGCAGGACCTCGAAGGGCTCTACCGCAACGCGCTGCGCTACTGGTAGCCGCTCACGCGGGCTGCAGGCGCAGCACGCGGGCGCGCAGCTGCCCGCAGCCGCCGTCGACGTCCTGCCCCGCGGAGTCGCGCAGCTTGGCGAGCACGCCGCGCTCGATCAATCGCCGGGTCATCGCAAACGCGCGCTCCGGCGACGGCCGGCGATGCGCGATGCCGTCCACCGCGTTGAACGGTATGAAGTTCATCACCGCGTACTTGCCGCGCAGCAGGCTCGCGATGGCGTCCGCATCGGCGTCGCTGTCGTTGACGCCGGCGAGCAGCGTCCACTGGTACTGGATCGGGTAATGGGTCGCGCGCGCGTACGCCTCGCCCAGGGCGACGAGTTCCGCGGGATCGATGCGCGGTGCGCGCGGCAGCAGCGACTCGCGCACCGCGGCCGACGCCGAGTGCAGCGAGAGCGCAAGGGCAGGGCGCACGCGCGCGGCGGCGAGGCGCTCGAACACGCGGCGGTCGCCGACGGTCGACAGCACGAGGTTCTTGTGCGGCAGGTCGCCGAAAGTGCCGAGGACGTCGATGGCGGCGAGCACCTCGTCCAGGTTGTGCGCGGGCTCGCCCATGCCCATGAACACCACCTTGCGCACGATGCGCAGCGCGCGCGCCTGCACGACCTGCGCGACCATCTCCGCGCTGTGCAGGTGACGCGTGAGCCCGTCGCGGCCGGTGCGGCAGAACGTGCAGCCGACCGCGCATCCCACCTGCGACGACACGCATACGCCGTCGCGCGGCAGCAGCACCGTTTCGACGGCCTGACCGTCGGCGAGGTCGAGCAGCAGGCGCTCGCTGCCGTCGGCGCTCGGATGCCGCGTGCGCACGCGCACGATGCGCGCGAGCTCGTCGGCGAGCTCCGGCAACGCCGCCCGCACGGCCTGCGGCAGGTCGTCGACGCGCACCGATGCGTGCGTGAGCGGAAGGCCGCGCGTCCACGCGCGCAGCAGGCGTTCGCTGTGGAACGGCTTGGCGCCGAGGCCGCGCCAGCGGCGCGTGAGGTCGTCGATGCGCATGGTGGATGCGTCCGCGAGTCGTTCGCGGTGCCTGCGCATCTTACGCGAGGCGGCGGACAGGGGCCGCGGTCGCGCGCGAAGCCGTCACTGCGTGGGCTCGGTCTCGTTCATGAGCTGCACGAAGCCTTCGAGGGCCAGCAGCTCGACGGGCTCGAGGTCGACGAACTCGACGCCGTACGCGCGCTCCTTGCTGCCGTTGCGGGCCGCGCCCTCGGTGCGGATGCGCGCGTGCAGGCGCAGCGTGCCCTCGCCGATCGCGGTGCGCAGGCGAAACGAAAGGTCGACCTCGCTGCCCACTTCGCCCAGCGGCACCATCGACACGATGCGCGCACCGCCGGCGGAGAGATCGTCGGTCACCACCAGGTGCGAATGCGCGACGTCGCCGAGCGTCACCGCGGTGGCCGCCGCGATCAGCCGCACCTTGACGCGCTGCCGCGCGCGCACCTCGGTGCCCTCCACCGACTTCGGCCACTGGATGTGCAGGTAGGCCTTCGGCGAATAGCGCACGAAGAGCACGCTGGCCATGAACGCGTAGACGCGCGTGCCGTTGAAGATGCGCAGCAGCAGCGGCTGGCCCTGGCGGAACATGGCGAGCTCGCCGCCCGGTGCCGGCACCTCGGCGATGATGCTGGTGTCCTTCAGGAGGCCGACGAGATGCGACGTGTAGCGCGTGTCGTCGCCGGGATCGAGCTTCTGCAACGACACCCGCGTGCCGATCGGCAGCTTCGCGTCCTCGAGCTTCCACGTCTTCCACGCATCGGCACGTCCCTTGCCGGCGTCGGGCGTGTCCGCGGCGTTCGCGTCGCCCTCGCGGAACAGTCCGCGCGCCGCGATCTCGGCGAGCTGCGCCTCGCTCTCGATCACGCTGTTCACCGGCAGCAGCAGGTGGCGGTCGCGGTCGAACAGCGGGAACGACAGGGGGCGGCCGATGACGAGGTCGGCCTTGCGAAGTCGGATCATGGGACGGGCACTCTCGACTATCGTTATCGGCGCACCGTGTATCCCCTTGAGGGCGAGGAAGCGTCCGCTGCGATGTGCCAGATCCGGACGCCGTGACGGCCTGGGGTCAACGCTTGATGCCCATCAAGGTGCCGTTCGACCGATCGCTTACGCTCGTGTGATGGACAACGTGAATTCCGAAGGCGGAACGGCGACCGAGCCTGCCCGCCGGCTCATCCGGGTGCGGGCAACGTCGTACGGCGAGGTCGTCGATACCGACGGGCCGACATCGACGGTCACCATGCGCCCGGCCGCGCCCGATCCCACGCTGTCACGGCGCGCGCAGCCTGCCGACTTCCTGCTGCCGGTGGCCAGGCGCTGGATGACCTCGCTGCCGTCATCCGTCAGGCCCAAGGCGCTCGCCGAGCGGTTCCCGCGGCTTGCCAACCGGTTCGCCACCGCGTGGCATGACGAGCCGAGCGTCGATCTCGTGTTCTCGGACCTCATGATCGACCATCGCGGCAACCGCCAGGGGTTCCCGCCGGCCGTCAAGGCCGATCTGCATCGGCTCTGGCGGCACTGGCAGCGCGAGCGCGAGGCGAGCCGCCGCGGCGTCCTCGATCCGGCGGCCTGAACGTCCGGGCGTCGGCATGACCGCGCGTGCCCGCGGTCCGCACCTACTCGTTGCACTCAGCACACGAGCCACGACTGCGCGTAGTCGGCGCCCTCGATGCGCTCGTAACCCGAGAGCGTGAACGCCTGCGGGCTCATTGCGATGAGCACGGGCTCGTACAGCGCGGGCAGCGCATCGGGCCCGGCAGCGCGCACCGGATCGACGAGGCGCGCGAGGCGCACGTGGCGCAGCAGGTCCTCGTCGTAGAGGCTTTCCACGCGCAGGTCGCCTTGTGCCGGCGGGCGGTTCTGCCACTCGCGCCGGGGCAGGGGACGCCCGCGATGGCGCAGGCGCACGACGGTGAAGCGCATGGTGCCGGTGCCGTATGGATATACGGTACTGTAACAGGAAACGCCGGCACGGACATCGCCGGCGGCGCGTCCGCAGAAGCGTCCTAGGTGAATCCTGCAGCCTCGCGCAGCGCTCGCGCGTCGTCGCCGGCCAGCATGGCCACGAGCGCGCGCGCGAGGTCCGGCTGCGCCGCGCGCGCGGCCACGCCCGCGGCGTAAGGCGTGGTGAGGGCGAACGGCGGCGGCAGGGCGCCCACGAGCGTCACGCCGGGAACCGCGAGTATCTCGGTGACCTGCGTGCAGCCGACGAGCCCGCGCTCGTTGGCGTCGGCCATCGCCTGCATCGCGATGCCGCCGGAGGCATAGGCGCGCAGCTTCGCCTGCGCAGCGGGCCACAGGTCGAGCGCACGCAGCACGCTCACGAAGTGGATGCCCGCCGTGGCCCGTTCCGGATCGGGACAGTAGAGCGCGCGGGCGCTATCGAACAGCGCATGCAGCGCATCGCGGTCGCCGATCGCGGGGACGGGCTCGCCGCGGCGCACGGCCACGCCGGTCGCCACGAGGCCGAGGGGCGCAATGGCGGGATCCAGCGCGCCGTCGCGCGCGAGGTCCGCGAGCATCGGCGCGGTGAGGATCAGCACGTCGCATGGCGCACCTTCGGTGAACGCCTGGCGGATGGTGCCCACCGCGTTGAACGTCCCCTCGATCACGGCGCCCGTCTGCGCACGGAAGCGCGGCGCGATCGCCGCCAGCAATCCCTTCGCCGCGCCGGCGGACAGCACGTGCAGTGTCGCGCTCAACGGTCGGCCTTCGCTCCCGACACCTTGATCACCTTCTCCCACTTCACGATGTCGTCGGCGACGTACTTCGCGAACTCGTCGGAAGTCATCGTCATGCCGACCGCGCCCTGCTTCTCCCACTCGGCCTTCATCTCGGGCCGCGCGACGATCTTCGCGACTTCGGCGTTCAGCCTGGCGACGACCGCGGGCGGCGTGCCCTTCGGCGCCATGAGCCCGAGCCAGATCACGGCCTCGTAGCCCGGCACGCCGGCCTCGTTCAGCGTCGGCACGTTCGGCATCACCGACGAGCGCACCTTGCCGCTGGTCGCGAGCGGCTTCACCTTGCCGGCCTTCGCCTGCTCGCTCATGGTGGTGACGGCGTCGAACATCATCTCCACCTGGCCGCCGAGCACGCCGGTGCGCGCGCCCGAGCTCTCCTTGTATGGCACGTGCACGATGTCCACACCCGCCATCGCCTTGAAGAGCTCGCCGGCCATGTGATACGGCGTGCCGGGGCCGGACGACGCATAGTTGAGCTTGCCGGGCTGCGCCTTCGCGAGCGCGATGAACTCGGGCAGCGTGTTCGCCGGCACCGAGGGATTGACCACCATCACGAGGTCCGAGTAGTTGATCGGCGCGATGGGCACGAAGTCGCGCATGAGCGCATACGGCTTGTTGGGCAGCAGCGTCTCGTTCACCGTATGCGCGTTCGACATGAGCAGCAGCGTGTAGCCGTCGGCCGGCGACTTGGCCGCGGCGTCGGTGCCGACCACCGCGCCTGCGCCGGGCCGGTTGTCGACGACGAACGGTTGCCCGAGCGCGTCCTGTAGCTTCGCGCCGATCACGCGCGCGTAGACGTCCGCGGGGCCGCCCACGGCGAACGGCACGATGATCTTCACCGGGCGCGCGGGATAGTCCTGCGCGTGCGTCGGGACGGCCGCGACCAGCATCGCGGCCAGGGCGAGAAAGCGCAGCATGGGACTCCTCCGGTGGATGCGTTCTTGTCGCGGCAATCTACCATGCGGGTTGGCGCGAGTGCGGTCCCGCGCGCCCGCCGCACGTGGCACACTGGCGCTCGCCATGGATCGCCGAACCTTGCTCAAGCTCTCCGCCGCTGCCGCCGTGCCCACCGTCTCCGGCGCAACCCTCGCCGCGTCCGAGGCGCCGCCACCGCCGTTCGAGCTCGCCGGCATGGGCGTCGCCGAGCTTGCCGCCGCGATGCAGGCGGGCGCGCGCACGTCGGAGTCGCTGTGCGCGCTGTACTTCCAGCGCATGGACGCGATCGACGTGCAAGGGCCCGCGCTGCGCTCGATCATCGAGCGCAATCCCGACGCGCTCGCCACCGCGGCCGCGCTCGACCGCGAGCGGCGCGCCAAGGGCCCGCGCGGGCCGCTGCACGGCGTGCCCGTCGTGCTCAAGGACAACATCGACACGGCCGATCGCATGCGCACCAGCGCGGGCTCGCTGGCGCTCGGCGAATCGATCGCCGCGCGCGATGCGTTCATCGTCGCGCGGCTGCGCGATGCGGGATGCGTGATCCTCGGCAAGAGCAATCTCTCCGAGTGGGCGAATTTCCGCGGCGCGCGCTCGACGTCGGGCTGGAGCGGTCGCGGCGGGCAGACGCGCAATCCGTATGCGCTCGACCGCAACACGAGCGGGTCGAGCTCGGGCTCCGCGAGCGCGGTGGCCGCCGATTTGTGCGCGATCGCGGTCGGCACCGAGACCGACGGCTCCATCGTGAGCCCCGCCTCGATCTGCGGGCTCGTGGGCGTGAAGCCGACGGTGGGACTCGTGAGCCGCAGCGGGATCGTGCCCATCGCGCATAGCCAGGACACCGCGGGGCCAATGACGCGCACGGTCGCGGACGCCGCGGCGCTGCTCACGGCGATGACCGGCGTCGACGCGCGCGACGGCGCAACCGCGGCGAGCCGCGGCAAGGCCCACGACTACACGCGCTTCCTCGATCCGAACGGATTGCGCGGCGCGCGCATCGGCGTCGCGCGCGATCTCTTCGGCACCAACGACCGCGTCGATGCGCTGATCGAGGCGCAGATCGCCGTGCTGAAGAGCGCGGGCGCGATCGTCGTCGACCCCGTGCGCATCGCGAACTTCGACAAGCTGGGCCCGTCCGAATTCGACGTGCTGCTCTACGAGTTCAAGGCCGACCTCGATGCGTACCTCGCGGCGCTCGGCCCTGGCGCGGCCGTGCATTCGCTCGCTGACGTCATCGCGTACAACGAGCGCAATTCAACGCGCGAGCTGCAGTACTTCGGGCAGGAGCGGCTCCTCGCGGCGCAGAAGAAGGGGCCGCTCACCGACGACGCCTACCGCAAGGCGCTCGCGCGCAATCGCAAGCTTGCGCGCACCGACGGCATCGACGCCGCGCTCGCGAAGCACCGCCTCGATGCGCTGGTCGGGCCGACGGGCTCGCCGGCGTGGCTCACCGATTACGTGAACGGCGATCACGCGGAAGGCGGCGCGTCGCAGTTCCCGGCGGTGGCCGGCTACCCGCACATCACGGTGCCGGCGGGCCTCGTGTGGGGATTGCCGGTGGGACTCTCGTTCTTCGCGTCGGCGTGGAGCGAGCCGACGCTGTTCAGGCTGGCCTACGCGTACGAGCAGCTCACGAAGGCGCGGACCGCGCCGAAGTTCCTGCCCACCGCGCCGGTGGCCTGATGCCTGGCTCGTTGCGCGCGCTTCAGCGTGCCGCCGCGCGCGTGGCGCCCATGCGGCACGCGAGCGCGAACGCATTGCGCATCGCACCCATGTTCGCGATGCCCTTGCCCGCGATGTCGTACGCGGTGCCGTGCGCGGGCGTGGCGATCGGGATCGGCAACCCGCCCGGCACGGTCACGCCGCGATCGAAGCCCATGAGCTTCATCGCGATCTGGCCCTGGTCGTGGTACATCGTGAGCACACCGTCGTAGCCCGCGCCGTCCTTGCGCGTGGCGCGCACGAAGATGGTGTCGGCGGGGAAGGGGCCGTCCGCGGGATAGCCGCGCTCGCGCGCGAGCGCCACGCCGGGCTCGATCACGTCGATCTCCTCGCGGCCGAACGCGCCGTGGTCGCCGTTGTGCGGATTGAGGCCGCACACCGCGATGCGCGGCGCGGCCACGCCCGACGCGCGCAGGCCGCGCGTCAGGAGGCCGATGCCTTCCGCGATGCCGTCGCGCGTGAGGAGACTGCTCACCTCCTTCAGCGGCACGTGCGACGTCACGCGCGACGTCCACAGCGTGTCGAGCACGTTGAACTCGACCGCCGGGCCGGTGAAGCCCAGCACCTCGCAGAAGTAGTGCAGCTCGTCGGCGTGCTGCATGCCGCCCGCGCGCAGCGCGGCCTTGTTGAGCGGCGCGAAGCACAGCGCGTCCGCGATGCCGCCCTGGCACAGCGCGAGGCCGAGCTTCAATCCGGCGAGCATGTACGCGCCATTGGCCGCGGCGACCTGTGCGTGCGCGAAGCCCGCGTCGTCCGCGTGCGGCCAGTCGACGAGCCGCACCTTGGCGGCGTCGCGCACCGCCGGCCCGCGCTCGTAGTCGAACGTCACGCCCGCGGCACGCATGCCGTCGGCGACGACCGACGCCGCGCCGATCAGCAGGATGTGCGCGGCGTCGCGCGTCGCCGCGTCGGCGACGAGCCGCGCGACGAGCTCGGGGCCGATGCCGGCCGGGTCGCCGGTGAAGAGCGCGATGGTGGGCTTGGCAGGCATCATTGCTCGACTTTGACGTTCGCGTCCTTGATGAGCTTGCCGAAGCGGTCGTAGTCGCTCTTCACCATCGCGGCGAACTCCGCCTGCGAGCGGTTGCCGGGCTCGCCGCCCAGGCCCTTGAGGCGCGCCTGCACGTCCGGCATCGCGAGCACCTTCATCGTCTCGGCGTAGAGCTTGTCGACGACCGGCTTCGGCGTGCCGGCGGTGACGAAGAGCCCGTACCACGTGGTCATCTCGACGCCAGGCAGTCCCGCTTCCGCGAACGTCGGCACGTCGGGCAATTCGGGCGTGCGTTGCGCGCTCATCACGGCGATGGGCTTCACCTTGCCGCCCTTGATGAACGCCATTGCGGAGGAGGTGGTGTCGAAGTCGAGCTGGATCTGGCCGCCGACGAGATCGGCGAGCGCCTGCGACGATCCCTTGTACGGCACGTGGATCGCCTTGGTGCCGGCCGCGAGATTGAACGCCTCGCCCGCGAGGTGCTGCGTGCTGCCCACGCCCGAGGAGCCGTAGGAGAATGCCTCGGGCTTCGCCTTCACGAGCGCGATCAGCTCCCTGAGGTTGCTGGCCGGCACGTTGGGGCCGATCACGAGCACGTTCGGCACCACGACGATGAGCGCGACCGGGATCAGATCCTTGTTGGGCTCGTACGCGAGCTTGATGAGATGTGGCGCGATCGCGGCGCCGGTGTTCGTCGCCACCAGCAGCGTGTGGCCGTCGGGCGGCGCCTTGGCGGTGAAGTCGGCGGCGATGGTATTCGACGCTCCCGGCTTGTTCTCGACCACGAACGGCTGGCCCATCGCGGCCTGGTACTTGTCCGCGAGCATGCGCGCGATGATGTCGGTGCCGCCGCCCGCGCCCGCGCCGACCTCGATGCGCACGGGCTTGGTCGGGTACGTCTGTGCCGCGGCCACGCTCGCCGCGACCGCCAGGGCCAGTGCGCACAGGTGGCGGTGAACTCGCTTCAGCATGCTTCCTCCTCCTTCGGTGTCAGAGTTGTCACATTCGGGGTCAGACCCGTCATATTTGGGGTCAGACCCGTCACATTCGGTGCCAGAGTTGTCACATTCGGGGTCAGACCCCGTGCTCGGCGGCGGTGACGACGTTCGCCACGCGCGGCCAGGTGTTCTCGATGTGCTGGCGCAGCAGCCGTCCGAGGCGCGGGCCGTCTCGCGCCTGCAGCGCGGCGATGAAGCCCTCGTGCTCGTCCATCGCGGCGGCCCAGTTGTCCGGCGCCTTGTTGCCGATGTAGCGGATGCGGCGCATGCGCGCGCGCAGGATGCCGTGCAGCAGGTCGAGCGTCGGGTTGCCTGCGGCGTGGACGATCGCGTTGTGGATGTCCTGGTTCAGCCGGAAATATTCCGCGCGCTCGCGCCGCTCGTAGTGGCCGCGCATGCGCTCGTGCTGCGCGATGATGGCGGCGATCGTCTCGTCGCTGGCGTTGCACGCGAGCGTGCCCGCATGCTCCTCGAGGAGCGCCAGAAGGGCGAGCATGTCCTGCGCATCGCGTGCGGTGAACACCTTCACCACCGCGCCGCGCCGCGGCAGCAGCTCGACCAGCCCTTCGGAGGCCAGCACCTTCAACGCCTCGCGCAGCGGCGTGCGCGAGATCCCGAGCTGCTGCGCAAGCTCGACCTCCGGCACCGGTGCACCGGGCGCGAGGTGGCCCTCGACGATGAGGTCGCGCACGCGCGCCGTCACCTCCGCGTGCAGCGAGCTGCGCGCGATCGGCGCGACAGCGACATCGGCCAGCGGGGAGGCGAGAGCGCTCACGACGGTGATAGGCCTTTCGGGGACGTTGGGCGGCGTCATTATAATGCATAATTACGCATTACGGGAGGCTGGCGCCGCCGTGTCCCGGAGAACGCGCGTGCTAGACTCGGCGCGCCCCGCCGCGTCCCGACCCCGTGAAGCCCCTGCCGCCGTCGCGCATCGACCGCACCATCACGCTCGTCGTGCTGGCGGTGCTGGTCGCGGGCGTCTACCTCGTCCTGCGCCCGTTCGTCTCGGCGATCGTCTGGGCCGCCATTCTCGCGGCCACCACCTGGCCGCTCTTCGACTGGATGGAGCGGCGTACGGGCCGGCCCGCGCTGGCCGCGACCCTGATGACGATCCTCATCCTCATGGTGGTCGTGGCGCCGTTCGTGATCGTCGGCGCGACGCTCGCCGAGAATTTCGACCGGCTCTCCGACTTCACCCGCGGCGTCATCGAGTCGGGTCTGCCCGACCCGCCCGCCTGGGTGTCGGAAATTCCGCTGGTCGGTGAGCGCGCGGCGGCCTACTGGTCGCAGTTCGCGCACGACGGCCTCGGCCTGCTCGCCGAGCTGCGCCGCTTCGTCGATCCGCTGCGCGCGTTCGCGCTGACCGCGGGCGCGGTGGTCGGTGATGGCCTGCTGCAGCTCACGCTCTCGGTGCTGATCGCGTTCTTCTTCTACAAGGACGGCCTCGCGATCGTCGCGCGGCTGCGCGTCGCGGTGATCCGCATCTCGCCGCATCGTGGGCTGCACATGCTGAACGTCGCCAACGCGACGACGCGCGCGGTGGTGTACGGCATCCTCGGCACGGCCCTCGCGCAGGGCGTGCTGATGGCGATCGGGCTCTACATCGTCGGCTTCAAGGCCGCGCCGCTGCTGGGCCTCGCGACCTTCCTGCTGTCACCGGTGCCGATCGGGCCGCCGCTGGTGTGGATTCCCACCGGCCTGTGGCTCATCTTCTCGCAGGGCGAGACCGCGTGGGGCATCTTCCTGCTGGCGTGGGGCGCGCTCGTGGTGTCGTCGGTCGACAATTTCCTGAAGCCGATGATCATCAGCCGCGGCAGCGACCTGCCGTTCATCCTCGTGATGCTCGGCGTGTTCGGCGGCGTGATCGCGTTCGGCTTCATCGGCGTGTTCCTGGGGCCCGTGCTGCTGGCGCTGGGCTTCGTGCTGATCAAGGAGTGGGCGGTGCCGGCGGATGTGCACTCCGACGGCGAGGCGCACGACGTGCCGAAGTTGCTCTAGGGACGCATAAGCGCCGTTGCAACGATGTGCGCGCAAACCGGCGCATGACGCTCGTTGTCGCGTTGAATTTTCTTACGGCCGCCGCCGGGCCGCTCCCAAGGCGGCCGCGTGGCCTGCAGTGAATCGCCCCTCACCCCAACCCTCTCCCCGCAAGCGGGGCGAGGGAGCCAACTCCGAGGGGTTCGGGGTTCCGGCCGCAAAAGGCGCGACGCCGGCCTTGCGCCATCCCCCGACCGCTCGGACGCCTTTTGCGGACGTCAAATCGCCGAACAGAACGCCACGCTATTCGGCCCAGTCCCTTCCGCCGCCCACGCACGATTCTGCATCGCGCGCCGCACGGAGAGATCGACCGTGTAGCGGTGATTGGCGTCGCGCCGGTTGTTGAAGAAGCGGTACACCGGCAGCGTGTTGGCGGGGCAGTTGCCGCTGCTGTCGGGCACCTGCACCCAGAACGCCTGCGCGGTCTCGAGGTTCCAGATGCCGGGCCAGTTGAGCAGCACCGCGATGCACTCGTCGAGGTTGGCCGAGTACCAGTGCGAGTTGATCTGCACGGCGGCGCTCGCGTAGAAGCGGCACACCGAGCGCGCGCCCGCCGGCGCGCGCGACGGATCGAGGTACGCGTAGAAGTAGAGCCCCGTCCGCTTGAAGATCCCCGAGAGATTCGCGTCGACGTACGCCGCCTCGGCCGGGTCGGCGGTGATGAAGTAGTGGTCGAGGTCCGCGCGGTAGTACTCGACCACCGGCACCGTGCCCGGCGGCGGCGAGCCGCCCGGGATGATGCTGCCGACCGCCGCACCCGCGTCGAGCATGCCGCTGCCGCACAGGTTGGGCGTCGTGCACTGCGAGCCGGTGGGGAAGTAGCGCGTGGTGCCCGTAAGCACGTCGAGGATGCGGCCGCCGGTGAGCAGCGGATCGCGGGCGAGCATCAGCGCGGCCGTCCCGGACACCATCGGCGCTGCGAAGCTCGTGCCCTCTGCCATGACGTAAGTCGGCTCCTCGGGCACCGTCTTGCCGGTGTTCGACAGCGAGACCACGAGGCCCGTGCGCGGCAGGTCGCCGCCCGGTGCGGTGAGGTCGAGGCGCCGGCCGTAGTTCGAGTAGCTCGCGAGGCCGCCGGTGACCGAGTGCGCGCCCACCGCGATCACGCCGCTGCAGTTGGCCGGCGTGAAGTTGGCCACGTCGAGCGTCTCGTTGCCCGCGGCCGCGACCACCACGGCGCCCTGCGCGAGCGCGTCGTCGATCGCCTCCTGGATCGACTGGTCGCAGGCGCCGAAGCCGCCGAGGCTCAGGTTGATGACCTTCGCCGGATTCGGATTCGGCGGCACGCCGGCGATGCGCACGCCCGACGCCCACAGCATGCCTTCGAGCACGTCCTCGAACGTGCCGCCGCAGCGGCCGAGCGTGCGCACGGGCAGGATGTTGACGCCGTTGGCGATGCCCGCGATGCCGATGCCGTTGTCGGTGTTCGCCCCGATGAGGCCCGCGACGAAGAGCCCGTGGAAGAAGCTCGGCGCCGTGCCGCACTCGCCGTCGGTCCAGTCGCCCTCGTCGCGCGGGTTGGGGTCGCGCGCGTTGCCGTCGCGTGCGCGATCCGGATCCGAGATGAAGTCGTAGCCCGGCAGCACGCGGCCGTCGAGGTCGGGGTGCGGCAGGATGCCGGTGTCGATCACCGCGACCGTCAGGCCGTGGGCGCTCGGCTGCAGCTGCCACGCCGTCTCGACGTTGATGCCCGCGGCGCCGCCGTTGAGCGACCACTGCGACGACCAGAACGGATCGTTGGGCGCGGCGAACGTGAACGCGCGGCGCACCGGATCGGCGTATTGCACGTCGGCGTCACCCTGCAGCGTGGCCGCGAACTCGGCGAGCGTCGCGGTCGGCTGCTCCGACTTCAGGTTCAGGACCCACACGTTGCCGACCTGGCGGCTCGCCTCGAGGCCTACGCCGATGCGGCTGCCGAGGCGCGCGAGGAGGGCGCTGTCCGGCGTGACGCCGTCCTTGAACCGGACCAGGAGCCGCGTGCCGCTCGACGGGCCGAACGGGTCCTCCGCGGCGGACTTGCGCGTGATCGCCGCCACCGGAACGCTCTCCGCCCACAGCACGCTGCGCGCGACGCGCAGCCGCTTGACCATCGCGGTCGCCTGCGCGTCGTCGACCGGCTGCGGCAGCGCGAGCTCGAGGGCGCCGGTGCGCGTCACCGAGGTGAGCGTCAGCGGCACCCCCGCGAGGGCCTGCAACTGCGCCTGCACGGCCACCGGATACTCGCCGGCCGCTGCGGCGTAGGGATGCAGCCGAACCCGCAGCATGCCCACCGTATCGGCGAGCGCCGCAGGCGCGGTGGTCAGGACGAGCGTGACGAAGGCCCAGGCAACGGCCAGGCGATAGCGATGCGACGACATGCGATGCTCCCTCGGGCGGGCCCTGCAACCAGCGGGCATGAGGCAGGCCGCAGCAAGTACGGTGCCAGTGCACGACCCATTTATGCCGCGAGCATACGCCCGCGGCGGGTGCGTGCGCCAGCGCGGAAACTACGAAGCGGCCGGCGGCGCGGCTGCCTCGGCCGCCGCGCGCTCCTGGTCCATGCGCGCATGGAAGGGGCCGAGCGTGCTCACCATCTGCGCGAAGATCTTCGGATTGGCCGCGATCACCTCGCCGCCGAAGAGATAGTTGCTGTCGCCCTTCAGGTCGCCGATCAGGCCGCCCGCCTCCAGCACGAGCAGGCTGCCGGCGGCGACGTCCCAGGGGTTGAGCCCGATCTCCCAGAAGCCGTCGTAGAAGCCCGCGGCGACGTACGCGAGGTCGAGCGCTGCCGCGCCCGGGCGGCGCAGGCCGGCCGTGTGCTGGATCATCGCCTTCATCATCGCGAGATACGTGTCGAGGTAGCTGCCGTCGCGGAAGGGAAAGCCGGTGCCGATCAGGCAGTCGCGCAACTGGGCGCGCTTCGACACGCGGATGCGGCGGTCGTTGAGGAACGCGCCGCGGCCGCGGGTGGCGGTGAAGAGGTCGTTGCGCACCGGGTCGTAGATCACGCCCTGCTGCACGACGCCCTTGTGCGCGAGCGCAATCGACACGCAGTACTGCGGGAAGCCGTGCAGGAAGTTGGTGGTGCCGTCGAGCGGATCGATGATCCAGACGTAGTCGGCGTCCGGGTTGTCGCCCTTCTTCGTCCCTTCCTCGGCGAGGATCGCGTGATCGGGATACGCGCCGAGCAGCGTCTCGACGATGGCGGCTTCCGCGCCGTGGTCGATCTCGCTCACGAAGTCCTTCGGCCCCTTGGCGGTGACGGTGAGCAGATCGAGGTCGCGCGCACCGCGGTTGATGATGTTGCCGGCACGGCGGGCGGCCTTCACGGCCGTCGTGAGCATCGGATGCATGGGGCGTCGGGTCACGCCGCGGAACGAGCCGCGTGGCGTGTCAAAAAGAGCGGAATCGCGATATTTTACCCGCTTCCCTTCCCCGCCGGTCCGCCGCCGCCGTAACGCTTGAATCCCGACTCCGGCCACGATGCCCTCGCCCGCGTGCGCATCGTCCTCGTCCGCACCTCGCATCCGGGCAACATCGGCGCCGCGGCGCGCGCGATGCTCACGATGGGGCTCGCGCGCCTCGTGCTCGTGGCACCGGCGCGCTTCCCCGACGCCGAGGCCGAGGCGCGCGCGACCGGCGCCACCGGCCTGCTCGAGCGTGCGACGGTGGTGGCCACGCTCGCCGACGCACTCGCCGGATGCGCGTGGACCGCGGGCCTGTCGGCGCGCCCGCGCGCGCTGGCGGGCCGCGCGCTGCCGGTGCGCGCGGCGGCGCAGGAGGCCATCGCGCACGCCGCGGCCGGCGACGTCGCATTGGTCTTCGGTACCGAGATGTCGGGGCTCGCCAACGACGAGCTCGCGCAATGCACGGTGGCGGCGACGATTCCCGCCAATCCGGCGTTCGGCTCGCTCAACCTCGCGGCGGCGGTGCAGGTCGCGGCCTACGAATTGCGGATGGCGGCCGGGGAGGGCCGCGTGTGGTCGGCGCCGCGCTTCACCCCGGCGGCGAGCGACGAGATCGAGGCGCTGCACGCGCACGCCGCGCGCACGCTCGCCGCGATGCGCTTCTACGATCCGGCGCGGCCGCGGCTCCTGTTGCCGCGCCTGCGGCGGCTGTTCGGGCGTGCGGGCTTGGAGCGCGAGGAAGTGAACATCCTGCGCGGCATCCTCGCGCGCATCGACCAGCTCATCGAGCGCGCCCGGCGATGAAAATGCCATGACCGTGCCGCCTGCCGTCCCCGCCGCGCCACCCGTAGCCGTCCCCGACAGCGCGGACGCACCTGCGCAGCGCAGGTGCCGCAACTGCGATGCGCCGATCGCCGGCCACTACTGCGCGAACTGCGGGCAGGAGACGCGCATCACGCTGCCGACGTTCAACACGTTCATGCGCGAGGCGGCCGGGCGTTACGTCGCGCTCGACGGCCGCACGTGGCGCACGCTGTGGGGCCTCGTGGCGCGGCCCGGCTTCCTCACCCTCGAGTACCTGCAGGGACGGCGGCGGCGCTACATCCGCCCGGCGCGCCTGTTCCTCGTGCTGTACCTGCTGCTGTTCGCGCTGATCGGCCTCCTGCAAAGCCCGGCGGACGTCGCGCAGCAGGTGGTGTTCGTCAACAGCGACGATCACGAAAAGGCGACGAAGACCGAAGCCGCCGACCCCGGCAAGCCGAAGGTGAACGTCGTGGGCCCGACGGTGGTGAAGAAGCGACCGGCCGCCGCGGCCGACCCCGCGCAGGCGACGGCCGCCGATCCGGCCGCCAGCTCGACCTTCGTCGGCGTCGACGACGACCTCGACGTGGTGCTGCGCCTCGGCGGCCTCGAAGCGAAGCTGCCCGAGCCGCTGCAGCGCCGCTACGAGCACTTCAAGAAGCTCCCGCGCGAGGAGAAGGCGGAGCAGCTCTACGCGGGCATGCTGCGCTTCGGCACGTACGCGATGGTGGCGCTGCTGCCCGCGTTCGCGCTGCTGCTGAAGCTCGCGTACCTCGGGCGCGGCAGTCGCTATCCCGGACGGCCGCAACGCTACGCCGAGCACCTCGTGTACAGCGCGCACATGCACGCGTTCGCGGCGCTGACGCTCGTCCTGCTGCTGGTGCTGCCGTACGCCCCCGTGAAGGCGGCGGTCGCGTTCTGGATCGTGTTCTACGTGATGCGCGCGCGACAGCGCGTGTACCGCGGGCGATGGTGGGGCGGACTCCTGCGCTCCCTCGTGATCGCGCTCTGCTACCTCGTGCTGGTCGCGGTCGCGATCACCGGCCTGCTGGCCGCGGCGGTCATGTTGCGCTGAGCGTCGCGAATACGGTCGTCGCCGATGAGGGCAACTCCAGCCACTGTCGTCCCCGCGAAGGCGGGGACCCAGCGACTTTCGATCGCTCGACGCCGTTGCACGTAACGACACTAATGGGATGGTCGCCCCCTGCCCGATACGGCATCGAAGTGCCAAAGTGAGGACTGTTAATCCCACTTACACGAGAGGAGGCGACGCCATGAAGATTACGACGATTGGGCTGGATCTGGCAAAGAGCGTGTTTCAGGTGCATGCCGTGGATGCTGGCGGCCGAGTGGTGTTGCGCAAGCAAGTGAAGCGGGCGCAGATGAAGGCGTTCTTCGCCAAGCTGCCGCCGTGCTTGGTGGGCATGGAAGCATGCGGCGGCGCGCATTATTGGGGGCGCGAGCTGCAAGCGCTGGGGCATGTGGTGAAGCTGATGCCGCCGCAGTACGTGAAGCCGTTTGTGAAGCGCAACAAGAACGATGCGGCCGACGCCGAGGCGATTTGCGAGGCGGTACAGCGGCCGAATATGCACTTCGTGCCGATCAAGACCGTGGAGCAGCAGGCGATCTTGGCGGTGCACCGGGTGCGCCAGGGCCTGGTCAAGGCACGCACCGCGCAGGCCAATCAGATACGGGGGCTGCTGGCCGAATTTGGGCTGGCGATACCCAAGGGCATCGCACAGATCGAGCCGCGGGTGCTGGCGTTGCTGGAGGACGGTAACAATGGATTGCCCGACAGCTTCCGGCGCTTGCTGGAGCAACTGCGGCAGCGCCTGGGCGCGCTGGGCCGGCAGCAGGCGGAGCTCGAAGTCCAGATCAAGGACTGGCATACCCAGCATGAGGACAGCCGGCGCCTGGCCACCATCCCCGGAGTCGGGCCGCTGAGTGCCAGCGCCTTGGTGGCGAGCGTGGGCCCGGCGCGCACTTACAAGAATGGACGCCAGCTCTCGGCGTGCTTGGGGATTGTGCCGCGCCAAGCGTCCAGCGGTGGCAAGACGACGCTGCTGGGCATCAGCAAGCGCGGCGACAGTTATCTGCGCACTTTGCTCATCCACGGCGCGCGGGCGGTGGTACGACAGGCGCAACGCGCACCGGAGAAGGCCGAACCGTGGCTGCGCGAGTTGCTGCGGCGCCGTCCGACCAACGTGGCAACCGTGGCGCTGGCCAATCGCAATGCGCGCGTGGCCTGGGCGCTGCTGGCGCACCAGCACGATTATCGACAACCACTCACGAAGTAATCGACGCGCACCGACGCACCGCCCGTTTCATACCACCGCCAAGGAGCACCCCACACGATTGCGCAGGCAACCACGACGTGATGGCAGAACAGGTCGGACCGTGACCGGGTGAAGCTGAGGGACCCAGAGCACCTCGAGTGCGCGACACTGAGAAGCCCCCGGTCAGCGAATTCCATCAGGGCCAGAGGCTAACGCCTCAAATGAGGGCCGGATGTATGGCAGCAATCGCACCTTCCGCCATCAGGAACTGGGGGCCTTGCCAACACGGGGGCGACCATGTATGGGTCCCCGCCTTCGCGGGGACGACATGTCACACGATCGTGCCCACGTACGCCGTGACACACGATCGTGCCCACGTACGCCGTGACACACGATCGTGCCCACGTACGCCGTGTCACACGATCGTGCCCACGTACGCCGTGTCACACGATCGTGCCCGCGTACGCCATGTCACACGATCGTGCCCGCGTACGTCGTGACACACGATCGTGCCCGCGTACGCCGTGACACACGATCGTCCCCGCGTACGCCATGTCACATCGAGGGGCTCACGTACGCCATGCGCAGCGCATCACGGCGCGCCGCCGCACTTGTCGACGACTTCCTTGCGAAAGCGCACGAGCCGCGCTTCGTGGCGCTCCTGCCGCCGTGTCGTGCTCTCGATCGACGCGTCGAGCCGCGAGCACAGCACGCGCGACGTGCACGTCTCGCGCGCCTTGCGGTCGCGGGCCACGCTCTCGGCGGCACTGTCGATGGACCGTTGCTCACGGTCGATCTTCTTGCGCGCCGTCTCGCAGGCCTTGGTCGGCGCCGGCGGGACCTGCGCCTGCACGACCGCGCAGGCACAGGTCACGAGCACGGCGACGACGGGGCCCTTCATCTACTGCTTCTCGTACTTGGCGATGGAATCGCGTGCGGACTTGAGTAGCAGCGCTCCGTCGTTGCCCTTGGCGGACACGTCCTTGACCCAGTCGTCGGCGAGGCTCGCGGTGGCCTTCTGCCACGTCTCGAGCTCCGACGCGGGGATCACGTAGAACGTGTTGCCGTGGTCGACCGCGAGCTTGCGCGCGGGCGGCGCGGAAGCGTCCCACGCCGCGCCCATCTGCTTCGACAGCGCGGCGCCGGAGTTGGCGTCGATCACCTTCTTCAGGTCCGGCGGCAGGCTGTCGTATTTCGCCTGGTTCATCGCGAAGATGAACACGGCGGTGTACAGCGAGCGCGACTTGGGATCGGTCTCGCTCTCGAACTTGGTGAGCTCGTGCGCCTTGATCGACGGGATCACCTCCCACGGCAGCAGGTACCCGTCGACCACGCCCTTGCTGATCGCCTCGGCGAGCGCGGGCAGCGGCATCGCGACCGGCGTGGCGCCGAGCGCGGCGAGCATCTTGTTCGTCTGCCGCGTCGGGGCGCGCATGCGCAGGCCCTTGAAGTCGGCCATCACCTTCACCTGGCGCGGATTGGTGTGGATGTAGCCGTTGTCGTGCACGTGCACGGCGAGCGCCTTCACGCCGGGGAATTCCTTGTACGCGTACTGCGTGTAGTAATCCCACGCCGCCTGGCTGGTGGCGGTCGCGCTACTCGACATGAACGGCAGCTCGAACACCTCCATCATCGGGAAGCGGCCGGCGGTGTAGCCGGGCAGCGTCCAGACGATGTCGACCACGCCGTCCTTCACCTGGTCGACCAGGTTGCCCGGCGTGCCGCCGAGCTGCATCGCCGGATAGATCTGGCACTTCATTTTGTTGCCCGAATCCTTCGCGATCTTGTCGCACCATGGCGCGAGGATGGTGGACGGGCCCATCGCGCCCGGCGGCCAGAAATGATGGACCTTGAGCACGACCTCCTGGGCGAGGGCGGGCAGGGCGAGCAGGGCGGCCGCAGCGGCGGCGGCGAGGCGGGTCGGGAAGGGCATGGGTTCCTCCTGAGGGGTCGCGGGGCTCGAAACGGCCCCGGCTTGACCTGTCACAACGCAGGCCAGTTTAGCAAAGCCATACTGGGATTCCCGCGGCGCCAGGACGGGAGCTACTGTGTTGCACAATAGTTGAGCGATTTGATCGGGAATGGCACAATAACCCCATGTTCGCCCGCCTTCGCGAAGACATCGCCTGCGTGTTCGACCGCGACCCGGCGGCGCGCAGCCGTTGGGAAGTGCTCACCTGCTATCCGGGGCTCCACGCGCTCGTGTGGCACCGGGCGGTGACGCATCCGCTGTGGGGGGCGGGCTTCCGCTGGCTCGCGCGCTGGATGGCGCACTGGTCGCGGCTCTTCACCGGCATCGAGATCCACCCCGGCGCCACCATCGGCCGCCGGGTGTTCATCGACCACGGCATGGGCGTGGTCATCGGCGAGACGGCCGAGATCGGCGACGACTGCACGCTCTACCACGGGGTCACTCTGGGCGGCACGTCGTGGAACAAGGGCAAGCGCCATCCGACGCTCGGCCGCGGCGTGGTCATCGGCGCCGGCGCGAAGGTGCTGGGCCCGATCCTGCTGGGTGAGGGCGCCAAGATCGGCTCCAACGCCGTGGTCGTGCGCGACATCCCGCCCGGCGCCACGGCGGTCGGCATCCCAGCCCGGGTGGTGAACGCGGAGGATCAGGAGCGCCGCGAAGCGACGGCGGCGAAGCTCGGCTTCTCGGCCTACGCCATCGCGGCCGACATGAACGACCCGATGGTCCAGGCCATCCACAAGCTCCTCGACCACGCGGCCGCGACCGACGAGCGGTTCGACCGGCTGGTCCGCCAGCTCACCCGCGACGGCCTCGACTGCGGCGACGCCAAGGCCACTGCCGACCGCTTCGATCCCAAGCAAATCAACAAGATGCTGGAGTGAACCTTTACGCCGATAAGTTGACTAAAACGTTCGGGTATAGGATAATTTGATTGTCTTGGACAACCCGCGGCTGCACGTCAAAACCCGCCGCGGGCACGCCGGGACGACCTTCGAAAGGGTCACACCATGCGCCTGACCACCAAGGGACGCTTCGCCGTCACCGCCATGATCGACGTCGCCCTCCACGGCAGCGACGGTCCGGTCACGCTGGCCGCCGTCTCCAGCCGGCAGAAGATCTCGCTGTCCTACCTCGAGCAGCTCTTCGGCAAGCTGCGCCGCAGCGGCTTGGTCGAGAGCGTCCGCGGTCCGGGCGGCGGCTACAACCTCGCCAAGGCGCCGGGGGCGCTGTCGGTGGCCGACATCATCACCGCGGTCGACGAGCCGATCGACGCCACGCAGTGCGGCGGGCAGGAGAACTGCAAGGACGACCGCCGCTGCATGACCCACGAGCTGTGGGCGAGCTTGAACGAGCACATCTTCTCGTTCCTGTCGGGCGTCACGCTGGCGCAGCTGGTGCGCGAGCAGCAGCAGAAGGCGGAGGTCGCCGTGCTCCACGATCACCGCACGCCGGCGGCGCCGAAGGTCACCGAGGCCGAGCCGGTCTGAACCGTCCCGCACCACCCCCATCCTTGCCCATGAAGCTGCCCATCTACCTCGATTACTCGGCGACCACGCCGGTCGATCCGCGTGTCGCGCAGAAGATGATCACGTTCCTGACCGACGAGTTCGGCAACCCGGCGTCGCGCTCGCACGCGTACGGCTGGGCCGCCGAGGCGGCGGTCGAGGACGCGCGCGCGCAGGTGGCCGCCCTCGTCAACTGCGACCCGAAGGAGCTCGTCTGGACGTCGGGCGCGACGGAGTCGATCAACCTCGCCGTGAAGGGCGCCGCGCATTTCTACAAGGACAAGGGCAGGCACCTGGTCACGGTCAAGACCGAGCACAAGGCGACGCTCGACACGATGCGCGAGCTCGAGCGCGAGGGCTACGAGGTGACGTACCTCGACGTCGACGAGCAGGGCATGGTGCCGCTCGCGAAGTTCGAGGCGGCGCTGCGGCCGGACACGATCGTGGCGTCCGTCATGCTGGTGAACAACGAGATCGGCGTGATCCAGGACATCCCGGGCATGGGCGAGATCTGCCGCAAGCGCGGCATCGTCTTCCACGTCGATGCGGCGCAGGCGACGGGCAAGGTGCCCATCGACCTGTCGGCGCTGAAGGTCGACCTGATGTCGTTCTCCGCGCACAAGACGTACGGCCCGAAGGGCGTCGGCGCGCTGTTCGTGCGCCGCAAGCCGCGCGTGCGCATCGAGGCGCAGATGCACGGCGGCGGCCACGAGCGCGGCATGCGCTCGGGCACGCTGCCGACGCACCAGATCGTCGGCATGGGCGAGGCGTTCCGCATCGCGAAGGCCGAGATGGCCGCCGAGAACGAGCGCATCCGCGCGCTGCGCGACCGGCTGTGGAAGGGCCTGTCGACGATGGAGGAGGTGTACCTCAACGGCGACATGGAGCACCGCGTCCCGCACAACCTCAACGTGAGCTTCAACTACGTCGAGGGCGAGTCGCTCATCATGTCGATCAAGGACATCGCGGTGTCGTCGGGCTCGGCGTGCACGTCGGCCTCGCTCGAGCCGTCGTACGTGCTGCGCGCGCTGGGGCGCAGCGACGAGCTCGCGCACAGCTCCATCCGCTTCACGATCGGGCGCTTCACCACCGAGGCCGACGTCGACTACGCGGTCGACCTCATCAAGCGCAAGGTGGCGACGCTGCGCGAGCGGTCGCCGCTGTGGGAGATGCACCAGGAAGGCGTGGACCTGTCCAAGATCGAGTGGGCAGCCCACTAAGCGGACGCAAATCGCTGCGCGATTTGCATCCGGAAATGCAGTCAGCGCAAAAGCTTCGGGCGGCCGGGCGCTTTTGCGGAGCAAGGGCAACGCAAGAACGAGTGGGACGCGCGGCGATGTGGCTGCGTTGACCACGGGAGAAAGGTCATGGCTTACAGCGAGAAGGTACTGGACCACTTCGAGAACCCCCGCAACGTCGGGTCGCTCGCGAAGGACGACGCGGCGGTGGGCACCGGCATGGTCGGCGCGCCGGCGTGCGGCGACGTCATGAAGCTGCAGATCAAGGTCGGGGCGGACGGCGTCATCGAGGACGCCAAGTTCAAGACGTACGGCTGCGGCTCCGCGATCGCGTCGTCGTCGCTCGTCACCGAATGGGTGAAGGGCAAGACGCTCGACGAGGCGATGGCCATCCGCAACACGCAGATCGCGGAGGAGCTGGCCCTCCCGCCGGTGAAGATCCACTGCTCGATCCTCGCCGAGGACGCGATCAAGGCGGCGGTCGCCGACTATCGCAAGAAGCACGCTGCCGAGGACGCCGCCGGCGACAAGCTCGCGGCCGACTGAACCGCATTCCGGAGATCATCATGTCGGTCACCCTGACTGAAACGGCGGCGAGGCACGTCACCGCCAACCTGGCGAAGCGCGGCAAGGGCGTCGGCCTGCGCCTGGGCGTGCGCACCTCGGGCTGCTCGGGCCTCGCGTACAAGCTCGAATACGCCGACGAGACCAAGCCGGAGGACGTCACGTTCGAGAGCAACGGCGTCACGGTCGTCGTCGACCCCAAGAGCCTGCCGTACATCGACGGCATGGAGCTCGACTTCGCGCGCGAGGGCCTCAACGAGGGCTTCCGGTTCAACAACCCCAACGTCAAGGACCAGTGCGGCTGCGGGGAGTCGTTCAACGTATAGTCGCCGGTTGACCGCACCTCCCGCCGCCGACGCGGGAGACGTCGTGATGATCGATTTCTCCCGCAACCACTTCCAGCTCTTCGATTTGCCGCAGCGCTACCGCATCGACGGGGCGGCGCTCGACGCCGCCTATCGCGCGCTGCAGGCGACGGTCCACCCGGATCGGCACGCGCAGGCCGACGACGCGCAGCGGCGCGTAGCCATGCAGGCCTCCGCGCGCGTGAACGAAGCGTATGCGACGCTGAAGGACCCGGTGCTGCGCGCGCAGTACCTGCTGCGGCTGCACGGCGTCGAAGCGGTGGGCGAGACCGACACGGCGCTTCCCTTCGATTTCCTCGAGGCGCAGCTCGAGCGGCGCGAGGCCGCGGAAGATGCGCGGCGTGCCGGCGACGATCGCACGCTCGCCGCGCTGCTCGCGGACGTCCGTGCCGCCGCGCGCGACCTCGAGGCGCGCCTCGGCAGCGAGCTCGACGACGCCCGCGCGTTCGCCCATGCGCGCACGCACGCGCGGCAGCTCACCTTCCTCGCGAAGCTCGCGCAGGACTTGGACGAGATTCTCGCCGCCCTCGACGAACGCTAGGACGACATGGCGCTGCTGCAGATCTCCGAGCCTGGCGAGAGTCCCGAGCCGCACCAGCGCAAGCGCGCGATCGGCATCGACCTCGGCACCACCAACTCGCTCGTCGCGACGGTGCGGCACGGGCTCGCCGTCGTGCTGCCCGACGAGGAGGGGCGTCCGCTGGTGCCCTCGATCGTGCGCTACGGCGAGGGCGGTGTGGTCACCGGCTACGCCGCGATGGAGCACCAGGCGAGCGATCCGCAGAACACCATCGTGTCGGTGAAGCGGTTCATGGGCCGCGGGCTCACTGACCTCGACGACCGCCGCTTCCCGTACCGCTTCGTCGACGCGCCGGGCATGCTGCGCATCCAGACGCGTGCCGGCGTGCGCTCGCCGGTGGAAGTGTCGGCCGAGCTGCTGCGCTCGCTGCGCGAGCGCGCGGAGGCGTCGCTCGGCGGGCCGATCGACGGCGCGGTGGTCACGGTGCCTGCCTACTTCGACGACGCGCAGCGGCAGGCGACGAAGGACGCCGCGCGGCTCGCGGGCCTGCCGATCCTGCGCCTGCTGAACGAGCCGACCGCGGCCGCGATCGCGTACGGCCTCGACAATGCGTCGGAGGGCGTCTACGCCGTGTACGACCTCGGCGGCGGCACGTTCGACATCTCGATCCTGCGGCTGTCGAAGGGCGTGTTCGAGGTGCTCGCCACCAACGGTGATTCGGCGCTCGGCGGCGACGACTTCGACCACCGCATCTTCTGCTGGGTGATCGAGGCGGCGAAGCTGCCGCCGCTCGCGCCCGAGGACGCGCGGCTGCTGCTCGTGAAGTCGCGGGAGGCCAAGGAGAATCTCTCCGATCACGACGCGGCGCCGATCATCGCCACGCTGTCCACCGGCGCGGCGGTGAACGTCACGCTGACCAAGGCGATCTTCAGCGACATCGCGCGCACGCTGGTGAGCAAGACGCTGGCACCGGTGCGGCGCGCGCTGCGCGACGCGCAGCTCACGCCCGCGGACGTGAAGGGCGTGGTGCTGGTCGGCGGCGCCACGCGCATGCCGCAGATCCGGCGGGCGGTGGCCGAGTTCTTCGGGCAGCCGCCGCTCACCAACCTCAATCCCGACGAGGTGGTGGCGCTCGGGGCCGCGGTGCAGGCGAACAAGCTCGCGGGCAACCGCGAGCGCAACGACGACTGGCTGCTGCTCGACGTCATCCCGCTGTCGCTGGGGCTCGAGACGATGGGCGGCCTCGTCGAGAAGATCATCACGCGCAACTCGACGATCCCCGTGTCGCGCGCGCAGGAGTTCACGACGTACCGCGACGGGCAGTCCGCGATGGCGATCCACGTCGTGCAGGGCGAGCGCGACAAGGTGGCCGATTGCCGCTCGCTCGGCCGCTTCGAGCTGCGCGGCATTCCGCCGATGGTGGCCGGCGCGGCGCGCATCCGCGTCACGTTCGCGGTCGATGCCGATGGCCTGCTCGAGGTCTCGGCGATGGAGAAGACCACCGGCGTCGCGGCGCACATCACCGTCAAGCCGTCGTACGGTCTCAGCGACAGCGAGATCGCGCAGATGCTGAGCGATTCGTTCGCGCACGCCGAGGACGACATGCGCGCGCGGGCGCTGGCCGAGGCGCAGGTCGAGGCCGACCAGATCGTCGAGGCCACGCGTGCCGCGCTGGCGGCGGACGGCGACCTGCTCGACACCGCCGAGCGCGCCGCGATCGATGCCGCGCTGGCGCACGTCGCCGCCGCACGCGATGGCGCCGAGGCGGCGGCGTTGCGCGCCGCGGTCGGCGCGCTCAACCAGGCCACCGACCCCTTCGCGTCGCGGCGCATGGACCGCAGCGTCGCGCAGGCGCTCACCGGCAAGCGCGTGGACGCGCTCTCCGGCTAACGGACCACGCAATGCCCACCATCGTCGTACTGCCCCACGCCGAGCTGTGCCCCGAAGGCAAGACCTTCGAGGCGGCCTCCGGCAAGTCGCTCCTCGACAACATGCTCGCGCAGGGCATCGAGGTCGAGCACGCGTGCGAGAAGTCGTGCGCGTGCACCACGTGCCACCTCATCATCCGCCAGGGGTTCGACTCGCTGCCGCCGTCCACCGAGGACGAGGACGACCTCCTCGACCGCGCGTGGGGCCTGACCCCGGTGTCGCGCCTGTCGTGCCAGGCGATCGTGGAGGACGCCGACCTCACCGTCGAGATCCCGAAGTACACGATCAACCAGGTGAAGGAAGGCCGATGACGATGCGGTGGACCGACTCGCGCGAGATCGCGATCGCGCTCGCCGAGGCGCACGCGGACGTCGATCCGCGCTACGTGCGCTTCACCGACCTGCATCGGTGGATCTGCGAGCTGCCGGGGTTCGCGGACGATCCGCAGAAGAGCAACGAGAAGATCCTCGAGGCGATCCAGATGGCGTGGATCGACGAGGCGTAAGAGGGACCGTCACCTGCACCGCCGCATGGCTTAGCGAAATAGGTTCAACGCCCCGTCGAGCCCGGTGAAGTCGAGCGTGTGCGTCGCCTTCGCGCGAACGACCGGCTTCGCGCGATACGCGATCGAGACGTCCGCGGCCGCGAACATCGGCAGGTCGTTGGCGCCGTCGCCCAGCACGACGGTGAGCCCGCGCTCGCCGTTGTGTCGCGCGGCGAGCGCGCGGACGGTGTCGGCCTTCACCTGCGCATCGACGATGGCACCCGCGATCTCCCCGGTGAGCCGGCCGTGCGCGACGGCGAGCGTGTTCGAGATCGCGACGTCGAGGCCGAGGCGCGTGCGCAGGCGCTCGGTGAAGAAAGTGAAGCCGCCGGAGACGAGCGCCGTGATCGCGCCGGCGGCCTTGAAGCCGGCGAGCATCGCTTCCGCGCCCGGCGACAATTGCAGCCGCTCGTCGTAGACCTGCGCGAGCAGCGTCTCGTCGATGCTCGCGAGCAGCGCCACGCGCCGGCGCAGGCTTTCCGCGAAGTCGATCTCGCCGCGCATCGCGCTTGCGGTGATCGCCGCGACCTCGGGCTTGATGCCCTTCAGGTCCGCGATCTCGTCGATGCACTCGATCGTGATCAGCGTGGAGTCCATGTCCATCGCCACCACGCGCACGCGGTCGAGCGTGCGGTCGTGCGGGACGAACGCGGCGTCGCAGCGCAGCGCGTGCGCGGCCGCGAGGAGCGACGGATCCGGCGCTACGTTGGGCAGCCGGTACGCCGTCGGCGTGCCGCGCCCGAGCGGGACGATCGCGCCGGCCCTGGCCTGTCGCGCGATCTGCGCGACGGCGTCGGGTGCCAGGCTTTGCGCCTGGACGACGAGATCGGTCGCGGGATCCGGCACGGGCAACGCTACGCCTTCGGCTGCACGCGCCGTGCGCATTCCTGCGCGCGGGCGCGGGCCTCGGTGGTGTCGTCGCCGCGCGCGAGCGCGACGCCCATGCGCCGCTTCTTGTACGACTCCGGCTTGCCGAAGAGGCGCAGGTCGGACCCCGGGATGCGCAGCGCGTCGGCCACGCCTTCGTAGCGGATGCCGCGCGCATCGAGGCCGCCGTAGATCACCGCCGACGCGCCGGGCGACGCGAGCCGCGTGTCGACGGGCAGGCCGAGGATCGCGCGCGCGTGCAGCTCGAATTCGTTCTGCACCTGCGTGCACATCGTCACCATGCCGGTGTCGTGCGGGCGCGGGCTCACTTCCGAGAACCACACCTTGTTGCCCTTCACGAAGAGCTCGACGCCGAAGATGCCGCGGCCGCCCAGCTCCGCGGTGACGCGGGTCGCGATGTCGCGCGCGGTCTTGCGCGCGACGACGCTCATCGGCTGCGGCTGCCACGACTCGACGTAGTCGCCGTTCACCTGCAGGTGGCCGATCGGCTCGCAGAAGTGCGTCTCGATCGTCCCGCCGGCGGTGGCGGCGCGCACCGTGAGCAGCGTGATCTCGTAGTCGAACTCGACGAAGCCTTCGACGATCACGCGCGCACCGCGCACGCGCGCTGCGCTCTCCGCGTACTGCCACGCGGCGGCGAGGTCGGCCTTCGTCTTCACGAGCGACTGCCCCTTGCCCGACGACGACATCACCGGCTTGACGATGCACGGGTAGCCGATGCCGTCGGCGATCGCGGCCTCGAGCGCATCGCGGCTGTCCGCGAAGCGGTAGGGCGACGTCGGCAGGCCGAGCGTCTCGGCGGCGAGGCGGCGGATGCCCTCGCGGTTCATGGTGAGCTGCGCGGCGCGCGCGGTGGGCATCACTTCCGCGAGGCCCGCGCGCTCGATGTCGACCAGCACGTCGGTGGCGATCGCCTCGATCTCGGGGACGATGATGTGCGGCCGCTCCTGCTCGATCAGGCGCCGCAGCGCGGCGCCGTCGGTCATCGCGATGACGTGCGCGCGATGCGCGACCTGGTGGCCGGGGGCATTGGCATAGCGGTCGACGGCGATCGTCTCCACGCCGAGCCGCTGCAGCGCGACGATGACTTCCTTGCCGAGCTCACCGCTGCCCAGGACCATGACGCGGGTGGCGGTGGGGGATAGGGGCGTGCCGATGTGCATGGGAATCCGGTGAAACGAGTCTCGTGCCGCCCTGCGCGCCAGCCCGGCCGCCGTCCGCAGGAGGGATTGTTGCGGTGCAATATTAGCATTGGGAGACCCCATGCGACAGATGGACGACGATCCCCGGCTCGCCTGTCGCGCAGGTCGTGCACCGCGCCTCCGGCGTGGTTCAAGCAGCGTGCGGCAGGCGAGGCAGGGCTCCGGAGACGTTCGGTATCATGCGAGGAAGGCGCTTTCCCGGGCGCCTTCCTCGCATGGGACCGCACGCCCGATGAACGTTCGCCGGCTCGCCGCACGCGCGGCTGCATTCGCATGGTTCCTGTGCGCTGCGCCGTGGTGCGCCGCGCAGGGCGCGCCGGTGGTCGCGACGACGCTCGCCGGAGGCTACGCCGGCTCCGGCGCGTGCGCGGCGTGCCACCGCCAGGCGTACGACGCATGGACGGGCTCGCAGCACGCGCGGGCGATGCAGGCGGTGAGCGCACAGACGGTGCTGGGCGACTTCCGCAACGCGAAGTACACGTACGGCAGCGTCACGTCGACCTTCTTCACGAAGGACGGCCGCTACTACGTGCGCACCGACGGCCCCGACGGCAAGCTCGCCGATTTCGAGATCCTGTACACGTTCGGCGTCGCGCCGCTGCAGCAGTACCTGATCGCGCTGCCCGGCGGCCGGCTGCAGGCGCTGTCGGTCGCGTGGGACACGCGGCCCAAGGCCGCCGGCGGCCAGCGCTGGTTCCACCTGTATCCCAAGCAGGACATCAGGGCGGGCGATCCGCTGCACTGGACGGGCATCGGGCAGAACTGGAACTTCATGTGCGCGGAGTGCCACGCGACGAACCTGCGCAAGGCCTTCGCCGCCGACAGAAAGGAGTACCGCACGACGTGGGCGGAGATGGGCGTGGGCTGCGAGGCCTGCCACGGGCCCGGTGCCGCGCACGTCGCGTGGGCGCAGGCGAAGCGCGACGGCAAGGCCGTGAACGCGACCGGCAACGGGCTCGTCACCGCGCTCGACGAGCGGCGCAACGTCACGTGGAATGCCGTCGCCGCCACCGGCAACGCGCAGCGCAGCGCGCCACGCACCAGCGCGCGCGAGATCGAGGTGTGCGCGCGCTGCCACGCACGCGCCGCGCGCATCGCCGACGACGAGGTGCACGGCAAGCCGCTCGCCGACAGCCATCGCCTCGCATTGCTGGAGGAGGGGCTGTATTACGACGACGGCCAGATGCGCGACGAGGTCTACAACTGGGGCTCGTTCGTGCAGAGCCGCATGCACGCGATGGGCGTCACGTGCTCCGACTGCCACGACCCGCACACGCAGGCGCTGCGCGCGCCGGGCAACGCGGTGTGCGCGCAATGCCACGCGCCGGCGAAGTACGACGCGGCCGCGCACACGCATCACAAGGCGGGCGGCGCGGGCGCCGCGTGCGTGGCGTGCCACATGCCGACGACGACGTACATGGTGGTCGACCCGCGCCACGATCACTCGCTGCGCGTGCCGCGGCCGGACCTCGCGTCCAAGGTCGGTGCGCCGAACGCGTGCGCGTCCTGCCACGCGGACAAGCCCGCAGCGTGGACGGGTGCCGCGTTCGCGCGCTGGTGGGGCACGCCGGCGCGGCCGCCGACGCAGAATTTCGGTGACGCGCTGCACGCGGGCACGTCCGGCGCGCCGGGCGCGCGCGATGCATTGCGCGCGCTCATCGAGGACCCGGCGCAGCCCGCGCTGGTGCGCGCGAGCGCGCTCGAGCGCCTCGGCCGCTGGCTCACGCCCACGGCGCTGCGCCCGGTGGTGAACGCGCTGAACGACGTTGACCCCAACGTGCGCCTCGCCGCCGTGTCCGCGCTCGGCAACGCCGATGCCGCGACCCGCGCGCGCTACCTGCCGCGCATGCTCGCGGATCCGGTGCGCAGCGTGCGCATCGAGGCCGCGCGCGAGCTCGCCGGCGAGCCCGAGGCGCGCCTCGCGCCAGCGGACCGCGCGACGCTCGCGAAGGCGCTCGACGAGTACGTCGCCACGCAGACGTATCTCGCCGACCGGCCCGAGGGTCACTTGAGCCTCGGCAACCTGCGCGCCGCACGTGGTGATGCCGCGGGGGCGCGCACCGCGTTCGAGGCCGCGCTGGCGCTCGATCCCACCTCGGTGGAGGCGCGCGTGAACCTCGCCGACCTGCAGCGCGCGCTCGGCAACGAAGCTCAGGCGCAGGCCACGCTGCGCGAGGGCATCGCGCTCACCCCGAAAGCGGCGCCGCTGCACTACGCGCTCGGCCTCGCGCTCGTGCGGCAGAAGGATACGGCGGCCGCGCTGCGCGAGCTCGCGCTGGCGGCGAAGCTCGCGCCGACGGAGGCCCGCTACGGCTACGTCTACGCGGTCGCGCTCAACGACGCGGGCAAGCCGCAGGACGCGCTGAAGGCGTTGCGCGCGGTGCTCGCGCAGCATCCGTACGACCGCGACACGCTGGCCGCGCTCGCGCAGTTCACCGCGGCGAGCGACCGCGCGGCCGCGCAGGGCTACGCGAAGACACTGGTCGCGCTCGATCCCGAGAATCCAGGCTACGCGCGGCTCGCCGCATCGCTGGGCGCGCGCTGAGCGCTACTTGCGCTTGGCCTTGCCCTTGGGCTTCGCCTTGTCGTCGCCCTTGGCCTTGCGCGGCGGCAGGCTGTCGCGCGACAGCGGCTCCGCGAAGACGGGGCGTGCCGGCGAAGCGGGCGCCGCCGCCGGCTCCTCCTCCTCGACCAGCGTGAAGTCGATCTTGGTCTGTTCGAGGTCGACGCGCGCGACCTGCACGCGCACGCGGCCCGCGAGCTGGTAGGTGCGCCCGCTGCGCTCGCCGATCAGCGAGTGCTTCGCCGCATCGAAGTGGAAATAGTCGCGGCCGAGCTCGGTGATGTGCACGAGGCCGTCGATCGCGAGGCCGTCGAGCGTCACGAAGATGCCGAAGCTGGTGACGCCGCTGATCGTGCCGCCGAACACCTCGCCGACGCGGTCCTGCATGTAGAAGCACTTGAGCCAGTTGGTGACGTCGCGCGACGCCTCGTCGGCGCGGCGCTCGGTCATCGACGTGTGGACGCCGAGCTGCTGCCACGTCATGCCCGCGGGCTTGTACTGCTGGCCGTTGAGCGCCGCCTTGATTGCGCGATGCACGAGCAGGTCGGGATAGCGGCGGATCGGCGAGGTGAAGTGCGTGTACGCCTCGTACGCGAGGCCGAAGTGGCCCTCGTTGTCAGGACGGTACTGCGCCTGCGAGAGCGAGCGCAGCAGCACCGTCTGCAACAGATCGAAGTCGGCGCGCTCGCGCACCTGGTCGAGGAGCTTCGCGAAGTCCGCAGGCGTGGGCGCGTCACCGCCCGGCAGCCGCAGCGCGGAGGTGGCGAGGAAGTCGCGCAGCGCGGTCAGCTTGTCCGGCGGCGGCCGGTCGTGCACGCGATAGAGCGCGGGATGCGGATGATTGGTGAGGTAGTCGGCGGCGCAGACGTTGGCCGCGAGCATGCACTCCTCGATCAGCTTGTGCGCGTCGTTGCGCGGCGCGGGGACGATCGCGGTGATCTTGCCCTTGTCGTCGAACTCGATCGCGAGCTCCGGCGCGTCGAAGTCGATCGCGCCGCGCCGCTCGCGCGCCGCGGCCAGCACCTTGAAGAGCGCGTACAGATTCGTAAGATCGGGCAGCAGCGACTTCGCGAGCTTCGTCTTCGCGGTGGTGGGCTCGGACAGCCACGACCACACCTGCGTATACGTGAGGCGCGCACGCGAGTGCATCACGGCCGGGTAGAAGCGGTAGCGCTTGATCGCGCCCTGCGCCGAGATGTCCATGTCGCACACCATGCACAGGCGGTCGACGTCGGGCTTGAGCGAGCAGAGCTCGTTGGACAGCTCCTCCGGCAGCATCGGGATCACGCGGCGCGGGAAGTACACCGACGTGCCGCGCTCGCGCGCGTCCTTGTCGAGCGCGTCGCCGTCGCGCACGTAATGCGAGACGTCGGCGATCGCGACGACGAGGCGGAAGCCGCGTCCCTTGCGCTCGCAGTAGACGGCGTCGTCGAAATCCTTCGCCGTCTCGCCGTCGATGGTGACGAGCGCGAGGCCGGTCAGGTCCTCGCGGCCCTTGGTGTCGGCGGGACGCACCTCGGTGGGCAGGCGCTTCGCCTGGCGCACGGCGTCCTTGGAAAACTCGAAGGGCAGCGAATGCTTGCGCAGCGCGATCTCGATCTCGATGCCGGGATCGGTGGCGCTGCCGAGCACCTCCTTCACGCGCGCGACCGCCTCGCCGTGCGCGGACGGCTGCTCGACGATCTCCGCCACGACGACCTGCCCGATCTTCGCCTTGCCGATGCCGTCCGCGGGAACGAGGATGTCCTGGTTGATGCGCTTGTTCTCGGCGACGATGAAGTGCACGCCGCGCTCCTCGAACAGGCGCCCCACCACTTCCCTGTTCGCACGCGCGAGCACCTCGACGATCTCGCCTTCGGGCCGCCCGCGGCGATCGGTGCCGCTGCGCCGGACCACCGCGCGGTCGCCGTGCAGCACCTTGTGCATCTCGCGCGGGCTCAGGAAATGATCGTCGCCGCCGTCCTCCGGCACGAGGAACCCGAAGCCGTCCGGATGGCCCTGCACGATGCCGATCACGAGGTCGAGCTTGGCGACGACGCAGAGCTCGCCCTTGCGGTTGGTGAGGAGCTGGCCGTCGCGCTCCATTGCGGCCAAGCGGCCGTGGAACGCCTCGCGCGCGACGTCGCCGACGGCGAGCGTGCGCTCGAGCTCGTGCGGCGGCATCGGCACGCCCGCGTCGCGCAGCGCGACGAGGATCGCCTCGCGCGAGGGCAGCAGGGCGGGATCGATGTCGCCGCGGCGGGCGCGGCGGGGAGCGGAGGGCGGCGCGGTCGCCGCCTCGTCCTTGCGGGTGTGCTTGCGGGAGGCCATCGTCGCGCGGCGCCCCGACGGCGGCGGCGCCTGTGTTGTTGGTCGTGGTCGAAGGCTCACTTTAGCACCCCCGGCCGGGGCGCCGTAAAAGCCGCGCCCGCGCGACGACGTGCCCTGCGCTAGAGTGTGCGGAGCGCCTAGCCCCCCGCCCGCCGGAATCCACCATGTTTCGTTGCGCGCTGCCGTCGCCGCGGTGCCGGCCCGTCCGCGTTCTCTACTTCCTCGCGGCCGCGCTCGCCTTCCCCCTGCTCGCGCACGCCGGCGGCGAGGCCGCGATGAGCGCCGCGCGCAGCGGCCACACCGCGACGCTGCTGCACGACGCGCGGGTGCTCGTCGTGGGCGGCGCCGGCGTCCGCGTCGGTGAAATCTACGCGCCGGCGTCCAACGCATGGACGCGCGTGGCCGGCAGCGACGCCGCGTACGACGGCGCATCGGCGACGCTGCTGAAGGACGGGCGCGTGCTCGTCGTCGGGCGCAGCGCGGGCGGCACGCAGGGTGACGCGATGCTGTTCGAGCCGGCCACGGGGACCTGGAGCGCCACGGGCCAGCCGCCGGCTCCGCGCACGGGACACGATGCGATCATGCTGGCCGACGGTCGCGTGCTTGTCACCGGCGGCAGCGACGGCAGTGGCGCGAGCGCATCGTGCGCGATCTTCGATCCGGCGACGCAGGCGTGGCGGGCCACCACGCCGATGACGGCGGCGCGCTCGGCGCACACGGCGGTGCTGCTCGCGGATGGCCGCGTGCTCGTCACCGGCGGCTACGGCATCTCGGGTGCGCCGCTGGCCAGCGCCGAGCTCTACGACGCCGCGGCCGAGCGGTGGACGACCACACCCGCACCCGCGGTCGCGCGTGCGTCGCATTCGGCGACAGTGCTCCGCGACGGGCGCGTGGTCGTCGCCGGCGGCGACACGACGAATGGTCCCGGCACCAGCGTCGAGATCTATCGGCCCGCCTCCGGCGACTGGATCGCGGGCCCCGGCCTCGCGCAGCCACGCGCCAACCATGCCGCCTCGCTGCGGGCGGACGGGCAACTCGTGGTGGCCGGCGGCCGCGCCGGCGGCACGCCGCTCGCCTCGATCGAGATCTTCGACCCGGGCGCGCTGGCGTGGCGGATCGGCGCTCCGCTCGCGACGCCGCGCGCCGGGCACACGCTGTCGCTGCTGCCGAACGGCACGTTGCTGGCCGCGGGCGGCGCCGCCGCGGCGACGTCCGAGACGATCGAGCCGGAGCTCGACATCACCGCGTCCGCGGTGCCGGGACCGGACGTGATCGATCATGCGGCGGTGCTGCTGGCCAACGGCGAGGTGCTGGTCACCGGCGGGACCTCGCCGACGCGCACGCTCGCCGTCGCGCAGCGCTACGATCCGCGCACCGACACGTGGAAGCTCGCGGCCAACATGCCCGGCCCGCGCGCGGCGCATGCCGCCGTGTTGCTGGCGGACGGGCGCGTGCTGGTCGCGGGCGGCCACGATGCGAGCGGGACGAACGTCGTGCGCGCGGCCGTCTACGATCCCGCGACCGACACCTGGCAGGACGGCGGCGCGATGCTCGCGGGACACGACCGTCCGACCGCGACGCTGCTGCCCAACGGCACGGTGCTGGTCTTCGGCGGCTTCGGGGCGACCGCGATGCCTGCCGAGCTCTACAGCCCGGGCTCCAACGACTGGCACTTCGGCGGCGCCATCGGCAACCGCTACGATCATTCCGCCACGCTGCTGCCGGACGGCCGGGTGCTGGTCGCCGGCGGGCAGGGCAATTACACCAGCCAGCAAGCGGCGCTCTACGATTACCTCAGCAACAACTGGACGGCCGCCTCCCCGATGGAGTGGGGGCGCTTCCTGCACGCGGCGACGGTGCTCCCCGACGGCCGCGTGCTGGTGGCGGGCGGCGGCGCCATGGCGGAGATCTACGATCCGCGCGAGGATCGCTGGACGCGCGTCGGCGACATGGCGCAGATGCGCTACATGCCGGCGCTCGTCACGCTGCCCGGCGGCGACGTCCTCGTCGTGGGCGGCACGTTCAACGGCCGCGCGGTCGAGCGTTACGACACCGCCGCGCGCGGATGGCGAACGGTCGCGATGCTGCGCGACGACCGCCCCTATCCGACCGCGACCGCGCTGCGCGACGGCCGGCTGCTGGTGACCGGCGGCAACGCCTACGGCCCGGAGCTGCCGACGTCGGAAATCCTCGCGCCTGCGGCGGCGCGCGCGACGTGGCGGCCGACCGTCGACGCGCTGCCCGCCGGCATCGACCTGTCGCAGCCGCTGGTGATCACGGGCAGCGGCTTTGCGGGCCCAGGCGGCGGCGGCGCGCGCACCGCTACCGCGACGCACATGCCGATCGTGCAGCTGCAGCGGATCGGCAACGACGCGATCGCACGCCTGCAGCCGCAGGCGTGGGACGACCGGCAGCTGCGCGTCGCGACGCTGCCCGATCTCCCGCTGGGCTGGTACCGGCTCACCGTCGGCGTCGACGGCGTGATCAGCGCGGCGGCCGACGTGCAGGTCACGCGGGCGCTGCCGGCGGGTGCGAACACGATCGAGTTCGCGCAGGCCGCGTATACGGTCGACGCGACGTCGAGCAGCCTGTGGGTCACCGTGATGCGCACGGGCGACTGCACGCTGCCGGCCGGCGCCAACCTGCGGCTGGTCGACGGCACCGCCGTGCACGATCGCGACTACCGGCCCGTGTACGGGACCGGCCTCGCATGGCGCGCGGGCGACTGCTTCCCGAAGACGTATCCGGTGTATGTCCTTGCCGCCCCGGCGGCGACCGACCACCGCGCGTTCACGATCGAGATCATCGATCCGCAGCGCGCCGCGCTCGGCGTGCGCAAGTCGGTCGACATCGTGCTGCTCGAGCCCGGCCCGCTGCCCACGCGCATGCCGGGACCGGGAACGATCGCGGTCAATCCATTCGGCCCCATCACGGTGGAAAAGGGCACGCTCGCCGGATCGACCATCGCCAACCTGCAGCGGGACGCGGTGATCGAGATGGGTCCCGGCGCGGGCGACGGCACCGCGTATGCGCAGATCGACTTCGCGGGATTGCGCATCGGCGCGGGCAACCGCCTCGTGATCCGCGCCGGCGGCAACAACCAGGTCGTCGTGCTGAACAACACCGGGCCCGATCCCGTGGTGATCGAGGGCCAGCTCCTCGCGGACGGCAAGTACGGCAGCACGTTCAGCTACGAGGCGCCGCGCGTGCACCTGCACAGTCCCGCGGGCATCGTCGTCGCCGACACGGGACGCATCGTCGCGATGCGCGGCCTCGTGCTCGACGCGCTCGGCGACACCGGCTGGAGCACGGGCCGCGAAGTATGGAACGACGGCAACGTGGACGGCGCCGGCGTGCTCGACGTGATGGGCGCGGGCATCCACGGCGGCGGCTTCTTTCGCGCCGACGCCGTCGCGCTGCGCACGTTCGGCAACGCGAACAACCCGGTCAACGGCGCGCGCTATCTCGCCAACAGCCTGACGCTGGCGCCGTCGCAGTGGACCGCGCAGTCGGACGCGAAGCGCATCGCCGTGCTGCTGAACGGCTACGGCGCCGCGCCGCAGGTGTTCAACGTGCTCGTGGACGGGCACGCGATGGTCGACATGCCGGCAGGCGCGCCGTCGCCCGGCGCGCCCGCCAACAATCATCCGGTGCTCGCCGACGAGCACGGCGACTACTGGCCGGGCGAGGCGCCCTACGGCGGCGGCAGCATGATCGTGCAGGCGGCGAAGACGCTGACGCTCGCGCCGAACGCGGCCGAGTTCGTCTTCCCCGGCAGCGTGGTGCTGAAGGCGGGCGAGCGCATCGACACCAACGGCCGCACGCTCGACAACGGCTGGACCGGCAGCGGCAAGGCGTTCCAGGGCATCTACCTCGAGGCGCCGCAGATCACCGACGCGACGGGTACGGTGTCCTTCGTCACCAACCTGTCGAACTGGATCAACTTCAGCACGCTGCCGGCGGCGAGCGTGACGGGACGGCAGGTGACGCACGCCGGCGGCGGCCCGCCGGCGACGGTCGCCGCAGGCGCGGTGTCGCCGCACCTCAACACGTACTCGGTGCTGATCGAGGCCTCGGCCGCGGGGCGATGCTGGACGTGCCTCGTGCGCTATCCCGCGGTGCTCCTGCCGTGACGGTGGCGGCCTTTGACAGGAGGCGCGTGCGAAAGTAGAATGTTGGGTTGCAGTTGCCCAGGTGGCGGAATTGGTAGACGCACTAGGTTCAGGTCCTAGCGGTGGCAACACTGTGGGGGTTCGAGTCCCTTCCTGGGCACCATCTCGAGAGAACGGCCTTCCTGCGGGGAGGCCGTTTTCATTTCGGCGTCATCCGTCGTCGCGCGCAGGCCATCTCCCGGTTCCGCCGGCCTCGCGCGTACGGGTGCCGCGAGGCGCGCACGTCGCGTGACGTGCGCCGATGCGCGGCGCGCTTCGCGCGCTCGCGCCTATACACCGTCTTTACACGCAACCCGCTAGCATGGCTGCACCCGGGCCGCTCGCGCATCGGCGCAAGCCCTGCCCGCCCGGCCGCGTCCCATTCCTAGCGAACCGTCATGATCGCCCTCTCCCGCGGCAAGCGGCGCCACGCGGCGCTCGCGCTCGCCGCCCTCGGCGTGGTCTACGGCGACATCGGCACCAGTCCGCTGTACGCGCTGAAGGAGGTCTTCGGCAGCGAGCACCATCCGGTCCCGATCGAGCCCGCCAACGTCCTCGGCATCCTCTCGCTCGTGTTCTGGGCGCTGGTGGTCGTCGTCACGATCAAATACGTCGCCGTGGTGCTCAAGGCGGACAACAACGGCGAAGGCGGCATCATGGCGCTGATGGCGCGCGTGCTGTCGCAGAAGCGGCTCGGGCCCGTGCGCACGCGCCTCGTCCTCTTCCTGGGCCTCGTGGGCACGGCGCTCTTCTACGGCGACGGCGCGATCACGCCCGCGATCTCGGTGCTGTCGGCGATCGAGGGCCTCGAGGTCGCCACCGACGCCTTCAAGCCGGGCATCGTGCCGCTCACGGTGGTCATCCTCGTGCTGCTGTTCATGGCGCAGCGGTTCGGCACCGCGAAGGTGGGCGCCGCCTTCGGGCCGGTGATGGTGCTGTGGTTCGTCACGCTCGCGGTTCTCGGCGCACTGCAGATCGCCCAGCATCCCGTCGTGCTGAAAGCGGTGTGGCCCGGGTTCGCGATCGACTTCGTGGCGCAGCATCCGCGCCTCGGCTTCTTCGCGCTGGGCGCGGTCTTCCTCGCGCTGACGGGCGCCGAGGCGCTGTACGCGGACATGGGGCACTTCGGCCGCGGGCCGATCCGCCTCGCGTGGTTCGCGTTCGTGCTGCCGGCGCTGGTCGTCAACTACTTCGGGCAGGGCGCGCTCCTGCTCTCCGATCCCGCGGCCGTGCGCAACCCGTTCTACCTGCTGGCGCCGGACTGGGCGCTGTACCCGCTCGTCGCGCTCGCCACGGTGGCCACCGTGATCGCGTCGCAGGCGGTGATCACCGGCGTGTACTCGATGACGAGCCAGGCGATCCAGCTCGGGTACGCGCCGCGGATGACGATCCGGCACACCTCCGGCACCGAGTTCGGCCAGATCTACCTGCCGGGCATCAACGTCGCGCTGCTGGTCGCGGTCATCGCGCTCGTGGTGGCGTTCCGGTCCTCATCGAGCCTGGCCGCGGCCTACGGCATCGCCGTGTCGGGCACCATGATCATCACGACGCTGTTCGCGTACCTCGTCGCGCGCCACGACTGGCACTGGAAGGCCGCGCTGGCGTTGCCGGTGTTCGCGGCCTTCCTCCTCATCGATTCCGCGTTCTTCGCGGCGAACACGATCAAGTTCGCGGACGGCGGCTGGTTCCCGATCGCGTTCGGCTCGGTCGTGCTGTTCCTGCTCGCGACCTGGAAGCGCGGCCGCGAGATCCTGCGCGAGCGGTTCGCGGCGGACAAGCTGCCGCTCGCCGCGTTCGCGACGTCGCTCGAGTCGGACTCGATCACGCGCGTGCCGCTGACGGCGGTGTTCCTCACCTCGTCGGACGACGAGGTGCCGCGGGCCCTGCTGCACAACCTCAAGCACAACGGCGTGCTGCACGAGCGCACGATCGTGTGCAGCGTGCAGGTCCTGCCGATTCCCCGCGTGCCGCCTGCGCAGCACGTGGTGGTCGAGCGGCTGACGCCGCATTGCTTCCGGGTCACGCTGCATTTCGGCTTCATGGAGCCGCCGGACGTCCCGGCGGCGCTCGAGTGGTGCGCCGAGCAGGGCCTCGACATCGATCCCATGCAGACCTCGTATTTCCTCGGCCGTGCCAAGCTGCTGCCGGTGGCCGGCGGCGCGATGGCGTTGTGGCGCGAGCGCCTGTTCACCGCGATGTACCGCAACGCGGGCAACGCCGCGGATCATTTCCGCCTGCCCGCCAATCGCGTGGTGGAGCTGGGCGCGCAGGTCTCGCTGTAGCGGCGCGGCTCACTCCACGAGGCGATAGCCGACCGCCGTCTCCGTCAGCAGGTGCGCCGGCTGCGCGGGGTCGTCCTCGAGCTTCTGGCGCAGATGGCTCATGTGGATGCGCACGTAGTGGTCGCGCCCCGCGTACGCCTGGCCCCAGACGTTCTGCAGGATCTGGCGATGCGTGAGCACCTTGCCCGAATGCGTGGCGAGGTAGACGAGCAGGCGATACTCGATCGGCGACAGGTGGACCACGTCGTCGCCGCGCCGCACCCGCCGCGCCTCGAGGTCGATGACGACGTTGCCGAAGCGCAGGACGCCGGCCGGCTCCGGACGGCTCGCGCGGCGCACGTTGGCGCGCACGCGGGCCAGGAGCTCGGCCACACCGAACGGCTTGGTGAGGTAATCGTCGGCGCCGGCGTCGAGCGCCGCGACCTTGTCGCGCTCGTCCGCGCGCGCCGACAGCACGATCACCGGCGTACGCGACCACGTCCGCACGTCGCGCAACAGGGCGATGCCGTCGCCGTCGGGCAGGCCCAGGTCGAGCACGACGAGGTCGGGTGTCTGCGTGGCGACGTCGGACAGCCCCTCGCGCAAGGTCCCGGCCTCGACGACGGTCCAGCCTTCGCCTTCGAGCGCCATGCGCACGAACCGCCGGATCGGCGCCTCGTCCTCGACGATCAACGCCTTGCGCGCGTTCGCGCTCATCGCAGGGGCGCGTCCGCGGCGCTCGACTCGAGGCATTCCTCGCCCGACGTCGCGGGCGGCTCGCCCAGCGGCAGCGTGAAGGTGAACGCCGCGCCGCCTGCGGGATCGCTGGCGGCGGCAATTCTGCCGCCGTGGGCCTCGACGATCGCGCGGGCGATGGCAAGTCCAAGGCCCACGCCGGGCGTGGACGACTCGCGGGCGACGCCGCGCGTGAACTTCTCGAAGATCGCCGCCTCCTGCCCCGGCGCGATGCCGGGGCCGCGATCGTGCACCGTCACGGCGAGCTCGCCGGCGGCGACGGCGGCGTCGATCGTCACGGGCGAGCCCGCGGGCGTGTACTTGCCGGCGTTCTCGAGCAGGTTGAAGAGCACGCGCTCGATGAGCACGCCGTCGATGTTCACGAGCGGCGCCTCGGGCGCGATGGTCACGGTGATGGCGCGCGGCCCCAGCGCCGGGCGCGCGGACGCGATGGCGCTGCCGATCACCTCCTCGATCGGCTGCCAGCTGCGCCGCAGGTGCGTGTCGCCCGCTTCGATGCGCGCCATGTCGAGCAGGTTGGCGACGAGCGAGGCCAGGCGCTGCGACTGGCGCACCATCGCCTGCACGCTTTCGTGCTGCGCCGGCGAGAGCGCCGGCTCGCTCGCGGCGAGCGACTGCGCGAGCCCGACGAGCGACGTGAGCGGCGTGCGCAGGTCGTGCGACAGGGCGGCCAGCAGCGAGTTGCGCAGGCGCTCCGTCTCCATGCGCAGGAGCGCCTGCTGCGCGACCGCGACGTAGTGCACGCGCTCGAGCGCGATCGCGGTGAGGTAGGCGAACGTCTCGAGCTGGCGCCGCTGCTCGGGGATCAGCAGGGGGCGCGCGCTGTGCGGCCGCAGCACCAGCACGCCGCGCGTGCGCATCGGCGCCACCAGCGGCAGGTAGAGGCATGCGCTGCCCGCCAGGGTGTCGGTGCCGATGCCCGCGGGCTTCGCGTTGTCGAGCGTCCAGCGCGCGGTGCCCGCGTCGGCGCCGGGAACGCGGGCGAGCGCGCCGGTGAGGAGCGCGCCGTCGTCCGCGAGCGGCAGCACGGCGGCCACGCAGCGGAATTGCGCCTCGATGAAGCCGGCGGCCACCTCGACCACGCGCGGCGTCTCGAGCAAGGTGGCGAGCTCGCGCGCGAACTCGGACACCGCGCGCGAGCGCTCCTCGCGGAACGTCGCCACGCGCGCCTGGAAGCGCAGGCCCGCGGTCAGGTTGCCGATGACGAGCGCAACCGCCAGCATCACCGCGAACGTGAGCAGGTACTGGACGTCCGACACCGCGAACGAGAAGCGCGGCGTCACGAAGAAGAAGTCGAACGCCGCGACGCTCGCGAACGCGGCCAGCACCGCGGGCCCGCGCCCGAGCCGCACCGCGACCAGCACGGTCGCGAGCAGGAACAGCATCACGATGTTGGTGAGCTCGAAGTACGCGCTCGCCAGCCAGGCGAGCGCGCCGGCGGCGGCGACCGCGAGCAGCGTCAGGCCGTAGGCGCGCCAGCGCACCGGGCGCTGCGTCTCCTCGCCGGCGAAAGCGGCCGGTGCGGGCTCGCCGCGCCGCGCCGCATGCGCGCGGCCCACCGCGACGAGATCGAGGTCGGGCGCCAGCGCGCCCAGGCGCGTGACGAGCGGACGCGACCACGGCGCGGCGCTCGAGCGCGAGCGCCCCAGCACCACCTTCGAGCAGTTGTGCGTGCGCGCGTAGTCGAGCAGCGACTGCGCGACATCCACGCCCGACAGCACCGCCGTGCGCGCGCCCAAGTCCTGCGCGAGCTTCAGCGTGCGCAGGATGCGGTCGCGTTGCGCGGCGGGCAGGCGTTGCAGGCGCGGCGTCTCGACGTACACCGCCGTCCAGTCGACGCCGAGCTGCGCCGCCAGGCGCGCGGCGTTGCGCACGATGCCGTCGCCGGCCGAGCGCGGGCCCACCGCGCACAGCAGCGAGGCCTCCGTCTTCCACACGGGCGCGATCGCGCGCTGCACGCGATACGCCTGGACGTCCTCCTCGACGCGGTCGGCCGTGCGGCGCAGCGCGAGCTCGCGCAGCGCCATGAGGTTGCCCTTGCGGAAGAAGTTCTGCGCGGCGCGCTCGACTTCCTCGCCCATGTAGACCTTGCCGGCCGCCAGGCGGTTGAGCAGCTCGTCGGGCGAAAGGTCCGCGACCACGACCTCGTCGGCCGCGTCGAAGAAGGTGTCGGGGATGGTCTCGCGCACGCGCACGCCCGTGATGCCGCCGACGACGTCGTTCAGGCTCTCGAGGTGCTGGACGTTGAGCGTGGTCCAGACGTCGATGCCCGCGGCCAGCAGCTCCTCGACGTCCTGCCAGCGCTTCGCGTGGCGCGATCCGGGCAGGTTGGAGTGCGCGAGCTCGTCGACCAGGAGCAGCGCGGGCTTGCGCGCGAGTGCCGCGTCGAGGTCGAGCTCGCGCAGCTCGCGGCCGTTGAGCGTGACCACGCGCGGCGGCAGTGCCGCGATGCCCGCGAGCAGCGCCTCGGTGTCGCGGCGGCCGTGCGTCTCGACGACGCCGGCGACGACATCCGCGCCGGCGCTGCGCAGCGCCTGCGCGGCGGACAGCATCGCGTAGGTCTTGCCGACGCCGGCCGATGCGCCGAAGTGGATGCGCAACCGGCCACGGGCGGCGGCCGCCTCGGCGGCCTTGACGTCGGCCAGCAGCCGGTCGGGATCGGGTCGGTCGGGAGGCATCGGCACGCGCGGGGCGGCGTGGGTTTCCGTCCCCTTACCCTAACCGTTTGCCGCGGCGCGGTCCAGATCGAGGTTCAGGCGCAGAACGTTGACGCGCGGCTCGCCCAGGATACCCAAGTCGGGCGGCTCCACGTGGCGCGCGACCAGCGCACGCACGTCGTCCGGGGACAGGCCGCGCGCCTTCGCCACGCGGCGCACCTGGTACTGCGCCGCCGCCACGCTGATGTGGGGATCGAGACCGCTGGCGGACGCCGTGACGAGGTCGGCGGGCACCGGCAGCGTGGCCTCCGGGTCGGCCTCGCGCAATGCCTTGACGCGGCCGGCGACGGCGTCGGCGAGCGCCGGATTGCGTGCGCCGAGGTTGGAGCCCGACGAGGCCGCACCGTTGTACGGCTGCGGCGAGGTGGCGGAGGGCCGCCCCCAGAAATACCGGGGATCCGCGAACGGCTGGCCGATGAGCGCGGAGCCCGCGACCTGGTCGCCGTTGCGCACGAGACTGCCGTTGGCCTGCGCCGGGAACGCGACCTGCGCAATGCCGGTGACGAGCAGCGGGTACGCGACGCCGGTGACGACGGTCAGCACCAGCAGCATGCGCAGCGACGATGCGAGCAGCGACGACATGAGGATCTCCTTTGCTTCAGGCGAGGTTCAGCGCGACGAGCGCGACGTCGATCGCCTTGATGCCGATGAACGGCAGCACGATGCCGCCGACGCCGTAGAGCAGCATGTTCCGGCGCAGTGCGCGGGCGGCGCTTTGCGCGCGGTACGGCACGCCCTTCAGCGCGAGCGGGATCAGCGCGGGAATCACGAGCGCGTTGAAGATCACCGCCGACAGGATCGCGGACGCGGGCGTGGCGAGGTGCATCACGTTGAGCGCCATCAGCGCCGGGTAGGTGGTGGCGAAGGCCGCGGGAATGATCGCGAAATACTTGGCGACGTCGTTCGCAATGGAGAATGTCGTGAGCGAGCCGCGCGTCATCAGGAGCTGCTTGCCGATCTCGACGATCTCGATGAGCTTGGTCGGATTGGAGTCGAGGTCGACCATGTTGCCGGCCTCCTTGGCGGCCTGCGTGCCGCTGTTCATCACGACCGCGACGTCGGCCTGCGCGAGCGCGGGCGCGTCGTTGGTGCCGTCGCCGGTCATCGCGACGAGCTTGCCCTCGGCCTGGATCTTGCGGATGAGCGCGAGCTTCGCCTCCGGCGTGGCTTCGGCGAGGAAGTCGTCGACGCCGGCTTCGGCGGCGATGGACGCGGCGGTCAGGCGGTTGTCGCCGGTGATCATCACCGTGCGGATGCCCATGCGCCGCAGCTCGGCGAAGCGCTCCTTGATCTGCGCCTTGACGATGTCCTTCAGCTCGATCACGCCGAGCACGTAACGACCCTCGGCGACCACGAGCGGCGTCGCGCCGCGCCGCGCGACTTCCTCCACCCGCGCCATCACCTCGCGATCGACGCTGCCGCCCTGCGCGACGACCCAGTCGCGCACCGCGTCGAGCGCGCCCTTGCGGAACGCGCGGCCACGCCAGGTGGCGCCGCTCATGCGCGTCTGCGCCGAGAACGGGACGATGGTGAACGCGCCGGGCTCGAGCGGCGGCGGCGCGAGCCCGTGGGCGCGCTTGACGAGCGCGACGATGCTCTTGCCCTCCGGCGTCTCGTCGCCCAGCGACGCGATCAGCGCGGCTTCCGCCATGCGCTGGCTGCCGACCGCGGCGGCCGGATGCAGCGACGACGCCTGCCGGTTGCCGTGCGTGATCGTGCCGGTCTTGTCGAGCAGCAGCACGTCGCAGTCGCCGGCGGCCTCGACCGCGCGGCCCGACGTCGCGATGACGTTGGCGCGCATCATGCGGCCCATGCCGGCGACGCCGATGGCGGACAGCAGCCCGCCGATGGTCGTCGGGATGAGGCACACGAGCAATGCGACCAGCACGGTGATGGTGACGGGCGCGCCGGCCTTGGTCACCTCGACGCTGTAGAGCGAATAGGGCAGCAGCGTGACGGTCGCGAGCAGGAACACGAGCGTCATCGCGACCAGCAGGATCGTGAGCGCGATCTCGTTCGGCGTGCGCTGGCGCTTCGCCCCCTCGACCATGCCGATCATGCGGTCGAGGAAGGCTTCACCGGGATTGACCGAGATGCGCACGACGATCGCGTCGGACAGCACGCGCGTGCCGCCCGTCACGGTGTCGAAGTCGCTGCCCGCGGCGCGGATCACCGGCGCGCTCTCGCCGGTGATGGCGCTCTCGTCGATGGAGGCTGCGCCGTCGATCACCTCGCCGTCGCCCGGCACGAGATCGCCCTGCTCGACCAGCACGAGGTCGCCCTTGCGCAACTGCGCCGACGGCACGGGCGTCTGCCGCGCGCGGGGATCGACCGACGCGAGCTTCTTCGCCACCGTGTCGCGGCGCGCGCTCTTCAGCGTGGCGGCCTGCGCGCGGCTGCGCCCCTCGGCGATCGCCTCGGCGAAGTTGGCGAAGAGCAGCGTCGCCCACAGCCACAGCGTCACCGCGAGGATGAAGCCGGCCGGCGCCTCGCCCTGGCCCACGAGCGCCTGCAGCCAGAGCAGCGTGGTGAGGATGCTGCCGACGTACACGACGAACATCACCGGATTGCGCCACTGGTAGCGCGGCGTCAGCCGGCGGATGCTGTCGACGAGGGCCGGCCGCAGGAGCGCAGGCTCCGCGAACCAGGAGAGGGTGCCGCGGCGTTCGGTGAGCGTGGTCATGGTGTTCGATCCGTGCGTGCCGTCAGCGGACGGCGAAGAGCTGCATGTGCTCGGCGACCGGCCCGAGTGCGAGCGCCGGCACGAAGGTGAGGGCGCCGACGGTGATCACCGTGCCGATGAGCACCGCGACGAAGAGCGGCGTGTGCGTGGGCAGCGTGCCTTCGCTCGCGGGCACGGTCTTGGCCGCGGCGAGCGCGCCGGCGAGCGCGAGCACGGGGATCGCGAGCCAGTAGCGCGCGAACAGCATGCACAGCCCGAGCGCGGTGTTGTAGAACGGCGTGTTGGCGGAAAGCCCCGCGAACGCGCTGCCGTTGTTGTTGGCGGCCGACGAGAACGCGTACAGGATCTCGCCGAACCCCTGCGCACCCGGATTGGCCACGCCGGCCTTGCCGGCGTCGACCATGACCGCCACCGCCGTGCCGACCAGCACGAGCAGCGGCGGCACCAGGATCGCGATCGACGCCATCTTGATCTCGAACGCGCCGATCTTCTTGCCGAGGTACTCCGGCGTGCGCCCGATCATGAGGCCGGCGATGAACACCGTGACGAGCGCAAACATCAGCATGCCGTACAGGCCCGAGCCCACGCCGCCGAACACCACCTCGCCCAGCTGCATGAGCGCCATCGGCACGAGGCCGGTGAGCGGCATCAGCGAGTCGTGCATCGCATTGACGCTGCCGTTGGAGGCGGCCGTGGTGGCGGTGGCCCACAACACCGAGTTCGCCACGCCGAAGCGCACTTCCTTGCCTTCCATGTTGGCGCCGGGGGCGTCGGCGCCGGCGGCCGGGTCCACGCCCGCCTGCACGAGCGCGGGATTGGGCATCGCCTCGGTCACGTACGACGCCGCGAGGAACGCCGCGAACAGGACGGTCATGGCCGCGAGCAGCGCCCAGCCCTGGCGGGTGTCGCCGACCATGCGGCCGAACGTGATGCACAGCGCCGCCGGGATGAGCAGGATGGCGAGCACCTCGAGGAAGTTCGCGAGCGGCGTCGGATTCTCGAGCGGGTGCGCCGAGTTGGCGTTGTAGAAGCCGCCGCCGTTGGTGCCGAGCTGCTTGATCGCGATCTGCGACGCCGCGGGCCCGAGCGCGATCGTCTGCCCGGTCGTCGTGACCTTTTCCATGACGGCGTTGCCCGCGGCATCCTTCACCGCGTCGCCGCTCGCATCGAGCTTCGGCTGCTCGTAGGTCAGCGGCTGCTCGAGCAGCGGGACCTGCGCCGCGCCGTCGAAGGTCTGCACGACGCCCTGGCTGACCAGCACCAGCGCGAGCGCGAGCGAAAGCGGCACGAGGATGTAGAGCGTCGAGCGCACGAGATCGGCCCAGAAGTTGCCGACGCCGCTCGCCTGCCTGCGTGCGAATCCGCGGATCAGCGCGACCAGCACGGCCATGCCGGTGGCCGCGGACACGAAGTTCTGCACCGCGAGGCCCAGCATCTGGGTGAGGTAGCTCATCGTCGCCTCGCCTGCATATCCCTGCCAGTTGGTATTGCTGACGAAGCTCGTCGCGGTATTGAACGACGAGTCGGCGGACACCGCGGCCATCGCCTGCGGATTGAGCGGCAGGAACGCCTGCAGGCGCTGCAGGCCGTAGATCGCGAGCCCGCCGACGAGGTTGAACGCGAGCATCGCGAGCGCGTACTCGGTCCAGCGCATGTCGTAGTGCGGGTCGACGCCGGCCGCGCGATAAATGGCGCGCTCGATGCCGCCGCCGAGCCGCGCATGCCAGCCGGCGCGCGCCTCGTACACGCGCGCCATGTAGCTGCCGAGCGGCGGCGCGAGCGCGAGCAGGACGACGACGTAGAGGACGAGCTGTAGCCAGCCTTGCGCGGTCATGAGAAGAGCTCCGGCTTGAAGAGCGCGACGACGAGATAGACGAAGAGGGCGAGAGCGGCGAGGCCCGCGAGCCAATAGAGCCAGCTCATGGCCGTGCCTCGCCGGCGAGCCACGCGCAGAAGCGGACAAGGCCCACGGACAGCACGAAGAAGCCCACGAGGAGGCCGACGAACAGTGCATCCAGCATGACGTTGCTCCCGTTGGAAGCCCGGCGGACTTCCCATGCCTTCACGATAGCGGCGGCGGGATAAAGGCAGCGTCGAGAGTGGGCGGGGGCGTGTAAAGAAAGTGCAAAGATCGCGCGTCGGCACGCGCGCCGCCTCGCGGCGAGGCGATCGGCTTGGCGGGTGAGGCAGCGTCCAGCGCGACGCGGCGCGACGCCGCGCGCGGGTCAGGCGATGGCGGGCATCGCGCGCAGCAGCTTGTCGAGCGTGATCGGATAGTCGCGCACGCGCACGCCGGTCGCGTTGTAGACCGCGTTCGCCACCGCGGCCGCGACGCCGCAGATGCCGAGCTCCGCCACGCCCTTCGCCTTCGTCGGCGACGAGACGGGATCGGCTTCGTCGAGGAACACGACGTCCTGGTGCGGGATGTCGGCGTGCACCGGCACCTCGTAGCCCGCGAGGTCGTGGTTGACGAAGTAGCCGCGCTGCTTGTCCACGGCGAGCTCCTCCATCAGCGCCGCGCCCACGCCCATCGTCATCGCGCCGATCACCTGGCTGCGCGCCGACTTGGGATTGAGGATGCGGCCCGCCGCGCATACCGCGAGCATCCGCCGCACGCGGATCTCCGCGGTGGCGGCGTCCACGCCGACCTCGACGAAGTGCGCGCCGAACGTCGACTGCTGGTAGGTCTTGTCGAGATCGCCGTACTCGATGTGGCCCTCGGCGACGAGCGCGCCGCCGCGCGCGAGCTGCGCCAGCGGCACGCTGCGCTCGCCTGCACGGATCGCGCCATCGGCGAACACGGCCTGCGCCGGCTCGATGCCCGCCTTGCGCGCCGCCGCGTCGCGCAGGTTCATGCACGCGGCGTACACGCCGGCGCACGAGTTGTTGGCGCCCCACTGGCCGCCGGAGCCGCACGACACCGGGAAGTCCGAGTCGCCGAGCTTCACCACCACGCGCTCGAGCGGCACGCCCATCGTCTCCGCGGCGGTCTGCGCGATGATCGTGTAGCTGCCGGTGCCGATGTCCGTCATGTCGGTCTCGACGGTCACGATGCCGCGCTCGTCGAGGCGCACGCGCGCCGCGGACCTGGTGAGGAGGTTGTTGCGGAACGCGGCCGCCACGCCCATGCCGACGAGCCACCGGCCGTCGCGCCGCTGCGCGGGCCTGGCATTGCGGCGATCCCAGCCGAAGCGGTCGGCGCCGGTGCGCAGGCATTCGACGAGGTGGCGCTGCGAGAAGCGGCGCTGCGTCTTCTCCGGATCGACCTGTGTGTCGTTGGCGATGCGCAGCTCGATCGGGTCCCGGCCGAGCTTCTCGGCCAGCTCGTCGATCGCGATCTCGAGCGCCATCATGCCGGGCGCCTCGCCGGGCGCGCGCATCGCGTTGCCCTCCGGCAGGTCGAGCGTCGCGAGGCGCATGCTGGTGAGGCGGTTGGCGCCCGCGTACAGGAGCTTCGTCTGCTGCACCGCCGTCTCCGGCTTGCCGCCCGGCACGTTGCCCGACCAGCTCTCGTGCGCGATCGCGGTGATGCGGCCGTCGCGCTCGCAGCCCAAGCGGATGTGCTGGATCGTCGCCGGCCGGTGCACCGTGTTGTTGGGAATCTGGTGGCGGGCGAGCGTGACCTTCACCGGCCGCCCTGCGGCGCGTGCGCCGAGCGCTGCCAGCAGCGCGTCGCTGCGCACGAAGAGCTTCGCGCCGAAGCCGCCGCCGATGTACGGCGAGACGACGCGGATGCGCTCCTTCGGGACGTGCAGCAACGCGGCGAGGTCGGTGACCGCCCAGCCGACCATCTGCGTGCTCGTCCACAGCGTGAGCCGGTCGCCCTGCCACGCGGCGATCGTCGCGTGCGGCTCCATCATCGAGTGCGACTGGTCGGGCGTCGAGTACCACGCGTCGACCTTGACCGGCGCGGCGTCGAACGCGCCCGCGAAGTCGCCGACCGTGTCGAGCGCCGGGCTGCCGGCGCCTTTCTCGTTCGGGTCCTTCGTGAGGCGCGCGGTCTCGAGCTGCGCGGACAGGTCGTAGTTGCCCGTGCCGCGCTCGTATTCGACGTCGACCAGGCGCGCCGCCGCGCGCGCCTGCTCGAACGTGTCGGCCACGACCAGCGCGACGGCCTGGTGATAGTGCTGCACGTCGGGGCCCGCGAGCAGGCTCGCGAAGTTGCGCTCGGACTTGCCGAGCCTGCCGGCCGTGCGCCACGTGACGACCGCGAGCACGCCCGGCGCCGCCTTCGCGCGCGTGGTGTCGAGCGAGGCGATGCGCCCCCTCGCGATGGCGCTGCCCACGACGTGGCCGTAGGCGACGCGGCGCGCGACGTCGCGATGCTCGTAGGCATACGTGGCGGTGCCCGTCGTCTTGAACTTGCCGTCGATGCGGTCGACGGGCTGGCCGACGACGCGCAACTGGTCGATGGGGTTGCGGCCCGCGGGCGTGTCGAACTTCATGGCGTCAGGTCCTGGCCTCGGCGATCACGCTGGCGAGCGTGCGCTCGACCAGCGGCACCTTGAAGGCGTTCTGCGGCGTGGTCCGGGCATCGGCGAGGAGGCGCCCGGCGACCGCCTGCGCGCCGCGCGGCAATTCCGCGTCGGCGGCGTCGTCGCGCCACGGCTTGTGCGCGACGCCGCCGAGCGCCACGCGTCCGCTGCTGTCGCGCTGCACGATCGCCGCCACCGACACCAGCGCGAACGCGAACGACGCGCGGTCGCGCACCTTGCGGTAGACGTGCCTGCCTCCCGCCGGCTTCGGCAGCGTGACGGCCGTGACGAGCTCGCCCGGCGCGAGCGTCGTGTCGAGCTGCGGCTCGCGACCCGGCAGGCGGTGGAAGTCGGCGATGGGGATCACGCGCGCGCTGCCGTCGGCGCGCGTGGTCTCGACGGCGGCGTCGAGCAGGCGCATCGCCACCGCCATGTCGCTCGGGTGCGTCGCGATGCACGCGTCGCTGGTGCCGACGATCGCGTGCTGCCGGCTGTAGCCGTCGCGCGCGCTGCAGCCGCTGCCCGGCACGCGCTTGTTGCACGGCTGGTGGGTGTCGTAGAAGTAGGGGCAGCGCGTCCGCTGCAGCAGGTTGCCCGCGGTGGTGGCGCGGTTGCGCAGCTGGCCCGACGCGCCCGCGACCAACGCGCGCGACAGCACGGCGTAGTCGCGCCGCACGCCCGGATGCGCGGCGAGGTCCGTGTTGCGCACGAGGGCGCCGATGCGCAGGCCGCCGTCGGGCGTGGCGTCGATCGTGTCGAGGCCAAGGCCGTTGACGTCGACGAGATGCGCCGGCGTCTCGATCTCGAGCTTCATGAGGTCGAGCAGGTTGGTGCCGCCCGCGATGTAGCGCGCGCCGGGGGTGCGCGCGGCGGCGGCCGCCGCTTCGGCCGGCGTGCGCGCGCGCTCGTAGGTGAAGGGCCTCATCCGCTGACCCCGCTCCCGCTCCCGCTCACCTCGGCGATGGCGTCGACGATGTTCGAGTACGCGCCGCACCGGCAGATGTTGCCGCTCATCCGCTCGCGGAACTCGATCCGCGTCGGCCGCGCCGGCGCGGTGAGGTCTTCCGTGACGTGGCTCGGGACGTCGGCCTCGATCTCCTCCAGCATCGCCACCGCCGAGCAGATCTGCCCGGGCGTGCAGTAGCCGCACTGGTAGCCGTCGTGCTTCACGAAGGCGGCCTGCATCGGATGCAGGTTCCCGGGCGTGCCGAGGCCTTCGATGGTGGTGATGCGGTCGTCCTGGTGCATCACGGCGAGGGTGAGGCACGAGGCGATCCGGCGGCCGTTGACGAGCACCGTGCAGGCGCCGCACTGGCCCTGGTCGCAGCCCTTCTTGCTGCCGGTGAGGTGCAGGTGCTCGCGCAGCGCGTCGAGCAGCGTGGTGCGGGTGTCGAGGTCGAGCGCGTGCCGCGTGCCGTTGACCTCGAGCGTGACCCTCGTGACGACCGGCGCGCGCGCACCGACCGGCTGCGCCAGGGCCATCGGCGGCAGCGTGGCCGCCACCGCCGAGGTCGTGCCGGTGACGAGGAACCCGCGCCTCGTCATCCTGAAACCGCCTGCGTCGTCCATGCGAGCCTCTCGAAGTCCATCGGGCCGGGGCCGTCCTTCGCGGCGTCGCCGTGACGCGGCCCGCGCGTTGCGTCGTCTGCGCGACATGGAACGAGGCTACCGGCCGCGGCGCGGCGGTTGAATTCCCGCGCGGCTGCGCACGTTGTCAGCCGATGCCCCCGCGCGGCCTCGGTGGGCGGAGAAGGCGCGCATCGGCGCGCCGCCCATCGCGACGACTACGCGGACGCAGCGCGCGCGAACGTTGTTTGACCTGGATCGCTTTGCCGTGTGCATCGCACGGTGCGAGAATCGGGTGGCGAGAAGCATCGCGATCGCATGCAAGTGCGCGCGAACGATTTTTGCGAACCTGGACAGGAGATGGGGATGAGCGAAGAACAAGGCATGATGAGCAAGCTCGGCGACGCGGTCGAAGCCGCCAAGGAAAAGGCGCAGGCGGTCGGGGCCACGGTGGCCAAGAAGGCGGAGAGCATCGCGAGCGAGGCCAGGAAGGAGATGGCGAAGGCCAAGGTCGCCGTCGAGAAGAAGGCGCGCAAGGCCAAGACCTCCGTCGAGCGCACCGCGAAGACCGCGCAGGCCGACGCCAAGAAGGCCTACGGCAAGGCGAAGCGCGCGGTGGCGAAGAAGGCGCAGGCGGCCGCGGCGGGTGTCGAGAAGGCTGCCGGCAAGGCCAAGCGTGCCGTGACGCCGAAGCCCGCCGCCAAGCGCAAGCCGGCGAAGAAGGGCGTGGCCGCCGCGGCTGGCAAGGCGGTGTCCGCGGCCAGGCGCGTCGCGAAGAAGGCGGCCAAGACCGTGCAGAAGGCGGTCAAGCCGGCGGCGAAGAAGCCTGTGGCGAAGAAGCCCGCCGCGAAGAAGGCGGCCGTCCGGAAGCCGGCGGCGAAGAAGCCGGTCGCGAAGAAGGCGCCGGCGAAGAAGGCCGCGAAGAAGCGCTGAGCGCGCGCGGAAGCACGAAACGGAACGGCCCGGGATTCCCGGGCCGTTTTCACGTTCATGGACGCAGTATAGGGCGTGTATCGGAGCGGACTTGCACGCAGCCAGCCGCACGACGCTCGTTGTTACGTCGGTCTTTCAGCGGCCGCCGCCGGGCCGCTCCCAAGGCGGCCGCCTGACCTGCGGTGAACGTTCCCCTCACCCCAACCCTCTCCCCGCAAGCGGGGCGAGGGAGCCCACGGTCTGTGGCTTGCGGTTCCGGCCGCAAAAGGCGCGACGCCGACTTCACGTCATCCACCGGCCCCACGGACGCCCTTTGCGGACGTCGACGCGATGTGCGCCCGCAGGTCCGCGGGCTGCAGGTTGTCGTAGATCTCGAACGGCTGGTGGATCCAGGGATTGTCGGGCAGGTACTCGACGAAATAGTCGGGCTTGAACACCGAGCACGCCTTCCACCACAGCACCGCCGTCTTGAGCGACGTGAAGTGCGGGTGGCGGCGCGGCAGCTCGTCGTAGACGGCGGCGAGCGTGTGGCCCGAGTCGACCATGTCGTCGACCAGCAGCACGCGGTCGCCGAGGCGCGGCTTGGTCATCGTCATGTGCTCGGCGATGACGAGCTCGCCGCGGATGGTGCCGCCTTCCGCGGTGTACGAATGCGTGGACAGGATCGCGAGCGGCAGCTCGAAGATGCGCGACAGCACGTCGCCGACGCGCAGGCCCCCGCGCGCGATGCAGATGATCTGGTCGAACTCGTAGCCCGACTCGTGCACCGAGAGGGCCAGGCGCTCGACCAGCGTGTTGTACTGGTCCCAGGTGACCTTGAGGCTCATCTTCCTCCCCTCGCGCGGGCCGTTCAGGCGAACGGGTGATGGACCAGGATCGTCTCGTCGCGGTCGGGCCCGGTGGAGACCATCGCGATGGGCACGCCGGTCAGCGTCTCGATCCGCGTGAGGTACGCGCGGGCGTTGGCCGGCAGTGCTGAGAACGACTTGGCACCCACCGTCGACTCGCTCCATCCCGGCAGCGTCTCGTACACGGGCGTGCATTGCGCGACGGCTTCCGCGCCCGTCGGCACGAGGTCGAGCGGCCGGCCGTTCATCACGTACGACGTGCACAGGCGGATCTCGTCCATGCCGTCGAGCACGTCGAGCTTGGTGATGCACAGGCCGTCGACGCCGTTCAGCTGCAGCGAGCGCTTCAGCGCCGCGAGGTCGAGCCAGCCGCAACGGCGCGGCCGTCCGGTGACGGAGCCGAACTCGTTGCCGCGCTTCGCGAGCCCCTGGCCGATCGCGTCGGTGAGCTCGGTGGGGAACGGCCCGGTGCCCACGCGCGTCGCGTACGCCTTCACGATGCCGAGAACGTAGTCGAGCATGTGCGGGCCGATGCCGCTGCCCGGCGCGGCGGCACCGGCGAGGCAGTTGCTGCTCGTGACGTACGGGTACGTGCCGTGGTCGATGTCGAGCAGCGACCCCTGCGCGCCCTCGAACAGCAGCGACTCGCCGCGCTCGCGTGCCTGCTGCAGCATCCCGGCGACGTCGCCGATCATCGGCGCCAGCTTCGCCGCGAAGGCGAGCGTCTCGTCGCGCGTGCGCTCGAAGGGCACCGGATCGCGCTTGTAGTAATTCACGAGCATGAAGTTGTGCAGCTCGAGCAGCGCCTCGAGCTTGGCCGCGAAGCGCGCGGGGTCGAGGAGGTCCTGCACGCGCAGCGCGCGGCGCGCGATCTTGTCCTCGTACGCGGGGCCGATGCCGCGGCCGGTGGTCCCGATCTTGGTCTCGCCCATCGCCGCCTCGCGCGCCTGGTCGAGCGCGACGTGGATCGGCAGCACCAGCGGGCACGCGGGCGAGATGGTGAGGCGCGAGCGCACTTCCACGCCTGCGCCCTCGAGCTCGCCGATCTCCTGCAGCAGCGCCGACGGCGACAGCACGACGCCGTTGCCGATGTAGATCTTCACGTTCGGGCGCAGCACGCCCGACGGGATGAGGCGCAGCACCGTCTTCTTGCCGCCGATCACGAGCGTGTGCCCGGCGTTGTGGCCGCCCTGGAAGCGCACCACGCCGGCCGCGCTCTCGGTCAGCCAATCGACGATCTTGCCCTTGCCCTCGTCACCCCACTGGGTGCCGATGACCACCACGTTCTTGCCCATCACGTCTCCTCGACCCGCCAGCGCCCGCCATCGTGCACCAGGCGGCGTCCGTATGCATTCGTCTCGCCGGGCAGCGCGACCACCACCGCCTCGCCCTGCGCGCGCAGCTCGGCGATCGCGCGCGCGAGCCCCACGTCCGCGCCGTCGTCCGGCGCCGCGATCGGCGCGCGCATCGGCGTCCCGCCCGCGAGCGCCGCGAGCCGCCGCAAATCGAGCGAGAAGCCCGTCGCGGGGCGCGCGCGCCCGAACGCGCGGCCGACGCCGTCGTAGCGGCCGCCGCGCCCGCAGTCCAGCACCTCGCCGCGCTCGCCGGGGGCGAACACCGAGAAGGTGGCGCCGGTGTAGTAGTGATAGCCGCGCAGGTCCGCGAGGTCGACGTGCACCGCCGACACGCCGGTGGCCGCCTGCGCAAGATACGCGAGCGCGTCGAGCGCAGCCGTGACCTCGGGCAAGGCGGGCAGCACGTCGCGCGCGGCCGCGAGCGTCGCGTCGGCGGGGCCGTACAGCGTCGCGAGCGCGCGCAGCGCGCCGCGCGCGGGCTCGGGCAGCGCGGCCGTGAGCTCGTGCACCGCGGGCGTGTCCTTGTCGCGCAGCGCGACGAAGAGCTCGGCGTCGTCCTTCTCGCCGCTGCCGTCCAGGCCCGCGGCGCGGGCGAGGGCACGGTAGATGCCGACGTGGCCGAGGTCGAGGTGCAGTCCGTGCACGCGCGCGCAGGCGAGCGCCGACAGGTGCAGGCGCATGATCTCGCCGTCGGCGGCGATGTCCGGATGGCCGTAGAGCTCGGCGCCGATCTGCACCACCTGCCGCGTGTCGCCGGGCGTGCTGGTCGCGGTGCGCAGCACGCTGCCCGCGTAGCACAGGCGCGTGACGCCGGCTTCGTTCAGCAGGTGCGCGTCGATGCGCGCGACCTGCGGCGTCGTGTCGGCGCGCAGGCCGAGCATGCGGCCCGACAGCGGGTCCACCGTCTTGAACGTGAGGAGATCGAGGTCGCGGCCGGTGCCGGTCAGGAGCGATTCGAGATACTCGACGAGCGGCGGCTGCACGAGCCGGTAACCGTGCGCGCGGAAGTGGTCGAGCAGCAGGCGGCGCAGCGCCTCGACGCGCGCCGCCTCGACGGGCAGGACGTCCTCGATCGCCTCGGGCAGCAGCCACTTGCGCATGGTCGGGCGTCAGCGGAGGGTCAAAGGGCGAGCAGGAAGGCGAGGCCGGCGAGGATCGCGGCGAGGCCCATGAAGCGCAGCTGGCCGTCGGAGAGCTCGATGATCCGGCGGAACGCATCCCGCCACATCGCCGGCGAGAGGAACGGCAGGATGCCCTCGATGATCAGCACCATGGCGAGCGCAGTCCACAACGAATCCACGGGAAGTCCGCACGCCCGCCCGCGAATCACTTCGCGGGCGCGCCCTTGGTGCTGCGGCCGCCGCCCGATTCCTTCCAGTACTTGAAGAACTCACCGGACGGGTCGAGCACCAGCATGTCGTTGCGACCGCGGAACGTGGCCTTGTAGGCCTCGAGGCTGCGGTAGAACGCGAAGAACTCGGGGTTCTGCGAGAACGCGCCGGCGTAGATCGCCGAGGCCTTCGCGTCGCCCTGGCCCTTGATCGTCTGCGCCTGCCGGTACGCATCGGCCAGGATGACCTGGCGCTGGCGGTCGGCGTCGGCGCGGATCTTCTCGGACTCGGCGGCGCCCAGCGAGCGCAGCTCGTTGGCCACGCGACGGCGCTCCGATTCCATGCGCGCATAGACGGGGCCCGTGACGTCGGCGGGCAGCGCCAGCCGCCGCAGGCGCACGTCGACGACCTCGACGCCGATGTTGCGCGCATCCTGGTCGGCCTTCTGCCGCGTCTCGGTCATGATGCGCTCGCGGCCGGTGGAGATGGCCTCGTGCATCGTCGCCTTGTTGAACTCCTCGGCGAGGTTGCTGCGCACCGTCTGCGAGAGCCGGCCGCGCGCGAGGTCCTCGTTGCCCTGCACCGCGACGTAGTACTGCTTGACGTCGACGATGCGCCAGAACACGACGAAGTCGACCTCGAGCGGCGTCTTCTCGGAGGTGACGACGCGGTCGACGTCGGCATTCTCGAGCAGCAGGTTGCGCCGGTCGTAGAAGCGCACGTTCTGCACCAGCGGCACCTTGAAGTACAGGCCGGCCTCGTTGTTGACCTCGATGATCTCGCCCAGCTGGAACTTGATCGCGTACTTGGTCTGCTCGACGGTGTAGACGGCCTGCGACGCGACCAGCAGGATCGCGACGACGAGGGCCAGGAGCGGCATGGTCAGCTTCATCATGGCCTCCTAGCGCTCGCGGTTGCGCAACGCTTCGCGCGAGCGCGAGGTGTCGACGGTGACCGGCGCGGGCTCGGCGGGCGCCGGCGCGGCCGAGGACGACACGCGCGGCGTGCCGGACGCATCGGGCGCGGGCGCCGCAGCGCCCTGCTGCAGCAGCTTGTCGAGCGGGAGATAGAGGAGGTTGTTGCCGGCCTTCTGCTCGACCAGCACCTTGCTCGTGTTGCCGAGCACGGACTGCATCATGTCGAGGTACAGGCGGTCGCGCGTGACGCCGGGCGCCTTCGCGTATTCCGTGAGCACGGAGCGGAAGCGCGACGCGTCGCCTTCCGCGCGCTGCGTGACTTCCGTGCTGTAGCCGTTCGCTTCCTCGAGGAGGCGCGCCGCCATGCCGCGCGCGGACGGCACCACGCTGTTGGCGTAGGCCTGGCCTTCGTTGACGAGGCGCACGCGATCCTGCGCCGCCTTCACGGCGTCGTCGAACGCGGCCTGCACCTTGTCGGGCGGCTGCACGCTCTGCAGCGTGACCTTCTGGATGAACACGCCCGTCTTGTAGCGGTCCATCGAGCGCTGCATGAGGTCGCGCGTCTGCTGCGCGATCTGCTCGCGGCCCTCGTAGAGCACGAAGTCCATCTTGCTCTTGCCGACCACCTCGCGGATGGCCGACTCCGCCAGCACCTTGACCATCTCCTCGGGCTTGCGGTTGTTGAAGACGAAGTTCTCGGCGCTGTTGAGGTTGTATTGCACCGCGAACTGGATGTCGATGATGTTCTCGTCCTCGGTCAGCATCGTCGCTTCCTTGGCGTTGCGGTTCGCCGTGGTGTTGCGATAGCCGATCTCGAGGGTGCGCACCTGCGAGAAGTCGACGAGCTCGACCGCCTCGATGGGGAAGGGCAGGTGCCAGCGCGGGCCGGGGGACGTGGTCTCGGTGAACTTGCCGAAGCGCGTGACCACGCCGCGGCGGCCTTCGTCGACGATGTAGAAGCCGGACGCGAGCCACACGATCAGCACCAGCGCGATCAGGAGGCCCGCGCCGCCGAGCGCCAGGCCGCGGCGCGGCGGGCCGCCGGAGCCGCTGCCGCCCTCGTCGCCGCGACGGCCGAGGAGATCGCTCATGCGCCGATTGACGTTGCGCCAGATCTCGTCGAGATCGGGCGGACCGCTGCTGTTCCCGCGCTTACCCCATTGGGGATCGTTGAGCGACATCGCGAAGCTTTGGAAAGGAATCGAAGGACAGGTGGCGACGACCGGAACCCCGTTCAAGCGGAGCGGGGCGACGCCTCCTCTGCGGCCGGGTCGTCTGCTGCCGGGCCCGACATCGATTCGGCGTGCGCCGCCGGGAAGCGCTGGGCCAGCGCGAACCGCAAATCCTCGCACCCGGCGCTCGTCAGCGCGCTCAACCGAACCGTCGAAATGTTACCACAGCCGTCGTGCTCGATCCCCGGCAAAAGCCCTGTCAGATCAATCTTGTTCAGCACGCGGATCTGCGGCACGGCGGCGGCGCCGATCTCCGCCAGCACGCTGTCGACGGCAGCGATCTGCGCGTCGCGCTCGGGCGAGCCGGCGTCGATCACGTGCAGGATGAGGTCCGCTTCCGCGGCCTCGTGCAGCGTCGAGCGGAAGGCCGCGATGAGGTCGTGCGGCAGGTCGCGGATGAAGCCCACGGTGTCGGACAGCACGACCGGCGCGCCGCCCGGCAGGTGCACGCGGCGCAGCGTGGTGTCGAGCGTCGCGAAGAGCTGGTTGGCCGCGTACGCCTGGCCGCCGGTCATGCGATTGAAGAGCGTCGACTTGCCGGCGTTGGTGTAGCCGACGAGCGCGACCGTGCGCACGTCGGCGCGGCGGCGCGTGCGGCTTTGCACGGCGCGGCTGCGCGCGACGCGCGCGATGCGCTGGCGCAGCACCTTCACCCGCGCGCCGATCAGCCGGCGGTCGGTCTCGAGCTGCGTCTCGCCCGGACCGCGCAGGCCGATGCCGCCCTTCTGCCGCTCGAGGTGGGTCCAGCCGCCCGCGAGGCGCGTGGACAGGTGCGCGAGCTGTGCCAACTCCACCTGCAGCTTGCCTTCGGCGCTGCGCGCGCGCAGCGCGAAGATGTCGAGGATGAGGCTCGCGCGATCGAGCACGCGGCACTCGAGCGCGGCCTCGAGGTTGCGCTGCTGGATGCCCGAGAGCGAGTGATCGAAGATCACGAGGTCGGCGCCGGTCTCGCGGCGCCGCTGCGCGATCTCCTCGACCTTGCCCTTGCCCGCGAAGAGCGCCGGGTCGGGCTTCGCGCGCCGGCCGGAGACGGTGCCGACGACGTCGGCGCCCGCCGAGCGCGCGAGCTCCGTCAGCTCGCCGAGCCGCGTCTCGAGCTGGCGGTCGCCGAAGTCGAGCGCGACCAACAGCGCGCGGTCGCCGCCGCTGGGACGTTCGAACATCAGGTTGCCTCCGCTGCGTCCGCCATGCACGCGCGCCGGGTCGCGGCGCGCGCGACGGCCGCGGCACCGTCGACGACGGCACCGCGGCGCCCGGAAGCCGGGGACTGCCGGTCAGCTCTCGGCGTCGTGATTGGGAGCGTGGTGCGGCATCGCGACGGGACGCGCCGGGACGACGGTCGAGATCGCGTGCTTGTAGACCATCTGGGTGACGGTGTTCTTGAGCAGGACCACGTACTGGTCGAACGACTCGATCTGGCCCTGCAGCTTGATGCCGTTCACGAGGTAGATCGAAACCTGAACGTGCTCCTTGCGCAGCGTGTTCAGGAAGGGGTCTTGTAGCATTTGCCCTTTGTTGCTCATGGTGTGAGCTCCGCTATTGTTGTAGGTGCCTCACGCCAGCCCGTCGGATTGCACGGGGCCCTGCTCGGGGTGGGGCAGGGCCATTCTAACGGCGGCGGGCGGGTGGGTCCGCGTACGGATTGGCACCGGCCTTGAATTGTATCCTAAGGGGGGTGCCGCGCAGTTGGAACGCGTCGCTCAGGAAATGTTCCAGGTAGCGGCGGTACGAGTCGGGCACGTGCTGCAGCGCGGTGCCGTGCACGATGATGAGCGGCGGATTCACGCCGCCCTGGTGCGCGTAGCGCAGCTTCGGGCGCACCAGCCCGGCGCGCGGCGGCTGCTGGCGCGCCACCGCGGCCTGCAGCGTGCGGGTGATGCGCGGCGTCGGCAGCTTGATCATCGCGGCCGCGAACGCCTCGCGCACCGACTTCAGCACCGCCTGCACCCCCTTGCCTTCGCGCGCCGAGATGAAGTGGTGCGCCGCGAACTCCATGAACGCGAGCTTGCGCTCGAGGTCGCGCTTCGCGTTGCCGCGCTGCTCGGTGTCGGCCGCGTCCCACTTGTTGACCGCGACGACGACGGCGCGCCCGGCCTCGAGGATGTGCCCGGCGAGGTGCGCGTCCTGCTCGGTGATCGCGTCGCCGCCGTCGAGCAGCAGGATCACGACGTTGGCGTCCTCGATCGCCTGCAGCGTCTTGATGACGGAGAACTTCTCGATCGCCTCGAAGCGCTTGCCGCGGCGGCGGATGCCCGCGGTGTCGATCAGCGTGTACTTCTGGCCGCCGCGCTCGAAGTCGAGGTAGATGGCGTCGCGGGTGGTGCCGGGCTCGTCGAAGGCGATCATGCGCTCCTCGCCGAGGATCGCGTTCACGAGCGTCGACTTGCCGACGTTGGGGCGGCCGACCACCGCGACCTTGATCGTGTCGGGGCGCTCGCGGTCGCCGCTGGCGGCGGCGGGTGCGTCCTCGTCCTCGCCGTCGCCGCCGGCGAGCGCCAGCGCGTGCTCGATCATCGCGTGCACGTTCTCGCCATGCGCCGAGGAGATCGCGACGGGATCGCCGAGGCCCAGCTCGTGGAACTCCGCGACGGTGCGCTCCGCGGGCAGGCCTTCCGCCTTGTTCACCGCGAGCACCACCGGGCGGCCCGACTTGCGCAGGAGATCGGCGATCACCGCGTCCTGCGGGGCGAGGCCCTGCCGGCCGTCGACGAGGAAGATCACGACGTCGCACTCGGCGATCGCCTGCTTCGTCTGGCGCGCCATCGCGCTCAGGATGCCGGTGGTCGCCTTCGGCTCGAAGCCGCCGGTGTCGACGACGAAGTAGGGGCGTCCCTCGAAGCGCGCGCGGCCGTAGTGACGGTCGCGCGTCAGGCCCGGGAAGTCCGCGACCAGCGCATCGCGCGACTTCGTCAGCCGGTTGAAGAGCGTGGACTTGCCGACGTTGGGGCGGCCGACGAGGGCGATGGTGGGGAGCATGGAAGGCGTGCGGCTGGCGTGATCAGCAGCGGGGCTAGGGGCTAGGGGCTAGGGGCTGGGGAGCGCCGGTGGCGGTTGAACGTGCGTGGCTTGCGATGTCCGAGTTGTCTGCGATGCATGCATCGCGCCAATGCTCCCTAGCCCCTAGCGCCCAGTCCCCAGCCCCGCTTTCCGTGTTCCGCTACTGCGCCCCTACGGCGTAGAGGTTGCCGCCTTCGGACTGCCACAACGCCCGCATCCCGAGCTGCACGGGCTGCGAGGTGGGGGCGGTGCCATCGGTGGCCATGCGCCCGACGTAGGCGCCGTTGCTGATCGCGAGGAGATGCAGGTAGCCCTCGATGTCGACCACGCCGACGTAGTCGCCGACCACGACCGGGCCGGTGATCTTGCGCGCGGCGAGCAGGTCCTGCTTCCACACCGACGCGCCGGTGCTGCGGTCGAGCGCGTGCACCGCGCCCTTGTCGTCGGTCACGTACACGTACTTGCCGTCGGCCGCGAGGCCCGCGAGGCTCGACACGTCGCGCGACCAGTTGAGCGAGCCGCGCGCGACGTCGAAGCACGCCATGCGCCCCTGGTACGCTACGGCGCACACCTGCTGGCCGTCGACCACCGGGCGCGAGGTGACGTCGGCGATGCGCTCGAGCTCGGTCGCGCCCTTCGGGTTGGCGACGGTCGCGTCCCACCCCACGATGCCGGTGTTCATGTCGAGCGCGAGCAGGCGCCCGCCCGCGGTGCCGTAGAAGAGCGCGCCGCGGGTCGACGTGCCGCCCGCGTAGTTGCGCACGGTGAGCGACGGCGCGGTGCGCTGGTTCACCCACTTCTTGCTGCCGTCGGCGGCGGCGAGCGCGGTGATGCTGCCGTCGCCCGCGAACACCGCGGCGACGTTCTCGGCGACGCGCGGCGGCGCGACCACTTCGGTGGCCACGCGCGACGTCCACTTGGGCTGCCCGCTGCCCGCATCGAACGCGAGCACCTCGCCCTTGTCGGTGCCGACCACCGCGATGCCCTCGTCGGCGCCCACGCCGCCCGCGAGCGTCTTGCCGGCGCTGGTGCGCCAGACGGAGCGGCCGGTCTGCGCATCGAGGCGCGTCACGTTGCCGTCCGTGGACGCCGCGTACACCGCGTCGCCAACGGCCATCGGCGTGAAGCCGGGGATGCCCTTGCCGATCGACGCCGACCACGCGACGCTCGCCTGCGCCGACGCCTTGAGCTCGGGCAGCGGGCCGGGCTTCTTGCTGCTGCCCCACAGCGAGCGCAGCGAGAACGAGGGCGGGACCGGCAGGTACTGGTAGATCGTCGAGCAGCCGCCGAGCGCCGCGGCCACCGCCGCGACGACGGCGGTGCGGGCGAGCGCGCGCCGCGTCGGGAAGGACCGTGCGTTCATCATGGCTTGGCGGGAGCGGCCGGCGCTGCGGGCGCGGGCGCGGCCGGCGCGGAAGCAGGTGCCGCGGGCGCGGGCAGCGTGATGCCCGCGGCGGCGCCGGTCGCGGCCGCGGGCGCGCCGCCGAGCGAATCGAGCTTCACCTGTACGTAGTTCTTGTACGGCGACTTGGGGTCGAGCTTGGCGAGCGCGATCACGTACGCGGCGCGCGCGTCGTCGCGCTTGCCCGCCGCGGCGAGCACGTCGCCGCGCAGGTCGGCGTAGACGCCGTCGAAGGGCTCGGCGTGCTTGGTGTCGAGCATCGCCAGCGCCGCGTCGTACTGCTTGTCGTTGAGCAGCACCTCCGCCATGCGGTAGCGCGCGATCTCCTTCAGCTCGCTCTCGTCGGCCTTGTCGATGACCCACTGCAGCTGCGCCTTCGCGCCGGCGGCGTCGCCGCTCTCGAACAGCAGCTTCGCGAGGAGCAGCGCGCCGCGCGCGGCGTAGCCGCTGCCCGCGTAGCGGTCGGTGAGCTGCGCGACGGCGTCCTTCGCCTTCGGCAGGTCGTTGCTGCGCGCCGCGGTGGCCAAGCCCGCGTACAGCGCGGACGCCTCCTCGGCCTGCTTGCCCTGGTACCAGCGCCACACCTGCACGCCGGCCAGCGCCACTGCGATGACCGCGGCAACGGTGGTGATGAGGTTGCCCCAGCGTGCCCACCACGCCTTGAGGTCCTCGAGCTGGTCCTGCTCTTCGAGATCGTAAACGGCCATGCTTCGTCCTTGCTTCCGGGATTCGTTAACGCGGCAGCGCGCGCAGCGTCGCGACCACCTGGTCGGCGGCCACCGCCACCTGTTCGCCGCCGCGCAGCGGCTTCACCGCGACGGTGTTCTGCGCGGCCTCTTCCTCGCCGATGATGAGCGCCACCTGCGCGCCGCTCGCGTCGGCACGCTTCATCTGCGACTTCATGCTGCCGCCGCCGGCGTTGACGACGACGCGCAGGCCGGCGTCGCGCGCCGCTTCCGCCACGCGCCGCGCGAGCGGCCCGGCCGCCGCGCCGTCGTGCACGACGTAGGCGAGCGGCGCGTCGACCGCGGTGATGCCCGCGGCGGTCATCAGCACGATCATGCGCTCGATGCCGATCGCGAAGCCGCACGCGAAATTGGGCTTGCCGCCCAGCGTCTCGAACAGGCTGTCGTAGCGGCCGCCGCCGGCCACCGTGCCCTGCGACCCGAGATCGCCGCCGGTGGCCACCCATTCGAATACCGTGCGGTTGTAGTAGTCGAGGCCGCGCACGAGGCGCGGGTTGATCGTGAACGCGAGCCCGGCGTCGGTGAGCATCGCCTGCAGCGCCTCGAAGTGCTGCAGCGACTTGTCGGCGATGAACGAGATGAGCCGCGGCGCCTCCTCGATCATCGCCTGCATCGCCGGGTTCTTGCTGTCGAGGATGCGCAGCGGGTTGGCGTGCAGGCGGCGCTTCGCATCGGCGTCGAGCAGGTCCGCGTGACGCTCGAAGTAGGCGATCAGCTCGTTGCGGTGCGCGAGCCGCTCGTGCGCATTGCCGATCGAGTTGACCTGCAGCTCGATGCCCGAGAGGCCCAGCGCCTTCCACAGCCGCGCGAGCATCACGATCTGCTCGGCGTCGGCGTCCGGGCCCTCGAAGCCCAGCGCCTCGGCGTCGAGCTGGTAGAACTGGCGGTAGCGGCCCTTCTGCGGGCGCTCGTGGCGGAACATCGGGCCCGTGGTCCACACGCGCTGCGGCCGGTCGTACGTGAGGTTGTGCTGGATCGTCGCGCGCACGATGCCGGCGGTGGCCTCCGGACGCAGCGTGAGCGAGTCGCCGTTGAGCTTGTCCTCGAAGGTGTACATCTCCTTCTCGACGACGTCGGTGAACTCGCCGATGCCGCGCACGAACAGCGCCGTCGACTCGACGATCGGCACGCGGATGTTGCGATAGCCGTACTGGCCGAAGACCGTGCGCGCGGTGTCCTCGAACCGCTCCCACAGGGGCGATTCGGCGGGCAACACGTCGTTCATGCCGCGGACGGCCTGCAATGCTTGCGCCATGGTGAGTGAGGCTTCCTACGCGACGGCCTTGACGGCGATCGTCTTCTTGTCGGGAACGAGATGGGCGGCCCGCGGCTCGCCGCCGTAGCGCGCGCGCACGTAGTCGTCGACGAGCGCCTGGAATTCCTCGGCGATGCGCTCGCCCTTGAGCGTCACGGTCTTCTGGCCGTCGACGTACACGGGCGCGACGGGCGTCTCGCCGGTGCCGGGCAGCGAGATGCCGACGTCGGCGAGCTTCGACTCGCCCGGGCCGTTGACCACGCAGCCCATCACGGCGACGTGCATGTCCTCGACGCCGGGATACTTCGCGCGCCACGCCGGCATCGCGTCGCGCAGATACGTTTGAATGCGCTCGGCCAGCTCCTGGAAGTACGTGCTGGTCGTGCGCCCGCAGCCGGGGCACGCGGTGACCTGCGGCGTGAACGAGCGCAGGCCCATCGTCTGCAGGATCTCCTGCGCGACGATCACCTCCTTCGTGCGGTCGCCGTTCGGCTCCGGCGTGAGCGACACGCGGATGGTGTCGCCGATGCCCTGCTGCAGCAGCACGGCCATCGCGGCGGTCGAGGCGACGATGCCCTTGCTGCCCATCCCCGCCTCGGTGAGGCCCAAGTGCAGCGGGTAGTCGCAGCGGCGCGCGAGCTCGCCGTACACGGCGATGAGGTCCTGCACTGCCGACACCTTGCACGAGAGCACGATGCGCTCGCCGGGCAGGCCGAGCGCTTCGGCGCGCTGCGCACTGCCGATCGCGGACACGATGAGCGCCTCGCGCATCACGGCATCCGCGGGCAGCGGCTGCGGCAGCCGCGCGTTGTCGTCCATCATGCGCGCGAGGAGATCGGCGTCGAGGCTGCCCCAGTTGACGCCGATGCGCACCGGCTTGCCGTACTCGATGGCCTTCTCGATCATCACCACGAACTGCGGGTCGCGCTTGCTGCCCTTGCCGACGTTGCCGGGATTGATGCGGTACTTGGCGAGCGCCTGCGCGCACTCCGGATACTCGGTGAGGAGCTTGTGGCCGTTGAAGTGGAAGTCGCCGATCAGCGGCACGCCGCAGTTCAACGCGTCGAGCTTCTCGCGGATCGCGGGCACCGCCGCCGCCGCTTCCGCCGTGTTCACCGTGACGCGCACGAGCTCCGAGCCCGCGTCCGCGAGCGCCTTGACTTGCGCGACGGTGGCGGCGATGTCGGCGGTGTCGGTGTTGGTCATCGACTGCACGACGATCGGCGCGTCGCCGCCCACGCGGATGCCGCCGATGGCGGCCGCGCGGGTGCGGTGGCGGACGGGGAGCATGGCCATCACTTCACCGAGAACTTGGCCACGTTCTGCTTGATGAACGGCGCGACGTCGAACGCCGCGCCCTTCCACGTGACCTGCACGGCCTCCGCGTTGCCGAGCACGACGTCGAACGGGCCCGCGCCGGGCACGCCGTGCGTGGCGCCGGGATAGCCGATGGTCGACAGCACGATGCTGCCCTTGCCGTCCTTGACCTCGACCCACGACGTGCCGCGGAACACGAGCACGAGCGACGCGTCGCCGGCGGCGGGGCCCGCAACGGGCGCAGGATTCGCGGACGACGCGGCGGTGGTTTCCGCGGGCGCGGGCGGCACGGCGGTCGTCTCCGCGGCGGGCGCCGCGGCCGGTGCGGGCGTGCCGGGTGCGTCGGCGCCCGGCGCCGCGGACGGCGCGAGCGGCGAGGGCAGCGCGGTGCCGGCCGCCGGTGCCTTGGGCTCGCCCATCACGGCGCGCGCGCGGTCCGCCAGCGGGCGCCCGAACTGGTACGCGACGCCGATCAGGATGACGACCACGAGCGCGAGCGGAATGGCCCAGCGCGCGCTGCCCGGCTTGCCGGACGTCTCGGCGGGCAGCTCGCCCATCACGCGCGTGGTGGGCGTGAGCGACGGGTGGTTGAGCGACGGCGCGGCGTTGGCGTCGGGCAGCGTGGCGAGCACGTCCTCCGGATCGAGCTGCAGCAGGCGCGCGTAGTTGCGCATAAAGCCGCGCACGAACGTGCGGCCCGGCAGCTGCGCGTAGTCGTCGTCCTCGATGGCCTGCACCTGCCGCGGCGCGAGCTTCAGCTGCTGCGCGACCGCGTCGATGGTGAGGCCCGCGGACTCGCGCGCCTCGCGCAGGCGCGCGCCGGCCGGCATGCGCGGCTCGGGCGTGGCGTCCTGCACCGGGGTTTCGACGTCGCCGGTCACTCGCAGGTCCCCGGCGGAATGGCTTTCGCTTCCGCGGATTCGGGGAAGCGGTTCTTGAGCTGCGACACGAACGAGGTCTCGGAGGGGCGGTCACCGAGCTTGCGCTCGATGCACATGCCGAGGTAGAGCGCCTCGGCGGACGGATTGCCGATCTGCACCACGCGCTTCATCACCGTGCGCGCGTCGTCGAGGCGGCCGGTGCGGTAGAGCAGCAGCGACAGGCTGTACGCGGCCTGCGCATTGGCGGCGTTCACCGCCAGCGCGCGCTTGAGGTACGCCTCGCCCTGCGCCGCATCGCCGGCCTCGATGGCGCAGCGGCCGGCGTTGGTGAGCGCGATGTCGGGCGTCTTGTACAGCGGGTTGCGCACCGCGGTCTCGAACTCGGCGAGCGAATCGCGCGCGCGGCCGTGCGTGCACAGGAACCAACCCCAGTTCTGGCGGATCTCGGAATCGGTGGGCGCGAGGTCGATCGCCTGCTGGAAGTTCTGCTGCGCCTTCGCGTCCTGCCCGAGCATCGCGTACACGAGGCCGTAGGTGTTGTAGACCTTCGCGTTGCGCGGGTCGAGCTTGGCCGCCTGGTCCAACTCCTGCAGCGCGACCTCCATCTGCCCGCGCTCGTAGAAGCCGGCGGCGATCTCCTGGTGGAGCTGCGCGCGATACGCGGGCGGCGCCTCCTGCGGCGGCGGGGGCTGCGTCGGCGGCGGCACCGGCGCCACCGGGGCGGGCGTGGGCGTCTTGGACGCCGATTCGCATCCGGCGAGCCACGGCGCGACCACGAGCGGCAGGAGGGCAATGAGCGAGGCGTATCGGCGCATGCGGAGGAGGGACACGATGGGAAGCGAAGGTGACGGCGTCACGCCGCGGCGATCGGCACGATGCGGCCGCCCAGCCGGCGCTTGACGCGGTCCTGCACCTGCCCCGCGAGCTGCCCGCAGGCGGCGTCGATGTCGTCGCCGCGCGTCTTGCGGATGGTGGCGACGAGGCCCGCGTCCTGCAGCGCCTGCTGGAACGCGACGATGCGCGCACGCGGGCTGGTGCGGAACGCGCTGCCCGGGAACGGGTTGAACGGGATCAGGTTGAACTTGCACGGCGTGTCCCGCACGAGCGCGATCAGCTCCGCCGCGTGCGCGGGCGAGTCGTTCACGCCGTCGAGCATCACGTACTCGAAGGTGACGAAGTCGCGCGGCGCCGCCGGCAGGTAGCGCTGGCACGCGGCCAGCAACTCGCGCAGCGGATGCTTGCGGTTGATCGGCACGATCTCGTCGCGCAGCGCGTCGTTGGACGCGTGCAGCGACACCGCGAGCGCCACCGGGCATTCCTCGCGCAGGCGATCGATGAGCGGCACGAGGCCCGACGTCGACAGCGTGACGCGGCGGCGCGAGAGGCCGTAAGCATTGTCGTCGAGCATGAGCTGCAATGCCGGCACGACGTTGTCGAAGTTCGCGAGCGGCTCGCCCATGCCCATCATCACGACGTTCGTGATCGGCGGGCGCCCATGTTCAATCCACGGACCCGTGGCGCCATCGGCGATCAGCGTGCGGTTCGCGTGCCAGAGCTGGCCGACGATCTCCGCGGTGGTGAGGTTGCGGTTGAAGCCCTGCTTGCCGGTCGAGCAGAACGCGCAGTCGAGCGCGCAGCCCGCCTGCGAGGAGATGCACAGCGTGCCGCGGTCGTCTTCCGGGATGTAGACGGACTCGACCGCGTTGCCGTTGCCGGCGTCGAGCAGCCACTTGCGCGTGCCGTCGGCGGCGGTGGTGTCGCGGATGACCGCCGGGCCCTCGATCGTGCATTCGGCGACGAGCTTCTCGCGCAGCGATTTCGCGAGGTCGGACATCGCCGCCGGGTCGTCGACGAACCGCTGGTGCACCCAGTGCGAGACCTGGCGCGCGCGAAACGGCTTCTCGCCGCGCTGGGCGAAGAAGTCGGAGAGTGCCGAGGGCGAGAGGCCGAGGAGGTTCACGCGAAACCTGTCACGAAGAGGCGCCGGGACGCAGAGAAATCGGCTTCTTCTCTGCGACTCGGCGTCTCCTGTTCCATTGTCTTACGACCGCGAATACACCGCCAGCGCCGGGAAGAAGTACGCGATCTCCGTGCGCGCGGTGTCCGGGCCGTCGGAGCCGTGGACGGCGTTGGCGTCGATCGACTGCGCGAAGTCGGCGCGGATGGTGCCGGCCGCCGCCTTCTTGGGATCGGTCGCGCCCATGAGGTCGCGGTTCTTCGCGATGGCGTTGTCGCCCTCGAGCACCTGGATCATGACCGGGCCGGAGACCATGAAGTCGACCAGGTCCTTGAAGAAGGGCCGCTCGCGGTGGACGGCGTAGAAGCCCTCGGCCTCGGTGCGCGACAGCCACGCCATGCGGGAGGCGGCGATGCGCAGGCCGGCCTTCTCGAAGCGCGAATAGATCTCGCCGATGACGTTCTTGGCGACGGCATCGGGCTTGATGATGGAAAGGGTACGTTCGACTGCCATTTCGTGTGCTCCGGACGCAGGTTGATGGTGTGGGGTGCTCGAGCCGCCACTTGGGGGCGGCGCCGGAAATCGGTCGATTCCGGGGAAAAAGCAAGTAAATTCAAAATTATAACACGAATGCACGGTGCCCGGCGAGGGTTGCCGCCCACCGTACGCGCCCCTCGGGCTGCCCGCGCGGTCCGGCACGCGTTACCATCGCGGCCCCCGGACTGCCGCGCCGTTCGCATGACCGCGCGGGACAAGAAGGCAGGGCGGCCCTCCGGTCATCGGGAGGACGCCCGGGACGACGGCCCCGGCCGGCGATCCCGCTCCACGCCCGGGTTCGACCCACTTTCAGGAGGATCTGTTCATGCTTTGTTTCATCGCGCGCGCAGGCGCGCTGCTGGCACTCGCCACCCTGCCGCTTGCTGCGGCGGCCCAGGACTTCCCGTCCCGCCCGGTCACCCTGCTCGTTCCCTACGCGGCGGGCGGCCCGACCGACACCGTCGCGCGGGCGCTCGCCGTGGGCATGGGCAAGGCGCTGAAGCAGCCGATGGTCGTGGAGAACGCCGTCGGCGCCGGCGGCACGATCGCCCCGGCGAAGCTCAAGGCGGCCGCGCCGGACGGCTACACCCTCATGCTGGCGCACATCGGCATGTCGACGGCGCCCGCGCTCTACCGCTCGCTGCCGTTCAAGCCGCTCGACGACTTCGAGCTCGTCGGGCAGGTGGTCGACGTGCCGATGACGCTCATCGCGCGCAAGGACATGCCCGCGAAGGACTTCAAGGAGCTGCTCGCCTACGTGAAGGCGAACAAGGACAAAGTGACGCTCGCCAACGCCGGGGTCGGCTCGGCGTCGCACCTGTGCGGCCTGCTCTTCATGAGCGCGATCGGCACCGAGTTCACCACCGTCCCCTACAAGGGCACGGCGCCGGCAATGAACGACCTCATGGGCGGCCAGGTGGACCTGCTGTGCGACCAGACCACGCAGACGACGTCGTACATCGCCTCCGGGCGCGTGAAGGCCTACGGCGCGACGTCGAAGACGCGCGTCGATTCGCTGAAGGACCTGCCGACGCTCGCCGAATCGGGGCTGCCCGGCTTCGAGGTGGTGGTATGGCACGGCGTGTACGCGCCGAAGGGCACGCCCAGGGCCGTCGTCGACAAGCTGCAGGCGGCGCTGCAGGCCGCCATCGGCGAGGGCGCGTTCGTGACCAAGATGAACGAGCTGGGCTCGCAGGTGGTGAGCAAGGACAAGGCGACGCCGGACGGCCTGCGCACGCAGCTGAAGTCCGAGATCGACAAGTGGACGCCGATCATCCGCAAGGCGGGGGTGTACGCGGATTAGGCGACGCGTCGCGCGCACCAACGCAAAGGGCCGCGGTTGCGGCCCTTTGCACATGTGCCGGGGAACGTCGCTACATCATCCCCAGGGTCTTCGGCAGCCAGGTCGACATCGCCGGCCAGTACGTCACCGCGATCAGGAAGATCAGCATCGTGAGGAGCCACGGCCACACCGCGACCGTGAGCTCGGTGATGCCCATCTTGGTGATGCCGGACGCCACGTAGAGGTTCAGGCCCACCGGCGGGTGGCACATGCCGACCTCCATGTTCACCGTCATCATGATCCCGAAGTGGATGGGATCGATGCCGAGCTTCATCGCCACCGGGAACAGGATCGGCGCCATGATGAGCACGATCGACGACGGCTCCATCACGTTGCCGGCGAGCAGCAGCACGACGTTCACGAACAGCAGGAATGCGACGGCGCCCAGCTGCTTGTCGAGCATCCACGCGGCGAGCGTCTGCGGGATGTTCTCGGAGGTCATGAGGTAGCTGAACATCACCGCGTTGGTGATGATGTACAGCAGCATCGCGCTCATGTTGGCCGAGTCGAGCAGGACCTTCGGCACCTGCTTCAGCGTCATGTCCTTGTAGACGAAGACCGCGACGAAGAACGCGTACACCGCGCTCATCGCGGCGGCCTCGGTCGGCGTGAAGATGCCGGTGTAGATGCCGCCGATCACCACGACGATCAGGAACAGGCCCCAGATCGCGTCGCGGAACGACTTCATCCGCTCGCCCCAGCTCGCGCGCGGCTGGCGCGGGTAGTCGAACTTCTTCGCCCGCCACCACGTGGTGAGGCCCAGCATCGTCGCGAGGATGATCCCGGGAATGATGCCGGCGATGAACAGCGCGCCGACCGACGTGTTGGTGGCGACCGCGTACATCACCATCACGATCGACGGCGGGATCAGGATGCCGAGCGCGCCCGACGTGGTGATGACGCCCGCGCCGAAGCGCGCCGGGAATCCCTGCTTCACCATCGCCGGCAGGATGATCGAGCCGATCGCCACCACGGTGGCCGGCGAGCTGCCCGACACCGCGGCGAACAGCGCACAGGCCATCACGCCCGCGAGCCCCAGGCCGCCGAACCAGTGGCCGACCATCGACGAGGCGAAGTTGATCATCCGCCGCGCGACGCCGCCGTGGGTGAGGAAATTGCCGGCGAGGATGAAGAACGGGATCGCCATGATCTCGAACTTCTCGATGCCGGTGAAGAGCTTGAGCGCGACCGACTCGATCGGCACCGACGTCATCGTGAACAAATACGTGAGCACGGTGAGGCCGAGCGAGATCGAGATCGGCATGCCGGTCAGCATGAGGCCGATCAGCAGGCTGAAGATGATCCACGCGTTGTTGACCTGCACGCCGGCGAGCTTCAGCACCACCGGGATGCCGATCAGCACCGGCGGGATCAGCGCCGGCCACTTCGGGGCGTTGGGATCGTCGACGGGAGCCGCGACGCCGGTAGCGCTCATCGCACACCCCCTTCCTTCAGGTCCGCCGGATGGAGGTTGTCGGGCAGGTTGTAGATGCCGCCGGCATCCACGCCCTCGACGTGCGCGACGTCGTGCTTGGGCAGCTCACCGGTGCGCCAGAAGCTCACCGCCACCTGCAGGAAGCGGAAGCACATGAGGTACGAGCCCAGCGGGATGCACAGGTAGACGATCCACTTCGGGACCTCGAGGTCGGGCGACACGGAATCGGTGTGCCCGATGTCCCACGTGAACGTGGCGCCCAGCGTGCCGACGATGCCGGTGAAGAGCGCGCCCGCGAGGAGCCCGAACAGCACGTACCACTTGCGGGTGTTGGGCGGCAGGCGGTTGATCATCACGTCCACGCCGACGTGGATGCCGGTGCGCACGCCGTAGGCCGCGCCGAACTTCGCCATCCACACGAACATGTAGATGCAGAGCTCCTGCGCCCACGAGAGGTCGATCTTGAGGAAGAGGTCCTGCACGCCCGGGATCGGCCAGCCGGCGACGTAGCGATGGACGACCGCGACGAAGATGAGGAACGTGGCCGCGCCCATCAGGAACGCGATCAGCCACTCCTCGAGATGATCGAGAAACTTCACGGCGCTCCTCCCCCCACGCGGCGACGGTGCCGCGGATTATGCGCCGTCATGCGGCGCAGGACTACCCGGAATGCGGACCTCGTCCATGCGTCGCGGGATGACCGGCACGCGCGAGCGTGTCCGGTCGATCCCGCTGCGCCGCCACCCGATCAGGGCTTGAAATCGGTCGCCTTGTAGACCTCGGCGATGATGTCCTTGCCGATGCGCGACTCGTTCTCCTTGTGCACCGGCACGAGCGCCTTCTTGAGCGCGGCCTTCTGGTCGGCCGTGAGCGTGAGGATCTCGGTCTTGCCGCTCTTCTTCACCGCCTCGATCGCGTCGTCGTTCTCCTTCTTCGCGATGTCGTTGGCGTACTTGGTGGCGTCCTTCATCGCGCCTTCGAGCGCGGTGCGGATGTCGGCGGGCAGGCCGTCCCAGAATTTCTTGTTGACGATAACCGCGTAGCCCAGATAGCCGTGGTCGGTGAGCGCCAGGAACTTCTGCACTTCCTGCATCTTCTGCGTGTAGAAGTTCGACGGCGGGTTCTCGGTGCCGTCGACCACACCGGTCTGCAGCGCCTGGTAGACCTCGGAGAACGCCATCACCTGCGGGATCGCGCCCAGCGCCTTCATCTCGTCGCCCAGCACCTTCGACGACTGGATGCGCATCTTGAGGCCCTTGTAGTCGCCGGGGCCGCGGATCGCCTTGTTGGCGCTCATGACCTTGAAGCCGTTGTCCCAGTAGGCGAGGCCGACGATGCCCTTGCTCTCGAGCTTCTTGAAGAGCTGCGCGCCGACCGGGCCTTCGGTGACCTTGTGCAGGTCGGCGTAGCTGTCGAAGATGTACGGCAGGTCGAACACCTCGAACTCGCGCGCGCCCAGCGGGCCGAACTTCGCGAGCGACGGGGCGAGCATCTGCACGGAGCCCAACTGCAGCGCCTCCATCTCCTCGCCGTCCTTGAACAGCGAGCTGTTGGGATACACCTCGACCTTGACGCGGCCCTTCGTGCGCTCCTCGGCGAGCTGCTTGAAGCGCTCGGCGCCCTTGCCCTTCGGCGTGTCGACGGCGACGACGTGGCTGAACTTGATGACGATCGGCTGTTGCGCGGCGGCCGGCGCGATCGCGAAAGCGACGGCCGTGCCCACGACGGCGAGCATGCCGGCGATGCGTGATACGTTCATTTCGACTTCCTCCAGGATGTGACCGGTGGCGATCTTCTTGGTCGAGACCTGCCACCCGGACTAAGCGCTTCGCGCACGGTAGCGTACTGCGCCGCATTGTCAACAACATGCGGCCGGGAGCGTATTGCGCGCGATCAAACCGGCGCGGGATGCCAGCTCATGGAATACCCCGGTGCGCCCGGAGCGGCCTGTGCGGCCAGCGCCACGCCGATGCCCGGCACCGCGACCACCTCGTCGCCGACGCACAGGATCGGCAACGACCGGCGTTCCCATACGGGCATGCCCGCTTCGTGCAGGATAACCTTCAGCGCACGGCGGGGCCGGTTAGCGGCGTGGTGCAGCCGCTCGCCGCCGCGGCGCAACCGCACGTCCAGCCCGGCACGGCTCGCCTGCGCGGCGGCGATCAGTCCCGGGCCGGCGGCCGCGGCGACGCTCGCGAAGCGCAGCGTGCCGTGCGGCAGGTCGAGCGACGCTTCACCTGCCCAGCGGACCGCGAACGGCGGCGGCAGCGGCGCGTGCACGTGGATGCGCCCGCGGTGCACGCCGAGCTCGGCGCCGTCGTGCGCGATGCGCACCTGTGCGTCGTCGCGCGCGGCGGCGAGCTGCGCGAGCATCTCGGCCAGGCGCGCGGTCGACGGCGGCGTGCGGCCGCGCGCGTGCAGGAACCAGCGCAGCAGGTTGCGCGCGCGATGCGGCGGCAGCTCGCGCAACGCGGCGCGCGCGAGCGTCGCGCCGTCGAACGCGGTGCGCGCGTCCTCGCGCGCGACGTCGTCGGCGAGGCGCAGCGCGTCGGCCTGGTGCTCCGCGGCACGCGCGAGCGTGGCGCCGGCCGCGGCGAAGCCGGCCTCGCGCAGCGCGGGAAAGACGAGATGGCGCAGCGCGTTGCGGCGATGGCGCGGCCGCGCGTTGCTCTCGTCGTCGACGAAGGCCAGCCCGCGCGCCGCGGCGTACGCATCGACGTCCGCGCGCGGACAGGCGAGCAGCGGCCGCCACCACGCGACGCCGCGCGGGTCGTCGCGCAGCGCCGGCATGCCGGCCAGGCCGTGCGGCCCGGCACCGCGCAGCAGCTGCAGCAGCAGCGTCTCCGCCTGGTCGTCGCGATGGTGGGCCAGCGCGACGGTCGTGGCGCCTGCCTCGCGGGCGGCCGCTACCAGCGCCGCGTAGCGCAGCCGGCGCGCGACGTCCTCCAGGCTCGCCTGCGGCGGCGGCGACACCTGCACGCGACGGACGGCGAGCGCGACGCCGTGCGCGGCGCACGCGTCGCGGCAGAAGCTTGCCCACGCGTCGGCGTGCGGCGAGAGCCCGTGATGGACGTGCAGCGCGATCAGCGAGTGCGCGGGGACGACCGCCGCGAGCGCGTCCAGCAGCACGACGGAATCGCGGCCGCCGGACAACCCGATCGCGACCCGGCCGCCGTCCGGCACGTGGCTCGCGAGCGCGCGCGCCACGGTGGCGCGCAGGTCGGCGACGATGTCGGCGGGTGCGCTCACTCGACTGACCCTCCGCGCCGGGCGCATTGCGCCCACGAGACGTCCGCTACGCGGAGAGCTCCTTGTACTTGCCGTACGCGAGGATGCGGTCCTCGCGCTGCTCGAGCAGCGTGTCGAGCGGGAGCTCGGTGAGCTGGCGCAGCGCCTCGGTCAGCGCCTTCTTGACGCTCACCATCATGGCCGCGTGATCGCGGTGCGCGCCGCCGACGGGCTCGGCGATCACCTTGTCGATGAGGCCGAGCTGCTTCAAGCGCGGCGCGGTGATGCCGAGGATCTCGGCGGCTTCCGGCGCCTGCTCGGCGGATTTCCAGAGGATCGACGCGCAGCCCTCGGGCGAGATCACCGAGTACGTCGAGTACTGCAGCATGTAGAGGACGTCGCCGATGGCGATCGCGAGCGCGCCGCCGGAGCCGCCTTCGCCGATGACGGTCACGATGACCGGGATGCGCAGGCCGGCCATCTCGTAGAGGTTGCGGCCGATCGCCTCCGACTGGCCGCGCTCCTCGGCGCCGATGCCGGGATAGGCGCCCGGCGTGTCGACGAACGTGAACAGCGGCAGCCCGAACTTCTCGGCGAGCTTCATGAGGCGCAGCGCCTTGCGGTAGCCCTCGGGCCGCGGCATGCCGAAATTGCGGTGGATCTTCTCCTTGGTGTCGCGGCCCTTCTGGTGGCCGATCACCATGCACGGCTGGCCGTTGAAGCGCGCGAGGCCGCCGACGATCGCGGGGTCGTCGGCGTAGCTGCGGTCGCCGTGCAGCTCGCGGAAGTCGCTGAACATGCCGGCGATGTAGTCGAGCGTGTAGGGCCGCTGCGGATGCCGCGCGACCTGCGCGATCTGCCACGCGGAGAGCTTGCCGTAGATCTCCTTCGAGAGCTGCTGGCTCTTCTTGGTGAGCCTCGCGATCTCGTCGGAGATGTCGACGGCCGAGTCCTCGTGCACGTAGCGGAGCTCGTCGATCTTCTGCTGCAGCTCGGCGATGGGTTGCTCGAAGTCGAGGAAGGTCTGTTTCATGTCGCGCATCATAACCCCACCGCATCCCACACGAGCTTCGCCCCCGTGGCGAGCAGCAGAGCGAAGCTCACGTTGACGAACGCGCGCTGCGACATGCGCCGGTGGATCCACACGCCGAGCCAGACGCCGAGCGGGGCGAGCGGGGCGAACATCAGCGCGGTGGCGAGGTTCCCGGCGTTGAGCTGGCCGAGGAAGTAATAGGGCACGAGCTTCGTGTAATTGACGATCAGGAAGAACACCGCCGAGGTGCCGACGAAGACCGACTTCTCCACCTTCTGCGCCAGCATGTAGATCGCGAACGGCGGCCCGCCGGCGTGCGCGAGCGTGCTCGTGAAGCCCGACACGCCGCCCCAGAACGACCCGGCCAGCGCGCCCGGCGGGCGGTCGTGCGCCATCGCGAGCCGGCGCGCGATGCGCTCGGTGAAGCGGAACCAGCCGTTCAGCGCGAACGTGATCGCGATGACGCCGATCAGCAGGCGCACGGCGCTGGCCGGCAGCAGCCCGAACGCGAGCCCGCCGAGCGCGATGCCCACCAGCGCGCCAGGCAGCATGGCCCGCACGTGGTGGCGCGACCACGCATTGCGCCACGCGTGGACGCCGAAGATGTCCATCGCGCAGAGGATGGGCAGCATGATGCCGGCCGCCTCGGCCGGCGCGATGAACATCGCCATCAGCGGCACCGCGAGGCCGCCGGCGCCCTGGCCGAAGCCGCCCTTGGAGATGCCGGTGATGAGGATCGCGACGATCGCGACCGGGTAGAACGCCGGGGGAAAGGCGGGCAGGGCGGGCACGCGGGACGTGTCCGGTCAGGGGCCCGCGAGTGGGAGGTCCGCGGCGGTCGCGCGCGAGCGCCACGCGCCCAGCAGCTGGTTGGCGATCACGGCGGAGAGCACGATGGCGCCGCCGGTCAGCGCGCTCGGGCCGGGGTGCTCGCCCATCAGCACCCACACCCAGATGGGTCCGAGGATCGGCTCGAGAAGCGCCAGCAGGCCGAGCTCGGTGGCGGACAGCGTGCGCGACGCGGCGGTGGCGAGCAGGCAGCCGATGCCGAGCTGCACGCAGCCCATCAGCAGCAGCCACGCGAGGTCGCGTCCGGTGGCGGCGAACGGGCCGGCGAGGACGTACGCGGGCACGAGCGTCCACAAACCCGCGATCATCACCATCGGCAGCATGTCGACGGTCGCGTGGAACTTGCGCAGCACCGTGAGCTGGGCGGCGAAGCACACGGACACGCCGAGCGCCAGCAGGTTGCCGGTGAGCTGCCCCGCGTCCATCGCGCCGCCGAACATCACGAGCACGCCGGACAGCGCGACGGCGATCGCGAGCCACGTGTGCACTCGCACCCGCTCGCGCAGGAACAGCCACGCGGCGACGGCCGCGAACAGCGGCGACATGCTCATCAGCACGAACGTGTTGGCGACCGTGGTGCGCGTCAGCGACCCGATGAAGAAGAAGAACGTGCCGGAGAGGAACAACCCGGCGATCACACCGGGCCATCCCGCGGCGCGCACGGCGGCCGGCATGCCGCGCCCGTGCATCACCAGCAGCACGCCCGCGACGAACGCGCTCATGAACAGCGACCGCCAGAACACGATCTCCCACGCGTTGGTGATCGAGAGCTGGCGCACGAGGAAGCCGCCGGACGACCAGCAGACGGCGGCGACGATCATGAACAGCACCGCGCGGCGGTGACGGGCAGGGGCGGCGGGAGAGGACGCGATCACGGAGCGGGCGGATGGATGCGGCGACGATGCGATGGCGGCAGGCAAGGGCCGTCACCGCGATGCGCAGGCGCCATCAGGGCAACGCCGGCGCGGGCTGCGCAGGCTCGATGCCGGCGCGGCCGAAGCAACCTGCAATCTTAGCGCAGCGACGCCGGCCCGGCAAAGCCGGGTGAACGAGCGCATTGTCTCCACTGTCGTCCCCGCGAAGGCGGGGACCCAGCGGCGTTGCCTTAAGCGCACAGAACGACACTGGGTCCCCGCCTTCGCGGGGACGACAATTTCCAACATCGGCGTCGATCGATTCGATACCGATTCCGAGACAGGTCTAGAGCGTTACCCGCTCGAACGACGGAAACATCGCGCGGCTCTCGGCGAGATCGGCGAGCGTCACGTACTCGCAGCACGCGGCGTAGCGTGCCCACAGCTTCGCCACCTCCGGATCGGCGTGCGCGGCGTAGATCGCTTCGGGTGAGCGCCAGTCGAAGATCTCCACCAGCGTGCCGTCGGCGGCGCGGAGCACCGTCGACGGCGCATCGGTGGCGAGCCCGCGGGCGCGCAGCACCGGGAGGTGATCGCGCATGCAGGCCATGAGCTCGGCCTCGTGGCCGGACTTGGGCCGGAACAACGCCATGACGGTGACGGCCATACGGACCCTCCGGGACAGGACGCAGTCCGCAACCGTAGCGCGCCGGGGCGCGTCATGTCGAGCCGGCGAGCGCCTCGGGGAAGGCGGCGGCGTGCTGCGCGCCCACCCCCATGGCCTCCGCGATGCGCGCGAAATCCTCCGCCGGCACCCGCACCACGCCGAACCGGAAGGCCGCACCCCAGTGCTGCTTGCTGCGGATGAACGACAGCGTCTCGATGAGCGGCTTGATCGGGGCCTCGTGCGCCGGCCAGTAGGCGATGGCCCGCCGGAACGGCTTGAAGTCCGGCCCCATGTCGGCCTGGTAGAGCGGCCCGGGCGCCACCACGCCGATGGCGGTGAACGCCTGCACCGGCTCGCCGTCCGGGTGCGCGCCGCGCGGCGAGTAGTACGCGAAGCCGTCGTCCGGCCGCATGCGCTCGAGCGCCGCCGCCTTGCCGTGGTTCAACTGCGCATAGCCACCGGCGACCCCCATCGCCACGTGATCGCGGGCCACCACGCCGATCCAGCAGTTGCGTTCGTCCATGAACATCTCCTTCCGGTGCACGAGGTACGCATCATCACCGCTTCGCGCGCACCCGGCGATCGGCCGAACGGATGAGGATTAAACTCACGCTTTCGAGGGAGGCAACGGGATGGCAACGCACAGGATCGCGGTCATCGCGGGCGACGGCATCGGGAAGGAAGTGATGCCGGAAGGCCTGCGCGTGGTGGAAGCCGCGGCGCGCAAGTTCGGCATCGACCTCGCGTTCACGAGCTACGAGTGGAACTGCGACCACTACGTGAAGCACGGCCGCATGATGCCCGAGGACTGGCAGTCGACGCTGATGCAGTACGAGGCGATCTACTACGGCGCGGTCGGCTGGCCCGCGACGGTGCCCGACCACGTGTCGCTGTGGGGCTCGCTCATTTTGTTCCGCCGCAACTTCGACCAGTACGTGAACCTGCGCCCGTGCAAGCTGATGCCCGGCATCCCGTCGCCGCTCGCCAATCGCAAGCCGGGCGACATCGACTTCGTGGTGGTGCGCGAGAACACCGAGGGCGAGTACTCGTCCGTCGGCGGCCGCATGTACGAGGGCACCGAGCGCGAGATCGTGTTCCAGCAGTCGTGCTTCTCGCGCAAGGGCGTGGACCGCATCCTGCGCTTCGCGTTCGACTACGCGCGCAAGCGGCCGCGCAAGCTCGTCACGTCGGCCACCAAGTCCAACGGCATCTCGATCACGATGCCCTACTGGGACGAGCGCTTCAAGGCGATGGCCGCGCAGTATCCCGACGTGGCCGCCAACCAGTTCCACATCGACATCCTGTCCGCGCACTTCGTGCAGCGGCCCGAGCGCTTCGACGTGGTGGTCGGGTCCAACCTCTTCGGCGACATCCTCTCCGACCTCGGTCCGGCGGTGTGCGGCACGATCGGCATCGCGCCGTCGGCGAACCTCAATCCCGAGCGCACGTTCCCGTCGCTGTTCGAGCCGGTGCACGGGTCCGCCCCGGATATCGCCGGCAAGGGCATCGCCAACCCGATCGGGCAGATCTGGTCGGGCGCGCTGATGCTCGACTTCCTGGGCTACAAGGAGGCGGGGGCCGCGATCGTCGCGGCGATCGAGCGCGTCCTGCAGTCCCCGTACGCGCCCAGGACGCCCGACCTGGGCGGCAGGGCCGCCACCGCCGACTTGGGCCGCGCCATCGCCGCCGAACTTTGACCGCGCGCATTTGCCGGTGACCGCGGGTTGCCCGACAATCCCCGCGGCACGGGCATGGCCGGCGCCACGCTGCATCCAGGGAGACCACAGAGCATGTCGTTGCTGATTGGAGTGCCCCGGGAGACCTTCCCGGGCGAGAAGCGGGTCGCGACCGTGCCCGACGTCGTGGAGAAGCTCGTCAAGCTGGGCTTCCGGGTCGCCGTCGAGACGGGGGCGGGAGACGCCGCGAACTTCGCGGACGACACCTACCGCGCGGCCGGGGCGGAGATCGTGCCCACGGCGGCGCAACTGTGGGCGATGGCGGACATCGTCTTCAAGGTGCGGCCACCCACACTCGCGGAAGTCGGGCTCATGCGCGAGGGCGGCATGCTCGTCGACTTCATCTGGCCGGCGCAGAACCCCGACCTCATGCAGGCGCTCGCGGCGAAGAAGGCGACGGTGCTCGCCATCGACGCGCTGCCGCGCCAGCTCTCGCGGGCGCAGAAGATGGACGCGCTCACCTCGATGGCCGGCGTCAGCGGCTATCGCGCGGTGGTGGAGGCGGCCAACGCGTTCGGGCGCTTCTTCAACGGCCAGATCACCGCCGCGGGCAAGATCCCGCCGGCGAAAGTATTCATCGCGGGCGCGGGCGTCGCCGGCCTCGCCGCGATCGGCACCGCGGCCAACCTGGGCGCGATCGTGCGCGCCAACGATACGCGCGCCGAGGTCGCCGACCAGGTGGTGTCGCTGGGCGGCGAGTTCGTGAAGGTCGACTACGAGGAAGAGGGCTCGGGCGGCGGCGGCTACGCCAAGGTCATGAGCGAGGGCTTCCAGAAGGCCCAGCGCGAGATGTACGCGAAACAGGCGCGCGAGGTCGACATCATCATCACCACCGCGCTCATTCCCGGCAAGCCGGCGCCGAAGCTCATCACGGCGGAGATGGTGCAGAGCATGCGGCCCGGCAGCGTGATCGTCGACATGGCCGCGGAGCAGGGCGGCAACTGCGAGCTCACCGTGCCCGGCGAGGCGGTCGTGCGCCACGGCGTCACGATCATCGGCTACACCGATCTCGCGAGCCGGCTCGCGAAGCAGTCGTCCACGCTCTACTCGACCAACCTGCTGCGGCTCACCGAGGAGCTGTGCAAGGCGAAGGACGGCAACGTCGACGTCAACATGGAGGACGACGCGATCCGCGGCCTCACGGTGATCAAGGACGGCACGATCACGTGGCCCGCGCCGCCGATCAAGCTGCCGCCGCCACCTCCGCCCAAGCCCGCGGCCGCGATGCCGCCGAAGGCCAAGGCGCACGGCGAGCCGAGCGGGCCGATGGCAGGCGGCAAGACCGCGGTGCTGTTCGGCGTCGCGGCGCTGCTGTTCCTGTTGATCGGCCGGTATGCGCCGCCGTCGTTCCTCGGGCACTTCACGGTGTTCGTGCTCGCGTGCTTCGTCGGCTACATGGTCGTGTGGAACGTGAAGCCAGCGCTGCATACGCCGCTCATGAGCGTCACCAACGCGGTGTCGTCGATCATCGCGATCGGCGCGCTGGTGCAGATCGCGCCCGACCTCACCAAGATCTCCACCGATCTCTCGCGGCCGGACGAATGGATCCGCTGGCTGTCGGTGGGCGCCATCGCGCTCGCGACCATCAACATGTTCGGCGGCTTCGCGGTCACGCAGCGCATGCTGCAGATGTTCCGCAAATAACGACAAGGACACGCGGACATGAGCGCAAGCCTCTCGACGGTCGCCTACCTCGGCGCGACCATCCTCTTCATCCTGTGCCTCGGTGGGCTCTCCAACCAGGAGACGTCGCGGCGCGGGAACCTCTACGGCATGATCGGCATGACGATCGCCGTGCTCGCCACGGTGTTCGGCACGCAGGTGACCACGGCCGGGCTGCCGTATATCATCGGCGCGATGGTGGTCGGCGCGGGCATCGGGCTCTACGCGGCGCGCACCGTGCAGATGACGCAGATGCCGGAGCTCGTCGCGCTGATGCACAGCCTCGTGGGCCTCGCGGCGATGCTGGTCGGCTATGCGAATTTCATCGACCCGGCGGTCGCGGCCGGCCTCACGCCGGCGGAGAACACGATCCACGAGATCGAGATGTACTTGGGCGTGCTGATCGGCGCGGTGACGTTCTCGGGCTCGGTGATCGCGTTCGGCAAGCTCTCGGGCAAGATCAGCGGGAAGCCCGTGCTGCTGCCGGGGCGGCACTTCATCAACCTGATCGGCCTGGTCGTCGTCGTCTACTTCGGCTACGCGTTCGTCACCGCGCACGGCGTGCAGCAGGCGATGCTGCCGATGATCGTGATGACCGTGATCGCGCTGCTCTTCGGCGTGCACATGGTGATGGCGATCGGCGGTGCCGACATGCCGGTCGTGGTGTCGATGCTCAACAGCTACTCGGGCTGGGCGGCTGCCGCCACCGGCTTCATGCTGAACAACGACCTGCTGATCGTCGTCGGCGCGCTGGTCGGCAGCAGCGGCGCGATCCTGTCGTACATCATGTGCGCGGCGATGAACCGCAAGTTCCTGGCGGTGATCGCGGGCGGCTTCGGCACCGAGGGCGGCGCGCCCAAGCCGGCCGCCGGCGGCGCGCAGCCGGCGGGCGAGGTGACGCCGGTCACCGCCGCGGAGACCGCGGAGATGCTGCGCGAGGCGAAGAACGTGATCATCGTGCCGGGCTACGGCATGGCGGTGGCGCAGGCGCAGCACGTGGTCAACGACATCACGCAGACGCTGCGCGGAATGGGCGTCAACGTGCGCTTCGGCATCCATCCGGTGGCGGGGCGCATGCCGGGGCACATGAACGTGCTGCTGGCGGAAGCGAAGGTGCCGTACGACATCGTGTTCGAGATGGACGAGCTGAACGAGGACTTCCCCGACACGGACGTCGCGATGGTGATCGGCGCCAACGACATCGTGAACCCCGCCGCGCAGGACGATCCCACGAGCCCGATCGCCGGCATGCCGGTGCTCGAGGTGTGGAAGGCGAAGCACTCGATCGTGATGAAGCGGTCGATGGCGTCGGGCTATGCGGGGGTCGACAATCCGCTCTTCTACAAGGAGAACAACCGGATGCTGTTCGGGGATGCGAAGAAGATGCTGGATGAGGTGTTTTTGGCGCTGAAGTAGACGTCCGCAAAACGCGCGTCGTGCGTTCTGGGGATGACGTTGGTTCGGCGTTGCGCGTTTAGCGGCCGTTGATGTCAGCGGGAAAAGCTTCGGGCGGCCGGGCGCTTTTCCCGTAGCAAAACCTACGAAGCGCGCCGCTCATGAGCGCGCTACGCGCGCCGTTCGGTCGCGCGCTGCTGGTGGCGTGAATGCCTCTGCTGCCGGCTGTGCTGTGCGACGACCCCTCACCCCAACCCTCTCCCCGCAAGCGGGGCGAGGGAGCTTCTGGGGCGCTGCGCGGGTCATGCATGCGTTCGCCGACGGCCCACCTCGCTCCGCTAATGAAGTAGAGCTGTTGGGGCGCTGCGCGTTCACGCCGCCGCAACAACGAAGACCTCCCTCGCCCCCGAAGGGGGAGAGGGTTGGGGTGAGGGGGCGCCGCGCGTGCACTCACCCTCACATCGAAGCGCTCCCTCGCCCCGCTTGCGGGGAGAGGGCTGGGGTGAGGGGCGATCGCCCCAGACCCCACGAATCAGCCCGCTCCAACGCGAACCCGCCGCCACCACCTCCTCGGCTAGAATGCCCGCGCGGCCGCCCGCCGCACCACGTCGCGCCCGCGTGCCCGGTCCTCTCGCCCACCTCACCGTCCTCGATCTCTCCCGCGTGCTTGCCGGTCCGTGGTGCACGCAGCTGCTCGCCGACCTCGGCGCGACGGTGATCAAGATCGAGCGTCCCGGCACCGGCGACGACACCCGCGCATGGGGCCCGCCGTATCTCCGCGACGCGACGGGCCACGACACCAGCGAATCCGCGTACTACCTCGCGTGCAACCGCGGCAAGCTCTCGGTCGCGGTGGACTTCACCACGCCGGAAGGCCGCGCGATCGTCACCGACCTCGCGCGCGACTGCGACGTGCTGATCGAGAACTTCAAGGTCGGCGGCCTCGCGAAGTACGGCCTCGACTTCGCGAGCCTGCATGCCATCAATCCGCGCCTCGTGTACGCGTCGATCACCGGCTTCGGGCAGGACGGGCCGTACGCCGAGCGCGCGGGTTACGACTTCATCGTGCAGGGCATGAGCGGGTTCATGAGCGTCACCGGCGAGCGCGACGACCTGCCGGGCGGCGGCCCGCAGAAGGCGGGCATCGCGATCACCGACATCATGACGGGCATGTACGCCGCGGTGTCGATCCAGGCCGCGCTCGCGGCACGCGACCGCACCGGGCTCGGCCAGCACATCGACTGCGCGCTCCTCGATTCGGCGGTGGCGATGATGGCGGTGATGAACATGAACTACCTCGTCACCGGTACGCCGCCTGGACGCGCCGGCAACGCGCACCAGAACATCGTGCCCTACCAGGTGTTCGCGTGCGCGGACGGGCACCTCATCCTCGCGGTCGGCAACGACGGGCAGTTCGCGCGCTTCTGCGCGGTGGCAGGCGTGCCGCAATGGGCGGAGGATCCGCGCTTCGCGCGCAACGCCGATCGCGTGCGGCATCGCGACGTGCTGGTGCCGATGCTGGAGCCGGTGCTGCGCTCGCGCACGCAGCGCGCGTGGCTCGATGCGCTCGAGGCGGCGCACGTGCCCTGTGGCCCGATCCACAAGCTCGACGCGGTGTTCGCCGATCCGCAGGTGCGCTCGCGCGGCCTCGCGCTGTCGCTGCCGCATCCGCTCGCGGGTCGCGTGCCGCTGGTCGGGCCGCCCATGAAGCTGTCGGCCACCCCCGCAACGCCGGAGCGTGCACCGCCGCTGCTCGGCGAGCACACCGCGGCGGTGCTGCAGGAGCGGCTCGGCATCACGTCGGCCGCGCTGGCGGACCTCGCCGCGCGCGGCATCGTCGGAGTACATACATGAACATTGCGTGGGACCGCCGTCCCGCCTTCTGGCTCGCCTACGTCGCGCTCGCCCTCGCCTGCCTCGCGCTCGCGTGGCGGCTCATGCCCGCCGCCATCCCGATCGTCGAGCTCGACATCACGATGACGCGCGCGCAGGCCCTCGCCAAGGGCGAGGCCCTCGTCGCCGAGCGCAAGCTCGCGCCCGCGGGCTCGCGCAGCGCGCTGGTGTTCAACCACGACGTCGTCGCGCAGAACTACGTCGAGCTCGAGGGCGGCGGCAAGGCGGCGTTCGCGGCGCTGGTCGCGGGCAATGCGTATTCGCCGTACTGGTGGGACGTGCGGCTCTTCAAGCCGGGCGCCATCGAGGAGGCGCTGATCCGCTTCCGCCCCGACGGCGCGCTCGACGGCTTCACGCGCGTAGTGGCGGAGACCTACGTGCGCGATCCCGCCACCAAGGCGCTCGCGCCGGAGGCCGCGCTCGCGCTCGCCCGCGAGCAGGCCACGCGCGACTGGAACGTCGACCTCACCCCCTTCCGGCTGCTCGACCAGGCGCAACACGCGCAGACCACGGGACGCGCCGACCACCGTTTCGTGTTCGAGCGCGACGAGCCGAGGCTCGGCGAGGCGCGCGTGCGCCTGCAGCTCGTCGTCACGGGCGACGAGCTCACGCAGGTGCAGTACTTCCTGCACGTGCCCGAGTCGTTCACGCGCCGCTTCCAGGAGATGCGCAGCGCGAACAACACGATCGCCAAGCTCGCGAGCCTGTCCGCGGGCGTGCTCTACGGCATCGTCGGCTGCATCCTCGGCGCGCTGTGGCTGCTGCGCCAGCACTACCTCGTGTGGAAGGCGCCGCTCATCGCGGGGCTCGTCGTCGGCGCGTTCCTCGGCGCCGCCGTGCTCGCGAATGCGCAGATCGCGTGGTTCACGTGGTCGAGCACGCAGGACGAGAGCACGTTCTGGGTGCGGCAGATCGGAATGGCCGCGCTCGCGTTCGTCGGCGGGGGCTTGCTGCTGGGCGAAGTGTTCATGGCGAGCGAGGGCTTGGTACGCCGCGCGTTCCCGACGCATCCGCAGCTGTGGCGCGTGTGGTCGCGCGACGCCGCGGGCACCGCGGAGATCGCGGGCCGCACGGCCGGCGGCTATCTCTTCCTGCCGCTCGAGCTGGCGCTCATCGCGACGTTCTACTACGTGACCAACCGCTGGCTCGGCTGGTGGCAGCCGTCCGAGCAGCTCACCGATCCCGACATCCTCGCCTCCGCGCTGCCGGCACTGACGCCGATCGGCATCGCGCTGCAGGCCGGCATCATGGAGGAGTGCGTGTTCCGCGGCGTGCCGCTCGCGCTCGGGGCGCTGATCGGCGCGCGCTACCGACATCGCCGGCTCGGCATCGCCATCGCGTTCGTGCTGCAGGCGGTGATCTTCGGGGCGGCGCACGCGAACTATCCGGGCTTTCCGGCGTACTCGCGGCTGGTCGAGCTCGTCGTGCCCTCGATGCTCTGGGCCGCGATCTTCCTGCGCTACGGGCTCCTGCCGACTATCCTGCTGCACGCGCTGTTCGACCTCGTGCTGATCTCGATCCCGCTGTTCCTGATCGATGCACCCGGCGCGTGGGTGTCGCGCGGGCTCGTGATCGCGGCTGGACTCGTACCGGCGGCGATCGTGCTCGTGCGGCGCCTGCAGCACGGTCGCTGGCTCGCGCTCCCGGCGGCATTGCGCAATGCGGGCTGGACGGCGGTGGTGCCGCCCCCGCGGCCCGTCGAGGCACCGCGCGCGGCCGGCGTGGCCGGCCGCCCGGCCGTCGCGCTGCAGCGGGCGCTGCCGGTGCTGGGCGTGGCGGGCCTCGTGGCGTGGCTGCTGTGCACCCCGCTGCGCGCCGACGCGCCGCCGCTGCCGCAAAGCCGCGCGCAGGCCGAGGCGGCCGCGGTCGCCACGCTCGCAGCGCGCGGTGTCCGGCTCGATCCACCGTGGCAGGTGCTCTCGATGCCGCGCTCGGCGCTTGCCGACGGCAACCAGCGCGAGTGGCACACGTTCGTGTGGCGCGAAGGCGGCCCCGGCGTCTATCGCGAGCGCATCGGCGCGGCGCTCGCGCCGCCGCTGTGGGAGGTGCGCTTCGCACGCTTCGAGGGCGATCTCGCCGACCGCGCGGAGGAGTGGCGCGTGACGCTCGCCGGCGACGGCAACGTGCGCCAGATTGCGCATCGGTTGCCGGAAGGCCGCGCCGGCGCCGCGCTCGATCGCGAGGACGCGAAGCGGCTCGCCGACGACGCGCTGCGCCGCGAGCTGGGCGTCGAGCCGCTGGCGCTCGCGTTGCGCGCGGCCGACGAGTCGCAGCGGCCGCAGCGCCGCGACTGGCTGTTCGCGTACGCCGACCCTTCCGTTCCGGTGGGCAACGGCGGCGAGGCGCGGGTGCTCGCGGCGGTGGCCGGCGACGAGGTGACCAACGTCGGCCGCGGCATCTTCGTGCCCGAGGCGTGGCGGCGCGCGGAGCAGGAGAGCGAAAGCCGCCTGCACGTCGCGCGGGTCGGGAGCGTTGGCTTCATCGTCGTCGCGGCGCTGGCCGCGCTGATGCTGGCCGTGTTCGCGTGGAGCCGCGGGCGCAGCGACCGCCGCGCGTTCCTGCGCGTCAGCGCGCTGGTGTTCGTGATGGTCGTGCTGGGCGCGGCGAACAACTGGCCCGCGACGGCGTTCCAGCTGCAGACGGCGGAGCCGCTCGCCAACCAGCTCGCGACGTCGGTGCTCGCCCCCGTCGCGGGCGGCATCGCGATCGCGCTGCTCTTCGGCCTGCTCGCGGGCGTGGGCGCGCATTACGCGCGCGAGCAGGTGCGCGTGCCGCTCGCCGGACGGCTGCCGGCATGGGCGCAGGGCGTGGCCGCGGCGCTCGCGACGACCGGCCTCGCGGCGGTGCTCGCGACACTCGTGCCGCCGGCGTTGCCGTTGTGGCCCGATCTCAAGGCGAGCGGGACCGCATGGCCGCTCGCGGCGGCGCTGATCGCCGGGCTGTCGCTGGTGCCCGGGGTGGCGGTGGCGCTGTTCCTGCTGTCGGTGCTCGATCGCGCGACGCACGGCTGGACGCGCCACCGGCTCGTCGCGGCGCTCGTCGTCGTCATGTTCGGCGTCGCATCCGCGACGGTCGCCGGGCAGCCCGGCCCGCTCGCGATCCTCGAAGGCGTGGTCGAGGGCGTGGCGGCGTTCGCGTTCGTGTGGCTGGTGCTGCGCTTCGACCTGCGATCGGTGCCGGCGTTCGTGGCGACCGGGCAGGTCCTTGGCGCCGCCAAGGCGGCGGCGCTGCTCGGCACCGCGAGCGGGTGGATCGCCTTCGCCGTGACGAGCGTGGCGGTGACGGCGGTCGCGTGGCTCGTGACGCGCTACGTGGCCGCCGCGCGCGCGACGCCCGCCTGATCCCGGCGGCCGCACGGGGCGGTGAGAGCGCGCCCCGTTACTTCAGCGTGACCCAGTAAGGATTGACGAAGTTGTTCGCGAGGTGAACGAGCGTCACGTTGCTGCGCGAGGCCCACGGGATCACTTGCCGGTGCAGCGGGATCAGGTTGAACTCGGCGTTGTTCGCGGCGAGCGCTTCGCGAATCTGCGCGAGCCGCTCCTGCGGGTTCATGTTGACCTTTACCTTGGCGGTGAGGTCGTCGACCTTCGCGTTCTTGTAGCGGCCGTAGTTGAAGTCGCCGTCGCCCTTGCCGTTCCAGCTCGACAGCACCGGTCCCAGCGTGAAGATCGCGTCGGTGGACGCGCCGCCCCAGCCCAGCATGTAGAGGCTGGTGTCGGTCTTCTCGAGCTTCGGGAAGTAAAGCGTGCGCGGCATCGCGTTGACCTTGGTCGCGACGCCGATCTGCGACCACATCGCGGCCAGCGCCTGGCAGATGCGCTCGTCGTTGACGTAGCGGTTGTTCGGGCAGTCGAGCGTCACCTCGAAGCCGTTCGGATAGCCGGCCTCGGCGAGCAGCTTCTTCGCCTTCTCCTTGTCGTACGGCAGGCGTTTTTCCAGCTCGGGCGTGGACATCTTGGGCGACGGCAGGATCACGCCGGTGGGCTTGGAGAGGCCGCGCATCGTCGCCTTCTGGATCGCGTCGATGTCGATCGCCTGGTACAGCGCCTGGCGCACGCGCGCGTCCTTGAACGGGTTCTTGCCCTTGACGTTCGAGTACAGCAGCTCGTCGCGCGCCTGGTCCATCCCGATGAACACGATGCGCTGCTCGACGCCCTCGACCACCTTGATGTTGGGCGTCTGCGACAGGCGCGGCACGTCCTGCGGCGGCGGGTCGTTGACGAGGTCGACCTCGCCCGAGATGAGCGCGGCGACGCGCGTGGCATCGGACACGATCGGCGTGTAGACGACGTCGTCGATGTTGCCGTCGAAGATGCCGGCCTTGATGCCCCACCAGTTGGGATTCTTCTTCAGCACCGTCTTCACGTCGGGCTGGCGCGAGACCAGCATGTACGGACCCGTGCCGTTGGCCTCGCGCGCCGTGATCATCTCCTCCTTGGCGGCGAAGTTCTGCGGCTTCTGGCACTTGTTCTTCTCGCACCATGCCTTCGACATGATGTTGATGGTCGCGACGTGCTCCAGCATGATCGGGTTCGGCCCGTTGGTGACGAACTCCACCGTCAGGTCGTCGATCTTTCGCGCCGTGCCCGCAAGGTTGGCGTACGCCTTGAGCTGCGAGGTGTCGGCCTTCGCGCGCTCGTAGCTGAACACGACGTCGTCGGCGGTGAACGGCGTGCCGTCGTGGAACTTGACGCCCGCGCGGAGCTTGAAGCGCCACGTCGTCGGGTTCACCTGCGTCCACGACTCGGCGAGGCGCGGCTGCAGCCCCAGCTCCTTGTCGCGGTCGACCAGGAACTCGTAGACGAGGCTGTTGATGTTGTTGGTGAGGCCCTCGTTCTGCGAGTGCGGGTCGGTGGTCTGCATGTCGCCGCGGCCGGCCCAGCGCAGCGTGACGGCGTCGGCCGCAACGGACGCCACGCCGCACGTCGCGGCCAGGGCGATGGCGAGCAGCGCGCGTTTCGAGGGTACGGGAACGAGGAATCGCATCGTGAGCCTCCGGAAGGGCGCGGGCACGCGAGGGGCGGCCGGCGGACCGCATGATGATACGCAATTGTTAGCCGCGGACGGCGCGCCTGCACGGTAGAATCCGCGCCGCGCGCGCAGACGACTCCGGTCGCGCGCGGTCCTCCGATGCCGTCCCCCGCTGCCGAACTCGCCGACCGCCTGCCGCTCGCCATGGCGACCGACGCTGCGCGGCTCGCGCGCCGGCTGCACCGTGCGCGTGCGCAGCGCGCGGCCCCCGCCGAGTTCGAGCGCATCGCCGCCGACCTGGCACGCTCGATCGGCCGCGTCGAGGCCCGCACCGCGGCGCGGCCGCACATCGCGTATCCGCCGGAGCTGCCGGTCGCGCAGCGCGCGGACGAGATCGAGCGCGTGATCCGCGCGCACCAGGTGGTCATCGTCTGCGGCGAGACCGGCTCGGGCAAGACGACGCAGCTGCCGAAGATCTGCCTCGCCGCGGGGCGCGGCGTGCGCGGGCTCATCGGCCACACGCAGCCGCGGCGCATCGCGGCGCGCGCGGTGGCGACGCGCATCGCGCAGGAGCTCGGCGAGCCCGTGGGCGAGTCGGTGGGCTTCAAGGTGCGCTTCACCGACCAGACCAGGCCCGATGCCTACGTCAAGATCATGACCGACGGCATCCTGCTCGCCGAGACGCAGGGCGACCGCGACCTCACCGCGTACGACACGATCATCGTCGACGAGGCGCACGAGCGCAGCCTCAACATCGACTTCCTGCTGGGGTACTTAAAGCAGCTCCTCGCGCGGCGGCCGGACCTCAAGGTGATCGTCACGTCCGCCACGCTGGACGCGGATCGCTTCGCGCGTCACTTCGGCACTGCGGACAAGCCGGCGCCGGTAATCGAGGTGTCGGGACGGATGTTTCCAGTCGAGATCCGGTATCGGCCGCTGCTCGGAAGCGACGACGTCGGCGCCACCGACACCGAGCGCGAGGCCGACGACGAGGAGGCGCTGGAGGAGGCGATCGTCGGCGCGACCGAGGACCTGTGGCGGCAGGGCCCCGGCGACATCCTCGTGTTCCTGCCGGGCGAGCGCGAGATCCGCGAGACCGGCGACCTGCTGCGCCGCGCGCTCGTGCGCCGGCCCTACGCGCAGGACGTCGAGATCCTGCCGCTCTACGCGCGGCTTTCCATCGCCGACCAGCAGCGCGTGTTCGCGGGCAGCCACGGCCGGCGCATCGTGCTCGCCACCAACGTCGCCGAGACGTCGCTCACGGTGCCGGGCATCCGCTACGTGATCGACGCGGGGCTTGCGCGCGTCAAGCGCTACAGCGTGCGCAACAAGACCACGCTGCTGCAGATCGAGAAGGTGTCGCAGGCCGCCGCGCAGCAGCGTGCCGGACGCTGCGGGCGCGTGCAGGACGGCATCTGCGTGCGGCTGTACTCGGAGGAGGATTTCGCCGCGCGGCCGCGCTACACCGATCCCGAGATCCTGCGCTCGTCGCTCGCGTCGGTGATCCTGCGCATGGCGGCGCTCGGGCTCTCCGACGTCGCCGAGTTCCCGTTCCTCGAGGCGCCGACACCGCGCGCGATCGCCGACGGCTTCCAGCTCCTGCACGAGCTCGGTGCGGTCGATGCGGCGCGCGCGCTCACGCCCCTCGGCCGCGAGCTCGCGCGCCTGCCGCTCGATCCGCGCATCGGCCGCATCGTGCTCGCGGCGCGCGAGCGCGGCTGCCTGCCCGAGGCGCTGGTGATCGCGAGCGCGCTCGCGGTGCCCGATCCGCGCGAGCGTCCGCTGGAGCGCGCGCAGGCCGCGGACCAGGCGCACCAGAAGTTCCGCGACGACCGCTCCGATTTCCTCTCGCTGGTCGCGCTGTGGGAGTTCTTCGCGGACCTCTCCAAGGACAAGCAGTCGCACCGCCGCAAGGTCGACGCGTGCCGCGCGCACTTCGTGTCGTTCCTGCGCCTCATCGAGTGGCGCGACGTGCACCGGCAGCTCGTGGCGACGCTGGAGGAGGCGAAGTGGAGCGTGCCCTCGGCGCTGCCGCCGGCATTCGACGCGCCGCGCTACGCGCAGCTGCACAAGGCGATCCTCGCGGGCCTGCTCGGCAACATCGGCGTGAAGGCCGATGCGGAGGAGCACTACCAGGGCGCGCGCGGGCTCAAGTTCTACCTGCATCCGGGGTCGGGGCTCGCGCGCAAGGGTGCGCGGTGGATCCTCGCCGCGGAGCTCACCGAGACCTCGCGCCTGTACGCGCGCTGCGCGGCGAAGATCGAGCCCGACTGGGTGGAGGAGGTCGCGGGCGACCGCGTCACGCGCGACTACTTCGAGCCGCACTGGGAGGAGAAGCGCGGCGAGGTCGTGGCGAGCGAGCGCGTGCAGCTCTACGGGCTCACGCTGGTCGCGCGGCGTCCGGTGTCGTTCGGCGCGATCGATCCCAAGCTTGCGCGCGACGTCTTCATCCGCGAGGCGCTGGTGCCGGGCGCGCTGCGCACGCGCGGCGCGTTCCTCGCGCACAACCGCAAGCTCGTCGCGGAGGTGGCGGAGCTCGAGCACAAGGCGCGGCGGCAGGACGTGCTGGTCGACGAGGAGACGATCGCCGCGTTCTACGACGAGCGCCTGCCCGCAACGGTGGCGTCGGCCGCGGCGTTCGAACGCTGGCGCACCGAGGTCGAGCGCCTCGATCCCGCGCATCTGCTGCTGACGCGCGAGTACCTGATGCGGCACGCCGCGAGCGCGATCACGGAGGACCAGTTCCCCGAGGCGCTCGCCGTCGCCGACGGCACGAAGCTCGCGCTCAAGTACCGCTTCACGCCGGGCCACGCGCTGGACGGCCTCACGGTGACCGTGCCGCTGCGGCTCCTGAACCAGCTGCCCGAGGCGCGGCTGACGTGGCTTGTCCCGGGCATGGTGCGCGAGAAGGTGACGCATTACCTCAAGGCGCTGCCCAAGCAGTGGCGCAATCGCGTGATCCCGATTCCCGAGGTGGTGACCGCGTTCCTCGCCACCGAGCCGGCGCAGGACGTGGCGCTGCCCGACGCGCTGCGCCGCTACCTCGAAACCCGCCTGCGCGACACGCTGCCCGGCGCGCTGTTCGACGGCGAGGCGCTGCCGCCGCACCTCCTCGTGAACGTGCGCGTCGTCGACGACGCCGGCGCGGAGCTCGCGATGGGGCGCGACATCGCGGCGCTGCGCGCGCAGCTGGGCGATGCCGCGCAGCTCTCGTTCGCGGCGGTGGATCCTGGCTTCGAGCGCAAGGGCCTCACCCACTGGGACGTGGGCGACCTGCCGGAATCGCTCACGTTCTCGCGCCGCGGCCAGAAGCTCACCGGCTATCCCGCGCTGGTCGACGACGGCGATTCGGTGTCGCTGACCCTGCAGGACACCGCCGAGGCGGCCGCAGCGAGCACGCGCGGCGGCGTCGTGCGCCTCATGCGCATCGCGCTGCGCGACGTGGTGGGCCGCTACGAGAAAGGCGGGGCGGGCTTCGCGCAGGCGGCGCTGCTGTTGAAGTCCGTGATCCCGACCGACGCCCTGCTCGCCGACGTGCGCGAGGCGGCGCTGGTGCGCGCCTTCCTCGCCGACGATCCGCTGCCGCGCAGCGAGAAAGCGTTCGCGGAGCTCGTCAAGCGCGCCCGCGCCCGGGTTCCCGCCGTAATGGAGGGCGCGTTCCGGCTGCTCGGTACGATCGCCACCGAGCATCAGGCGCTGACCCAGCGCCTGTCGGGCCTGCCGCCCGCGCTGTCGCGGCTGAAGGCGGAGGTGCGCGCCCAGCGCGACGCGCTGGTCTACCCCGGGTTCTTCACTGCCACGCCGTGGGACCAGCTCGCGCATCTTCCGCGATACCTGAAGGCGCTCGACCGGCGGGTCGCCAAGTACGCCGAGCGTCCGGAGCGCGACCGCGGTCACGCGGAGCAGCTCGCGGCCCACTGGGCGCGCTACGTCGAGCGCCTCGAGCGCGACCGCAAGGCGGGCACGGCCGACCCGCGGCTGGAGGCGTTTCGCTGGCTGCTGGAGGAATTGCGGGTATCGTTGTTCGCCCAGGAGCTCAGGACGCCGTTCCCGGTATCCTTCAAGCGCGTGGAGAAGGCCTGGGCCGAACTCTCGCGCTGACCGCGGGCGCCGGCCGGCGGCGGTGGCAGCCCGCCGGCCACCGTGCTACAGTAAGTTCGCCACAATGTTGCCTAACGCCTTGTGGGATAAGAGACCCCCGATCGTCGACCCGACGTGAACGCCCCCATCCACGAGACGCAGACGCGCCGCGCCCCCTCGCGTGAACTCGCGCGGGTGCTGAACGAGTGCCGCGACCTCGCGGTGCAGCGGCTGACGACGTCCTTCGCGCAGATCCTCGACCGGGTCGGCGACCTCCTCATGGATCGCGCGAGCAAGAGCGACGTGCGCGAGGAGCAGCAGGTCTTCCTCGATGCCCGCGGCACGCTGCGCGGCGAGCGCCCGGCGCTGATGGCGGAGTTCGAGCGGCAGCTGCGCAAGCTGATCGACGACCGCATCGCCGGCAAGACCGAGCCCAAGCAGGACTTCCGCAACGTCGACGCGTCCAAGCTCACGCTCGTCGAGACGGTGTCGATGGACGAGGAGGTCCTGAACGGCAACATCACGCGCGTGGTGGAGAACCTCTGCCACGACGAGCTCTCGACGCTAAACCGCGGCGTCGGCTACCTGATGGGCGAGCCCGACCTCGCCACCGCCGGCAATCCGCTGGGCCCGGCGACGATCGTGGGCGCCTTCTCCAAGGCGCTCGGCACGATCAAGACCGACCGCCGGATCAAGTTCCAGATCATGAAGGACCTGAACCAGGCGCCGCTCGGCGAGATCGCCACCATCTACGCCGATCTCAACAAGCACCTCACGCGGCTCAACCTGGTGCCCGCGCTCGGCAAGGGCGGCATCGTCAATCGCGGCGGGCCCGCGGACCGCGCCGCGCAGAAGGCCGCGGCGGCGGGCGCGCCGAAGCCGCCGGCGCCGGGCGCCTCCGCCGAGCTCGACGTGATGGCCATGTTCCGCCGCATGTACGGTGGGCAGGCGCCGGCGGCGCCGCACGCCCCCATGGCCGGGGGCGCGCCCGGCATGCCGCCGTCGCCGATGATGCCGCCGTCGTTCCCGCCCGGGATGATGGGGGGCGGCATGATGCCGACGCCCGACGGCGAGCTGCCCGAGATCGCGCTGCCGGGCGCGCATCCGCGCGCGTTCGCGCCGCTGCCGCCGACGCCGTCGGGCTACGTGCCGGGCGCGCCGATCATCTCGTCGCCCGACCTGCACGAGGGCCTGACGCGCCTGCAGGCGGGGCAATCGGATTTCGACGTCGGCGGCGCGCAGATCGCGTTCTCCGGCATACCGCAGGGCCTGCACAACGTCCTGCGCGACCTGCAGGAATCGCCGCTCGGGGCGAAGGCGAACCAGCTCGAGTCGATGACCATCGAGATGGTCGCGATGCTGTTCGACTTCATCTTCGACACCAAGGACCTGCCGGACGGCATCAAGGCGCTGCTCGCCCGCCTGCAGATTCCCGTGCTGAAGGCGGCGATGCTGGACGGCGCGTTCTTCGCGAAGAAGTCGCATCCGGCGCGCCTGCTGGTGAACGAGCTCGCGCAGGCCGGCCTGGGCTGGGCGCCGACGATGGGGGCGGAGGACCCGCTCTATCGCAAGCTCGACGGCATCGTCCATCACATCCTCGACGAATTCTCCGACGACCTCACGATCTTCGAGGACCAGCGGGCCGACCTGGCCGCGTTCCTCGACGAGGAAGAGAAGGCGGCCGAGGAGAACATCCAGAGCAACGCCGAGGAGATCAACCAGCGCGACCGGCAGCAGATCGCGGCCGTGGTGGCCAAGGCCGAGATCGAGAAACGCATCGAGGGCGCGCCGGTCCCGAACTTCCTCGCGACGTTCCTGCGGGCGCACTGGCAGGGCACGCTCGAGCGCGTTTACCTCGCGGAAGGCGAGGAGGGCGAGGGCTGGAGCTCCGGCGTGACCACGCTGGAGGACCTCGTGTGGAGCGTGCAGCCGAAGCGCTCGCCCGAGGACCGGCGCCATCTCGTCGCGCTGCTGCCGTCGCTGCTGAAGCGGCTGTCGGCGGGCATGCAGCACCGTGGCTGGACGGCCGGCGACCGCGAGTCGTTCATGGCGAACTTGGTCGAGGCGCATGCGGCGGCGGTGAAGCCGTCGCTCGCGCAGGCCGCGTCGCCGACGTCCGCGGTCGCGGAGGCCGCGAAGGCGCAGGCCGAGCTCGCGAAGGCCGCGGGCGACGAGCGCCGCGCCGCCGAGCAGGAGGCGCTGGCCGCGGCGATGGAGCAGGCGGCGCCGGAGCCGGTCGAGCCCGAGCGCGAGATCGTCGACGACGACTACCTCGAGATCGCGCGCAGCTTGGAGCGCGGCATGTGGATCGAGTTCGAGGCCGAGGACGGGCACCTCGCGTTCGCCAAGCTCGCGTGGGTGAGCCCGCTGCGGGGCACGTACCTCTTCACCAACCGGCAGGGCCAGAAGGCGCTGTCGATGACCGCCGAGGATCTCGCCGACCGCTTTCGTGCCGACCGCGCGCGCCTCGTCGAGGCCGAGCCGCTCATCGATCGCGCGTTCACGAGCATGATGTCGCAGATCGAGGAAAAATTCCCCGAGCCTGCAACCGTGCACTGACACCACTTACAAAGAGACGCCGAGACGCAGAGGAGTCCTGGGGTTTCTCGGCGTCTCTGCGTCTCTTTGTGATAGGTTTTGAGGATGCCAATCGGTGCCCTCATCATCGGTGACGAGATCCTCTCCGGCAAGCGCCAGGACAAGCACCTTCCGCACGTCATCGCCACGCTGGCGGCGCGCGGCGTCACGCTCGACTACGCGCAATACGCCGGCGACGACCGCGGCCGCCTCACCGCCTTCCTGCGCGACACGTTCGCGCGCGGCGACATCCTGTTCTCCTTCGGCGGCATCGGCGCCACGCCCGACGACCACACGCGCCAGGCCGCGGCGGCGGCGCTCGGCGTGCCGCTCGTGCGCCATCCGGAAGCGGTCGCCGAGCTCGTGGCGAAGTTCGGCGCCGAGGCGTATCCGCATCGCGTCTTGATGGCGGAATTCCCGGACGGCGCGCGCATCATCCCGAATCCGTTCAACCGCGTCGCGGCCTTCGCGATCCACCGGCACCAGTTCTTCCCCGGCTTCCCGCAGATGGCGTGGCCGATGCTCGATTGGGTGCTCGCGACGTGGTATCCCGATCTCGTGCGCGCGCCGATGGTCGAGCGCGCGATCGCGGTGTACGGCGCGGGCGAGAGCCAGCTGCTGCCGCTGATGGACGAGAACGTCGCGCGCTTTCCCACGCTCAAGCTCTTCAGCCTGCCGGCGTTCCTGCCGGACGGCGGGCGGCGCATCGAGCTCGGCGTGAAGGGCCCGGCGGAGGATGCCGACGCGGGTCTCGCGCACCTGCGCGCCGGCGTCGAGGCGCTCGGCTTTCGCTGGGAGCCGCTGTGAGCGACGCGCTGCAGGTGGCGAAGGGCCGCTGGTTCGACGAGCTCGCGGTCGGCGACACGTTCGGCAGCACGATCACGATCACCGAGACGCACCTCGTGCTGGGCGCGGGCTACGTCGCCGATTTCAACCCGCTGCACGTCGACGAGGAATTCGCGCGCAAGTCGCGCTTCGGCGGGCGCATCCTGCACGGCATGCTGACCAGCGCGCTGATGGGCGGGCCGGTCGGGATGCACTTTCACGGCACGGCCATCGCGTACCTCGAGCACAACGCGCGCTTCCTGGCACCGGTGCGCATCGGCGACACGCTGACGATCGCGTGGAGCATCGCGCGGCTGGTGCCGAAGCCGGCGCACGGCGGCGGGATCGTGGAGATGACCGGGACGGCGAGGAATCAGGAGGGGGTGATCGCCGCCGAGGCGACGGGGAAGATCATGGTGTTTGCGCGCGATACGAGCTGAACGTGGATAGGTGTCGTCCCCGCGAAGGCGGGGACCCAGTGGCGTCCGTGGCGTTGCCGCCAGTGCCTCAATCCGGGGTCAGACACCGCTCGTGGAGGTTGGTGTGTCTTGCGAGCGGTGTGCCCGCGGTATCTGACCCCTCGCGCCTGAACCCGGGGTCAGACACCGCTCGTGGAGGTCGGTGTGCTTTGCGGTGATCGTGCCTGCGGTATCTGACCCCTCGGCGGCCTACCGCATCTGACCCCTCATCGCCTTCACGCACTCGGCCACGAGGCCCGGTCCGCGGTACACGAGCCCCGTGTAGAGCTGCACGAGGGACGCGCCGGCCGCGATCTTCTCGCGCGCATGCGCGCCGCTCTCGATGCCGCCGACGCCGATGATCGGCACTGCGCCGTCGAGCTCGCGCGCGAGCAACGCGATCACCGCGGTCGCGCGCTCGCGCAGCGGCGCACCTGACAGTCCACCACCCTCGTTCGCGTGCGGCATGCCGGCCACCGCGTCGCGCGCGATCGTCGTGTTGGTCGCGATCACCGCGTCGACCTTGCCGGCGACGAACACGCGCGCGAGGCCTGCGAGCGCATCGTCGGCGAGGTCCGGCGCGATCTTGATCGCGAGTGGCACGTAGCGGCCGTGCTGCTGTGCGAGCGCGTCCTGCTCGCGCTTCAGTGTCGCGAGCAGCGCCGACAGCGCGGCTTCGGACTGCAGGTCGCGCAGGCCCTTGGTGTTGGGCGAGCTCACGTTCACCGCGACGTAGTGCGCATGCGGGTACACGGCGCGCAGGCAGGTCACGTAGTCGTCGGCGGCGCGCTCGTTCGGCGTATCGAAGTTCTTGCCGATGTTGATGCCGAGCACGCCGCCGTAGCGCGCGCGCTGTACGTTGGCGACGAGCGCGGCGACGCCGCCGTTGTTGAAGCCCATGCGGTTGATGATCGCGTGCGCCGCGCGGATTCGGAACATGCGCGGCTTCGGGTTGCCGCCCTGCGCGCGCGGCGTGACGGTGCCGATCTCGAGGAAGCCGAAGCCGAGCGTGGCGAGGCCGGCGAGGTGCTCGCCGTTCTTGTCGAGCCCGGCCGCGAGCCCGACGCGGTTCGGGAAGGCGATGCCCATCACGGTGACCGGATCGTCGGGAACGCGCGGCACGACCGCCTGCGCGACGTGCAGTTGCGCCGCGCGATCGAGCGCGGCGAACGTGAGGTCGTGCGCGGTCTCGGGATCGAGCGCGAACAGGAAGGGCCGGGCGAGGGGATAGAGCGTGGCCATCGGAGCGGGGCAGGAAGCCCGTGGCGTGAGCGGCGTGTTGCGCGGTCGATGATACCATTCGCGCACTTCACGTCATTCCGCATTGGTCCGCGTGCTCGTTCGCATCCTGTCGTGCATCGCCGCGCTCTGCATGAGCGCGTCCGTCGCCGCCGCCGACACCACTGCGCCCCCGGCGAAGAAATCCGGCGCTCCCGCGAAGAAGGCCGCGCCGGCGAAGGCGAAGGCAAAACCATCTGCCGCTGCCGCGGGAAGCTACGTCGGGCGCGAGGACGTGCGTGCGTTCGCGGCCGAGGTCGCGGCCGATGCGGGGCTGCCGAAGCGCGACGTCGAGCGCTGGTTCGCCGATGCGAAGTTCCAGCCGAAGATCGTGGCCGCGATGGACCGGCCGCTGCTCGAGCCGCCGAAGTGGTTCGAATACTCGCGCAACTTCCTCTCGCCTGAACGCGTGGCCGCCGGCGTCGCGTTCTGGCGCGCGAACGAGGATGCGCTCGCGCGGGCGCAGGCGCAGTACGGCGTGCCGCCGGAGATCGTGGTCGCGATCATCGGCGTCGAGACGTACTACGGGCGCAACGTCGGCAGCTATCGCGTGATCGACGCGCTCGCCACGCTCGCGTTCGACTACCCGCGCCGCGCGCCGTTCTTCCGCGGCGAGCTGAAGGAGTTCGTGATGCTCGCGCGCGACCAGGGCTTCTCGCCGCTGGTGCCGAAGGGCTCGTTCGCCGGCGCGATGGGCATGCCGCAGTTCATGCCGGGCAGCTATCGCCGGTTCGCGATCGACTTCGACAACGACGGCCACGCCGACCTGTGGCGCAGCAACGCGGACGTGATCGGCAGCGTCGCGCACTATCTCGCGCGCCACGACTGGCAGCGCGGGCAGCCGATCCTCCTGCCCGCGGTGATTGCACCGGAAGCGCGCGAGACCGCCGTGCGCCGCCTCGACGGCGGCGTGAGCGAGCGGCGGCCGGCGGCCGCGTGGGACGCCGACGGCGTGCGCGCCGCCAACGTGCCGGCTGATGCCGCATCCGATCCCGTCGGCCTGCTGCTGCTCGAGGAGAGCGACGTCCCGGGCGACGCCACGCTCTGGATCGCGTATCCGAACTGGTACGTGATCACGCGCTACAACAAGAGCCGGCTCTACGCGTCGGCGGTGTTCTTCCTCGCCGAAAGGTTGCGTCTCGCGCACTGAAAGAGTGCGCCCACGCGATCGTTGCTGCGCTGCAAAAGCGCCCCGTATACTGGCGCGATGCCCGACGACGCTCCCGATCGCGAACAGCCCCTCAAGGAAGACACGCGGCTCTTAGGCCGCATGCTCGGCGACGCCGTGCGCCAGCACGCGGGCGAGGACGCGTTCGCGCGCGTGGAAGCCATCCGCCAGACCGCCGTGCGCTTCCGCCGCGCCGAGGCCGCGCAGGCGCGCGCGGTGCGCGACGAGCTCTCGCACCTGCTGAACGACCTCACGATCCCGCGCACGCTCGACGTCGTGCGCGCGTTCTCGTACTTCTCGCACCTCGCGAACCTCGCGGAGGACGTGCACCAGAACCGCCGCCGGCGCGAGCACGCGATCGCCGGCTCGCCGCCGCAGGCCGGCAGCATCGCCGCGGCGCTCGCGCGGCTCACCGCCGCCGGCGTCACCGCGGACGCGCTCGCCGCGTGGTTCGCGCACGCGCACGTGTCGCCGGTGCTGACCGCGCATCCGACGGAAGTGCAGCGCAAGAGCATCCTCGACTGCGAGCGCGAGATCGCGCGCCTTTTGACCTTCCGCGATCGCACGCTGCTCACCCCCGCGGAGACCGCGGACTGGGAGCGCAGCCTCGAGCGCCAGGTGCTGACGCTGTGGCACACGGCGATGCTGCGGCTGTCGAAGCTCAAGGTGGCCGACGAGATCGACAACGGGCTCGCGTACTACCGCTACACGTTCCTCGCCGAGGTGCCGCGGCTCTATCAATCGCTGCACGACGACCTCGCGCGCCGCTTCGGGCAGGCGCCGGACCTGCCGCCGTTCTTCCGGATGGGCTCGTGGATCGGCGGCGACCGCGACGGCAACCCGTTCGTCGTCGCCGACACGCTCGCCTACGCGATCCGCGCGCAGGCCGGCCTCGTGTTCGAGCACTACCTCGCCGAGGTGCACACGCTGGGCGCCGAGCTGTCGCTGTCGGAGCGCCTCGTGCACTTCACGCCGCAGCTCCTGGCCCTCGCCGACGCGGCGCACGATCACAACCCGCACCGCCAGGACGAGCCGTACCGCAAGGCGCTGACCGGCATCTATGCGCGCGTGGCGGCGACCGCGCAGGCGCTCGCGGGACGCATCCCCGGCCGCGCGCCGCACGTCGCGCTGGCGGCGTACGCCACGCCGCGTGAATTCCTCGCCGATCTCGCGACCATCGCCGAGTCGCTCGCCGCCAACGGCTGCGCGCTGCTGGCGAGCCGCCGCCTGCAGCCGCTGATGCGCGCGGTGGAGACGTTCGGCTTCCATCTCGCCTCGCTCGACCTGCGCCAGAACGCCGACGTGCACGAGCAGGTCGTGGCCGACCTCCTCGCGCAGGCCGGCGTGGTCGGCGATTACCTGGCGCTCGACGAGGACGCGCGCGTGGCGGTGCTCGTGCAGGAGCTAGCGTCGCCGCGGCCGCTGTCGTCGCCGCACCTCGACTACCAGGAGCGCACGCGCAGCGAGCTCGCGATCCTCGCGGTGGCGGCGGCGGTGCACCGCGACTACGGCGCGGCGGCGCTGCCGAACTACGTCATCTCGAAGTGCCAGTCGGTGTCCGATCTGCTCGAGGTCGGCGTGCTGCTCAAGGAGGCGGGCCTGCTGCGCGGCGACGCGCTGGCGGTGAACATCGTGCCGCTGTTCGAGACGATCACCGACCTCACCGACTGCGGCGCGATCATGCGCGCCGCGTTTGCGCAGCCGCTGTACCGTCGCCTGCTCGCCGGCCGCGGAGACTGGCAGGAAGTGATGCTGGGCTACTCGGACAGCAACAAGGATGGCGGCTACCTCACCGCCAACTGGGCGCTGTACCGCGCCGAGATGCGGCTGGTCGAGGCGTTCGCCGCGCACGGCGTGAAGCTGCGGCTCTTCCACGGGCGCGGCGGCACCGTCGGCCGCGGTGGCGGACCTTCGTACGAGGCGATCCTCGCGCAGCCCGCGGGCAGCGTCACCGGCGGCCTGCGCGTGACGGAGCAGGGCGAGATCATCGCGAGCAAGTATTCCGATCCCGAGCTCGGGCGGCGCAACCTCGAGGCGCTGGTCGCCGCGACGATGGAGGCGAGCCTCGACGACGCCGAGCAGATCGGCGAGCGCGCGGGCGCTTATCACGAGGCGCTGGACGAGCTGTCAGCGCACGCGCTCACCGCGTACCGCGCGCTCGTGTACGACACGCCGGAGTTCGTCGCGTACTTCCGCGGGTCGACGCCGATCGCGGAGATCGCGGAGCTCAACATCGGCAGCCGGCCCGCGTCGCGCACGTCGTCCACGCGCATCGAGGACCTGCGCGCGATCCCGTGGGTGTTCAGCTGGGGGCAGTGCCGGCTGATGCTGCCCGGCTGGTATGGCTTCGGCACGGCGGTGGAGACGTGGCTGCACGAGCGCCCCGACGGTGGCGCGCTGCTGCGCGAGATGCACGAGCGCTGGCCGTTCTTCCGCAGCGTGCTCTCGAACATGGCGATGGTGCTCGCCAAGACGGATCTCGCGGTCGCGTCGCGCTACGCGGAGCTGGTGACCGATCCCGCGGTGCGCGAGCCGGTATTCGCGCGCATCGCGGCCGAGCACGCGCGCACGCTGCACGCGCATCGCACGATCACCGGCCACGCGGAGCTGCTCGCCGACAACCCGACGCTCGCGCGCAGCATCCGCAACCGCTTCCCCTACCTCGATCCGCTCAACCACCTGCAGGTCGAGCTGCTGCGGCGCCACCGCGCGGGGCAGACGGACGAGCGCACCAAGCGCGCGATCCACCTCACCATCAACGGCCTCGCGGCCGGCCTGCGCAACAGCGGCTGAGCGCGGCGCCGCGCACGACGCCGCGACGCGCGACCCCCAAGGTATAATCGCGGGCGATCGCCGTCGCGCCCCTTGCGCACGGCGAGCCTGCCGCCGCCTGATGCGCATCCTGATTTCCAACGACGATGGTTACTTCGCGCCCGGCATCGAGCGACTCGCGGCGGCGCTCGCGGCGCACGCGGACGTCACGGTGGTGGCCCCGGAGCGCGACCGCAGCGGCGCCTCCAACTCGCTGACGCTCGACCGCCCGCTGTTCGTGCGCCGCGCGCCGAACGGCTTCCTGTTCGTCAACGGCACGCCCACCGATTGCGTGCACCTCGCCGTCACCGGCCTGCTCGAGCACATGCCCGACATGGTGGTCTCCGGGATCAACCTCGGGGCCAACATGGGCGACGACACGATCTACAGCGGCACCGTGGCCGCGGCCACCGAAGGCTACCTGCTCGGCATTCCGTCGCTCGCGATCTCGCTGGCGTCGAAGACCGCCGCGCATTTCGAGACGGCGGCGCAGGTCGCGGTCGACCTCGTGCAGCGCCACGCGCGCACTGCCGCGGGGCCGTGGCTGCTGAACGTGAACGTCCCCGACGTGCCGCCGGCCGAGCTGCGCGGCGTGCGCATCACGCGCCTCGGCCGCCGGCACAAGGCGGAAGGCGTGATCCGCGCGAAGAACCCGCGCGGCGAGACGGTGTACTGGGTCGGCGCGGCGGGCGAGGCGGCCGACGCGGGCGAGGGCACCGACTTCGAGGCGGTGGCGACGAACCACGTGTCCGTGACGCCGCTGCAGATCGACCTCACGCATCGCGAGCTGATGCCGGGCGTGGCGCAATGGCTCGCGCGCTGAGCTTCCGCTAGAGCGGCGCCGCTGATGGGAACGCCCGGCGACATCCGCAACGGCATCGGCATGACGTCGGCGCGCACCCGCGCGCGGATGGTCGAGCGCCTGCGCGGTAAGCCCGACGAGCGCGAACCACGTGTCGCGCCCATCACCGACGAGGTCGTGCTCTCGGCCATCAACGCGGTGCCGCGCCACATCTTCGTCGACGAGGCGCTCGCGATCCGCGCGTACGACAACGTGCCGCTGCCGATCGGCCACGGCCAGACGATCTCGCAGCCGTGGGTCGTCGCGCGCATGACCGAGCTCGCGCGCAACGGGCGCGACCTCGACAGCGTGCTGGAGATCGGCACCGGCTGCGGCTACCAGACCGCGGTGCTCGCGCACATCGCGAGGCACGTGTACAGCGTCGAGCGCATCCACGCGCTGTTCGTCAAGGCGCGGCGCACGCTGCAGTCGCTCAAGCTGAAGAACGTCGCGCTGAAGCACGGCGACGGCAGCCACGATCTCGGCGAGGAGCTCGCGGTGGACGCCATCATCGTCACCGCCGGCGCCACGCACGTGCCCACGGCGCTGCTGCGCTACCTGAAGCCGGGCGGGCGCATGGTGCTCCCGCTCGCGCAGACCGGCGACGAGCGCGGGACGCAGCGGCTCACGGTGTTCGACCAGACCCCCGTCGGGATCAGGGAGCAATCCCTCGATGCGGTAAGATTCGTGCCCTTGCTCCCCGGGCTCGCATGAACGAAGCCGCGCCCGGGCTGTCGATCCGTCGATGCGCTTCTCGCTGACCTCTTCGCGTTGCCTGCCGATGTCCTGGCGCACCGTGGCCGTGCTCCTCGTGGCGGCGACGATCGCCGGCTGCGCGTCGCGCACGCGCGCGCCGGTCGAGGATCGCACCGCGGTGCCGCCGCCCGCGCGCCCGGCAGCACCGGCGCCGGCCGCGGCACCCACGCCGGAAGCGGCCACGGGTCCGACCTACACCGTGAAGCGCGGCGACACGCTGATCGCCATCGCGCTCGATGCGGGCGTCGACTACCGCGAGCTCGCGTCGTGGAACGGCATCGAGAATCCGAACGTGATCCGCGTCGGGCAGGTGCTGCGCCTGACGCCGCCGGGCGAGGCCGCGGTCGCCAACGCGAACGGCGTGGTCACCACGCCGCTGCGCTCCGCGCCGCCGGTGGTCGAGTCGCGTCCCGCATCGGTGGCCGCGCCGGCGGCGGCGGCGGCACCCGCCGCGACGCCGCCGGTCGCGCGCAACAGCGAGAGCTACAAGTCGCAGCCGAAGGCGCTGAAGGAGCCGTACTCGGAGGCGGCGGTGAAGGAGGTCACGCGCCTCGCGAACGCGCCGCCCGAGACGGTCGCGATGGCCGCGCCGGGCGCGCCCGTGGCCGCGCCCCCGCCAGTGCCCGTCGCGCCGCGCGCCGATCCCGCGCCGCGCGGCGGCAACGACGGCGACGACGAGCTCGACTGGGTGTGGCCCGCGAAGGGCAGGATCGTCGGCAGCTTCTCGGAGACCGCGAACCTGAAGGGCATCGACATCGCCGGCAGCGCGGGCACGCCCGTGCTCGCGAGCGCGAGCGGGACCGTCGTCTACGCGGGGTCAGGCTTGCGCGGCTACGGCAAGCTCATTATCGTGAAGCACAACAAGACGTACCTGTCCGCGTATGCCCACAACCGGGAGATCCTGGTGAAGGAAGGCCAGGAAGTGACGAAGGGCCAGAAGATCGCCGAGATGGGCAACACCGATGCCACCGAGGTGAAGCTGCACTTCGAGATCCGGCGGATGGGCAAGCCGATGGACCCCACGCGTTACCTGCCGCCCGCCTGACCGCGAAGGACCGGCGTGAGGCACGCCCCGCGATGACGCGCGACCGGCCGCCCCGCCTGGCCGACGACGCGCTCGCCGACGAGGCCGCCTACCAGCCCGACACCGTCTCCGGCGAGCTCGCGCTCGAGGAGCCCGCGGGCGGATTGTCGGCGGACCTCGTCACCGACGTCACGCAGCTCTATCTCAACGACGTCGGCCAGCATGCGCTGCTGACGCCGGCCGAGGAGCTCGCGTTCGCCCGCGCCGCGCGCGACGGCGACTTCACGGCGCGGCAGACGATGATCGAGCGCAACCTGCGGCTCGTCATCTCCATCGCGCGGCATTACCTGCATCGCGGCGTCGCGCTGCCCGACCTCATCGAGGAGGGCAACCTCGGCCTCATCCACGCGCTCGGGAAGTTCGATCCCGAGCGCGGCTTCCGCTTCACGACGTACGCGACGTGGTGGATCCGGCAGTCGATCGAGCGCGCGATCATGAACCAGTCGCGCACGATCCGCCTGCCCGCGCATGTCGTAAAGGAGCTGAACGTCGTGCTGCGCGCGCTGCGCCACCTCGAGACGCATGCGCCCGCGGGCGCGAGCGATCCGTCGCTGGAGGACGTCGCGCACCTGCTCGGGAAGCCCGTCGCGGACGTCGAGCGCCTGCTGCGCCACCAGGAGCACATGCTGTCGCTCGACGCGCCGATCGACCGCGACTCCGGCATGACCATCGCCGACGGCGTCGCCGACGAGGAGGCGCGCTCGCCGGAGCTCCTGCTGCACGACACCGCGATCGAGAATTCGGTGGCGGGCTGGCTCGCGGAGCTCAATCCGCGGCAGCGGCTGGTGATCGAGCGGCGCTACGGCCTCAACGGCTGCGAGGTGACCACGCTCGAGGCGCTCGCCGCGCAGATCGGCGTCACGCGCGAGCGCGTGCGGCAGATCCAGGGCGAGGCGCTGGAGAAGCTGCGCGCGAAGCTGACGCGGAGGGGGTATACGCGGGAGGCGTTGTTCTGAGATTCACGAAGTGGCTTCGCTGATTCGCGTTTTGCAGACGCCGGATACGCCGATGCGCGGATTCTTCTCGCCCGCCGCATGACTGCTCCCTCTCCCGCGGCGCGGGAGAGGGCTGGGGTGAGGGTGGCTGACTTAGCCCGAACACGCAGCCCCTCACCCCAGCCCTCCCTTGCAGGGCGCGCGGTCGCTTGCATGCGACCGCCGCATTTCCGGCGGCGAGCATGCTCGCCGAATTCCCGGAAATGCCCCCGCAAGCGGGGCGAGGGAGCCCTCATTTGGAGAGCGGTGGGTAATCAACTTCCGGCCGTCGTCCGCAGCGCCGATGGCGCCGGCAGCACCTCGATCGCGCGCTCCAGCGTCGCGAGCAAGGCCGCGCGTCCGGGCGGATCGTCGACCGCGCCGTAGCGCAGGTCCGCGAATGACTCGCCGATCGCCGCGAAGGCGATCGCGAACTGCGGCCAGCGATCGGCCGCGCGCGCGGCGAACGCGAGCGGGCCTTCGTACGGATGGCGCGGCAGGCCGGCGCGCGCGAGGCGGCGATTGAGGTCGTCCCACAGGACCAGCGCGCGCTCCTGCCGGCGGCGCTTCCACATCAGCCAGCCGACGACGAGCGCGCCCCACGCGAACAGCGCGACGCCCGCGAGCGCCACCACCTGCCACGGCGCGAAGCGATCGATCTTCCAGTCGCGGAACAGCGACTGCTGGCGATCGCGGTTGTAGCCGATGACGTTGTGCCGCCAGTCGTAGTTGAACGCGTCCCACGCGAGCTGCACGCCGGTGAACCACGTGCTGTCGAGGCGCGCGAGGAACGGCACCGGCTCGCCGGCGGGCAGCGCGCCGCCCAGGCCGACCTCGATGCGCGACGGAGCCACCGCGGCGGTCGGGTCGAAGCGCTGCCAGCGGCCGTCGACCAGCGCCTCCGACCACGCGTGCGCGTCGGACTGGCGGACGATCATGTAGTTGCCGCGCGGATTGATGGTGCCGCCCTGGTAGCCCGTCACCACGCGCGCCGGAATGCCCGCGGCGCGCAGGAGCAGCGCGAACGCGCTCGCGTAGTGCTCGCAGAACCCGCGCCGCGCGTCGAACAGGAAGAGGTCGACGGGATCATGCTCGAAGTACGGCGGCGCCAGCGTGTACACGAACGGCTCGTCGTGGAACATCGCGAGCACGGCGCGGATGTAGCCGGCGTCGTCGGGATGCTTGCCGCGCAGCTCGCGCGCGAGCGCCAGCGTGCGCAGGTTGCCGTCGCCCACCGCGAGGTTCGCGCGGGCGTCCTGCGCGCCCTGCGCGGGAAAGTCGCTGCGCAGCACCGAGCGCTGCGTGTAGCGCACCGGCTGCGAAAGTGGCGCGCGCGCCAGGAGCTGCAGGTCGTGCGTGAGGAACGGCGTCGTGGTCGCAGCCGAGCCCGTGGCGATCGTGGGCAGCGTGGACGGCAGGTCGAGCGCGAACAGCGACATCCGGTTCGACGGCTCGAGGGTGACGGTGTATGCGATCTCGGGGCCGCGCGCGGGCGGCAGCTGGCCGCGCAGGCCCTGGAAGCCGGCACGCCACGTCCGGCCGTCGAAGCGCGAGAACACGGGGCCGCGCCAGTAGCGCTCGCGCGGCGGCGGCGGCGCGTCCTCGAAGTCGACGCGGAAGGCGACGGCGTCCGAGAGCGAGAGGTCGCTGATCTGCCCGGGCGACATCGAGTCGGAGAGGCCGGTCTGCGCGCCGAAGTCCTGCGGCAGTCCCCACAGCGGCGCCGCCAGTCGCGGGAAGAGCACGAACAGCAGCAGCGCCACCGGCAACCCTTGCAGCATCATCACGCCGCTGCGGCGCGTCGCGGTCGCCCAGCGGAAGCGCACCTGCGCGTCGGGGCCGCGATAGGCGAGGACGTCGAGCGCGACGCCGACCAGCACCACCGCCGGCACCGCGGCCAGCGCCGCGAGCAGCGACTGGCTGTAGAAGAACGGCGTGACGAGCAGGAAGCAGGCGAGGCACACGAGCAGCGTGCCGTCGCGCTCGGTGCGCGTCTCGAGGTACTTGATGGCGACCAGGATGTACAGGAACGCGACCGAAGGATCGCGTCCCGCGAGGTAGCCGAACGACGCGCGCACCGCGAACGCGGCCGCGATCGCGAACAGCGCGAGCGTCCACGACGGGATGCGCGCGGGCGCCGCCAGCGGCCGCCCGCGGTCGCGCCACAGGAGCGCGATGCGCACCGCGACGAGCAGCGTGCCGGTGGCCGCCGCCCAGATCGGGATGTGCGGCGCCTGCGGCAGCTGCGCCGCGATGAGCAGCACGCCGAGCCAGCGGATCTGCAGCGGCGTCAGCGGCTCGCGCCCGAACGAGGCGCGGTTCCGGGGCAGGCCGAGCAGCGTGGCCACGCTCATCGGGCGCGGCCCTCCGGGTACAACGCGAGCGCCTCGAGTGCGCTGCGGCGGTGATCGCGGCCCTGCCCGGCGGGCAGCGCGCTGCCGGGCAGCGACAGCGCGAACGGCACCGCCGCGCGCTCCGCGGCCAGCACCCACGCGGTGAGCCGCGACAGCCGCGCTTCCACGGCCAGCGACGACGGCAGCGCGCCCCATGCGAGCGTGATCCGCCCGCCGCCGCCGCCGCCGTCGAATTCCTTGCTGTACCAGCCGGCGCCGCGCGCGACCGCCTTCCACGCGACGCGCTGCGGCGGATCGCCGCGCTGGAATTCGCGCAGGCCGGAGAGGTCGGCGTCGTCGCTCGGGCCCTGCACGAGCGCGTCGGCGCCGCCAACGCCGTGCGGGAGCGGCGGCGCGCCGATCTCGGCCGCCGGGAACACGATGCCAGCGAGCGGAAAGTGCACGTACGCCCAGCCGCGCCACAGTCCGAACGGGTAGGTCGAGGTGAGCGTCACCCGGCCGAGCGCGAGCGGCCCGCGCCGCGGCGCATCGACGTCGAGCGTCACGGTGAGCGCCTGGCCCGCAGCGATGTCGCCGCCGGTGCGGGCGTCGGCGGCGGTCACGACGATGCCGGTGCGCGCGGCGGAGCGCGCGTGCAGCGCGAGTGTGAACGGCAGGCGCCCGCCGGCGAACGTCTCGCCCGCGGCGAGCGGCGTGATCTCGATGCCCGCCAGGTTGCGGAAGTTGTGGAGCTGCGCCGCGGCGACGAGGCCCGCCAGCATGAACGTGACCGCGATGCCGAGCGCCAGCCCGTAGTTGAGCGACGCCAGCAGCATCAGGATCAGGATGCCGATCAGCGCCCAGCCGCGGCGCGTGGGCAGCAGGTAGATGCGCGAGTGCCGCAGCACCACGGCCGCGTGGTCGGACGGCGCGTGCCGGAACGCGCGCTGCCGCATCCGGGCGAGCCAGGCACCGGCGGGACTGCCGGGCGCGCGCAGCGGGATGGCCATGCGTGCGCGGTGCGGGCTAGGGCAGCGGCACGGCGCGCAGGAGCGTGTGCGACTGCACGGCGCCCGCGCGCGTGCCGCCCGCGAGGCGATGGCCGGCGACCGACGGGAACACCGCCTGCACGTCCTCGGGCAGCACCATCGGACGCCCGGCGATCATCGCGTAGGCGCGGGCGCCGGCGAGCAGCATCAGGCCCGCACGCGGGCTCAATCCGCGGCGCGAGCCGGCGTCGCCGCCGCCGCCGTTGACCGCGTGGCCGCGCGACGCCGCGAGCAGCGCCTGCACGTAGTCGAGGAGCGCCGGGGCGACGTGGATGTCCGCGGCCTCGCGCTGCCAGTCGGCGAGCGTGGCGGGATCGGCCAGCGGCGTGGCCTCGGCGATGCGGGCGCGCCGGTCGCCGCCGGCCAGGAGGTCGCGCTCGGCGGCGGGATCGGGGTAGCCGAGCTCGATGGCCATCAGGAAGCGGTCGAGCTGCGACTCGGGGAGCGGGTAGGCGCCGATCTGCTCGATCGGGTTCTGGGTGGCGATGACGAAGAAGGGGTCGGGCAGGCGGCGGGTCTGGCCGTCCTGCGACACCTGCCGCTCCTCCATCGCCTCCAGCAGCGCGCTCTGCGTCTTCGGCGGCGCGCGGTTGATCTCGTCGGCGAGCACCACCGAGCTGAAGATCGGGCCCGGGTGGAAGCGGAACGCCTGCGCGCGCTCGTCGAAGATCGACACGCCGAGCACGTCGGCAGGAAGGAGGTCGCTCGTGAACTGCACGCGCGAATACTTGAGGCCGAGCGTGGCGGCGAGCGCCTGCGCGAGCGTCGACTTGCCCACGCCCGGGATGTCCTCGATCAGCAGGTGGCCGCGGGCGAGCAGGCAGGCCAGCGCGAGGCGCAGCGGCTCGTCCTTGCCGACGACGATGCGGCCGAGCTGCGCAAGGACGGCAGCGAGGCGGGAGGCGGTGGGCGAGGCCTGGGAGGCGGAGCGGACGGTCATGTCGGGTGAGGTTCGTGGAAGGCGGGTCGACCGGGATGGAAAGCAAGAAGCCGTCCACCGGAGCCCGTCCGGAGGTTGCGCGCGGCGTCACGACCGGCGGGTAGCAAGGTACACTCCAATTAGCGGAAAGGCGAACCAACGGGGGAGCCGCCTTGGGCTTTCGGGCCCGGCAGCGAAGCCGCGGCGGTTCGGCCGCCGGCCGCGTCCAAAGTTCAAAACGTTCCCGCCTTCATGCCTACCGCGTTCATCACCCACCCCTCGTTCCTGCTGCACGAGATGGGCCCGTATCACCCGGAATGTCCCGAGCGCCTGATGGCGATCAGCGACCGGATGATCGCGGCCGGGATCGATCCCTACCTGCGCCACTACACGGCGCCGGCCGCCACTCGCGAGCAGATCGCCCGCGTGCACGGCGCCGCGTACCTGGACGAGCTGGAGGGCGCGAGTCCCGAGGAAGGCCTGCACTACCTCGACCCCGACACCGCGCTCAACCCGCACACGCTGACCGCCGCCCGTCACGCCGCAGGTGCGGTGGTGATGGGCGTGGACCTCGTGCTGCGCGGCGAGGCGGCCACCGCGTTCTGCGCGGTGCGGCCGCCGGGGCACCACGCCGAGCGCAACCGCGCGATGGGATTCTGCCTGTTCAACAACGTGGCGGTGGGCGCCGCGCACGCGATGGCCGTGCATGGGCTCGAGCGCGTCGCGATCATCGACTTCGACGTGCACCACGGCAACGGCACCGAGGACATCTTCCAGAACGACATGCGCGTGCTGATGGCCTCGACGTTCCAGCATCCGCTGTATCCGTACAGCGGCACCGAGAACCCGGCGCCGAACATGGTCAACGTGCCGCTGCCCGCGGGCGCCGGCAGCGACGATTTCCGCGCGGCGGTGGTCGACAGCTGGCTGCCCGCGCTCGACAAGCACAAGCCCGAGCTGATCCTCGTGTCCGCGGGCTTCGATGCGCACCGCGAGGACCCGCTCGCCGGATTGAAGCTCACCGAGGCCGACTACGCGTGGGTGACCCACGAGCTGATCAAGGTCGCGGCGAAGCATTCGCAGCGCCGCATCGTGTCGGCGCTCGAGGGCGGCTACGCGCTGTCCGCGCTCGGCCGCAGCGCGGCGGAGCATGTTCGGGTGCTCGTGGAGGCTTAGCCTAGCGTCCGCAAAAGGCGTTCGTGGGGGCGATGGATGGCGTGAGGCCGGCGTTGCGCCTTTTGCGGCCGGAACTTCGAACTTCACACCCGATTCCCGAACCCCGACCGTAGGGGCTCCCTCGCCCCGCTTGCGGGGAGAGGGTTGGGGTGAGGGGCGCTCTTACTGCAGGTCAGACGGCCGCCTTGGGAGCGGCCCGGCGGCGGCCGTTGGAAAACCCTTACGCAAAGACGAGCGTCGTGCGGCGAGCGGCGCCTTCGTCGTGCGCCCGCAATGAATCGCGCACTTCCGTTCACTCGCGACGATTACGTTTCCCCCGCTAGAATTCCACCACCGCTCGCATGAGCGGCGTCCGGACGGAGGGTCGATGGAGCGTCGCGATTTCCTTTCCTGTGCATTGGCGGGAGGCGCGGTCTCGCTGTCGCTCGTGAATCCGCTCACGCGTGCGTGGGCGCAGGACGCGCCGCGCACGTATGCGCGCACGCGCCTCGTCGACATCCACGGCAAGCCGATCGTCGCCTCCGACCTCGCGCCCGAGACCAACTACGTCTTCCAGTATCCGTACGCGGCCACGCCGTGCCTGCTGCTGCGGCTCGCGAAGCCGGTCGCGGTGCCGGCGTCGCTCAAGCGGCAGGACGGCGCCGCGTACGCGTGGCAGGGCGGCGTCGGCGCGCAGCGGAGCATCGTCGCGTTCTCCGCGATCTGCGCGCACAAGCTCGCGTATCCGACGCGCGAGGTGTCGTTCATCCGCTACCAGCCCGAGCGCTCTGCAACCTCCGGCGCGCGCGTGATCCACTGCTGCGCCGACCACAGCGTCTACGATCCCGCGGAAGGCGCGCGCGTGATGTCCGGCCCTGCGCCGCAGCCGCTCGCGGCGATCGTGCTCGAGCATTCGCCGGGCGACGACGGCCTCTACGCGCTCGGCACCGTGGGCGCGGAGCAGTTCGAGGCATTCTTCGACAAGTACCGCCTGAAGCTCGCGCTCGAATACGGCGAGGCGAAGATGCGCAACCTCGTCGCCGCGACGAGCGTGGTGACCGAGATGACAAATTATTGCCGCACGACCATCCGATGCTAGGTCATGCGAAATCGCTCGCTATTGGCTCCCTCGCCCCGCTTGCGGGGAGAGGGTTGGGGTGAGGGGAGGACGCCGCGAATTGGTTATGCCGCGGGCGGTGGCCCCGCCGGCGCCTTGTACCAGTCCGCCTGCGGCACCACCTTCTCCTGCGCCGGGTCGCCTAAGTAGTGCGGCGACATGATCTGCACGCCGTGCAGGTTGAACTCGTCGATGATCGACGTGTGCAACGCGGAGAGGATGCCCGCGCGCAGTTGCGGATCGTTGACGTCGCCCTGCGCGACCAGCCGGTACTCGACGTAGAAATCCGACAGCGCGTGCACGTACACGCGCGGCTCGGGCCAGGGCAGCACGCCGTGCGTCTTGCGCGCGGCGTTCACGAGCATCGCCTCGACCTGGCGCCACGGGGCGTCGTACCCGATCGTCACCTGCACCGTGAGAGTGAAGCCCTGCCCGCGCGCGGGCCGCGAGAAGTTGTGCGTCGTGGACGTGAGCACGGTGGCGTTGGGCAGCGTGAGCTCCTCGCCCATGCCGGTGCGCAGGTGCGTCGTGAACATGCCCATGGCCACCACCGTGCCCTCGGCATCGCCGACGCGCACGTACTCGCCGACGCGGAACGTGCGCGTGTACATGAGGATGAGCCCGCTCGCCGCCTGCCCCACGAGCCCCGACGCGCCCACCGATACCATGAGGCCCAGCAGCACCGACAGCCCCTTGAACGCGTCGGTGTCGGAGCCGGGGATGTACGGATAGGCCATCACGACGGCGAACACCCACACCGCCATCGTCACGAGCTTGCGCGACGGGCGCGCCGTGTCGCGGTCGACCCAGCTCACGCGCACGCGGCCGTTCTCGACGCTCTCGAAGAACGCCTTCTGCACGCGGTCGATCCAGTGCGCGATCACGAACACGATGATCGCCACCAGCAGCTCGGGTGCCGCCTTCGCCACCGCGATGAGGATCTTCTCCGCGGTGCCGAGCAGGAAGCCGTTGAGCTGCTCGCCCCACGGCCGCGTGTACGGGAAGCGCGCGAGCACGTAGCCCAGCCACTCGTAGGTGGCGAGCAGGAACAGGAACCAGCCGCCGGCGCGCAGCAGCGCATGCATCGCGTGGAACGCGCGCCGACGCTGCAGCACCGCGGCGCCGCCCACGCGCATCCGCCCCGCCGTGCGATGGGTGATGCGCAGCACGCGCGGCGTCAGCCAGCGGCCGAGCCGAACGAGCCCGTAGAGCACCGCGACGAAGATCACGGTCGCGATGCCGGAATGGATCGCCGCACGCGTCAGCAGCGACGTATCGCGCGCCTCGCGTGTCTCGCCCACCGCGACCTCGAGGCGGGTCTGCGCGATCACGGCCACGCGGTCGAGCGTGTCGCCGGCACCGGCTGGGACGTCGCGCTGCGCGATCACAAACGCGTACTCGCCGTCGATGGCGATCATCTTGCCCTGCGGGATCGTCACCACCGAGACCTTCGCGGGCCCGCCTCGCTCGAGCAGCGAGTAGATGCGCTCGCGCGCGAGCTCCGCGCGCTCGGCCGGCGTGACGCCGAGGAAGCTCGAGCGCAGGGTGACGATCGGGCGATTGAAGATGGTCAGCGTCGCAGGCGCGACGCGCTCGGCGGGCTCGGGCGTGGCGGTGGCCGCTGCGGACGCGGCCGCGGGCTCCGGCGACGGCGCGGCCGGCGCATCCGCGGCGAAGGCGCGCAGGGGAAGGCTCACCATGGCGAGCCACAGTGCGCAGGCAGCGAGTGTCCTTATCATGCGACGACGAGGGCGGCAGCGACGCGACGATCTTCGGCGACGAGGATATTAAACGTTCGGCATGCGGCGCGCGTATCCATCGTCTCCACGCCGACGCGGGCGGCGGCGAGCGCCTGCAGCAGGCGCGGATGCACGAACTGCTGCCGCGCGCCGGTGCCGAGCAGCACCATCTCGGGCGTGTATTGCAGCAGCGCGGCGAAATCGGCTTCCTGCAACGCCGCGATGCCCTGCGGCGCCCAGCCTTCGATCACGGCGTCGGGCAGGAGCAGGATGTTCGCACGGTATTCCGTCTGGCCGACGCGCACCCACCCCGGGCCGGAACCGGTGACGATGTTGGCCGCGGGGGCCTGCAGATGGAGCTTCAAGTGTCGATGTTGCGTTGCGGTAAGTGCCCGCCAAGTATAAACTTGCCGCCGAAGTAGCGACTTTTCAGCGCTTCTTACGTCGCTCGGACGGTTCCGGGCGCTTACGCAAGAAAGGCCGGCATGTACCCCCTCCTGGAAACGCATTTCGCTCGCATCGAGCGGCTGCCCCCGTACGTCTTCTCGATCACGTCCGAATGGAAGATGGCCGCGCGCCGGCGCGGCGAGGACATCATCGACTTCGGCATGGGCAACCCCGACGGCGCGACGCCGCCGCACATCGTCGAGAAGCTCGTGGAGACGGTGCAGCGTCCCGACACGCACGGCTACTCGGTGTCGAAGGGCATCCCGCGCCTGCGCCGCGCGATCTGCCACTGGTACAAGCGGCGGTGGGATGTCGACTTCGATCCCGACAGCGAGGCCATCGTCACCATCGGCTCGAAGGAAGGCATCGCGCATCTCGCGCTTGCCACCCTCGGCCGCGGCGACACGGTGATGGTGCCGAATCCGAGCTACCCGATCCACATCTACGGCCCGGTGATCGCGGGCGCGGACATCCGGCAGGTGCAGATGACGCCGGACGTCGACTTCTTCGCGGAGCTCGAGCACACGATCAGGATGAGCCTGCCGAAGCCGAAGATGCTGATCATCAACTTCCCGTCGAACCCGACGGCGCAGTGCGTCGAGCTGCCGTTCTTCGAGAAGATCGTGGCGCTCGCGCGCGAGTACGGCATCTACGTGGTGCACGATCTCGCGTACGCGGACATCTGCTTCGACGGCTGGAAGGCGCCGTCGATCATGCAGGTGCCGGGCGCGCGCGAGGTGGCGGTCGAGTTCTTCACGATGTCGAAGAGCTACAACATGGCCGGCTGGCGCATCGGCTTCATGGTCGGCAACAAGCATCTCGTGAACGCGCTCGGGCGCATCAAGGGCTATCACGACTACGGCACGTTCACGCCGATCCAGGTGGCGGCCATCGCGGCGCTCGAAGGCCCGCAGGATTGCGTGACGGAGATCTGTGCGAAGTACCAGGCGCGCCGCGACGTGCTTTGCAAGGGCCTGCACGAGGCCGGCTGGAGGGTCGAGGTGCCGAAGGCGTCGATGTACGTGTGGGCGCAGATTCCCGAGGCGTACCGCAAGCTGGGCTCGCTCGAATTCTCGAAGCGGCTGCTCGACAAGGCGAAGGTGTCCGCGTCGCCGGGCATCGGCTTCGGCGAGTACGGCGACGGGCACGTGCGCTTCGCATTGATCGAGAACGAGTCGCGGACGCGGCAGGCGATCCGCGGCATCAAGCAGATGTTTCGGGACGACGGACTGTTGTGATGCGCGGCGAGCACGCGGCCGCCCGATCTTTGTCGTCCCCGCGAAGGCGGGGACCCAGCGGCTTGCGGGCGCATCGCGGCATCATGAACGACACTGGGTCCCCGCCTTCGCGGGGACGACGCGGTAGTGGAATGGGACGACGACGATGAAACCGTTGCAGGTGGGATTGCTCGGCATGGGCACGGTGGGCAGCGGCACGTGGACCGTGCTGCGCCGGAACGAGGAGGAGATCACGCGGCGCGCGGGGCGGCCGATCCGCATCACGTGGATCGCCGAGCGCGCGCTCGACGTCGCGCGCGAGAAGACGCGCGGCGCCGACGGCGTGAACCTCACCAACGATGCCAAGGTGGTGCTCGCGCACCCGGACATCGACATCGTGGTCGAGCTGATCGGCGGCATCGAGCCCGCGCGCACGTTCGTGCTGGAGGCGATCGCCAACGGCAAGCACGTGGTCACCGCCAACAAGGCGCTGCTCGCGCGCCACGGCAACGAGATCTTCGCCGCGGCGCACGCGAAGGGCGTGATGGTGGCGTTCGAGGCCGCGGTCGCGGGCGGCATCCCGATCATCAAGGCGCTGCGCGAGGGGCTCACGGCCAACCGCATCGAGTGGATCGCCGGCATCATCAACGGCACCTCCAACTTCATCCTCTCCGAGATGCGCTCGCGCGGCGCGTCGTTCGCGACGGTGCTCGCGGAGGCGCAGGCCCACGGCTACGCGGAAGCGGACCCGACGTACGACATCGAGGGCATCGACGCCGCGCACAAGCTCGCGATCATGTCGGCCATCGCGTTCGGCGTGCCGATGCAGTTCGAGAAGGTGTACACCGAGGGCATCGCGCAGCTCGCGCAGGAGGACATCCGCTACGCGGAGGAGCTGGGCTATCGCATCAAGCTGCTCGGCATCACGCGGCGTGCGAAGGACGGCATCGAGCTGCGCGTGCATCCGACGCTCATCCCGGCGAAGCGGCTGATCGCCAACGTCGAGGGCGTGATGAACGCGGTGCTGGTGAAGGCCGATGCGGTCGGCCCGACGCTCTACTACGGCGCCGGCGCGGGTGCCGAGCCCACCGCGAGCGCGGTGATCGCCGACCTGGTGGACGTCACGCGCATGCACACGTCGGACCCGGAGCATCGCGTGCCGCATCTCGCGTTCCAGCCGGACCAGCTGTCGCAGGTCCCGTTCCTGCCGATCGGCGACGTGCAGACGAGCTACTACCTGCGCATGCGCGTCGACGACAAGCCGGGCGTGCTCGCCGACATCACGCGCATCCTCGCGGACCGCGAGATCTCGATCGACGCGATGATCCAGAAGGAGCCCTCCGAGGGCGAGCAGCAGACCGACATCATCCTGCTCACCCACAAGACGGTGGAGCGCAACGTCGTCGACGCGATCGCCAAGATCGAGGGCCTGCCGACGGTCCGTGGCAAGATCGTGCGCATCCGCATGGAAGAGCTGAACTGATGCGCTACGTCAGCACGCGCGGCGCGTGGGCGGCGCGGCCGCTTCCCTTCTGCGACATCCTGCTCGAGGGCCTCGCCCCCGACGGCGGCCTCGCCGTGCCGCAGGCGTATCCCGCGTTCACGCGCGAGGAATTCGCGGCGCTGCGCGGCAAGCCCTACCGCGAGATCGCGTACCAGGTGCTGCGGCGCTTCATCGACGACATCCCGCCCGTGGACCTGCGGCGCATCGTCGACGCGACTTACACGCGGCGCGTGTTCGGCAGCGACGCCATCACGCCGCTGTCCACGCTGGAGCCCGGCCTGCACCTGCTGCACGTGTCGAACGGACCGACGCTCGCGTTCAAGGACATCGCGCTGCAGCTCCTGGGCAACCTCTTCGAGTACGTGCTCGGCAAGCGCGGGCGCACGGTGAACATCGTCGGCGCCACGTCGGGCGACACGGGCAGCTCGGCGGAGTACGCGATGCGCGGCAAGCGCGGCGTGACCGTCTACATGCTGTCGCCCAAGGGGCGCATGAGCCCGTTCCAGACCGCGCAGATGTTCTCGCTGCACGACGGCAACATCCACAACCTCGCCGTCGAGGGCACGTTCGACGATTGCCAGGACCTCGTGAAGGAGGTCAACGCCGATGCGCCGTTCAAGGCGAAGCACGCGATCGGCGCGGTGAACTCGATCAACTGGGCGCGGGTCGCCGCGCAGGTCGTGTACTACTTCGCGGGCTACTTCGCGGCCACGACGCGCGACGACGAGCAGGTCGACTTCGCAGTGCCGTCGGGCAACTTCGGCAACATCCTCGCGGGCCACGTGGCGAAGGCGATGGGCGTGCCCATCCGCCGCCTGATCCTCGCCACCAACGAGAACGACGTGCTCGACGAGTTCTTCCGTACGGGGCGCTATCGCCCGCGCGGCTCGGCGGAGACGCACGCGACGTCGTCGCCGTCGATGGACATCAGCAAGGCGTCGAACTTCGAGCGCTTCGTGTACGACATCGTCGGGCGCGATCCCGCGACGGTGCGCACGCTGTGGCACACGCTTGCCACCGAGGGCGGGTTCGACCTGTCCGCCACGCCGTACTGGGACAAGGTGCGCGCCGCGGGCTTCGTCTCGGGGCGGAGCACGCACGCCGACCGCATCGCCACCATCCGCGACGTGCACGCGCGCTACGGCGTGACCATCGACCCGCACACCGCGGACGGCGTGAAGGTCGGTCGCGAGCACAGTGATCCCGCGGTGCCGCTGGTGTGCATCGAGACCGCGCTGCCGGTGAAGTTCGCCGCCACCATCGTCGAGGCGCTGGGCCACGAGCCCGCGCGACCCGACGCGTACGCGGGACTCGAGGCGCAGGCGCAGCGGTTCACCGTGCTGCCGGCGCGCGTCGAGCTCCTCAAGGCCTTCATCGAAGGACGCGCCGCGGCCGCGTGAGGCGGCGGCGCTCCGCCATGCACTACGCGCTCGTGAATTTCCTGCGCAATCTCGGCGCGGGCCTGCGCGTGTGCACGTTCCGGCGCGCGTCGCGGCTCGACTTCCGCATCGACTACACGCAGCTCCTCCTGCTGTTCGCGCTGTCGGCCGCGATCGACGTCGCCGGCGACTGGTTCCGCGCGGTGCCGCCGCGCAGCTTCTCGTGGCTCGGGGGGGGCGCGGAGCTGTACGCCGCGGGGCTGCTGCTGCTCACCTCCGCGCTGATCGCTGTCCTCAATCGCCAGCGCCCCGCGGCGCTCGCGATTCCCGTGATCGCGCTCGCCTCGCTGCCGCTGGTGCAGGCGATCCACTACGTCCCGTACGTCCTGCGCGCGGGCGGCGAGTTTCCCGAGGCGGTGCTCCTCGCCGAATACGCGATCGTGCTGTGGATCGTGCTGATCCTCGTGCGCAGCGTCGCGCTCGCGTTCTCGCCGCTGCCGGCGTTCGGATGGCTGCGTGCGATCGGCGGCGGCCTGCTGCTCGCGGCGCCGATCTGGGTCGGCGATGCGCTGCTGCCGGGCGAGCCGTGGTGGCGTGGGCACCAGGACGAGATGGCGGCACCTTCCGAGATGAACGCCGGCGCCGAGGTGGTGCTGGCCGCGCAGTCGTTCCTGCTCGACCACGCGCTCGAGCAACTGCAGGACGAGCGGCCGGGGCGCACCGATCTCTACTTCGTCGCGTTCGCGCCGAACGCGCGCGACGATGCGTTCCGTGAGCAGGCGGAGCGCGCGCAGCAGGTGATGGATGCGCGCTGGGACACCGACGGACGCTCGCTCGTGCTCGTCAACAATCCGCAGACGCTCGTCACCGCGCCGTTCGCGACGGTGACCAACCTGCGCGAGACGCTGAACGAGATCGGCGAAGCGATGGACACCGAGGACGACGTCGTGATGCTCTTCCTCACGAGCACCACGGCGGCGGGCGGCAAGCTCGCCGCGCAGCAGCCGCCGCTGTCGCTGGTCGAGCTCGGCCCCGCGGGGCTGAAGCAGCTCCTCGAGGATGCGAACATCAAGTGGCGGATCATCGTCGTGTCGGCGTGCGACTCGGGCCGCTTCGTCGAGGCGCTGCAGGACGAGAACACGCTCGTGATCACCGACACGTCCGCGGGCGGTGCGGCGTTCGGCTGCGGCAACCGCACGCCCAGCAGCCAGTTCGCCGACGCGTTCTTCGGCGACGGCCTCGGCCGGTCCAACTCGTTCGACACGGCGTTCGCCACGGCGAAGGCGAAGGTCGCCGAGCGCGAGCAGGCGGCGGGCTACACGCCCGCGTCGGCGCCGCAGTTCGTGATGGGCGCCGCGATGGCGGAGAAGATCAAGACGCTCGGCAAGAAAGGCGTCTCCGGTGCGACGGCGCTGCTGCCCGTGCCCCGCCGCGGATGAAGGTTCGCCGCGCAGGCCGGCGCCCCGCGGACGTTGACCCCCGCGGACCGCGCGCGCTATAATTCGCCCGCGGGGTGGAGCAGTCTGGCAGCTCGTCGGGCTCATAACCCGAAGGTCGCAAGTTCAAATCTTGCCCCCGCAACCAATCTATCAAGGGCTTGCGAATGCGCGAGCCCTTTTTGTTTGGGGCGACCGCGACGAAGGTGTGCGCAAGCCCGGTGAAAGGCGAGCCGAAGCGATCGTTGCACTGCCTCGCTCAATCGGGGAACAACAGCGCGTACACCTCCTTCGCCCTGGGCGTCATGTTGTTCGGGTCCGGCCGCAGCACCTTGTTCTCGGGCGCGAGCAGCTTGGCGTAGACCGCCTGGTAAACGCGCTTCACGACGCCGGGCGCGACCAGTTCGCGGTCGTAGCCCGGAAAGAATCCGAGCAAACGATAGCCCGCCTGTTCGAGCCCGCGCTGCATGTGAGGGTGGCGCAGCGTGACCAACGCATAGATGAACGCAGCGCCCATGCGCCGGCCGGCTTCTTCCATGCCTGCGATGGTTCGCGTCGTGAGCCCGATGCGCGCGTGTTCGGGCGCGATCACGACCAGCCGACCCCACAGCGCCAGGGAATCGACCTCGCGCTCGCCCGACCACAGGCCCACGAGCTCGTCGCCGTGCCAGAGCGTGAGCACGATCACGTCCTTGTCGGTGGCGCCGTCGAGACAGACGCGCTCGCGGTAGAAGTCCTCGCGCAGGAAGCAGCTGTTGACGCCGAACGTGATGTCGGGATACCACCGACTCAACGCGGCAATCGCCGCTGCGATGTCAGCTCGCCGCATCGCGTGCACGGCGTAGCCGGCGGGCAGCTCGACGAGCCGCAGCGACTGCTCCCAGGGCAGCCAGTTCACGGCTGCGCCGCGCCCGACGCGCGCGGGAACAGCACGTCGAACAACGCGCGGGCGCGCGGCGTCAGGTTGGCCGGGTCGGGCCGCATCAACTCGTCGTCGGGCACCAGCACCTTGCAATAGACGCCTTCGAAGACGCGCCGGACGTCGCCAGGGGCGACCTCCTCGCAGTCGTAGCCGGACGTGAAGCCGATGATCTGGAAGCCTGCCTTCTCGAGGGCGTGCTGCATGTGCGGGATCTTGAGCGTGGCGAAGCCGAACAGGAACTCCGCGCCCATGGCACGCCCCGCCGTCACCGCGAGCGGCATGACCTGGGACGCGAGCTTGGCGCTGCGATGCTCGGGCGCGATGACAATCAGCCGGCCATACATCGAGCGCGTGTCGGGAATGCGTTCCCAGGACCACATGCCGACGAACTCATCGCCATGCTTGAAGACGCAAACGAAGACGTCCTTGTGCGTCTCGTCGTCGAGGCAGACGCTGGCCGCATAGAACGATTCGCGCAGGTAGCAGCTGCCGCCCCCCACCGCGATGTCCGGATGCCAGCGGCGGATGCCGGCGATGAGCTGCGACACGTCCGCGGCCGACAGCTTCTCGTAGCGATATCCGGCAGGCAGCGGGGCGAGACTCGAGATCTGCGCGATCGTGGGCCACTCCATGCAGGACTCCCCGTGGTCGAGCGACGCGGGCAGTATGCCGGCCAAGCCTCGACGCAGCAACCGCGGAGCGCATCTCGTCGGGCACGCGACGTTTCACATGCACCGATGGTGAATGCCGGCGCAATGCGCGCCAGTGCTGGCCCGGCTCAGAGGGCGCGCCGTGCGCGTTCGCGTTCCACCAGCACGCGGCGCAGCAGCCTTCCGGTAGGCGACTTTGGAATCTCGGACACGATCTCGACGGCGCGGAGCTTCATGTGCGGCGCGACGCGCGCGGCGACGTAGTCCAGGATTTCCTCCGGCGTGACGTTGCCTTTCAGCACCACGAACGCCTTCGGGATCTCGCCGGCTTCCTCGTCGGGGACCGGGATCACGGCGCCTTCGGCGATGGCGGGGTGGGAGAGCAGGACGCCCTCCAACTCGGCGGGGGCGACCTGCATGCCCTTGTACTTGATCAGCTCCTTGACGCGGTCGACGATGTAGAAATACCCGTCGTCGTCGACATGGCCGATGTCGCCGGTGTGGAACCAGTCGCCGCCCTTGAACGCCTCGGCGTTGGCCGCAGGGTTGTCGAGATAGCCCTGCATCACGTTCGGCCCGCGTACGCAGATCTCGCCATTATCGTTGGGCCCGAGCGCCGCGCCGGTCGCGGGATCGACGATCCGGGCTTTCATGTTGGGCAGCAGCAGGCCGACCGAACCCGCGCGCACGAGATCCGGCTGGCCCGGCGTGATCGCGATCGCGGCACTCGTCTCGGTCATTCCGTATCCCTGCGTCGCGACCGCGTCGAGGCGGCGCGCGGCGTCGACCTGCGTGCTCGCGGCGAGGGGCGCAGCACCCGAATTGACGAATCGAACCGATGAAAGATCGAACCGGCTCACGAGCGGATGTTTCGCCAGTGCGATCAGGATCGGTGGCACGACATACAGGTGCGTCACCTTGCGGTCCTGGGCGATCTGCAGGAACTGCTCCAGATCGAAGCGCGGCAGGGTGATGCAACTCGCCATCCGGTAGAGAGGGAAGTTCATCAAGACGACCATGCCGTAGATGTGAAAGAAGGGCAGTACGGCAAGAACCCGTGAATCCTCGTCCAAGGTCCGGACGCCGACGCCGTCGATCTGGCGCGTGATCGACACCAGGTTGTGATGCGTGAGCATCACTCCCTTCGCGCGTCCCGACGTGCCGCTCGAGTACGGCAGGACGGCCAGGTCGGTACGCGGATGAATCGCGACTTCGGGCACGATGCCGTCGCCATGCAGCAACGCTGCGATCGGCGTCGCGCCCTGCGCCTCGCCGAGGACGAAGACCTCCTCGGTCCCGGCGCGACGTGCCGCTGCGCCCACCTTGTCGAGGACCGCCGCAAGGGTCACGACGAACCGCGCGCGCGTGTCCCTCAGCTGGAAGGCAAGCTCGTCGACCGTGTAGAGCGGATTGGCCGTGGTAACCACGCCCCCCAGCATCAGCACGCCGTGGAAGACGAGCGCGTACTCGGGAACGTTGGGCAGCACGATCGCGAACACGTCGCCCTTGCGGAAGCCGCGTCGTGCGAGGGACGACGCGATCCGGCGCGCGCCGGATTCGACGTCGCGGTACGTCAGCGTGCGCCCGCTCGGCCCGTCGATGAACGCGGGCCTGTCGGGAATGTCCGCTGCGTTCTGCAGGATCAGCGTGTGATACGGGATGTCCGGGATCGGAACGTCCGGATACCGGCTGGCGAATTCCACGGCTTGTCCTTCTTAGGAACGCTGGGAGCCCGGCGCGGCTGCACGGTGCCGGCGCAATATAGGCCGACGGTTCCAAATGCACAAACTGGGAAATCGCGGTTTTCGCCGAGCCCCGGTTCGGGATGAAGACGTTGCTTAAGCGCCGCCGCTGACCCGGCTTGCGGACACGATTGCTATCGCGACCTCGCGGCGCGTGCTGCGAGCAACGCCGGCACGACGGCGGTGAGCTCGCGCGCGAGGAAGCCGACGGGGCCGAGCTGCCGCGCGAACGCGGCGCCGGCGGCGGCATGGAGCGCAACGCCCCACACGGCCGCCTGCTCGGCCGGCGTGCCACGCGCGGCGAGCCCTGCGATGAGTCCGGCGAGCACGTCGCCGGAGCCGGACATCGCAAGCCCGGGATTCGCGCCCGCGTGCCGCCATGCGCGGCCGTCGGGGGCCGCGATCACCGTGTCCGCCCCCTTGAGCACGACGACGGCGTGCAGGCGCGCCGCAGCTTCGCGGGCGACGAACTCGCGGTCCGCCTCGATGGCGTCCTTGTCGAGCCCGGTGAGCCGCGCCATTTCGCCGGCGTGCGGGGTCGCGACGTGCGCCGCGCGCGTGGATGGGGGCAGGCGGCCGCGCGCGAGCAGCGGCAACGCCGCCGCGTCGAGGATCGCGGTCGCGGCGTCGTTGCGCCGGAGGGCCTCGTCGATCACGCGCGCCACGCCTTCCTCGTCGCCGAGGCCGGGCCCCGCGAGCACGGCATCGAACGGCGCGGTGAGCGCATCGAGCGCGCGCCACGCGTTGCGCCGCAGCGCGCCGTCGTCGCCTTCGGGCAATGCGATCACGCGGACCTCGGGCACGGCAAGGCCCAGCATCACCGCGATCCGCTCGCCGGTGGCCACCGTCACCTTGCCCGCCCCGGCGCGCATCGCGGCGGTCGCGGCGAGCAGCGCGGCGCCCGGTGTTTCCCGGTTGCCCGCGATGACGAGCAGGCGTCCGCGACCGTCCTTGTCGCCGTCGGCATCCGGCGCCGGCAGCGGCCACGCGCGCAGCAGCGCGTCGTCGATGTTGCGCATGCGGGGTTCGCGCGACCGGCCCGCGTGCGTCGCCCGGGTGGTGCGCGGGGCACGCGCCATGCCGCTCACGCCTTCGGCGCGACCGGCAGGTCGGGCTCGGTGGTGATCGGCGTATGCGAGGCGACGAGCGGCGCGACGAAGTTCGCCGCGACGAGCTGCATGCCGCCGCGCTTGCCGAGCGCCGGGTCGAAGGCGTACGTCGTCACCGCGCAATTGGGCACGTCGGCAGCCCGGTCGATGGCGAGGATCGCGTGCTCGTCCAGGTGCTCGAGGAGATAGCGGAAGCAGTTGACGATCACCTGGTGCGCGACGATCAGCACGCGCTCGCCCGGGTGATCCTGCCGCATGCAGTCGACGAAGCTGCGCAGGCGCTGGATCACGTCGCACCAGCTCTCGCCGCCGGGCGGGCGGAAATAGAACTTGCCGACGTGCCGCCGCTGCGCCGCCAGGTCCGGGTGCGCGTGCGCGATGCCCTTCACGGTCCAGCGATCCAGGATGCCGAACTCCTTCTCGCGCAGCCGCTCGTCGGCGTGGACGCGCGGGTCCTCGATGAGCTCGCCGCAGCGGTCGACGATCGCGCGTGCCGTCGCCAGCGCGCGCACGTAGGGCGACGCCAGCACGACCGTCGGCCGCTCGTCCTCGGGCGCCTGCGCGAACCAGTGCGCGAGCGCGGCCGCCTGCTGCTCGCCCAGCGCGGACAGCGGCGTGTCGACGTCGCGATACGCGATGTCGATGCGCAGCTCGCCGCCCTGCTCGGCGGCGTCGCGCGCGACGTTGCCCGCGCTCTCGCCGTGACGGACGATCCACAGGCGGCGCGGCCAGCGGTGGGCGAGGGCGGCGGCGTGCACGTCGGGCGCGGGCGCCGCGGATTGCAACGGGGAAGGCGGGGTCGGGTGGACGCGGGGCGCGGAAGACATCCGGTCGTGATCGTGAAGGTCGGGCCGGGGATGCGTGCTCGCAAGGCGCGTGCCGCGCCGAAGCCCCCGTGCTTCTCCTGCGCAGGGATCGCCGGCGCGCATCGCCGCCGGTAACAATTGCCTGCGAAGGTCGCAAATCTTGCGGCGCGCATCGCGCAGGCCGCGGTCCGGCGCGGTCGCGGCGCATGGCATACGGCTTGCGTCGGTGGGGCGTCCCTCCACTCCGCTGCCGCCTTCCATGTCCCACGTGCATCCGCATCCCGCAGGCCGCCTCGCGCGGCGAACGCGCTGATTCCCATGGCGAGCGAAGAGCACCTGCGCGGACGGGGGCGCGCACCGTGGTGGACGGGGGACGCGGCGCGCGCCGCGATCGCGCTGCTCGCGATCGGCGCGATCGTGTCCACGCTGGCCCGCGCGCAACAGGGCGACGGCACGCGCGTGCAGGCGAGCACGAACGTGTGGAAGCCGGCGAAGGTCGAGGCCACCGGGGAGCGCATCGCCGCGCTCAAGGTGCCGGCGGGATTCAAGGTGTCGGTCTTCGCGAGCGGGCTGAAGAACGTGCGCGTGATCGCGGTCGCGCCCAACGGCGACGTGTACGCGAGCCGCCGCGACCAGGGCGACGTGGTGCTGCTGCGCGATGCCGACGCCGACGGCCGCGCGGACAATCCCCCGGCGATCGTCGCCAACCGGCCCCACGCGCACGGGCTCGCGATTCGCGACAACCGTCTGTACCTCGTCACCGTCAAGGAGCTCTACTTCGCGGACATCAAGGCCGACGGCACGCTCGGCCCGCTCACGCTGCTCACCAAGGAGTTGCCCGACGCGGGCCAGCACGCGAACCGCACGCTGGCCTTCGGTCCCGACGGCATGCTCTACGCGAGCATCGGCTCGACCTGCAACGCGTGCAACGAGGCCAACGCCGAGAACGCGACGATCCTGCGCATGACGCCCGACGGGAAGCAGCGGACGATCGTCGCGTCGGGCCTGCGCAACACCATCGGCTTCGCGTGGCATCCGGTCACCGGCGAGCTGTGGGGCATGGACAACGGCATCGACTTCCTGGGCGACGAGGTGCAGCCCGAGGAGCTCAACCGCATCGAGGCCGGCCATCAATACGGCTGGCCGCACGTGTGGGGCGACGGCGGCCTCAATCCGCAGAGCACGCCGCCGGGCGAGATCACGAAGGAGCAGTGGCGTGCGCTCTCCACGCCGATGGTGCTGGGCTACATCGCGCACGCGGCGCCGATGCAGATGGTGTTCTACCCGGCCGGCGGCAGCTTCCCCGCGGAGTATCACGACGACGCATTCGTCACGATGCGCGGCTCGTGGAACCGGAATCCGGCGTCCGGGTACGAGATCGTGCGCATCCACTTTGCCGATGGGCAGCCGAAGTCGTTCGAGCCGTTCGTCACCGGCTTCCTGACCGACGGCGGCGCCGCGCATTTCGCGCGGCCGATGGGCCTCGCGATCGCGCGCGACGGCGCGCTGCTCATGGGCGACGACGCGAACGGCGTGATCTATCGCATCGCGGCGGTGAATGCGACGCCGGGCGCGGCGGTGCCGCCAACGGCGCCCGCGCCGGCGGCGCGCATGCTCGCGCAGGCGGCGAAGGGCGACGGCGTGCCGCTCGCGAGCGAGCGCGTGGCACCGCGCGAGGCGAAGCGGCTCACGGTGACGTCGCCGGCGCTGCGGGCCGGCGCCGCGATCCCGATGCGCTACAGCGAATACGCGGAGGGCGTATCACCGCCGCTGCAGTGGACGGCGTTGCCCGAGGCGCGCTCGTACGCGCTCTTGATGGAGGATCCCGACGCGAAGCCGGTCGCGCCGTTCGTGCACTGGGTCGCGTGGAACATCCCGGCGGCGACCACGCGCCTGCCCGAAGGCCTGCAGGAGCAGCCGCGCCTCACCGAGCCCGAGGGCCTGCTGCAGGGCCTCACGACGCGCGGCTCGATCGGCTACTTCGGGCCGCGGCCGCCGGTGGGCGACCGCCCGCACCGCTACGTGATCCAGGTCTTCGCGCTCGACACGATGCTCGAGCTGCCGCCCGGCGCGGATCGCGACACGCTGGTCGCCGCGATGAAGGGCCACGTGATCGGCAGCGGCGTGCTCGTCGGGCGCTTCGGGCAAGCCACGCCGCCGCCGCAACGCTAGCCACCGCTTGCAACATTTTCGAGGAGGCCTCATGCCACGCCAGGACATCCGCTACGCCATCGTCACCGGCGCGTCGAGCGGCATCGGCTACGAGCTCGCGATCTGCTGCGCCCGCGCGGGCTTCGACCTGCTCGTCGTCGCCGACGAGGACGAAATCCACGCCGCCGCCCGCCAGTTCGCCGCGTACGGCGTCGACGTCGACGCGCTGCAGGTCGACCTCGCGACCGCGGCAGGCATCGCGCGCGTCCACGCCGCGACGCGCGGGCGCCCGGTCGACGCGCTGCTCGCCAACGCGGGCCGCGGCCTGGGCGGCGCGTTCCTCGACCTCGACTTCCGCGCGCTGCAGCACGTCGTCGACACCAACGTGATGGGCACGCTCGAGCTCGTGCACCGCGTCGGCCGCGACATGCGCGCGCGCGGCCGCGGCCGCATCCTGTTGACGGGGTCGATCGCCGGCTTCATGCCGGGGTCGTTCAACGCGGTCTACAACGCGACCAAGGCGTTCATCGACTCGTTCGCCGCGGCGCTGCGCAACGAGCTGCGCGACACGGGCGTGAGCGTGACGTGCCTGATGCCGGGCGCGACGCAGACGGAGTTCTTCGAGCGCGCCGGCATGCAGGACACGCGCATCGGGCAGGCGGACAAGGACGATCCGGCCGACGTCGCGCGCAGCGGCTTCGACGCGATGATGCGCGGCGACGCCAGCGTGATCACCGGCCTGCGCAACAAGCTCGAGGCGGCGGTCGCGATGGTGATGCCGTCGGAAGTGATGGCGGAGGCGCACCGCCGGCAGAGCGAGCCGGGATCCGCGCGGCGCTGACGAGCGTCCGCGGCACGCGTCGTCGCGGCGCCGCGCGCCGGCGCGGCCATTGCAAATCTTGCACGCGTTCCGGTCGACTCTACGGCTTCGCGCGCGCCAATGCCGCCTCCGCACGAGGGTGGCGGGCCATGGTACGGACCTTGCACCGTGAAGGCGCACAGGACTCCCACGACATGGCCTTCCCGGACAGGAACGACGCGCGGCCAGCCCCGGTGACGCGCGTAGCAACGCACGGCGCGGCGCTCGTGCTGCTGTGCGCGCTCGCGCCGTGCGCATGCGCGGCGGCCGCCGTGGCGCCCGGCGACTGGCCGATGGCGGCGAAGGACTTCGCGAACACGCGCTACGCGGACCTGCCGGACATCACCGCCGCCAACGTCGCCACGCTGAAGCTCGCGTTCACGTTCTCGACGGGCGTGCTGCGCGGCCACGAGGCGGCGCCGGTCGTCGTCGGCGGCACGATGTACCTCGTCACGCCGTATCCCAACGTCGTGTACGCGCTCGACCTCGGGCAGCCCGGCGCGCCCGTCAAGTGGAAGTTCGAGCCGAAGCCGCTCGCGGCGTCGCAGGGTGTCGCGTGCTGCGACACCGTCAACCGCGGCGTCGCGTACGCCGACGGGCGCATCTTCTTCAACACGCTCGACAACCAGACGATCGCGCTCGACGCGCAGAGCGGCACGGAGCTCTGGCGCGTGCGGCTGGGCGACATCCGCAACGGCGAGACGATGACGATGGCGCCGCTCGTCGCCGCCGGCAAGGTGCTGGTCGGCAACAGCGGCGGCGAGTACGGCGTGCGTGGATGGCTGGTCGCGCTCGACGCGGCCACGGGGCGCGAGGCGTGGCGCGCGTGGAGCACGGGGCCGGACCGCGACGTGCTGATCGGCGCGCGCTTCCGGCCGTTCTACGCGAAGGACAAGGGCAAAGACTTAGGCATCACGTCGTGGCCGGCGGAGGCGTGGAAGATCGGCGGCGGCACGGTGTGGGGATTCGTGTCGTACGACGCGGACAGCGGCCTCGTGTTCTACGGCACCGCGAACCCCGGTCCGTGGAATCCCGAGCAGCGGCCCGGCGACAACTTCTGGACGTCGGGCCTCTTCGCGCGCGACGTGGCCACCGGCGAGGCGGTGTGGTTCTACCAGTTCTCGCCCCACGACCTGCACGACTACGACGGCGTCAACGAGAACCTGCTGCTCGACATTCCCGGCGCCAACGGCCCGCGCAAGGTCGTCGTGCATCCGGATCGCAACGGCTACGTGTACGTGCTCGACCGCGGCACCGGCGAGGTGATCTCCGCCGAGCCGTTCCACTACGTGACGACGTCCACGGGCGTCGACAAGGGGTCGGGACGACTGAAGTACAACCCGGAGAAGGAGCCGAAGGTCGGGCTCACGGTGCGCGACATCTGCCCCGCGTCGCCCGGCGGCAAGGACTGGCAGCCCGCCGCATACTCGCCGCGCACGAAGCTCGTGTACATCCCGCACCAGAACATCTGCCAGGACGCGGAGACGGCGCAGGTGAGCTACATCGCGGGCACGCCCTACGTGGGCGCGGAGCTCAGGATGAAGCCGGGGCCGGGCGGCAACCGCGGCGCGTTCACCGCCTGGGACCCGGCCGCGAACCGCAAGGCGTGGGACATCAGGGAAGACCTGCCGGTGTGGAGCGGCGCGCTCGTCACCGCCGGCGATGTCGCGTTCTACGGCACGCTGGACGGCTGGTTCAAGGCCGTCGATGCGCGCGACGGCAAGCCGCTCTGGCAGTTCAAGACCGGCTCGGGAATCATCGGCCAGCCCGTGTCGTATCGCGGGCCCGACGGCAGGCAATACGTCGCCGTGCTCTCCGGCGTCGGCGGCTGGGCCGGCACCGTCGTGTCGGGCGCGATCGACACGCGCGACAAGACCGCCGCCACCGGCTTCGCCAACCTGCTGCCCGACCTTCCCCAGCGCACCACCAAGGGGGGGATGCTCTATGTCTTCGCGTTGCCTTGAGCGTCCGCAAAAGGCGTCCGTGCGGGCGGTGGATGACGCCCGTCCGGCGTCGCGCCTTTTGCGGCCGGAAGTGCGAACCCTACACCGTGGGCCGTCCGTTCCGAGGGACATGGGGACGGTCGGAGTGAGGGACGCGCTTATTGCAGGTCAGTCGGCCGCCTTGGGAGCGGCCCTGCGGCGGCCGCCGGAAAACGCTACGCAACAACGAGTGTCGTGCGGCGGGCTTTGCTCACTTCGACATGGATCCGTGACACCAATCACGCTGCGGCAAAGACCTCTGACACCACTTGCGAAACGACCTCTGACACCCACTGCGCTCCTGTCATCACTTGCGAAACGATTTCTCACTCTCATTGCGCCCCGCGCCCGCCAATTGGCGCTCCCTCTCCCCGCTCGCGGGGGCATTTCCGGGAATTCGGCGAGCATGCTCGCCGCCGGAAATGCGGCGGTCGCATGCTTGCGACCGCGCGCTCTGCAAGAGAGGGCTGGGGTGAGGGGCGGCGAACTGCACCAGTGCGAGAAGAAATCTCCGTCACCGCTTCTCCATCGCATCGCCTGCGCCCTCGCACTCGCCGCCTGCACCCTTCCCGCCGTCGCCACCGATACGCTGCGCGTCTGCGCCGACCCCGACAACCTTCCGTTCTCGGCCGCCGACGGCAGCGGCTTCGAGAATCGCATCGCGCAGCTGGTCGCGCACGCGATGGACCGCGAGGTCGACTACTACTGGCTGCCCGACCGCCGCGGCTTCATCCGCAAGACGCTCGGCGCGCACGAGTGCGACGTCGTGATGGGCGTGCCGGTCGCCGTCGAGCGCACGCTCGCGACGCCGCCGTACTACCGCGCGCCGTACGTGTTCGTGTACCCGTCGTCCGTGCTGCGCGACCTCACGTCGCTCGACGACCCGCAGCTCGCGCACCTGCGCATCGGCATCGCACTTGTCGGCAACGACCTCGCGGCGACGCCGCCGGCGCTGGCCCTCGCGGCGCACGGCTACGTCGACAACGTGACGGGCTTCCCGATGTTCGGCGACGGGCCCGTCGCGCAGCGCATCGTCGCGGCGATCGCCGAGGGCACGCTCGACGTGGGCGTGCTGTGGGGGCCGCAGGCCGGATGGTTCGCGCGCCGCGCGCAGGTTCCGCTCGCGGTCACGCCGATCACGGCCGGCGCTTCGTTGCCGACCGACTTCGCGATCGGCATGGGCGTGCGCCGCGGCGACGGCGAGCTCGCACGCGCGCTCGCGCAGACGCTGTTGCATCTGCAGCCGGAGATCGACGCGGTGCTCGACGAGTACGCGGTGCCGCGATTGCCGCTGGCGCCGCGCGCGGGGGGATCGTGAGCCCCAACCGCATCGCGCTCGCGGCCTGCGCCGCCGTGCTCGCCGTTACCGGCTGCGAGCGCGAGAAGCGCGACCTCGCGCAGCCGCCGTCCGCCGCGACCACCACGCGGACCGTGGCGATGAACGAGCTCGTGAAGGGCGGCGCGCCGTCGCAGCTCGCGAATCCGTACGACGAGAACGCGCAGGCGGTGGCCGACGGCAAGCGCCTCTTCCGCTGGTACAACTGCAACGGCTGCCACGCCAACGGCGGCGGCGACAAGGGCCCCGCGCTGATGGACGACGAGTGGCTCTACGGCGGCGAGCCCGCGAACATCGTGGCGTCGATCCTGCAGGGCCGTCCCAACGGCATGCCGTCGTTCCAGGGGCGCATCCCCGACTACCAGGTGTGGCAGATCGCGGCGTACGTGCGCTCGCTGTCGGGGCAGGTGCGCAAGGACGTCGCCCCGAGCCGCAACGACGCGCTGCAGTCCGCGCCGGCGGAGAACCGCGTGCCAACCGAGCCCGCGAACCCGGTGAACGCACCGACGCGATGAAGCCGCTGCCGCTCCTCGCATGGCTCGCGTGCGACGCGGTGCTCGCGACGCCGACGCAGAACGCGCTGTCGCCGGCGGGTCCGCAGGCCACGCACATCCACGGGCTCTGGCACGTGATGCTGTGGACGTCGATCGCGGTGTTCGCCGCGGTCTTCATCGCCTTCGCCGCCGGCGTGCTGCGCGGCATGCGCCGCGGCGCCGGCCGGCTGCTGCCGCCCACCGTCGACACGGACGCGATCGACCGTCCGCTGCCGAAGTGGGTGGGCGGCGCCGTCGCGCTGTCGATCGCGGGCCTCGCGGGCGTGTTCGCGGCGTCGCTCGCCACCGATCGCGCCCTCGCGCAGCTGCCGCTCACCGATGCGGTCACTATCGAGGTCACCGGCCACCAGTGGTGGTGGGAGGTGCGCTACGACGATCCGCAGGCGTCAAACGTCTTCACCACCGCGAACGAAATCCGCATCCCGGTGGGCCGCCCGGTGCTGCTCACGCTGCAGGCGGGCGACGTCATCCACAGCCTGTGGGTGCCGAACCTCGCGGGCAAGAAGGACCTCATCCCCGGCCGCACCAACACGCTCGCGCTGCGCGCCGACCAGCCGGGCGCGTATCGCGCGCAGTGCGCGGAGTTCTGCGGCTGGCAGCACGCGATGATGGCACTGTGGGTGATCGCGGTGCCGTCCGACGATTACGAGCGCTGGCTCCTGCAGCAGCGCGAGGCCGCACCGCCGCCCGCCACGCCGCTCGCGCAGCGCGGCCGCGACGTGTTCGCAGCAACCACGTGTCCCATGTGCCACGCGGTGGCGGGCACGCAGGCGGCCGCGCGCATGGCGCCCGATCTCTCGCACGTCGCGAGCCGGCGCACGCTCGGCGCCGGCGCGCTCGAGAACACGCCCGCGCACCTCGCCGCGTGGGTGCGCGACGCGCCGGCGATCAAGCCGGGCAACAACATGCCGCCGCAGCCACTACCCGCCGACGACATGAACGCGCTGCTCGCCTACCTCGCGACGCTGCGATGACCGGCGCGACCACCGTCGTCGGGCAGGGCCGCGGCGAGCGCGACGCGGCCGCGGGCAACGCGTGGGTCGACCGCCCGGGCCTCTGGGGCGCCCTGGCGACCATCGACCACAAGCGCGTCGGCAGGCGCTTCATCCTCACGGCGTTCGGCTTCTTCGTCGCGGGCGGCGTGCTGGCCGCGCTGATGCGCCTGCAGCTCGCGCGTCCGGAGTCGACGCTGATCGGCCCCGACAAGTACAACCAGATCTTCACGATGCACGGCACGACGATGATGTTCCTGTTCGCCGTGCCCGTGATGGAGGCGATGGCGGTCTACCTCGTGCCGCTGATGGTCGGCGCGCGCAGCATCGCGTTCCCGCGCATGAACGCGTACGCGTACTGGGTCTATCTCTTCGGCGGCCTCATGCTGTACGGCGCGTTCCTTCTCGACATCGGCCCCGATGCCGGCTGGTTCAACTACGTGCCGCTGTCCGGGCCGCAGTACGGCATCGGCAAGCGCAGCGACTTCTGGGCGCAGCTCATCACGTTCACCGAGGTGTCGGCGCTGCTGGTGGCCGTCGAGATCATCACGACCGTGTTCAAGCTGCGCGCGCCCGGCATGGCGCTGCACCGCATCCCGCTCTTCGTGTGGGCGATGGTGGTCACGATGTTCGTGATCCTGTTCGCGATGCCGTCGGTGATGTTCGCGAGCACCGCGCTCATCATGGACCGGCTGGTGCAGACGCACTTCTACAACTACGCCGAGGGCGGCGACCCGCTGCTGTGGCAGCACCTCTTCTGGTTCTTCGGCCACCCCGAGGTCTACCTCATCTTCCTGCCCGGCCTCGGCATCATCTCCGCGATCGTCGCGACGTTCGCGCGGCGCCCGGTGTTCGGCTACCCGGCGATGGTGACGGCGGTGATCGCGACGGGCTTCATGGCGTTCGCGCTGTGGGTGCACCACATGTTCGCGACGTCGATCCCCGAGCTCGGCAAGAGCTTCTTCACGGCCGCGAGCATGGTCATCGCGGTGCCGACCGCGATCCAGATCTTCTGCTGGATCGCCACGCTGTGGACGGGCCGCGTCGTGCTGCGCACGCCGCTGCTGTTCGTGCTGGGCTTCTTCTTCATCCTGCTATTGGGCGGCCTCACCGGCATCATGCTGGCCTCGGTGCCGCTCGACCTGCAGGTGCACGACACGTACTTCGTGGTGGCGCACCTGCACTACGTGCTGATCGGGGGCGCGGTGTTCCCGCTGTTCGGCGGGTTCGCGTACTGGTTCCCGAAGATCACCGGCCGCATGATGTCGGAGCGGCTCGGGCGCTGGTCGTTCTGGCTGTTCTTCGTCGGGTTCAACGTGACGTTCTTCCCGATGCACCAGCTCGGCCTCGAAGGCATGCCGCGGCGCATCTACACGTACCCGGCCGACATGGGCTGGGGCACGCTCAACCTCGTCGCGACGATCGGCGCGGCCACCATCGCCACGGCAGTGCTGCTGTTCATCGTCAACGCGGCGTGGAGCCGCCGCCACGGCGCGCCGGCGGGCGACAATCCGTGGGGCGCCGATACGCTCGAATGGGCGACCACGTCGCCGCCGCCCGCGGAGAACTTCCGCCGGCTGCCGGTGGTCGCGTCGCGCTCACCGCTGTGGGAAGCGGGCGGCATTGCGGGCACGGTGAAAGGGCTGGCCCTCGACCCGCCGGAGGTGCTCGTCACTACCGCGCTCGACGCGACGCCCGATCACCGCACCGCGTGGCCCACCGCGACGATCTGGCCGCTGGTCGCTGCGATCTTCACCGCGGTCATGTTCATCGCGTCCATCTTCACGCCGTGGGCCGTGGTGTGGGGCACGATCCCGGTGGTCGTCGCGCTGACCGCGTGGTTCTGGCCGTCGCGCGAGGAGACCGCGAAGAGCCGCGCGCTGGAGAAGGCACCGTCGCCGCCGGGAGTGGCGCCGTGAACGGTGCCGCACCCGCCACGGCCGCACGCGCCCTGGGCGACGTCGACGCCGCGCCGCTGCCGAGCTTCGCCTTCGGCGACCGCAGCGTGATGTGGTGGGGCACGCTCGGCGTGATGGCGGTCGAGGGCACGGTGTTCGCGCTCGCGATCGTCGTCTACTTCTACGTCCGCACGCGCGTGCACGAGTGGCCGCCCAGCGCGTCGCCGCCCGACCTCCTGTGGGGCACGCTCAACACGCTCGTGATGCTGGCGAGCCTCGTGCCCAACCAGCTCGCCAAGCGCGCGGCCGAGCGGCAGGACCTGCGCGGCGTGCGCATCTGGCTCACCGTCTGCACGGCGTTCGCGGTCGTGTTCCTCGTGCTGCGCGCGTTCGAGTTCACGGCGCTCGGGGTGCGCTGGGACACGAACGCGTACGGCTCCGCGGTGTGGATGCTGCTCGGCCTGCACACCACGCACGTGCTGACGGACTGGTTCGACACCGTGGTGCTGAACATCCTCGTGTTCACCGGGCCGCTGGAGGCGCGGCGGTTCGCGGACGTGAGCGACAACGCGTTCTACTGGTACTTCGTCGTCGGCGCGTGGCTGCCGATCTACGCGGTGATCTACTTCGGCGCGCGGCTGCTCTGAGGGGAGGTCGGCGATGGCATCGTGGCTCGGCATCGTGGTTGCACCCGCGGTCATGCTGACCCAGCTCTCGCTCGCCTACGCGCTCGTCCCGTGGGCGTGCGCGTCGCAGCTTCATCACGTGCTCGACGCGGTGTCGGCCGTGGCGCTGGCCGCCACACTCGCGATGACCGCCGCCGGCTGGCGCGGCATGCGCGTCGCGCGCACCCGGCAGGGGACGCCGCTCGGCGCCCGGCAGGCGTTCCTCGCGGAGCTCGCCGTATCGGTGGCGGCGCTCTCGACCCTCTCGGTGCTCGCGCAATGGGCGACCCGCCTCGCGATTCCGCCGTGCGTCGCCTGACCGCGACTGCGCTGCTCGCGCTGCCCACGCTCGCGCACGCCCACGCAGGCCCGGCGGAGGCGGCGAGCGAGCCGCTGGTGGTCGCGCTCCTCGTGCTGGCCGGCGCGTGGTATGCGCTCGGCGTGACGCGCCTGTGGCGGCGCGCCGGGCCGGGGCGCGGCGCCACCGCGAGGCAGGCCGCATCGTTCGCCGCCGGGCTCGCCGTCCTCGCGCTCGCCCTCGTGTCGCCGCTCGACGCCTGGGCCGCGGCGTCGTTCACGCTGCACATGATCCAGCACGAGGCGCTGATGCTCGTGGCGGCGCCGCTGCTGGTGCTCGGCCGGCCGTTGGGCGCGTTCGCGTGGGCGCTGCCGGCGCGCGCACGGCGGGGGCTGCACGCACTCACCGCCGCGCCGGCGCCGCGTGCGGCGTGGACGACGCTCACCGCGCCCGTCGGCGCCACCGTGCTGCAGCTCGCGATCCTCTTCGCGTGGCACGCGCCGCCGCTCTTCCGGCACGCGCTCGTGCATCCGTGGTGGCATGCGCTGCAGCACGCGTGCTTCCTGTTCGCGGCGCTCGCGTTCTGGTGGGCGATGCGCGGCGCCGTCGGGCGCGCGCGGCCGGCGCCGGTGATCATGGGCCAGTTCGTCACGATGCTGGGGACCGGTGCGCTGGGCGCATTGCTTACGTTCGCCGCGACGCCGTGGTACCTCGCGGCGGATGCGGCGCCGCCGTGGTTCGGCTCCGCGCTCGAGGACCAGCAGGTGGGCGGCCTGCTGATGTGGGTGCCGGGCGGCACGGCGTACATGGCGGCCGCGCTGGCCGTGATGTGGCGCCTGCTCGCGCGGCGCGATCCGCGCACGCCGCCGCGCCTCACGCCGTCGGCGGTGCTGCGATGAAGCAGGGCGCGCACGGCTCGCGCGCGCTGCACGTCGCGCTCGCGGTGTCGATCGTGGTGCCCGCCGTCGCGGCCGCCGTGGCCGCGGCCTGGCCGCATACGGACGTCACCGGCACCCGCATCGCGCTGCAGGACCTGCGCTCGCGCGCGGCGGAAGCGGCGCTGCTCGCCCGCGAGGCGGCGGACGGACGCCTCACCGACACGTTCGTGCGCATGCAGGCGCGCCAGCTCGGCGACGGCGTGCAGGCGGCGGCGCAGAAGCTGACCGAGGCGCCGGCGAGCGCCGCGCGCGAAGCAGCCGCCGGTGCGGCGCTCGCGCAGTCGGTGGCCGCGCAGCTCGGCACGCTCGCGCAGGGCGCCGCGCACGATGCCCTGCCCGCGCTGCACGACGACCTCGCGCGCGCGAGCGCCCGTTTCCACGTGCTGGCGCGCGGACTGCAGGAGCGCTGAACGCCGATGCAGAAGGCGCTCGAGATCTTCCTCGGCATCATGACGGCGGTAGGCGGCTTCGTCGAGGTCGGCGAGCTCACGTTCGCGCTCAACGCGGGCGTGCGCTTCGGCTACACGCTGCTGTTCGTGGTCGCGGTCGGCACCGTCGGCATCATCGTCTACAGCGAGATGGCGGGCCGCGTCGCGGCGGTCGCCCGGCAGCCGGTGTTCAACGTGATCCGCGAGCGCGTCGGCCTCGACGTCGGGCTGGTCACGCTGGTCGCCGCGCTCGCGGTGAACCTGCTCACCTGCGCCGCCGAGATCGGCGCCATCGCGCTCCTGTGGCAGCTCGCCGGTGGCGGCGCGTACCGGATGTGGGTGGCCGCGGCCTTCGCGTTCCTCGTGCTCGCGGTGTGGGTGCTGCCGTTCAAGTGGATCGAGCGCGTGTTCGGGCTGGGCGGCCTCCTGCTCGTGATCTTCGCCGTCGTCGCGTGGGGCGAGGTCCGCGACTGGGGCGAGGTCGCGGCGGGCTTCGTGCCGCAGCTGCCGCCCGTCGAGTCCGCGCGCGAGTACCGCCTGTTCGCGTACTACACGGTGGCGCTGGTGAGCTCGATCATGCTGCCGTACGAGACGTACTTCTACGCGGCCGGCGCGATCGAGGACCGCTGGAAGCCGGAGGACATCCCGCTCAACCGCGTGATCGCCATCGTGGGCTCGGCGCTGGGGTCGTCGCTGTGCATCGCGCTAATCGTCATCGGCGACCGCTTCTTCGCGCCGCTCGGCATCGCGCCGCAGATGCCGGGCGTGGCCGCGCTGGCGGCCGCCGAGCAGTTCGGGCGCGCCGGCCTCTTCATCGCGCTGGCGGGCATGTTCTTCGCGTTCGCCGGCGCGGCGATCGAGACCGCGCTCTCCGGCGCGTACAGCCTCGCGCAGTTCCTGGGCTGGCCGTGGGGCAAGTTCCGCCGGCCGCGCGACGCGCCGCGGTTCACGTTCGCGTGGCTCGCGACGTTCCTGCTCGCGGCGCTCGTGATCGCGAGCGGCGTCGATCCGGTGTCGGTGGTGGAGTACGCGATCGTGTTCTCGGTGGTCATCCTGCCGCTCACGTACTTCCCGCTGCTGCTCACCGCCGGCGATCCGAAGGTCATGGGCCGCCACGCGAACGGGCCGGTGGCGAAGGTGCTGGGCTGGTTCTATCTCGCCCTGGCGACGGTCGCGGGCATCGCCGCGATCCCGCTGCTCGCGCTCACGCACGGAGGCCAGGGATGAGGCGCGCGACGTTCGACGTCGGGCACGAGGTGCTCGACCACGAGGTCGTCGACGTGAACGGCGTGCCGTGCGGCATCGTCGACGACGTCGAGCTGGCCGGCGCGCCCGGGGAGCCGCTGGTGGTGGTGGCGCTGCTCGTGGGGCCGGGCGCCGCGCAGGCGCGCCTGCCGTCGCTCGTTGCCCGCCTCGCGCGTGCGCTGTTCGGGTCGGCGCAGGTGCGCGTGCCGTGGGAGGACGTGCGTGCGCTGGGCGAGCACATCGCGCTCGCCCGCGACGCGCAGGCGCTGGGGCTCGGCCGCGGCGACCGCCGCTGGCGGCGCGCGTGGTCGAAGGTGCCGGGCGGATGAGCGGCACGCTCTCCTCGCTCCTGCAGTGCGAGGTCGTGCACGAGGATGGCACGGCACTTGGCCGCGTGTTCGACTGCCGTTGCCGCGGCCGGCCGGGCGCGCGCGGCGGCGCACCGGTGGTGATGCTCGTGTACGGGATGCCCGGATGGCTCGAGCGCCTCGGCCTGCGCAGCACGCGCACCTGCGAGGTCGCGTGGCGCGACGTGCTGCGCATCGATGGCGGGCGCATCGTCGTGCGCGCGCCGCGCCGATGACGCATGCCGCGCCGCGCGGGACTGCGCATGCAGTGGAAAGAGTTACCCGCAATTCGTGCGGGGCGGCGCGGCACGCGCCCTGCGTGCACGCAAGCGTGGTCGGCGCGCAGGGGCATGCGACGTGCGTGCGCGGCGTGGCATATGGCTTGCGTTCATTGCGCGCAACCATTCGCGGACGCCTGGGCCCCCGATTCGGCGCGCCTGCGCGCCGTCCCTGACCGCATCGAACGGAGACATCTCGCATGCAACTGAAACCGCTTTCCGAACAGGTGGTCGTCATCACCGGCGCCTCGAGCGGCATCGGGCTCGCGACCGCGCAGGCGGCGGCCGAGGCCGGCGCCAAGCTCGTGCTCGCCGCGCGCAGCATCGAGACGCTCGACCTCATCTGCGCCGACATCACCGCGGGCGGCGGCAGCGCCGTGTGCGTCGCCGCCGACGTGGCGTCGCGCGAGGACGTCGAGAACGTCGCGCGCACCGCGATCGACGAGTACGGCCGCATCGACACGTGGATCAACAACGCCGGCGTGTCGATCTACGGCAAGCTGGAAGACGTGACGGAGGCCGACAACCGGCGCCTCTTCGACACCAACTTCTGGGGCGTGGTCAACGGCTCGCTGGTCGCGCTGCCGCACCTCAAGCGCGCGGGCGGCGCGCTCATCAACGTCGGCAGCGAGGTGTCGGATGCCGTGGTCCCGCTGCAGGGCATGTACTCGGCGTCGAAGCACGCGGTGAAGGGCTTCACCGACGCGCTGCGCGTCGAGGTCGAGGAGGTCGCCGACTGCAACGTGTCGATCACGCTGATCCAGCCGACCGCGGTGGACACGCCGTACCCGCAGCACGCGAAGAACTACATGGACCGCGAGCCCAAGCTGCCGTCGCCTCAGATCCAGCCGGAGCAGGTGGCGCGCGCGATCCTCGACGCGGCCACCGACCCGACGCGCGACGTCAAGGTCGGGATGATGGCCAAGATCAACACGATGACGGCGAAGCTGATGCCGTCGATCGCCGACAAGATGTCCGCGCTGCAGGCCGACCGCCAGCACTACGAGGAGCCGCCGCGCAACCCCGAGGGCGCGCTGTACCAGGCGGGCGGCATGGGCATGGTGCACGGCACCGGCGGCCGCGAGGCGCGGACCTGACGACGCGGCAGCGCAGGCAGGACGACAGGCGAGGCGCATAGCCGGCGTCATCGCGCGGTCCCGCGTGCGCGGACGCCACGCCCGCGGCGATCGACCTCTCGCGCAACCGGCGCTCAGCGCCCTGAATCACGAACCGAAAGGACTTCATGGCAACGAAGAAGACGGCCACCCGCAAGACCACCGGCACCCGCAGCAGGACGACCAAGGGGGCCGCGCACTCCACCGTCAGCGGGCCCGCGCGCGGCACCACCGACGATACCTCCGGCGCCGCCGACGCCCTGCAGCGCAAGATGGACGTGACCGGCGACCTCGCCGCGTCGCTCCCCTACAACAGCAACAAGGCGCTCGAGTACGGCGAGGCCGCGTACCTGCCCGAGGAGGGCGCGCACGCGGAGCCCGAGGATCCGTCGGCAGGCGCGAGCACGCTGACCGAGGCCAACACGTCGAGCAAGGTCGGCACGCAGGCGCCTCCGGGGGTCACCTACGCCACCGGCAACCTGGACCGCGTGCGCGCCGACAACAGCGGCCAGATGCTCACCACGAACCAGGGCGTGCGTGTCGCGCAGAACCAGGACTCGCTGAAGGCGGGCCTGCGCGGTCCCGCGCTGCTCGAGGACTTCGTCCTCCGCGAGAAGATCACCCACTTCGACCACGAGCGCATCCCCGAGCGCGTGGTGCACGCGCGCGGCTCCGGCGCGCACGGCTACTTCGAGAGCTACGACGACCACTCGGCGCTCACCCGCGCGGCGCCGTTCGCGCAGGCGGGCAAGCGCACGCCGGTCTTCGTGCGCTTCTCGACCGTGGTGGGCGAGCGCGGCTCCACCGACACCGCGCGCGACGTGCGCGGCTTCGCGGTCAAGTTCTACACCGACGAGGGCAACTGGGACCTGGTCGGCAACAACATGCCGGTGTTCTTCATCCAGGATGCGATGAAGTTCCCCGACCTCATCCACGCCGCGAAGCCCGAGCCGCACCACCAGATGCCGCAGGCGGCGACCGCGCACGACACGTTCTGGGATTTCGTGTCGCTGATGCCGGAGTCGACGCACGTGCTGATGTGGGCGATGTCCGACCGCGCGATCCCGCGCAGCTACCGGATGATGCAGGGCTTCGGCGTGCACACGTTCCGCTTCGTGAACGCCGACGGCGAGTCGCGCTTCGTGAAGTTCCACTGGAACCCGGTGCAGGGCACGCACTCGCTCGACTGGGACGAGGCGGTGAAGATCGCGGGCGCCGACCCCGACTTCCACCGCCGCGATTTGTGGGAAGCGATCGAGGCCGGCGCGTATCCCGAGTGGGAGCTCGGCGTGCAGGTGTTCGGCGAGGAGGACGCGCAGCAGTGGTCGTTCGACGTCCTCGACGCGACCAAGATCGTGCCCGAGGAGCTCGTGCCCGTCACGCCGCTCGGGCGCATGGTGCTCACGCGCAACCCGGACAATTTCTTCGCCGAGACCGAGCAGGTGGCGTTCTGCACGGCGCATGTGGTGCCCGGCATCGACTTCACGAACGACCCGCTGCTGGCCGGCCGCATCCATTCGTACGTCGACACGCAGATCACGCGCTTGGGCGGTCCCAACTTCCACGAGATCCCGATCAACGCGCCCGTCGCACCGGTCCACAACAACCAGCGCGACGGCATGCACCGGCAGGCGATCGCGCGCGGACGCGTGGCCTACGAGCCCAACTCGCTCGCCGGCGGCTGCCCGTTCCAGGCGGGGGTTGCGGGCTTCACGTCGTTCCACGAGCCCATGGCGGGCGACAAGGTGCGCGGCCGGCCCGAGCGCTTCGCCGAGCACTACCTGCAGGCGCGGCTCTTCTGGAACAGCCAGACAGCGGTGGAGAAGCTGCACATCGTGCGCGCGTTCCGCTTCGAGCTCACCAAGGTGCAGGTGCCGGCCGTGCGCGAGCGCATGGTCGCGTCGCTCGCCAACGTCGACGCCGATCTCGCGGAACGCCTCGCGCGGGACCTCGGCATGGCCGTGCCGGCTGCATTGCCGCGCGCGCTGGAGACGACGCCGACCCCGGAGGTCGAGACGTCGCCGGCGCTCTCACTGCTCGCGCGTCCGGGCGACGGCAGCATCCGGACGCGGCGTGTCGCCATCCTGGTGTGCGACGGCGTCGACGGCGATGCGGTGCGCACGCTGGTCGAGCGTCTGAACGGCGAAGGCGCCGTGCCGCGGCTCGTGGGCGTGCGCCTCGGCCGCGTCGCGACCATGCAGGGCGAGGACCTCGCCGCCGATGCGACGGCGGAGACCACGCCGGCCGTGCTGTACGACGCGCTGGCGGTGCCCGGCGGGAAGGAGGCCGCCCAGGCGATGGCGCAGTGGGGACACGCGCTGGAGTTCATCAAGGAGCAGTACCGGCACTGCAAGCCGATCCTCGTGCTCGGCGCCGCGCGGGCGACCGTCGAGGGCGCGGGTGTGCCCATGAAGCTGCCCTCGGGGGAAGACGATCCGGGGCTGCTCGTGCAGGAGGACGGCGACGCGGACGCGGCGATGGATTCGTTCGTCGCGGCGATCGCGGCGCACCGTCACTTCGCGCGGTTCGCGGATCCGCCGCCGGTGTGAACTGCGGGCGCCTCTTGCGCACGGCGGGGGCGCGCGCATTGCACGCGGTCGCCATCGCGGCGCAGGTTCCGCGCCCACGCTCCCGGGCGCTCGGCGCCCGATAGGCGTCCGCATTCGTCCGACAGGGGTTTCGGCGACCACCGGCCTGCGTGCGTCGCTGCGGCACGCTATACAGACGCAAGCGAAGACACCTGGAATGCAAGATGACACGCAAGCCGCGAGTGGCCCTGACGCCACGCCTGAAGGGATACCTGGGATGTAGGTGAAAACGGTCGCCGTCACGGACCAGCATCAGAAGTGGTTCGAGATCTCGGATGCAACGGTCCTGTCGGCGCGCCGGTATCTCGCCGAGCCCGAGAACGGCAGCGACGGCGGCGTGCGCGTGCTCAACCTGTGCCGCACCGGCCGCTACCAAGGTCGGGGCTACTACGTGTCGCTCCTCGCCGAGGCGCGCGGCCAGCGCCCCGTCCCCGACGTCAAGGCCATCGAGGATCTCAAGGCGGAGGCCTTCGTGCAGGCGCTCGACGCCGAGATTCAGCCGCTGGTGCAGGAGACGCTGGGTCACGACGCGAGCGAGCGCTTCGAGCTCAACGTCTACTTGGGCAGGCACGTCGATCGCCAGGCGCTCGCGGAGCGGCTGTTCGCGAAGGTGCGGCTTCCGCTGCTGCGCGTGCTGTTCGCCCGCGTCGACGGCACATGGCACCTCCACGCCCTGCAGGCGATGGGACTCGCCGACGTTCCGCCGCAGGACCGCGCGTTCCTGCTCGACGCGGTCAAGTCGTTCATGGCGACGAGCCCGACCGCCCGGCGCCGCGACGCCAGGCGGGACCGGCCGCGGCTGGCCATCCTTCACGATCCGCAGGAGCCGCACAAGCCCTCCAACGACGAAGCGCTGCAGCGGTTCGTCGCGGCGGCGCCGCTCGTGGGACTGGAGGCGGAGCTCATCGGCCCCGACGCACTGGAGCGCCTGTCCGAGTTCGACGGCCTGTTCAATCGCGCGAGCCCCGAGGGCGTCATCTACGAGTTCGTGCGCCGGGCGGAGTCGCTGGGCATGCCGGTCGTGGACGACCCGGAGTCGATCCTGAAGTGCGGGAACAAGGTCTTCATGCAGGAGCTCATGAACCGGCATCGCATCGCCACGCCGCGCACGATGATCGTGCACCGTGGCAACGTCGACGAGATCGTGGCGACGCTGGGCTTGCCGTGCGTGCTGAAGCTGCCGGACAGCGGCTTCGGGCTCGACGTGGTGAAGATCGAATCCGAGGACAGCCTGCGCAAGGAAGCGGAGCGCTTCTTCAACCAGTCGGAACTCATCATCGCGCAGGAATGGCTGCCGAGCGACTTCGACTGGCGCGTCGGCGTCTACGACCGGCGGCCGCTGTTCGTGGCCAAGTACTTCATGGCGCCCGGGCACTGGCAGGTCAACAAGGTGGTCGAGGGCCAGCTGGTCGACGGCAAGACCGAGGCGATGTCCGTCGGCGAGGCACCCGAGCAGGTGATCAGCACGGCCGTGCGCGCCGCGAACCTGATCGGGCGCGGCCTGTACGGCGCGGATCTCAAGCAGGTGGGCGACCGCGTCTATCTCATCGAGGTGAACATCAACCCGAACATCGACGCGGGCAACGAGGACCAGGTGCTGGGGCAGGCGCTCTATCGTGAAATCCTGGGCGTGTTCGCGCGCCGCATCGCGGAGACGGCCGGCGGCAGCGGGCCCGGCGCAGAGACGGCCTGATGGAATTCCGGCCGCACGTCGGGCCCGTGGACGTGCAGCCTGCAGGCTGCGTCGTGGTGGGTGTCTACGAAGGCGGCAGGCTTTCGCCCTCGGCGGCAGCGCTCGATGCCCGGTCGGGCCACGCCATCGGCGACGCGCTCGGCCGCGGCGACCTCGAGGGGGACCTCGGCGCGACGCTGCTCCTGCCGCGAATTCCGAACGTGGCCGCCGAGCGGGTGCTGCTCGTCGGCCTCGGGCCCGAGGCCGATTTCGTCGAGGGCAGCTATCACGCCGCACTGCATGCGGCGGCGAAGGCGCTGGGCCGCACCGGGGCGACCGACGCGATGCTCTGCCTCTGCGAGCTTCCGATGAACGGCCGCGACGGCGCATGGAAGGCCGGGCAGGCGGTGCTCGCCGTCGCGGACGCAACGTATCGCTTCGACACGCTGAAGAGCGAGCGGCCGAAGGGCAGGCGGGCGCTCGGCAGGATGCTCGTGCACATTGCAGATCCGGCGAACGCGGCGATCGTGCATTCCGCCATCGATCGCGCGGTCGCGATCGCCGAGGGCATCACGCTCGCCCGCGATCTCGGCAACCTGCCGGCCAACGTGTGCACGCCGACGTACCTCGCCGAACGGGCGCAGGCGCTCGCGGGATCTCACGGCTTGGTGACGACGATCCTCGATCGCGAGGCGCTCGCGCAGCTCGGCATGAACGCCTTCCTCGCGGTGGCGGGGGGCAGTCGCCAGCCGCCGCAGCTCATCGTCATGGAGTATCGCGGCGGCGCGCCGGAGGCGCAGCCGGTCGTGCTCGTCGGCAAGGGGATCACGTTCGATACGGGCGGCCTCGACATCAAGCCGGCCTCCGCAATGGAGGAGATGAAGTTCGACATGTGCGGGGCCGCGAGCGTGTTCGGCGCGCTCCACGCGAGCGCGCGCATGAAGCTGCCGCTCAACGTGGTCGGCATCGTCCCCGCCGCGGAAAACATGCCCGATGGCAACGCCGTCAGGCCGGGAGACGTGGTGACGACCCTGTCCGGCCAGACCGTGGAGATCCTGGACACCGATTCCGAAGGCCGCGTGGTGCTGTCCGATGCGCTCACGTACGCCGAGCGATTCAACCCGGCCGTGGTGGTGGATGTCGCGACCCTCACCGGCGCGATCGTCAGCGCCCTGGGCGAGGTCGCGAGCGGCGTGTTCTCGCCCAGCGACGCGCTCGTGCGCGAGGTGCTCGCGGCCGGCGACCAGGCATGGGACCGCGGCTGGCACATGCCGCTCTGGCGCGAATACCAGGACACGTTCAAGTCGAGCGTGGCCGACTTCGCGAACGCCGGTCCCCACGGCGACTGCGCGATCACCGCGGCATGCTTCCTGTCGCGGTTCACGAAGCGCTATCCGTGGGTGCACCTCGACATCGCGGGAACGGCGACCCGGAGTGGCGAGGAGAAGGGCGCGACGGGAAGGCCGGTCGCGCTTCTCGCGCATTTTCTCCTCGGGCGCGCCGCGGCGGCGATGGCCGCAGGCGATCGGGCCGACGACAGGTCTTGAGTCTCGGCGGGCGCATCCGGCGGACCGCGCCATGCGCGGTCGGCGCGAAGCAATTATCGGTAACGCCGTCCATGTCGCCCGTTGGCCGCTCAGGGCGCAGCCTACTGCGCGATGACCTTGCCATGGGCGCGGCGAAGGAGTTCGCGCTGGTCCGTCGCTTGCATTCGTCTCTCGATCGTTGCCAGGAGAGCGAAATGGAACGCAGGCACCAGAGCGGGCTCGCGATCGTCACCGGGGCCTCGTCGGCAATGCGGACCGAGCCCGGTTCCGCGCGCAACTAGGAGAGAACGATGAAGGCGCTGACGTGGCAGGGCAAGCACGACGTCCGGTACGACACGGTTCCCGATCCCAAGATCGAGGACGGACGCGACGCGATCATCAAGGTGACCGCGTGCGCGATCTGCGGCTCGGACCTTCACATCTACGACGGCCTCATTCCCGAGATGAAGGACGGCGACGTCCTCGGCCACGAGACGATGGGCGAAGTGGTCGAGGTCGGGCGCGACAACAAGAAGCTCGAGGTCGGCGACCGGGTCGTGGTTCCGTTCACGATCGCCTGCGGCGAGTGCTTCTTCTGCCAGCGCGGCTACTTCTCGGCGTGCGAGCGGAGCAACCCCAACCGCGAAACCGCGGAGAAGCTGTGGGGACACTCGCCGGCCGGCCTCTTCGGCTATTCCCACATCCTGGGCGGCTACGCCGGCGGCCAGGCCGAGTACATGCGGGTGCCGTTCGCCGACGTGGGGCCGGCTAAGGTGCCGGACGAGCTCACCGACGAGCAGGTGCTCTTCCTCTCGGACATCTTTCCCACCGGCTACATGGCCGCCGAGTTCTGCTCCATCGGCCACGGCGACACCATCGCGGTGTGGGGATGCGGCCCGGTGGGGCAGATGGCGATTCGCAGCGCCTTCCTGCTGGGGGCCGGGCGTGTGCTCGCGATCGATACGGTCCCGGAGCGGCTCGCCCTGGCGCAAGCGTCGGGCGCGGAAACGATCGATTTCAAGAACGAGGACGTGTACGACCGGATCCAGAGCCTGACCAAGGGCCGCGGCGCCGATGCCTGCATCGATGCGGTCGGCACCGAGCCCGAGACGAGCGCGAGCTTGGACTCCGTCGTCGACCGCGTGAAGGTCGCGACCTTCCTCGGCACCGATCGCCCGCACGTCGTCCGCGAGGCGATCAAGTGCTGCCGCAACTTCGGCACCGTGTCGATCGTGGGCGTCTACGGCGGTTATCTCGACAAGATCCCGATGGGCTCCGCCATCAATCGCGGGCTGACCTTCAGGATGGCGCAGACGCCCGTCCAGCGCTATTTGCCGAAGCTGCTGGAGCACGTCGTGAAGGGCGACATCGATCCGTCGTTCGTGATCACCCACAAGGCGCCGCTGTCCGAAGGGCCGGAGCTCTACAAGACGTTCCGGGACAAGAAGGACGGGTGCATCAAGGTCGTGCTGCGTCCCTGATCCCGTGGCGTGCGATCGTCGTCCGGGCGCGATGCGCGACGCCGACGATCGCACGCCTTCGCCGATCCTCGACCTACGGTCCGCCGCGTCCCCCGACCGCGCCGTACACCTGTCCCGTCGCGTAGCTCGACTCGGCCGACGCGAGCAGCACGTAGATCGGCGCGAGTTCCGCAGGCTGCCCGGGCCTGCCCATCGGCGTGTCCTGCCCGAACGAGGGCAGCTTGTCCGGCGGCTGTCCGCCCGTCACCTGCAACGGCGTCCAGAACGGCCCGGGCGCGACCGCATTCACGCGGATGCCCTGCTTCGCCAGCTGCTTGGCGAGGCCCTTCGTGAAGATCATGATCGCGCCCTTGGTGGCGGCGTAGTCGATGATGTTCTCGCCGGGATCGTAGGCGTTCACCGACGCGGTGTTGATGATGCTCGCGCCGGGCTTCATGCTCGGCAGCGCCGCCTTCGTTATCCAGAACATCGCGTAGACGTTGGTCTTGAACGTATCGTCGAACTGCGCCGTGGTGATGTCGAGCAGCGACGCCTGCGATACCTGGCGTGCCGCGTTGTTCACGAGGATGTCGAGTCCGCCGAGCCCGCGCACCGCGTCGGCGACGAGCCGCGTGCAGAACGCCTCGTCCCGGATGTCGCCCGGCAATGCGATCGCCTTGCGCTTCTCGGCCTCGATGAGCTTGACGACTTCCCGGGCGTCCGCTTCCTCGGCCGGCAGGTAGTTGATCGCGACATCCGCGCCTTCGCGCGCGAACGCGATGGCGGCGGCGCGGCCGATGCCGGAGTCACCCCCGGTGACGAGAGCCTTGCGACCCGCCAGGCGTCCGGAGCCACGGTAGCTGGTCTCGCCGTGATCGGGCCGCGGCGTCATCCTGCTCGCCAGACCGGGCCACGGCTGCTGCTGGCGCGCAAAGGGCGGCTGCGGGTACGCCGTGGCCGGGTTGGCCGGCGCCGCTATCGCTTTGGATTCGTGGGGCGCCGTGGCTTGCGCACCCGCTGCACTCGCGGCCGCCGCGACGAGTCCCGTCGCCATGCCGCCGATTACCGCGCGCCGACGGTCGTCGACGCGATCGTTTTCGTCCATGAGCTTCGCTCCCGAAAGCGTACGCTTTGCAAGCGGCGTGCCGTCACGTAACCGAACCGCGTGAATCCCGTGCACGGCGCCGCGTGCGTGGCGATAGGCGAGCGCGCGACCCGTAATCCGGCAACCGCGCGCTTAGACCGTACACTTGCGCAATCTTCTGGCGCGGGCGTCCCGACGCATGCGGCGAGCACGCCGCTGCGTCGCCCGCCGTTGGCCAAGTCGTGGCGCAGTGCGCGCCTCGCGCGCCGTTTGCGCATGCTCAGTGACGTGCATGGAGAAAGGCATGACTGCCGATACCGCCGGTCGCAAATCGCCCGTCGCCGGCACCACCGGCCCGAGTGGCGGCCCGGCCGACGAGCGATTCGCGCGCGAGCTCGACGCGATGGCGCCGATGCAGCCACCCGGCGCATCGCGGGACCGCGACATCGAACTCGAACGCCAGCTCGGCGAGATCATCGATGTCGCCATCGCAGTCGCGGGCGCCGACTTCGGCAACGTCCAGCTGCTCGATCCGGTCAACGGCGACCTGCGCATCGTGGCGCAGCGCGGCTTTCCGCAGTGGTGGCTCGATTTCTGGGCGTCCGTCACCAAGGGCCAGGGCAGCTGTGGAACTGCGCTGGAGCGCGGTGAGCGGGTGATCGTCGAGGACGTCGAGCAGAGCCCGATCTTCATGGCCACGCCGGCCATGGAGATCCAGCGCCGGGCAGGCGTGCGTGCCGTGCAGTCGACGCCGCTGATGGCGAAGTCGGGTTCGTTCCTGGGCGTGTTCTCGACGCACTGCACGAAGCAGGGCGGCCCCGACCCTCGGCAACTGCTGGTGCTCGACCTGCTCGCGCGCCACACCGCCGACGTCGTCGAGCATGCGCGCGGCATCAAGCCGCCGGGCCGCGCCGGCATCGGCTTCGTGGCCGAGGATGTCAAGGTGCGCAGGCACGCCGAAGCCGAGCTGCAGCGGACCAAGGTGCTGCTGGAAACGCTGCTCACGACCGCGCCGATCGGCTTTGGTTACTTCGATTGCAACCTGCGCTTCGTGATGATCAACGACCGGCTCGCGCAGATCAACGGACTGCCCATCGCGGCGCACCTGGGCAGGACGATCTCCGACATCCTGCCCACGCTCGCGCCGACGGCGCGGGACGTCACCGACCGGATCCTCGCGACAGGCGAACCCGTGATCGGCCACGAGTTCTGCGGCGAGACACCGCGCGTTCCCGGCGTCATCCGCCAGTGGAGCGAGAGCTGGTTTCCCGTGCGCGATCCCGAAGGAGCGATCGCGGGCTTCGGCGTCATCGTCGAGGAGATCACGGAGCGCAAGCGCGCCGCCGAGGCGCTCGCCCGGTCCACGGCCGCACTGCGCGAGAGCGAGGAGCGCTACCGTGCCCTCGTCTCCATGCTGACGGACGTGCCGTGGACGAGCAACGCTGCCGGGGAATTGCTCGAGCCGCAACCCGCGTTCGAGGCATTCACCGGGACCACGGCGGCGCAGAATCGCGGGCTCGGCTGGGCCAACGCGCTGCACCCGGACGACCGCGAGCGCGTCGCCGGGCTGTGGCAGCGCGCCTGCGAAACCCGCACCGGCTATGAATCGAGCGGCAGGATCTGGCACGCCGCCTCGCAGAGCTACCACTACTACAAGGGCCGCGCCACGCCCATCCTGAACGTCGACGGCAGCATCAAGGAGTGGGTCGGCGCGCTGACCGACGTTCACGAGCAGACGTTGGCCGAGCAGGCGTTGCGCGACGCCGATCGTCGCAAGGACGAATTCCTCGCCACCCTCGGGCACGAGCTGCGCAATCCGCTGGCACCGATCGCCAACGCGCTCGAGATCATGCGGATGGCCGCCAACGACGAAGCGGTGCAACGGCGCGCCCACGAGCTGATCGAGCGGCAGCTTGCGCACATGGTGCGCCTGATCGACGACCTGCTGGACATGAGCCGGATCGGCCGCGGCAAGCTTGAGCTTCGCCTCGAAGACGTCGAGCTTGCAGCGGTGATCGAGAGCGCCATGGAGACGACGCAGCCGTTCGTCGAGCTGGGCGGGCACGTGACGAGCGTCGATCTTCCGGCGCAGCCCATCCGGCTGCGCGGCGATCCCGTCCGGCTCGCGCAGGTGTTCGGCAATCTCCTGACCAACGCCTGCAAGTTCACGCCGAAGGGCGGCCGCATCGCGATCGCCGCCCACGTGCAGGATGGAAACGCCATCGTGAGCGTCACCGACAACAGGCTCGGGATTCCTTCCGACAAGCTCGGGTCGATCTTCGAGATGTTCACGCAGCTCGACATGCCGTTGTCGCAGGGGCAGGGCGGGCTCGGCATCGGCCTCGCCCTGACGAGGCAGCTCGTGGAGCTGCACGGGGGCCGCATCGAGGCAACGAGCGACGGTCCCGGCCACGGCAGCGAGTTCGTGGTCACATTGCCGATGGCATCGCGAAGGTCGGCCGCCGAGGGTGCGGATCGGGCGCAGTGATCCGCGCCGGAGGGTGCGCGCCGCCGTCGCGTCGTCGACGACGACGGTGTCATCGTCGACGGCCTCTCGATTGCGCTCGCGCGGGTTGACAGGCTCAGCGGATGAGCCCCGCGATCCGGCACGATCCGGATTCCAATCCGGCCCCGCCCGGTACTTGACCCTCGTCAACCACGGCATTGCCGTCGATCGCCATAGTGGCCGGCTCGGCAGTGATTCACCGCGAAGGCGGCGTGCACTCTTCTCAATCGTCGGCTTCGTCGGTCTCATCGCCGCAGCAACGTACACCGCTTGGCACCTTCGCTCACATGGGTAGGTCAGTGGGCCATCGATTGCGATTCCAACAGGGGCGACAGGGACAGTTCGCCCCCATTTGGAGAGAAGTCTGAAAGCAAAATCTCAAATATAATGACAACATCATCGTCATCACAAACGCATTGACGGCGGTGCTTGAGAACCGTGACGTTGCCCCTCAATCGGGAGTTCTCAGTTGTAGACGGAGAGAAGAATGTGGAAACGACCTGGCTGCCGGCAGCAAGTGACGGCATTGTGTGTGAGCGTTATTGCGCTTGTCCCCTATCTCCCTGCATCGGCCCAATCCATTTCGTGTGAAGGTGTCGGTCTCGTAACGGTTTCGCCGCGGCATCCCTCGACGGCGGATATCGTGAACTTTGGCGTCACGCTGCCGAAAGATCCTCTAGGCGCGGCGAAGCCATTTAAAGTTTGGCTCGCCCACTCCGTGACGCTTGCTCCAAATCTCGACTACAACATCAACATTGTGGTCTACCTTGCGGATGACTCAATTACGTATCCGGGTGCACCCGCGGCCTCGCCATATCCCTACACGCCGAAGATGGGTGTCATAGCACCCCTTGCTATGGGAAGGTACACACCACGTGCGGTCGTGACGTTGTACAACCCCAACCGACGCATATTTGAAGAGGTTTGCCCACTGGTCAGTTCGCCAGCATTCGAAGTTGCGGCGCAGCCCGCGCCAACGACATCGGCACTAGTCGTCGAGTTTTATAATGCAACCCTCGACCACTATTTTATTACCCAAGTTGCGACCGAGATCGCCTCGTTAGACGCCGGTACGGCGTGGAAGCGGACGGGCCAATCGTTTCTAATGTATACGCCATCGGGTTCAGATGGTCGGGGCCAACCCGTGACTCGGTACTACGGGCTGCCCTCATCCGGCCTCGATTCGCACTTCTTCACATGGAACCTGCTCGAACAGAACGCGCTCGATGCAGGCGTGGCGCATGGATGGGTCAAGGAAACGGAGGACGCCTTTGAGGCCGTAGTGCCTGATGTGACCGCTGGTCACTGCCCACCCGGAACCTGGCCCGTGTACCGTCTTTGGAATGGACGAACTGACAGCGCACATCGGTACAGCACTAGCATGGCAATTCGTGACGCGATGATCGCCCAAGGCTACGTAGTCGAGGGGTTCGGCGATGGAGCCAATGCAGTAGCGATGTGCGCGCTCTCCCAATGACCAAATCGGGCAGGAGGCGGTGTTCGCCGCCTCCCGAGTTGACTGCTACGGCAGCTAAACGATGTTGACCGGTCGGCCACTTGCGTCAGTGGCACCGTACCATATGAAGTAGCTTCTCACCGCCGATTCGACCGCGCCGGGGTTGGCAAACGTATTGTGCTCAGAGAGATAGGCTGCGGCAGCGGCGATGTGCGGGGCTGCCATCGAGGTCCCTGACAACACTCCATACTGCCCATACGGCGTGGCTTCATCTTGCCAAGTCGTCGAGTCGGCGTCATTGAACGAGTAGAGCGGCCCGTACGTCGAAACGAGGTTCTTCGAAGGAGCCCACGCTTCGACGCACGCTCCCCAGTTGGAGCCAAGGTCACTTGATGTCAGCGTGTTCGTGAAGCCGCCGTTGGCTGGAGTAACTGCGGCCCCCGTCGAATCAATACCGCCAACGACCATGACGCCATCTGCGGTGTTCGTCCAGCTAGGCGCTCCGTAGTTAAATGCAACGTCGCAGGCATCGACAAACCCGTTACCGGCGGACTGCGCGACGAACGCTCCCGGGTATGTGAGTCCACCCCACGCTGCGGAGGGAGTAATTAGATCGATTATCTTTGCGTTGTAGGTCCCGCAAGTAGAAGGATCGTTAGGTGTGCAGCTACCCGGACTCTTGAATTCCGGGCCATTGATCGAGATGTTTACGATGCCGACTTTGTATGGACTATTGAAAATGAGGTGCCATTTGACGTAGTCCATCGCGGACTCGATCGCCCCGCTTACTATCGTTCGCGAGCCGCAGGTCTTTCCGCCGCCGATCGCGTTGGCAAATGACATCGCCACCGAGTAGATGGGTGCACCCGCGAGCACGCCAGCCACACCTAAGTTGCCGTACGTTGCACCAATTATTCCTGCGACGTGTGTGGCATGCGGGTAGCAGCCCACAGGCGAGATCGCGGGACATCCGGTCGTGCCTGGACTCCCGCAACTCGCATTCACACGGAGCGCGACGCTGGCAAGATCAGTGTGGTTTCCAACCCCGATATCGATGATGTACACCCGCGAGGTGCCATTGCTCTGCTTGCCGTTGGTCGCTACGCGACCCCAGGAGCTCGTCTCCCAGTATGGCCACGAACCGGAGGCGTAGGTGGTGTCCGACCAAGGAGGTGGGGGCGCGCTCAGTTCCATATATGTCTCTTCAGTCACCATAGCTACTGCGGGATCGGCGCGAATGCCGCGCAGTTGCTCTGGCGTCAGCGTGGCAACGAAGCTATCCCCTACCCAGCTTGTTTGCTCGCGCGACTCGAACCCATAGCGCTTCTCAAACGCAACGATCATGTTCACGAATTGCGGGAGATGACGATGGTGGAACCGCGCCGTATTCTCGGCTTTCTCCGTTTCCGGATACGCCAATCTCGCTTCACGGCGTAGATCGACGATGTAGGAAACGCGGCCCTTCTCGTCTGTGACAGGGGACTTGCGCCACTGAGCAGCCGGAGTCAAGGGTGCTTCCCAACTTGGGTTTGCGGCAAGGCACGCCGTGCCGAGACCGGCGACTATGTAGACCGCGAAGATGCGACAAAGACAGAGATTCATGGTGCTTTCTCCAATATCCTCCGTAGGCGCTGGGGACCACTATCCTGGCGATACTTGTTCTTGTTCGCCGCGGATCGGACCGTCTCGCGTGGTGCGAGTCCATTTGTTTTGTAGCATACCGATGCTTAGCAACGTAGCATTTCGTTCCGTGCATTACGTTGCGCAGAGTCAACGCCGCCCATAGAAAGGCGGTCCAGGTTTCACGGTCGAAGGCATCGAGCGTCTTCACGGCCGGCAGTCGCGAGGAGCGCATCGCCGCCTGCAGCCGGCGGGTTGTTGCGCAGACTGATCTGGGCAGTGAGTAGGCGGCTGATCGCGTCGGTAGCGCCGAGAGGGCCACCGTCGACATCGCTGAGAATGTGATCGACGGCTTCGAGGGCGCCGGGCATCTTCAGATCGGCAAGCATGCCGCGAATGGCATTGCGCTGGCTGGTCGCGATGCGCATGCCTGCAGCTGCGCGAGTTGGTCATAGATCGCCAGCGAGCGGCGCTCTACCTGTGGCAAGCCAACTGGCTTCGGTCGTTGCAGCGCAGAGGGAGGCAACGTCACGCGCGGTACAGGTGCGCGGCCAGCGGGCGCAGCAGAGCACGCTCATCGCGCTCGAAGCGAACATTGGGAACTTCCAGCGTCGTGCGATGCACTCGTGGGTTGGCGGTATGTTCCATCCACTGCCCAGCCTGGGCATTCAGGTCAGTGTCGTTGAGGAAGGTGCGTCCATTCACGAAGTTGCTCCGTACGTACCCGATCGGCCGTTCCACCTTGCCCTTGGTCTGCGCCCGGTACGCGCGGCAGGCGCGGATACGGAGATTCCAGTGGGCAGCGAAGCGCATGAACTCGGCGCTTTCGAGCACGTGGCCGCCGACTTCCCGCTGGTCGTCGATGATCACCGACTTCATCTGGTCGAATAGCAACTCATGGGCCACGCCACCAAAGAAGCCGAACGCCTCTTCCATGCCGCGCATCAGCACCGCCAGGGTCTGGCGTTCGTAGAAGCGGACCCACAGCAGTCGTGAGTAGCCGAGCACCACCACCAGCGCATAGCGCTTTCCCCACGGCAGGCGAAACTCGGCGAAGTCGACCTGCGCTTGGTGCCCGGGCGGCGTCTCGAAGCGAACGACCGGATCGAGCGGCAGGGTCGGCCGGATCTGGCCCACACAAGCTTTCACCTGCGTGTATGCACCTCGGTAGCCGGCCGCTGTGATCTCCTCGAACAAGCGGACCGCAGACAGCTTCGGATACGCCGCCAGGCGACTCTCGATGATCGGAGGTAGGCGTCGATCTTGCGGGTTACAGGCGGTCGCGGCCATTATTGGACCGGCTGGCCATCGAGTTCCCGGTTCAGCTGCCCGAACTCGATCCAGTAGAACAGCGTCCGGCGGCTCACGTCGAGCCGGCGCGCCAGCTCAGCCTTCCCGATACCTTGCTCCAGATAATGGCGTAACGAGAAGGCCGAGCTCGAGAAGAAGCTCGCCGAGAAGTCCTTGCAGGACAAGTACGAGACGCAGATCAGGGATCGCGATGACGCCATCGAGCGCCTGCGTGACCTGAAGGCGCGCCTGTCCACCAAGATGGTGGGCGAGACGCTCGAGCAGCACTGCGAGACCGAGTTCAATCGCATCCGGGCGACCGCGTTTCCGCGGGCCTACTTCAAGAAGGACAACGATGCGCGGACCGGAAGCAAGGGCGACTACATCTTCCGCGACGTGGACGAGCATGGAACCGAGATCGTCTCCATCATGTTCGAGATGAAGAACGAGAGCGACGGCACGGCGACGAAGGGCCGCAACGAGGACTTCCTGAAGGAGCTCGACAAGGATCGCACCGAGAAGGGCTGCGAGTTCGCGGTCCTGGTCTCGGTGCTCGAGCCGGACAGCGAGCTCTACAACACGGGGATCGTCGACGTGTTCCACCGCTTCCCAAGATGTACGTGGTACGGCCGCAGTTCTTCCTGCCGATGATCACGCTGCTGCGCAACGCGGCGATGAACTCGCTGCAGTACAAGTCGGAGCTGGCGCTGGTCAGGGCCCAGAACGTCGACATCACGAACTTCGAGAACGAGCTGGAAACGTTCAAGGCCGCGTTTGCCCGGAACTACGACCTCGCCTCGAAGCGGTTCCAGCTGGCGATCGACGAAATCGACAAGTCGATCGACCATCTCCAGAAGACGAAGGATGCGCTGCTCGGGGCCGATCGCAATCTGCGCGTGGCCAACGACAAGGCGCAGGACGTGACCATCAAGAAGCTCACGCGGGGCAACGCGACGATGGCGGGCAAGTTCGCGGAGGCCCGGCATGCGAAACTTGCCGAGGCGGACGAGGGCCCAGCGTGATGTCGGCAGCACCGTCGGCCCGGCGCTATTGGATCATTGCAACGTCGCCGGGTAGAATGCGCCATCGCACGTCTGCCCCCGACAACCCGACGGCTTGCAGCGATGCAAGCCGTTTCCACTTCCGCGGCGCCTTCGCCGCGGCCGATGGCACGGTGATCCCATGGCACTCGCCAAGCCCTACCGCGACGTTCCCGGCACCATCATCTTCGACGCCGAGCAGGCGCATCGCGGCTACTGGCTCAACCAGTTCTGCATGTCGCTCATGAAGGCGGAGAACCGCGCGCGCTTCAAGGCCGACGAGCGCGCGTACCTCGCCGAGTGGCCGATGACCGAGGAGCAGCGGCAGGCGGTGCTCGCGCGCGACCTGAACTGGTGCATGCGCACCGGCGGCAACATCTACTTCCTGGCGAAGCTCGGCGCCACCGACGGCAAGAGCTTCCAGCAGATGGCGGGGAGCATGACGGGCATGAGCGAGGAGGAGTACCGCGACATGATGATCGGCGGCGGGCGCTCGGTGGAAGGCAACCGCGTCGTCGGCGAGGAAGGCGACGCGCAGGCGCATCGCCAGCCGCAGGGGAAGCGCTGATGGCGAGGATCACCGCGAGCGTCTACACGTCGCACGTGCCGGCCATCGGCGCGGCGCTCGATCTCGGGAAGTCGCACGAGCCGTACTGGCAGAAGGTGTTCGCGGGCTACGAGTTCTCGCAGCAGTGGCTCGAGGAGAACCGGCCGGACGTCGTGTTCCTCGTCTACAACGACCACGCCACCGCGTTCAGCCTCGAGGTGGTGCCGACGTTCGCGATCGGCACCGCCGCGTCGTACGCGGTCGCCGACGAAGGCTGGGGCCCGCGGCCGGTGCCGCCGGTGCAGGGCGATCCCGCGCTCGCGTCGCACATCGCGCAAAGCGTCATCCAGGAAGACTTCGACCTCACCATCGTCAACCGGATGGACGTCGACCACGGGCTCACGGTGCCGCTGTCGCTGATGTGCGGCAAGCCGCCGGCGTGGCCGTTCCGCGTGATCCCGTTCGCGGTCAACGTGGTGCTGTACCCGGTGCCGTCGGGCCGGCGCTGCTTCGCGTTGGGGCAGGCGATCCGCCGCGCGGTCGAGAGCTTCGACGAGGATCTCAACGTGCAGATCTGGGGCACCGGCGGCATGAGCCACCAGCTGCAGGGCCCGCGCGCGGGACTCATCAACCGCGAGTGGGACAACGCGTTCCTCGACCGCCTGATCGCCGATCCGGCGGGGCTCGCGCAGGTGCCGCACATCGAGTACGTGCGCGAGGCGGGCAGCGAGGGCATCGAGCTCGTGATGTGGCTGATCGCGCGCGGCGCGATGGCCGACGTCGCGGGCGGTGCGCCGCCGCGCGTGCGCCATCGCTTCTATCACGTGCCGGCGTCGAACACCGCCGTCGGCCACCTCATCCTCGAGGACGCGTCCGCGTAGGCCGAGGTCGGCGCGTTGCGCGCGCCGCGTCGCGTTCCCGTCAGGCCGCGGCCCGCCCGCGGCGCAGCGCGCCGGACCGCTTGCCCGCGCCCGCGGCCGGCGGTGCCGCGGCCGTCGCGAGCGATTCCAGGATCGGGCAGTGCGGTCGCTCGTCGCCGTGGCAACAGGCGACGAGGTGCTGCAGCGCCTCCTTCATCGCCTGCATCTGTGCGAGCTTGTGGTCGAGCTCGCGGATGTGCTCGACGGCGAGCGCCCGGACGCGGCTGCTCGGGCGGCGCCGGTCCTGCCACAGGCCGAGCAGCGCCGCGATGCGCTCCATCGAGAAACCGAAATCGCGCGCCTGGCGCACGAAGCGCAGGCGATGCTCCCTGCGTTGCGGATTCGGCGCCGTGCGCCAGCACGTGCTCGCGGCGGCAGGCATGCAGTGGGCGCTCCATGCCGCCACCCGCCGCCAGTGGTGGCATTGCCCGTGCGCGAGCCTCCGGGCGTGCCGGTGCGCGCGTCTCGCGGTAGACGGCGCGCGCCGCGCGGCGGGCTGGATGCGCTCGCTGTGCGGGGCCTGCGGATCGCGGTGACGCGGGGTGCCGCCGGCTACGACGCGTCCGCCGCCGGCAGGTGCTCGAAGTACCGCCGGTCCTCGCGCAGGATGTGCAGCGCGACGACGTCGCGCGCGAGGAAATTGACGAGCGCGAAGGCGTCGCCCGTGCCATTCGCGAACGCCTCGCGCAGCACGGTCGCGCGATGCAGCAGCGCGGCGTGGACCTTGGCATGGCGCGACAGCTCGGGGAACTGCAGGCGCGCGAGGATGTTCTCCTCGTCCGCGAAGTGGATGCGGCACTGCTCGATCAGCAGGTCGAGCGGCGGCAGGAGTCGCGCGTTGTTGCCGTCGAGCGCCGCGGCGAGCACCTCGTTGGCGGTGGTGAAGAGGCGCTCGTGCTCGGCGTCGATGCACGCGTCGCCGCTCTCGTAGTCGCTGCACCAGACGAGGCGCAGGAACGTGGGACCGATGGGTTCCGCGCCCGGGACGCCGGCGGGCGGCAGCGCCGGCAGCACCTTGTTGCGGCCGCTGCGCTTGGCGGCGTACATCGCGGCGTCGGCGCGGTTCAGCCAGCCGGCGAGATCCTCGTCGGGCGCGGCCTGCGCCACGCCGAAGCTCGCCGTCACCTCGCCGGCCGGCGCGATCACGCTCGCCGCGAGCGCCGCGCGGATGCGCTCGGCGATGCGCCGCGCGCCCGAGATGCCGGTGTTGGGCAGCAGCAGCACGAATTCCTCGCCGCCGTAGCGCGCCGCCAGGTCGACGGTGCGCAGCGTGCGCCGCACGCGCTGCGCAACCTCGCGCAGCACCACGTCGCCGACCGAATGGCCGTGGGTGTCGTTGATCGACTTGAAGCGGTCGATGTCGCAGAAGACGAGCGAGACGGGATGGCCGTAGCGGCGCTGCTCGTCCAGCGCGCGCTCGGCGGCGTCCTCGAAGACGGGCTTGGTCGCGAGCCCCGTGAGCGGGTCGTTGGCGGCGCGCTGCTGGACGTCGTCCAGGAGGCCGCGCAGCGCGCCCAGCATGGGCCGGCACGGACAGGCGTCGGGCGCCTGCGCCAGGATCGAGCAGTCCTCGGGCGGGGTGGTGCAGGCGGGCAGGGCGAGGTCGGGGAGCATGGCGCGTCGGCATGGGGTCTCTTGGCCCCTATCGGCCGGCGCCCGGAAAACTTGACCCGCTCAGTCGGCGCGTGCGCGCCGCAGGCCGGCGCACGCCTCGTGCGGACGCTGCTTACCGCTGCTGCCGCTCCGCCGCGTCGGCGGACACCACGATCGCCTCGCCCTGCACCTCGCGCTCGAGCGACGCGCCTTGCCGCTGCGCCGCCTGGTCGAGCGCACGCCGCAGGTCGCGCGTCTTCCACCAGAACCAGCCGCCGAATGCGACGCCGGCCACCAGCAGCACTGCGAACAGGACGATGGACAGCGCGAACGCGGCCACGAGGCCGACGGCGCCGGCGACGACGCCACCGATCGTGCCGAGCGGGCCGCCGAAGGCGAGGCGGAAGCCGCGACGCGGGCCGGTCAGGCGGGGTTGGGCAAAGGGATCGGGCATACGGCAAAGATGAGGGTTGCGGCCGTCGTTGGCAAGCGTCGTCCGTCGCCGCCGGCCGCCGCTCGTCCTTTGAATTGCGGCTGCGGGCACGTGCAGGCCCGGGGCGCTTGTCGGAGGAATCCTGCCCGGCGATGCGCGCTAGGCCGCTGCTGTCGCGCCGACCCTACGCGCATCCTCTCGGGCAAGTAACCACGATGGGCGCGAACCATTCCATGGAGGACACGCAGCGCACGCTCCTGGCGGACGGCCCGGCGGCGCTTGCGCCGCTGCCCGCGCAGGCGCAGCGCAGCGCAAAGCCGGACGCGAAGCGGCGGCCACCGCCGCTGATCGAGCTGCCGGTGCACACGCTGCCGCAGCCGGACGAGGTCACGTGCGGTCCCACGTGCCTGCACGCGGTCTACGCCTACTGGGGCGATCGCGAGCCGCTGTCGACCGTCATCCGCCGCATGCGCCGCCTCGACCACGGCGGCACCTACGCGGTCTTCCTCGGATGCGACGCGCTGCGCAAGGGCTACCGCGCGCGCATCTACACCTACAACCTCACCGTGTTCGATCCGTGCTGGTTCGGCCCGGCGAAGGTCGACCTGCGCGAGCGGCTCGCGCGCCAGCAGCGCGTGAAGAGCGACCCGCGCATCTACAACGCAACCGAGGGCTACCTCGAGTTCCTCGAGCTCGGCGGCCGCATCCGCTTCGCCAATCTTTCGCAGAACCTCATCAGCAGCATCCTGCGCCGCGGGCTCCCGCTGCTGACGGGCCTGAGCTCGACGTACCTCTACCGCTCGCCGCGCGAGTTCGGGCCCGACGACACGCCCGACGACATCCGCGGCGTGCCCGCGGGGCACTTCGTGGTGATCGCCGGCTGGAACCGCGTGAGCCGCAAGGTGCTGGTGGTGGACCCGTACCAGCCGCACCGCTACGGGCCCACGCTGCGCTACTGGCTCTCCGTCGACCGCGTGATCGCCTCGATCCTGCTCGGCATCGTGACCCACGACGCGAACGTGCTCGTCATCTATCGCGAGACGGTGCCGTGAGCGCGCCGGAGCCTGCGCAGCTCGCGCGCGCCGACCCCGGGCCCGCGCTGGTGATCGTCCCGCGCCGCCGCGACTTCCCGTGGACGCTTCCGGGCATTCGCGTGACGAGCGCGCACCGCTATCTGGCGGGCGAGGCCGAGCTGCGCGGGCGGCGCGCCGCGGTGATCAACCTCTGCCGCTTCGACCGCTACCAGGGCCGCGGCTACTACGTGTCGCTGCTGGCGGAGGCGCGCGGCCATGCGCCGCTGCCCGCGATGCGCGTGCTGGGCGACGTCCGGCGCGGCGTGCCGGCTGCGCTCGCGCACGACGAGTTCTGCGCACGGCTGCAGCTCCACCTCTCGGGTCGTCGTGCGCCGCTGTTCGCGCTCGACGTGGTGCTCGGGCGCGATGCGCGCCGCGCCCACGACGCGCTGGCCGCCGATGCGTCAGTGCGCCTGCCGGCCGCCGTGCAGCGCCTTCTCGACGTCGGCGGCCATCGGGCCCGCGGCGTCGACGGCCTTCTGCAGGTCCTCGCGGCTCACGGCACCCGGCTTGCGGTGTCGGCGCGGTGCGGACACGGCGACGCACGCGCGATGCATCGCGACACGCGCCGCGCCGCGCGTCGTCCGAGCCTGCACGCTACGCGCGCGCAACCGTGGTGGCTGTCGGTGTGCCGACGGAAAGAATTACCCGCAATTCGTGCGAGGTTTGCGGTGCGCACGACGTGCGCGGCGCGCGTTGCGTGCGCGTCGCGCCGGGCAATGCGGCGCGCGCATGCGGCGTGGCATATGGCTTGCGTTCATCGCGCAGCAACCGCCATTCCCAACGCCGCGGAGATGTCCCGATGCCGACCAAGTAGAAGCGCACGACCAAGGGCCCGCCCGCGACGCAGGGCCGCGCGAGCACGCCGCAGGAGCGCGGCGACACCGATTACCTGGGCGACGGCGGCAGCTACGCGCAGGACGCCCTCCCGCGCAAGCCCGTGGCCGGCCAGCGCCGCGAGCCTGCGTCGGCGGCGACACGCCCGCAGCCCGCGCGCACGCGCGGCGCCGGCGACGGACGCGAACGCGGCCTTTCGCCGGACGACGCCCGGGCGATCCACCTCGCCAGCCTGCGCGCGCGCCGCCGCGGATTGCATTGAACGGACGCCGTGGGGACGTGCGTTGGAGTTCATCGAAGAGCAGCACCGGCATTGCAAGTCCACGCTCGTCAGGGTGCCGCGCAAGCGGGCGCCGGGGGCGCGGGAGTGCCGATGAAGCTGCCTGCGGGGGAAACGGATCGCGGATTTCTCGTGCCGGAGGCACGCGGCGCGGACGCGGCGACGGACTCGTTCCTCGCGGCGGCTGCGGCGCATCGCCCTCGGCGAGGCTCGCGCATCCGCCACCGGTGAAGTGTTGGCCCATTCGACAGGAGAAGCACGATGATCCCAGGCAGCAGCAGCAGTGAGCGTCGCATGAGCGACATGACGCAGGACGACGACACGCGCGAAGACCGCGACGACGGCGGCACGAGCGTGGGCGACACGTCCGGCATGGACGGCAGCGACCGCGACACGGGCGGCACGCGCGCGGGCGCGACGTCGCGCAAGCGCAGCACGAAGTCGGCGTCGAAGGGCGCCGCCAAGTCCACGGGCGGTCGCAAGTCCGCGGCGAAGAAATCGCCGTCGCGTGCGCGCAAGTCGGCGTCCGACGACGACACCGGCATGACCGGCGGGCGGGGTGGCCGCAAGTCGAGCACGACCGGCGGCCGCAAGAGCGCCGCGGGCAAGACCGCCACGCGCAGCCGGAAGTCGGCGGGCGGCAGCACGGGCACGGGCGGTCGCAAGACCGCGGGCAGCACGGGCACGCGCGGCCGGAAGTCGGCGAGCGGCGGCACGTCCACGCGCGGTCGCAAGACGGCGGGCGGCAGCAGCACGGGCACCCGCGGCCGCAAGTCCGCAAGCGGCAGCACGGGCACGCGTGGCCGCAAGTCGGCAACGGGCGGCGCCGGCACGCGCGGCAGAAAATCGGCGAGCGGCAGCACCGGCACGCGCGGGCGCAAATCGACGACCGGCACGACCACGCGCGGACGCAAGTCGGCGACGGGCACGACCACGCGCGGACGCAAGTCCGCCACCGGCACCACCGGCGGCCGGGGCCGCAAGACCGCGAGCGGTGGTCGTGGGACGTCGGGCGGCACGACGGGTCGCGGCCGCAAGTCTGCCGCGAAGAAGACCACGCGCAGCAGCGCCGGCGGCTCGACGTCGACGCGCGGCCGCAAGAGCGCGTCGGGCAACGGACGCCGCGCCGGCTCGTCCGGCGGCACGCGCGGCCGGCGCAGCGCATCCTCGTCCGGCAGCTCGCGCAGCAGCCGCGGCGGACGCAGCGCCACGTCGTCCGGCAGCTCGCGCAGCAGTCGTGGCGGGCGCAGCGCCTCGTCGTCGGCGGGAAATCGTGGGAACCGCGGCGGCAACCGCGGCGGCAACCGCAACGGACGCGCTGCGAAGTCGGGCAGCTCGAGCGGCAACCGCGGCGGACGCAGCGCCAAGTCGTCGGGCAGCAGCCGCGGCACGCGCGGTGGACGCGGCGGCTCGCGCGGCCGCTGACGCCGCAGCCATGACGAAGCCGGGCCGCACGGCCCGGCTTCGTCGCGTCAGGAGTGCGGAAGAGCGGTCAGGCCCGCGCCAGCGCGAGCCGGTCGTGCAGCAACGCCCCGACGCGCGCGGCGGCATCCTCGGGCGTGGCGGCGACGACGATCGGCAGCGCGTCCTCGCTGGTGGCGGACCGTGCTGCGCGCCGGCACGTCGCGGCACGCCTCGGACAGCGCGGCGACCAGCGCGTCCTCGTCGCCGGGGGCGTACAGCCGCGCGTGAGGCGAGGCGGCGACGAAATCGGCGCTGCCGTTGGCCGTGGTGGCGACCAGCGGGATTCCCGAGGCGAGCGCGTCGGCGAGCGTGACATGCGTCGCGTCGTGCGCAGCGGTGTGCACGTAGCAGTCGAGGCCCTCGCTGAACCCGCGCTTGCCGAACCGCAGCGGCACGAACGAGAAGCGGGCGGCGAGGCGCGCGGGCAGCGGCTCGCTCATCGTGATCGCGCCCGCCGGCACCGACACGCGGAAGTGCACGCGCGCGCCGCCGTCGACGAGGCGCGCGGCCGCCCGCAGGAAGAGCTCGGGGTCGTACTCGGGCTGCCAGGCGCCTGCCCAGCCGATCGTGCGCGGCCGCGCGGGCGTCCCGCGCCGCAGGCAGTCGCGCGAGGCCGGCGTGGCAATGGCGACGACGTCGCGGCAGCCGATCGCGAGCGCCTGCGAGCGCGCGTACTCGGTGGCCACGATCACGGTCGACTTGCACAGCGAATGGGCGTGCGCGTCGATGAGGCTCACGCCGCGCAGCAGGTGCGCGATCACCGGCACGCCGAGCAGCGGCCCCGTCAGCGCGCACAGCATGTGCGCGAACTCGCCGTGGGCGTAGAACACGGTCGCGTGCGCGTGGCGCGCGAGCACCGCGAGATCGCGGATGGCCGCCCAGTCGGGCGCGCCGTCCGCCTCGGCGCTCGTCACGCGCACGCCGTGCGCGACGAGCCGCGCGCGCAGCGCGGCGCTGCTGCGCACCAGCAGCGCGTCCACGCCCGCGCCCAATGCGGCGAGCGGCGCGAGCCGCCGCCAGACCACCTCCTCGAGGCATTCATCGTGCCCGCAATCCGCGACTGCCATCACCCTGCGCAACGTCGTCTCCTTGCTCGTCGCATCGCGGCGCGTGCCGCTTCCTGCGCCCGCCCTTCGGGGCGGATCAGTTCCAGGTCGTGTCGCTCGCAGGTTGCTCGGCCGGCGACGTGCGGCGCGCCTCGCGCAGCGGCGCCGTGCCGCCGGCCTCCCTGCCGTTGCGCCGCCACGACTCGTACAGCCGCAGCTTGTTGTACAGCGTCTTGGTCGACACGCCGAGCATCCGCGCCGCCTCGTCCTGCGTGCGGCAGTTGCGCACCGTGTGCAGGATGTGGCGCTGCTCGACCTCGGCCAGCGATTCACCGAGCCGGATGTTGAGCGGCATGCCGATGCCGCCGCTGATCGTCGGCTGCGCCTCGCGCGGCAGGCCCGGGTGCGTGATGACGCGGCCCTCGGTCAGGATGAACGCGCGCTGCACGGCGTTGTAGAGCTCGCGCACGTTGCCCGGCCACGAGTAGGCCTCGAGGCGCTCCAGCGCGGAATCGCTGAACGTCTTCTGCGTGCCCTCCGCGCGGTTGAACTGCGCGAGGAAGTGCATGGCCAGCAGGCGGACGTCGCCGGTGCGCATGCGCAGCGGCGGCACCTCGATCGGCACCACCTGCAGGCGATAGAGCAGGTCCTCGCGCAGCTTGCCCTCGCGCACGGCCTCGCGCGGGTCGCGGTTGGTGGCCGCGATCACGCGCACGTTGACGGGAATGCTCTCCGACGAGCCGACGCGCGTCACGCGCCGGCTCTCGAGCACGCGCAGGAGCCGCACCTGCAGGTCGAACGGCATCTCGGTGACTTCGTCGAGGAACAGCGTGCCGCCATGCGCGCGCTCGAAGTAGCCCGCGTGCTGGCGCGAGGCGCCGGTGAAGCTGCCCTTCTCGTGGCCGAAGAGCTCGCTCTCGATCAGGTTCGGCGACACCGCGCCGCAGTTGAGCGCGAGGTAGCGGCCCTTCGCGCGCGGCGAGACTTCGTGCAGCCGCGCGGCGATGAGCTCCTTGCCGGTGCCGCTCTCGCCGACGATCAGCACCGTGGCATCCGACTTGCCGATGCGCGTGAGCTGGTGCTGCAGGCGGCGCATCTCCGGCGATTCGCCGACGATCGTCGTGGACGGCGCCGTGCCGCCGCGCGTGCCGTGCTGCCCGAAGCGCGCGAGGATGCGATTCAGCGCCTCGCGGGACAGCGGCTTCGTGAGGTAGTCGCGCGCGCCCTTGCGCATCGCGTCCACGCTGGACTCGAGGCTCGCGTGGCCGGTCAGCAGCACGAAGTCCGTGGATTCCCCCAGCCCGTTGTCGAGGAGCTCGGTGCCGATGCCGTCGGGCAGCTGCAGGTCGACGACGCAGATGTCGGGCCGCGGGTCGAGCGCGATGCGCGCCTCGGCGAGCGAGTGCGCGGTGAGCGTGGTGAAGCCGTGGTTCTCGAACAGCGTGGCGAGCAGCTGGACGGTCGTGGGATCGTCGTCGACGATGAGGGCGTTTGGCATTGTCTGGGGCCCGGGGGCGGTGAGCGTCCTCCCATTGTCGCCACCAGGCGTCACCGGGCCAGCGGAGAAAGGCCACAGTGCTTGTAGGCTGCTTCCTACGCTGCCGCCCCGGCCAGGGACTTGTCCTCGGTCGCGACGTGCGCGCTCCACCAGCGGCGCCAGCGCATGGCGTCGCGGCACGCCGTCTCCAGGCTGCGCCGGGCGGTCCAGCCCAGCGCCTCCCGCGCCCGTGACGCGTCGGCCCACACGGTGGGCACGTCGCCGGGTCGCCGCGGGCCGACGCGCACGGGGATGCGCCGGCCCGTCGCGCGCTCGAACGCCTGCAGCACCTCGCGGACGGTCGCGCCCTGCGCGGAGCCCAGGTTCAGCGTGGTGGCGCCCGGGACCTGCAGCGCCAGCGCACGCACGTGCGCCTCGGCCAGGTCCTCGACGTGCACGTAGTCGCGTACCGCGGTCCCGTCGCGCGTCGGGTAGTCGTCGCCGTGGATCGGCAGCACGGGGTCCGCGCCCACCGCGACGCGTTCGATGCGCGGCATCAGGTTCTGCGGGACACCGGCGGGATCGTCGCCGATGAGGCCCGAAGGATGCGCGCCGACCGGATTGAAGTAGCGCAGGATCACGACGGTCGCGGCAGGATGCGCGGCCGACCACTCGCGCAGCGCCACCTCGCTCGCGAGCTTGCTCGAGCCGTAGGGATTCGCGGGCGCCGCCGGCGCGGTCTCGGTGACGGGGCATTGCGCGGGGTTGCCGTACACCGTCGCCGACGAGCTGTACACGAACGGGCAGTCGCCCGTCGCCTCGCGCACGTTGAGCGTGCCGACGAAATTGACGCGGTGATACAGCAGCGGATCGGCCACCGACTCGCCGACGGCCTTGCGCCCCGCGAGATGGACCACGCTCGCGATGCGCTCGCCCGCAAGCGCCGCGGCGAGTGCGCGGCGGCGCGTGACGTCCGCTTCGCGGAAGCGCGGCGCGCGTCCGCAGATGCGCGCGATGCGCGCGACCACGCTCGCGCGGGTGTTGCTGAGATCGTCGACGATGAGGACGTCGTGCCCGGCGGCCAGCAGGCGCACCGCGACGTGGGATCCGATGTAGCCGCAGCCGCCGGTGACGAGGACCGTCATTGCAGCGCCGGGCCCTTGCCGCGGCGGTCGCGCGTCGCGGTGTCGCGCGCGACGAGCGCTGCGTCGGGCAGCACCGTCGCGGGCACGGCCGTCGCGTCGTCGGCCTCCACGCTCACGCCGCTCGCGCAGAGCTGCGCCTCGAGGAACCCCGCAGGCGACCCGCAGTCGATGCGCCGCTGCGTGAGCTCGACGCCGCGCGCGCCGTGCGTGCTCGCGATCGCGTCGATCGCGTCGGTGAGCTGCAGCTCGCCGTTGCGGCCGGCCGGCGTCGCGCGCAGGTAGCTCATGATCGACGGCGGCAGCACGTAGCGGCCGACGACGCCGAGCAGCGAGGGCGCATGCTGCGGCCCGGGCTTCTCCACCAGCCCCTCGATCGCGTAGCCCTCGTCCAAGTCGACGCTGCGCAGGCGCGGGACGCCGTAGGCCTTCGTCTCCGCCGGCGTGATCGGCTGCAGCGCCAGCACCGGGGAACCTGTGCGCGCGTACTCGCGGATCAGCGCGCGCAGCGTGAGCTCGCGGCCGACGAGGAGGTCGTCCGGCAGCAGCACCGCGAACGGGTCGTCGCGCATGAGATGCGCCGCGCACAGCACCGCGTGGCCGAGGCCGCGCGCCTCGGGCTGGCGCACGTACGCGACGTCGAGCGTGCCCGGATGGCGCGCGCACCAGTCCTCGACGAAATCCTCGATCGCGCTCTTGCCGCGCGCGGTGACGAGGACCACCTCGCCGATCCCGGCCTGCGCGAGCTCGTCGAGCGCGAACTCGAGCAACGGGCGGTTGCCGATGGGCAGGAGCTCCTTCGGCACGGCGGCGGTGGCGGGATACATGCGCGTGCCGCGTCCTGCGACGGGAATGAGCGCGCGCACGACGCGACGGTCTTTCGGTAGGCCTGGACTCACGATGATGCTCTCCTCGAGGGGACGCTGGCGCTTAGCGAAACGCGTGCCGCATCGCCGCTGCTGCGGGCACGCGCAGGCCTGCGCGTGCCCCGCGCAATTTCTACCGGCAGCGCTTACCGGGCGATCCACGCGCGACGGCGCACGTCGTCGCGCCATGCATTCGGTGCCACCGTACGGCATGCATCTTGCGTTCCATCCCGCGTGTCCTCCGCCCGGCCCGATCACCGCATCCACGCCTCCGAACCCGTCGTCGCCGCGCCCGGCGCGGGCGGGTTCACCTCGTTCTGGAGCGGCGGCTTCGAAGGCGCCGATCACGTCAACGGCGACGGCGTCGCGCTCGACCTCAACGTCGCGACCGGCCACGCCGCGCAGTTGCGTGGCGACTACCGGCGCGCGCGCGCCGCCGGCATGCGCACGGTGCGCGAATCGGTGGGCTGGCGCGTCTGCACGCGCGGCGCGCAGTACGACTTTGCACGCGCGCTCGCGATGGCGAACGAGGCCGCGCGCCAGCGCGTCGAGATCGCGTGGACGCTGTGGCACTACGGATTCCCGCAGGACGTCGATCCGTTCGCGCCGTCGCTGCCCGGGCGCTTCGCGGAGTTCGCCGACGCGTTCGCGCGGGCGCTTTCGCCGCTGCTGCCGGCGCGGCCGTGGGTGAATCCGGTCAACGAAATCTCGTTCCTCACGTGGCTCTTGACCGAGACGCGCGCGATCCATCCCTTTCGCGGCGACCTGCGCGAGCGTGCGCACGACCTCAAGCGCAACCTCGTGCACGCGGCGATCGCGGCGTGCGAGGCGATCGCCGCGCGCATCCCGCACGCGCGCTTCTTCCACACCGATCCGCTGATCCACGTGGCCGCTCCCGGCGACTGCGCGGAGCTCGCGGCGCACGCACGGCGCGACACCGAGGCGCAGTTCGAGGCGTGGTCGCTGTTCGCCGCCCCCGACTTCGTGCCGTCCGTGCCCGTCGCTGCGCGCTTCCATCTCGTCGGCGCCAACTACTACCACTCGTCGCAGTGGGAGGCCGGCACGCGGCGTCCGCTGCACTGGCACCTGCGCGATCCGCGCCGCGCATCGCTGCCCGCGCTGCTGCGCGCGCTGCGCGCGCGCATCGGGCGCCCGGTCGTGATCTCGGAGACGAGCCACGTCGGGAGCGGCCGCGCGGAATGGATCCGCACGCTCGCGACCGAGCTCGCGCAGGCCGCGGACCTGGGCTGCGTCGGCGTGTGCCTGTACCCGCTCGTCGACCGTCCCGACTGGGACGCGCCATCGCACTGGCATTGCAGCGGCCTGTGGGACGCTGCGCCATGCACGCGCGCGGCCGGCGTGCGCAGGGTCAAGAATCGCGCGGCGTTCACGGCGCTGCGCGCCGCGCGGCAACGGCTGGCCGGGCCCGTTGCCGCTGCATCGCCTTCTCCCGTTTCACCGCCATGCGCCGCCACGACGGCGCCGAAAGGACCCGGTATGAACGCCTTGCTCGTCTTCTCCCACCTGCGCTGGGACTTCGTCTACCAGCGCCCGCAGCATGTCCTCTCGCGCATCGCGCGCCGCTGGCCGGTGGTCTTCGTCGAGGAGCCGCTGCGCCACGACGGGCCCACGCAGGTCGAGACCCTCGAGGTCACGCCCGGCGTCACCGTCGTGCGCTTCCACACGCCGATCGCCGCCGGCGGCTTCCACGACGACCAGCTCGCGGAGATCGGCCCGCGGCTGCCGGGCGTGCTGCGTGACCTTGGCGTCGAGTCGTACGGCGCATGGTTCTACACGCCGATGGCGCTGCCGCTGCTGCGCGAGCTCGCGCCGGCGACGATCTGCTACGACTGCATGGACGAGTTGGCCGCGTTCCGCAACTCGCCCAAGCAGCTGCTGCAGCGCGAGACCGCGCTGCTGCGGATCGCCAACGTCGTGTTCACCGGCGGGCCGAGCCTGTACCGCAGCAAGCGCCACGGCAACGACAACGTGCACTGCCTGCCGTCGAGCGTGGACGCCGCGCACTTCGCGCGCGCGCAGCACGCCGACGCCGCGCTGCCCGAGCTCGCGGCGCTGCCGTCGCCGCGCCTCGGCTTCTACGGCGTCGTCGACGAGCGCTTCGATGCCGCGCTGCTCGCCCAAGTCGCCGACCGTGCGCCGCAGTGGCAGTGGTGCATCGTCGGGCCGGTGGTGAAGATCGACCCGGCGACGCTGCCGCAGCGCCCGAACATCCACTACTTCGGCCAGCGCCCGTACGCGCACCTGCCCGGCGTGCTGGCCGCGTGGGACGTCGCGCTGCTGCCGTTCGCGCGCAACGAGTCGACGCGCTTCATCAGCCCCACCAAGACGCTCGAGTACCTCGCCGCCGGCAAGCCCGTGGTCACCACGCCGATTGCGGACGTCGTCGAGCTGTACGGCGACGTCGTGCGCGTGGCCGGCGATGCCGACGCGTTCGTGCGCGAATGTGCGGCGGCGCTGGACGAAGGCGCAACGGAGCGCGCGCGGCGCGCGGCGGGCGGCCGTGCGCTCGTCGCCGGGACGTCGTGGGACGCGGTCGTCGCGCACATGATCGGCGAGATCGAGAAGGTGCTGCCCGAGGGATTGGAGAAGGACGTCGCACAGCTCTTCGGCGAGCGCGACGCGAAGCACGCGGCGCGGCGCCCGCCCGCGGACGCGGACGTGCTCGTGATCGGCGCCGGTCCCACGGGACTTTCCGCCGCCTTCCACCTGGGCTCGCGGGCGACGCTGCTCGAGGCCAACGAGACCGTCGGGGGCTGGTGCCGCTCGATCGAGGATCGCGGGTTCACGTTCGATCACGCCGGCCACATCATGTTCAGCAACAGCCCGGTCGTGCTCGACCTCTACCAGAAGCTCTTAGGCGACAACGTGCTGTGGCAGGACCGCGAGGCGTGGGTCTACAGCCACGGCACCTACACGCGCTACCCGTTCCAGGGCGCGCTCTACGGCCTGCCGCCCAAGGTGATGACCGAGTGCATCATGGGCGCGATCGAGGCGCGCTACGGCGCGGCGGCCACGCGCGCGGCCGCCAACACGCCGCAGGAGGATTGCTGCGGCGACGGCACGGCGGTCGACGGCGCGTGCGCGACGGCCGCGCGGCCCGACAAGGCGCCCGCCAACTTCGAGGAGTTCATCTATCGCACGTGGGGACGCGGCATCGCCGCGCACTTCGCGATTCCCTACAACCGCAAGCTGTGGACGGTGCCGCTGACCGAGATGGAGACGTCGTGGCTCGGCGGCCGCGTGCCGCTGCCCGACCTCGAGCAGATGATCGAGGGCGCGCTCTCGCCCGTCCCGCGGCCGATGGGGCCGAACGCGCGCTTCGGCTATCCGCTGCGCGGCGGCTTCCAGGCGCTCATGAACGGCTTCCTGCCGCTGCTGCAGGGACCGCTGCACCTCGCGGCGCGCGTGCTGCGCGTGCAGCCGTCGCGGCGCATGGTCGAGCTCACCGACGGCCGCGCGTTCCGCTACGCGCATCTCGTGAGCACGATGCCGCTGCCCGACCTCGTCGCCGCCATCGGCCTCGAGGCGCCGGCGGCCGTGCGCAACGCGGCGGCGAAGCTGCGCCGCGTGTCGGTGCGCTGCGTGAACCTGGGCATCGGCCGCGAGCGCATCACCGACAAGCACTGGATCTACTATCCGGAGGACACGATCTTCCACCGCATCTTCGTGCAGGGCAACGCGAGCCCCTACTGCAATCCGCCCGGCGGCTTCGGCATCACCTGCGAGATCTCCTACGCGGAGGGCAAGCCGCTGCCGTGCACGGGGCAGGCGCTCATCGACCGCTGCATCGCCGATTGCATCAGGGTCGGCATGCTGCGCGCGGACGACCCCATCCTCGCCGCGCACGAGGTCGACCTGCCTTACGCCTACGTGCTCTACGACCACGCGCGGGCCGAGGCGGTGAAGACGATCCGCCAGTGGCTCGCGGGCTTCGACATCCACTTCGCCGGCCGCTACAGCGAGTGGGAGTACTACAACTCGGACCACGCGTTCCTCGCCGGCAAGCGGGTGGCCGACGACATCCTCGCCGCGGCGGGCGCGGGCAGGGAGGCGAAGGCGCTCATCGCGTGACCCTGCGTTGCTGATCGACGCGCACCTGCACTGCACCGGCGCGGAGAACGCGCCGGGCGTGCTGCGCGCGCTCGACGACGCCGGCGTGGACGTCGGCGTCCTGCTCGCGCCGTTCCTCACGCCGCCGTACGCGCTCGCCGACGCCGCGAGCCTGCGGCGCGCGAATGCGCATCTCGCGGACCTGGTGCGCGGGCACGGCGACCGGCTGGTCGGGCTCGCGGTCGTGAACCCCGCGCTGCCCGGCGCCGCCGCCGACGCGCGGCGCGCGCTCGACCTCGGCCTGCGCGGACTGAAGCTCGTTCCCTCGGGCTGGTATCCGTACGACGACGCCGCGCACGAGGTCTACGCCGTCGCGGCCGCGCATCGCGCGCCGATCCTGTTCCACGCGGGCATCTTCATCGACGGCCGCTCGGGTCGCTTCTGTCGCCCGGTGTTCTACGAGGCCGTGCGCGAGCACGCGGGCCTGCGCGTCACGCTCGCGCATCTCGGCTGGCCGTGGTGCGACGAGTGCAACGCGGTGGGCATCATCGATCGCATCAACGGCGTGCCGCCCGACGACTGCACGTTCCGCTTCGACCTGTCGTTCGGGGCCCCGCCCGTGTATCGCGAGGAGGTGCTCCGGCGGGCGCTCGCGTGCCTCGGTCCTGCCCTGCTGCAGTTCGGGAGCGACCGCTTCCTCCCCTGTGCCGGCGCGCACATCGCGACGGCGATCGCCGAGGTGCGCGCGCTGTGCGACACGCTGGACGTCGACGCGGAAGGACAGGGGCGCATCATGGGCGGCACGGCCGCGGCGTGGCTCGGCCTGCCTGCACGCTGATGCGGGACACCGCGCAGGGCGCGCCGCCGCTGCGTGTGCTGGTCGTGATCGGCAACGCCGACACCGGCGGCATGGAGACGTGCGTCGACAGCCTCGTGCGGCCCGCGCCCGACGGCATCGCGTTCAGCGTCGCGGCGCCGTTCGCGTCGGCGGTGACCGAGCGCTGGCGTGCGGACGGCATCCCGGTGCACGTCGTGCCGCAGGACGACGAGCGCGGCCTCGCGGCGTCCGTGCAGCGTGCGGTGGAGGTCACGCGGCGCACGCGGCCCGCGCTGCTGCACGCCCACCTGCCGAACGCGAACACCATCGCGTCGCTCGCCGGCGCGATCTGCGGCGTGCCCGTGCTCGCGACGCTGCACGGGCGCGCGCTCACGCAGCGCGATGCGGAAGTGCTGCACGCGGGGTCCGCGCACGCGCTGGTCGTGTGCGAGGCCGCGCTCTCGCACGCGCTGCTGCTCGGGCTCGCGCCGTCACGCGTGACGCTCGTCCGCAACGGCGTCGACACCGCGCGCTTTGCGCCGGGACCGGCGCGGCACGCATCACCGGTGATCGGGTTCGTGGGCCGCCTGTCGCCCGAGAAGGCGCCGGAGGATTTCGTGCGCGTGTGCGCGTACGTCGGGGCGCGCGTGGCCGACGCGCGGTTCCGGGTGATCGGCGACGGACCGCTGCGCCAACGCTGCGAGGACCTCGCGCGCGACGCCGGGATCGCGGAGCGCATCGCGTTCGCGGGCCTGCAGGAGGCGATGCCCGCCCAGTACCACGCGCTCGACCTCGTCGTGTGCACGTCGCACACCGAAGGCGCGCCCTACGCGGTGCTGGAGGCGATGGCGAGCGGCGTGCCGGTGGTCGCGACCGACGCCGGTGGCCTGCCGGAGATCGTCGTCAACGCGGTCACGGGCCGCGTGCTGCCCGTGGGCGCCGTCGAGGTCATGGGCCGCGCGGTGTGCGAGATCCTCGCGCAGCCGGCGCGCCTCGCACGCATGCGCGTCGCGGCACGCGCCCGCGTGCTCGCCGCGTTCGACGTGCGCGAGCAGCGCCGCGCGACGTACGCGCTGATGCGCCGCCTCGCGGCGCGCGGCGCGGGCGAGGAGGTCAGTCGAACAGCGAGCGCGGACCGCTGACCGTGCGCTGCGCGAGCGCATCCTCGTCCGGCGGCGCGAACTCCGCCAGGTCGTCCATGTCGGGCTCGGCGTGGATGTCGAGGATGTCGCGCGCATCGCGCACCCGCGCATCCTCGCAGTGCACGGCCACGACGACGGCGCCGTGCGCGATCGCTTCCGCGAAGAAGCGGGCGGCGGTCTGCCGCAAGCCCGCGGCGGTGAGCGCGTGCGCGACGGATTCCTCGGCCATCGCGGCCTCCGAGTCGCGCAGCGAGACCGCGAGCGGCCCCCCGGCCAGCACGCGCCACGGCAGGCGATCGAGCGCGCCATAACTCGCGGCGGCCGCCGCCAGCGGCTCCTTGCGGGATTGGCGTACGAGCACGCTGATCGCTCCGCGCTGGTAGCGCGACTCGACGAGATCGCTCACGGCGCGTTGCGCACCGACGAGCGATTTGAACATTCCCACCACCATCGTCATCGCGGCCTCCACAGGCGGACGTTGTGAGGTGATGAGCTTGCAAGCCGCGTGCCCGTGCACGCCGCGCGCTGGCGGGGTCCCGACCTGCGGCGAGGAAAGAATTTCCGGTAACGCGCGCCGTCTGCGAACGCCGCATCGCCCTGTGTCGCACGCACGGAAGGTCGTGGCGCGCACCCGCCGCGCGTGGCATGGCTGCTGCTATTGCGAACGCCAGGCCCGGCGGCGCATCGCGCGCTGCCGGCAGCGCGCACAGCGCCGTCACTCATTCTTCACGAAAGGATGCACCATGCCCTCCAGGAAATCCCAGCCTTCCGCCGCCGATGCGGTCGACGCCATCGAGCTCCTGACCGACGACCATCGCCGTGTCGACGAGATGTTCGAGGAGTACGAGGCGACGAAGGACAGCGCCGACGACGACGACAAGGAGCAGCGCGTGGTGGCGATCTGCGTCGAGCTCACCGTGCACGCGACGGTGGAGGAGGAGATCTTCTATCCCGCGGCGCGCGAGGCGGTGTCCGACGACGACAGCGACATGCTCGACGAGGCCGAGGTCGAGCACGCGACGGTGAAGGAGCTCGTCGACCAGCTGTCCGCGATGAGCCCCGCCGAGGCGCTCTACGACGCCAAGGTGAAAGTGCTCTCCGAGTACGTGAAGCACCACGTGCAGGAGGAGGAGGAGAAGCTCTTCCCCGCGCTGCGCGAGACCGACCTCGACCTCGAGGCGCTGGGCGCGGAGATCGCGCAGCGCAAGCAGGAGCTGCAGGAGGAGCTCGAGGAAGAGATGGAGTCCTAGCCCGCGCTGGCAGCAGGCGTCCGCCCGTGCCGCGCGCGGCGAGGTCGCGGCCCGGGCGCCGGTCCATCCTGGAGACATGCGATGAAATCGATACTCGACCCGTCGTGCCGCTATGTGCCGAGCCACGCCACCGACGTGCGCAAGACCTTCGCGCGCGCACGGCGCCGCGTGCGCGAGGAGGCGGTGAAGGCCGCGACGAGCACCGCCGTCAACGTCGTGTCGCTTCCCCCGTTGCGCAAGCCGGCGGCCTGAGCCGCCGCCGCAAGCCGCACGCCTTCCGGTCCTTCCCCGGGACGAGAAAAAGGGCGGCCATGCGGGCCGCCCGAACCGGGGCTGCGGTTGCCAGGTCGCGGTCGATCCGTACGTTTCGACGCGCGTGAAGCGGCCGGGAACGCGTCCAGGCGCGTTCAGGCACGAAATATTTTCCGGTAACGCTTGCCCGCGACGGCACCGGCGCCCGATGCGTGGGGGCCGGCGCCGCGGGTTTGCCTTGCTACGTGTGCGCGCGGCGGCGGCGGAACACGTTGACGATCGCGAGCAGGATCACGGCGCCGATGAGCGCCGAGATGAGGCTCGTAACGCTGAAGTCGCCCTGGTTGATCGTGCCGCCACCGATCAGCGGCGAGATGAGCCAGCCGCCGATGAAGGCGCCGATGACGCCGACCACGATGTTGAGTCCGATGCCCTGCTGCGCATCGGTCTTCATGATGAGGCTGGCGATCCAGCCGAGGATGCCGCCGACGACGAGCCAGATAATGATGTTCATGCGTGAGCTCCGAGTGAAGGGTGAAGTCGACCCGTAGCCGGTCGTGCAATCCACATGCCACGCAAGCCATTGTTCACGCGAGTGAAATCGAGCGGAAGCTGCGTGTCGGCGGCGTCCGACGCGAGGTCCGTGCATGACGCATCGCGAAGGCGGCGGAACGCGCGCACTCGCGGCGGGCCGCGGAGACTGGGCCGCATGAATCCGAAACCGCGATCCGCATCATCCAACGTGCACCGATCCCTTCCGGAGCCTTCATGCCGACCCTGTTCGCCTGCCTTCCCCGTTTCGCCGCCGTGGCCGCGCTCGCGCTCGTCGCAGGCCTGCCGGCAGGCGCCGCCGCCCTGCGCATCCAGGGCTCCGGGGTGTCGCACACCGAGACGCGCGCGGTCGCCGGCTTCCAGCGCATCGCGCTCGGCGTGATGGCCGACGTCGAGCTGCGCCAGGGAACGACCGAGGGCCTCGCGATCACCGGCGACGACAACATCGTCGCGCGCGTCGAGACGGTGGTCGACAACGGCACGCTGCGCATTCGCTGGAAGGACCGCGACACGCAGGCGTCGTACAGACAGCTGCGGCTCGTGATCTCGGCGCGCACGGTGGACGAGCTCACGATCGGCGGCGCCGGCCGCGTGCACGCGGAGCGGCTGCAGGCCCCGGCGTTCAAGGCGACGCTCGGCGGGTCGGGCGAAGTCGCGATCGACGCGCTCGAGGCGAAGACCGTCGGGCTCACGCTCGCCGGCAGCGGCAAGGTGAAGGTCGCCGGCCACGCGGACACGCTCGACGCGACGCTCGCGGGCGGCGGCGAAGTGGCGGCGGCGAAGCTCGCGGCGCGCACCGCGCGGCTCACGCTGCAGGGCTCGGGACGTGCGGTCGTGCGCGCCGCCGAGAAGCTCGACGTGACCATGGCCGGCTCCGGCGACGTCGTCTACTTCGGCAACCCCACGGTGCGCAGCACGATCATGGGCTCGGGCACCGTCACGGCCGGCAAGGAGTAGCGCCCGCGGCGACTTGCCGCACGCGTATCGCATGCTGCGCCGCAAAAGCTAGAATAGCGGGTTGACGGTCCCATCCGTGGACCTTCCCGCGATAGGTGCGCCGTGCCCGAATCCGATTCCCCGCAGGTCCCGCCCGTGACGCTCGCCGACTGGCAGCGCGCGGCGGCCAAGAGTGCGCCCGGCGGCGACGTCGCGAAGCTCACGTGGCAGACGCCCGACGGCATCGCCGTGAAGCCGCTGTACACGGCGGCCGATCTCGCCGGCCTGCCGTACGCCGACACGCTGCCGGGCTTCGCGCCGTACCTGCGCGGGCCGCAGCCGACGATGTACGCGGTCCGTCCGTGGACCATCCGCCAGTACGCGGGCTTCTCCACCGCGCACGAGTCCAACGCGTTCTACCGCCGCACGCTCGCCGGGGGCGGGCAGGGGGTGTCGGTGGCGTTCGACTTGGCCACGCATCGCGGCTACGACTCCGATCACCCGCGCGTGGTCGGCGACGTCGGCAAGGCCGGGGTCGCGATCGATTCCGTCGAGGACATGAAGATCCTGTTCGACGGCATCCCGCTCGACAAGGTGTCGGTGTCGATGACCATGAACGGCGCGGTGCTCCCCGTGCTCGCGGGCTACATCGTCGCGGCGGAAGAGCAGGGCGTCACGCAGGAGAAGCTCTCCGGGACCATCCAGAACGACATCCTCAAGGAGTTCATGGTCCGCAACACGTACATCTATCCGCCCGCGCCGTCGATGCGGATCGTGGCGGACATCATCGAGTACACCGCGGCGCACATGCCGAAGTTCAACTCGATCTCGATCTCCGGCTACCACATGCAGGAAGCGGGCGCGCACCAGGCGCTCGAGCTCGCGTTCACGCTGGCCGACGGCCGCGAGTACGTGCGCACCGCTCTCGCGCGCGGCATGGACGTCGACGAGTTCGCCGGCCGGCTGTCGTTCTTCTTCGGCATCGGCATGAACTTCTACCTGGAGATCGCGAAGCTGCGCGCCGCGCGCCTCCTGTGGTGGAGGATCATGAGCGCGTTCGGCCCCAAGAACCCGAAGTCGCTGATGCTGCGCACGCACTGCCAGACGTCGGGCTGGTCGCTCACCGAGCAGGACCCGTACAACAACGTCGTGCGCACCGCGATCGAGGCGATGGCCGCGGTGTTCGGCGGCACGCAGTCGCTGCACACCAACTCGTTCGACGAGGCCGTCGCGCTGCCCACCGATTTCTCCGCCCGCATCGCGCGCAACACGCAGGTGCTGCTGCAGGAGGAGACGCACATCGGCAGCGTGATCGACCCGTGGGCCGGCTCGTACATGATGGAGCGGCTGACGCAGGACATGGCGGACAAGGCGTGGGCGATCCTCGAGGAAGTCGAGGCGATGGGCGGCATGACCAGGGCCGTCGAGTCGGGCTGGGCGAAGCTCAAGATCGAGGCGGCCGCAGCCGAGAAGCAGGCGCGCATCGACAGCGGCGAGGACACGATCGTCGGCGTCAACAAGTTCAGGCTCGAGCACGAGGAGCCGATCCCCATCCGCGAGATCGACAACACCGCCGTGCGCGATGCGCAGGTGAAGCTCCTCGCGCAGATCCGCGCGGCGCGCGATGCCAGGGCCGTCGAGGCCGCGCTGGCCGCGCTGACCGAGGCCGCGCGCACCGGCACGGGCAACCTGCTCGACCTCTCCGTCAAGGCCGTGCGCGCACGCGCCACGGTCGGCGAGATCAGCAGCGCGCTGGAATCGGTGTGGGGCCGGCACAAGGCGCACACGCAGAGCGTGTCGGGCGTGTACGGCGGCCAGTTCGCCGAGGACGCGATGTGGGAGAAGATCAAGGCGGATGTCGCGGCATTCGCGAAGGACGAGGGCCGCCGCCCGCGCATCATGGTCGCGAAGCTGGGGCAGGACGGCCACGACCGCGGCGCCAAGGTCGTCGCGTCCGCGTTCGCCGACGCGGGCTTCGACGTCGACATCGGCCCGCTCTTCCAGACGCCGGAGGAAGCCGCGCGGCAGGCGATCGAGAACGACGTGCACGCGGTCGGCGTGTCGACGCTCGCCGCCGGCCACAAGACGCTGGTGCCGGCGCTCATCGACGAGCTGCGCCGGCAGGGTGCGCACGACGTCGTCGTGTTCGTCGGCGGCGTGGTGCCGCAGCAGGACTACGCGATGCTGCACGCCGCGGGTGTCGCCGGCATCTACGGGCCGGGCACCGCCATCCCGGTGTGCGCGGCCGACGTGCTCGCGAAGATCCGCGCGGCGCTCACCGCCCCGGTCCAGGCGTAAGCGACAGGGCGTGGGCGTGGAGATGGCCACGCGCGGGACGCGCCCCGATGCGCAGGAATGCGCACGCATGGCGCAGCGCGTCCGCGACGGCGACCGCCGCGCGCTCGCGAAGGCCATCACGCTCGCCGAGTCCACGCGCGCCGACCACCAGTCCGCGGCGCGCGACGTCATGGCCGCGCTGCTGCCGTACACCGGGCGCGCGCTGCGCATGGGCATCACCGGCGCGCCGGGCGTCGGCAAGTCGACGCTGATCGAGGCGCTCGGCCTGCACCTCGTCGCGGACGGGCATCGCGTGGCGGTGCTCGCGGTCGATCCGTCGAGCTCGGTGTCGGGCGGCTCGGTGCTCGGCGACAAGACGCGCATGGAGGAGCTCTCGCGGCATCCGCACTCGTTCATCCGCCCGTCGCCGTCGAGCGGCGCGCTGGGCGGCGTGGCCGCGCACACGCGCGAGGCGATGCTGTTCGTGGAAGCCGCGGGCTACGACGTCGTGATCGTCGAGACCGTCGGCGTCGGGCAGAGCGAGACCGACGTCGCGAACCTGACCGACGTGTTCGTGCTGATGCAGCTGCCCAACGCCGGCGACGACCTGCAGGCGCTGAAGAAGGGCGTGGTCGAGCTCGCGGACCTCATCGTCTACAACAAGCGCGACCTCGACCCCGTTGCCGCCGATCGCGCGATGCGCCAGATGGCGGGCGCGCTCGGCCTGCTGCGGCCCGCGTCCGCGCACTGGACGCCGAAGGTGCTGGGTGCGAGCGCGCTCACCCGCGAAGGCATCGCCGCGTTCTGGCAGCAGGTCGTCGCGTGCCGCGATGCGCTGGAGCGCTCCGGCGAGCTCGCGGCCAAGCGCACGCGGCAGGCGCTCGCGTGGACGTGGCACCTGGTCGACGCCGGCCTGCGCGAGCGCTTCGCGGCGAGTGCCGCGGTGCAGGCGGCGTTACCCCCGATTCTCGAGCAGGTGGCGGCCGGCGCGTTGACGCCGACGGCCGCCGCCGCGCAACTGTTGTCGGCAGCATCCTAAGGAGAGGCACACCGTGCAGGACATCATCCGGCAGCTCGACCAGAAGCGCGCGGCAGCGGCGCTGGGCGGGGGCGAGAAGCGCATCGCGGCCCAGCACAGGAAGGGCAAGCTCACCGCGCGCGAGCGCATCGAGGTCCTCCTCGACGAAGGCTCGTTCGAGGAGTGGGACATGTTCGTCGAGCATCGCTGCAACGACTTCGGCATGGGCGCCGAGACGGTGCCCGGCGACGGCGTGGTCACGGGCTACGGCATGATCAACGGCCGCCTCGTGTTCGTGTTCTCGCAGGACTTCACCGTGTTCGGCGGGTCGCTCTCCGAGGCGCATGCCGAGAAGATCTGCAAGATCATGGACCACGCGATGAAGGTCGGCGCGCCCGTGATCGGCCTCAACGACTCGGGCGGCGCGCGCATCCAGGAGGGCGTCGCCTCGCTCGGCGGCTACGCGGAGGTGTTCCAGCGCAACGTGCTGGCCTCGGGCGTGATCCCGCAGATCTCGCTCATCATGGGGCCGTGCGCGGGCGGCGCCGTGTACTCGCCGGCGATGACGGACTTCATCTTCATGGTGAAGGACTCGTCGTACATGTTCGTCACGGGCCCCGAGGTCGTGAAGACCGTCACGCACGAGGAAGTGACGGCCGAGGAGCTGGGCGGCGCGGTCACGCACACCACGCGCTCGGGCGTGGCGGACCTCGCGTTCGACACCGACGTCGACGCGCTGCTCATGCTGCGCCGGTTCTTCAACTACCTGCCGCTCAACAACAAGGACACCGCGCCGTACCGCCCGACCCACGATCCGGCCGACCGCCTCGAGCCGTCGCTCGACACGCTGGTGCCCGACAACGCCAACAAGCCGTACGACATGAAGGAGCTGATCCTCAAGGTGTCGGACGACCACGAGTTCTTCGAGCTGCAGCCCGACAGCGCCAAGAACATCGTCATCGGCTTCGCGCGCATGGACGGCGCGCCGGTCGGCATCGTCGCCAACCAGCCGCTGGTGCTCGCCGGCTGCCTCGACATCAAGAGCGCGATCAAGGCCGCGCGCTTCGTGCGCTTCTGCGACGCGTTCAACATCCCGCTCATCACCTTCGTCGACGTGCCGGGCTTCATGCCGGGCACCGCGCAGGAGTACGGCGGCATCATCAAGCACGGCGCGAAGCTGCTGTATGCCTATGCCGAATGCACGGTGCCCAAGGTGACGCTGATCACGCGAAAGGCCTACGGCGGCGCGTACGACGTGATGAGCAGCAAGCACCTGCGCGGCGACGTCAACTTCGCGTGGCCGTCCGCCGAGATCGCCGTGATGGGCCCGAAGGGCGCGGTGGAGATCATCTTCCGCGACGAGAAGAACGACCCGCAGAAGATCGCCGCGCGCGAGAAGGAGTACCGCGAGACGTTCGCCAACCCGTTCATCGCGGGCCGCCGCGGCTTCATCGACGACGTGATCATGCCGAGCGAGACGCGCAAGCGCATCTGCCGCAGCCTCGCGATGCTGCGCGACAAGAAGCTCGAGAACCCGTGGCGGAAGCACGGGAACATCCCGCTGTAGCCTCCGCACGGCTCAAAGCTCCCTCGCCCCGCTTGCGGGGAGAGGGCTGGGGTGAGGGGAAGGCATCGCCAAAGAACGCTGAAGGCTACGCAATGTTCAAAAAAATCCTGATCGCCAACCGCGGCGAAATCGCCTGCCGCGTGATCCGCACCGCACGCAAGATGGGCATCGCCACCGTCGCCGTCTACTCCGAGGCCGATCGCGACGCCCGCCACGTCGAGCTCGCCGACGAGGCCGTGTGCATCGGGCCGCCGCCCTCGCGCGAGTCGTACCTGCGCGCCGACCGCATCATCGAGGCGTGCAAGGCCACCGGCGCCGAGGCAGTTCACCCCGGCTACGGGTTCCTGTCCGAGAACGAAGCCTTCTCGCGCGACCTCGAGGCCGCCGGCATCGTGTTCATCGGGCCCAAGTATTACTCGATCGCCGCGATGGGCGACAAGATCGCGAGCAAGCGTCTCGCGATGGAAGCGAAGGTCAGCACCATCCCCGGCTACACCGACGTGATCGCCGACGCCGCGCACGCGGTGCGCATCGCGCGCGAGGTCGGCTATCCGGTGATGATCAAGGCGTCGGCCGGCGGCGGCGGCAAGGGCCTGCGCGTCGCGCACGACGACAAGGAGGCGCGCGAAGGCTTCGACGCGTGCCGCGCGGAGGCGTCCGCGAGCTTCGGCGACGACCGCATCTTCATCGAGAAATTCATCGAGGAGCCGCGCCACATCGAGATCCAGGTGCTGGGCGACGCGCACGGCAACCTCGTGTACCTCAACGAGCGCGAGTGCTCGATCCAGCGCCGGCACCAGAAGGTGATCGAGGAGGCGCCGTCGCCGTTCATCGACGAGGCGACGCGCAAGGCGATGGGCGAGCAGGCGGTCGCACTCGCACGCGCGGTGAAGTACCAGTCGGCGGGCACCGTCGAGTTCGTCGTCGGCCGCGACCGCAGCTTCTACTTCCTCGAGATGAACACGCGGCTGCAGGTCGAGCACCCGGTCACGGAGATGATCACCGGCCTCGACCTGGTCGAGCTCATGATCCGCGTGGCCGCCGGCGAGAAGCTGCCGTTCACGCAAAAGGACGTGAAGCGCGACGGCTGGGCGATCGAGTGCCGCATCAATGCCGAGGACCCGCTGCGCGGCTTCCTGCCGTCGGTCGGCCGGCTGGTGCGCTACCAGCCGCCGCCGGAAGCCGCCGACGTGCGCGTCGACACCGGCGTGTTCGAGGGCGGCGAGATCCCGATGTATTACGACTCGATGATCGCCAAGCTCATCGTGCACGCGGCGACCCGCGCCGAGGCCATCGCGAAGATGACCGGGGCGCTGAACGAGTTCGTGATCCGCGGCGTGGCGTCCAACATCGTGTTCCAGTCGGCGCTGCTGCGCCATCCGCGCTTCGCGAAGGGCAACCTCACGACCGCCTTCATCGCCGAGGAATATCCCAAGGGCTTCCACACCGACGACGTGCCGCCGGAGAACCCGGCGTTCCTGGCCGCGATCGCGGCGACCGTGCATCGCGCGTACCGCGACCGCGCCGCCACCATCCACGGCCAGCTCGCCGGCCACGAGCTGCAGGTCGGCGTCGATTACATCGTGCTGATGCCCGACGGCGACCTCGCGGTCACCGCCCAGACGGTGCCGGGCGGCTGCGACGTCACCGTCGGCAGCCAGGTCTATGCCATCCGATATGAATGGCGCTTCGGCGAGATCCTGATGCGCGGCACCTGCAACGGCGTTCCCTTCGCGGTGCAGGTCGAGCGGCCCGACCTGCGCTACCGCCTCACGCACCTCGGCAGCCAGATCCTCGTGCAGGTCATGCCGCGCCGCGCCGCGGAGCTCCTGAAGCTCATGCCGCACAAGGCGCCGCCCGACACCTCGCGCTTCCTCATCTCGCCGATGCCGGGGCTGCTCGCGGAGGTGTCCGTCAAGGCCGGGCAGGAGGTGAAGGCCGGCGAGCGCCTCGTCGTCATCGAGGCGATGAAGATGCAGAACGTGATCTTCGCGGAGCGCGATGCGGTCGTCGCGGAAGTCATGGCGGAGCAGGGCGAGAGCCTCGCGGTCGACCAGCCCATAGTGAGATTCCAATGAGCGAAACGCGACCGTTCCGCATTCTCGGCCTGCAGCAGATCGCGATCGGCGCACCGGACAAGGCGCGCCTGCGCCGCCTGTGGATCGACTGCCTCGGCCTCACGCTCACCGGCAACTTCAGGAGCGAGCGCGAGAACGTCGACGAGGACATCGCGGTGACCGGCCACGGCCACGCGCGCGTCGAGGTCGACCTCATGCAGCCGCTCGATCCCGCGAAGAAGCCCGCGGTGCACGAGCCGCCGCTCAACCACGTCGGCCTGTGGGTCGACGACCTCGCGGCCGCGGTCGCGTGGCTCACGGCGGCCGGCGTGCGCTTTGCGCCGGGCGGCATCCGCAAGGGCGCGGCGGGCCACGACGTCACGTTCATCCACCCGAAGGGCAACGAGCAGTTCCCGATCGGCGGCGAAGGCGTGCTGATCGAGCTCGTGCAGGCGCCGCCCGACGTCATCGCCGCCGCGCGCTAGCGGGAAGCGGTCCCGGCACGCCGCCATGGGATAATGGCGGTGTTGCCAGCGGCCGTCTGCCGGAGTCAATCTCGCGACCATCATGCGGCTGTTCTTCCAGGCGCTCACCTACATCCCGCTGCCGATCCTCTACGGCATCGGGTGGATCGCCTATTTCATCGCGTATCACGTGATGCGCTGGCGCCGCAGCCGCGCGGAGGCCGATTTCGCGCGCGCGTTCCCCGACATGCCGGACGCGCAGCGCCGCGAGATCATCCGCCAGTGCTACCGCAACCTCGCCGACACCATCGTCGAGGCGTTCTGGGGCTTCCGCGCGAGCCCGGCCGCGATCAAGAAGCGCGTGACGTTCGAGGACCCCGAGCTCATCCAGCGCGCGATCGACAACAAGCAGACGATCCTGCTGCTCGCCGCGCACCACGGCAACTGGGAGTGGCTGCTGCAGGCGGCGGGCGCGTACTTCCCGATCCCGATCGACGTCGTCTACCAGCCGCAGCGCATCGCCGCGCTCGACACGTTCCTGCGCAAGGTGCGCTGCCGCTTCGGCGGCAAGCTCATCCCGCGCGAGCAGTTCATCTACGAGCTCCTGAGCCAGGGCGGCGAGCCGCGCGCGTACGCGCTCATCGCCGACCAGACGCCGCGCAAGACCGATCCCAAGTACTGGACGCGCTTCCTGCGCCAGGACACCGCGTTCTTCTTAGGCGCCGACAAGATCGCGCGCTTCCTCGACTCGCCGGCTTATTTCGTGTCGATGCACCGCACGCGCCGCGGCCACTACACCGTGCGCCTCGACGTGCTCGCGCAGCCGCCGTACGACCAGCTCGACGACGCGCTCATCGTCGAGCGCTACGTGCGCTGCCTCGAGCGCGCGATCATGGACAGCCCCGCCGACTGGCTGTGGCTGCAGAAGAAATGGAAGTACGCGAAGCCGGCGCCGGGGGAGGAGAAGAAGTACGCCGAGCCGGTGCCCGCCCGCGCCCGCAGCTAGTCATGATCCCAGAGCGCAACGGTGGCGAGGAACCCGCCGGGCACCGCCACGGGATGCAGGTGCATGCGCGCCGGCAGGTACGGCGGCGGGCCGTCGCGCACGCGCATCCCGTCCGCGAGGTCGACGTCGATGTGGCGGAACGGCGCAGCGAGCGCGTCGCCGGTCGCCTTGCTCATCGCCTCCTTGCACGTCCACAGCCGCAGCAGCGTGCGCCGGCGCTCGTCGTCGGCGAGGGACGCGAGCAGCGCCTGCTCGGCAGGCGACATGAACTTGCGCGCGACGCCCGCGACGTTCAGGATGCGCTCGCGATGCTCGATGTCCACCCCGATCCGCGGCCGGTCCGCGAGGCCGACGAGCGCCACGTCGCGCGTGTGCGACACGTTGAAATCCAGGTGCGCGTCCTGCGGCGTGAACGGGCGGCCGCGATGGCCGCGCTCGATGACCACGCGCTGCGGCGGCAGATCGAGCCGCGCGCCGAGCAGCATGCGCAGCGACCCGCGGCCCACGACGTAGCGATCGCGCAGCTCCGGCCGGCCGAAGCGCGCGGCGCGCGCGGACTCCGCCGCGGACAGCAGCGCAGCGAGTGCGGCGATCTCCTCCGGCGCGCGCACGAGATGCGTGAGCCACGCGCTCACGCCCGGCGCAGGCGCGGGCAGCGGGATCAGGACGGAGGTCGTGTCGTCGGTCATCGGAGGCTCGTGCGGTGAGCATGCTCGCGAGCCATCGCCATCGCTTCGCCGATGCGTTCGGCTTCGTGCTCTCCGGCATGTCGCGCTGGCCTCGGCGCGTCCTGGACGGCCTCGGCTATTTCTCGTACGTGCTCGTGTACCGCATCCTGCGCTGGCGGCGCGGGCTCGCGGCGGAGAACATCGCCAACGCGTTCCCGGAGAAGAGCGCGGCCGAGCGCGCCGCGATCCTGCAGCAATCCTACCGCAATCTCGGGCGCTTCCTCGGCGAGGCGCTGTGGGGCTGGAACGCGAGCGCCGAGGCGCTGGCGGGCCGCGTGCGCATCGCGAATCCCGAGCTCATCACGCGCTACACGGCGCAGGGCAAGTCGGTCGTGCTGCTCGCCGCGCACTTCTGCAACTGGGAGTGGCTGCTGCTCGCTGCGGGTGTGCTGCTCAAGCTGCCGATCGACGCCGTCTACAAGCCGCAGAAGGTGAAGGGCATCGACGATTTCCTGCGCGCGCGCCGCTCGCGCTTCGGCGGCAACCCGATCCCCGCGCAGAACTTCATGTTCGAGGTGATGAAGCGGCGCGGCGAGGTGCGCGGCTACGCGCTCGTCGCCGACCACACGCCGAAGCACGACGAGGAGAAGCACTGGACCACGTTCCTCCACCAGGACACCGCGTTCTTCGTGGGCGCCGACAAGATCGCGAAGATCGTGAAGGCGCCCGTGATCTACGTCGCGATGCGCCGCGACGGCCCCGGACGCTACGTCGTCGAGCTCTCGCTGCTCGCCGAGCCGCCCTACGACCGCGAGGCCGGCCCCGAGATCGTCGAGCGCTACGCGCGCAAGCTCGAAAGCGAGATCCGCGCGAGCCCCGCCGACTGGCTGTGGCTGCATCGGAAGTGGAAATACCGCAAGCCCTTGTACGCGTAGCGATCGTCGAGCTAACGACGGCGCTTCCTTGGGGCTCCCTCGCCCCGCTTGCGGGGGCATTTCCGGGAATTCGGCGAGCATGCTCGCGGCCGGAAATGCGGCGGTCGCATGCAAGCGACCGCGCGCCCTGCAAGGGAGGGTTGGGGTGAGGGGCAGCCGTCTCCTCAACTCGCCGACGCCGCCATCTTCCCCGCCAAGAACCCCGCCATCGACCGCACCGTCGGATACTCGAAGAAGTCGGTCACTTCGAGATACCCGGGGTACGTCGCCTCCACCTTCTCGTAGATCTGCGCGAGCGTCAGCGACCCCGTCCCCAGCTCGAACAGGTTGTCGTCCGGCGATAGAACGTGATTGGGTAGAGCCGCCTGGCAGATGCCGAGCAGCACCTGCTCGAGCTCGCCAACGGCCGCCGCGCCCGCCGGAACCGCAGCCGCGTCGAGCGTGGCGATCTGCGCCAGCACGTCCGCGAACCGCCCTTCCTCGAAATCGCGCGCGAGCGCGAAGCGCTGGATCTTGCCGCTCGTCGTCTTCGGGAACTGCCGCACGGGCACGACCGCGGCGACCGGCAATCCCATCCGCTCGTTGACCACCCGTCGCACGGTTCGCGCGGATTCCGCGAACGCCGCGAGATCGTCGCTCTTCGACAGCAGGAACACGAGCACGTCGTCGGTGGCCGCGTGCGGCGGGCGCACGCCGGCGGCCGCCGCGCGGCCGAGCTCGATGCCCGCGTGCTGCGCGAGCACGAGCTCGATGTCCTGCGGGTAGTGGTTCTGCCCGCCGACGAAGATGATTTCCTTGATGCGCCCCGTGATCACGAGATCGCCGTCGTGGATCGCGCCCAGGTCGCCGGTGTCGAGGAAGCCGTCGGCGGTGCGCGACTGCGCGGTGAGCGCGGCATCGTCGTAATAGCCGGGGCTCACGTTGTCGCCGCGGATGAGGATGCGCCCGACCACGTCTGCGGCGACTGCCTGCCCGTTGTCGCCGGCGATGCGGACCTCGCAGCCCTTCACGGGGCGCCCGACGCGCACCAGCTCGACCGCATCCTCGGCGTCCGCCGCGACGGTCTGCAGTCGCGCGCCGGGCCCGAGCGCACCGCGCGCGAGGGAGTCGGTGACGAGCGGCGCGCCGACCGCCGGGAACGTCACGGCGAGGCTCGCCTCCGCGAGGCCGTACACGGGGAACATCACGTTCGGCGCGAGTTTCGCCGGCGCGAGCGCCGCGAGGAACTCGCGGCACAGGTCTGCGGCGATCGGCTCGGCGCCGTTGAAGATGATGCGCACCCGCGACAGGTCGAGCGCCGCGACGCGCTCCGGATCGTGCGAGCGAAGGTAATGCAGGTAGCCGAAGTTCGGCGAGCACGTGACGCTCACCCGATGCTCCGCTGCCTTCGCGAGCCACAGCCCGGGCCGCCGCACGAAGAGTGCCGTGGGCATGAGCCAGTGATCCACGCCCTGGAACAGCGGCGTGAGATGGAAGCCGATGAGCCCCATGTCGTGCGTCAGCGGCATCCACGACAGGCTCGCGTCGTCGTCGCGCGCGCCGATGCCGGCGGCGATGGCGTCGATGTTCGCGCAGAGGTTGCGATGCGTCAGCACCACGCCCTTGGGCTCGCTGGTCGAGCCCGACGAGAACTGGATGAACGCGACGTCGTCCGGCGTCGCGTGCTGCACGGCGCCCGTGACCGACACGTCGGACACCTCGTCCAGGAACACGGTGCGCCGCGCAATCGCCGCCAGTGCGGCGTCGAGCCCGTTCTCCGCGGCGTACGCGCGCAGGCGGTCGAAGACCTTGCGCTCGGTCGCGAGCACCGGCGCGGGCAGGCGCGCGAGCACGCGGAAGAACTTGGCCTTGTGCTCGTCGGCGTTGCCCGGTGCCAACGGCACCGCCACGATGCGGCCGAGCACGCACGCCCAGAACGTGTCGACGAACGGCGCGAGCCCGTCGACCAGGATGATCGCGTGGGCCCCCGCGGTGCCGCCGGCCTTCTGCAGCAGGTGCAGGAGGCCGGCCGCGCGCTCGCGCAGCGCGGGATACGTGACGCTGCGCTCGCTCGCCTCGCCCGCGATGTAGTGGATGCCGCGCGTGCTGCCCGCGAGGGCGTCGAGCGCGTCGGTGAGGGTGGCGTAGGGCATGACTTCCTTCGTGGGGCGGCGCGGCGTCGTTTCAGTGACGCAGCGCGACGTGCATGTGGAGCGGCTGGCGCGTGCGCAGGTTCACCTGCGGCTCGATCTCGATCGCCTGCCCGGGGACCAGCGCAAGCTCGAATTGTCGCGCAAGCGTGATCACGTGCGCATGCATTTCGACGATCGCGAAGTGCTCGCCGATGCAGGCGCGCGGCCCGAGGCCGAACGGAAGGTAGACGAAGCGGTTGCGCGCGGCATTGCGCTCGGGCAGGAAACGGTCGGGATCGAAGCGGTCCGGGTCCGGCCACCAGGCGGGATGGCGCTGGACGAGGTAGGGCGAGATCAGGACGTCGGTCCCCGCCGGCAGCGCGTGGCCCGCGAGCGTCGACCCGGCCACCGATCGCCGCGTCAGCAGCCAGCCCGGCGGATACAGGCGCAGCGCCTCGTCGAGCGCGCGGCGGATATAGGGATACCGCTCGAGTGCCGCGTACGCGGGCGCGTCCGCGCCGCCGGCGGCGGCTTCCTCGGCGACCCGCGCCTGCACGTCGGGATGCCCGGTCAGCAGGTACCAGAACCAGTTGAGCGAGCTCGCCGTCGTCTCGTGCCCGGCGATGATCAGCGTCATGATCTCGTCGAGGAGCTGCCGGTCGCCCATCGGCTCCCCGGTGGTGCGGTCGCGCGCGTCGATGAGCTGCGACACGATGTCGTCGCGGCGGATGCCGTCGCGGCGCCGCCGCTCGACGTCGGCCATGATGAGCTTGCCCAGCTGCCGGAACTTGTACGCGAACGCAAGGTTGCGCGCGGTGTGATCGGTGAGGAGCCCGAACGGGTTGCCGCCGCCCGCCGCTTCCAGCCGCGCGAGATCCTCGCCGAAGAGCGTGCGCAGCACGACCTCGAGGGTCGCGTCGCTCATGTCCTGCGTGAGGTTGATCGGCGTGCGTCGTGCCGCCGCCTCCGTCCAGCGCTGCGCGAGGCGCGCGGTGGCCGCGTGGATGTGCGGCATCCACGTCGCGACGACCTTGCGGTGGAACGTCGGCTGGATCATCTTGCGCTGCCCGCGCCAGTGATCGCCTTCGCTCGTCATGATGCCGTTGCCGAGCAGGATCGCGACGCGCTCGATGCCGACGCCCTTCGTGAAGTTCGCGTGGTGATCGACGAGCACGTGCCGCACGTGGTCCGGATGCGAGAGCACCCACAGGTCGCGGCCGAGCGCGGGCGAGTGCGCGCGATAGGCGTCCCCGTAGCGCTCGCGCAGGCGCGCGAGCACCGTCAACGCATCGGTCTCGAACGTGATGTCGAGCGGCTCGTCCGCCAGGGGCGGCGCGGCGAGGCCGGCCGTGTTCGTTGCCATGTGATTGTTATAGCCGGGAATTTCGAGGGCCGCGGCGGCGCGTGGAAAAATTTGCGACGAAGATGTTGCAATGCCGCGATCGAGTCATTATAATTTCACCTCTCTGCTGCTTCGAACCCCAAACGAGCAAGCGCAAGACAACGGGGATCGGCCGCTCTAGCGTTAGGGCGAACCGGAAGCAGCAGCGCTCTTTAACAATTGGCAACCGATAGGTGTGGGTGCTCGGGGTCTGGGGCGCTGGCGGTGACTGGCTTAGGCTGGATGCTGCTGGTGGTCTTCCAAGACAAACGAAGTGCTCACACTGCACAAGAAGCTTGTCTCCGTGGCCGGAAGGCTGTGGGGATGAGGTTCAACGTCAGTATGAGTTTAGCTTTGACAAGATCGAACTGAAGAGTTTGATCCTGGCTCAGATTGAACGCTGGCGGCATGCTTTACACATGCAAGTCGAGCGGCAGCGCGGGGCAACCTGGCGGCGAGCGGCGAACGGGTGAGGAATACATCGGAACGTGCCCGAGAGTGGGGGATAACGCCGCGAAAGCGGCGCTAATACCGCATATTCTCCGAGGAGGAAAGTGGGGGACCTGAGGGTAACTGAGGGCCTCACGCTCACGGAGCGGCCGATGTCGGATTAGCTAGTTGGTGGGGTAAAGGCTTACCAAGGCGACGATCCGTAGCTGGTCTGAGAGGATGATCAGCCACACTGGGACTGAGACACGGCCCAGACTCCTACGGGAGGCAGCAGTGGGGAATTTTGGACAATGGGGGCAACCCTGATCCAGCCATGCCGCGTGCGGGAAGAAGGCCTTCGGGTTGTAAACCGCTTTTAGCCGGGAAGAAAAGGCACGGATTAATACTTCGTGTTCTTGACGGTACCGGCGGAATAAGCACCGGCTAACTACGTGCCAGCAGCCGCGGTAATACGTAGGGTGCGAGCGTTAATCGGAATTACTGGGCGTAAAGCGTGCGCAGGCGGTTCGTTAAGTCTGATGTGAAAGCCCCGGGCTCAACCTGGGAACGGCATTGGAAACTGGCGGGCTTGAGTGTGGCAGAGGGGGGTGGAATTCCGCGTGTAGCAGTGAAATGCGTAGAGATGCGGAGGAACACCGATGGCGAAGGCAGCCCCCTGGGCCAACACTGACGCTCAGGCACGAAAGCGTGGGGAGCAAACAGGATTAGATACCCTGGTAGTCCACGCCCTAAACGATGCTCACTAGGTGTTGGGGAAGCGATTCCTTGGTACCGTAGCTAACGCGTGAAGTGAGCCGCCTGGGGAGTACGGCCGCAAGGTTAAAACTCAAAGGAATTGACGGGGACCCGCACAAGCGGTGGATGATGTGGATTAATTCGATGCAACGCGAACAACCTTACCTACCCTTGACATGTCTGGAAGGCTGCTGAAAGGTGGCTGTGCCCGAAAGGGAACCGGAACACAGGTGCTGCATGGCTGTCGTCAGCTCGTGTCGTGAGATGTTGGGTTAAGTCCCGCAACGAGCGCAACCCTTGTCCCTAGTTGCTACGCAAGGGCACTCTAGGGAGACTGCCGGTGACAAACCGGAGGAAGGTGGGGATGACGTCAAGTCCTCATGGCCCTTATGGGTAGGGCTTCACACGTCATACAATGGACGGTACAGAGGGTTGCCAACCCGCGAGGGGGAGCCAATCCCAGAAAGCCGTTCGTAGTCCGGATTGCAGTCTGCAACTCGACTGCATGAAGTCGGAATCGCTAGTAATCGCGGATCAGCATGTCGCGGTGAATACGTTCCCGGGTCTTGTACACACCGCCCGTCACACCATGGGAGCGGGATGTACCAGAAGTAGGTAGGCTAACCGCAAGGGGGCCGCTTACCACGGTGCGTTTCGTGACTGGGGTGAAGTCGTAACAAGGTAGCCGTATCGGAAGGTGCGGCTGGATCACCTCCTTTCTCGGAAACAGGAGTCAGGAGTCAGTTGACAGGAGTCAGAAACGGCGCCTGCCACGACCCTGCTACTCCCATTCCCCACTTCGAGTACCCACAACCTATCGGTTGCACGCACGTGTGCAACGAGCAAGACACCGGGCCTGTAGCTCAGTTGGTTAGAGCACCGTCTTGATAAGGCGGGGGTCGATGGTTCGAATCCATCCAGACCCACCAAGTCAGGATCACCCGGGGCTGTAGCTCAATTGGGAGAGCGCCTGCTTTGCAAGCAGGAGGTCGTCGGTTCGATCCCGTCCAGCTCCACCAGTCCCCATCGGTTGCACAAGCGAAGCGCAAGCAGCGTTCATCACTCGTGATTCAGCGAGTGACGAGTGATGAGAGCTGCAGCGTTCTTTAACAATCAGGAAGGTAAGGGTGTGCGAAGCTTGATGAAAGCTTCGTACGCAAAGGGTTGAGATGTATCTTGCCCAGGTCACGGAAACAAAAGGCCGTGGACTGGGTGGCGCAAACACGATCATGACGAGTAGGTCCTGCAAGGGATCCATCGTTATGGAGTCAAGCGACTAAGTGCATGTGGTGGATGCCTAGGCGATTACAGGCGATGAAGGACGTGGCAGCCTGCGAAAAGCTGCGGGGAGCTGGCAAACGAGCATTGATCCGCAGATGTCCGAATGGGGAAACCCGGCCCGCAAGGGTCACCGCTACCTGAATCCATAGGGTAGAGGGAGCTAACCCGGTGAACTGAAACATCTCAGTAGCCGGAGGAACAGAAATCAACCGAGATTCCCAAAGTAGTGGCGAGCGAAATGGGAGCAGCCGGCAAGTTTTAGCGATCGATTTAGCGGAACGCTCTGGAAAGTGCGGCCGTAGTGGGTGACAGCCCCGTACGCGAAAAATCGAACGTGGAACTAAGCTTGCGACAAGTAGGGCGGGACACGTGAAATCCTGTCTGAAGATGGGGGGACCATCCTCCAAGGCTAAATACTCGTAATCGACCGATAGTGAACCAGTACCGTGAGGGAAAGGCGAAAAGAACCCCGGAAGGGGAGTGAAATAGATCCTGAAACCGCATGCATACAAACAGTGGGAGCCCTAGCTCAATGAGTCTTCGATTCTTTGACGCACGCAGTGCGGCAAAAGACCTCGACGATGAAGCAGATCCGTGCGCACGACGCTGACGCGCAGTGCGGGTGGATCGGAGCTAAGGGGTGACTTTCGGCGTAGCCGAAAGTGACCCTAGCGAAGAGGAATCCGGAGGATTCATCGAGCTAGGGTGACTGCGTACCTTTTGTATAATGGGTCAGCGACTTACGTTCTGTAGCAAGCTTAACCGCATAGGGTAGGCGCAGCGAAAGCGAGTCCGAACAGGGCGCACTTAGTTGCAGGGCGTAGACCCGAAACCGGATGATCTAGCCATGGCCAGGCTGAAGGTGGGGTAACACCTACTGGAGGGCCGAACCCACTCCCGTTGAAAAGGTAGGGGATGAGCTGTGGCTAGGGGCGAAAGGCTAAACAAATCCGGAAATAGCTGGTTCTCTCCGAAAACTATTGAGGTAGTGCCTCCAGTATCACTGCCGGGGGTAGAGCACTGTAATGGTTGTGGGGGTCATAGCGATCTACTACGCCATAGCAAACTCCGAATACCGGCAAGTGCGAGCTGGGGAGACAGACATCGGGTGCTAACGTCCGGTGTCGAGAGGGAAACAACCCAGACCACCAGTTAAGGTCCCCAAGATCTAGTTAAGTGGGAAACGAGGTGGGAAGGCTCAGACAGCCAGGATGTTGGCTTAGAAGCAGCCATCATTTAAAGAAAGCGTAATAGCTCACTGGTCGAGTCGTCCTGCGCGGAAGATGTAACGGGGCTCAAACTAGACACCGAAACTGTGGATTCACACGCAAGTGTGGATGGTAGGAGAGCGTTCCGTAGGCCTGTGAAGGTGTGTCGTAAGGCATGCTGGAGGTATCGGAAGTGCGAATGCTGACATGAGTAGCGATAAAGAGGGTGAAAGGCCCTCTCGCCGTAAGCCCAAGGTTTCCTGCGCCACGTGCATCGGCGCAGGGTGAGTCGGCCCCTAAGACGAGGGCGAGAGCCGTAGTCGATGGGAAGCGGGTCAATATTCCCGCACCAGCCAACGATGCGATGGGGGGACGGAGAAGGTTATGCCGGCCGGGTGTTGGACGTCCCGGTTCAAGCGTGTAGACGTGCCTGCCAGGCAAATCCGGTGGGCTTAGTCGAGGCGTGTCAACGAGGACTGGCTTGCCAGTCTGAAGTGGCGGATACCATGCTTCCAGGAAAAGCCTCTAAGCTTCAGTCGTTGGGTGACCGTACCGCAAACCGACACAGGTGGGCGGGATGAAAATTCTCAGGCGCTTGAGAGAACTCAGGAGAAGGAACTCGGCAAATTGACACCGTAACTTCGGGAGAAGGTGTGCCCCTGGTAGGTGAACCTGCACATGGGAAGCCGAGAGGGGCTGCAGAGAATCGGTGGCTGCGACTGTTTAATAAAAACACAGCACTCTGCAAACACGAAAGTGGACGTATAGGGTGTGACGCCTGCCCGGTGCCGGAAGGTTAAGTGATGGGGTGCAAGCTCTTGATCGAAGCCCCGGTAAACGGCGGCCGTAACTATAACGGTCCTAAGGTAGCGAAATTCCTTGTCGGGTAAGTTCCGACCTGCACGAATGGCGTAACGATGGCCACACTGTCTCCTCCTGAGACTCAGCGAAGTTGAAGTGTTTGTGAAGATGCAATCTCCCCGCGGCAAGACGGAAAGACCCCGTGCACCTTTACTGTAGCTTTGCATTGGACTGTGATGAGGTTTGTGTAGGATAGGTGGGAGGCTTTGAAGCGGGGACGCTAGCTCTCGTGGAGCCGACGTTGAAATACCACCCTGATGTCTTTGAGGTTCTAACCTGGCTCCGTGAATCGGGATCGGGGACCGTGCATGGTAGGCAGTTTGACTGGGGCGGTCTCCTCCCAAAGGGTAACGGAGGAGCTCGAAGGTGCGCTCAGCGCGGTCGGAAATCGCGCTACTGGAGTGTAATGGCACAAGCGCGCTTGACTGCGAGACTGACAAGTCGAGCAGGTACGAAAGTAGGACATAGTGATCCGGTGGTTCTGTATGGAAGGGCCATCGCTCAACGGACAAAAGGTACTCCGGGGATAACAGGCTGATACCGCCCAAGAGTTCATATCGACGGCGGTGTTTGGCACCTCGATGTCGGCTCATCACATCCTGGGGCTGTAGCCGGTCCCAAGGGTATGGCTGTTCGCCATTTAAAGTGGTACGTGAGCTGGGTTCAAAACGTCGTGAGACAGTTTGGTCCCTATCTGCCGTGGGCGTTGGAGATTTGACGGGGGCTGCTCCTAGTACGAGAGGACCGGAGTGGACGTACCGCTGGTGTACCAGTTGTCTCGCCAGAGGCATCGCTGGGTAGCTATGTACGGAAGCGATAACCGCTGAAAGCATCTAAGCGGGAAACGTGCCTGAAGATGAGATCTCCCGGGGACTCGATCCCCCTGAAGGACCGTGGCAGACCACCACGTTGATAGGCCGGATGTGGAAGCGCAGTAATGCGTTCAGCTAACCGGTACTAATAATCCGTGCGGCTTGACTCCATAACCGTGGATCTCAGGAGTCAGAAGTCAGTTGACAGTAGTCAGTGACCAATGACACCGACCGCGCCAGTACGACTCAATCCTACCCCTTACCTTCTGAGTCAGTCGACCTCCGCCGCTGCGCCTTTACTGCCAACTGCCAACCGTCAACTGACTCCTGATCAACGCCTGACGACCATAGCCCGCTGGAACCACCCCTTCCCATCCCGAACAGGACCGTGAAACGGCGGCACGCCGATGATAGTACGGAGCTCCCGTGCGAAAGTAGGTCATTGTCAGGCACCCATGAAAGCAAAAGCCCGGTCCTCGCGACCGGGCTTTTGTCATTGCGGCTTCCGTTTCGCGCTTGCGCGCGACGTCACGCGTCCGGCGGTCCGGCCGCGAACGACAGCATGCTGATCGAGCCCAACTCGATGCCGTCGGTGATGAACCTCACCTCGTCGTCGTCACGGTGCGCGCCGAGGATGTAGAGCAGCGGCAGGTAGTGATCCGGCGTCGGGATCGACATCCGCGCCGCGTCGCCCATCGCCGCATAGTCGATCAGCGGCGCATGCTCGCGCCGCTCGATCAGCGCGCGTGCCTTCTCGTTGAACTCGCTCGCCCACGCGAACGGCTGCGCGTCCGCGCCCCAGCGGATGACGCGCAGGTTGTGCACGACGTTGCCGCTCGCGAAGAGCAGGATGCCCTCGTCGCGCAGCGCGCGCAGCCTGCGCCCGAGGTCGTAGTGGAACTGCGGCGGCTGCGTGCCGTCGATCGCGAGCTGCACGACGGGCACGTCCGCACCGGGATACACGTGTGCGAGCACCGACCACGTGCCGTGGTCGAGCCCCCACTCGTGGTCGAGCGCGACGGCGACGGGGGCCAGCAGCTCGCGCACGTGCTGCGCCAGCGCGGGGTCGCCCGCCGCCGGATACTGCACGGCGTGCAACGCGGGTGGAAAGCCGCCGAAGTCGTGGATGGTCGGCGGCTTCTCCAGCGCCGTCACCGCCGTGCCGCGGATGTACCAATGCGCGGAGATTGCGAGGATCGCCTTCGGCCGCGGACAGCTGCGTCCCGCCGCCGCCCACGCCCGCGTGTGCACGTTGTCCTCGAGCGTGTTCATCGGGCTGCCGTGCCCGAAGAACATCGCCGGCATCCGCACGCCCGCCGTCATGCGCCCGTCCGCAGCACGATGTCCCACGCGACCGCGAGCGCGCCGCTCTCCATAGCACCGCTGCGCTCGACGTAGCGCGCCGTCGACGCGCGCTGCTCGTCGCGCGACAGCCAGCGATAGAGGCCGTCGCGCTCGTTGCCCGCCTCGCCCGCGAAGAACATCTGCGTGGTGAGGCGCGTGCTGCCCGACGCCACGTTGAAGTGGATGTGCGGCGTGCGTCCCGAATACGGTGCGGGCTTGATCGTCTTGATGCGGAAGCGGCCTTCCGCATCGGCCGTCAGCGCGCCGTAGCCCTGGAAACGCGGATCGAGCGGACCCGAGGCGTCGGTGTCCTCCGGATGAATGTACCGTCCGAACGCATTGGCCTGCCACAACTCGAGCGCGGCACCGGGCAGCGGCCGGCCGTCGCGATCGACGACGCGGCCCGCGACGTAGAGGATCGTCCCCTGCGCGACGCCGTCCTGGCCCTGCACGCGCGTGAGGTCCGCGTCCGAGTCCGCGGGCTTGCGCGGCGCATAGAACGGCCCGAGCGCGATCGCCGGCGTGGCGAGCAGCGCCGCGTGCGCGCTCGTCGTCGCCGCGAGCACGACGCCGGCTGCGCCCGCTCCGCGCAGGAACCGCCGTCGCGCCGGCGCGCGGTGCGTGCGATCGTGCGGCGTCGCGACGAGCTTCGTCACCGCTTCCCGCCGAGCAGCGAGCCCAGCACGCCGCGCACGATCTCGCGCGTGATCGCCGAGCTCGCGGTGCGGCCCGCCGTCTTCGCCATCGCCTCGATCATGCCTTCGCGGCGTCCGCCGCGCGGCCCCGTCGAGCCGAGCAGCACGTCCTTCAGCCCGTCGAACATGCCGCCGCCGGCCGGTGCCGCGCCCGCGGGTGCGTTCGCCGCCGCCGGCGCCGCCGCGTCGGCGCGCGCCTTGAGCTTCTCGTATGCCGACTCGCGGTCGACGACCTTGTCGTACACGCCGGCCACCGGCGACGTCGCCATCACGGCTTTGCGCTCGTCGGGCGTGATCGGCCCGATGCGGCTCGCCGGCGGCATCACGTACACGCGCTCCACCACCGACGGCCGGCCCTTCTCGTCGAGGAACGACACCAGCGCCTCGCCCACGCCGAGCTCGGTGATCGCGTCCTCGGTCTTGAACTTCGGGTTCGCGCGCATCGTCTCCGCCGCGGCCTTCACCGCCTTCTGGTCGCGCGGCGTGAACGCGCGCAGCGCGTGCTGCACGCGATTGCCGAGCTGCCCCAGCACCGTGTCGGGAACGTCGAGCGGATTCTGCGTGACGAAGAACACGCCCACGCCCTTCGAGCGCACGAGCCGCACCACCTGCTCGATCTTCTCGAGCAGCGGCTTCGGCGCGTCGGTGAAGAGGAGGTGCGCCTCGTCGAAGAAGAACACGAGCTTCGGTTTCTCGCGGTCACCCACTTCGGGCAGCCGCTCGTAGAGCTCGGACAGGAGCCACAGCAGCACCGTCGAGTAGACCTTGGGCGACTGCATCAGCCGGTCGGCGGCGAGGATGTTCACCGCGCCCTTGCCGTCGACGGTCTGCAGGAGATCGTCGACGTTGAGCATCGGCTCGCCGAGGAAGCGATCCGCGCCCTGCTGCTCGAGTGTCAGCAGCCCGCGCTGGATCGCGCCGATCGACGCCGCCGACACGTTGCCGTAGTGGGTCTGGAATTCCGACGCGTTCTCCCCAATGTTCTGGAGCAGGGCGCGCAGGTCCTTGAGGTCGAGCAGCAGCAGGCCGTTGTCGTCGGCGATCTTGAAAGCGAGGGTCAGCACGCCTTCCTGCGTGTCGTTGAGCTGCAGGATGCGCGAGAGCAGCAGCGGGCCCATGTCTGAGACCGTCGCGCGCACCGGATGCCCCTGCTCGCCGTACACGTCCCAGAATGTCACCGGGAACGCCTGGAACGCCGGCGCCTCGGCGCCGATCAGCTTCAGGCGGTCGGCGAACTTGGGCGAGGACACGCCCGGCTGCGACATCCCGGCCAGGTCGCCCTTCACGTCGGCCATGAACACCGGCACGCCGATAGCGGACAGGTGCTCGGCAATAACCTGCAGGGTGACGGTCTTGCCGGTGCCGGTGGCGCCCGTGATGAGGCCGTGGCGGTTGGCGAGCGCCGGGAGCAGGAAGCATTCGAGATCCCCGTGGCGGGCGATCAGCATGGGTTCGGGCATGGGCGTGGGCAGCGAATAGGGGCGAAAAGGGGCGCAATCCGCGCAGTGTAGCCCGCCGGGGGACCGCACAGCGACGCCACCGACGGCCCGCACGGGCGCGGCACCCCTGCGCAGCCCGCAAGGGGTTCAAATCAGGGCCCGTTTCTGCTATGATTTTGGGCTGCGGACCGGGGAGGGCGCGCGGAAGAAATGGGCTGGACACAGCCCATTTTTTTTTCCGCGTCGGCCTCGAAGGCCGCCACGAGGACAGTGCAACGGTGCGATTGCTGGAGCTTCTGGAGAAGACGGTGCCCGCCATGGGCTACGACCTGGTCGACGTGGAGACGTCGCCCAAGGCCCGGCTCGTGCGCGTCTTCATCGACAAGCCGGCGGGGATGAAAGCCGACATCAGCGTCGAGGACTGCGCCAAGGTCAGCAACCAGCTCACGCACCTCTTCAACGTCGAGAACATCGACTACGACCGCCTCGAGGTGTCGTCGCCGGGCCTCGACCGTCCCCTGAAGAAGGCCGCCGATTACGTTCGCTTCGCGGGCTCCGAGGTGCAGGTGAACCTGCACGAGCTCACCGATGGCGCGCGCCGGTGGAAAGGCATCCTGCGCGGCATGGAGGACGGCAACGTCGTCCTCGACACCGCCACGGGCGTGCGCACGATCCCGCTTGCCGCGATCGACCGCTGCCGCCTCGTACCGAAGATCGAGTGGAGAAAAGGCAAATGAACCGCGAACTCTTGCTGCTGGTGGACGCCCTCGCGCGCGAGAAGAACGTGCCGAAGGAGATCGTCTTCGTGGCGCTGGAATCGGCGCTGGCGTCGGCCACCAAGAAGCGCTTCCCGAACCTCGAAGTGGACGCGCGCGTGTCCATCGACCGCGAGACCGGCGACTACGACGCGTTCCGCCGCTGGACGGTGGTGCCCGACGAGGAGCACGAGGAGCCCGCGCACCAGATCGCGATCACCGATGCGCTCGAGCGCGATCCCGAATTAAAGCTCGGCGATGTCGTGGAAGAGCCGCTCGAGCCCGTCGAGTTCGGACGCATCGGAGCGCAGGCCGCGAAGCAGGTGATCCTGCAGAAGATCCGCGACGCCGAGCGCGAGCAGATCCTGAACGACTTCCTGGAGCGCGAGGACAACCTCCTCACCGGCACGGTGAAGCGCATCGAGCGCGGCAACATCATCGTCGAGTCGGGCCGCATCGAAGGCGTGATCCCGCGTGACCAGCTGATCCAGAAGGAGATGCTGCGCGTCGGCGACCGCGTGCGTGCGTACGTGATGAAGATCGACCGCACGGCCAAGGGCCCGCAGTTGATCCTCTCGCGCATCGCGCCCGAGTTCCTCGTGCGCCTCTTCGAGCTCGAGGTCCCCGAGATCGAGGAAGGCCTGATCGAGATCCGCGCCGCCGCACGCGATCCCGGCATCCGCGCGAAGATCGCGGTGAAGTCGAACGATCCGCGCCTCGACCCGCAGGGCACGTGCATCGGCATGCGCGGCTCGCGCGTCACCGCCGTGACCAACGAGCTCGCCGGCGAACGCGTCGACATCATCCTGTACTCCGACGACCCCGCGAAGTTCGTGATCAACGCGCTCGCGCCGGCGGAAGTGCAGTCGATCCTGGTCGACGAGGACAAGCACGCGATGGACGTGGTGGTCGACGAGGAGAACCTCGCCATCGCGATCGGCCGCAGCGGGCAGAACGTCCGCCTCGCCTCGGAGCTCACGGGCTGGCAGCTGAACCTCATGAGCGTCGAGGAATCGCAGCAGAAGCAGGACACCGAGACGGGCCGCCTGCGCGAGCTCTTCATGGCGCGCCTCGACGTCGACGAGGAAGTCGCCGACATCCTGATCGGCGAGGGCTTCACGTCGCTCGAGGAAGTGGCCTACGTGCCCATCAACGAGATGATGGAGATCGAGTCGTTCGACGAGGACACCGTGAACGAGCTGCGCAGCCGCGCGCGCAACGCGCTCCTCACCGAGGCGATCGTGCGCGAGGAATCGGTGGAGAACGTCGAGGAGGCGCTCCTGTCGCTGGAAGGGATGGACACCGAGATCGCGAGCAAGCTCGCGGCCCACGGCGTCACCACGCGCGACGCGCTCGCCGACCTCGCGACCGACGAGCTCACCGAGATGACCGGCATGGCGGACGACCGCGCGGTCGACCTCATCATGAAGGCGCGCGCGCACTGGTTCGAGCCGGAAGCCGCCGCGGCTTCGCAGCCCTGATGAACACGCAGCAGAGAGAGCAGCACGCGCGCGATTGATTCGCGCTGGAGAGAAAACGCATGGCGCAAACGACCATCGAACAATTCGCATCCGAGCTCAAGATGCCCGCGGGTGCGCTGCTGGAGCAGCTCACCGCGGCCGGCGTCGACGGCAAGCGGGAAGGCGACAACCTCACGGAGCAGGACAAGACGCGCCTGCTCGACTACCTGCGCCGCCAGCACGGCGCGGCCGCGGAGCCCAAGAAGAAGATCACGCTCACGCGCAAGCAGACGACCGAGATCAAGGCCTCGGACTCGAGCGGCAAGGCGCGCACCATCCAGGTCGAGGTGCGCAAGAAGCGCGTGCTCGTCCGCCGCGAGGACGAGCCGGCGGCGCCGCCGGTGGAGGAAGTCGCGCCGGCGCCCGAGCCGATGCCGCTGCCCGAGCCGGAACCCGTGGTCGCGGAGGTGCCGCCTCCGCCGCCGCCCGCGCCGGAGCCCGAGCCTGAGCCGGTCGAAGCCGCGCCCGAGCCCGTCGCCGAAGCCGCGCCCGAGACCGCGGCCGAGCCGGCGCCGACGGCGCCCGCCACGCCTGCCGCGCCCACCGTGCGCGCACCGCGCCTCGTGCTGAGCGCCGAGGAGACGGCCGCGCGCGCCGAGGAGCAGCGGCGCGCGCAGGCGCTCGCCGCGCGCCAGCAGCAGGAGCTCCTCGAGAAGCAGGCGCGCGAGGCCGCGCGCAAGACGCGCAAGGAGAAGGAAGCGGAAGACGCCGCCAAGGCCGCCGCGGCCGCCGCGGCTGCGGCCGCACGTCCCGCGGAAGCGAAGCCGGCGGAGGCCAAGAAGGAAGGCACGCTGCATCGTCCGGCCGCGAAGCCCGGCGAGAAGCGCGGCGACCGCACGACCAAGAAGGCGCCCGGACAGGTTTTCCAGGAAGAGGCCGCGCGCCGGCGCGCGCTCAAGCTGCGCGGCGACGCCGGTGGCGCCGGCGCCACGCCGGGCTGGCGCGGCCCGAAGATGGGCGGCCGCCATCGCGACGACGACGGCAGCGACATGCCCGGCATGTCCGGGCCGGTGGTCCGCGAGGTGACGGTGCCCGAGACCATCACGGTCGCCGACCTCGCGCACAAGATGTCGGTGAAGGCCACCGAGGTCATCAAGGCGCTGATGAAGCTCGGCACCATGGTGACCATCAACCAGGTCCTCGACCAGGAGACGGCGATGATCGTCGTCGAGGAGATGGGCCACAAGGCGCAGGCCGCGAAGCTCGACGACCCGGACGCGCTGCTCGAGGAGGCGCACGGCGATCACCAGGCCGAGCTGCTGCCGCGGCCGCCGGTGGTCACCGTCATGGGCCACGTCGACCACGGCAAGACGTCGCTGCTCGACACCATCCGCCGCACGCGCGTGGCGAGCGGCGAGGCGGGCGGCATCACGCAGCACATCGGCGCGTATCGCGTCGAGACGGACAAGGGCGTGCTGACGTTCCTCGACACGCCGGGTCACGAGGCGTTCACGGCGATGCGCGCGCGCGGCGCCAAGGTCACCGACATGGTGGTCCTGGTGGTCGCGGCCGACGACGGCGTGATGCCGCAGACCAAGGAAGCCATCGCGCATGCGCGGGCGGCCAACGTGCCGCTGGTCGTCGCGATCAACAAGATCGACAAGCCCGAAGCGAACCCGGACCGCGTGAAGCAGGAGCTCGTGGCCGAGAACGTGCTGCCCGAGGAGTACGGCGGCGACGTGCAGTTCATCCCGGTCTCGGCGCGCACCGGCGAGGGCATCGATCGCCTGCTCGACGGCCTCGTGCTGCAGGCGGAAGTGCTGGAGCTGAAGGCGCCGCAGGACGCGCCGGCCAAGGGCATCGTCATCGAGGCGCGCCTCGACAAGGGTCGCGGTCCGGTCGCCACGGTGCTCGTGCAGTCGGGCACGCTGAAGCGCGGCGACATCGTGCTCGCGGGCGCGGTGTTCGGCCGCGTGCGCGCGATGACGGACGAGGACGGCAAGGCGGTGACGCAGGCCGGCCCCGCGTACCCCGTCGAGATCCAGGGCCTGTCGGACGTGCCGCTCGCCGGCGAGGACGTCATGGTGCTGGGCGACGAGCGCAAGGCGCGCGAGATCGCGCTCTTCCGCCAGGGCAAGTTCCGCGACGTGAAGCTCGCGAAGCAGCAGGCCGCGAAGCTCGAGAACATGTTCGGCGAGGTGGGCGAGGCGGCGGTGAAGACCCTGACGCTCATCGTGAAGGCCGACGTGCAGGGCAGCTACGAAGGCCTCTCGCAGGCCCTCACCAAGCTGTCGACCGACGAGGTGAAGGTCAACATCGTGCATGCGGCCGTCGGCGGCATCACGGAGTCCGACATCAACCTCGCCCTCGCGTCGAAGGCGGTGGTGATCGGCTTCAACGTCCGCGCGGATGCGCAGGCGCGCAAGCTCGCCGAGGGCAGCGGCGTGCAGATCCGCTACTACAACATCATCTACGACGCGGTCGACGACGTGAAGGCGGCGCTCTCCGGCATGCTCTCGCCGGAGCAGAAGGAGAACCGGCTCGGCACGGTCGAGGTGCGCGAGGTCTATCGCATCTCCAAGGTGGGCACGGTCGCCGGCTGCTACGTAACGGAAGGGCTGGTGCGCCGCGGGTCGCGCGTGCGTCTGCTGCGCGACAACGTGGTCGTGCACGACGGCGAGCTCGATTCGCTCAAGCGCTTCAAGGACGACGTGCGCGAGGTCAAGGCCGGGTTCGAGTGCGGCCTCTCGCTCAAGAACTACAACGACGTCCAGAAGGGTGACCAGCTCGAGGTGTACGAGATCGTAGAGGTTTCGCGGACGCTGTAACAGCATTTTCACAGGAGACGCGAAAGGCGCAGAGAGGTTTCGGTTTTCTCGGCGCCTCTGCGTCTCTTTGTGAGAGGTTTTCATGAAGAAGCACTCGCAACGCTCGCTGCGCGTCGGCGACCAGATCCAGAAGGAGCTGGCCGACCTCCTGCGCAACGAGGTGAAGGACCCGCGCGTCGGCGCCGTCACGGTGACCGGCGTGGAGGTATCGCCGGATCTTTCGCACGCGAAGGTGAGCTTCACGCACCTCGCCGGGCGCGAGCACGCGGACGAGGCCGTGGCGGCGCTGTCGCGCACCGCGGGCTTCCTGCGCAGCGCGCTGTCGCATCGCCTCGATCTCTACTCGGTGCCGCAGCTGCACTTCCAGTACGACGACTCGATCGAGGCGGGGATGCGCCTGTCGCAGCTCATCGACGATGCGGTGGCGGCGGATAAGAAGCTCGCGGAGTAGGGCGAAAAACCATTCACAAAGAGACGCAGGGACGCCGAGAAGGCAACTGCGCTTCCTTCCCGCTATCGCGCCTCGGTTTCCTCTGCGTCTCTGCGCCTCTTTGTGAACCGCTTACCGCGCCGCCCCGTCGACGGCGTCCTCCTCCTCGACAAGCCCGTCGGCATTTCCTCGAACACGGCACTCCAGCACGCGCGCCGGCTCTATCGCGCGGAGAAGGCGGGCCACACCGGCACGCTCGATCCGCTGGCCTCGGGCCTGCTGCCGGTGTGCTTCGGCGAGGCGACCAAGTTCTCGCAGTACCTGCTCGACGCGCGCAAGCGTTACACGGCGACGATCCGCTTCGGCATCACTACGACCACCGGCGACAGCGAAGGCGAAGTGCGCGACACGCGACCGGTGTCCGTCACGGCCGAAGCGCTCGCCGCGACGCTGCAGCGGTTCACCGGCGCGATCGAGCAGACGCCGCCCGCGTATTCGGCGCTCAAGTTCGAGGGCCGGCCGCATTACGAGTACGCGCGAGCGAGACAGGAGGTGCCGCGTGCGCCGCGTTCGGTGGAGATCCACGCGCTGCGTCTCCTGTCGTGGGCCACTCCGGACGCCGTCGTCGACGTCGAGTGCAGCAAGGGCACCTACGTGCGCGTGCTGGCCGAGGACATCGGCGAGGCGCTCGGCTGCGGCGCCCACCTCGCGGCGCTGCGGCGTACCGGCACCGGGGGCTTCACGCTGGACGGCGCGGCGGGCTTCGATGCGCTGGAGCAGGAGACCGAGGCGAAGCGCGACGCGCGGCTGCTGCCGCCGTCGGTGCTGGTCGCCAACCTGCCGCGGGCCGAGGTCGCAGCCACGCTTGCCGGCCGGTTCCGGCAGGGCCAGGCCGTGCCCGTCGGCCACGCCGACGAGGGCGCGTGCGCCGTCTTCGCGGGACCCGATTTCCTCGGCGTGGCCGACGCGCGCGACGGTCTTGCCCATCCGCGCCGGGTGGTCGCCGCCCGGTGATCCGGCCCCCGGCCCGAGACCTTGTCGGAAAGCCGGTTTTCGGCTTATAATTTAATGCTTTGCGAATGCGCAATTAAGTCCGAGAGAGAAAGAGGAACACGATGGCCGTTACGGTTGCTGACAAGGCGAAGGTGATCGCCGAGAACCAGCGTGGCAAGGGCGACACCGGCTCGCCGGAAGTCCAGATCGCGCTGCTCACCGCCCGCATCAACGGGCTCACCGACCACTTCAAGACGAACGTCAAGGATCACCACTCGCGCCGCGGATTGCTGCGCATGGTGTCCCGGCGCCGCAAGCTTCTCGACTACCTGAAGTCGCGCAACGCCGACAGCTACCGCTCGCTGATCGACAAGCTGGGCCTGCGCAAGTAACCGGCCGTCACGCGTGGTTCCGTTGCCACCCGATCTCGTCCGGTCCGTCTGACATCCGCGATGGCCGCGCTCGCTTTCGAGCGCGGCCATTGTCGTTATTGGAATCCAAACAATGTTCAATCACGTCAAGAAGCAAGTTCAATACGGGCGCCACGTGCTGACGCTCGAAACGGGCGAGATCGCCCGCCAGGCCGGCGGCGCCGTGATGGCGAGCCTCGGCGATTCCGTCGTGCTCGTCACCTGCGTGGCGGCCAAGACGCCCAAGGCCGGGCAGGATTTCTTCCCGCTCACCGTCGACTACCAGGAGAAGACCTACGCCGCGGGCAAGATCCCCGGCGGCTTCTTCAAGCGTGAAGGCCGTCCCTCCGAGAAGGAGATCCTCACCTCGCGCCTCATCGATCGTCCGCTGCGCCCGCTGTTCCCGGACGGCTTCTACAACGACGTGCAGATCGTCGCGACGGTGATGTCGGTCGATCCCGAGATCGATCCGGACATCCCCGCGATGATCGGCGCCTCCGCGGCCGTCGCGCTTTCGGGCATTCCGTTCTCCGGTCCGATCGGTGCGGCACGCGTCGGCTACCTCAACGGCCAGTACGTGCTGAATCCGACGAAGACGGAGCTCGAGACGTCGCAGTTGAACCTCGTCGTCGCCGGTACGGAAGCCGCCGTGCTGATGGTGGAATCCGAAGCGCTGGAGCTGCCTGAGGAAGTGATGCTCGGGTCCGTCGTGTTCGGCCACCAGCAGCAGCAGGCCGCGATCGACCTCATCCACCAGCTCGTCGAGGAAGGCGGCAAGCCGCTGTGGGACTGGCAGCCGCCGGTGAAGGACGAGTCGCTGCTCGCGCGCGTCGCGGAAGCCGCCGAGGCGAAGCTGCGCGGCGCGTACCAGATGCGGCAGAAGCAGGCCCGCCAGCAGGCGCTGAAGGAGATCTACAAGGAAGCGACCGCCACGCTCGTGCCCGAGGGCGCGTCGCCGGACGTCGCGCGCACCGTCGGCAACATGCTGTTCGACCTCGAGGCGAAGATCGTCCGGCACCAGATCCTCGCCGGCGAGCCGCGCATCGACGGCCGCGACACGCGCACCGTGCGCCCGATCACCATCCGCACGGGCGTGCTGCCGCGCACGCACGGCTCGGCGCTGTTCACCCGCGGCGAGACGCAGGCCCTCGTGGTCAGCACGCTCGGCACCGCGCGCGACGAGCAGATCATCGACGCGTTGATGGGCGAGTACCGCGACCGCTTCATGTTCCACTACAACTTCCCCCCGTACGCCACCGGCGAGACGGGCCGCGTCGGCTCGCCGAAGCGCCGCGAGATCGGCCACGGCCGCCTCGCGAAGCGCGCGGTCGCCGCGGTGCTGCCGACGGCCGAGGAGTTCGCGTACTCGATGCGCGTCGTCTCGGAGATCACCGAGAGCAACGGCAGCTCGTCGATGGCGTCGGTGTGCGGCGCGTCGCTGTCGCTGATGGACGCGGGCGTGCCCACCAAGGCGCACGTCGCGGGCATCGCGATGGGCCTCATCAAGGAAGGCAACAAGTTCGCGGTGCTCACCGACATCCTGGGCGACGAGGATCACCTCGGCGACATGGACTTCAAGGTGGCCGGCACCGACCGCGGCATCACCGCGCTGCAGATGGACATCAAGATCCAGGGCATCACCAAGGAGATCATGGCCGTGGCGCTGTCGCAGGCGCGCGAAGGCCGGATGCACATCCTGGGCCTCATGCAGCAGGCGCTGCCGCATGCGCGCACCGAGATCTCGGCGCATGCGCCGCGCATGTTCACGTTCAAGATCAACCCCGAGAAGATCCGCGACGTCATCGGCAAGGGCGGTGCGGTCATCCGCGCGCTCACCGAGGAGACGGGCTGCACGATCGACATCAAGGACGACGGCACGGTCACCATCGCGTCGGTGAATGCGGAAGCGTGCGACACCGCGCGCAAGCGCATCGAGGCGATCACGGCCGAGGTGGAAGTCGGCAAGATCTACGAAGGCCCCGTGCTGCGCCTTCTCGACTTCGGCGCGATCGTGCAGCTGCTGCCCGGCAAGGACGGCCTGCTGCACATCTCGCAGATCGCCAAGGAGCGCGTCAACCAGGTCTCCGACTACGTGAAGGAAGGCCAGATCGTGCGCGTGAAGGTGATCGAGGCGGACGAGAAGGGCCGCGTCCGCCTGTCGATGAAGGCGGCTGCCGAGGAAGACGCGGCGGCCAAGCCGGCCGCGGCCAGCGCGCCCGCCGCGGCGGATGCGCCGCCGATCGGCATGGCCGAGTAGCAAGCCCGCCGGCTTGCCGTGCGAGCGAAGGGGCGCCAGGCGGCGCCCCTTTCGCTTGGTGCCGCGGACGTGGCTGCATCGCCGGCGCACGCCACGCGCGACGCAACGGCGCGCGTGGCGACAGCTTGTGCACGACGAGTTGCGCATGCACGTCGCGTGCGCGCGAATCCGCTCGTCGCCTGCAACACAACTGCTGCGTTGCACGGTCCGGGAATTGCTTGAGTCCATCGATGAGCCGCCGCGCGGAGGCTCGCGCGCTCCCGTTCTCCACCCTAATTGCCCACCGGAAACAGAGTGTTGCTGCATACGAACGCATGGCGCCCCGGTGCCGGCTGGGTCGCCCCGTGGCCCGCCGGACTCGATTCGCCGACGACGTTCGCCGTCCTGTTTGGCGGTGGCACGGCAGCGGATTGCATGGAGGCGATCGACGACGTCGCGGCACGCCTGCCGCAGGCGGTTCGCGTCGGCTGCTCCACGGCCGGCGGGATCCGCGATGCGCACGTCGAGGACGTCACGCTGACGGTCGCCGTCGCGCGCTTCGCGAGCACGGGCATGCGGCAGGTCGCGCTGCCGATCGCCTCCGACGACGATTCGTTCGCGGTCGGCCGGCGGTTGGGCGATTCCCTGTGCAGTCCCGGCTTGCGCGCGGTGTTCGTGCTCTCCGACGGCCTGCACGTCAACGGCAGCCAGCTTGCGGCGGGCCTCGCCGCATCGCTGCCGCCCGGCGTTGCCGTCACGGGCGGGCTCGCGGGCGACGGCGAGCGCTTCGGCACGACCTGGGTGCTCGCCGGCGGCGCGCCGCGCGAGCGGCAGGTGGCGGCCGTCGGCTTCTTCGGCGACAAGCTGCGCGTCGGCCACGGCTGCGATGCGGGGTGGGCGCCGTTCGGCCCCGAGCGGCGCGTGACGCGCTCGACGGGCAGCGTGCTGCACGAGCTCGACGGCAAGCCGGCGCTCGCGCTGTACAAGAGCTACCTCGGCGAGCGGGCCGCGGGACTGCCGGCGACGGCGCTCCTGTTCCCGCTGTCGATCCGGCGCGACGCCGACGACCCGCATCCGCTCATCCGCACGATCCTCGGTGTGGACGAGGCGGCGCAGACCCTCACGTTCGCGGGCGACATCCCGGAAGGGCAGCTCGCCCGCCTCATGCGCACCAACATCGAGAGGCTGATCCAGAGCGCGGGCCACGCGGCGAAGGACGCCGCGCACGACTTCCCCGCGGATGCGGCGCCGCTCGCGATCTCGGTGTCGTGCGTCGGCCGCCGGCTGGTGCTGGGCGAGCGCACCGACGAGGAGATCGAGAGCGTGCGCGACGCGCTGCCGCGCGGCGCCGTGCAGGTCGGGTTCTACTCGTATGGCGAGATGTCGCCGCGCGGCGCAGGCAGCATGTGCGACCTGCACAACCAGACGATGACCGTCACGCTCATCGACGAGGTCGCGTAGGGCGCGCGCCATGGATCGCCTGCATCCCGTCCTCCACCGGCAGCTCGTGCGCCTCGGCATCGCGAGCGCGGAGACCGCGCCGAACGACGCGCAGTGGCGCGGATTCCTGGAGCGGGTGAGCCGCCTGTATCACGAGGCGGACGCGGAGCGGTCGCTGCTCGAGCGCTCGCAGGACCTGGCGTCGCAGGAGATGACGGAGCTCTATCGCGCGCTGGAGGCGGAGCGCAACGAGCTCGAGAAGCGCGTCGCGGAACGCACGCGCCGGCTGGCCGAGAGCGAGTCGCACCTCGCGCAGGCGCAGCGCATGGCCGCGCTCGGGAGCTGGAGCTACGATCCCGCCACCGCCCACTACGAATGGTCCGCCGAATGCTACCGGCTGCTGGGCCTCGCGCCCGGCGCCGCGCCGCCGACGTTCCACGACGTGCTGGCGCTCATCCATCCGGACGACCGGAAGAGCACGCGCGACATGATCCGGTCCGCGTACCGCGACGGCGCCAGCCGCGACACCGAGATCCGCTTCGTCCGCGCGGACGGGCAGGCGCTCTGGCTGCATGCGCTCGTCGAGACGTTCACGGCGCCGGGCGGCGAGGTCGTGCTCCTGCGCGGCACGCTGCGCGACATCACGCGGCAGAAGGAGGCCGAGCTCGAGCGCGATCGCGCAACGCAGCGTCTCAATACCGCGCTCGCAGGGTCGAGCCTCATCCTGGTCGACGTCGACCCCGACGGCGGCGTGTTCCTGTCCGAGCGCTGGAACGAGCTCCTGGGCGGCGAGCCGAAGCCGACGTACACGACGTTCGAGGGACTGATGGCGCTCACCCACGAGGACGAGCGCGAGCGCATCCTGCACGAGTATGTCGACACGCTCACCGGACGCAAGGGCGAGTACCACATCGAGCACCGCGTGCGCGCGAACGACGGCTCGTGGAAATGGATCCGCAGCCGCGGCCGCGTCACCGAGCGCGACGCGTTCGGGCGCGCGCGCCGCATCGCCGGCATCAACGAGGACATCACCGCGCGCAAGCTCACCGAGGAGCGCCTGGGGCGCAGCGAGTCGCGCTTCCGCAGCCTGCTCGCGCTGTCCTCCGACTGGTACTGGGAGCAGGACGCGGAGCTGCGGTTCACCGAGATCGCGGGCATGGACCCCGCGCGCGACGACAAGAGCCGCCCGCCGTTCCCCGCGCACGGCCAGCTCGCGCTGGGCGACGCCGACCAGGCGCGCTACGTGGCGCTCACCGCGGCGCGCCAGCCCTTCCGCGACCTCATGCAGGACACGCGCGACGAGCACGGCGAGCTGCGCTGCCTGAGCTTCTCCGGCGAGCCGGTGTTCGACGGCGCGGGCAACTTCGCGGGCTATCGCGGCATCGCGCGCGACGTCACGCAGTCGCGCCGCGCGGAGGAGCGCATCCGCCGGCTCGCGCACTTCGACGAGCTCACCGGCCTGCCGAACCGCACGATGTTCATGCACACGCTGCAGCGCGCGTTCAGCCTCGCGCAGCGGCGCGGCAAGCACTTCGCGCTGTTCTTCATCGACCTCGACCGCTTCAAGAACATCAACGACAGCCTGGGCCACGAGACGGGCGACCGGCTGCTGCAGGACGTCGCGCACCGCCTGCGCCACAACCTGCGCGAGAGCGACACCGTCGCGCGGCTGGGCGGCGACGAATTCGTGGTGCTGGTCGAGGACTGCGCGGACGTGCGCGAGCTGAACGCCATCGCGCAGAACATCCTGGCGGCGCTCGGCCGGCCGTACGTGCTCGCGGGCCAGGAATACCACGTCACCGGCAGCATCGGCATCAGCACGTATCCCACCGACGGGCAGGACCCGGCGGCGCTGCTCAAGAACGCGGACATCGCGATGTACCTCGCGAAGGACCGCGGCAAGAACAACTTCCAGTTCTACTCGGCGCAGCACAACGCGCATTCGTTCGAGCGCCTGGCGCTCGAGTCGGCGCTGCGCCACGCGCTCGAGCGCGCCGAGTTCGTGCTGTACTACCAGCCGAAGGTGGACATCGGCAGCGGCCGCATCGTCGGCGTCGAGGCGCTGCTGCGCTGGCGGCACCCCGACTTCCCGATGGTGAGCCCCGACCAGTTCATTCCGCTCGCCGAGGAGACGGGCCTCATCGTGCCGATCGGGCGCTGGGTGCTGCACACCGCGTGCGCGCAGATGGCGGCGTGGCGCCGGGAAGGGCTGCCGGCGATGCGCATCGCCGTGAACCTGTCGGCGCGGCAGTTCTCCGACGACGCGCTCATCGACGACATCCGCAACGCGCTCGCCGGCGCCGGCCTGCCCGGCAGCGCGCTCGAGCTCGAGGTCACGGAGAGCATGGTGATGCAGAGTCCCGAGCGGGCGGTCGTCACGCTGACGGGCCTGCGCGAGCTCGGCATCTCGGTGTCGATCGACGACTTCGGCACCGGCTACTCGTCACTCGGCTACCTCAAGCGGTTCCCCATCGACAACGTCAAGGTCGACCGCTCGTTCATCAAGGACCTGCCGCACGACACCGACGACGCCGCGATCACGCGCGCGGTCATCGCGATGGCGCAGAGCCTGCGCATCCGCGTGATCGCGGAAGGCGTGGAGACGCGCGAGCAGCTCGCATTCCTGCGCGAGCTCGAGTGCGACGAGTGCCAAGGCTACTACTTGAGCCGGCCGTTGCCCGCCGACGAGTTCGCGCTGTTCGTGCGCACGTGGCCCGGCACGCCGTCGGCGGCGGAGCCGTTGCCGGTGCCGCCGACGCTGAAGCTCATCGCGTAGAACGCATTACGCCGGCCGCTGGTTTGGCTTCCTGCCACGAACCTGTCGTCCCCGCGAAGGCGGGGATCCAGTGTCGTTTCAGCGCCACGCCCAGGCGACGAACGCCGCTGGGTCCCCGCCTTCGCGGGGACGACAACTCGGGGCGACGGTGTCCGCAGACAATGGCCCGCCGGATTCGAAACTACCGTGCGAGCGGCCGCGCCGGATCGAGGATCGCCTCGCCGCTCACTGTCACAGTGATGTCGGTGTTGCCGCCTTCCACGCTCACCGGCGGTGCGCCCGCCGCCATCGGCGCCGCTGCCGCACGGAACATCGGCCGCGGCGGCGCGAAGTCGCCGGTCTGGATGGTCACGCGTCCCGTGCGCCAGCCCTCGTAGCCGAAGCCGCGCGCCGCGTTCTGCGCGCGCACCTGCCACTGCCTGATCGCCTGCTGCGTCAGCGCGTCTTCCGCCTTCCGGCGCGCGTCCGGGCTCACGCCGAAGTTCATGCCGTTGATCACGAGCCCGTCCTCCGCCTGCAGGCGCGTGACGAGCGCGGCGAGCGACGCGAAGTCGCTGCCCTCGAGGTTCATCGTCTGCGCGACGCGCCAGCGCGACGGCTGGCCCTTCTCGCTGAACTGGTACGACGAGTAGCCGGTGGTGGAGACCTCGATGCCGGCCACCGCCTTGGCGCGCGCCAGTGCCTTGGCCATGCGCGCGTTCACGTCGGCGGCGGCACGCGCAGGATCCGTGTTGTCGCTCTCCGCGCGCAGCCACGCGTACATCCGGTCGTTGGCGACACTCGCGGTGCTGGCGGCGGTGAGCGAGACGACGGGCATCGCGGGCACGTCGGTGCCGGCTGCGGCGGCGACGGCCGGCAGCACGCAGAAGGCGGGAAGCAGCAGGGCGAGCAGTGATCTCATCGTGACTCCTTGTCGTTCGGGGTGAAGGCACGCGCGGGCAGCGCCTCGATCGCCGCGCGGTTGGTCCAGGAGAAGCATTTCGCCGCGGCTTCGCGCCACGGCAGCCAGGCGTGCCGCAGGTGCTCGCGCGGCGCGAGCCGCACCGGCACCTCGTGCGGCACGCGCAGGCCGAACACGTGCTCGGTGTTGTGCGTCGTGCCCGGCGGATAGCGGTGCGACCATTGCGCGTAGATCTCGAACACGTTGGACATCTCCCAGTCGACGACGCCGCCGAAGGCCGCGGCGTCGATCCCGGTCTCCTCGCGCAGCTCGCGCACGGCCGTGGCCTGCAGCGTCTCGCCCGGCTCCTGGCTGCCGGTGACCGACTGCCAGTGCCCGGGGAAGTCCGCACGCTCGATCAGGAGCACGCGCAGGTCCGGCGTGTGCACGAGCACGAGCACCGAGATCGGTATCTTGTAACGCATGGCGCGGCGGAGGAGGGTTCGCGGCGGCGCGCGAAGAATGTAACCGCGTGTTGCGGACGCGGGCGCGCGGCGTCAGCCGGCGAAGATCCAGAACGCCACGTGGCGTTCCTTCCAGAACTCGCTCGCTTCCTGCAGGATGTCCTCGAGGGTCGACCAATCGGTCGCATGCGCCTTGCGGTAGGCGCCGCTGCCGGTGAAGGCGATCACGCGGCCACCCTTGCCGAGCCAGTCGCGGTCCTCCAGCACGTCGGCGAGCGCGTCCCAGTTGTGGCCGAAGTGCTCGGGCAGCGCGAGGTCGCGATCGAGCGCCGCAAAGAGCCCCGCGCGATCCTTGGCGTGCGTGAGGTCGACCGGCGCGAACGCGAGATGCGCATGCGCGGCCGCGTGCCGCAGCGGCTCGACGGCGCCGGACCACGCGTGCACGCCCGCGGCGTCGAGGTCGGTGAGGTCGGGTGCCTTCATTCGCGGATCCTGGAAAAGGTGGCGTAGTGGTCGCCGGTGTAATAGCACACGGTGGGCGACGCCTTCGGTCCGCCGCACACGATGCGCCGCGCGCCGCGGTTGTGCGCGCCGGGCGTGGGCACGGTGTACTCGTGATAGTAGCCGCGGGACATCGCAGGCAGGATGCGCTCGCGGTTGCCGAACACGACGCCGTCGCGCTCGTAGCGGTACGGGCCGCCGCTCCTGATGGTGACGAGCACCTCGCGCGCCTCGCGCGGCAGCGCCCGCGCGTCGACTTCCGGCAGCGCATCGGACGTGCGCGCCAACGCGGCGCCCGGCATGAAAAAAGCCGCCGCCAGCACGAGGCCGGCGACGGCTTGGTGGAGTGCGCGCACGGAAGTCATGCGCGCGAGTTTAGCGCATCGGCGCGTCAGGCCACCTTCACCGAATCGCTCGGCCGCACGCGGATGTGCAGGTCGCGCAGCTGCTGCTCGGTGACGGGCGTCGGGGTGTCCACGAGCAGGTCCTGGCCGCGCTGCGTCTTCGGGAACGCGATCACGTCGCGGATCGATTCGGCGCCGCACATCATCGTCACGATGCGGTCGAGGCCGAACGCGATGCCGCCGTGCGGCGGCGCGCCGTACTGCAGCGAGTCCAGGAGGAAGCCGAACTTGCGCTGCTGGTCCTCCGGGGAAATGCCCAGCGCCGCGAACACCTTCGCCTGCACCTCCGGGCGATGGATGCGGACAGAGCCGCCGCCCATCTCCCAGCCGTTCAGCACGACGTCGTACGCCTTGGCGATCGCGTGCTCCGGGTCGGTCGAGAACAGCTCCTCGTGCCCGTCCTTCGGCGCGGTGAACGGATGGTGGCGCGCGGCCCACGTCTTCTTCTCGTCGTCGTACTCGAACATCGGGAAATCGACGACCCACAGCGGCTGCCAGCCGGGCGTGGCGTGGCCGTGCTCGTGGCCGACCTTCGCGCGCAGCGCGCCCAACGCATCGTTGACGACCTTCTCCTTGTCGGCGCCGAAGAAGATGAGGTCGCCGTTCGCGGCGCCGGTGCGCGCGAGGATCTCGCGCAGCACGGCCTCGGGCAGGAACTTCACCACCGGCGACTGCAGGCCTTCCTCGTTCACCTTGGTCAGGTCGTTGACCTTGATGTACGCGAGCCCGCCGGCGCCGTAGATCTTCACGAACGCGGTGTAGTCGTCGATCTCCTTGCGCGACAGCTTGGCACCGCCCGGCACCTTGAGCGCCGCGACGCGGCCGTTCGGCAGGTCGGCGGCGCGGCGGAACACGGTGAAGTCCACCGCCTTCATGAGGTCGGTGAGCTCCGTCAATTCGAGCGACACGCGCAGGTCCGGCTTGTCGGAGCCGTAGCGCGCCATCACCTCGGCGTACGTCTTGATCGGGAACGGGTCCGGCAGCTCGATGCCCATCGCCTCGCGGAACATCGCGCGCACGAGGCCTTCCATGATGTCGCGGATCTCGAGCTCGGTGAGGAACGACGTCTCGATGTCGATCTGCGTGAACTCGGGCTGGCGGTCGGCGCGCAGGTCCTCGTCGCGGAAGCACTTCACGATCTGGTAGTAGCGGTCGAAGCCCGCCATCATCAGCATCTGCTTGAAAAGTTGCGGCGACTGCGGCAGCGCGTAGAACTGCCCGTGGTGGATGCGCGACGGCACGAGGAACTCGCGCGCGCCCTCCGGCGTGGACTTGTAGAGGAACGGCGTCTCGATGTCGATGAAGCCCTGCGCGTCGAGGTACTTGCGCGCGGCCATCGCCGTGCGATAGCGCAGCATCAGGTTCTTCTGCATCACGGGCCGGCGCAGGTCGAGCACGCGGTTCTCGAGGCGCACGGTCTCCGACAGGTTCTCGTCGTCGAGCTGGAACGGCGGCGTGGCCGACGCGTTCAGCACCTCGATCTCGTGCGCGAGCACTTCGATCTCGCCGGACTGCAGGTTGGCGTTGACGGTGCCTTCCGGGCGCGGGCGCACGCGGCCGGTGACCGCGATGCAGAACTCGTTGCGCAGCGTCTCGGCGATCTTGAACGTGTCGGCGCGATCGGGATCGCACACCACCTGCACGAGGCCTTCGCGGTCGCGCAGGTCGACGAAGATGACGCCGCCGTGATCGCGGCGGCGATGGACCCAGCCCATCAGCGTGACGGTCTGCTCGAGGAAGCGGCGATCGATGCGGCCGCAGTAGTCGGTGCGTTTCATGGGGTTCTCCCTACAATGCGAATTCTACAAAGAGGCGCAGAGACGCAGAGAAGACCTGACTGCCCTGCGGCTCACTGATTTCGTTTCACAAGTCGACACTTCCGAGGCCGCCTGGTCTTCCTCGGCGTCTCTGCGTCTCTTTGTGAAGAGGTTGTTTGGTGCGGGACGCCGACGCACACGCCGGACCATGCCGACGCATGCACCGCGACCCGGTCAATTTCGCGCGGGCGGCGCCGTGTCGGCGAGCGCAGGCGCGGGGGCAGGGCCCACCGGCGGGCGCACGGGCGCGGCAGGGCTGCCGCGCGGCGCGACGACGCCCATCGAGATCACGTACTTCAGCGCCTCGTCGACCGTCATGTCGAGGTCGCGCACGCGCGAGCGCGGCACGATGACGAAGTAGCCGGAGGTCGGATTCGGCGTGGTGGGCACGTAGACGCTGACGTGCTCCTCGTTCAGGTGGCGCGCGACCGCGGGCGCCGGCGAGCCCGTGAGGAACGCGATGCTCCACGAGTTCTGGTGCGGGAACTCGACCAGCAGCGCCTTGCGGAATGCGTTGCCGGAGTCGGAGAGCAGGGTGTCGCTCACCTGCTTCACCGACGAGTAGATCGACTTCACGACCGGGATGCGGCCGAGCATCGACTCCCACACGCGGATGAGCCGCGCGCCGAAGAAGTTGGCGGCGACCACGCCCGTGAGGAGCAGGATCACGAAGGAGAGCACTACGCCGAGGCCCGGCAGGTGGAACCCCAGGAGCTTGTCCGGATTGAGGACGTCCGGGAACAGCAGCAGCGTCGAGTCGAGCGTGGTGACGAGGAAGTGCAGCACCCAGATCGTGATCCCGAGCGGCACCCAGACCAGCAGTCCGGCGACGAGATAGCGTTTCATGGGTGCGTTCGGCCGTTACGACGCAGGCGCGGACGGCGCGCTGCTCGCGGGCTTGGCCGGCGCGTCGGACGTCGTGGACGCCGCGGGCGTGCTCTCCGACTTCGCCGCGGGCACGTCGGCGGCCTTGCCGTCCGCCGCTGCGGCGTCGGACTTCTTCTCGGCCGGCTTGCCGCCGCCGCGGAAGTCGGTTTGGTACCAGCCGCTGCCCTTCAGCTGGAAGCCGGCGGCCGAGACGAGCTTGGTGAGCGCGTCCTGGCCGCAGTGCGGGCAGCGGACGAGGGGTGCATCGGAGAATTTCTGCAGCGCCTCGTGCTTCTGGTCGCACGCGCTGCAGCGGTATTCGTAGATCGGCATGTCGAAAGGGCGTTCAGGCCGCCAAAAACGATTGATTAGTAAGGAATAGTTAATCCGCAAGTATAGCGCGAACGGACGCCCCGCGGGGATGCCGGGCAGGGCGCCATGGCGTGCAGATGGGTGCGCTGCGCGCAAAAAGCAACTTGCCGTATGCTTGAGGCATCGTCTGCAAAAGGGCGTCCGCAGGATCGGGGGATGACGTCGCGATGACCGACTACTGGACCTGGTGGCTCTTTGCCGCGCTGCTCGTGGGCGCGGAGCTCGTGACGGGCACGTTCTACCTGCTCGCGGTGGGCCTCGCGGTGGCGGCCGGCGGTGTCGCGGCCTGGCTCGGGTTCTCGCTGGAGGTGCAGCTCGTCACCGCGGGCGTGCTGAGCCTCGTCGGCACCTTCCTCGCCCACCGCTGGCGCATGCGCCGCACGCTGCCCGCGCCGGCGCCGCTCGACCTCGGCCAGGCGGTGCGCGTGCTGGACTGGAAGGACGACCGCACGGCCCGCGTCGCGTATCGCGGCACCCAGTGGGATGCCGAGCTCGCGCAGCCGGGCGGCCCGCGCGCCGAGACCATGTACATCGTCGGCACGCGCGGCTCGACGCTGCTCGTCGCCGACCGCCGCGCCTGAGCGGAACCCGCCAACCATGTCCATGAACGGAGACCTCCTCATGTGGACCGGCTCGACCCTCGCCACCTTCGTGGTGTTCCTCGTCGCGCTGATCGTCATCGTCAAGACGATCCGCGTGGTGCCGCAGCAGCATGCGTGGGTCGTCGAGCGGCTGGGGCGCTTCTATGCGGTGCTGGAGCCGGGACTCAACTTCGTGATCCCGTTCATCGACCGCGTCGCGTACCGGCACGACCTGCGCGAGATCCCGCTCGACGTGCCGAGCCAGATCTGCATCACGCGCGACAACACGCAGCTCCAGGTCGACGGCATCCTGTACTTCCAGGTGACGGATCCGCGGCTCGCGTCGTACGGCTCGTCGAACTACGTGCTCGCGATCACGCAGCTCGCGCAGACGACGCTGCGCAGCATCATCGGGCGCATGGAGCTCGACCGCACGTTCGAGGAGCGCGACCAGATCAACGCGCAGGTGGTATCCGCGCTCGACGAGGCGGCGGCGAACTGGGGCGTCAAGGTCCTGCGCTACGAGATCAAGGACCTGACGCCGCCCGCCGAGATCCTGCGCGCGATGCAGGCGCAGATCACCGCCGAGCGCGAGAAGCGCGCGGTGATCGCCACGTCGGAAGGCCGGCGGCAGGAGCAGATCAACCTCGCGATCGGCCTGCGCGAGGCGGCGATCGCGAAGTCCGAAGGCGAGAAGCAGGCGGAGATCAACAACGCGCAGGGCAACGCGCAGGCAACGCTGCTGACCGCGGAAGCGAATGCGAAGGCCATTCGCCAGATCGCGGAGGCGATCGAGTCGCCGGGCGGCCTGCAGGCGGTCAACCTCAAGGTCGCCGAGCACTACATCGACGCGTTCGCGCAGCTCGCGCGCACCAACAACTCGCTGATCGTCCCGCAGAATGTCGCCGACGTCGCGGGCCTCATCGCGACCGCGATGACGATCGTGAAGAAGAGCGAGGCGTGAGCGTCGCGCGCTGCGGCTGAATGTCGCCGTGGTGGTTGATGTGCGCGCGCGACGCCATTCGCTGCGTGCACATCGCGCGATCACGTTGTGCACTACTGCAGCGACGGTCGCCTTGACAATTCGTTGCAACGCTTTAGAGTCCGCACGTCGCACTTTCCTTGCCCGCACGCAATGCAGCCCGTGACGGATCGTGCGTGCGTCACCCACCGCCCAAAAACAATCCGAGGGTCGCCACGATGAATCTTCATTCCCGACGGCTGACGATCGCCACGATCGTCGCCGCGTGCACGCTACTGCTCGGCTTCGCGCTGCCGGCAAGCGCGCAACGGCCGAACACGCAACCTCCGATCATCGTGACCGCCGTGGGCGACCAGGTCGCGAACACGCTGACGATCAACGGCGCGAATTTCTTCGCGCCCGCGACGATCATGCTGGGCTCGATCGGCCCGCTGACCGTGACCACGCACACGGCCGCGCAGATCGTGGCCACGCTCCCGCCGGGCACGCCGGCGGGCAGCTACCTGCTGACGTTGACGCAGATCGGCGGCGTCGAGGAATTCTGGGTGACGCTGGGCACGCAAGGCCTGCCCGGCCCGCCGGGACCGCCGGGTGCCACCGGCGCGACGGGACCTGTCGGACCGCCGGGGCCTCCCGGACCGACCGGACCGACAGGCGCGACAGGGGCCACGGGCCCGACCGGCGCGACCGGCGCTACGGGCGCGACGGGCGCCACTGGCCCCATCGGCCCGGTGGGTCCCGTTGGACCGGTGGGTCCCCAGGGTCCGATCGGTGCAACCGGCGCACCGGGTGCGCCCGGCGCCACCGGCCCGATCGGTCCCATCGGGCCGCCGGGGCCGCAGGGTCCTAAGGGCGACCAGGGCGCGCCGGGCGTCGTGACGCCGCCGACCATCGTGAAGACGATCGCGAACGCAGGAAACACGACGTTCACGGTCGCCGCCACGGGACAGGACATCGTCGGCATCGACATGAGCGCCGGGACGAACTTCGCCGTCAACCTGCCGGTGTGCAACAACGCCGCCACGGGCAAGGTCCTGGTCGTCAAGATCGAGCGCTACAACAACGCGCTGTTGCCGGTGCTGGCGATCCAGCCCAACGGCACCGACAAGATCGAAAACGCCCTCAACGTCGCCTTCGGCAATGCCGGCGGCTCGCGCCGGATGTATTGCGACGGCACCGGCAACTGGTACACGTACTGAGTCGCCACGTGGGCAAGCACAATGCGTTGCGCGACACCGCGCACGACCTGGCTCGCATGACATCGCACGATCCGCACCGCCGTTCGGTGCTGCGTGCGCTCGGACTCGGCGCCGGCGCGGCGGCGGCACCCGTCGCTGCGCACGCGATCGGCGCGCCTGCCCTCGCGGGCAACGCTCGCGGCGGCGCGCTTCGCGTCGCGCTGCTGCTGCCTTCGGAGGACGCGGCGACCACGGCCGAGGCCGCGGCCTTCCACGACGGCTTCCGGTTGGCGGCGGGCGCCGATGACGCGCCTGCGCTCGCCATTGCGGTGCACGACATCGGCAGCGGCGTCGGTCGCGCGCTCGCGTTCGCGCGCCGCCAGCGCGATGTCCGCGACGCCGACGTCGCGGTGGCGATGGTGAACTCGCGCGCGATGCCGTGGCTGCAGGGTGAATTCGCAGCGATCGGGTTGCCGGTCGTCGTCGCCAATGCGGGCGAGCGCATGGTGCGCGACGATGCGGTCGCGCCCGGCGTCGTCTATTCGTCGCTCGAGTTGTCGACTGCCGCATTCGCCGCCGGGCAATGGGCGGCCGCGCACGCCGGGCGCCGGTGCGCCATCGCGTGCTCGTGGTACGAGAGCGGGTTCGACATGGCGCCGGCGTTCCGCGCCGGCTTCGAGGCCGGCGGCGGCACGGTCGTGCTGTCGCGCGTCACGGAGACGCCACGTGATGTGCGCGATGCGGCGCAGGCGGGGCGCGATCTCGCGGCCTCCGACGCGGACGTCGTGGCGGCGTTCTACGGCGGCGACGAAGCGCGCGAGTTCTTTGCTGCCTATGGCGCGACGTCGCTGCGCCACGATCGCGTGGTGATGGCAAGCCCGCTGCTGACCGCGGCGCAGGCCGCGGGTGTGGCGGTGACGAGCGTCGCGTCGTGGAGCCCGCGCCTCGCGCACGCGCCGAATGCGGCATTCGTCGCCGCGTTCACCGCTCGCCATGGCCGCGCGCCCGACGCGTTCGCCATGCTGGGTCATGAGACCGCGCGCATGCTGGCTGCAAGCGCGGCGCGCGGCGCCCGCACGTTGCTCGACGGCGTGCGCGAAGCGCGCACCGACGACGTGCGCGGCCCGGTGGCGCTCGATCCGCGGACTCACGAGATGCGCGGCCGCCTCGTGCTGCGCACGCTCGCCGCGAACGGCGCCGAAGCGATCGCACCGCTCGCGTTCGATCCGACGTCACGGCCGCTGGGGAAGGCGCTGCCGCGCCATCACGGCTGGACCATGCCCTATCAATTCGCCTGACGCGCACGTCGCGCCGCACGCTACCGGAGCCCACACCATGGCAGAACCCTTCATCGGTCAGATCATCATGGCCGGATTCAACTTCGCGCCGCGCTCCTATGCACTGTGCGATGGACAGCTTCTGCCGATCGCCCAGAACACCGCGCTGTTCTCGCTTCTCGGCACCCAGTTCGGCGGCAACGGCCAGACGACGTTCGGGCTGCCCGACCTGCGTGGCCGGGTGCCGATCCACCAGGGGCAGGGGCCGGGTCTTTCGCCCAAGACCATGGGCGAGGAGGCCGGCCAGGAAACGCACACGCTGATCATCAACGAGATGCCGATGCACAACCATCTGCTGATGACGAACAACGCTGCAGGGGCGCTGCCGGCGCCGGGCGGCAATTTCATCGCGGCGTCCAGCGACAGCAATCAGGCTCACTTCCGGCCGACGTCCGACGGCTCCTCGCTCAATCCCCAGGCCATCGGCCTTGCGGGCGGCAGCCAGCCGCACAACATCATGCAGCCGTACCTCGTCGTCAATTTCTGCATCGCGCTGGAAGGGATCTTCCCGTCGCGCAACTGACGTCGCGGCGCGGGAGATGCTCGAGCCGTACGGCGAGTACCGCTTCCGGCCGCTCGCGGACGGCGACGCGCCGTTCGTGCGTGCGCTGTTCCACGCCACCCTGCGCGAGCAGCTTCCGCTGCATCTCACGTCGCTTTCGGAAGCGGGCATCGAGGCGCTGCTCGACCATCAGCTCGCCGCGCAGACGGAGCACTACAGCGTCAACTATCCGCACGCCGAGATCTCGATCGTCGAGCATCGCGGCGTGGCGGTGGCGCGGCTCGTCATCATCGAGTTCCCCGCCGAGGTGCGCCTGGGCGACCTCATGGTGACGCCCGCACATCGCAAGCGCGGCATCTGCTCGTACATCATGGATCGCCACGTCGATCTCGGCCTCGCCACCGGCCGCGTGATCCGGCTGCACGTCGAGAAGTGGAATCCCGCCGTGGCCCTCTACCGCCGCAAGTCGTTTGCGATCGTCGAGGACCTCAATTCACATTGGCTGATGGAATATCGCCCCGGCGAGGCCGGCGCCGCGATGCCCGATCAGTTGAAGACGGCCTCGTAGAGAAGGCCGGTGGCCCCGGGCCCCACCGGGACGATGTGCAGCTCGATGGTGCCCAACTGCGCGTGCGTGAACATGCGCAGCCCCTGCGGGAGCGGACGCTCCAGCGGGCCGCGAAAGAGGAGAACGAACGGATCGCGGCGCACGAACCCGCTCTTGCCGAGGGCGCGCCCGTCCATCGGCTTCAGTTCGATCACGCGCGCTTCGACGAGCTCGAGCGGCACCGGCGCGTCTGCGTGCATCGCAACGAATGCCTGGCCCAGGAGGGGCGCAAACGTCGCGTGCGTGAACGGGCTGGGGACGGGAACGAAGGCGGTGGTCATCGTGGACGTGCGCGGGATGCGCTGCGGCGAGTGTAGCGCAACGCACGAGGCGGCCGGCGCGCACCGGTATCATCGGGACATGGAGATGCACGAGGCGAGCACGACGGCGCGAGACGCCTCCGGGTACGTGCCGCGCATCGCGGCATTCCTCACGGACATCGGCCTCGCGGTGGAATGGGGCGACGTCCCGGACGAGGCGTTCCTCCCGGGCGTGCTCGTGATCCGCAACGGCCTGCGCATCGATCGCGCGCGGCTGCGGTATCCCAGTGATCTGCTGCACGAGGCGGGCCATCTGGCGGGGCTCACCGCGAGCGAGCGCGGCCAGTCGCCGCCGGTGGTCGGCAACGACCCGGGACTCGAGATGATGGCGCTCGCGTGGTCGTACGCGGCCGCGGTCGCGATCGGCGTACCCGCGGACGTGCTCTTCCACGCCGACGGCTACAAGGGCTGGGGGCCGAGCCTCGCGGAGAACTTCCGCGCGGGACGCTACGTCGGCGTGCCGATGCTGCAATACCACGGCCTCGCATGCGAGCCGCGGCAGGCCTCCGAACGCGGCGTGCCACCGTATCCGCACATGCTGCGCTGGCTGCGGGACTAGAAGCTGTCGCAAGTTCGCGATGCGAATGGACGCCGATGTCTCCATTCGTCGTTCCCGCGAGCAAGTTCGCGATGCGAATGGACGCCGATGTCTCCATTCGTCGTTCCCGCGAAAGCGGGAACCCAGCGTCGTTGTCGTTCTAGCACTTCACGACACTGGGTCCCCGCCTTCGCGGGGACGACGATGGAAATGGTGGTGCCATACCGATTCTGAAATAGACCCTAACCTGCTGCAGACGTACCCTCCGCGAGCTCGGCTTCGAGCGCGGCCACGAGGTCGCGCGCCGCCGGCGCATCCATCGCGCGCAGCAGCGCGATCATCTGCCGCAGCTCGTCCGGGTCGCGGCGCACCGTCGCGTACGTGCGCTCGCCTTCCGCGAAGCGCGCGCGCAGCCAGTCGTCCACCGTGCAGTCGACGACGAGGTGGATGCGCTCGCCCGGCCCGGGATTGCGCACGTGGTGCGTGAGGTTCGCGTTGATGTACCAGCACGTGCCGGGCGCCATCGGCACGCGCTCGCCGTCGATCACGAACTCGACATCGGGGTGCGTGACGATCGGCACGTGCAGGCGCGCCTCGCCCTTCTCGAAGGCGAGCTCCGCATCGCGATGCGGCCTGATGGCGGCGCCGGGCGCGAGGCGCAGCAGGCGCACCGCGAGCACGGGGCAGGCGAGGCTTGCCAGGAACTGCGCGATCGCCGGGCATTGATCGAGCCAGGGCGTGGGCCGATAGACAGCAGGGCCACCGCACAGCGCGAATGGAATGGCGTCGTTGGTGCTGCCTTCGAGCGCGCGCAGCGGCAGCACCGTCCATCCGCCGTCGTGGTGCGCCGCCTGGAAATGCGGCTGCCAAATGCTAGCCAATGCCGCAACCTCCGTGCGCATGGCATCGAGCGCGACGGGCAGCGAAAGGCGGGCGTGGCGAAGCGGCGGCATGATCGGCAACGAATAAGCATGCGGCAGCCGCGTGCACGGCGTCAAACACCACGTGAGTCATCGGCGCCGGGCGTTCAAACTACAATGACTGCTGCGGCGCCGGCTGGCGCTGCTTCCTCGATCGGGACACGCATGGAACTCACGCACAGCACGTTCATCGTCACCGGCGGCGCGTCGGGACTCGGCGCGGCGACGGTCCGCATGGTGGTGGCAGGCGGCGGCAACGTGGTCATCGCGGACTTGAAGGAGGCCGAGGGCGAGGCGCTCGCGCGCGAGCTCGGCGCCCGCGCGGTGTTCGTGCGCACGGACGTCGCCGACGAGGCGAGCGCGCGCGGGGCCGTCGACGCGGCCGTGGCGAAATTCGGCGGCCTGCAGGGGCTGGTCGGCTGCGCGGGCATCGTCCACGGCGAGAAGGTGTTGGGCAAGGACGCGCCGCACTCGCTCGCGGGCTTCGCGCGCACGATCAACGTGAACCTGGTCGGCATGTTCAACATGCTGCGCCTCGCCGCCGAGGCCATGGCCAAGGGCACGCCGAACGCGGGCGGCGAGCGCGGCGTCATCGTCAGCACGGCGTCGGTGGCGGCGTTCGACGGGCAGATCGGGCAGGCGGCCTACTCGGCGTCGAAGGGCGGCATCGTCGGCATGACGCTGCCCATCGCGCGCGAGCTCGCGCGCTTCGGCATCCGCGTGATGACGATCGCGCCCGGCATCTTCCACACGCCGATGATGGCGGCGCTGCCCGACGACGTGCAGCAGGCGCTCGGCAAGATGGTGCCGTTCCCGCCGCGCCTCGGGAAGCCCGAGGAGTTCGCGTCGCTGGTCGCGGAGATCGTGCGCAACCCGATGCTCAACGGCGAGGTGATTCGCTTGGATGGTGCCATCAGGATGGCGCCGAAGTAGCCGCGACCGATTCCCCGCACACGACGCTTAGGCAGGCACCGACCGCTTCCCGGTACACAACGCAGGCACCGACCTTGGGATCTGTCGTCCCCGCGAAGGCGGGGACCCAGTGTCGTTCGTCGCGATTCGCGGTCGTCCCAAAAGCCGCTGGGTCCCCGCCTTCGCGGGGACGACAGGATGGGGGTTTGCGTGACCTGCAGAAGCGCACTGGCGTCGATCGCACGTCCGTCCTGCGCTAATCGCGCCGCACCAGCGCGATCGACGCCGCGATCATCGCGATGAAGAACACGAAGGTCCACGACGGGATCGACAGCCCGAACAGCAGCCATCCCTGCTCGGCGCATTCGCCGCTGCCGCGGAACACGCGGCCGATCACCTCGGTCAGCGGCAGCGTCTCCAGCATGTAGTTCAAGCCCATGCCGCACGCCGCGACGGCGCCCTTGGGCTGGCCCTGGATCCACACGTGCCACGCCGCGATGCCGGCGCCGATGCCCGACGCGACGAAGGTGAGGAACGCGTACATCGACGCGCCCTGGCGCTGCGGATTGTGGATGAACGCGACGAGGAACACGATGCCCGTCGCGATCACGCAGATGCGCTGGAACACGCACAGCGGGCACGGCTCGAGCTCGAGGCCGTACTGCAGCCACAGCGCCCAGCCCATGAGGCCCGCGCACACGAGGAAGCCCAGCAGGTACGCGACGCGCCGCGGCGGCAGGAAGATGAGCGCCACCGACGTGCACAGGATCGTCCACACCAGCATGCGGTACGTCGTCTGCAGCAGCCCCGGGTTGGTGCCGAGCCACGTGAAGAGCAGGTCCTCGAGCACGAGCGCCAGGGCGACGAAGAGGGCGGCGACGGGCCAGGGCAGGGCGGCGTAGCGCATCATGGGACCAACGAACCTCGGGATCAGCGTTGCGACCGGGCGAGCGCCTGGTCGAGGTCCCACAGGATATCGTCCGCCGCCTCGAGGCCGACCGAGAGCCTAATCATCTCGGGTCCGACGCCCGCGGCGCGCTGCTCGTCCTCGGACAGCTGGCGGTGTGTCGTCGACGCCGGATGGATGACCAGCGTCTTCGCGTCGCCGACGTTGGCGAGGTGCGAGCACATCTCCACCGACTCGATGAACCGCTCGCCCGCGGGCGCGCCGCCCTTCACGCCGAAGGTGAGGATGCCGCCCGCGCCGCGCGGCAGGTAGCGCGCGGCGAGCGCCTGGTAGCGGTTGCCGGCGAGCGTCGGATAGTTGACCCACGCCACCGCGGGATGCGCGGCCAGATGCTCGGCGACGCGCTGCGCGCTCGCGCAATGCCGCGGCATCCGCAAATGCAGCGTCTCGATGCCCTGCAGCAGCAGGAACGCGGACAGCGGCGCGAGCGTCGGCCCCAGCGTGCGCATCGTCTCCATGCGCGCCTTCATCGTGAAGCCGAAGTCGCCGAACGTCTCGTAGAAGATGACGCCGTGGTAGCCGCGCGACGGCTCCGTCATCTGCGGGAACTTGCCGTTGTCCCACGGGAATTTCCCCGACTCGACCACGATGCCGCCCATCGTGGTGCCGTGGCCGCCCAGGTATTTGGTCACCGAGTGCAGCACGATGTCGGCGCCGTGCTCGAACGGCCGGCACAGGTACGGCGAGGCGAGCGTGTTGTCGACGACCAGCGGCACACCGGCCGCGTGCGCGATCTCGGCGACGGCGGACAGGTCCGCGACGTCGAGTTGCGGATTGCCGATGGTCTCGACGTAGATCGCCTTGGTGTTGGGCCGCACGGCCGCGCGGAAATTCGCGGGGTCGCTGCCGTCGACGAACGTGGTGTCGATGCCGAACTGCGCGAACGTGACCGCGAATTGCGAATAGGTGCCGCCGTAGAGCGTGCGCGAGGCGACGAGGTGGTCGCCGTTCCGGCACAGCGTCAGCAGCGCGACCATCTGCGCGGCCATGCCGGTGGCGGTGGCGAGCGCCGCGCGCCCGCCTTCGAGCGCCGCCACCCGCTCCTCGAGCGCGGCGACTGTCGGGTTCGAGATGCGCGAGTAGACGTTGCCGAACGTCTGCAGGTTGAAGAGGCTCGCCGCGTGGTCCGCGTTGTCGAACACGAACGACGTCGTCTGGTAGATCGGCAGCGCGCGCGCGCCGGTTGCCGCGTCGGGAATCTGCCCGGCGTGCAGGCACAAGGTATCGAAGGCGAACGGGTGATCGGCCATTATCGCGTTCGCTGCATGCCGTGCTGCGGGCGCCGGGCCGATACGATCCGCGTGTTCACGCCGGCCCAGTTGAGCCCGCCCATGAGGCGCGCGTGCTCGATCTTCACGCAGCGATCCATCACGACGTCGAGGCCGGCGTCCGTCGCGATGCGCGCGGCCTCGTCGTTGCGGATGCCGAGCTGCAGCCACAGCACGCGCGCGCCCTTGGCGACGGCGGCCTGCGCGATCGGCACGATCTCGGCCGGCTTGCGGAAGCAGTCGACCATGTCGATCGCCTCCGGCATCGACGCGAGATCCGGGTAGCATCGTTCCCCGAGGACCTCGGGGTAGGCGGGATTTACCGGGATCACGCGGTACCCGTGATCGCGCATGTACTTGGCCGCGAAGTAGCTCGGCCGGTACCAGTGGGCCGAGAGGCCGACGACGGCGATCGTGCGCACCTCCGCGAGGATGCGGCGCAGCCCCGCGACGTCGTCGACGATCCTGCCCTGCGCCATCAGTTGCCCCAGCGCGGCGGCGCGTTGTACGGATAGTCGTTGGAGATGCGGCGGCCGGACGAGATCTGGTTGTTGAACCACGACAGCGTCGGGTAGTCGCCGGGGCCGAACGTGCGGCACTCGCCGCCGAAGTCGGCGTCGGTGCAGAACATCCAGTAGCCGCGCTCGATGCGCAGCGACGACGCGCGATCGTTGAAGCTCGTGTTGCCGAAGTTGCGCACCACGTCCTGGTCGACGGTGAACGAGCGGCCCTGGAAGTTCTGGCCCTCGTAGAGCACGACGCGCGCGTGGCCGCCCCAGCCGCCACCCCCACCGCCGGGCGGCCGGCCGCCGCCGTTGTCGGGCATCACGCGCGCGGAGCTCACGCGGCCCGTGACCCCCGCGAGATCGTTGTACCGGCCCGGTCCGAACACGTTGCACGAGCCGGCGAAGTCGGCGTCGGCGCAGAGCTGCCAGGTGCCCGCGCTCACCACCGCGGACGACGCGCGATCGTTGAAGCCCGTGCCCGCGAAGTTGTTCTGGTCGCCGTTCAGCGTGTACGCGCGGCCGCTGAGTCCCGGCGACTCGTAGAGCGTGATCGATCCGCCGCCCTGCCAGCTGCCGCCGCCGCCGCCCCAGCCGACCTCGCGCAGCGACGAGACCTGGTTGCCGATGCCCATGGCGTTGAGCGACGGATAGTCGCCCGGCGACAGCGTGACGCACTGCCCGCGGAAGTAGGCGTCGGTGCACAGCTGCCACGAGCCCCCGCGGACCGTGACCGACGAGGCGCGGTCGTTGAAGCCGACCCGGGCGAGATCCTGCACGGAGCTCGATGCGGAAAAGCGTGGGCCGCTGAAGTTGTCGCCCTGGAAGAGGACGATCTCCTGCGCGAGTGCGCCGGTGCTTCCGGCGACCAGCAGCGCGCACGCGAGGTGGCGAAGCGAAGGCATGTGTTCTCCCCGTGGTCTTGTGCGGATGCCGCGCGCCGCCCGGCGCGTCACGCACCCGGCGTCATGGTAGTCCATGCGGAGACCCGCGCCGGGTTCGCGACGCCCGACGTCGCGGGTTGCGCGGCCGGCGGCGCGCTCACCTGCGGATCGGGGTGGAAGCCCAGCACGAGCAGCAGCACCGCGAAGCCCACGACGTACCCGAGCGCCACGTGCCAGCCGTGCCGCAGCCACGCCAGCGCGGAGCGCGCCTCGGGGAACTGGTTGGACAGCGCGACGCCGGCGGACGAGCCGAACCAGATCATCGAGCCGCCGAAGCCGACGGCGAAGGCGACGAAGCCCCAGTCGTAGCCGCCCTGCTTCAGTGCCAGCGCGGTGAGCGGGATGTTGTCGAACACGGCCGACACGAAGCCCAATCCCAGCGCCGTCTGCCACGACGCGGCGGGCAGCCGCTCGACCGGCATCATCGACGCGCACAGCACGAGCGAGAGCAGGAAGAGCGTGCCCTTGAACGTCTCCGGCAGCACTTCCCAGTCGGGGCGGCGCGCGGGAATCGTCGAGATCAGCGCGATCCACACGGCGACGCCGATGTACGGGAAGAGATCGGCGAACTGCGGCACCAGCACGTTGACGAGCACGTTGGCGCCGATCGCGCCGACCAGCATGTTGACGACGATGAAGAGGCGCACCCAGTCGACCGGCACCTGCTCGCGCGCGTGATGGATCATCGGCGCGTACGCATGCTGCTGCTTGGCGGCGGGAACGCCGCAGACGACGAGCGCGACGACCGCCGCGATGTACGCCTCGAACACCTGGCCGGGGTGGACGCCGGCGATCCACATCATCGTCGTCGTGGTGTCGCCGATGACGCTGCCGGAACCGCCCGCGTTGGATGCCGCGACGATCGCGGCCAGGAAGCCGATGTGCACGCGGGCGCGGAAGAGCTGGTGCGCCATCGCGCCGCCGATCAGCGCCGCCGCGATGTTGTCGAGGAACGACGAGATGACGAACACCATTACGAGCAGCACGAAGCCGCCGCGCCAGTCGCCCGGCAGGTAGCGCGGCAGCACCAGCGGCACGCGGCTCTTCTCGAAGTGGCGCGAGAGGAGCGCGAAGCCCATCAGCAGCAGGAACAGGTTGGTGAGCGTCACCCATTCGTGGCCGAGGTGCGCAGCGAGGCCGCCGAGCCCGGGGCCTTCGCGGAAGCCGGTGAAGGCGAGCTTGTAGACGGTGATCGCGGCGAGGCCGGTCAGCGCGACCTTCAGCGTGTGATGGTGGAAGAGGGCGACGCCGAGCAGCGTCAGGCCGAACAGGATGAAGTCGACGGGCACCGGTCCGACGGAGGGAAGCTCGCCGGGCGCGGCGGCAAGCGTCGCGCCCGACCACGCGGCGGCCGCCACGACGACGGCGAGAAGCGGAGCGATCCGCCGCAGGGCGGCAGGGTGGCGCGTCGGGCGTGGCGGCATGGCGGCAGGGTCCTCGTGGTGAATGTCGGGAACTGCCGAAGGGGCGCCCGGGCGCCTCCCGCCGCCGCTCCTCCCCGGCGGTCGCTGCCGCCCGGCGTTGTTTGGTGACGCGGATTGTAATGGGAAGGGCGGGAATCGGGGCTCGGGACTGGGGGCTCGGGGCTTGGGACCGGGGGCTGGGGAGATCCCGTGGCAGAGAATCGGCAGCCGCCGATGGCGAGATGTCGATGGTGCGTGCATCGCATGATGCCCCCGAGCCCCTAGGCCCGAGCCCCCAGCCCCGCACTTCGCCGCACCTAGGCGCAATCCTTGCTAAGCTCAACCGACTGAGGTGCAGGGCGACCGGCCGGGGGCGCCGACGCGGGCGGGTGCCCGCGGTCTCCGGCGTGCCCGGACGCCGTGCAAGGGGATCCTCGCGCAATGGCATTGTCGCGTTCGCTCAACCGGCTCGACCTCCCGCCGCCCACCGTGGGCGACGGCGTCGAGCGCGAGTCGCTGCTTGCGCTGTCCCAGCGCAAGCTCAACGCGCTCGGCGTGCCGGTGGCGTACGTCGACCGCAACCAGCGCTACCGGTTCGCCAACCGGGCGTTCATCGACTGGCTCGGCAAGCGCGACGCCGAGGTGCTCGGCCGCGAGGTGATCGAGGTCCTCGGGCGCGACGTCTACCAGCTCTACCGCGCCTACATCGACGCCGCGCTCGCCGGCGAGCGCACGTTCTACGAGCGCCAGCTCGTGACGCCGGGGCGCCCGACGATCTGGATCCGGGTCGACTACTACCCCGACCGCAGCACGCACGGCCACGTGCGCGGCTACCTCGTCACCTACCACGACGTCGACCACCTCAAGAAGCTGGAGCTGGAGGCGGGCCAGCGCGAGCACCGGCTGCGGCTCGTCACCGACAGCGTCGGGCTGCCGATCCTGTACTTCGACCGGCAGCTGAAGATCCGCTTCGCCAACAAGCCGTTCGGCAACCTGATCGGCGTTCCCTCCGACGATCTCCTCGGCCACCTGCTGAAGGACGTGCTGCCCAACGACGCGTTCGGCGAGATGCAGGGCTACATCGACCGCGCGTTCGCGGGCGCCACCGTCACCTACGAGCGGCGCGAGCGGCAGGTCGAGGGCGAGGCGCGCTGGACGCGGATCACGCTGTTCCCGGACCGCGAGCTCGGCGGCCGCGTCGGCGGTGCGTTCGCGGTGATGACCGACATCGAGGACGACATCCGCGTCCGCGACCAGCTGAAGTCGCAGGAGGCGCAGATGCGCCTCTTCGCCGACAACATCCCGGGCCCCATCGCCTACCTCGACCGCAACCTCACGTACACATTCGTGAACCAGGCGTTCGCGAACTCCGTGTGCAAGCCGCAGGACGAGATCTACGGCAAGACGCCGTTCCAGGTGATGCCGGCGGACGTCGCGACGTTCCTGCGGCCGATCCTCAAGCGCGCGCAGGCGGGCGAGCATCTCGAGTACGAGCGCATCGGCAACACCACCGCCGGCAGCCGCCGCTGGCTGCACGGGCGCATCGCGCCCGACCTCGATGCGACGGGCTCGGTGCGCGGGCTCTACTGCACCGAGTACGACATCCACGATCTCAAGCTCACCGAGCAGGCGCTGGCGGCGCGCGAGGAGCAGCTCCGGCTCTTCAACGACAACATCCCCGAGCCGATCGTGTACCTGTCGGCCGACCGCCGCTACGAGTTCGTCAACGAGGCGTTCCTGCGCCTGGTCGGGCTCGAGCGCGACGAGGTCATCGGCAGGACGACCGACGAGGTGGCCGGGCCCGACATGGCCGGCCTCATGAACCCGCAGGAGCAGCGCCACTTCGCGGACCAGGCGATCACGCACGAGCAGGCGATCGTCGACGCCAACGGGCGCGACCGCGTGATCCGCGCGCGGCTCGTGCCCGACGTCAACTTCGACGGCACCATCAAGGGCGAGTACGTCGTCGGCCACGACATCACCGATCTCAAGCAGGCGCAGGACGCGCTGGCGTCACGCGAAGGCCAGCTGCGCGCGATCATGGACGGCGTGCCGGCGCCCGTGGCGTACATCGACCGCGACGAGCGCTGCCACTACGTCAACCGCACGTTCCTGCAGTTCTTCGGGCTCACCACCGAGCAGGTGCTGGTGATGCGGCTGCGCGACGTCGTCGGCCACGGCATCTACCAGAGCGCGCAGGCGATGTTCAACCGCGCGCTGGAGGGCGAGTCGACGGCGTTCGACCGCCTCGTGCCGGGCGCGAACGGCGTCAAGCGCTGGATGACGATCCGCGTGGTGCCGGATGCCGCGTCCAACGGCGAGGTGCACGGCGCGTTCGTGCTGATGAACGACATCCACGGGTTGAAGCAGGCGCAGGAGGCGCTGCGCGACTCCGAGGCCGGGATGCGCCTCATCATGGACAACGTGCCGGCGCGCGTGTCGTACGTCGACCGCGACTACCGCTACCGCTTCCTCAACCGCCACAACGAGGAGTGGCTGGGCGAGAACCGCAAGGACCTGACCGGGCGCGCGTTCGTCGACGTCGTGGGCACCGAGCGCGAGGCGCAGCTCGGGCCGCTGCTCGATCGCGTGCTCACCGGCGAGACGGTGTCGACCGAGCTCATGCTGTCGCAGCCCGACGGATCGCGGCGCTGGGAGTCGGTGCACTACGCGCCCAACCGCGATGCCGAGGGCAACGTGATCGGCATCTACATGATGCACGCGGACATCCACGACCAGAAGCGCAACGAGGAGGAGCTGAAGCGCGTCAACTGGATGCTGTCGTCGCACATCGGCAACACGCCGCTCGCGGTGCTGGAGTGGGACCGCGACTCGCGCCTCGTGCGCTGGTCGCCGCAGGCCGAGAACATCTTCGGCTTCACGGCGGACGAGATCCTCGGCATCCGCCTCACCGACAACCTGCTGCTGCACGAGGACGACCGCGAGGCCTTCGCGGGCCTCGTCGACCGCCTGATGGACGGCGAGGAGCCGCGCGCGACCGGCCTCACGCGCAACCACCGCAAGGACGGCGAGACGATCTGGTGCGAGTGGTACCACTCGGCGCTGCTCGACCAGGACGGGCGCATCGTGTCGATCCTGTCGTTCGTGCAGGACGTGTCGTCGCGCATCGAGGCGGAGGAGCGGCTGCAGTACCTCGCCACGCGCGATGCGCTCACCGGGCTGCCCAACCGCCTGCTGCTGCACGAGCGCCTGAACCAGGCGATCGCGCTGGCGCGGCGCAACGGCCATCGCGTCGGCGTGCTGTTCATCGACCTCGATCGCTTCAAGAACGTCAACGACACGCTCGGCCATCGCATCGGCGACGAGCTCCTGAAGCGCGTGACCGCGGCGCTGTCGGGCGCGCTGCGCGAGACCGATCTCCTCGCGCGCCTCGGCGGCGACGAGTTCATGGTGATCGTCGAGGACTTCGACGACCCGTCGGTGCTCGGGCGCATCGCGCAGAAGCTCCTCGACGCCATCGCGCAGCCGTTCGAGATCGAGTCGCACGACATCTACGTGACGTCGTCGATCGGCATCGCCGTGTATCCCGACGATTCCGAGGAGCCGGAGGAGCTGCTGAAATACGCGGACGTTGCGATGTACCGCAGCAAGGACTTAGGCCGCAACACGTACCAGTTCCTCGACGCGAACCTGGCCGAGCACCGCCTGCGCCAGCACACGCTCGAGACGGCGCTGCGCTCGGCGCTCGCCGACGGCACGCTGCGCCTCTTCTACCAGCCGGTGGTCAAGATCCACGACCGCTCGATCGTCGGTGCCGAGGCGCTGCTGCGCTGGAACGATCCCGAGCACGGCAACGTGCCGCCGCAGGTATTCATCCCGCTCGCCGAGGAGTCGGGGCTCATCCACGCGCTCGGCGAGTGGGTGCTGCGCTCGGCGGCCCGGCAGTGCGTGGCGTGGCGCAACCTGGGGCTGGGCCTCACCGTGTCCGTCAATCTCTCGGCGCGGCAGTTCTATCGCGAGGATCTCGCGCTGCGGATCTCGGAGATCGTGAAGAGCGAGGACTGCGACCCGTCGTGGATCGAGCTCGAGGTCACCGAGACGAGCCTCATGCACGACCTCGACGCCATCCGCAGGGTGCTGCATCAACTGCGCGACGAGGGCTTCACCGTCGCCATCGACGACTTCGGCACCGGCTATTCATCGCTCACGCACCTGAAGCAGTTCCCGATCGACACGCTGAAGATCGACATCTCGTTCATCGCCGACCTCGAGACGGACCCGCAGGACGCGGCGATCACGGAGGCGATCATCGGGCTCGCGCGCGGCCTCGGGCTCAAGGTGGTGGCCGAGGGCGTGGGCACCCGCGAGCAGCTCGAGTTCCTCGATCATCACGGCTGCCATTGCTTCCAGGGCTTCTGGGCGAGCAAGCCGTTGCCTGCCGACAGCTTTTCGGAATTCGTCCGCAAAAGGAGCACGTCCGCAAAACGCGCATCGTGAGGTCGGTGGATGACGTTGGGGCGGCGTTGCGCGTTTTGCGGCCGTTCTAGTCAGCGGGAAAACCTTCGGGCGGCCGGGCGGTTTTCCCGTAGCAAGACCTACGAAGCACGCCGCTCATGAGCGCGCTACGCGCGCCGTTCGGTCGCGCGCCGCTGGTGGAGTGAATGCCTCTGCTGGCGGTTGCGCTGTGCGGAGAATTGCCCCTCACCCCAGCCCTCTCCCCGCAAGCGGGGCGAGGGAGCTGTTGGGGCGCTGCGCGGTTACGGTGACGTTCGTCGAAGGACTTGAGCGCTGTTGGGGCGCTGCGCATTCACTCGACCCTCAAATCGAAGACCTCCCTCGCCCCCGAAGGGGGAGAGGGTTGGGGTGAGGGGCGATTGTGGGGCGATGCGCATTCACGCCACCGCATCAACGAAGACCTCCCTCGCCCCCGAAGGGGGAGAGGGTTGGGGTGAGGGGCGATTGTGGGGCGATGCGCATTCACGCCACCGCATCAACGCAGACCTCCCTCGCCCCCGAAGGGGGAGAGGGTTGGGGTGAGGGGCGAATCGTGGGGCGATGCGCATTCACGCCGCCGCATCAACGAAGACCTCCCTCGCCCCGCTTGCGGGGAGAGGGTTGGGGTGAGGGGCTACATCGCTCGCGCCACCATCACCCGACAGTCGCCAACCACCCCGCAATCGCCTGCGCCGCATCCTCCCACTCCGGCTCCAACATCAGCATGTGCCCCATGCCGGGCAGGATCGTCGCGGGCACGCGATGATGCGCGGCGGTGGCCTGCACGTCCTCGGGGATCGCGATGCGGTCGTCGTGCGCGCCCAGCACCATCACCGGCGATGGCGAGCCGTGCGGCAGCGCCCAGTGCAGCCGCAATGCGAGGTCGAACAGCACGCGCGGCGATTCGCTGGTGAGGTGGTGCATCGCCTCCTGCAGGATCGCGCGGTCCACGTTTTCACTGAAGTAGAACGGCCGCAGCACGCGCAGCACGTCGGCGGTCATGCGCGTGGGGTCGAGCACCGCCATGTGCGAGAGATACGCCGGGTTCATCGCCGCGAGGCGCGCGGCGACGGGCAGCAGGCCCGCCGGCGGCACCGGCGCGATGAGGACCGCGCCGCGCACCGGCCGCGTGGCCATCATGCGCTCGCAGATCGCGGCGCCCATCGAGTGCCCGATGAGGATCGGCGGCGCGTCGAGCATGCCCGCGACGTGCTCGACGTCGGCGACGTAGTCATCGAGCCCCGCGAGAATGAGCGTGTCCCCGCCCTGGCTCGTGCCGTGCCCGCGCAGCGACACCGCATACGCCGGCCAGCCCTTCGCGGCGAACCACGGCAGGAAGTGCGGATCCCAGCACCAGGCGTCGCAATAGCCCCCGTGCACGAAGAGCAGCGGCGGCTTGCGGGTGGCACGCGCGGGCAGCCGCCGGCGCACTTCGAGTTCGAACGGCGGTGCAAGCATCGGGAGGAACGGAGGCGGAGGCGCGGCGGTCGAAGACAATCGGGGCGGGGGGCGTCGCGGCGATGTGGCCGCCGCCCTCTGGTACCATGCGCCCCTCGCGCGAGACCGCCGATTGTGCCAGAAGATTACGCCACGCCGACCACCGCCACGTACGACGAGGACTGCCGTCGCTGCGTGCGCCTCGCGGATTTCCTCGCGGACGTGCAGTCGGCGCACCCGACGTACTGGTGCCGGCCCGTGCCGCCGTTCGGCGAATCGAGCGCGCGCCTCGTGATCGTCGGCCTCGCGCCGGGCATGCACGGCGCCAATGCGAGCGGGCGGCCGTTCACCGGGGATTACGCGGGAATCCTGCTGTACAAGACGCTGCACGACTACGGCTTCGCCACGCAGCCCGTGGCCGTCGCGCGCGGCGACGGACTGCGCCTCGTCGGTGCGCGCATCACCAACGCGGTGAAGTGCCTGCCGCCGGAGAACAAGCCCACGCCCGCCGAGGTGCGCACGTGCAACGGCTTCCTCGCGGCGGATCTGCGCACCGTGCCCGAAGGCGGCGTCATCCTCGCGCTCGGGCGCATCGCGCACGACGCGGTGGTGCGCGCGCTCGCCTTGAAGGCCGCCGACTTCCCGTTCGCACACGGCGCGACGCATGCGCTCGCCGGCGGGCGGCTGCTCGTCGACAGCTATCACTGCAGCCGCTACAACACCAACACCGGGCGCCTGACCGAGCCGATGTTCCGCTCGGTGTTCGATGCGATCGCGCGTCACCTGCGCAGCGCACCGCACGCCGCGGCGTAAGGAAGCGCGGTGAGCAAGGTCTCGCGCCTGTCGAAGGTCACGACCCCGGGCCCGGCGGAGCCCGCGCCGCCGCCGGCGTTCGACGCGTCCGAGCTGCTGCGCTCGCTGCCGCACCGGCCGGGCGTGTACCGGATGTTCGACGCGGCCGGCGACGTGCTCTACGTCGGCAAGGCGCGCGACCTCAAGAAGCGCGTCTCCAACTACTTCCAGAAGACGGGCCACGAGCCGCGCATCGCGGCGATGGTCGCGCACGTCGCGCGCGTCGAGACCACCGTCACGCGCTCGGAAGGCGAGGCGCTGCTCCTCGAGAACAACTTCATCAAGGCGCACGAGCCGCGCTACAACATCCTCTTCCGCGACGACAAGAGCTACCCGTACGTCTGCATCTCGGGCGACGCGTATCCGCAGCTGCGCTTCCACCGCGGCGCGCTCGACCGGCGCAACCGCTACTTCGGGCCATTTCCAAGCGCGGGCGCGGTGCGCGACGGCATCGCGACGCTGCAGAAGGTGTTCCAGCTGCGCACCTGCGAGAACACGGTGTTCGCGAACCGCTCGCGGCCGTGCATGCTGCACCAGATCCAGCGCTGCACCGGGCCGTGCGTCGGCCTCGTCGGCGAGGACGAGTACCGGCAGGACGTCGAATCGGCGACGCTGTTCCTGCGCGGCAAGACGAGCGAGGTGCTGGCGGAGCTGCAGGCGCAGATGGAGGCAGCCGCGGGCCGGCTCGAGTTCGAGCGCGCGGCGCGCGTGCGCGACAAGATCGCGCGGCTGCAGTCGCTGCAGTCGCGGCAGTTCGTCGAGAGTGCCACCGCCGGCGACATCGACATCGTGGCCGCGGCGAGCGAGGGCGGCCTCTTCGCGGTCAACGTGGTGATGGTGCGCGGCGGCCGCCACGTCGGCGACCGCACGTTCTTTCCGAAGCACGTCGTCGACGCGGTCGCGCCCGACGAGGACATCGTGGTCGCGTTCCTCGCGCAGCACTACGTCGAGCGCCCGGTGCCGCCGACCATCGTGGTGCCCGACGTGGCGGAGCACGAAGCGCTGGCCGAGGTGCTGTCGGCGCAGGCGGGGCAGAAGGTGGAGATCGTCGGCAATCCCGGCGGCGAGCGCCGCGTGTGGCTCACGATGGCGCTGCAGAACGCGACGCTCGCGATCCGCCAGAAGCTCGCGCAGAAGGCCACGCAGGAGGACCGCCTCGTCGCGCTGCAGGAGGCGCTCGGGCTGCCGCCGTCGGCGCAGCGCATCGAGTGCTTCGACGTGTCGCACACGATGGGCGAGGCCGCGGTCGCGTCGTGCGTGATCTTCGACCGCCTCGCGATGCAGTCGTCGGAGTATCGCCGCTTCAACGTCACGCCGGCGCATGCGGGCGACGATTACGCCGCGATGCGCGAGGCGCTCACGCGCCGCTGCGCGCGCATCGTGGCCGGCGAATACCCCGCGCCCGACCTGCTCGTGATCGACGGCGGCAAGGGGCAGGTCGGCGTCGCGGCGGGCGTGCTCGAGGAGCAGGGGCTGCACGGCGTCCCGCTGATCGGCATCGCCAAGGGGCCGGAGCGCAAGGCGGGCCTGGAGGACATCGTGTTCCCGGACCGCGACACGGTGCTCAACCTGCCGTCGGATCATCCCGGCCTGCATCTGCTGCAGCAGGTCCGCGATGAGGCGCACCGCTTCGCGATCCAGGGCCACCGCGCGCGGCGCGCGAAGGCGCGCACTACGTCCGAGCTGCAGGAGATCGCGGGCGTGGGCGCGGCCAAGCGGCGCGCGCTGCTCGCGCACTTCGGCGGCGTGAAGGGCGTGCGCGCCGCGAGCATCGACGACATCGCGCGCGTGCCCGGGATCTCGCGCGCGCTGGCCGAGCGGATCTACACCGAGCTTCATTAGGCCGCCGGTAGAGGATCTCCCTTTTCCCCGCTCGCGGGCCGCACCGCGCGACCCACGCGGCACCGCGCGCGCGCCAAGGGTAGAATCGGACCGTCCCCCGTGCTCGCGCCATGCCGTTCAACGTCCCCATCGCCCTGACCTGGCTGCGGATCGTCATGATCCCGGTGTTCGTCGCGGTCTATTACGTGCCGGACACGTGGCTCATGCCCGTGGCCAAGAACTGGACCGCGATGGCGCTGTTCGCGGGTGCCGCGATCACCGACTGGCTCGACGGCTATCTCGCGCGCCGCTGGGGCGAGACGAGCGCGTTCGGCGCGTTCCTCGACCCCGTCGCCGACAAGCTGATGGTGGCCGCGGCGCTCATCCTGCTCGTGCAGCTCGGGCGCGCGGAGGCGTATCTCGCGATCATCATCATCGGCCGCGAGATCGCGATCTCCGCGCTGCGCGAGTGGATGGCGCAGCTCGGCAAGACCAAGAACGTCGCGGTGGCGTTCATCGGCAAGGTCAAGACCGCGGCGCAGATGACGGCGATCGTCGCGCTGCTGCTGTGGGAGCCGCTGATCCCGGGCGTATCCACGCCCATGCTCGGCACCGTCGCACTGTGGGTGGCGGCCGTGCTCACGCTGTGGTCGATGTTCCACTACCTGCGGCTCGCCGCGCCGCACCTGCACGGCGTCGACGGCACGACCGAGATGCGCGCGCCGTCCGGCGATGCGCGCGAGACGCCGCGTGCCTGATCGCGGGGGGCAACGGCGCCGCGGGTCATCGGCATCGGCCATTCGCACGATCGTGCGTTAGCGGCGATGCGACGTGACGACGTCCCGGGCGTGCGCTACTGCACCGTCCACGGCTATCCGCTCGCGTACGTCGAGGCGGGCACCCATCTGCCAGCCCTGCTGCTGGTGCACGGTTCCATCAACGACTACCGCTCGTTCGACGCGCAGCTCGGTCCGCTTTCGACCTGCGCGCGGACGATCGCCGTCAGCCTGCGCCACGCGTATCCCGAGCGCTGGGACGGCCAAGGCGACGACTTCACCGTCGAGCAGCATGCCGCGGACCTGGCGGCATTCGTCGAGGCGCAAGGGCAGGGGACGATGCACGTGCTGGGTCACTCGCGCGGCGGCGCCGTGGCGCTGCAGCTCGCGCTCGCCCATCCGCGCGCGGTGCGCTCGCTGATCCTCGCCGATCCCGGCGGCCTCGAGGCGCTGTTGCCGCCGTCCGCGGAAGGCGAGGCCATGGCGCGGCAATCGGGCGCGATGTTCGCACGTCTGCGCGAGAGCCTCGCGCGCAGTGACGATACCGCGGCGCTCGCGCGCTTCGTCGACGACCTGAACGGCCCCGGCGCGTGGGACCGCCGCACGCCGGCGCAGCGGCAGGCGATGCTCGACAACGTGCGCACCGGGCCCGCCTGCGCGCAGCGGCCCTCGTTCACGCGCGAGCAGATCGCATCGCTGGCGGTGCCGATCCTGCCGGTGACCGGTGCGCACAGTCCGCCGCGCTACCGCCGGATGCTGGACGCGATGCGCGAGATCAACGCGGGCGTGCGTCCCGTCGTCGTCGTCGAAGGCGCGGCGCACGCGATGCACCGCGAGAACGCGCCCGCGTTCGACGCCGCGGTGCGCGCCTTCCTCGCGGCGCTGCCTACTGCGCCTTGAGCCCGAGGGCCTTGATGCGCGGCTCGAACAGCGCGCGGTCCGACTTGATCATCGATTCGAGCTGCGCCGGCGACCCGCCGATGGGCTCCGACGCGACGGTGGCGAACCGCTTCGTCACCTCCGGATCCTTCAGCGCGACGTTCGCGGCGCGGTTCAGGGTGGCGACGATCTCCGGCGACGTGCCCGCGGGCACGTAGAACGCGTTCCAGCCGATGAGCGTCATGTCGACGCCGCTCTCCTTGAACGTCGGCACGCCGGGCAGGAACGACGTGCGCGCCGGATTCGTGATCGCGATGGGCGTGACCTGCCCGTTGTTGATCGGCGCCATGGCCGACGGCAGCGCCTCGATCACGAAGTCGGTGTCGCCGCGCATCAGATCCGTGAAGAGCGCGGCGTTGCCAGTCGCGTAGGGCACGCGCTCGAGCTTGACCTTGGCCGTGTCGGTCAGCATGCCGAAGAGCACGTGCGCGGTGGCGCTCGCCGCGCCGACGGTCATCGGCTTCGGCGCCGACTTCGCCATCGCGAGGATGTCGGCGAGCGACTTGCCCTTGTGCTTGTTGCCCGCGAGCAGCACGTAGCCGGTGCCCGCGATCGCGGCGACCGGCGCCAGGTCCTTCTGCGGATCGAAGCCCTGGTTCTCGTACAGGAACGGGTTCGAGATGTGCGTCGCGTTGCCGGTGCACAGGACGGTGTAGCCGTCGGCGGGCGAGCGCGCGGCCTCCGCCCCGCCGATGTTGCCGCCGGCGCCGGGCTTGTTGTCGATGACGATCGGCTGGTTGAGCTCGACCCGCACGCGGTCGAGGAACACGCGGCACATCACGTCGGTCGCCTGCCCGACGCCGTACGGCACGATGGCGCGGATGGGCTTCTGCGGATACGGCTGCGCCACGGCGGCCGTACAGCCGAGCGCGGCGAGGCACACGGCGGCGAGCCAGCGCTTGCGGTTGCTTGTCATGTCGTTCCCTCCAGGACGGCCCTCACGCGGGGCCTTGCACCGTTACTTCACCGGCGGCGGGTTCCACGACTTGTGCTCGGGCTTGATCCACGGCACGCCCTCGTCGCCGAAGTCCTCCTGCTGCCACTTCACGAGATGGATGTAGTCGTGGCGCACCGGCGAGAACACCTCGACCAGCGAGACGGGCGTCTCACCGAGCGCGTAGCCGCGATGCATCATGAACGCGCGCACGTCGCAGGCCTCGCCCGGCCCGATGTCGTATTCCTCGCCGTCGATCTCCATGCGCATCGTGCCCTTGAGCACGATCAGCAGCATGTCGTGCGGATGGTCGTGCGGCGGGCGGTGGTTGCCCTGCTTGCCGAGCGGCTGCGGCGTGATGTCGGCGAAGATGATCTGCGCGTCCTTGGTCCGGATCGACCACCGCGTCATGCGGCCCTCGTGCAGATCGTGCTCGCGGGGGATGTCCGCGATCTTGTACACCGGCAGCTTGGCCACGCTTCCTCCTCGGGTGAATCGGCTCGTCCCATCATACGAGCCTGCACGCTTTCTGCCAGACGCCATCCGGAATTTCTGCTTTGCGTATACTGCAGACCTGCCATGAAGCTCGCGCCGCTCGACTGGTTCCTGTGCATCGCCGAGACCGGCAGCCTCAGCAAGGCCGCGCTCGAGCTCGACGTGTCGCAGTCGATGCTGAGCCGCGGCATGCAGGACCTCGAGCAGGAGCTCGGCCAGCGGCTCTTCCATCGCACAGGCCGCGGCATGCAAACCACGGAGTTCGGCAAGCGCATGCTGCCGCTCGCGCGCCGCGCGACGCTGGAGGTCGCGCGCTTCGACAGCGAAGCGAAGGCGCTGCGCGGCAAGCTCTCGGGCACGGTGGCGATCGGGCTTCCCGGGTCCGTCGCGGCGCGGGTCGTGGCGCCGCTCGTCGTCGAGGCGCGGGCGCGCTTTCCCGAGCTGTCGCTGCGCTTCGTCGAGGGCCTGAGCGGCGGCATCGAGGAGCGGCTCGCCACGCGGCGCATCGACATCGGCCTCGTCTTCCTGCCGGCATCGCGCGTGCGTCGCGGCATGGTGCCGCTCGCGTCGTCGAGCCTCTACCTCGTCGGCCCTCCCGGTGACGCGCTCACCGCGCGCCGGAGCGTCACGCTGGCACAGGCCGCCGCGGCGCCGGTGATGCTTCCCGGGCGGCCGCATTCGGTGCGCACGATGGTGGAGGACGTGTGCGCGGAGCGCGGCCTCGCGCTGACGCTGTTGTGCGAGATCGAGTCACTGCTCGCGATCAAGGAGACGGTCGCGGCCGGCTGCGGCTACACGATCGCGGGCTTCGACTCGGTCGCCCACGACGTCGCGAGCGGCCGGCTGCAGGCGGCGCCGATCCGCGAGCCGGCGATCTCGCGCCTGCTGGTCATGACCACGGGGCCCAAGCATTCGGTCACCACGGCGGCGCGTGCGATTGCCGGCCTCATCACCTCGGTCGCGGCCGGGCTCGTGCAACGCGGGACCTGGCGCGCGCCCTGAACACGTGTTGCCGCACCGCAACATGCGGCCGTCACAATTCGGGGGCACACTCTCGCCCTCTCTTCGCACCACGCCGCCGATGCCCTATCTCTCGATCGAGGACGTCTCCGTCTCCTACGGCGGCCATCGCGTGCTCGACCGCGTGAGCCTCGACGTGGAGCGCGGCGAGATGATCGCGCTGCTCGGGAGCTCCGGCTGTGGCAAGACCACGCTGCTGCGCGCGATCGCGGGCTTCGTGCGGCCCGACGTGGGCGCGATCCGCGTCGCCGACCGCGACATCACGCACCTGCCGCCCGAGAAGCGCGAGACGGCGATGATGTTCCAGTCGTACGCGCTGTGGCCGCACATGACGGTCGCCGGCAACATCGGCTACGGCCTGCGCATGCGTGGATGGAAGGCGGCGGCGATCGACAAGCGCGTTGCGGAGATGCTGAAGCTGCTGCAGCTCACCGGGTTCACCGAGCGGCCGGTCACGCAGCTCTCGGGCGGCCAGCGGCAGCGCGTGGCGCTCGGCCGCGCGCTCGCCGTCGATCCGCATCTCCTGCTGCTCGACGAGCCGATGAGCAACCTCGACTACAAGGTGCGCCTCGAGCTGCGCCACGAGCTGCGCGCGTTGCAGCGGCGCATCGGCATCACGGCCGTGTACGTCACGCACGACCGCGAGGAGGCGCTGACGCTCGCGGACCGCATCGCGGTGATCGACGCGGGTCGCGTGATCCAGGTCGGCGCGCCGGAGGAGATCTACCACCGGCCCGAGAGCGCGTTCGTCGCGGGCTTCATGGGCGCGGACAATGCGCTCGATCTCGTGCAGGCGGAAGGCGGCGTGTTGCGCGCAGCCATCGCGGGCACGCCGGCGGATGCGCGGCTGCGTGCGCACTTCCGCAGCGACGCCGCGCGCCTCGCGCTCACCCGCGACGGACACGCCGCGGACGCGCTGGTGCTGCCGGGCGTGATCGCGCAGTCGGTGTACGTCGGACACGGTTATCGCTATCGCGTGCGCAGCGACGACACGGAAGTGTGGGTCGAGGCGCCGGAGCGCGTTGCGGAGGGCACCACGGCGGCGGTCGTGGTGCCGCGCGAGGCGCTGATGCTGTTCACGGGCGGCAAGGCCCACTAGGAGGAGGCGAGACATGCAACTACGCAAGCTGTTGGCGACCGGCGCCGTCGCGGTCGCGCTGGGGATGACCACCGGTGCGGGCGCGCAGGTGACGCTGAACGTGGTGTCGGCCGGCGACCAGAACATGGTCGACTACGTGAACAACTACCTCGGGCCGAAGTTCGAGAAGATGAACCCGGGCGTGAAGGTGAAGGCCGTGGGCACCGGCCCGGGCGACGGGGGCTCGCAGAAGATCTACGAGAAGCTCGCCGCGCAGCAGAAGGCCGGCTCCGCGGCGTGGGACACCGACGTCGCCGTCGTGCACCAGCGCGGCGCCGCGACGATGGTCAACGAGAAGCTGCTGATGCCGTACCGCAACGACGTCGCGGCCGGCAAGCTCGTATCGCGCGACACGGCGAAGAACGCGCTCGGCGCCAACGTCGACGGCTACGTGCTGCCGATGTTCCACAGCCAGATCGCGTTCGCGTACAACCCGGATCTCGTGAAGGCCCCGCCGAAGTCGTTCGCGGAGCTTTCCGAGTGGGTGAAGAAGAATCCGAAGCAGTTCGGCTACAACGGCGTGAAGGGCGGGATGTCGGGCGTGGGCTTCGTGATGGGCTGGGTGTCGGCCAACAGCGGCCTCGGCGAGAAGCTCGAAAAGGGCCCGTACTCGGCCGCGGACAAGGCGGCGATCGACAAGTCGCTCGCCACGCTCAAGGACTTCAACCAGAACGTCGTGATGACGCCCGGCAACGCGGGCACGCTCGACATGCTGAACCGCGGCGAGATCGCGATGGGTCCCGTGTGGGTCGACATGTTCTACACATGGCAGGCCGACGGCAAGCTCTCGCCCAAGATCAAGCTCGCGCTGCCGTCGCCGGGGCTGCCGGGGCAGCCGATGTACTACGTGATCCCCGCGAAGGCCGCGAACGCCGCGCTTGCCAAGAAGTTCATCGACTTTGCGGAGAGCCCGGAAGTGCAGGCCGACGGCATCGTCAAGCAGTTCAACTGGTACCCGGGCATCGACCCGCAGTTCGTGCAGGCGAAGCTCACGCCCGCCGACTGGAACAAGCTCTTCACCGACATCTCGCCGGCCGAGCTCGCGAAGAACGGGCGGCCGTTCCCGCTGTCGGATTACTTCACGGACATCGTCGAGGGGTATGAGCGCGTTGTCTTGAAGTGACGGCTGCGGGATTGCGGCGATCCGCCCCTCACCCCAACCCTCTCCCCGCAAGCGGGGCGAGGGAGCGTTCATGGTGAGCGGTAATGCGAGTTCGCGACGGCCGCTCTGAGTCAACTCCCTCTCCCCGCTCGCGGGGAGAGGGCTGGGGTGAGGGGCAGCCGCATCCATGACCCCCAGCGCCGACACGCCCCGCACCACCTGGCGCGCGTACCTCCTCGTCGCGCCCGCCCTCGCGGTGATCGCGGCGTTCTTCGTCTTCCCGCTGCTCCTCTCCGCCGTCCTCGCGTTCCGCACCAAGGGCGGCGACTTCACCTTCGAGCATTTCGCCAAGGCCTGGGACCTCTATCGCACCGACCTCACCTTCACCATCGGCATCTGCCTGCTTTCGACCATACTCATCGCCCTGGTCGCCGTCGCCATCGCGGGTTACCTGACGCTGGGCGAGAATCCGCGCGCGGTCGCGATCTTGCGCTGGCTCTATCGCTGGCCGCTGTTCATCCCGTTCATCGTCACCGGGCAGGTGATGCGCACGTTCCTCGCCAAGAACGGCATGCTGAACCACGTGCTGATCGGCAGCGGCCTCATCGAGCCGCTGCAGGCGCAGAGCCTCCTCGACTGGCGCGGCATCGTCGTCGCGTTCGTGTGGAAGCAGGCGCCGTTCGTCACGCTCCTCGTCGCGGGCGCGATGGCGTCGCTCGAGACGCAGCACGTCGAGGCCGCGCGCAATCTCGGCGCGCCGCGCCTGCGCGTGCTGTGGGACATCGTGCTGCCGCAGGTGCGCGGCACGCTGCTGGTCGGCCTCGTGCTGTCGTTCGTCACGATGCTGTCGGTGCTGTCGGTGCCGCTGATGATCAACCCCAACTCGCCGACGATGATCACCGTCGACATCGCGTACCGGATCAGCACGCTGTCCGATTACGCAGTGGCCAACGCACTGTGCCTCATGTCGCTGGTCGTCGCCGCGGCCGGCGCGTGGTTCTACCTGCGGCACGCGGCGCGGGAGCGCGCGCAGTGATCGCCGCCGCGCGCCCGCGACGCTGGCCGCAGCTCCTCGGCCTCGCCGTCCTGCTCGGGTTGATGGCGTTCGCGATCTTCGGCCCGCTCGCCAACCTGCTGCTCTGGGCGTTCGCGGAGAAGTGGTACTTCCCGAACCGCATCCCGCAGGAGTTCGGATTCTCGTTCTGGGGGCGCGTGTTCAGCCCGCGCGGCGGTGCGCTCGCCTCCCTCGGCACCAGCATCTGGATCGCGGTGCTGACGGTGATCGCGAGCCTCGCCGTCGCGGTGCCGGCCGGCTACGCGCTCGCGCGCCTGCGGCTGCGCTGGCGTGGCCTCATCCTGCTCGCCTTCCTCCTGCCGCAGGCGGTGCCGAACCTGCCCGTGTACGTGAACATCGCGCGCGTGTTCTACGAGATCGGCCTCAACGGCACGGTGCTCGGCGTGGTGCTGGTGCACGCGTCGCACGGCCTCGTGCTCGCCGTGTGGATCGCGTCGGCGGCGTTCGCGTCGGTGGACGCTTCGCTGGAGGAGGCCGCCCGCAACCTGGGCGCGTCGCCGTGGACGTGCTTCCGGACGGTGACGCTGCCGCTCGCGGCGCCGGGCATCATCGCGAGCGCGATCTTCGTGTTCCTCGAATCGCTCGACGAATTCACCGGCACCTATTTCGTCGGCGTGCCCGACGTGACGACGCTCCCGCTGCTCATGTTCAACGCGAGCATGGGCGGCAACTACCAGATCGCGTCGATCACCGCGCTGCTGCTGCTGATTCCGTCGATCGCCTTCATGCTGGTCGTCGAGCGGTTCCTCAAGGCCGACGTGCTGGCGGGCGTCGGCCGCTGACGTTGCTTCAGTCGGCGGCCTGCGCCAGCGACGCCGTGCGCTCGAACCGATCGAGCGCCGACGCGAGCCGCGCGCCATACTCGACGCGGTTGCGCGCCTTCACGTGGCCGAAGCCGCGCAGCGTCAACGGCAGCCGCGCGATCTCGACGGCCAGTGCGTAGTTGCCGGCGTCCACCTGCTCGGCGAGCTTCGCGATCACCTGCTCGAAGTCGACGATGTCCTGCCGCTCGGCGCGTCGCTCCGCGGTGCGCCCGAACACGTCGAGCGGCGTGCCGCGCAATCGCCTCATCTTCGCCAGCACGTGCAGCGCACGCAGCATCCACGGGCCGTAGGTGCGCTTGCGCGGCTTTCCCGTCGCGGGATCGCGGGCCGCGAGCAGCGGTGGTGCCAAGTGGAAGCGCAGCGTGAGGTCGCCGTCGAACTGCGCGGCGAGCTTCGCGGTGAACGCGGGATCGGCGTACAACCGCGCCACCTCGTATTCGTCCTTGTACGCCATCAGCTTGTAGAGCGAGCGCGCGACCGCCTCGGTGAGACCGGTCTTGCCTTCGATCGCGTCGTCCGCGGCCGCGATGGCCGTGACGGCCGCACGATAACGCGCCGCATAGGCCGCATCCTGATAGTCCGTGAGCGTGGCCCCATGACGCGCGATGAGCTCGGCGAGCGACTCGGGCGCCGGCGGCGCCGTGACGCCCGCGGCCCGCACCACCACCGCGCGATCGTGCGCCACCCACCGGCCCCACGCGAACGCCGCCTTGCCGCTCTCGACGGCGGTGCCGTTCAGCTCGATCGCGCGCTCGATGGCCGCCAGCGACAGCGGCATGCGTCCCGTCTGCACGGCGTAGCCCAGCATGAAGAGATTGGTTGCGATCGCGTCGCCGAGGAGTGACGTAGCAAGCGCAGCCGCCGGCAGGAACTCCACGTGGTCGGCGCCCGCGGCGCCTCGCAGCGCACGCTGCATCGGCCCGACCTGCATGTCCATGTCGCGGTCCTGCACGAAGCGCGCGGTCGGCGTGAGCGTGTCGTTGACGATCACGCGCGTATGCCCGGGCCGCATCGCGGACAGCGTCGGCGGGCTCGCGGCGACCACCATGTCGCAGCCGAGCACGAGGCTCGCCGCGCCGGCGCCGACGCGCACCGCATGCAGGTGGTCGGCACGTGCGGCGATGCGGATGTGGCTCGTGACGGCGCCGTTCTTCTGCGCCATGCCGGTGTTGTCGAGCACCGTGCAGTGCAGGCCGTCGAGGTGCGCGGCCATGCCGAGCATCTCGCCGACGGTGATCACGCCCGTGCCGCCGATGCCGGTGATGATGATCGCGCACGGCTCGTTCAGCGGCAGCGCGGCCGGCGGCGGCAGCCCCGTCGGAGGCAGCGTCGCGCTCGTCCGCCGCAGCCGCGCGCCCGTGACGGTGACGAAGCTCGGGCAGAAGCCCTTTACGCACGAGTAGTCCTTGTTGCACGCCGACTGGTCGATCGTGCGCTTGCGGCCATCGGGCGTCTCGAGCGGCTTCACGGACACGCAGTTCGACTGGTCGGAGCAGTCGCCGCAGCCTTCGCACACGGCATCGTTGATGAACACGCGCTCCGGCGGATCGGGCATCCGGCCGCGCTTGCGGCGGCGGCGCTTCTCCGCGGCGCACGTCTGGTCGTAGACGAGGACGGTGAGGCCCGGGATGTCGCGCAGCTCGCGCTGCACGGCGTCGAGCTCGTCGCGGTGATGGACGGTGGTGCCGGGCGCAAACGCGGTGGCGGGTGTGTACTTCTGCGGCTCGTCGGTCACCACCGCGATGCGGCGCGCGCCTTCCGCGGCCACCTGCTGCGTGATCTGCGGCACGGTGAGCTGCCCGTCGACCGCCTGGCCGCCGGTCATCGCGACCGCGTCGTTGAAGAGGATCTTGTACGTGATGTCGATGCCGGCCGCGGCGGCCGCGCGGATCGCGAGCAGCCCGCTGTGGAAGTACGTGCCGTCGCCGATGTTCTGGAACACATGCTTGCCGCGCACGAACGGCGCGAGGCCCATCCACGCCGCGCCTTCGCCGCCCATGTGGCTGAACGTCTTCGTCTGCCGCGGCATGTGCAGCGCCAGCCAGTGGCAGCCGATGCCGGCCAGCGCGCGGCTGCCTTCCGGCACGCGCGTCGACGTGTTGTGCGGGCAGCCCGAGCAGAAGTACGGCGTGCGCAGCGGATAGACGGTGGCGCTGCGCGCGACGGCCTGCAGCGCGGTGAGGCGCGCGAGCGGCGCCGCTAGCGCGGGGAGGTCGCCGTGCAGGCGCGCGAGCCGTGCGGCGATCGCCGCGGCCACCGACGCCGCCGACAGCTCGCCTTCCGTCGGCAGCAGCGGACGCTGATCCTCGTCGCGCTTGCCGACGATGCGCGGCGCACCGGGCGTGCCGTACAGCAGCGTCGCGAGCTGGTCCTCGACGAAGGGGCGCTTCTCCTCGACGACCAGGATCTCCTCGAGCCCGTCCGCGAACGCGCGTGCGCGCTGCGGCTCGAGCGGCCAGCTCATGCCGATCTTGTAGAGGCGGATGCCGAGGGCGCCCGCCCGTGCGTCGTCGATGCCGAGCTCGTCGAGCGCCTGCCGCACGTCGAGATAACCCTTGCCGGTCGCGGCGATGCCCAGGCGTGCCTGCGCTGCGTCGAGCACCACACGGTCGAACGCGTTGACGCGTGCGAACGCGCGCACCGCGTCCATCTTCGGGCCGTGCAGGCGGCGCTCCTGCTCGAGCGGCGTGTCGGGCCAGCGCAGGTTGAGGCCATCGCGCGGCGGCGTGAAGTCGGCGGGGATCGTCACGCGCACGCGCGCCGGGTCGAGGTCCACGACGGCCGAGCTTTCGACCGTCTCCGCGATCGCCTTCAGCGCAACCCAGCAGCCCGAGAAGCGCGACAGCGCGAAGCCCAGCAGGCCGAAGTCGAGGTAGTCCTGCACCGATGCGGGATTGAGCACCGGGATCATCGCGGCGGCGAGCACCTGCTCGCTCTGGTGCGCGGTGGTCGACGACTGGCACGCGTGATCGTCGCCGGCGAGCACCAGCACGCCGCCGTGTGGCGCGCTGCCCGCAAGGTTCGCGTGCTTCAGAACGTCGATCGAGCGATCGACGCCGGGGCCCTTGCCGTACCAAATGCCGAATACGCCGTCGCGCGTCCTGTCGTCGTAGAGGTGAAGTTGCTGCGTGCCCCACAGCGCCGTCGCGGCGAGGTCCTCGTTGACGCCCGCCTGGAACACGACGTCGTGCGCGTCGAGGTGCGCACGGGCCGCGTCGAGCGCGACGTCGTAGGTGCCGAGCGGCGAGCCGCGGTAGCCGGAGATGAAGCCGGCGGTGTTCAGGCCGGCGGCCGCGTCGCGCGCCTTCTGCAAGAGCGGAAGGCGCACGAGCGCGTGCACGCCGCTCATGTACGCGCGGCCGTGCGCGAGCGTGTACTTGTCGTCGAGGGCGACGGGTTGGGGCGAGGTCATCCCGAAAGTACGACAGGCGGGGGGTGGGTCGTCAAGCCGAGGGGTCCGAACTCCAAGCCGAGGGTCTGACCCCGAACCGTGAGGGTCTGACCCCAAACTTCGAGGGTCTGACCCCAAACCTCGGGGTCTGACCACAAACCTCGGGGTCTGACCCCAAACCTCGGGGTCTGACCCCAAACCTCGGGCTCTGACCCCAAACCTCGGGGTCTGACCCCCAAGCTTGAGGGTCTGACCCCTAAGCTTAAGGGCCTGACCCCTAAGCTTAAGGGTCTGACCCCACCACTTGACGCTCCACCCCTGCCTCTGCATACTGCATTCGGTATGCAATAATTCCCGCCACAGGGAACCGCCAACGGAGGGCAAGTGGAAGCTCAAACGGATCGCATCCGCGTCATCGTCGCGAAGGTCGGCCTCGACGGCCACGACCGCGGCGTCAAGGTCGTCGCCCGCACGCTGCGCGATGCCGGCATGGACGTCATCTACACCGGCCTGCACCGCACGCCGGAGGAGGTGGTCGAGGCGGCGATCCAGGAAGACGTCGACGTGATCGGCGTGTCGATCCTCTCCGGCGCACACATGACGGTCTTCCCGCGCATCCTCGAGAGCCTGCGCGCGAAAGGCGCCGACGACATCCTCGTCATCGGCGGCGGCGTCATTCCCGACGACGACGTCGCGAAGCTGAAGGAAGTCGGCGTCAAGGAGCTGATGCTGCAGGACACGCCGCCGGACGCGATCGTCGCGATGATCCGCCGCATCGTGGCCGAGCGCGGCGCGCGGTGACCGCCATGGAAGAGTGGAGCTTCCCGCCGAAGTTCGACAACGACTACCTGCCGCCCGCCGGCTCGCGCTACTGGTTCCCCAAGCGCGAGACGATGCCGCCCGTGCAGCGCGAAGTTGCGATCCTCGAACGCCTGCAGCAGGTCACGCGCTACGCGTGGGACACGTCGCCGTTCTATCGCCGCAAGTGGGAGGAAGCGGGCTTCCATCCCGACCACCTGCGCTCGCTCGAGGACTTCGAGGCGAAGGTGCCGGTGGTCAGCAAGAAGGACCTGCGCGACGCGCAGTCGCGCGTGCCGCCGTTCGGCGACTACGTGTGCGTGCCCGACAGCGAGATCCATCACATCCACGGCACGTCCGGCACGACGGGACGGCCGACCGCGTTCGGCATCGGCCGCGCCGACTGGGATGCGATCGCGAACGCGCACGCGCGCATCATGTGGGCCATGGGCATCCGCCCGGGCGACACGGTGTTCGTCGCCGCGATCTTCAGCCTCTACATGGGCTCGTGGGGCGCGATGACGGGCGCCGAGCGCCTGCGCTGCAAGACGTTCCCGTTCGGCGCCGGCGCGCCCGGCATGACCGCGCGCGCCGCGATGTGGCTCGACATGATGAAGCCGCGCGCGTTCTACGGCACGCCGTCGTTCGCATTGCATCTCGCCGAGACCGCGAAAACGGAAGGCTACGAGCCGCGCAACTTCGGTCTGCAGATCATGTTCTTCTCCGGCGAGCCCGGCGCGTCGGTGCCCGGCGTGCGCGACCGCATCGCGGACGCCTACGGCGCACGCGTGATCGACTGCGGCTCGATGGCGGAGATGTCGCCGTTCATGAACGTCTCCGGCACGGCCGAGACCGACGGCATGCTCTGCTGGCAGGACGTCATCTACACCGAAGTGTGCGATCCGAAGACGTACCACCGCGTCCCCTACGGCCAGCGCGGCACGCCGGTCTACACGCACCTCGAGCGCACGTCGCAGCCGATGATCCGCCTGCTCTCCGGCGACCTCACGCTGTGGGAGGACGGCCCCAATCCCTGCGGCCGCACGTACCCGCGCCTGCCGAACGGCATCTTCGGCCGCATCGACGACATGTTCACCATCCGCGGCGAGAACGTGTACCCGAGCGAGGTCGACGCCGTGATGAACCAGCTCGCGGGCTACGGCGGCGAGCACCGCATCGTCATCACGCGCGACGGCGCGATGGACGAGCTCGTCGTGCGCGTCGAGGCCGCGGCGCCGATCAGCCCCGAAGGCGAGGGCGGGCGGCAGCTGCGCGACGATGCCGTGCGCTCGCTGTCCAAGGTCCTCGGCCTGCGCGCGAAGGTGGAGGTCGTGGCGGCGGGCACGTTCCCGCGCACGGACTTCAAGGCGCGCCGCGTGGTCGACGACCGCGAGGTGTTCCGCGCGCTCAACCAGAAGCTCACCGGCTGATCGCCGCGCGCCCATGGCGTACGTTCCTTCGCTCGATCTCGTGCCCGGCGTGCTGCGCGGCGAGGCGCGCGCCATCGCGCGCCTGCTCACCCGCGCGGAGAACGGCACGGACGAAGCGCGGCCCGCGCTCGACGCGATCTTCGCCAAGGCTGGGCGCGCGCACGTGGTCGGCATCACCGGCGTGCCGGGCAGCGGCAAGTCCACGCTCGTCGCGAAGCTCGCGGCGCAGCTGCGCACAAAGGGACGCACGGTGGCGATCGTCGCGATCGATCCGTCGTCGCCGTTCTCGGGTGGCGCGATCCTCGGCGACCGCATCCGCATGAGCGATCTCGGCGGCGATCCCGGCGTGTACGTGCGCAGCATGGCCACGCGCGGCGCGCTCGGCGGCCTCGCGCGTGGCACGCTGGAGGCCGTCGACATCCTTGATGCCGCCGGCTACGACGTCGTGATCATCGAGACCGTGGGCGTGGGTCAGGACGAGGTCGACGTCGCGCGCGCCGCGCACACCACCGTCGTCGTGTCCGCGCCGGGCCTGGGCGACGACATCCAGGCGATCAAGGCCGGCATCCTCGAGATCGCCGACGTGCACGTGGTGTCGAAGTGCGACCGCGCCGACGCCAACAAGACCATCGCCGAGCTGAAGACGATGCTCACGATGGGCATCAAGCTCGGCGGCGGCAAGGAGCAGTGGTACCCGCCGGTGATCGCCACCAGCGCGCTCAAGGCGGAAGGCGTCGCCGCGCTGGTCGAGGCGATCGACGCCCACCGCGCGGCGCTCGACCGCACCGGCGAGATGGCGACGCGGCAGGCGCAGATCGCGCAGCGCCGCCTGCTGCGCGCCGGCGAGGACATCCTGCGCGACCGCTTCCTGCGCGACCGCGCAGGCGCGCTCGCGCAACTGCTGGACGAACTCGCGGCACGCCGCACGTCGCCGCACTCCGCGGCCGTGCGGCTGCTGGACGCCATTCGCATTGGAGGCAACGCATGAACGATCCCGTCTTCCGCGGCCCGGCCGCGTCCGCCCTCGACCCGCAGGCCGCCGGCGTGCTCTCGCGCCAGCTCGAGCTGTGGGAGGCGAACGAGGTCGCGAACTTCGTGAAGAAGGCGCCGGAGCGCAAGCCCGCGTTCGCCACGCTCGGCGGCTTCCCGGTCAAGCGCACGTACACGGCGCTCGACCTCGCCGACACGCCGCTCGAGGACATCGGCCTGCCGGGCCAGTACCCGTTCACGCGCGGGCCGTACCCGACGATGTACCGCGGCCGCTTCTGGACCATGCGCCAGATCGCGGGCTTCGGCACCGCGGAGGACACCAACAAGCGCTTCAAGTACCTCATCGCCAACGGCCAGACGGGGCTGTCGACCGACTTCGACATGCCCACGCTGATGGGCTACGACAGCGATCATCCGATGAGCGAGGGCGAGGTCGGCCGCGAAGGTGTCGCGATCGACACGCTCGCCGACATGGAGCATCTCTTCGACGGCATCGATCTCGAGAAGATCTCCGTTTCGATGACGATCAACCCGAGCGCGTGGATCCTGCTCGCGATGTACGTCGCGCTCGCGAAGAAGAAAGGGTACGACCTCGACAAGCTCTCCGGCACCATCCAGGCCGACATCCTGAAGGAGTACCAGGCGCAGAAGGAGTGGATCTATCCCGTCGCGCCGTCGGTGCGCATCGTGCGCGACTGCATCACGTTCTGCGCGCAGCACATGAAGCGCTACAACCCGATCAACATCTCGGGCTATCACGTCTCCGAGGCCGGGAGCTCGCCGCTCGACGAGGTCGCGTTCACGATGTGCAACCTCATCACCTACGTCGAGGAGGTGACCAAGACCGGCATGCACGTCGACCAGTTCGCGCCGCGGCTCGCGTTCTTCTACGTGTGCCAGGCCGACTTCTTCGAGGAGATCGCCAAGTTCCGCGCGGTGCGCCGCGTGTACGCGAAGATCATGAAGGAGCGCTTCGGCGCGCGGAACCCCGAGTCGATGCGCCTGCGCTTCCACTGCCAGACGGCGGCCGCATCGCTCACCAAGCCGCAGTACAAGGTCAACATCGTGCGCACCGGCCTACAGGCGCTCGCCGCCGTGCTCGGCGGCGCGCAGAGCCTGCACACCAACGGCATGGACGAGGCGTTCGCGATTCCCACCGAGGAAGCGATGAAGATCGCGCTGCGCACGCAGCAGGTGGTGGCCGAGGAGTCGGGTGTCGCCGATGTCGTCGATCCGATCGGCGGCTCGTACTACGTCGAGAGCCTCACCACGCAGTACGAGAAGGCGATCTTCGCCGTGATCGACGACGTGGAGAAGCAGGGCGGCACCGTCAAGCTCACCGAGGAAGGCTGGTTCCAGCGGCGCATTGCCGACTTCGCGTACGAGACGGCGCTCAAGAAGGCCAACGGACAAAAGCCGGTGCTTGGCGTCAACCGCTACGTCGACCCGGACGAGAAGTTCGACATCGAGCTGCATCCGTACGACACGACGACCGCCACCCGGCAGATCGACCGCCTCAATCGCGTCCGCAAGGAGCGCGACAACGCGAAGGTCGCGGCGCTGCTCGACAGGCTCGTCGCGGTGGCGAAGGACGAAGCGCAGAACATCATGCCCGTGACCATCGAGCTCGTGGAGGCCGGCGCGTCCATGGGCGACATCGTCGAGAAGCTCAAGGGGCTGTGGGGCACGTATCGCGAGAAGCCCGTCTTCTAGGCATGGACGCCTCCGTCGCAAGCGGCGCCGGCGTCATCGCGCGCTTCCTGAAGGCGCGCGGCGTCGATCGCGTGTTCGGCCTGTGCGGCGGGCACATCATGCCGATCTGGATGGCGCTCGACCGCGAAGGCATCGCGATCGTCGACGTCCGCGACGAGCGCGCCGCGGTGTACATGGCGCATGCGTACGGCGAGCTGAAGGGCACGTTCGGCGTCGCGCTCGTGACCGCCGGGCCCGGGGTGACCAACGCGATGACCGGCATCGCCAACGCCCACGTCGCGCGCGCGGCGGTGCTCGTGCTCTCGGGGACGCCGCCGCAGCCGCAGGAGAATCGCGGCGCGCTGCAGGACATGGTGCACACCGACCTCGTGCGCTCGATCACGCGCTATGCGCGCACCGTGCGCGATCCCGCGCGCATCGTGCCCGAGCTCGACGAGGCCGTGGCCCGCGCGCTGGGCGAAGGCGGCGAGCCGGGGCCGTCGTACGTCGACTTTCCCACCGACACGCTGCGCGCGCCGGTGCCGCGTGCGCTCGTGCTGGACGAGCACCTGCGGCCGCACGTGCCGTCGGTGATGCTGCCCGATCCTGAGACAGTCCGGCGGGCGGCCGACGTCATCTTCGCAGCGAAGAAGCCGCTGGTCATCAGCGGCCGCGGCGCGCGCCATGCGGGCGACGCGGTGCGCCGCTTCCTCGCGCGCACCGGCGCGGTCTACCTCGACACCGGCGAGAGCCGCGGCCTCGTGCCCGACGATCATCCGTCCGTCGTCGCGGCCATGCGCGCGCAGGCGATGGCCGAGGCCGATCTCGTCGTCACGCTCGGGCGGCGGCTCGACTTCCAGTTGGCGTACGGCTCGCCCGCCGTGTTCGGCGCGGCGACGTTCGTGCGCATCGGCAACGTCGCAGGCGAAGTGCGCGACAACCGGCGCGGCGAGGTGGGCGTTCTCGCGGACGTCTCGCCGTCGCTGGATGCGATCCTCGCGGCGGCAGGTGGTCGCGCACCGGCCACGGATCGCTCGTGGGTCGAAGGATTGCGCGCGCGGCACGTCGAGCGTGTGAGCAGGCGCCGCGTCGCGATGGCTTCCGCACCCGACGGTCGCGACGGCCGCATCCATCCCGATCGACTGCTGGCCGCGATCCAGGACGTGCTGCGGTCTGACAGCATCGTCGTTGCCGATGGCGGCGACGCGCTTGCATTCGCGCGCGTGGGGCTGTCGTCGTCGGGCTACCTCGATCCCGGCTCGCTCGGCTGTATCGGCATCGGCACGCCGTTCGGCATCGCGGCGAGCCTCGCGTGCCCGGATTGCGACGTCGTCGTCGTGACCGGCGACGGCGCGTTCGGCTTCAATGCGATGGAGATCGACACGGCGAAGCGGCACGGCGCCCCGGTGCTGATTGTCGTGCTCAACAACGGCGCGTGGCAGATCGAGGTGCACGACCAGGCGACGACGCACGGCAAGGTGGTAGGCACGCGGCTGCAGTTCGCGGATCACGCGGCGATGGCGCGCGCGTTCGGCCTGCACGCGGAGCGTGTCGAGCGCGCGGCGGATTTGCCGGCGGCGCTCGCGCGTGCGATGGCCCAGCGTCCTGCGCTGCTCGACGTCGTCGTGACGCCCGAAGCGGTGTCCTCCGACGCGAAGAGCGGCCTCGCGTGGGTGCCCGACTTGCAGCCGCTCGCCGCGTGGGACGAGGCCGAGCGTAAGCTGCGGCAATCATGACGGGACTGTTGGAAAGTGCGGGCGGCCGCGTGCTCGCCTATGCGGAGCACGTGCCGGCGCTGGCCGCACCGTACGATCTTGCGCGGATGGCCGCGGTGCTCGGCCGCACGCTTGCGGGACCGGGGCTTGCGCTGCGCGACTTCGCAACCGTGCGCGCGGACGGCGAATGTATCCGGATCGGCCGCAATTTCTTCGCGGGCGAGCGCGCGACGGCGCACATCTGGGACGGCAATCTCGGTACCACCATCGGCGACGACGTCACGGTCGGCCGCTTCGGCCTCGTGCATGCGTGCACGGTCGGCGACGGCGTGGTCGTCGCGGAGCACGCGACCGTGATGGACGGCGCCGAAGTCGGTCCCCATGCGCTCATCGCACCGGGCAGCGTCGTCCCGCCGCGCAAGAAGCTCGCCGGTGGATGGCTCTATGCAGGTCATCCGGCGGTGCCGGTGCGCGAGATCGGGCGCGACGTGCTCGCTGCTGCGGCGGCTTCGATCCGCGCGGGACATGCGAGCACGCTGGTCGCGAGCGGCGACTTGCCGCCGCTCGACTTGTCCGCGTATGTCCGCGATGCCCTTGGCGAGGGTACGTTGCGTTCGCTGCACGGACGCACGCCGGCGATCGGCCGCGCGTACGTGGCGCCGACCGCGGTGGTGGCCGGCGACGTGCATCTCGCGGACGATGCCGGCATCTATTTCGGCTGCGTCGTCGTGGCCGGCGGCGCGCGCATCACGATCGGGCGACGCACCAACGTGCAGGACAACACGTTCCTCGTGACCGATGCGTCCCACGGCGATCTCGTCGTCGGCGAGAACGTGACGTTCGGGCACAACGTGCGCATGGGCGCGGGACGCATCGAGGACGACGCGCTGATCGGCATGGCGTCGCGCGTCGACCACGGCGTCGTCGTCGAGCGCGGCGGCTGCATCGCGGCCGGCGCACACGTGGAGGCGGGAACGGTCGTGAAGGCCGGCTGGATCTGGGCGGGACGTCCGGCCCGCGCATTCCGCGAAGTGAAGCCGGCCGAGCGCGCGGCGTTCGCCGAAGGTGTCGCGGTGTACGTGCGCTACGGCGCGACCTACCTCGCGCAAGCGCGCTAGGTTTCGGCGGGGGCGGGCGCCGGCAGCGCGACCTGCACGCTGACCGCCGCGTGCGTGAGATGCGCGCGCACCAGCGCCGCCGCGCCCTGCTCGTTGCGCTCCGCGATCGCGCGCACGATCTGCTCGTGCTCGACCCAGATCGCCTTGCGGTACTCGCGCTTGAGCAGCACCTCGCGCATCACGCGCCGCAGGTGGTTCCACAGCTCGCTCATCACGTCGACGAAGAGGCCGTTGCCCGACTGCTCGTACAGGTACGTGTGGAAGCGCATGTCGGCGCGGATGAGGTCCGGGATCGAATGGCCCTGCGCGGCCGCGCGGCCCTGCGCGATGATCGCCTCGAAGCCGCGCACCGATTCCGCGGTCGCGCGCTGCGCGGCGAGCGACGCCGCCATCGGCTCGATGCCGAGGCGCAGCTCGTAGATCCAGCGCATGAACTCGTGATCCACGGGCGCGACCATGAGGCCGCGGCGGCCCGCGTCGGCGAGAAATTTCTGCTGCTTGAGGAGAAGCAGCGCCTGCCCGACCGGCTGCCGCGAGACCGCGAGCTTCGCGGCGATGCTTTCCTGCGTGACGCGCTCGCCCGGCTCGAGCTGGCCGTCGCAGATCGCGTCGAGGATGGCGCGGTACGCCTGCTCGACGAGGTTCGGTTCGCGCTGCAGTGATTCCATGATCGCCCGATGATATTACGGCTGCCGCGGGCCGCAGCGCCGGGCCCGCCGGACTCGTAAAGTCTCCGTTTGACCGGCCTTGCCTTTCGACGCTATAATTGAAGGCTGAATGCGGCTGGAAATCCTCGGTCAGGCAGTTTTCCGCAGGCAACTTCTCCCTTCAATTCCCCGATAGCTCAGTCGGTAGAGCGACGGACTGTTAATCCGCAGGTCCCTGGTTCGAGCCCAGGTCGGGGAGCCAAATTCAATGAGTTAGGTCGGTCAGCTCCGTTCGCACCGACGGACTCGAATTGCGGAACGCGGTTGTGTTCGTCAAGTTGTGCAAAAGTGGTCAGGGTGTGAAGTCACGCTGCCTTCCTCAGTTGATCCTTTCGCGCCTCTCGTAGCAGGTCCATGTTGAGGTAGCGGTGGTCTTCGAGCCAGCCCTCGTGCGTCTCGACGCACAGCGCCCGGATCAGGCGCATGCAGCTGGCGGCGTTCGGAAAGATGCGCACCACTCGCGTCCGCCGGCGCAACTCCTCGTTGAGGCGCTCGAGCATGTTGGTGCTCTTCAGATGCTTGTGATGCTGACGCGGCAGGCGATAGAACGTCAGGGTGCTGCCGATGTTCTCCTCCACCCAGTCAGTCAGCTTCGGATACTTGCGCTGCCAGCGGCTTAGCCACGCCGCCAAGTCGTGCTGGGCTTCGGCCACATTGCGCCGGGCGTATAGCCAGCGCAGCTCCTGCAGGCAGTCGTCGTCGCCTTTGCGCGGCAAGTAGTCCAGGGCGTTGCGCAGGAAGTGCACGTAGCAGCGCTGCCAGGCCGCCTCCGGCAGGATTTCGGCGATCGCCTTACGCAGGCCGGCGTGGTCGTCCGAGACGGCCAGTTCGACGCCGCGCAGCCCCCGTTGCTTGAGCCCCAGAAGGAAATCCCGCCAGCTGGTCTGGCTCTCGCGGTTGGCGAGCTCCACCCCCAGGATCTGCCGCTGGCCCTCCCAGTTGATGCCAATGGCCAGCAGCACCGCCTGGCTCTGGATGATCCCGTCCTCGCGCACCTTCTCGTAGCGCGCGTCCAGGATCAAATACGGGTACTCCTCAGTCAGCCGGCGATGAGCGAACTTAGTCAGGCCTTCATCGAGCCCCTTGTTGATGGCGCTGATCGTCGACGCCGCGAAGCTGTGCCCGCACAACTCCTCGGTGATCGCCTTCACCTTGCGCGTCGACACCCCTTGCACGTACATCTCCACCAAGGCCGACACCAACGCCTTCTCGCTGCGCTGAAACCGCTCGAACAGCGATGTGGAAAACTCGCCTGAGCGGTCGCGCGGAATGCGCAGTTCGATCTTCCCAACCCGCGTCACCAGACCCCGCTCGTAGTACCCGGCCCGGTAACCCGCCCGCGTCGCATTGCGCTCTCCCGGCGCCGCGCCAAGGAACTCCGTCATCTCCGCCTGCAGAATCTGATCCAGCGCCTCCTTCACCAGCGCCTTCAACAGGTCCTTGTCCTGCGACACCAGCGCTTCAAGTCGCGGGCGGACTGCTTTAAGCTTCCTCTCGGTCATGGTGTGGCCCTCCACAGGGTTCAGGTCGATCTAGACAATCAACCTCATACCATGACCACTCCCGCCTTCCTCAAGCGGCGGTTCTGCACATAAACTCGAACACTACTCGGAACGCGTCACGGCGCGTTACTGCGGTGCTCAGGTCCATTTCCGAGCGCGCCACTCGGCGCGCGCTGTCCGGGGCGGTGCCTAATCCACGCGATGCGTCCGCTCGGACCGACGGACTCGATTACGGAACGCAGTGCCCGAAACTCTGTTCCTCCGCACGTCGAGGCGCTGTTCGCGTCACCTGCGGTTGGGCGGCCATGGCCCCGCGGAGCCGTGGGACGCGATGCTCCTGATCGCAATGACGCCGCCGTCTACTTCCGGCCAGAAGCGGTCGTTTGGTCAGTTTGCTCAAAGCGGTCGTTCGGCGGGCCCCGCAACCGCTGCAACCGAGCAACGAATTAAGCACGGGGCGTGTCCGGCGGAACGATCACGAAGCGGAACGACTCGGTCGTCGGGCGAAAGCCGATGCGGGCGTAGATAGCGTTAGGAGTCCGCGCTTCGATGTCCGTAGCGAGTACGATGCTTTGGTACGCCGCTTCGCGCAACGAGCGGACCAGCGCCGCGGTTAAGGCGGTGGCGTAGCCCTTCCCCCGGTGTTCCCTAGGCGTTGCCACCGGTGCGATGCGCGCCACCGGGCGAAGCGCTGGAACCCATCCGGCGTAGCTAACGGGCCCGTCGTTGTCCCACACCCAATAACGCGATTTTTCGATGGCGCGCAAGATTCGTTCCTCTCGGTCGGGATGAGGAGGCCACCCGGCCTCGGCGTCGATCTCCCCCTGCGCGTCGAGAAGCCACGCGACGTCGCGCACCTCGGCCATGCGCGGCACGCCGGCGGGAATCGGGACCGGCAGTATGTCGTGCAACACGTGCTGGCGGAAGTGCTTCCCCATGCGATACGAGCCGCCCTGGAGATCCGTCCATGCGTCGAGGAATGCGGCGCACGGGCTCGCCATACCGAGGACACCGGTGATCGTGGGTTTCAAGATAGCCAGGTCATGCGCAAACGCGCGGGCGGCATCGGGATCGCTCGCGCCAAGAGCTACAACCTCACCTCCGTAGATGCACGCCGCGCCCTCGCACCCGTTCTCGTTGACGGTTGCCAGGTAGTGCAGCACTCCCGGCTTAGGCGGGTTGCGCACGAAGCCTGCGATGGAAACTTCCAGGGCAACGCCTTCGACCTCATTGCGCGCGATGACGGGTACGGCCGCCGCGTGAAACGCGAGCGGGTCGTCGTGGCGCACGACTGAGGGCATCGACTGATCATTGGAAAACACGATAGGTTTGTGCATCGATCGCCGGAAATCTCGATCTCGAGACGACGGTCAACGCTACCGGTCCGGAGTACAGCAGTCAACGGCCAGAAGCGGTCGTCGCAACGCTTGCTCCAAAGCGGCCGTTCGATCGCGAGTTACTGAATCAGCTCGGCACGCGCGGCTACCTGCTGGCGATGCACCAAGAAGATCGGCCCCCATGATGTATGCCGAGATCGAGTTCGCAGCGGGGCAGATGAGCATCGCGTTCCCCAGGCGTGAATTGTTGGGCATCGTCCGCATACGCCAAGTTGGCACGCGCATCGTAGGTGCAGGCCCGGGTACTACGATCCGAACCGCTCAGGCACGGGGGTGCAAGCGGAAACGCCGGGCCGTTCTGTCAAAAGATCAGATTTCGGTACCAAGAGAGGGGTTATGGGAGACTTTCAACTCATTCCGGAGCAGCAGCAACCAACGATCCCCGAGACCAGCTCCTCCTGATTGCAGCTTCCCTAGCTTCCTCGAAACCAGCCGTTAACGGTGAAACGCCCATCGTCGAATGCACCAGACGGACACGCGACACGCAGCACTTCATGGTAGTAGCGGGACAGGAAGACGACCAGTGTGTTGTTAGTAGGCTGCAGGTCGAAAAAGGTGTCACCCTGGCACCATTGGACGCCCTTGATGATCGAGTCGTAGATCCGCAGTTGGCCACCGGTGAACGGCTGCGGCTCTTTGCAAAGGTAATAGACGAATGTGATCGCGCGGTCCGACGTTCGTGGCGTGCCATTGTCGTTGTGCACCTTGTAGAAGTTGCCGTCGTTGTGCGTGGTGAATTGCGATTCCACGCTCGACAGGCGAAAGCGTCGCAGCTGGTAGAAGTCCTTGATCGCGGCCTCGAGCTCGAGTAGGCGGTCCACGACGGCTTGACGCCACGAATCGCTCATCGCCCACAAGAGTGACCGACGGTAGTCTTCCGCGTCGTCCTCCGTTTCGGTGGGCTCGAACTCGCTCTGATGTTCGACGGCTGCGTCGAGCAGGCTCGCGTTCAGAGCGGAGGGTAATACATGCGACCACACGAGCGCGGTTGAAGGATACGCTTCGCGACCGATGCGATACGGAACGAACTGTCCGCCGACGACTTGCAGGCCGGGGTCCTCGAGCTTCATTTGATCGCCTCCGCGGAAAACCATCAGGCAAACGTCGGCGTGTCGGAGAATCCTAGCGCCGTTGGCGTGCGCCACACCTCGATCGCCGGACCAACCATTGCGACCACCACCGCAAGCGCCGCGGAGACAAGCGCGCTGCAGGCTGCCCCCGTGCTGAAGGGATCGAGGACGCCCGTGGTCATCGTTGGATAGAGCCCGTGAGCAAGTGCCACCAGCGACCAGCCCGCACCCGCTGCGAGCGCACACATCGCGATCATCCGCTTGGCGAGTGAGGAGACAATCGTCAATTTGGTTACCCCGAAACACTGGAGTAGCGCGAGGATGTCGCGCCATCGAATGGAAAGAAGCCAGGCCGCGATACCTACCATCGCCAGTAATGCCGCCAACGTCACGACCAGCACCGCCATGACCAGCCGCTCGACGCTGACCACTGAGCCGGCGGTCTTGAGAGCTGTGCCTCGGAAATCCACCGTGCGGGTAGGATACGACTCATTCTCGAGCAGCGCGTCGATTCGCTTGGCGACGGCTGGGGCCGTGCGCGGATCTTCGACGCGGACGATGAACGAGGAAACCAGCCCTCGGTAGCCCGGCAAGATGTCGTCGGCCAGATCTCGCCGCATGACGATGCAGCCGTCGCATGCCATTCCCGTACCGGGGCCTCCGGCGCCGGCAACGGTCAGATCGAGCGGAATGGACCGGCCGGCGCCCATTAGCTCTATCGACAGCGCCTGCGGCTGGGTTCCGCGCTCCCCCAGGAGCGCGCCGGTGACGAGGACCGCGCGCTTGTCGCTTCTCCAAACGTCTGCATTGAATGCCTGGAGCTTCGACGTGTCGAAGACGCGGGGCATCGGCTCCGCGTCCACGATCAATACCGGCTGCAACGTTCGAGCGCCCGGCAGCCGCGCCGCGGCGCTGCTCTGGCCGGTCACGGCCTTGACGCCTTCGATCCCGGAAATCCTGCGTCCATATTCCTCAGGCAGGAAGTGCACCGGCGCAAGGGCGTTGGCGACGCTGAGAAGCGCGTCGGTGGCAGGTGGCTTGCGCAGGAGACCGCCACCGAATACGGCAATACTCACCGCCACGAACACCGACGCGAGGGATGCCCCGGCCACGACGATCACGGCGTTCCATCGTACGAAACGTAACGTGAACTGCATCGCGTCAGACCGGGCCGAGCTTGCCGCTAGACAGCACGAATCGGCGATCGGCGTCCGCCGCCAGGCGCTCGTTGTGTGTCACCAGAAGCACCGATCGCTGGTGCTCGTGCGCAATTCGCTTGATGAGGTCGAATACCTCCAATGCGCCTGTCTCGTTGAGACTTCCGGTCGGCTCGTCGCAAAGGACGATGTCCGGTGCGCGAACGAGCGCACGCGCGATAGCCACGCGCTGGGACTCTCCACCCGAAAGCGTCTTGGGAAAGCTCTCCGCCTTGTGGGCCAGGCCCACAACATCGAGCGCCTGCAGCGATGCGGATCTACGATCTACGCGATGCATGCCGGCCAGGACGAGAGGCAGCTCGACGTTCTCACGCGCGTTGAGAAACGGAATGAGGTTGTAGTTTTGAAAGACGATTGCGAGGTACCTCGCGCGCACTCTTGCACGCGCTGTCTCGTCCATCGGGAGCAGGTTTACGCCGCGCACGCGGATCTCGCCGTGGTCACAGTCCTCGATGCCGAGAATGAGCTTGAGGAGCGTCGATTTGCCGGATCCCGAAGGTCCTTTGATCGACACGAGTTCTCCCCGCAGCATGCGCAGTGATACACCATCGAGCACGACCTGGCGGCCGGCGCCCGTTGCGTACGATTTGCTCACGTTGGTCAACGCAACGAGAGCCTCCGAGGGGTCGAGGTTTTGCTCCACGACGTATCGCCTAGCAATGCGCGGAGGCGAAGTTGAAGCGAACCGCCGCGGACGTGTCCGGAATGATGTTCTTGGCGATGGGTTCCACCGGCTTCAGAACGATGTGAACGGTGCCCCGGGCGCGGTCCGCAATGCTGCCGATCCGCTCGATTGCGTAGCGAGCGGTAGTGTTCTTGGAATCGAGGCTGGCCACGGTCTTCACCTCGATGCACTTCGCCGCGAGGACGCGATCGAGCAGACGCTCCTGGATGTCGACCTCGACCCTGATCGAGGCCGGGTTCATCAGCGTCAGGAGCCCGCTGCGCACGTAGCTCGCCGTGCTGATCGGAGAGACGACTTCCCCCACCTGCGCGTTTCGCGAAACGATGAGGCCGTCGAATGGCGCGCGCACCGTGTAATTGTCCTGCTCCCGCGACTGTCCGCGAAGCAGCGCTTCTGCCTCGACAACATTCTGTCTCGCCGTCTCGAGATTGGCGAGCGCCTGCTGCAGCGATGACGACAGTTCCTCCAGCTGGCGGATGGAGACGAATCCCTGCTTTTGCAAGAGCTCGTAGCGCGCAACCTGCTTCGTAAGCTGCCCGCTCTCCTCGGTGTACCGGTTGACTTGCGCGCGATACGATTGCAGGCGGGCGCGGATGGCGTCCTTGTCAGTCTCGCCGCGCACATTCTCGAGCTCCACGAGATCCTGACCCCGCTTGACGCTGTCGCCTTCCTTTACGAAGAATCGGCGGACTCGTGCGACCACGGTAGACGTTACTTGCGTCGCCTCTTGAGCGACGAAGTAGCCGGTCAGCTCCACAGGGGCGTCCGCGACTATCGCAGGCGTCGGCGCCGGCTTTGCAATTGAGTCGGGGGGGGCCGTCACGGGCGGCCCGGAGTTACCGGCAATCCACCAGGTGACGAGGGAGCCACCGCAGGCAGCCAACACGACGAGCACCACGGTCAAGATCGGAAAGGACGCCCGGCGCCTGCTCGCACGCTCGACATCCGACACCAGCAAGTCCAGCTTGGCGACCTTCGAGCTCACCATGCTCGTCTCGCTCTGGGGTTCGGCCTTCATGCGTTGGGGCCTGGCATCGAGAGTCGTCGGAGTGGATCAACCGGCCACGGCCGACCGCACGCCGGTCGAGATGCGCATCAGGAGCCAGAGAGCGAGCGTCAAGCCGTAGGCCGCCGCGAACGCCCGATATGCTGCCGTGATCCACGCGGTCAGGCGCTCGCTCGGCCGGTGACCGGCCAGTTCGCCAGCGGCGGCGAGCATGTTGCCGGCGTCACTTCGCCCCACGGGCAGCACGTTGGTCGCGATCGCTACGGCGAGCATCAGGCCGGCCCAGTAAGCCACAGGGCCGGCGAGTGGCCCTCCGATGAGGAGCATCGCGAGCGTCGCGTTGAGCACCACCAGGTCTAGCGCGGGCCCGGCGGCGTAGATCAGCAAGCGGCTGTCGGCGGAGACGGTGCCGAGATCGGTTGGCATCACGACGGCTAGCAGCGAGCCCGGACGTCGCAGCCCGAACCGCAATCGGGCTGAAGTCACGCGTCGATATCTGGCGGCCAGCCAGTGCGCCGTCTCGTGCGCCAGCAGCCAGGCAATGATGATGACAAGCGCCGCCATCACTTGCAGCGGACCCGCGCGCCAGTCGAACGACCCGCGCAGGCCAAGCGCGAGGAGTGCCGTGGCCGACGCGAGGAGCAGCAGCAACGCGGCGACGGCAGGAATTGCGACGGGTGGCGCGGCGAGCGGCACCGTCGCGTGCATCGGGCTGCCGCTGCCGGATTCCGCGACCGGACGAGCGACCCGTTCCTCCACGACGCCGAGCTCGCGCAGCGTGAGCAACGCCCCGGCCGAGTCATGATCCAGTCCGTTGCTTGCAGGATCGATGCCGCGCTGCAGCGCGGTCAGCAGCCTGGCGTAGCCGCGGCCCAGCCGGATCAGTGACCCTTTCTCGATCTTCAACCCGACGGAGCCGTCTTGCTGCACGGCCCAGCGGACATCTCGTCGAAGCACGAGCCAGCCCATGTCGCCTAAGGGAAGCCGCCGAACGAAAAGGCGAATATAGCTCGGCTGTCCCGGAATTGGCCAGGGAGCCGCGCAAGCACCTCGCTCTGCACCGCGCCGCCTGCCGGACATCCGCACGCGTCGATACGTTCGCACTCGAGCCAGAATCTTGCCGTCCACGCTCCCGCGCGGATGCATGCCGCCTTTTCGCCGGGGACGCCGTCGAAGGTATGCAGGAAGAACAGGGTAAAAGGCGCCGCTGCGAGCGATGCTTGGTTGATCACCTGGTCGTTGCGGTGAAGATCGGAATCGAGCCGCGACAAGCGTCCGTTTTGCAGGACATACGTTCCTTGGTCCGTCGTACCGCGGACCGCGACGATCGGCAGGACTTGGCCACCGAAGGCGCCAAGATGCAGCAGGTTCGCAGGATCCGACAGCGCGAGGGCGGTTGCGAGTGTCGACAAATCCAGCTCCAGCCTGCCGAACTCGCGGTGCGAGGCACGGCGGAGAAGAATGTCGCCCAGATCGGATTCCACGGCGGGTGCCGCCAGGTCGAGGTCTGCGACCCAAGTCCTTGCGTATGTATTTCGGCGGTGCTCGAGAAAGTCAGCGCAGGCATCGAACAGAGTATCTTCCGCTCTGGCCGGCGGCACGCGAAGACGAATGCCGAGCGATGGCCCTAAGGAGGCCGCGACGCCCAGCGCGAAGCCGGCATCGAGATGCACGAGCTTGTGGCCGAACCTTCCATATTTGCGCGTCGTGCGTTCGTGGTTCCCGATCACATGCAGGCGAACCGCACGATGCGGAGCGCTCCAGTGATCGACGTCGGCTGCGAGAAGCGTGCCGCCCGCGTATTCCAGCGACGAGTCCGCTGCCACGAATCGGTAAAAGGCGCAACGACCGCTATTGCGGTCGGCAACGGCAACGACGGCCTCGGGAGACCCGAGATTCCCGCCGCTTGGGCAAACTCGACGCACGGCGCCGGTCGGTGAAGGAAAGTAACCGAACGCGTACTGAAGCAGCTGGCACAGCGAGCGGGTCGAAGCCTTGCCCTCGTGGAGCGCCTCGACCGGTTCCGATCCCCTGGCGCGCGAGAACTCGGACGCGGCGGCGATGTTCGCCGGCAGGTAGTGGAGGTCATGGGCCTTCGAGCCGGCGTAGCGGCGGGGTGGGAACGCGAGCTCGCTGGCGAGGTCGGGGCACCAGTCGGCGAGCGCCCGCGAATCCGCGTGCTCGCCTGGCGGCTTCGGCTTGCCGCCCACCAGGAACACCGCTCTCGAGGCGACCGAACCACCCACGCGGACGTACTCCCGGCGCTTGCCTTCGAGGTTGATCGAAGCCGTACCTGCGATGATCGCGGCCGTGATGTTGGCGACGAAGGCAGCTGCCATCTCCTCGACGCCGTCGACTGCCCCCTCGCTGTTCGGCGCTTCGTGATGCCAGTCCGCGGCGTCGTTGACGATCAGCGGTCCCACAAGGAAGCGATCCACTTCACAGCGAGTCAACAGCACAGGTACGGGGTTCGCCTGCCCTTTCCTGAGAAACCGAGATGCCATCGGGTCCGTTGCGATGATGAACGTGGCATCCGGACCGCCGTCTCCTGCCAAGATTTCCATCCGAGCGTCGAGTCGGTTCAACGCCTCGCGTAGCCGATCCGCGAACGACGCCCGATCGACGCAAATGCGAATCCGCGCGTTGGCGAGCTCGTCCAAGCATTCTTGCCTGTTCCTGTACCTTCGGGTCAGATCGCGAGCCCGCCCGCAGTAGCTCGCCAGGGCAGCGGCGGCTGGGCCGGTGTCGACGCCGTCGTCCGAGGGCGCATCCTCGAGCAAGCCATGGCGGAACAGTTGCAGCAGCGTCTCCCGTCGCCACGTTTCGCCCGCGAAGCCTGGATTGACGACTTCCGATGCCTCTCGTCTGCCGTCGAGATGATCGAGGAATGCGAGCGTCTCCGGAGGCCGTCCGGGCACGAAGCACGGCGCGAGGCCGCCGAACAGGAGCAACCCTTGCCGGCCCAAGCGGTCGCAGGCTGCTTCAGCCAAGAGTACAGGCCTTTCGGGGAAGGCGCAGTCGATCTCCAAATCACCCGTGAGTCGGAACTTGGCCATGGTCACGGATTGTCCAGTTGCGCGACGAGGCCGCTGGCGAACGCCACGAATCGCTTCGCTCCGCCGGATGTGACGGTGTCGCAGATAGGACACCCGTGCCGCCCGTCGATCCGCGCCGTGATCATCGAAAGATCCGCGACGTTCAATACCACCCCGTTCGGCGAGCGTTGAGCGATGTGGGCCACAGCGATCTGCGCGACCATCGCCGCGATGCCCTCGTGAACACCGCTATATTCAAACGTCGGCACGTTGCTCGCGGCGCGTGACAACGCCCGCAACGATTCTGCGGTGTACGGATAGGGCGGCGCGGAGCGCAGGCGCGCATGGAAGCATGCGGCGCACACCGCGTTACGGCCCAGGACGGGGCTTACGACAAACATCCCCTCGATCGGCAGCACCACGATCCCGTGACTGTCCCCCGTCGCGAGTGCGGCAGTCGACAGCTGCTCGCTGCGTTCAAGGTCCGCTGAAGACGCGCAGATCACCACCCATTCATCGGAGTGGTCCACGTCTCGAGCTGCCGCTTTGAGATCGTCCGCATGCATCGCGAGGCAGCGTTCGATTGCACCTGCGATCCGAAGTCCGACGCTCCCCAAGGCTACGTATGCGTGCATGGGTCACGCGAACGGTTGCGGAAGCGGGTTGACGAAGCTATCGACATCGCCGACGTGCCCCATGGCGCGCGCCATCTCATGAAGCCGCGGAGTTCCCAGGAAGCGGGCCCTGGCGACGACACTCATCGGCATGAGCCCGGGGATCACCGCCCGATAGCAGTGTAGTCCTGCCCGCCTGAGTTCCCTGGAAGTGACATCCGACAGGTAGACCTCCATGGCCATGTCGCGCATCCGTCCGGCGATCCAACGAATCCTCGGAATCGGCGCATCATCACACTTGGGCTCCGAAGCGAGCAACGCACTGAAGTCGACGGCATTCCCGTCGATGAACGAGAACGCATCGGCCATGCGCGGCTGCGCCATGAACGCCGCTCCTTCGTGGATCAAGCTAAAATCGAGGGTCTCTTCTGCAACTCGCAGGATGCCGCTGTCGAGCAGCAGGTTGGTGGAGATCGACTCGCGCAGCGATTTGTAGCACGCTTCGGCGTACGAGAAGGCGGTTGCGCAGCTCACGACCGTCGCAGCGAACGGGTGCCGAGGCCGTCGCCGGACGAGATAGATCGTCGGCAGCCCGATATCCGTCGTCGCATCGAAGAACGAGAACTCCTCGGTGCGACTCAGGAAGTATCGTGCGGCCGGGTCGAAAAGCTCGAGATCGGCCTCGCCGAAGCGTATCTTCGGGAGGCGCCGCCTGAGCAGCCACGTGAGCGCGATCGCGTCGCGTTCGACGACCTCGCAAACGCCCGCTACTATCGCTGCGTTGGGATCGGTGTGAACCGCGAGCCCCGTCGAGATCGGATTCCAGAAGCGTTCCGTAGTCCAGGCGCGTGGATAGAGGTGCGACATCACGAGCGGCAGCAGGCGCTCTTCGCGGCTCGTCAGCTCGAACGACCAGGCCCACCGAATCGGAGCGCGTGAATCGAATGGACGAAAGTACTGTCCGGGCAACGCGAGTTCGGAGTCCGAAAGCCGCGGAATGGAGTCGGGGGCGACATGGGGGCACTGCAGATCGCATGCCGCGCTGACCGTGTATTCGTGCGTGGCGACGACGGAGGCGGAATAGCGCTCCGCGCCCTCGCACACCGCTTTCAGCCTTGCGACATCCCAATCGAGGTCACACCCTACGCCACTCAGCGGACTGCGGTCGAGCGTGCTTCCGTCCCATCCCTTGGCATGGACGCTAAGCTCGCTCAAATTGCAGACCGAGGTGCCGCTCACGACGAAGGACGAGTCGTAGAAGTTCTTGACCGGGATCCGGAACGGCTCGGTGACGATTCCTCCGAAGGGCTGCGGAAGGCCGAAGATCGCGTCAGTCATCGTCACCGACCCCGATAGCGTTCGACAGGAGCAGGAAATAGTCGATCTCGATCCCGTTGAAGCCCAATGCGTTCCCAAAGAGGTCGGCGACTAGCCGGTGTTCATTCAAACGACTGCGCATGCCCGCGCCGATCGGCGTCTTCGGAAGGACCATAGCCTCGACGAATCGCCGGCCGTCGGGGGGCAATTGCTCCCGCCGCCGAACGATGGCCGAGCGGTTCGCCAGAGAGCCGACGCTGGCGACGAGCTTCATACGCTGCTCCGCCTCGCGCGTGTGCTTGAACAAGTACTTCCCGGCAATGCGGCGATGTCGATCCACGTCGAAGCGGATGCCGCGCTCTCGGGCCAGCTCGGCAAACAAAACGGGCAACGCGAATTTCAGCGTGGAACGAGGCAAGGACAGGTGCGGAATCGCAGCTTGCTGCAGCTCGGCTGCGAGTGCCGACACGCGGCGGGTCTCTTCTGCGGGAGTGACCATAGCGGCGGCAGTCACGGTGACCTCGCTCAGCGGACCGCCCCACGCAGACCGGACACTGGCGGCGACGAGCGGTGTTGGGTCCTGGTCCGAGCCGGTCTCGTGGTCGATCGCCGACTCGGCTAGCTCATAGAGCGTGCATGCGGTCTTCGCATACGACAGCGGTGAGCGCAGTCGCACGTCGACCGCAGTCGCCGCGTCGGGCGGGGAAAACATGTGTCCGAGTAGCTCGAACCCGAGGTGCGGCATTTTTTGCGCGACGCGGTCGAGTATGGCGACGAGGCGCGACGGATACCGTGGCACCGAAATTACCAGGGCGATCTCGATCATGCTTCAGGGCGCCGCGTTGAAGCGGAATGTCAGTCGGGCGACGATCAACATCGCAATCGGAAACGCCACCAGGTAGAGGGTGGACGTGTAGACGGGAAACGACGGATCGAGGTCGAGCCACAGCGCGCGAAGCAGGCTCACCACATGAGTGGTCGGGAGGGCGGCGGCGATCGGCCGGGTGACATTGAATGCGCTTGCCGGATACAGCAAATCACCGAGGAAAATGAATGCGAGGTTGACCATCGTGAAAATGTGGACGCCGCGCGAGAACGAACGCAAGCTGGCGCCCAGGGCTATCGCGAGCGCGGCGAGGTTCAGGGCCGCGAACATTCCCACGACGCAGCTCAGGAAAGTGTTTGCCGTTGAGAGCTTGAGATCGAACAGAAGATTCCCGACGAGAATGAAGAACAAGACCTGGATGAGGGAGAGCGCAAGGTTGACGCATACGTCGGCGCCCAGGACCGAGGGGATGGAAGCGGGCGACAGCTTGAAGAGCCGCAGTTGCCCGGTCGACCGCTCCTGGAGGAGGCGGGAGCCCGTGAAGAAGAGCGAGAGATTCATGAGTGCCATCACCAGGATCCCGGGCAGGAAGGCGAGGGAAGCCCGCGTCAAGGGTGTGATGGCGATGCCGACCGCGGCATCGCTGGTAGCGTCTCGGAGCGCGCGGACGACGAGCTCGCCTGTCACGGCGTCCGTCGGGGGGACGACCACGGCCGTGAAGTTGCGCTCGGCGTCGTATCGGATGGCGACGCGAACCTGTCCCCTCGTGATCGATTCCTCGGCCGAGACTTGCAGGGGAACCAGCACGATGCCAAGGCGGGCGAGCCTTCCCAGCGACGCCTCGAGCGCCGCGTGCCGCGACGAGGGAACCCCTACACGCAATTCCTGCACGCCGGACGTGGCGAAGTAGATGACGGCGTAGATCGCGAGAAAGACGAGCGGCAATCCCATGCTCATCAGGATCGACATGAAATTGCGCCGGTAGTACTTGAACGAGATGAGGACGAGCTCGACGAACGGACTTAGGTTGCCCGGTCGAAGCGACTCGTGAGTCGACGCGCCGCTCATCGTGCCTCGACGAGGTCCGCGTAAGCCTCCTGCAACTCGGCTCGACGAATGCGTAGCCCGCTCAGGATGCCGGCACGATCCTCGAGTGGGAGCACCCTTGCGACGACGGCAGGGAGCTGATCGCGGGAGCAGCGGAGCTCGGCGTGCGTCGGCGACTGCGACGACCAGGTGCCGAGGCTGCCGATCGCTTCCTTGGCCTCTTGAATGACATGCGCGGCGCCCTTCATCGAAACGATGATGACGGCGGCGTAGCGGGCGAGGATGCGATCAATCGACGCGTCCTCGCGGATCACGCCCTTGTCGATGAAGCAGATGCGATCGCACAATTCGGTCGCCTCGTCCATCTGATGTGTCGAAATGATGGCGGACATTTGCCGCCGCTCGCGGTATTCGCGCAGGACCGACCACACGACCTGCCGTGCCTGCGGGTCCAGCGCCGATGTAGGCTCGTCGAGAAGCAGGAGGTCGCGCGCGCCGACGAGCGAGCACAGCACGGCGAGCCTTTGCTGCTGGCCGACCGACAGCGTGCCGATGCGGGATTTGCGCAGGTGCGACAAGCCGAGTTGCAACATCAGGTGGTCGATCTCGTGCTCTTCCGGGTACCACGATTGGTACAAGCGCACCAAATCGGCGACGTCGAGATAGTTCGGCAAAGGGAAGCGCTGGAAGACGGCGCCAATTCGCGACCGCGCTTGCTTGCTGAATCTCGCCGGGCGCTCGCCGAGCACCGAGGCCTGGCCCGAAAAATCCGTCTTGAGTCCCTCGACGATCTCGAGAAGCGTCGATTTGCCCGCACCGTTGGGTCCGAGCAGGCCGACGAACTCGCTTTTCCGTACCGAAAGGGAAACGCGCGACAATGCGACGGTCTCTCCGTAGGACTTCGTCACGTCGATAAGACGGACGATCGCCTCGTCGTCCTCAACCGCGCCGAGCGTGGACATTGGCTTGCGCACAAAAAGGCGGCCCGGAATGGGCCGCCTCGAGAGAACTCGCTAGGATGAGATCAGTTCTGCTTGGGGGATGGAGCCGGCGACGGGCTGGAGCAAGACGACGACGACGCGCAATTCGCGCAGTTCGACGACCCGAAGGTGCCCGCCGTGCCCACCGAGCCGAAGGTGCCACCTGCCGTGCCTACCGTGCCGGCCGTGCCCGCCGTGCCGAAGCAGTTGGAAAGGGAGAGGTTGGCGGAAGCGCCGCCGCCGACTGCCGCGACGATTTCGGAGCCGACTTCCGTTACTGCATAGTCCGACGCTTGGGATACGAGTTCTACATCGTAGACGTGTTCACCGGCTTGAGTTGACTGCTTCATTGGATTTCCCCCAGGGTTGATGGGCCCATTACCTGCAGTACCTCATACCTCGAGACTAGTGGGACCAGGTTCTCCGCGACTTCCACATGCCGATTGCAGCTCCGAGAAACCCCAGCGAAAGGCCGACGATCGTGTACGCGAGTCCGGGCTGGTCCGCGAACAGCGACGCCACCGAGAACTGGGAGGTTTTCCATGCCGTGCCAAGACCAATAGCAATACCAATGACCGCGCAGACGATACCGATGATGGTGTTTCGTCTCGCAACCGAACGACTTGCCATGTTTCCTCCTTGGGAGGCGTATAGAGCTCGGCAGGGAACACAACCGATGCCACCAATCCGCGTGGAATCACCCTGCCGAAATGAATACTAAACCAGTCAACATGCTCACTGCAAGTATGTCGCCTACAATCTGCCGGGCGGTCGTATTCAGAGTTATGCCGAGGCCACCGGAAGGCAGGAATGCGTCGATGACGACTCCGTTCATGACCGCAAGCCAACCACAGGATGCAAGAGCTGCCGCCACCGCCCCCACGACCATTCCATGGATCCCGAGGCTAAGTCGAAGGCCCAGGGGGGGCCACCCCATCGACGAAAGCGTAGCGATGATCCGACCGCGCTCCTGGCGACCCTCGGCGGTCATGATGGCGATGCCGCCCAGGGCGCATATGGCCGTCACCGCTACGGCCAGGCACCACCATACGACGACGGCGCTTCGCGTGCTTCCGATGAACTGCGCTTCGTATTGCTGCCGGCTCCAAAGCGCCAATTGCAGGTTGGGAATCGTGCGCAAGGCGGCACGGGCTTGCGGCTGCGCGTTGCGCGCAAGACGAACCCATTCGCTGTTGATGAAACCCGTCAGCTTGAACTGATCCTGCAGGGTAGACATCGTGGTGTATGCTACGGTCCGCGCCGGACTCATCGTATCGTCTACAACCCCGACCACGAGCCACGGTCGCTTGCCGATGCGCACTTCGCGGGGAATGCCGGCGCCGATCCGGGCCGCTAGCGCGCGGGTGACCGCAATCTCGCGCCGCAGGTCTGTCGGGTTCCGTCCCTCCAGGATTCGCAGGCCGTAGCCGTTCGCAAGCTCGTGAAGCTGGGCGGAGACGCCAACTAGACTTGTCTCGATCTCTCGCCCATCGGAAACCTCGACGATCGCAGGCAGGACCACGGTGCTCACGGGGGGCGCTTGGACGAGTCCCGGCCGCAACGCAAGCGCATCCTTGATCGCCGCGTGCGCTTCCAGCGGCAAAAAGCTGCGCGACTCGACGTCCGCACCGCTGTTGATGATGATGAACTGGTCATCGCTGGCCGCAGTCGAGACGTAATCCAGTCCCCCTAATAACGCGCGGCCGGTCATGAAAATGAACACGCAAAGGACCAGCAACGCCGACACGAGAGCGAACACGACTGGCCGGCGCATCATTGCGCGCCGCCAGACGTGTGACCAAGCGAGAAGCGCGGACGAAATGCCAAGCACCGGCGGGGTCCATTAGCGTCGAGGTCGACCGTGTGCCAGCGTAAGGCACTGACATGCTTCTGTAAATGATGCAGTCCGGAGACCAACCTTGAGCGATGCACGGATCGGGCGTTAGCCAAAGCCGAATGTCCGATCAGGCATCCGCCAACCGTGATGTTTCGGGAATGGCCCGCCGGTCGCCGCCGACCCGCCGCATCCCTACGCCTTTCGCGGCATCGTCGCGACGCGCTTGGCCGATCGGCGTGTCGTATCCCGCGAGCCGCTACGGCCGCTCCGGCAGGATCGGGAAGATCTCGCCCGTCGTGCACACCGACGTCGTGTAGTTCTGCGCGTGGTGCGTCGTAAGGAAGCACTACGCGGGTGGCCTTCGTGCGAGCTCTTCACTCGGAGGTTAACCAGCACTTCCCAACCTATCCGATCGACTTGCGTAGGAACTGCGGGCTGCGAAAGTAACTTGCCTACGGATATCGGTCCGGTGCCGGGTTCACGTCGCGAGAATTCGAATTCGCAGCCGCGGGCGGCTCGGCGGTCCGATAAAGGGGGAGCCAATACACTAGAGACCATCTCAGGCGCGCGCGAACCCGTAGACAGTAGTCGGACAACCGTGTCAACACCAGCGTGAACAGGGCGGGTAAGGACATGCCGAGCGGAGCGGCGGGAGACGGCCAGTAGCAGTCACTCCGCTGAACGCCTCAAAGCCGTCACTCACACCCGTCGCGACGGCCCCGCCTTTCGTCACGACGCCGGCAAGATCTCGGATCCGCTAGTCGTCCTACCACGTGCGTCCGTCTCGACATCGTGTCGTTGCGGGCGGACAATGGCTAATTCCCGATAGTGAACCTTCGCCTCGGATCCGGTGCAATCAGCCCCGGCCAGATGCTTGGTTTCGGCTTGCTCCAGCACCTTGGGCGATCTGACTATCGCCGTTGACCGTGCGCTGCAGAACGCCAATACTCTCTTCCGCGCCTTCACGCGTGGGGGAGCTATGCGGTCCGCTGCCATACCTGATAAAGATAGCAGCCAACACCCAGCCGATCATTCGATCGCGTCGTTTGCTTACCCAAAACCACGGTATCGCGTCCCTTGGGAGATTGTTCGTCGCTTCGTTGCGCTGTGGCTTTTTCGTACCGCCGGCGCGATCTTGCCGATCGTGCTTGCCCTCACATCGGGTACAGCTCAGGCACAGAACTCCTGCAATGTGGGACTGACTCTAACGCCCGATTACCAGTTTGCGATCGGCACATCCACCGGCGGGACCGGGTACGCGTTCACACTGAACGGCACAACCGTCTCGAGCGGGGCGACGACACAACTGGCGCTTTTTCACTACGACGGCTCACTAGACAGTACATCTGGAGTTAGCGCGTCGGTTGGCGCAAATGTCGCGTACACGACTGCAGAATTCGGCCAAGGCATGTACGTTCAGAGTGGTGTCGGACCGACGTATCCGGGTTCGCTCTTCAATCCGTTCGAAGGAACGGTCGAAATGTGGATCGCGCCGCGATCCAACGGCAACGGTGCCATTTTCGCCAACACAGGGTATTCGCTATTCCAATACACGGCCGGCAATGGCGATTACTTCGCCGTAGGATTCGATGGTCAACACACGGGGCGCATCGTATTTACGGGTGCAAACGTCAACGGGCAATGGGAAAGCGCGTACTCGGGGGCCGCCGATATCAGCACCTGGAAAGCAGGCGAATGGCACCATGTGGCGGCGACCTTTTCCGCGAGTAGTAACCACATCCGATTCTATTTGGATGGCGTCAAAGTCGCCGATAATAATGAGGGCCATTACTATCCGCCATCGGCGTCTGGCGGTTCGGTTCGGATCGGCACTACGGCTTTTGCCGTCGATGAAGTGCGCATCTCGAGCGTAGCGTTGCCCGACGCTACGATTGCCTACAACGCCGGCCGTTCGGCGCCGTTCGCCAACAACGAAGTCCTGCTTCCGCTGGCTAATGTATCTCCCGGGCAGATCACATATTCCGTAAACGGCTGCGGATCGACGTCATACAGTTTTGGCGGTATTCCCATTACCAACTTGAGCCCGCCAAGTGGGCTACTCTCCCCCAGCGGCACGTCGATCGTATTTAATACGATTCAACCGACAACATGCCGATATTCGATTGGATCCGCGCTGGACTATGCATTTATGCAGCCATTTGACACAGGGCCCGCGACGACAGCACATAGCGGCGTTTTATCAGGCCTCTCGCCGGATCCACGGGTGCTCAACAAGGTTTACCTACGGTGCGCCTCTGATCCGGGCTTTGCGCAATCGCTTACCTACCGCGTGGTTGCAGCACCAAACGGATCGTTTCCGCGCATCGGTAGCATCTGGCTTGGGGAATACCTGAATCAGAACCGACCCGATCTGGCGAAGAAGATCCAACTCTTCTTCGGGCCGAATGGGATGACCGCCGCCGAGGCGAACACGCTGCGCGCGTCGAACCCGGACGTGCTCATTCTCCCTGCGATCCAGGTGGACGATGACTTTAGCTTGACGCTTCCGGAAACCTACTATCTGCACGACGTCCATGGAAACAGAGTGTCGGATTGGTGCGCTCCGCTCTCTTATGTTTACAACATGACGCGGCCAGAAGTAGCTGACTATGTCGCACAACAGGCCTACCAAGCGCTCGCTCAATCGAACTGGGCGTTCGATGGTGTGTTCTTCGATAGCTTTGCGACGAGCTATCCGGCCACGCTGGTCGACTGCCATGGAAATTCTGTTCAGATCGACGCGAATGGCGACGGTCAACCAGACAATCAGGCGCAGCTGAATGCCGCCTGGGCCACAGGAATGTATCGCGTAGTGAGCACCTTCCGCAGTCTTGCGCCCGGAGCGTACATAGCGGGTCACGTACTCGAACAGCCCGCACAGGCCACGTCTCTCGCCGCATTCAACGGGACGAGCATCGAGTTTTACCAGCAGAACGTTCGAGAGGGCCGCGCATCGTTCAGCGCCTTGCAGGACCTCTATGCGTCCTGGGAGTCTGGCGCGGTTTCGCCAGCGATAACCATGATGCAGTCGGCACCGCCGAATCAGGTGGCCTACGGTTACGGTTACTACCCGCTGCAGACGATTCCGTCCGCTCTTGCCACGTTCGCGCAGACCTTCTATTCCAACATGAGGTTCGGGCTCGCACTGACACTCATGGGTGACGGGTACTTCACGCACGATTTTGGAGATCTTGCCCCGAACGCGCCTACAGCATGGTGGTACGACGAATACGATTTCGACCTCGGTTTACCGCTTGGCCCTGCGACACTGATCGGCTCGGGTGCGTCGGCTAACCTACTCACAAATGGAGGGTTCGAGTCCGGGCTTCAGCCTTGGACGGTCGCGATAGTCAATGATGGGCAGGCAAGCGCCACTGTCACAATCGACTCAAGCACCGCGTCCGAAGGTCTTTCATCCGCTCGCATTGCGGTCGCTCGACCAGGCACCGCGAACTGGCATATCGGTTTAATTCAGCCAGCACTGTCGTTGACGGGCGCGTCGCTTTATCAACTGCAATTCTGGGCGCGAGCGGATTCCACTCGCACGATAGCCGTCCAGGCTCAGAGCGGGCCACCCAATCTTCCGGTGAACGGCCTGGACCGTTCGTTCCAGGTCGACAGTTCATGGAAGCTATATTCCGCGTCGTTCGCCGCGCCGGTGAGTGCGAGCGATGCCCGGATTCAGTTCTTTTTTGGGGAGGCGGGCACCTATTGGGTTGACGGTGTTACGCTCATAGTGCCGCCGCGCCAGGTCTATCGCCGCGACTTCACAAAAGGCGTAGTACTTCTGAACGGAGACAAGGATGCGCAGACGATCGCGCTCGAATCTGGTTTTCGTCGGTTCGAAGGTGCACAGGCACCGCGTTATCAGTACATCATTGATGACGCGGGTACGGCGTTTACGACAACCGGCGCGTGGAGTACTGCGTGCAGTACGGCCGACGTGCGTGCATGGGTATTGAACCCTCCCTACTATCATGCTTGGGCAGGCACTTGCCATCAGCTCGATTCGGCGGTGGGGAATGCTCAGTGGAGTCTCGCCATTCCGGCTGACGGCCGATATACGATTCAGGCGTGGTTGCCCGCGGCACCCAACGCGGCCGGTTGGACAAAGAACGCTATCTACGAAGTTGTCTCAAGCGGCAACGTCATTAGCACTGGGGTACTCGACCAGAGCGCCGCAATCGCCGGGGATCAATGGCACACAGTTGCGACGGTCGACCTAAGCGTTGCGGGAGCCCCCACTTTGCGGTTGCGCAATGGGGGATCAGGTCCGCTTATCGCGGATGCAATTTACGTCACCTCATCCGCTTTGTTCAACGACGGCTCATCGACTACCAGCGTTACGCTCGGCCCCTTCGACGGGATTCTCCTGAAGCGCGATTCCGCGGACAACGAGCTACGTGACGTGGTCGAATATTACAACGCTGCACTTGATCACTACTTCATCACTTGGGTGACCGCAGAGCAGGCAAATCTAGACGCCGGCAACACGCCGACAAAGTGGAATCGTACGGGGTATTCGTTCAAGACTCATACCGTCGCACAGGCAGGGACCTCACCGGTATGCCGCTATTACATTCCTCCGACAAAGGGCGATTCGCATTTCTTCGGTCGCGGCACAGTCGAGTGCGATGCAACTGGACAGAAGAACCCGACGTTCGTGCTCGAGGATTCGGACTTCATGAACATGTTCCTGCCGATGGACGGGGTCTGTCCGATCGGGACGATTAGCGTCTATCGTGTGTTCGACAACCGCCCGGACGCGAATCACCGCTATATGACCGACAAGACGGTGCGCGACGCAATGGTGGGCAAGGGTTGGGTCGCCGAGGGTGATGGACCGGATCTAGTTGTGATGTGCGCGCCGCAGTAGGAACAGGCGCCTATTCCGTTCTTGGAGGTCTCAGGGGCAGAGCACGGAACGTCTGCTTACGTGAGAGTCGAAGGTCCGCTTCGGGTCGGGAGCAGTCCTTGCAAATTGTGCGACGGCGGTAGGGTACGATGGATCGCATCGAGGCAATCAGGACGGCAGCTTGGCCGTTCCGCAAAATGTGCGGCTAACTGCGTCTTCCGGGCACGAACGCGCCTTAACTCGCGGAAATTGCGGAACGGAAATTGACTGAAGTAACTGAAAACTAACAACTCCGCGGTGGCCTGTTAATCCGCAGGTCCCTGGTTCGAGCCCAGGTCGGGGAGCCAGATATTCAAACACTTAGCCTCGGCGCGAGCCGGGGCTATTTGCTTTGCGGTCCTCGCCGGTCAGTTGCGGACCCGTTGCGCGGGACACTAGGTCCTTGCAGCGTCGTCACGAAGTATCGGCGTCGCGTGACACTGCGTTGTGACGACGTGAAGATCGGCGACCATCCGCGCATTCCCATATTCCGCAGCTGATCCACTCGACACCTCATTCCTCCTCGATCGCCGCAAAACGCTCGGCGAGATAATCCACGAGCGCGCGCACCGACGGCAGCACGAAGCGCTTCGAGGGCAGCACGGCATGGATCAGATGCGGCGGCGGCGCCCACTCGGGCAGCAGCGTGATCAGGCGGCCTGCGCGGATCTCCGCGTCGACCATCATCTGCGGAAGGCACGTCACGCCGACGCCGGCGACAGCAGCAGTGCGCAGCGTGTTCATGTCGTCGGTGATGAGCCGTGGCTCGTGGCGGATCGCAGCCTGCGCGCCTTCCAGCCCTTCGAGCTGCCAGACGTGCTCCTGTGCCGCCGGGCCGAGCGCGAGACTCGGCATCCGCGCAAGATCGGCGGGCACCGAGGGCGTGCCCCACTGCTCCAAGAGCATCGGACTCGCCACGAGGCACTGCTTGCGCGTGGCGAGCTTTTTCAGGACGAGGTCGCTGTCCTCCAGCGGCAGCGGTCGCACGCGAATGGCGAAGTCATAACCGTCGGCAATCACGTCGACCGGGCGATTGAAGGGCCTGACATGCACGGTGACGCGCGGGCACTGCACGAGGAAGTCGGCGACCATCGCGCCGATGCGTGCCTGCAGCAGCGCCACCGGGCACGTGAAGCGGACAACGCCGCGCGGCTCCGAGCGCGACAGCGCGACCGCATCGGTGGCGGCTTCCGCTTCCGCCAGCATCGCCTTGCAGTGCACGTAGAAGTCCTGCCCGACCTCGGTCACCGAGAACCGCCGCGTCGAGCGCTGCAACAGTCGTACACCGAGACGCTGCTCGAGCAGGGCGACGCGCCGCGAGAGCTTCGATTTCGGCAATCCCAGCGCGCGTCCGGCTGGCGCGAAGCCGCCATGGTCGACGACCTGCGCGAAGTAGTAGAGGTCGTTGAGATCCTGCAAGGCTCCCCTTCATCGTTCACCGGATAGGACGCTGCGTGTCGATTCTAGCGGCTACCGGTGCCGGCGTTCGAGGCCTATCTTCCTGCTCATCACGGCGGCAGCCAGCCGCCCCCAACGGAGACGGAAGATGAAAAAGGTTCTCGGCCTCTACAGTGCCCCTCGCCAACATTGGGTCGGTGACGGGTTCCCGGTGCGGACGCTCTTCTCGTATGGCAATCACGGAAAGCACGTGAGCCCGTTCCTGATGCTCGACTACGCCGGCCCCGCGCAATTCGCGCCGGCGGCGCGCCCGCGCGGTGTCGGCGAGCATCCGCACCGCGGCTTCGAGACGGTCACCATCGTCTACCAGGGCGAGGTCGAGCATCGCGACTCGTCCGGCGGCGGCGGCAGGATCGGGCCCGGTGACGTGCAGTGGATGACGGCGGCGTCGGGCATCCTGCACGACGAGTTCCATTCGCACGAGTTCACCCGCAACGGCGGCACGCTGGAGATGGCGCAGCTCTGGGTGAACCTGCCGGCGAGGCACAAGATGGCGCCCGCGGGCTACCAGTCGATCCTGAACAAGGACATTCCGGCCATCGACTTGCCGGACGGCGCGGGCACGGTGCGCGTCATCGCCGGCGAGTACGACGGCAGGCGCGGTCCGGCGCGGACATTCACGCCGATCGACGTCTGGGACCTGCGCCTGCTCGCGGGCAAGACGGCCCGTCTCAATGTGCCCGAGGGACGGACGCTCGCACTGGTCGTGCTCCGCGGAACGGTGCAGGTGAACGACCGCGAGATCGCTCGCGAAGCGCAGATGGTCGTGCTCGACCGCGACGGCACCGGGTTCTCGATCGCGGCGAACGGCGACGCGACGGTGCTGCTGCTCTCGGGCGAGCCGATCGACGAGCCGATCGTCGGCCACGGTCCGTTCGTGATGAACAGCGAAGCCGAGATCCGGCAGGCGATCGACGATTTCAACAGCGGGCGATTCGGCAAGATGGTCGCGTGACCGGCGTCGCTCCGTTCGCGCGGGACGGAGCGACGTCGCCGACAATGCGATGATGACGCCGTCGCACGTCCATCACCGAACTTTCAGGCGCGATCGACGCCTTCGCGCTCAACGGGGAGAACCAACATGACCATAGGCTTGCGCGAACTTGCCACCGCCACCCTTCGCGTCGCGACCGCCATGACCTTGCTTGCGGGCTCGGCGTTCGCGGAGGAGGCCTCCCTGCAGGACATCGCGGTGGCAGCGGAGGCGCTTCCCGAGATCGTCATCTACCAGGCCCGCGAGATCGTGACGCTCGACCCGGCCAGGCCCACCGCCCGCGCCGTGGCGGTGGTGGGCGATCGCATTCTCGCGGTCGGCGAGCTCGGCGATCTCACGGCGGCGGCCGGGAAGCAGGCCTATCGAATCGACACGACGTTCGCGGACAAGGTCGTCGTTCCGGGTTTCATCGCCCAGCACGACCACCCGCTGCTGGCGGCGCTGACGATGACCTCGGCGATCATCGCCATCGAGGACTGGGTGCTGCCGCAGGGCACGTCGAAGGCCGCGAAGAGCCGAACCGAGTACCTCGAGCGGCTGGCAAAGGCCAACGCGGACATGAAGGACCCGAACGAGGCGCTGCTGACGTGGGGCTTCCATCAATACTTCCACGGCGAGCTCAGGAAGGCGGATCTCGACAGGATCAGCGCGACCCGGCCGATCATCGTCTGGCACCGCTCCGCGCACGAGTTCTACCTCAACACGGCGGCCGAGAAGAAGTACGGCGTCACGCGGGAGTGGTTCGACAAGCAGAGCGACAGCATCAGGAAGCAGTCGGACTTCCCGAATGGCCACTACTGGGAGCAGGGCGCGTTCGGCGTCCTGCCGCTGATCGGTCCGGCCATCGCGGCGCCCGAGCGCCTGCGTGCGGGCCTCGAGTTCGTGAAGGGCTACTACCACGCCAACGGCGTGACGCTCGGCTGCGAGCCGGGCGGCCTCGCGTCGAAGAAGCTGCAGGACGCGCAGAACGCCGTGCTGAGCGATGCCTCGTCGCCGTTCCGCTTCTACTTCATCGTCGACGGCAAGTCGGTCACCGGCGCCTTCAAAGACGACCAGGTGATCGCCGAGAGCGAGAAATTCCTGGGGTGGGGACAGGGCATGACCGCTTACCTGCCGAAGCAGGTGAAGCTCTTCGCCGACGGCGCGATCTTCTCGCAGGCGATGCAGGTGCGCGACGGCTACAAGGACGGCCACAAGGGCGAGTGGATGATGGACCCCGCGTTCTTCGCGCGCACGTTCAGGGTCTACTGGGACGCGGGCTACCAGGTACACGTCCACGTCAACGGCGACGCCGGCCTCGACATGGTGCTCGACCAGCTCGAGCAGAACATCCGCCGCAAGCCGCGCGCGGATCACCGCACGGTCATCATCCACTTCGCGATCTCGACGCCGGACCAGGTCGCGCGGATCAAGCGGCTGGGCGCGATCGTCAGCGGCAATCCCTACAATCCGGTGGCGCTCGCGGACAACTACCGGGCGAACGGTCTCGACCCGGCCCGCGCCGACAACATGGTGCGGATGGGCGACGTCGAGCGCGCGGGCATTTCGTACTCGTACCACTCCGACATGCCGATGGCGCCCGGCCAGCCGCTGCTGCTCATGTGGTCGGGCGTGAACCGCGTCACTTTCGACGGGAACCTGCGCGGACCGGACCAGCGCGTGAGCCGCCTCGGCGCGCTGAAGGCGGTCACGCTGGACGCCGCGTATTCGCTGCAGATGGAGAAGGACGTCGGCAGCATCGTGCCGGGCAAGCTCGCGAACTTCACGATCCTCAGCGACAATCCGGTGACCATCGAGCCGCTGAAGATCAAGGACATCGGCGTCTGGGGCACGGTGCAGGAGGGTCGCGTGCTGCCCGCGCGGCGTGCAGGTTCACCGCAGGCGAGCGCCGGGGCCGCTCGAGCGGTCGCATCGTCGAACGCGCGCGCCGACCGGGACGATGCGCTGGCGACTATCGTGTCGGCGCGGCTCGTGGAACTCCTCGCGCACCAGCACGACGAAGCGTTCGCGCACGTGCATTGACACCACTCGCGTCGCGCGTGCGCGGCGCATTAGCGACGGGCATCGAAAACCCCGGCGATGCCTCGTCGTGGTCGGGTCCGTGCGTCGTCGCCTTACCGGCGCGGCCGTGCGGTCCTCACCGCCGGACGACGATGACCTCGGGGTCGTCGGCACACTCGAGAAGCAGCGTCCGCACGCGGCCTTGCCACAGCCCTTGGAAGGCCGCCGTCTCCTCGTCCGAAGCAACGCCGTTCAGGCATCGCGGCAGGAGCAGCGCTACGCGCGGGTCGGGCGGTATCCGATCGAGCCGGGCCGAGACGGTGACGGCGGCATTGGTATCGACGCGCGTGAAGCGGAGCTGGTCGGTGATGCCGGCCTCGAAGAACAGGAGGTTGCGGCGGTCGAAGTGGCCGCCGATGCCCTTGAATCCCGTGTCGTGGGTGGCGCCGGTCAGGAAGCTCGCCACGTTGGCGACGACACCCGTCGCGCCCGCCGTCCGCTCGTCGCGCAACTCGAGCCGAATCTCGCCGCGAACCGGAAGGGCGTCGGGATAGAGCGCCTGCAGGGCGCCGCGGGTCATCAGGTAGGCCGACGCCACCGTCGGGCACGAGTGCCCGGCGAGCTTCACCACGTCGGCGAACTGGTACTCGATGACACCACCCGCCGCGGCGCCCAGGAACTCCGCGAGCGGGTCGCGCACCACGATCCGCGGTGCGGCGGCGAAGAATTCGGGAAACTCCATCGACGACTCCTTCCGATATCGCCGGTTTGCCAACCGGCGGGCACGTGCGTAAGATAGTATCCAATTACTTACTTCCAGGCAACCCGCCCGCGACCATGGCTGCCCCGATGCCCGCGTCCTCCCGTGCCCCCGCCACGCCGCGCCACCGCCTGTCGACGCAGGCGCGGCAGCGCGAGATCGTCGCCACGGTGCTGGCGCTGGCGCGCGAGCGCGGGCCGGACGCGATCACGACCCAGGCCATCGCCGACCGGATGGGCGTGACCCAGGGCGCCGTGTTTCGCCACTTTCCCGACAAGGAGGCGATCTGGCTCGCGGTCTTCGCGTGGGTGCGGGAGTCGCTGAGCGCGGCGCTGGCAACGGCCATCGGCAAGGGCCGGACCCCGCTCGCGAAGATCGAGCAGGCGTTCCTCGCGCACGTCGCCTTCATCGCCGCGAACCCCGGCGTGCCGCGGGTGATGTTCCACGAGCTGCAATACCCCGGCGATTCGCCGGTGCGTACGGAGGTGCGCACGATGATCACCGGCTATCGACGGCGCGTGATGCAGCTCTTCGCGCAGGCGAAAGCCGCAGGCGAGTTGCCCGACGACCTCGACACCGCGCTGGCGGCGGTGCTGTTCATCGGCGCCGTGCAGGGCCTCGTGATCCAGGCATCGCTCGTAGGGGACGAGGCGGCGATGGCCCGGCGCGCACGGAAGCTCTGGCCGCTGCTCCTCGACGGCTACCGTGGGCGAGCGTCATGAGCGTCCAGGTGCGGCGCAAGGCAGTGCTGATCGCGGTGGCCGTCGCGGTCGTGGCTTCGCTCGCGTGGCTCGTGACGAGCCAGGGTCCGCTGGCTCCCGCGAAGGTCACCGTGGCGAACGTGGAGCGCGGCGCGCTGGTGGCCACCACGTTCGGCATCGGCACCGTCGAGGCGCGGCGCGCCTATGCGCTCGGGCCGACGGTGCCGAGTCGCGTCCTGCGTGTGCTGGTCGACCAGGGAGACAAGGTCAAGGCGGGACAGCTGGTGGCGGAGCTCGACCCGGTCGACCTCGACGACCGCCTGGCGAGCGGGGCACTGGCGGTCGAGCGGGCCGCGAGCGCCATCCAGGCCGCCGAGGCGCAGCTCGCCGAAGCGCAGAGCCGCGCGCGGGTCGCGAGTGCCAGCGCGCGCCGCTACGCCGAGTTGCGTGGCCAGGGCTTCGTGAGCCAGGAGGCGGTGGATACCAAGACCCACGAGGCGAATGCCGCGCGTGCGATCGCCGATGCGGCCGCCGCACAGGTCGCGGCAGCGCGGCGCGACCGCGAGCGCGCGCAGGCCGACGTGGCCGGTACCGCCAAGCTGCGCGCGCAGACGCGGCTCGTCAGTCCCGTCGACGGGATCGTCAGCGCGCGTTGGGTCGAGCCCGGCACCACCGTCGTCGCCGGACAGGCCGTGGTGCAGGTCATCGATCCGGCAAGCCTGTGGATCCGCGCGCGCGTCGACCAGGGCCAATCCGGCCGCGTGCGTGTCGGCCAGGCCGCCGAGGTCGTGCTCCGCTCCGATCCGGGCTCGGTGCATCGCGGAGCGGTCGAGCGTCTCGACTGGGTGAGCGACGCCGTGACCGAGGAGCGGATCGTCAACGTCGGGTTCGCCGCGCGTCCGCAAGGCCTTTCGGTCGGCGAGCTGGTCGAGGTGACCATCCGTGTCGCGGAGCTCGCGGACGTGCGCTGGATTCCGGCGGCGGCCGTCAAGCGTGTCGACCGGCAGGACGGGGTCTGGCGCGTGAAGGAAGGGCGCGTCGCGTTTGCGCCGGTGAACATCGGCACGACGACGCTCGACGGCCGCAGCGAGATCCTCGCCGGCCTCGACGACGGCGAAGCGGTGGTCGTCCACAGCGAGCAGGGGCTGCTGGCCGACGCCCGGGTCAAGGTCGTCCCAGCCATCGTCCGCGGCGGGCCATGATCAACCTCGCGGCACGCGACGTCCTGCATGGCTGGGGCAAGTTCGTCTTCACCGGCCTGGGGCTCGGCCTGCTCATCGGCCTGACGTTGTCGATGGCGGGGATCTATCGCGGGCTGGTCGACGACGGACAGGCGCTGCTCGCCATCGGGGGCGCTGACCTCTGGGTCGTGCAGCGCGACACGCTCGGGCCCTATGCGGAGCCGTCGAGCGTGCGCGACGACGCGTACCGGAGCCTCGCGGGACTGCCCGGCGTCGCCGCGGCGGGGAACGTGACGTACCTGACGATGCAGGTCCAGCGCGCCAGCGACGACGTGCGCGTGATGCTGGTCGGATTCGAGCCCGGGCACCCGGGCGAGCCCGGATACCTGGTGGCGGGCCGTCCCGTCACGCGCTCGCACTACGAGGCGATTGCCGACGTGCGCACCGGGCTGAAGCTGAACGAGCGCATCCGTATCCGTCGCCACGACTACACGGTGGTCGGGCTGACCCGCCGCATGGTGTCGGCCGGCGGCGATCCGATGCTGTTCGTCCCGCTCAAGGACGCGCAGGAAGTGCAATTCCTCAAGGACAACGACGCGCTCGTGAACGAGCGGGCACGCACGGCGGCGAATCCCGCGCTCAACCGGCCGGGCGTGCCGGGCCTGCTCGACACCATCCAGGCAAGCCAGGCGAACAGCCGCAGCGTGAACGCCGTCCTGCTGCGGCTGGTGCCGGGTGCCGACGCGGATGCGGTCGCCACGGCCATCCGGCGCTGGAAGCACCTCGAGGCGTACACGCAGGCCGACATGAACGAGATCCTCGTCGTCAAGCTGATCGCCACGTCGGCGCGGCAGATCTTCATGTTCCTCGTCATCCTCGCGGTGGTCAGCGCGGCCATCGTCGCCTTCATCATCTACACGATGACGATGAACAAGGTGCGGGAGATCGCGGTGCTGAAGCTCGTCGGCGCGCGCAACCGGACCATCGTCGGGATGATCCTCCAGCAGGCACTCGGGCTCGGTGCGGTCGGCTTCATCGTCGGCCGGACCGCGGCGGGATTGTGGGCGCCGATCTTCCCGAAGTACGTCCTGCTGCTGCCCGGGGACGCGGTGCGCGGCGCACTCCTCGTGACGGTGATCTGCGCGATCGCGAGCGTCGTCGCCATTCGCGCGGCACTGCGTGTCGATCCCGCGGTCGCCATCGGAGGCTAGGCCGATGGCATCGCTCGCGGGCTGCATCCATTCGCAAGACGATCATGACGACCCGCGACGCGCGTGCGACGGGCCGCCGGCCATCGAGGTCATCGGACTCACGAAGCGCTACGGCGAGGGCCACGCGGCGGTCGATGCGCTGAAGGGCGCGTCGATGGTCGTGCGGCCGGGCGAGGTCGTCGGCCTGATCGGCCCCAGCGGTTCGGGCAAGACGACGCTGCTGAAGTGCCTTGGTGCCGTGATCGAGCCGACGGCAGGGCGCATGGCGCTGGCCGGCGAGACGATCTACGACGGCGGCTGGAAGGTGAAGGACCTTGGCGCGCTGCGCCGCGACCGCATCGGATTCGTGTTCCAGGCGCCGTATCTCATCCCGTTCCTCGACGTCACCGAGAACGTCGCGCTGCTGCCGATGCTCGCCGGCCATCCGAACCGGAAGTCCCGCGACCGTGCGGCCCAAATGCTGGCGGCGCTCGACGTGGGGCACCGGGCCGACGCCCGCGTGTCGCAGCTCTCCGGCGGTGAGCAGCAACGGGTGTCGATCGCGCGAGCGCTGGTCAACGAGCCGCCGGTCGTCCTCGCCGACGAGCCGACGGCCCCGCTCGACAGTGAGCGGGCGTTGACGGTGATGCGCATCCTGAACGAGATGGCGCAGCGATTCCGCACGGCAATCATCGTCGTCACGCACGACGAGAAGATCATTCCGACCTTCGAGCGCATCTATCGCATCCGGGACGGCCGGACGTACGAGGAGGCGGGGGCGGGGCGCGCGATCTGAGCTTGCGACGCGTCGCCCGGGGCGGAGCGGATCGCGCGGTGTGCTCAGGCAACGGCGCGTTCCGCGCCTTTCCGATACAGCTGCCGTGCACGCTCGAACTCGGCGGCGACCCGATCGCGCAGCGCCTTCGGTCCCAGCACGGTGCAGTCACCGCCGTACTTCATGATGTCCATGACCAGTTCGCGGTCGTCGGCATAGGGGATTCTGAGCTCATAGCTGCCGTCCCGATGGAGGCGGCCCTCCTGCAGCGAATGCCAGCGCTCCTTGGCGACCCAGCGCGCGCGCTCCGGCGTGAACAGCAGCGTTGCCCAGGACACGTTCTCGCCGGCGAAGATGCCGTAGCCGGAGCCCAGCACCTCGTCGAGCCGCTTCTCGGCGACGTCCTTGGCGCGCACGTCGAGCATCTCCGTACGCTCGATCGCGTCGACCGCGAATGCGCGCAGGTCGCCGCGCAGGTGGCACCAGGCGTCGAGGTACCAGTTGTCGCGGTAGTAGACGAGGCGCTGCGGCGAGACTTCGCGTTCGGTGACTTCGTCGGTGCCGCGGGCGTGGTAGCGGATGACGAGGCGCTTGCGGTGCAGGAGCGCGGAGCCCACCGCCTGGAACTGGTCGAGGTCGAACCGGCGTGCGCCCACCTTCTCGACCTTGACGCGGCGCTTCACCTGGTCGACGGGATCGTCGGCCGCGCCGAGAAGTCCCGTCAGGCGCGCGAGCAGGGGCCGGATGTGCGGCCCGAGGAGGCCGCCGGAATCGAGGTTCGAGAGCAGGTGCTGCATCGTCAGCAGCGCGTGGATCTCCTCGGCGGAGAACCACAATCCGGGCAGCTCGTATTGCGGGCCGGCCTGCTTGTTGTTGCGATCGAACCGGTAGCCCCCGAGCTCACGATCGTAGACGATGGGCGCGTTGAGCCGGTCCTTGAGATAGGCGAGGTCGCGCTTGAGCGTCGCCAGCGACACGCCGAGCCGGTCCTGGAGCTCCCTGCGCGTCACGAACCGGCGTGCGTTGAGCATCTGGTCGATCTGGTGAACCCGCTCCATGCCACTCACGATGCCTCCGTTCGTTCGCCAGGACGTGCAGGCCGACGCGATGCGCGCGGCCGGAAGTCCATGATAGGTGAACGATCGCAGGAAAGGAATGCGGTCGGCGTCGCAGGCTCATGGGCTGAGCCCGACGTTTAGCTCATGACGGTGCAGCCTGCACCGCTACCCCGCGGGCACGCCGTGGAAGTCCGCCAGCGTCTTGCCCGGATACAGGAGGGCGGCCGTGCCGAGGAACGCGGCGACGACGAAATCCGCCATGGCTTGCAATCGCGGCAACACGTCGGATTTCGGATGGGCTTGCGTGTCGTCATTGCAGCGTTTCAGCAATTCGCGCATGGCGTTGCTCACCGCTGCCGTCGACTCCGAGACGACCAAGGCCAGGTCCTCGTCCGCGCAGTAGCCCTTGTCCAGGTTCATCAGTGCGATCAGGGACTCGCCCAGCTGTTCGCGGGAGTGCCACGGCATGCGTGTGTACGCAGGATCGTCGGTCATCGCCGACGTGAATTCGCAGCTCGCCGCGGTGACGTCGGCAAAGCTCGCCTTGCGCGCGAGGTGCTTCGACACGACGTCGAAGTAGCGTGAGACCAACTCCCGAACGACGTCGGGCGATCCGAGGTAGCTGGGCTGCGTCGCCAACTGCATCGCAGCCACCATCGGGTCGATCGTGGGCTCCTCGCGCAGGCGAAGGAGGCCTTCGATCAGGTCCTGCAGCGTCGCGTGGACGTCGGCGTCGTTGTCGGCTTGATACTGGTCCGGATGGCGGTTGACCTCCACCCGCGCGACCTGCCACGTGCCGGGCTTGCCGTCGGCGGGACGCAGATGCACGCGGAAGATCTCGATGCCGGTCCAGCTGCGATGGAACCGGATCACGTGGTCTTCGAAGTAGACGAACCACTTTTCCTCCATCACCGCCGGGATGAAGCCGCGCACGACGTGCACCATCTCCTGTGGCGTGAGCGTGCGCGTGAACGCGAGGGACGATCGCGCTGCCGGAAGCGGGCGCGTCTTCCAGTCCTCGCGGCGCGCGATCGGCCTTTGCAGCGGAAAGGGCGACGGCAGGCTCGCGAGCGTCGCTTCCAGCAATGCGAGGTCGCGCGCGCGGCCGGCTTCGTTGGTCGTCCGGCTGATCAACGCCCGTGCCTCCTCCGGCAGCACCCAGCGCAGGCCGCTGGTCTCGCGGCATCGGAACGACAGGTCGACGGCGGCCGGGTCGACGGTCATCAGGAAGAAGTGATTGTGCGTCGTCGAGCCGGTGTAGGTGCCCGGCAGCGGAAGCAGGATCCGCGCACGCACGCCCAGCTCGTCCGCCACTTCGCGCAGCGCCGTCGCGCGCGGCGATTCGCCGGGCGCCGGCCGCCCCTTGGCAAAGCTCCAGACGTAGCCGTCGTAGTGGCCCGCAACTTCGCGCAGGAGGATGCGTCCAGTGGGGTCGACCACGACGCCGCCGAAGGCGCGTGCCTTTCCCGCCGGCACTTTCTCCGGCCACGGAAGCGCTTCCCATCCCGCCGGCGCAGGCTCGGGCAGGTCGTCGTCGATGCCGTGCATCGCCGACCAGACCTTGCCGCAGCGATGGGCGCGCTCCGGGCCGAGGCAGGCGCCGACTTCGTCCTTGAAGTTGGCGTACTCGATGTCCCCGACGATGCGAGCCATCGCCTTGGCGAGCTCGCCCGCCTGGCAGCGGGCGCGCCACGGGTAATCGGTGCCCTGCCCGAAGACGGGCTCGCTCAATCCGGGCAGGTAGTGACGCTGGAGCCGGAGGAGGTCGCCTTGCGTCCTGCTGCGCACGGTGAGTTCCGGTTCACCGTTCTTCTGGACGACGCTGAAGAAGCCGAAGTTCGTGAAGAGCCACATGAGGGTTGTTGGTTCTTGGGAAGAGGGGCTTGCGAACAGCGTGACAGATGGCAGGCTCACGGAATGAGCCAGCGGTCGAAGTTCGCACGATTCGCGCCGCTGGAAGTCAGCGGCTACACGGAACAGTTCATCGTCGATGCGCTGTGCGCCGCGGGGAATGCAGTGGCGTCGGGTCCTTGAAAGGCAACGACACTGGGTTCCCGCCTTCGCGGGAACGACAATTCCAACATTGGAGTCGAATCGTCAGCGGGGATCCAGTGTCGGCGAGTTCCCGAACGGCCAAGACACTGAATTGCCGCCTCCGACTACATCGAGGGCAGGCTCTTCGCGGGCACGACGATTCCGACGTCGGAGTCGATCGGTTCGGCGATTCCGGGATACGTTCTATAACGGCCGCCACCCCTCGCCACGCAGCGCACGCTCCAGGCGGCTCACATGCGGCGCGATATCGCACCCGTTGGCCGCGAGCCACGCGTCGCTGTAGTAGGTGTCGAGGTAGCGGTCGCCGGCATCGCAGGCGAGCGTCACGATGGCGCCTTGCTCGCCGGCGGCGTGCATCTCGCACGCGATCTGCACGGCGCCGTGGAAATCCGTTCCCGTCGATCCGCCGTACTTGCGTCCGACGAGCCGCTCGAGCGTGCGCATCGCCGCGTAGGAGGCGGCATCGGGAACGCGGATCATGCGGTCGATGACCTCGGGCACGAACGACGGCTCGACGCGCGGGCGGCCGATGCCCTCGACGCCCGAGGCGTGCGCGCTGGTGAGCGACGGGTCGCGGCGCTCGTAGTAATCGAGGAACACGGAATGGTCGGGGTCGACCACGCACAGGCGGGTACCGTTGCCGTGGTAGCGGATATAGCGGCCGATCGTGGCCGACGTGCCGCCGGTGCCCGCGCCGACGACGATCCACGCGGGATCCGGCGAGGGCTCCGCGCGCATCTGGGCGAAGATCGACTCCGCGATGTTGTTGTTGCCGCGCCAGTCCGTCGCGCGCTCGGCGTACGTGAACTGGTCCATGTAGTGGCCGTTGCGCTCGTGCGCGAGGCGCTCGGCCTCGACATAAACCTCGGCGGGATTGGCGACGAAGTGGCAGCGGCCGCCGTAGAACTCGATCAGCGCGATCTTGGCCGGCGACGTGGACTGCGGCATCACGGCGATGAAGGGCAGGCCGAGCATGCGCGCGAAATACGCTTCCGACACCGCGGTGCTGCCCGACGACGCCTCGACGATGGTCTTGCCCTCGTCGATCCAGCCGTTGCACAGGCCGTAAAGAAACAGCGAGCGCGCGAGCCGGTGCTTGAGGCTTCCCGTCGGATGCGTCGACTCGTCCTTGAGATACAGGCGAACGCCGGCGAGCGTAGGCAGCTCGATCGCGATCAGGTGCGTGTCCGCCGAGCGCTTGAAGTCGCGCTCGATGCGTTGGATGGCGTCGTTCACCCAGTGGCGTGGCATGTCCGGTCGTCGGTTGCGGATGCGGCCCATCTCCCCCGGGGCGCGGCGGCGTGCTGGCGCGCATACTAACCCTTGTCCCGAAGGCCGCGCAGGCGCATGGCGCGAACGTCGTAGGGCCAGGCCAATTGCACGCTCCGAATCCACATGTCGGAACGATCCGCTACGATCCGTCCGTGCGCACGCTGCGCGCTGCACGACAGGAATCTCGATGCCGACCTTGTACCACTGCGTGAGCGCGCGCTCGTTCCGGCCCGTGTGGCTGCTGGAGGAGCTGGGGCTCGACTACGAGCTCGCGATGCTGCCGTTTCCGCCGCGCGTGCTCGCGAAATCCTTCCTCGCACAGAATCCGCTCGGCACCGTGCCCCTGTGGGTCGACGGGGACGTCCGCATGACCGAATCGGCGGCCATCTGCCAGTACCTCGCGGCACGTCACAGCCCCGGCCGTCTCGACGTGGCCATCGGCGAGCCGGACCACGCGGCGTACCTCAACTGGCTGCACACGAGCGACGCCACGCTGACGTTCCCGCAGGCGCTGGTGCTGCGCTACGCGCACTTCGAGCCCGAGGAGCGGCGCATGCCGCAGGTCGTCGACGATTACGCGCGCTGGTTCCTTGCGCGTCTGCGCGGGGTCGAAGCGGCCGTGGCCTCGGCGGATTACCTGTGCGCGGGACGCTTCACCGCCGCCGATGTCGCGGTGGGCTATGCGCTCATGCTGGCCGGGCACTTGGGGCTCGCCGAGCGATTCCCGCCGCGCGTCGCCGACTACTGGACGCGCCTTCGCGCGCGTCCCGCGTACCTGCGTGCGCTCGAAATCCAGCACGCCGCGGCGCTGGCGCAGGGCGTGCCGGTCACGCCGGCGCCCGACGTCCGGCCGCCGTTCACGGCCCCTCGTTGACGGCCGCGCCCGCGTCGTCGCGATCCCGCGCGGCAGCGACGCGCGCCTCTTCGCGCAGCGCCCGCCGCAGGATCTTGCCGATGTTGGTCTTCGGCAGCGACTCGCTGCGAAACTCGACGACGCGCGGCATCTTGTACGCGGTCAGGTGCTGCCGGCAATGCACGAGCAGGTCGGCCTCGGTGAGCGCCGGATCCTTGCGCACCACCACGGCCTTCACGGCCTCGCCGGAGCGCTCGTCGGGAATGCCGATCGCGGCCGCCTCCAGCACGCCGGGGTGCATCGTCAGCACGTCCTCGACCTCGTTGGGGAACACCTTGAAGCCGGACACCACGATCATGTCCTTCTTGCGATCGGTGATGCGAAATCCGCCGCGCGCATCCATGACGGCCATGTCGCCGGTGCGCAGCCACCCGCCCGCGGCGAGCACTTCGGCGGTCTCGGCGGGGCGGTTCCAATAGCCGCGCATGACCTGCGGCCCGCGCAGGCAGATCTCGCCCACCTGCCCCGAGGCCACCGGCGCGCCGTCGTCGTCCAGCAGGGCCGCCTCGGTGCTGGGCAGCGGCACGCCGATCTGGCCGCTCCATTCGTCGATGGTGACCGGATTGGCGATCGCCACCGGCGCGCTCTCGGTGAGGCCGTAGCCTTCGACGAGCGGCACGCCCGCGCGCCGCTTCCAGCGCTGCGCGACGACCTGCTGCACGGCCATGCCGCCGGCCACCGCGAGCTTCAGCGGACGCAGGTCGACGGCGGCGAAGCCCGGCGCGTCGAGCAGCGCGCGGAACAGCGTGTTGACGCCGATGATCGCGGTGAAGCGCGTCTGCCGCAGCGCCTTCAGGAACGCCGGCATGTCGCGCGGGTTGGCCACCAGCACCGCCTGCGACCCGATCCGGAAGAAGGACAGCGTGCCGGTGAGCGCGAAGACGTGATAGAGCGGCAGCGGGATGACGACGTTCTCCTCGCCGTCGCGCAGGTTGGGCGACATCCACGCGGCCACCTGCAGCACGTTGGCGACCATGTTGCCGTGCGTGAGCATCGCGCCCTTCGCCACGCCCGTGGTGCCGCCCGTGTATTGCAGGAAGGCGAGGTCGTCGCCGGTGAGCGCGACGTCGTCGAGCGCCTCGCGCTTACCCTCCGCGAGCACACGGCGGAAGGGAACGGCGCCGGGCAATGTCCACGGCGGCACCTGCTTGTGCACGTGCTTGACCACGGCATTGACCAGCAGTCTCCTGACCCGCGGCAGCAGGTCGCCCACCTGCGTCGTGATCACGGTGTCGATGGACGTGGCGGCGATGACGTGCGCGAGCGAATGCGCGAAATTCTCGAGCACCACGATCGCGCGCGCGCCGGCATCGCGCAGCTGGTGCTCGAGCTCGCGCGGCGTGTAGAGCGGGTTGACGTTCACCACCACCATGCCCGCGCGCAGCACGCCGAACAGCGCCACCGGGTACTGCAGCAGGTTGGGCATCATCAGGGCGACGCGGTCGCCGCGCGCAAGGCGCGCGACCTTCTGCAGCCACGCGGCGAAGGCGCGGCTGGCGTCGTCGAGCTCGCGGTATGTCATGGCCGCGCCGAGCGAGCGGTACGCCGGCAGGTCGGCGAAGCGCGCGCAACTCGCCGCGCGCAGGTCGTTCAGTGACGCGAATTCACCGGCATCGATGGCGGCCGGAACGCCGGGTGGGTACTGCGCAAGCCACGGTGGTTGCATTGTCGATGCGCGCCGACGCTACGTGCGGCGCGCCTCCCACGGCCATTATGCGCGCGGGGATTGGCGGCGACTTTGCGCCAGGGCAGGTTCGGTAGACGATGGCCCGGCACGCTCACGCCGCCACGTCGACGGCCCGCCTGGCGAGGCTCACCGGAACGTACTTGTGATACGGCGTGCGAGTGAACGGATCGCAGTGATCCGACCCGGTCAGCCGGTTGATGCACGGGCCGAGCGGCTCGCCGCCGGCGTAGCGCATCCCGTAGCCGTGGGGAAGGGCGAGCACGCCGCGCCGCAGGCCGTCGTCGAACTCGAGGCACACGTCGAGCGCGGCGCGGTCGGACTCGCAGCGCACCGTTTCGCCCTCGGCCATGCCGAGGTCGCGTGCATCATCGGGATGGATGCGCAGGGCGCCGCGCCGGTCGCCCTTGCGCCACGCCGGGTCGCGGTAGATCTGGTTCGCGTTGTAGCTGCGGCGCTCGCCGGCCGCGAGGATGAACGGACGCGTCGGCGCAGCGTCCGGTGCATCGTGCAGTGCCTGCAATGCGCCGAGCATCTCCGGAATGGCCAGGTGGACACGCCGGTCGGCATTGGCGACGAGGCTCCACGTCTCGGCGAACTCGTGCCGGCTCAGCACGACGCCCGAGTGACCGGACAGGATCGCGCGAAAGAGGTTCGCACCGAGCGTCAGCCGGCTGCCCGCATGCCCCGCGCGGCGCACCGCGACGGCGTGTCGCGCCGCGTACGCCATCGCCAGCGGCAGGACGAACGCCGCAGCC